>CAWEOR010000004.1:0-1112500 GCA_963810735.1 uncultured Solirubrobacteraceae bacterium
GCGCCGCTCGCTGCGCGTTTCAGGCCATCGCCGCCTGGCCCTGCTGCGCCGCCAAGTACGCGTCGAGCAGACCCGCCGCCTCGCTCTCGTTGCCGGGCATCAGGTGGCCGTACAGATCCATCGTGACCGCGATTTTCGAGTGCCCCATGTACTCGCTGAGCGCCTTCGCGTTGACGCCGGCGGCGATCATCAGCGAGGCGTAGGTGTGCCGACACTCGTGCAACGTGATCCTGTTCAGCCCGGCGCCCTCCCACGCCCGGTCTGCGCGTTCGGTCAGCGTCCGGTCACAGAACGGGACGGCCGGCGCGGCCCCGAACAGCAGACCCTCACGCCAGCCGAGCGCGAGCACGTGTTCAGCCAAGTAGGAGCGCAGAGCGCCCGCGATCGGCACCTTGCGGTCCTTCCCCGACTTCGTGGCGATCTCCCCCACCTCAGCGTCCCACCCACGACATACCCGGATCACGCCGCCGGGCAGGTCCACGTCCTCGACGTGCAACGCCATCAACTCGCCGCGCCGCAAACCCGCGTACATCGCGGTCGCCCACACGCGCCGGTCAGCCGCCGACAGCTCCGCAAGCAGCTTGGCGCACTCGGCCGGCGTGGCGATCCGGTCACGACGGCTGCGCACCCGCGGCAGCTTGAGGCCCGACGTAGGGTTGACGACCACGACACCTTCCTCGATCGCCTCCCGGTAGATCGCCCTGAGCGGCAACAGCGTGACGCCGACATTCGACGCACTGCGACCTTCCGCGATCAGGGGGTTGACAAGCCGCCGCTTCAGGTCGATCGCGCGGACCTCGGACAGCCGCATCGAGCCGACCGCGGGCTTCACGCGCAGCCGCAACGCGTCCGCGTAGGCCCGCAGCGCGCTCGGCTTGTACGGATCTCCTGAGTGCGTCAGGCTGGTGCCGGCACGGGCTCTGGCAAGCCACGCATCGGCCGCCTCGGTGATCGTGATCGCCGTCGGAGCAGACATAGAGCCCTTGCGCACCGCGGAGCGGCTGTCATCACGCCACGCGACCGCTGCCGCTTTCGTTGGGAACGTCTTGCGGATCTTCTTCGCATCGCGCTTGCTGTAGACCGACGCCTCCCACGGGCAGTCGCAGCGCCCCTTACGGTTGCAGTTGAGGCCGTGGCGTTGACGCACTCCGGTGGCCATCAGAAATCACTTCCAGACGATGCGGCGGTGTACCGTGCCGATTGCATGGGAGCTGAACCTCCTCTGCCATGCCCCCGGCCGCGCCAACGGTGCTGGGGCGCTTTGTAAGACAGGCGCATCCTACTTCCCCACTCCGACGCCTTCCGCGTGCCGGTCGAGCCAAGCCTGCAACTCGCTGACGGGTATCAGCTTGCGCCGCCCAAGCAGGACAAGCCGCATGTCGGGCTCGATATGCGCGCGCCAGGTGTCCCAGGACACGCCCAGCGCTTCGCACGCCTGCTCGACGCTCAGCGCGAGGATCGGCGCGCCCCGTTTTTTGGCGGCAGCAGCAGCTGCCGCATGTGGCGATATTGGAGCCATCGCGGGTATAGACCCCAACCTCCTCGAACCGGCCACGGAATTGCGCAGAACGGACGTCGTCAGAGCGCGTCAGCCCGGCGGCGTGCGCCATGCTTCGAGCACGCTGCTCACTGTTGCGCGCACACGTTCGCGCGCCTCCGATCGGTCGACGCCGGCCATCAGCAGGTCGTCATAGTCGCTTTCGCGATGACGCGCGGCCGCAGCCACTGCGAGCGCGATCGCAGTTGGGTCGAGCGCCCGCGCGGAGGCGGTCCGGCCGACGCGACCACTGCCGCGCCTGCTGGTGTGTGAGGCGATCTCCTTCACGCACTCAGGGGGGCAGGCCGGGAACAGCCTGCCGATCTCGTTCGCGAGAGCACGCTCGAAGTCCGCGTCCTCGACGGCGCGCCGCTCGCGTTCTCGCTGACGACGCCGCAAGCGGGCGTCCTCGTCGGCGAGGCATTCCGCTTCGGCCTGTTCGAGTGCCGGCTCCTCGACTAGCACGCCCTGGCGCTCGTAGCGCCTGCGCGCACGACTGAAACGCACGACGACGGCGGAGAGCCGGCTTTGCTTGCGTGCCCTGCGGGTCAACGCCGCATCTCCGGCGCCAAGAAATGTGAGGTGCGCGAGGTCCGCGCAGGAAAGGCATAGCGGGCCGCCGTCATCCATCGTCAGCCAGCCGGCATCGGTGTCTCCGCACGCAGAGCATGTCCACTCCTTCAGCGGTGAGACGACCACGATCTCGGGCCTCTCAGGCGACGCGCTCACCGCGCGATCGTAGCTTCACCACGACGCAGCGCCACGCCGGCCCAGATGGCACGATTGCGCGGTGCCCACAAGAGCTCGCCGTGAGTCCAAGGACGTCAAGGAGGTCGTGTGCGATCTATCGGCTGAGGAGCTGCGCGAGATTTTGCGCTCCGCCGTTGATCGCCATCCGGATGTGGAACGCCACGTCCTGCTCGCGGCAGCCCGTAGCGAGGGGGATTTCGGCGAGCTGCGCCGCGAGGTCGACCGTGGGCTGCGCACCCGCCGGTTCCTCGACTACCACGAGAGCTCAGCGTGGGCACGCGCGGCGCAGCCGGTCCTCGAGGAGCTGCATCTCGCCGCACAGACGTCGCCCTCGGCTGAGCTGCTCGCCCTGATAGAGCGGTCAGTCGGGCACGTCGTGAAGGTGATCATGCACGCGGATGACTCGAACGGCACAATCGGCGATCTCGCCCGCGAGCTGCTCGACCTGCACGCACAGGTATGCGCCGCGCGGGTCGCCGACCCGCTGACGCTCGCCGAGTGGATGGTGCGCTTCAGCTGCGACGACCAGGACTTCTTCGAGATCGATCCCGTCCGTTACCGCGCGGCGCTCGGCGAGAACGGCCTCGCCGCCTACAGGCAAGCGATCGAACAGCGCCACACCGACGGCAGCAAGCTGTTCGCGGTGCGGAGGGCACGCGAGCGGCTCGCCGTACTCGACGGCGACACCGAGGCCGTCGTCGCGCTGCTCGGCGGAGACCTCAGCGCTCCGCACCAGTTCATCGCCGTGTGCGAAGCGATGGCAGAGCTTGAGCGCGAGAACGATGTGCTCGCGTTTGCGCTGCGCGGCATCGCCGAGACCAGCGGCTGGCAGGTCGACAAGCTCTACGACGTCGCTTGCGGCGTGCACGAGCGCGGCGGCGCGCCGATCGAAGCGCTAGCGCTGCGTCGCCAGCAGCACGAGCGCGCACCGTCGGCAAGCACCTACTCGACGCTGCGGCGAGCCGCGGAGGCGCTCGATGCCTGGGGGCTCGAGCGTGACGCCGCCAGACGGGCGCTGCGCGAGCGCGACCGCGGCAGCTACGTCGACGCGCTCCTTCAGGAGGGCGACGTTGAGACCGCTTGGGCGATCGCGACCGAGGACCCGACCTGGGACCCAGGCGGCGATCGCCGTGCCCGCCTCGCCCAAGCACGCGAGCCCACGCACCCTGACGAGGCGCTCTCCCTGTACATGCTCGTCGCCGGGGAAGAGCTGCTCCAGACAGGCCGCCGCGCATACGCGCGGGCGATCGCGATTCTGAAGCGCGCACGCCGAGCCGCGAGCGCCTCTGAACAGGACCACTGGTTCTCAGACCAGCTCCTCGACCTGCGCGAGCAGCACCGCCGCCGCCCAGCCCTCATCGAGATGCTCGACAAGGCGAAGCTCCCCTGAGCGCTCGCGACTTCGGGACGACCGTGTCTGGCGCTGCTCGTAGCTTGTCTGGATGGCCGAGAACGATCCAAGCACGACTGATCCCGACGGACGCCTTGTCGTCTTCGACGCCGGCACCCGTCTGCACCTGTCCCTCGGTCGGCCGGAGCTCGTAGACGAGCACGAACTGATTCTCGGCACCGTCGCGCATCCCGATTACCGCGTTGACGATGCTATCCCGGGCCGCGAGCACTTCTATCGGCGACACGTCGATCCCCGAAGGTGGCTGCGGGTGGTCGTAGACTTCAATGACGAGCCTGCGTGGGTCGTGACCGCACTGGTCCAAGAAAACCCGCCGCGCGGCTGGAAATCATGACCATCACGATCGCCGGCATCCCGTTCGACCATCACCATTACGACGAGCGCGGCGACGTGCTCTACCTCAACGTCGGTGAGCCCCGTCCTGCAGCACGCGGCCTGGAGACGCCCGATGGGCACGCGATCCACTATGACGAGAGCGGCGCGGTTATCGGGTTGACGCTGCTGAACGTCCGTCACATCCTCGAACGCGACGGGCGGCTAACGCTCACGCTGCCGCCGGAGCACCTCGGAGCCGACGCACTCGAACCCATCCTCGCCGCAGCCTGAATCGTAAGCTCGCTCAGCCGGTCTGATCACCCCTCAGATCACCGCGCCGGCGACAGCCGACGGCGCGGCCGACCAGCAACGACCAGATAGCGCACGCCGGCTTCGCCGGCTGTAACCGAGCCTCCCTGCGGTCGGCTCTCCCCCGACCCTGGCGTCGTGCCTGCCGGCCTTGCAGCCCTTCGGGCTGCCCGCTCGCCCGTTCGCTGACGCTCACGAAGCTTCCGCGGCCGGCGCACACCGCCAAGCCTGGACACACCGCCAAGCCCGGACAGACTAGATGCACCACTGTGCGAGCGCTGTGTCCGCGCTGTGCAAATTCGTTGGCCGGTCTGGGGCAGTTGGGGTCTGTACCCGTTGTGATGACCGCAGCCAGCATCGGCGCCGCCAAGGGCGGCGGGTACGCGCGCTACCTGGAGTCAAAGACCGTCGAGCCAGAGCGCGGCGACTACTACCTCTCCCCCGACGGGGAGCCCACCCAGGCGCCCGGCCAGTGGCTCGCCTCGCCGGACACGCTCGCGCGCCTGGGCATCGAGGGCTCCACCGTCGAAGGCCGGGACTTCGTCTCGCTGATGGAAGGCAAACATCCCAGGTCAGGACGGTGGCTGCGCGATGCCGGCTCCAACGGCGCTCGGGGCGGCGGGATCGACCTGACCTTCAGCGCCCCCAAGTCGGTGTCCGCTGTGTGGGCGCTCGCCGATGAGTCCCAGCGCCGCGAGATCGAAGCCGCCCACGCCGCCGCGGTCAGCGAGACGATCGCGCACCTGACCGACACCGTGCCGACCGTGCGCCGGCGCTCCCACGGGCAGGTGTTCGAGGAGCCGGCGCGTGACGTCGTGGCCGCCGAGTACCGGCACACCACCGCCCGCGGCGTCCTCGAGACAGACGCGCCCGACCCGCAGCTCCACAGCCATGTCGTCATCACGAGCGCCGTCCGCGATGACGGGAAGATCGTCGCTGTCGCCTCCCGGCCGATCTTCCGCTCGGCGCGCGAGCTTGGCGCCTACTATCGCTCCTCGCTCGCGCACCAACTCCAGCAGCGGGGCTATGCGATCGAGCGGGGCACCGGCAAACACGGCCGCTACTTCGAGATAGCCGGCGTACCGCGCGGCCTGCTGGACGCTTTCTCCTCCCGCAGCCGCGAGGTCGCCCAGGCCACCGAGCGCTTCCGCGCGAAGTGGGGCCGCGCACCCGAGCGCGGCGAGCTGCGCCAGCTCAAGCTGGAGAACCGCAAAGCAAAGGTGCTCATCACCCGCGCCGACCTGCAGCAAGCCTGGAACGACACCGCAGCGCGCTTTGACTTCGCCGGCGAGAAGCCCGGCCGGCTGCTCGGCGCCACCGTCGAGCCCCCGCCGGAGAGTCCGCTTGAGGATCGTGTCGAGCAGCGCTTGACCGAGCGCGCCGCGACCTTCGAGCCAGGCGAGTTCCGGGCGGTCCTTTTGGAGCAGTCCGTCGGCGAGCTTTCACCCGGCGACGCGCTCGACCTCTCACGGGCGATGATCGCCGAACGCCGTGTCCTCCCCCTGGAGGGCGGCCTGATGACGACGCTCGCCGTGCGTGCGCGCGAGCAGGCGATCGAGCGCAGGTTCACCGCGCTCGCCGCCGGCGGCGGTCGAGACGTTGGCGTCCAGGCTCGCGCGCTCGCCGGCGATCAGATCGCCGAGCGGATCAGCGGACGCCTCAGCGCCGAGCAGGCACACGCGCTGGAGGTCATCACCGGCCCCGAGCGCGCCGCGATCCTCGTGGGACCCGCCGGCACCGGCAAGGGCGTCGTCATCGACGCCGCCGCCAGAGCCGAGCAGCACATCGGCAACCGCACGCTGGGGATCGCGGTGTCCGGGTCCACCGCGCAGCGCCTCGGCCAGGACAGCCCCGCGCTCGCCGGGCGCACCCTGACCCTCGACGCGCTCGTCTCCCGCGTCGAGCGCGGCCAGCTCGCCGTCGACCAGCACACGACGATCTACTTCGACGAGGCGGGCATGGCCGACACCGACCGCCTCGACCGGCTCACCGAAGTCGTGGAGCACACGAGGTCAAAGCTCGTGGCGATCGGAGATGCCGCGCAGTTGCCCTCGATCGGGGCGGGCGGCATGTTCGACCGGCTCTCAGACATCGCCCCGAGCGCCGAGCTCTCGAACATCCGCCGCACCCTGGACCGCGACGAACAGCGTGCCTGGGCGGACCTGCGAGCCGGCCGTTCAGACCGCGCGATGGCGCACTACCACGCACGCGGGCAACTGCACATGGCAGACACCCGCGACGAGGCCGTCGAGCAGGCCGCGCAGAACTGGGCGACGCTCACCGAGACCCTCGACCCGAGCGAGGTCGCGCTGATCTCCGACGCCTCAAACCAGGAGATCGGCCGGCTCAACGCCCGCGCCCAGCACTTCCGTGCAGAGCGCGGCGAACTTGGCGATCTCGAAGTCCCGGTGCCCGGCGTCCACTACGGCATCCGCCAGGGCGACCGGGTGGCGCTGATCGACCAGCACCGCGAGCCAGGCGTCGAGCGGATCGAGAACGGCAGCCGCGGCGAAGTCCTCGACATCACCCCGGCCGGCGAGGTAGTGATCGAGTTCGACGTGACCGGTCGCCGGCGAACCATCACCGGCGAGGACCTCGCTCGCGTGCGGCTCGGCTACGCCCAGCACATCCACCGCGCCCAAGGCGCGACCGTCACCCGCACCTTGGTCGTCACCGGCGGCTGGCAGACCAGCAAGGAGCCCGCCTACGTCGAGGCGTCCCGCGCCCGCCAGGGAACCGCCTGGTTCGTCTCGCGCGAGGATCTCGGCGTCGAAGGGCACGACACCGACCGCATCCAGCGGCTCGCCGAGAACATGCGCCGCAGCCACGCGCAGACACCGTCGCTCGCGCACCCCGAGCTGGCCGACCGCGACTACGGCACGAACTTCCACCGCCAGCTCGCGCCGAGCCGCACCAGCCGGATACCGGGGATCGTCCGCGCGATCAACCGGATCGTCAATCCACCAGCACAGGAGCGAACACGATGAGCCAACGAGTCCAAATCGTCCTATCCGACCCCGTAGCCCTCCAGCTCCACGAGCTGGCCGCGGGCGCCGACACACCACACTCGACGCTCGCCGCACAGTTCGTCGGAAACGAAATCGCCCGCGCCGTCAAGAACGGCCACGTACGCCAGCTGCGCTCAGCCCCCGTGCTCGGCGACGCCAACAACGGCGAGCGACCGCCCTGGCTTGAGCCCTACGGCGGCGACGCCGAGTGGCGCCAGCAGATGTGGGGCGCCATCGTCGCCCTGCGCGGCCGCTACCCCGAACAGCTCGAAGCGCTCAAAGAGAAATGGTGGACCGACGAATCAACGGTCGAGACACTCGGCGCGCTCGCCGTCTGGCGAGCAGAGCTCGATGAAACACGCCAGGACCCCCGCGACGAGATCGCGTTCCAAACCCAGCTCAACGACTACTCCCAACTCCTACGCCAAAAGGGTGGCGGCGTCACCAAGGCATGGAAGCCCGGCGCGACCCCGCCAGAGTGGGCCGCGAAGTAGGCGCCGGCCAAGTCAACTGTTACATCTTCGACTCGCTTTGTGTCAGCTTCGTGTCACACGCCTCACAACGCGAACCAGAGTGTGTACGGTCGGTCCACAACTGCACATTTTGGCCCCGGCGACAGCGCTAACTGCCCCGGGGCCGTGACACAAGGAGCTGTTACCTCCCCATGCACAAACACCGTACCCCAGAAGGGTTGGCTGAGCACTCCACGATCGACCGGGCCGTGCTCGAGCTCATGCTCGATCTCGACAGGCAGCGGCCGTGGGCCGAAGACGAGATCGCCCGCACGCTCAGCGTCCCCGGCGATGTCCGCGAAAGCCTCCGGCGTCTGCGCGCCTGCAAGCTCATCCACCGCTGGAACGACCTCGCCGTCGCGGCCCACGCCGCGGTGCGCTTTCACGAGATCACCCAGCCCACCGACGGCCTCAGCCCCGGCGACGCCAGCGAGCGCCATTGGGACAAGGCCGTCCTTGAAGGTCTGCTCGCGCGCAGCGCCGACGGCGAAGGGCCGCGCACCGCGCAGCAGACCTACGAGGCGTTCGGCGCGACAAAGCAGAAGAAGCGCCTGCAGATCGACGACGCGCTCGATCGCCTGGAGGGCGCCGGGCTGATCGAACGCCGCAGCGGGCGCTCGATCGCCTCAGAGGTCGCGCGGCGTCTCGACGAACTGCTGACGCTCTGACGCGCCCGATCGGCCATGCGCGTCAACCAACTGGCCTTGAGCCAGGCTGTCCTCCCCAGCCTGGCCAAGGTCGGCATCCACGAGGTCGAGCAGCTCGCCGAGCACCGCATCGGCGAGCTGCTCCGCCACCCCGAGTTCAGCAGGGGAGTCGAGCTGCACGAGCTGATCTGCGAGCTTCACCGCCACGGCCTGACACCGTTCTCTCGCCACGGCGGACACGTCCAGACAGAGCGCGAGCTTGAGATGTTCCGCCTGCGCGCCGTCGAGGGCCTGACGCTGGCGCAGATCGGCGCGCGGTTCGACGTCAGCGGCGCGCGGGTGCGCCAGCTCCTGAAACTGCACTTCGGTCTCGATGGAGTCCCGCCCGCAGCAAGAAGGCGAAGGTCCACCAAGCCGCGCCCATCCACCCTCGCCGAACACCGCCGCCTATACGTGCTCGCGCGAGCCGCGGTGCAGCGCTACTACCACAAGCCATTGACACTGGAGCGGATCGCCAGAGCGATCGCCAGTTCCCCTCGCCAGATGCAGCGTGCCTACGCGCGGTTCGGCGAGGACACCTTCCGCCACGACCTCTCTCGCCGACGCATGGAAGTCGGCGCCGAGCTTCTGCGGTCGACCTCGCTGCCGGTGCGCGACGTGGCGCGGCGCGTCGGCTACACCAACCCATCTCACTTCGCCCGCGCGTTCAGACGCCGATACGGACGCTCCCCCTCGAACCATCGCGCCCGTTCGCGCCAGGCAACGCGCACAGAGACATCGGGGCGCTCGCCGCATGAGCACGCAAACAATCGCCACCAGCCCCACCAGCATCAGCCGCCGTCAGGCAACACCAGCAACGAGCACCGGCCGCGAGCCGATCCTCGTCATCGAGGCCGACGCAGACTTCGGACGGGCGCTCGTCGAGCAGCTCGCCGCCGACGGCCATCCGGCGGAGCTTTCCCGCACCGCCGACCATGCCGCGATGACAGCAGGCGCCCACCCGCCGCGGCTGCTCGTGCTCGGGGAACTCGACTCGCCACGGGGCACACTCAACCTGCTGGAAACTATCCGCGGGCACGACCCGGAAGCCTCCCCGCGACAGACAGAGCCTCCCCGTGGCCACGGAACCTCCCGGTGATCGTTCTCAGCTCACGCAGGACCGAGCCCGACATGCTGCGCGCGTTCGAGGCAGGCGCGGATGACTTCATAGCCCGCCCCGCCCGCTATCTGGAGCTGCGAGCGCGCATCCGCGCGCTACTACGCCGCGCCGACGGCGCCAACCAGCAAGTCGTGCCGCTGCAGATCGGCCCGTTGACGATCGACCCAGCCGCCCACTCAGTCAGCCTCGCAGGCAACCGCCTGGAGCTGCGCCGCCAGGAGTACGAGCTACTGCTGCACCTAGCCGGCGACCCACGACGAGTCTTCCGAAAGCGCGAGCTACTAGAAGCGGTGTGGGGATACCGCTCGCCCGGCACCACACGAACCCTCGACAGCCACGCCAGTCGCCTACGCCGCAAGCTCAGCGCCGCGGGCGAACACTGGATCGTCAACGTGCGCGGCGTCGGCTACCGCCTGGTCTGAGACACCGCACGGATCGGCAGCTTGGGTGCCCGCTCCGCTGCGAGGGGACGCTCCACTCCTGCCCGCTCACCTGCCCCAACTTAGGGCTCGAACTCCGAGGTATCGAACTTCAGTGTCCGGGCGTTCTCGCCGACCGTCCGGCGGAGATCCTCGGGGAAGCCATCTACGGCCTCTGCCTCAATCTCGACCGTGATTGAGATCTTCGACCCGCCTGGCGGGTCAGGTGTGCGATGACGCTCTCGGCGATCTGACCGATGTCGCGCAGAAGACGCACCGGCTCCAGAGTTGCGCGGCCGTAGAAACGCTTAGGGTCACCGGCATCCGGGCGAGGCTCTGGACCGCCACCTGGGCTGGGAGTGGGGCGCCGAGCCCGGACCCGGACCCGGCGCAGAATCGAGCTGAGCTTGAGCCGCCGCTGGCTTGACGACCACCGCTGAGCTGTCGAGCACGACGTCGGCCTGTCCACCGCCGATCAAGCCGCGATAGCGTTTGGTCGCCTCGTCGTAGGCCGCGGCGTACGCGAACGTGTCGCTCTGCCAGGTCAACGTTGCTACGCCGTTGCAGACTGCCTCGACGAGCACCGTCGCGTCACGCAATCGTGGCAGATATAGGTACCTCGCAAAGCTGTCCCATAGCTGCATGAGGCCTATGTGCTCGGCACCCTGAGGCCATAGTGGAACCCGGTCGAGATCCATTCGGAGCCGAACGCCGCTGTAGTTGGTGATTAGCCCCTCCTCACGGACGAGGCGGCTGCTGGCACGAGCGGCGAGCGGCTCAGAGCCACTTAGTCGTGTCTCCTCCCAGGTCATTGGCGAAGTTGGATCGTCGGCTGGCTGGGTAGGTACAAGCAGCCATTGCCAGGTCTCGCCGAATCGCGACGCGATCATCTCCTCGAACTGCTGGCTCTTGGTCTCGACCTGTTTGATTCCCCACGCATCAAGGTTGAGCTCCTCGCGTTCCTTATCGATCGACTTCCACGCGAGCCAGTGCCTGGCGGCATCGCGCAACTCCTCAAGACGACTCCGGTCCGGCGCCAGGAACACCAGCATGTTGCGGAAGCGCCGATCGCCGCTGCCTCGCGAATCGAGCAGCCGCGAAGCCATGTCGCGCGCGGGTGAGTCCTCGGTCTTCGAGGAGTGGGCGAACTCTGGCCCGAGGATTACCAGGCGCGTCTCAGGCTCATCTGGCACGTCGGCTGGCATAGATGGCGCGGGGTGCACGGCGGCGAACTCGCCGCGGTCACGCAACGTCCGCAGCCGCCCCCTAATCTCCTCGTCTGCCAGCTCGTCCGTGAAATGCGAGGCCGCACGGTCATTCGCCAGCCGCGCGACGGTGGCCTGCTTGGCGTACCAGTAGCGCTGTCCGTCGACGTAGAGATAGGTCGCCTGGTCGGTAAGGCGCCGCAAGGCATCGCCGAACGTAGCGGGCGCCTCGCCCGGCTGAACGCACCCGAGCTTGATCGACCGGTCATCGATCCCACGATTGGAGGACCGTTCGATCGGTGCGGAACCCATGTAGATGGCCCGAGCGACGCGGCGTGTGGCCGAATAGCGGCCCAGGTTCGGGTTCTCTCGATCCAATCGCAAGGGCAACGAGTTCGGCCCGTCGACGTCAAGCTCGATGACGGGCGCCCAACCCTCCTCGAGATAGCGTGTCAACTCAGACGCCACGGGCGGCGCGTCGATCGGGACTGAGCCTGGCAAGATCAGCAAGCTACCGTCCTGGCGCTCCCACAGCTCGTGAATCACAGCCGCCATCAGCCTCAGTACGCCGCGAGTCCGCTGGAACTTATCGAGCGTCGACCACTCGTTGTAGAGCCGGTCGAATAGCTCCGGATGAATCGGGTAGGCCGCCGCAATACGGCGCTCGTACTCCCCCTCTCGGGACGGCGACGGGAACTCGGCCGCTTGCGTGCGGTAGAGGTTCGCGAACTCGCGCACTACAGCGTCTCGCTCTGCCGCCTTGTCGCGGCACATCCTCGAACAGCCGCCTCCGAACGATCTCAAATCCCTCATCGGCACTTGCCGGACGCCAAGGCGACTCCATACGGCCGACCACGTTCTTCAGTCGTGTCAGTGCAGCCTGTCCGCCCTCACCGCCGACCTCGATATCCGAAGAAGGGATCGAGACGACGAGAAGAACGCCAGGTATGGAGCGTGCGGCCTCCGCGAGCGCCTGCGCGAACGTGAACTGTGCGTCAAAGGAGCCGGCCGGCAGCCCGTCGATACCGTACAGCTGTCTGGCGTAGGCCACCCACTCATCGATCAGGACGAGACAAGGCGTGTGCGCCTTGAACAGCTCTAGCAGTGCCGAGCCTGGGCTGGTGCCAGCCTGATCAGCATCAGCAACAAGGCTATAGGCGTCCTTCCCACCCAGCTGCCACGCGAGCTCGCCCCATAGCGTGTGCACTTTCGTCCCATCCGGCTTCTCATGCACCTGACCGGGGCCGATCATCTGACCTACCAAGACGACCCGCTCAGCGTTGACCGAAGTCACGCCGCTCTCCCTGAAGACCCCGTCGACGCCTTGCAGCTCCGTAGCTCGCGCCCCGCCCGCCAAGTGGTAGAGCGCGATTAGTGAGTGTGTCTTACCGCCGCCAAAGTTCGTCTGGAGCTCGACGATTGGATCCCCACCCTCCTTGCTCAATCTCCTCGCCGCATTGAGGAGCAGCTCGCGCAATCCTTCAGTCAGGAACGTACGTCGAAAGAACTGGACCGGGTCGCCATACTCGTCTGTAGCGTCACCGCGCCACACCTGATGCAGATCAGCGGCAAACTCGGCCTGTTGGTACCGTCCAGAAGCAACGTCGGGGTGCGGCTGGATGATCGCCCGCCACGGACTCAGGCCCGCCGCGGGTTTGCCCTCCACGAGAGAGACTGCGGCCGCTTTGCGATGTGTTCGCCGCGCCTGTTCGTCGTAGCGGACTCGCAGCAACTCCTGCTTCGCCGCGTCGACGGCCTCGGCCTCGTTGGCCGCGCTTATCGCCGTGAGCAAGCGGTACGTGCTATCGAGCGCTCGGTAAGCGTCGTCTGACGAGAACGGAGCTTGATGTGCCCATCGATTACGGATGTCGCGGAGCTCGCTGACCAACGTACGCTCGCTTTGGCCCAAGACTTTTCGGAAGACGGTGTTCCACTCGTTCCACACCACTTTGAGTAGGAACTGCACATCCGTCGGAGAAACCTTCTGCGACTGGTCGCCAGGGCTCGTGTCCTTGCGCTTGACCTCGTCGAGCCAGTCTGGGCCGTAGGCCGCCCTGAACTCGCGCTCCGCAAATGGCGCGAGACCCGAGCTGAGAAGTGCGAGGGCCCGGCCTACACGCTCGTGATTCGTTGTCGCCATCTGGTCACATCTCGAGCTGCGCTTGAACTTCTGCCGGCCGACTGTCAGCAAGTCGACTGATCTCAGGCCAGGCAACCACCAGTGAGTTGTAAGCGAGCGCGTCCGCAGCCGCCCGCCTTCGTTCGCAGATCAGATAGAGGTGATAAGCCAGCTCGCGTGCTGGGTCGGCGAACCCGCGGACACTGCGCAGTAGCTCTGCGGCTGAAGACTCACCGCCCGTCTCCAAGCGGTGAATCATATGCTGCGTCACCTCCCATACTGTGAGCCGCCTATCGCGAGTTGGATCCCATTCGCCGTCAAGCTCCTCGCGTCTGAGCAATCGGACCTTGCCGGCTCGGGAGCTCAGTATTCCCGCATCAACAAGTCCGCCAACGGCCGTGTTCTTCGCCTTCGAAAGCGTCTCCGCGACACCGTACGGCCCGTCGTCCATTCCATACTGATCGAACCACGCCACCGCCCATCGCGTGTCCGGATCTAGGTCTTCTTCGTGCTCGGCGACAATGGTGTCAAGCGTCTGGTTGATGAGGCCGAGCGCAATGCGCACCGGCATAGCGGAGCCGTCAGCTTCCACGACCCTGGCGTAGCGCGAGAACACGCCTATACCAGGGCCAATCGCCGCTTGCGCCAGGTCGACCGGTGCGATATTGCTGTCTTGGAGCGCCTTCAGAGGGGCGGGCAAGTCTCGCTTCAACGAGGCTACAAACTCCTTGCGGGACGCAACGGGCGCGTCGGCGGGGAGGGGCCGACAGACAAGGACGATATACGACGCGAGCGCGTTGCTGTCCTGACTTCGTTGGCGGCTGCTATGCGTTCCCCGGATTGGCCAGGTTCCCACAATGCTCAAGCCAGCCGCGATGATGGCCGTCAGCATGGAGTCCCAAGCCGTAGAGGTAAGACCGTCGTCAGTCGACTCTTCCTGGCGGTGCCCGTATACGACGAGCATTGGCACATCTGGCGCTGCCACACCAGCAAGCGATACAAACGTCGCGGTGAAGCCCTCCACGAAGTGCCCCCGCGCTGCGGTCGCATCTCCTCCGTGACGGCCGGGAGAGGCGATGAGCTCCGCATCCTTCGGGGTTCCAAGTGTGGAGAACAGGTCCGGATGTACGTTCTTTAGCGCGCGACGCAACCAGATGTAGAAGTAGTCCGACAAATCGGCATAGCCGATCTGTGCAAAATACGGCGGATCAGTCGCCACCAGGGCGTTGGAGTCAACAGCCCGCGCAGCGTGGCGCGCATCGAGTTGAAACACCTTCGACGGCCTGGCGCTAGTCGGCAGCGAATAGAGCCCTCGCGACAGTGACTCGACCTGGCCCATCCAGTCACCGACAGAGCCCCCGAAGGGATTGGTTTCAGCAAAATCCCAGACCATCGGAAGAGCGTTACGGCCGAACGCCGGTAGGGGCTGCCCCGCGCCATTGCGGGAGTCGATATACCACCGGACCTGGGTCGAATTGGACTGCGCGAGCTTGCCTACGCACAATCCAAGTATGGAGGCAATTGTCCGAGCATATGCTTCATCGCCGCCGTCAGCGAGGACCCAGTCACGGATAGATGAAGCCGAGTCTGCAAACACCGCGAGCGTATGACGCTGGCGAGGGGTAAATAGATCGAGGAAGCGGCCAAAACCATACGACTGAACGCGAAATCCCAGCGCTTGGTCTGGAAGCGCCAGGTCCGGCAGGTCGTCCGACTCTTCAATCCGAGCCGCTGCTTCGTGCTCCGCGGTTGGAGGCAGATAGATCCGCTTTCCACCACGATCGACTGCCATTGCTAGCAGCCTGGTACTCAACCGGCCGGCACGGCCCTCCGCGCGGATGTGGTCGAGCGGGATTGAGGCATCGCAGGCGACACACCGTCCTCCGACTCGGCTTATCGTCTTATCTCTCGGTCCCGGCGCGCCAACGCGAACGTCGAAGCTGACGCCCCGAGGATTCCCATCGACCACCGGCGCAATCCAGGCTGGGTCACTTTTTCGTTTGGTAAGCCAAAACGAGCTCACCAGTGGTGCCGAACAGCCGCATGCCGGATTGGGACAAGTCACAGTCCTCGCCCACAGCCACGCCGTCACGGTCTCGCCGTCGGGCCCCTGCAAATATCGGTTACCAACGCGCGCCAACGCCTCGCGACGACAACGCTCTGCGTAACCCTTCACGTCGCTGATAAGGCCCTCGACTGGGTGTCTCCCGAGAGGGGACAGCCGCTCATCGCGCGGCAGTAGGGACGGCCGGCCGGCCACCTGCGGTATGAGTTCCGTCAGGACACGTGTTATTAGGACGGGGATAGGATTGAGGTCAGATCCCAACGTGGCGAGGCCCAGTCGTTGAGCTTCGATGAGAGTGGAACCGCCGCCGCAAAAAGGATCAAACACCACGGGCGGCTCGTCGTCCCATTCAGCTCTTATTACTCGGCGGGCTTCGTCGAGCGTCGTCTCGTCAGGGACGCTGCCGTCGGCAGGGGACTAGGCGTTCGATCAACGCGAGACGCTGGGCTCGGACCTTCTGGCTCACCAGGGTCGTCTACGAGGCTTGCAAAAAGCAAGGCTCGCCAGGCCGGCATCGGCATGGGTGCGAACCACTTATGACAATCTGACGGGTTCCCGTCTTGCGGTCCTTGTCACGTCGCGATGCCGCGCTGATCGCTTCCAGCGGCAGGGCCACCTCGATCAACTTCTTTGTCATGCCGGCGCCTCTGCCCGCTCCATGAGCTTGTTCCAGTCGAAGGTCTCTGCGATGCTCGCGAAGTGTGGCTCGCCCATGCCGTCGAACGGGCGTCGAAGGTAGCGGACCTGCGGCTGGCCGCCACCCTCAAGCGTTGGCACCTTCAACGAGGGCGAGGACAAAGCCTCCGGCGTGTTGCGTCCGACTCCAATCTCGCTGCGCGTGACGGTCACCGGTCGGCGCCTTCGATGCGGCCCTTCACCTCGATGAAGAGCAGGTCGCCGTCGAGGGTGTGACTCTCGATGTCGTACCCCTTGTTGTTCTGCGGCATCTCACGTGGCGTCCGGCCGAGGCCGCTCTCTGTCGGCCAGAACAGCATCGACAGCGACGCGCTCGACACGCTCGGTCTCGCGCGCATGTTAGCCGCCTCGTCGGTCGTGCTCGCCTAGACGCCGCGGCGAGCAGACCAGCGGGCACAATCAGCGCCCCGCCGACAACGACCGGTGGCAGCGAGGCGAGCTGCTTCTCGCTGTCGAGTTCGGCGAGCCGCAGCTTCATGCGGTACTGGAGCTCGTCGGCGCGCGCACGCGCACTGCCCGGAGTTGAGCCGCGGCTGCTTGCCAGCGAGCTCCTGCTCCTTGAGCTGATTGGCACGGTGGTCCCAGTGGCGGATCTCGGCTTCGAGTCGCTCCTTGACAGCCTTCGACGTGCGGTCGACGCGGTCGAGGGTGCGCCGCCGGACCTCCTCGAGGTGGGCCGCGCTGCGGTGCCGATCGCGTATTCGGTCGCGAGTCGCTCAGGATCGTCTCGTGAGCCACTGCATTGAAGCAGGTCGCCGACGAGCGCGCGTCTCGTCCGTGGCGATCGGGCGACAGTCCAGATACGGTGCCCAGCCGGCGTCGCTGCGCTTCGCCGTCCGCGGCAATCTCGACGAACTCAAAGCGCCGCGACACGATCCGGCGCTCGCCCGATGCCACGGTCCGGCCGTCCTGCACCGCGTGCTCCAGGTAGACGAGCAGCCGGGGCTCTTCTCCCTCGTCCGACGGGTCGACGAGGATCGCGCCTTGCTTGAGGAGCGTGCCGTAGCGCTCGTTGACGAGGTCCAACAGCGAGTCGAGCAGCGGGTGCCCCGGGCAGAGGTACTCGGCGAGAGGCTTGGCCTCGACGCGGACTAGCTCTTTGTCGAACGTGATGCGCTCGTACTTCGTCAGGATCGGCGCGCCCATCCCGATCACGCGGTCGCGGCGGCGTAGCTCGGCGGGGACGTGGGTGAGCTCGTAATCGGCCGGCTTCGCGCTCGACGGCGCGCCCGCCGTAGAGCTTGAACGCCTCGAGGAAGAACGCGCGGATGTACTGAGGTTGGAGCTTTCGGGCCTCGGCGCGCTCCATGTCCTCCTTGATGCGCTCGACGTCAGCGCCGCTCATCACCGCGCTCGCGAGCGCGCGCTCGTGCACGACCTCGCGCAGCGAGTCGCCGACGGTGGCGTCGACGACCTGGTCGAGCTTCGCCTTGACGTCGGGGCGCTCGCCGTATCGGATCGCCTCGAGAAGGAGATCGCGCAGCGAGGAGTCGCGGAACGCCTCGCCGAGCACGTCAAAGACCTGATCGCCGAGGGCTTTGCGCTGCTCTTCGAGCTTCTCGAACAGCCGAATGAACACCTGGCCCTCGCGCGTGTCCTCGGCGACGAGATTCCACAGGTGGCAGACCTCGGTCTGCCCGATACGGTGCACGCGCCCGAAGCGCTGCTCGATCCGGTTGGGGTTCCACGGCAGGTCGTAGTTGACCATCAGGTGTGCGCGCTGGAGGTTGATGCCCTCGCCAGCCGCGTCGGTTGCGACGAGAACAATGACGTCCTTGTCCTGCGTGAAAGCCTCTTGGACCTTCTTGCGGTCCTCGCGCCCGACACCTCCATGAATCGTCACGACGGCCTCGTGTCGTCCGAGCAGCGTCCGGAGCTTCGCGATCAGGTAGTTGAGCGTGTCGCGGTGCTCGGTGAAGACGATCAGCTTTCGCCTGGCGCCCGGCACTGTCGAACATCTCTGGCGACGATCTGCATGCATGCTCGAGAGCTCCTCCCACTTCCTGATCCGTGCCGGAGTCACGTACCCGCTTGGCAAGGCCCTCGAGCTCGGTGAGGGTGGCGATCTCGAGCTTCGAAGCTCCTGGATCGTCCGCGCGGCGGACGCCTGGTCGACGAGCTCGTCCTCGAGCTCTTCCGTCTCCTCGTCGAGCAGATCGTCGGTGTCGCCCTCCTCGAGATCCTCGATGCTCATGCGGGCGGCGAGCTTTTGCGGCATCAGCTCGTCGGCCGCCTCAGCGCCGCGTTTGCCGATGCGCTCCTCCGCGAGGCGAGCCTCCAAGCGCTTGCGCCGACGTTCGAGCGAACGGTAGATCGCCTCCGTCGAGGAAGCCAGGCGGCGCTGCATCGTCGTCAGCGCAAAGCCGACGGCAATACCGCGGCGGCCCTCGCCGGCGGCCTTCAGGCGGTCAGCGCGGTTCATCTCCTCGCTGACGTACTCGGTCACCCGGTGATAGAGCGCGCCTCCTCATCGGACAACGGGAATGACGGGCTGTAGGCGCGACGCTCGGGGAACAGTGGCCGTCCGTCGAAGCGCAGCAGCTTCTCCTTGACGAGCCGGCGCATCACGTCGCTCGTGTCGATCTCGTGCTGCGCCGTCACGGAGCCGACCCTCGAACCGATCGGAGTCCAGCAGCGACATGAAGAGCTGGAAGTTCTCCTCCTTGCCCGAGTGCGGTGTGGCGGTCATCAGCAGGAGATGGCGCGAGAGCGCCGCCGAGCTGCTCGGCCGAGCTCGAAGCGCTTGGTCTTCTTGACCTCGTCGCCGTAGCGGATCGCCGAGCACTTGTGGGCCTCGTCGAAGATCGCCAGATCCCAGTCGCTCGCGGCGAGCTTGTCGCGGATGTCCGGATTGCGCGACAGCTGATCCAGCCTCGCGATCAGCCGAGGCTTCTCGATGAACGGATTGCCGGTGCGGGCCGCTTCGATCTGGTCGCGCGTGAGAATGTCGAAGTCCAGCCGGAACCGATCCCACAGCTCGTCCTGCCACTGCGTCACCAGGCTGCCGGGGGCGACGATGAGGCAGCGCTCGACGTCGCCGCGGATGATCAGCTCCTTGATGTAGAGCCCCGCCATGATCGTCTTGCCGGCGCCTGGGTCGTCAGCGAGCAGGAACCGCAAGGGCTGCAGGGGGAGCATTCGGCGATACACGGCGTCGATCTGGTGCGGAAGCGGATCAAGGTTCGACGTCTGAACGGCAAGGAACGGATCGAACATCCAGGCAAGATGGATCCGCCGGGACTCCGACGCGAGCCGAAAAAGCTCGCCGTCAGCGTCGAACGACCACGGGCGCCCGGCCTCTTGGAGCACGAGGCGCGGCTCGTCGTCTCGGTAGACGATCTCCTGGCCAAGACGGCCGCCATCGTCGCGAAACGTGATGGATACCGCGTCGGAGGCGTACCAATCGGCCCCGACCACGGTCACCACGCCGCTGGCCAGCCCTTCGAGGCGGCTTCCGGGAGTGAGCTCGTCGAGACGTGCCATGCTCAGCGTGTGGCCTGACGGCCGGCTACGGCCGGACGGGCAGCGATAGCCCTGATCTGGGCGTCGATTACGTTGGGGTGCGCGATCGGACCGGCGACGCGCTCGAGTACCTCTAGATCCATAGCTCTACGCTACTTCGTCGGCTGTCGACTCCGCCAGCTCGACGAGTCGGCAGAGTGCGTTGATGAGCCGCATCTGCTCGACGGAGCGTGGCTCGACGTGCAGGAGCTCGGGGTTGCAGACGAGCACGGCGAGGCAGCGGGCGCGGGAGATGGCGACGTTCAGGCGGTTGCGGCTGTAGAGGAACTCGACGTTGCGCGGGACCTCTGCGCCGGAGGAGGTGGCCATCGAGAAGAAGACGACGTGCGCCTCCTGGCCTTGGAACTTGTCCACGGTGCCGATGCGCACACCCGTCGGGCAGGCGGGCGGTCAGGCAGCGCACCTGGGCGTTGTAGGGGGTCACGACCATGATGTCCTCGGGCCCGAGCGGGCGCGTGCGGCCGTCTGCTTCGGTGACGGTTCCGCGCTGGAGATCGTCGATGGCGGCGCGGATCAGCTCGGCCTCCTCGATCGACTCGCGGGTGTTGCCGGTGTGCTCGGCCTCGATGAAGCGCACCCCGGTGCCGGTGAGCGTCCCGGGCGCATCGACGTTCTGGCGTGCGCAGGCCTCGATCGTGTCCAGGCGGCTCTCGTAGATGACCTCGGAGACGAAGCGGCAGACGTCGGGGTGCATGCGTCTGGTGCGGTCGAGGAAGATTCCAAGCTCTGGAGGGACCGTGCTGTGCTCTCCGAGCAGGTGCTCGAGCACCGAGGCGCCGGCTCCGTCCGGATGGACGCCCTGGGAGACCTGCGCGAGCTGAAGAGGGTCTCCGAGGAGGATCAGGTTGCGCGCGGAGGTGCCCATCGCCAGGGCGTCGGCGAGCGAGACCTGCCCTGCCTCGTCGATCACGAGATGGTCCAGGGCTGCCGTCCATGTCTCGTGGGCGAGTGCAGCCACGCGGTGCCGGCGACCAGACGCACGTCGTCCGGCGGTGGAAAGGCATGCACGTCCGGCTCGTTCTCGATGAACGAGCGAGCGAGTTTCGAGACGAACTGCGACTCGGGGTTGTCTTTGGAGCACTTCTTCCAGCCGCGGAAGCCCACGTGCTGCTCGGTCGGCGGCTTCCTCGACCTCGTGCAGCAGGTTGTGGATCGCCTTGTGGCTGGTCGCCGCCACGCCGACTCGGGCCCCCCGCGCGATGAGGTGGACGATGAGCTGCGCGCCGGTCCACGTCTTGCCTGACCCGGGTGGCCCTTGGATGAACAGGTAGGAGCTGTCCAGGCCCTCGGCGAGGCGCTTGAGATCGTCGATGTGTGGGGACCCATCCTGCAGCGGCTCGCCGTCGACGCGCCCGGAGATCCGGGGCGGGGCGCGGCGGAGGAGGTCGCGCAGCGCGCGAAACTCGCCGGGGCCGTCCACGCCCGAGGCGGCTATCACGGCGCCGAGGCGCCGCAGGGCGGCGCGCTGCTCGTCGCTGCGGTACGGGCCGCCGGGCACGAGGCCCTGCGGGAGAGGCTCGTGCGCGCGGCTCTGCCCGCGGCGGATGCGCAGCAGACCGTTCGGTGTATCAATCTCGACGACGTCGACTTGGCGCTGGGTCTCGACGTCGCGGATCTCAGCGCCGGGAGCAAGCTTGTGCTCCTGCTCGCGGAACCGCAACGTGTGGATGAGCGAGCGCTTGTCGATGATCGGTGGCTCGGCTGGGTCCTCGGTTAGCTCGCCGATCGCCTCGGCGTCCTCGACGAGTTCCTCCTGGCGACATTTCAAGCCGGTTGAAGTACGCCCACCAGACCGGCTTCTCCTCGCGGCGGTGGTAGTGCAGGAGGTGCGCCATCAGCCAGCGCGCCCGCTGCTCCTCGCTGCCTTCCAACCGATCATCAGGCAGGTTCCGGACGAGCGCGGCCTCGATCCGGGCGATCTCATCGAGCACCGCCGTGGCCTCCGGCGAGGCCACGTGTGGCTCTGAGGCTGGCCGCCACGGGATCGCGATGGCGAACTGCTCCTGCGCCTCGGTGCGGCGGTCGAGCAGCCAACGGTGCAGCTCTACGGTCGAGAGGCAGTCAACCTCGTTGTAGGTTTCGATCGCGTCCAGGATGCCAGGCTCGCCCGTGTCGAGCCATTCCTCAAAGCGCACGATCGAGTCACCGGCGTCGGTAACGTCCTGGTCGCGCTTTGGCATGTAGAACTCCTCGATCTGCTTGATCGAGTACCCCGGCTTCGAGGTGCGCATCGCCTGGATCGTGACCGCGTACAGGTCGACGAGAACTTTTTCGCGTAGCAGGCGGTCGATCTCCTCCTCGCGGGTGCCGTGGCGGCCCATGAGCCGCTTCAGTGCCGAGGGCTCATACGGCGCGTAGTGGTAGACGTGGAGTGCCGGGTCTTCCGCGAGCGCCGCGAGGACGAAGTCGACGAACGCCTCGAACGCGACCTTCTCCTCGCGCCGGTCGTGCGCCCAGAACGAGCGAAAGGCAGGCTCGCCGTCCTCGATCCGAGTGACCCCGAAGAGATATTCGAGTCCTTCGCCCTCGAAGAACGGGTCGCCCTCCATGTCGAAGAAGAGATCGCCCGGCCGCGGCTCGGGCAGCCGCGCGAAGCCCCGTCCCTCCTGGGGTGGCAGGAGCTCGTAGGTCTGCGCGCCGGTTGAGCGCTCGTGCAGTTGCAGCCGGGCCTGTTGACGCAGCCGCTCGAACGTGGCTCTTCCGATGCGCGCGGGCCGATCCGCGGGCTGCGCCACGGCGAGCTGGGCCCAGGTCGTGATGCCCGTGTCGCTGAGCCGGACGGCCTGGGCGCGCCCGAGCCCGGCGACGAGCGATAGGTGGTCGTCGGCTTCGCGGCGTGCTGAGCAGTGCTCTGACCACCTGACACAGGCCGCAGTGCTCGACCGGGTCAGGGTAGGTCCCAGCGAACCCGTCGATCAGCCGGGTCTCATAGCGGCGGCGCAGCCGGCGATAGAAGGCGGAGAACTCATCGAGCCGGAAGCTCTGCGCGCTCTCGCGAGCCGAGGATGACGTGCATCTGCGCCGGCAAGATGCCCTGAACGCTCGCGAGCAGGTCCGAGTAGAGGCATAGTTGGACGAGGTAGCCGGGCTTGGCGTGCCGGGCGAGCTTGGTGTCGAGCACCTCGTAGCTGTAGCCGCCGAACGCCGGACAGGGCATGGGTACCTTTTCGAGGAAGTCCGCAAAGCCACGCCAGGAGCCGTCGGCAAGCGCGGCCTGGTAGATCACGTCGACGCCAGCTCGCATCGCGGAGATCGTTTGCTCGACCGCCTCAGCGTCGCTGACGAGCCCGTCGATCACCGACGGAATCACCGCGACATCCAGTCCCTGTCCTATCAGTGAGTCGAGGAACGCCTGCTCATGCTCGTCGCCCTTGCGGGCCACCAGGTCCGTCGAGTCGGTTCTCGTGCGCTCGATCGTCTCGAGTGCCGTGAGCCACCCGGAGGTCGAGTGCCGACAGGTGCTCGCACTCCAGGAACGCGACGAGGTCTGATGCGGAGAGGAGGAGGTGCCCGTCTGTGTGCTGCATCGGAACATCATGGACGGTGCCGGACGTGCGGCGCTCGGTCGCGCGTTCTACGCCATGCGGACCATCGACGGGACTATCCGATCGAGCAAGTGGCTGCGCTGAATCCAGGTGGTTCGGCGCCGGCTTCCACGTCGCGCCCCGCAGTCGTTAGTCGACTGTCGGAGAAGAGGAGATGCGAGCCGTCGCGCCACTGATATCCGACGAGCCCCCTCAGATCATTGTTGCCTTCGGGGCCGGCGGATTCTAGTTCGAAGGTGGTCCCAGTCTGCCGCGTCGTCCCTGCCGCGCCAACCTTCGTGAAGTGCGTGCCTTCGTAAGGCACGTCCACCCATCCACCCGTCGCGGCGTCGAGCGCCTGCAAGCCAAAGCGCATGAACATCGTGAGCACGCCCAGAATTCAGCGGATTGATATGTTGCCGCGGTGCAACTGGGGGCAGCTTCGACAAGGACGCTCGGAGTCACGGTGATCGCGGCGCTGTCCGCGCTCGTACTCGCGGCGTGTGGCGGCACGACCACGACGTCGACGACGACGACTGGGGGCGAGGTCTCCGTCATCGTGACCTCGCCGACGAGCGGCAGCGTGATCGCCGGCAACAGCGTCACGGTCCGCGGCACCGTCTCCCCGCCCGCGGCGACCGTGCAGGTCCAGGGCCAGCCCGCGGCCGTCGGCAACGGCGTCTTCACCGCGGCCGCCGAACTTCACGGCGGCCGCACTACGATCGACGTGATCGGTAGCGCCACCGGGGACGTCCCGGGCTCGACAAGCGTCGTCGTCGTGCAGCAGGGCAGCGGCGGCAGGGAACTCGTCAGGCGGGTCTAAAACCTCGAAGTCGGGCGCGACCCCGAACGTCGCCCACGAGTCGCCCGGGCCAGAGCAACAACCAGACGCCGTGCGGCAACCAGCTCACCGTCGGCCCCGACACGACATGCTCGTTCGCCGAAAACGTGCGCGTCGAAATACGAGCAGGAAGGCCCGGGGACGTATGAAATCTATAGTCCCGGTCACCGAAAAGACGTACTCGATGACGTGCTCCTCGGGCACGCCGGTCGTCTGCACCGGCGGCAACAACGCCTCCGTCTACTTCCCCTGAGGCCGCGGAGCCAGCAGGACCGGGAGAGGTCGCCCGAGACCCGCGGCTAGCCTCTACCTGACGATGGCCTACTCCCCGGAGTACCTCGCGAGGCGCCGCCGCGCCGTGGCGCGACGCCGGCGCGTGATCGCCGCCGGCGTCGCCGCACGTCCTCCTCGCTCGGCGCGGGCGCCGCCGTCTACCTCCTCAACCGGCCGCACCACATCGTCGTGCTCACGCGTCACCGCGCGCGTCCACAACACGCCGAGCAAGGCCGCCGCGACCCCGCAGCGAATACCCGGCCGCGCCCGGCGCGCCCAGCCTGAAGAGCGTCGAATCAGCGCTCGCGGCCACGCACCACAAGCACGCGAGCATCCCGACGACAGACCGCTCGAGCGGCTCCAGCGGCGCCTCGGGGAGGCGTGCTGAGCTCGGACGCCGAAGCGTCGTTCCAGCAGCTCGCCGCGAGCCTGCCCGGCCACGTCGAGCTTGCCGTCCAACCCCTCGGCGCCGGGCCGCGCGAAGTCCTCGGCGGCGACGAAGCCGCGCACGGCTGGAGCACCACGAAGGTGCCCGTCCTCGTCTCACTCCTGCGCGCCCGCGGCAGCGCAGGGCTGACGTCGCAGGAGCAATCGTGGGCGCAGTCCGCGATCACCGAATCGAACAACGAATCCGTGCTCTCCCTCTTCGGCGACCTCGAGCGGCTCAAGGGCGGACTCGGCGGCGCCAGCGCGTACATGGAATCCGTGCTGCGCGACGCCGGCGACAGCGAAACCGCGGTCGCAACTGCTCCGCCGCCAGCGGGCGCGGTGACGACCTTCGGGCAGACCGAGTGGAGCCCCGGCGAGGCCGTGAAGTTCTTCCGCGCGCTCGCGAACGGCTGCCTCCTCCCGTCGAGCCAGACGAGCTACGTGCTCGGGCTGATGCAGAACATCGAGGCGAGCGAGAGCTGGGGCCTCGGCTCCGCCGGCTTCAGCTCCGTCGCCTTCAAGGGCGGCTGGGGCCCCGAGGGAGGCGGATACCTCGTCAGACAGTCCGGCGATCGATCGACCCCGGATCCACGAGCGGCGCCGCCGTCGCCATCGTGACCCAGGCCCCCGACTTCGGCGCGGGCACGGAAACGCTGACCCGAGTGGCCTCCTGGCTCAACCACCACCTCCACCTGAGCGCGCGGCCGAGCAGCGGCTGCAGCGCCGAATAACACGATGCCGCTGCAACGCATCCGCAGCAGTCCGCGGCCTCGCTCGCCGCTGCCGTCACCACCGGCGCGCTCGCCCTCGCGGCGTGCGGCTCCACGACGACGGTCACCGGTCACGCAGACAGCCGCCGCGGCCGGCGTCGCCACAGCCCCGGCGACCGGCGGGGGCACCGAAGCACCTACCAGCGCCACATCAACGACGCCGACGACGACGCAGCCGACGGCGCCCACACCGAGCATCGTGGTGCCGAAGCCGCACATCATGTGGGACCCGATCCCGTTCGGAGCGGAACGCAAGGAACAGATGGTCGCTTACGCACGCCGCCACTACGGCAGCTTCATGACACCCACCTACAAGCTCATCAACCCCCACGTCATCGTGATCCACTACACAGAGACGCCGACATACCAGGCGACGTTCAACACGTTCGCGCCGGACACCCCGGACCCCGAGCTCCACGAGCTACCGAACACGTGCGCCCACTTCGTGATCGACAAAGCCGGCGGCATCCACCAACTCGTTCCCCTCAACATCATGTGCCGCCACACCGTGGGCCTGAACTGGACCGCAATCGGCATCGAGCACGTCGGCTACAGCGACCAGGAAGTGTTGGGTGACGCGGCCCAGATGAAGGCGAGCCTCGAACTCGTCCGCTGGCTGCGCTGCCGCTACCACATCACGATCCGGAACGTGATCGGCCACAACGAGAGCCTCAGCAGCCCGTACCACCGCGAGGACGTGCCGTCCCTGCGCACGCAGACGCACTCCGACTTCAACCACGCCGACATGCAGACCTACCGTCACCGCCTCGCGACCGCGGGCGGCTGCCCCACCCCCGCTGCCGTCGGCTAACGTCCAGCCCATGAAGCGGGCCCTCGCCGTCGCCGCAACACTGGCCCTCGCGCTCAGCGCGCCGGCGCTGGCCCGCAGCGTCGTATTTCAGGGCGCCATCACCGGCGCGCACGCGCGTCCCGCGATGCTCTGGCTGAGCGTCGATGGCACGCTTGAGGCTTCCCACATGCACTGGCGCAGCTGGGGCGGAGCCGTCGCCATTGGCAACGGCAGGATCGAGTGGCACGGCTGCACCCCTAACTGCGGCACCGACCGGGCCCACGAAGCGAACGGCAGCGCTCACCTCTCCCAGATCCACATCTGCGAAGGCCGTAGCTACTACTCCAAGGTGAGTGTGTACGTCCAGGACCGGGGACGCGAACGCCTTCTATACGGCCTCAGCGTGAACTATGCGCCCTGCTGATCCGCCCGGGCGCATGCGCCTTGCGGTTGCGCTAGTCGCCCGGGTTCGACGCGTACACCCGCGCGCCTCCGCGCTTGCACTCCTCCCAGCCGACTTCCCACACGCAGCGCCACCGTCGAAGCGTTGCCATCGGTGCTCGGGGACCTTCGTCGGCGCGAAGCGGAGGAGACGGTCCGCAGAGCCGCACGATGGCGAGGTCCGTGCGGCTTCGCTCATGGTCGTCCGGCGCGGCATCCGAGGCTACTTGTGGGTCCGGTCGGGGCAGACCGCTATGCGCCTGCCCCAAGGCCATCTCCCATGCCGTCCCGCGTGAGAGAGCGAGCCGGCGAGCCCAAGGCGCCACGGATCAGTTCCTCGACCGCTCGCCTTCCCCCGAGGGCGGGCGCGCAGCTCGAACTCGCTGATCAAGCTCGAGCTGCTCCGCAGCATCTAGGCCGTGGCTGAGACCATCCTGGCTGACGTACACCACCAAGCCAGGCTCAGACCTTGCGGCGAGCGCGTCAGCGATCGCCGCCAGCGTTGCGGCGGTGCCGAGAGCTACATGCGGTCGCGCCGGATCGGAGATCACGTACATACGAACACACGTTCCCATAAGCAGGGACCAAGCGCAAGCGGCGACCGGGGCAGACCACGCACCAAACGCCTGGTCGGCCGAAGGGGTAAGGAGGTGTCCGTCAATCGAGCGGTCATCGTTCTGGCCGTCGAACGGCCGCCGTCTGACGCGAGGTCATCAAGGCTGCGCGATCGGCGGTTCACCGCAGTGATGCGGTATCAGCCAGTAGACTCCGCGCATGTCTGACGGGGGGACGCCGGAGGGCGAGAAGAGCGCTGCACTCCGGCTCCCCGCTGGTACGCCTGCCGGTTGGTATGCGGACCCGCTTGGAGTGGGAGCGGCCCGTTATTGGGATGGCACGAGATGGTCCAACCGCCATCGTGACGCGCCTGGGCCAGACCCCGTGCCGAGCCCGCAACCGCAGTCGACGCAGCCTCCGCCGCCCAATCCGGCCCCAACGAGCCCGGAGCCCAGCTCGAGCCTCCGTCAACGCTGGAAGCGGCTGCCGAAAGGCGCGAAGATTGGCATCTGGGTGGTCATCGCGCTCGTCCTCATCGGCATCGCTAACAGCGGCGGTAAGAGCGGTAGCAGTTCGACCAGCACGAGCAGCAGCGCGGCGCCTGCGGCGAAGAGCAGCACGACGACGCCGGTGACGCCGGCGACGCCCTCGGTGCCGAAGTCAGAGAAGGAAGCTCGAACCTGGATCAAAGAACACGGCACAGACGCGAAACGTGTTGCCGTGAACATAGAAGTAGTGGAGATTTCGGTAGGTGAGCTACAGAAAGAATCGAGCGAAACCAAGCTGGACGAAGTAGCTGCGCAAGCACAGAAGGCGCACAACAACCTCGACGAAATTCGCAACGAATTCGCGACCACCGAATTCAGCGGCGAAGTCGAAAAGGGTGCCTTGCAGGTTTTCACCAGCGCCAACGGCCTGAAGAACGCGATGGGAGCGTTGGTCGCCTACACAGGCACTCCTAACGCAGCGTCCCTAGCCCACTTCACCACTCAATACGAACCAGCGAAGGAAGAATGGAACGAAGGCATCAAGACGATTTATGGTCTGGCGCACGAAAAAGAAGCACCGACCATCTAACGCCTTGCGCCGAGACAAGGGCTAGTCCCAGATGCTACTTCCAGCGAAGGACGAGAGAAGGGCCGGTTGTGAGCGATCTTGACGAAACTACGCAGAGTCCCACACAGGGCGTAGGAGAGCCGGGTCCGGAGTCGGTCGGGCAGCCGGGCGGCCCACCGTTCTGGCCACCGCCGCCAGGCTGGCGCGCGGATAGCGGAAGCACACAAGCCGCCGGCCCAGCCGCGGACTTCGCTGACGGCGAGGCACCGGCAGCCGAGAGTAAGCCAGACTCTGCATCGACTCCAGCCAGTGACAAACCCGCGGGTTGGTATGCAGACCCGCTCGGGGTGGGAGCGGAGCGGTATTGGGACGGCACCGGGTGGTCGGAGCGCGTTCAGGGCGCTCCCGAGCCGGAGCCTGATCTCGGTGCCATCGGGGAGGCGGCCACCGGCATCGCGCCAGCCGCGTTGCCAGATCAAGCCGGCGGGCGCGGTGTCAAGCCGCCGCAGGCGCAGCAGCTCTACGACCTGAAGTCGTTGGGGCTGACGCGAACGCTCAACCTCAGCGAGGTGTCCTATTACGGTGGGTGGTCGCGACATCCATCGCCGGAGGGGAAGTCCAATCTGATCCTCAAGATTGACAAGAGTGGAATCGGCCTGCGGAAATTCAAGGAGATATTCACCATCCCGTGGGGGGACGTCGCAGACATAACCGTCGAGGGCCCACAGGAAGCCGAGAAGCGATTCACAGCGACCCGGCTGATCGCGCTCGGTCCTCTCGGCCTCGCATTCAAGAAGTCCAAGAAGGGTTCAAAGGAAGCAATCATCACCCTCACCACAGTGTCGGGGGATCAGGCGATCTTTCACGTCGCAAAGAAGCTCCCACGCGAGATCCAGCCAAAGCTCGTGCCGCTTGCCCTGCAGATCCGCACAAGAGTCGCCGGCGTGCGCGAGCCGACCCCACCCGTCGCCGAGCCTACCCCGCACAACGAGGCGGCGGCGCCAGATATCGCCGAGCAGATCGAAAAGCTTGCCGCCCTGAAGGAGAAGGGCATCCTCACCGAAGACGAGTACGCGGCCAAGAAGGCCGAGCTGCTGGCACGAATGTAGCTCGAGCCTGCCTCACAGCCGCGCGGCTACGCGAACCGCACCCGACACCCGAGGAGGCCCAATGACCCGCAACATCAGGCGTGCAACGATCGGAGTCCTGCTGGTGGTGGCCTCCACCACAGGCGGAGTGTGGGCATCGAGCGCTGCGGGCGGCTCAGGGAGCGTCGTGCTCGGCTCGACGGAATTCGCGAAGCCCGACGGCGAAGGCTGGGGAAGCGCGCAGCCGGCGAGGGTCTATAACGGCGGCGACCCCAGCGGGCTCGTGACCGAAATCCACTGGACGAGCTGGGGCAGCAGCACCGCAATGGGGTACGGCCTCAACTCGATCTTCAAGCCCCGCGGTGGCTACTACAGCCGCCCGGTGATCGTGGAGCTACGCGCGCAGGGGTTGGGGCATTGCGGCAGCCGACCGGCTTACACGCAGCTAGCAATCCGCGGACCGTCGAAGCCAGAAGGGCAGCTCGGGTCGTGGCACTTGTGGTCGGAAGCCAAGAGTCTCTGCCGATTTGGGTTCTAGGCGGCGGCACGCACCACCCTACGGCGCTGCCACCACTAGCTCGAAAAGCTCCGACCTGCTCTGCTCGGGGCTCAGCCCAGGCGCCCCGTCATGCCGCGCCGGACGACTCCCCAGATGCGCGCTCAGGACGGCGGCGCTCGGGACCGAGCAGATCAGGTGGCAGCCCCGCAAGCAGGTCGCCGCACAGGCCACGCTCAAGGAGGCTGATGTAGGTGCGGGTCAGGCCGCACCGGCAGGCCAGCTCCTCCTTGGACATGCCCAGCTCACGCCGCCGTTTGCGCACCGCTTCGCCGAGGGCCTGGCCTCTGGGCGTCCACTCCTTCATGCCCTCGGAGTCTCGCCGGCGATCACGGGGGTGTCAAGCTTCGGTTTCTCTCCCCTGATAGGTCGGCTGGCAGCTTTGGCAGATTGCCCACCGGCTTTGATATCCGATTCTCAGACATCAAAGACTGATGCTCCTCTGAGGTCAGCAGTCGTCCCACTTGCCCGACTGTCGGCTACCGATGGCGCAGCAGCTCCTCGACGAGCCCGATGAGGTGGCTCTTCGCCGCCTCACTGATGCCTTGGTCCGCGCGGATCGCCTCCGCGACGTCAGGCGTCTCGGCGGTGGCGCGCCCGACGAGCAGCCAGTCAGTGCTCACTCCCAATTGCCGGCTGAGGCTCAGCAGCATGGGCAGTGTCGGCGTGTCATGTCCAAGCTCCAGCCGCGAGAGGTGCTGACGGGTGACGCCAAGCTCTCCTGCCAGCTCGGCCTGGCTGAGGCCGAGTTCCTCGCGCCTGGTGCGCAGGCGGATGCCCATGCTGCCTGTGGTGGTGGCCATCTCTCCTGGGGAGCCTGCCACACAGTCGGCGAGTTGAGCAAGTCCGCAACCAGCAGTTGCGCGGAGCAGTCGGGCGCGTGGCATCTCCGCCAGTGCCGAACCCCTGGGGCACCTCGAGGCCCACCTCTTCCAGGACCCAACGACCCTACCGAGCAGATAGAAACCGGCGCTTGGCTTGATGCAGGCGGCGCGCTACCGTGCGGCTGCCGACCTCGTGATGGGTCGGGCTCGTGATTACCACCGCATCGGGGCGCGACTACGCGCCCCGGTGTCGTAGCGACTGCCACGGCGCGTGCCGTAGCTCAGGAGCGCCGACGATGCTCTGCGGCAGGAGGCACCCCTGAGATGCCAAAGCGTGCGCGCAGGATCTGCCGCACCCGCTCGCGTGAGACTCCGGTGCGCTCCGCGACCTCCACGAGCGTCAGCCCCTCGACCACGCGCAGGCGCGCCATCTCAAGATCGCGCTCGAAGGTCGGCATGTCCCGATGAGGCGGCGCCTTGCTGTCTTCGTAAAGAGGCATGGCACGGCGACAATAGTCTCCGGCGACTCCCTGTCAAGGCACTGTCTTTGCTCCACCCCGTATCGCCCGCACTCAGCCCCTTCCCACTTACCATGAGAGTCGGGGTCGTGCTGCCGGGTGGTCAGCTTGGAGAGGTCAATCGCGGGCGCCACCGGCTGGATCTTCGCCGATCATCTGCCGCAGCCCCTCGATGAGCGCCGCCCGCAGCGCCCTGGCCGCGTCGCCTTGTGCCCATCGCTCGCCGCGCGTCGATGTCTCCCCTGAGAGCTGCAGAGCCTCGCGCGCCCGCGGCCACGACCAGTCGAAGAACTTGTAAAGGCGAGAGCCGCCAGTGCGTCCGCCTACCCGCCTGTTTGGCCTCGGCAAGGCGGACATCCCCATGCCTACCGCCGCGGCTGCTCAGCGAGCCATTCGTCGAGCATGGGTCGCGTGAAGCGAATGTGCCGGCCGACCCGATGACAGGGCAAGCGGCCGGTCCTGACGGCCTCGTAGACCCAGCTCGTCCTGACGTTGAGATACCAAGCGGCCTGATCTGGCCGGAGGAGCCGGTCCTGCTGGAGCGGAGCCTCTGTTGTTGGTGTTGTTGCTTGCATGCGGGTATAGACCCCAACGCGGCCGAACCGGCCAACGGATTCTCCGTCGAACGCTCGGCCCGCCTCACGACCTGGCGTGCCAGCAGGGCCGACGGAGGCGCCCCAAAAACGAGCCCCGGCGACCGCCGGACGACCGCTGGGGAACGATGCAGGGAACGATGCCCTGCCGTCGCAACCTCGTGATAGGCTCGCTTTTGCTGCGTTTGCAGGTGTTTTGGAAGTGGGCCCGGCTGGACTCGAACCAGCGGCCTACCGATTATGAGTGCGCTCGCGACCGAGAGCTACGGGAGTGAGCCGGGCGGCGCGAGCCAGACAGACTCGAAGCCCATGATCTCGGCGAGCGTGTCGTAGTCGCGGTCGTAATGGAGCACGGCGGCTCCGGTTTCTTGCGCGGCCGCGGCGACGAGGTAGTCGACCACCGGCATCCGCTGGGCACCGGCGGAGCGATGGGCGAGCGTGCGCATGGCGTCCTGCGCGGCGCGAGCGGTGGTGGCTGCGAGCGGGGCGGTGCGCACCGCGGTCAGCCTTTCGGCGAGCACGTCGTAGTCCGCGCCACTGCGAGCGCTGAGCAGGATCTCCAGCCGCGCAGCGGGCGAGACGCGCAGACGACCCGCAAGCAGCGCCTGCACCCAGCTGTCGCGGACGGCCGCATGGTGTGCGCGCGACCACGCGGAGGTATCGACGAGCAGCGGCAGCTCGCCCCAGGCGGCCCGCCTATCGGATGGGCCAGGCACGGAGCTTGCCGTCGCGCAGCAGGTCCCAGTCGATGCCCGCAGTCTCTGGGTTCATGAAGCTCTCGGCGAGCTCTTCGAGCAGGATCGTGCGCTGCTCTTCGGTCGGTGGTTCATCGGCGATGTGGCGAGCTCCGGCAATCGCCAGTTCGCGCACCTGTCGCGAGCGCGAGAGCCCTGCCGGCAGATGCGGCGCGGCCGCACGCAGCGCGCGTGCGAGCTCTGGATCCTCAGTGACCTGGATGCGGGGATGGGATGTCGCCACCAGGCCAGTGTACCACCGGTGTATCGCATCGAAGGTGCCGGCCTGTCGACGGCTGAGGAATCGGCCCTGGGAGAACGCAGTGCGTCTCTAGCATCTGCTCGTCGCCGGAAAACAAACGCTTCAGACGCGGGGGATCAGTCCTCGTCGACGTGTCCATAACCGATGACGCCGCCCGCGCGCCGAGCGCGCAGACAATTCTGCGGATTGATATGTTTCCGCAGTGCAACTGGGGGGCTTCGACCTGTGCAGCCCAAAGAAACGTCGCTCCCGCAGGCGGGGCCCTTTGACCAGCCGGCCGCGCCGAGCGCTGGCTGACATTTCAACCACCACGACCGCAACAGGCAAGGCACGCGCACGAACATGGACGGTGAACCACAACCGCAACCACGAAAGGCAACCACACAAACATGGAAGGTGAACAAATGAACCCCAATACTAGATACCACTGGTACGGTTCTAGCCGGACACGCCTGCTCGCCGTCGCGTCCGTGGCGCTTGTTGGCGCGTGTGTGTGTTTGCAGTGCTCGGTTGCGCTTGCCTCGCGGGCGTCGCGGCGTACGCGGCTCTCGCATGGGCTACGTGTCGCTCCGCGATGGGCCGACGGCGAACGTGTCCAGTTCGTGCCCAGCCCGCGCGCTGCCGTCGAGAACGTGCGTACGAAAGCCAGCGATTCGGCGCGCGACGATGTCGAAGGACCACCAGAAGAGCTCGAATACCACCCCGAAGCCGGAGGCGAAGGCGTCGAGCACACCCCCAAACCGTTCGTGATCTTCTGGGGGTCGAACTTCGCGAACACAACTAGCGGCCGTGAAACTCGCAAACTGCTCGAAACGCTCTACGGCAAACTTTCGAGCTCGGAATACCAGGGCATCCTCACCCAGTACTTCGACACCAAAAGCCACGTCTCAGTGACCGTGACAGCGACGTTCTTCAACGACACCTCTGTCGCAGCGCCGGCGGGGATTGGCAAGAGCGCGATCCGCGAAGAGGCCGAACGGATACGCGAAGCACAAGGCTGGCCGCTGGAAAAAGAAAACGACCAGCTGATCGTAGTCGCGGCGCCTGGCAGCACCTACGAACCAGGCTTCGAGCCCTCAACCGGCGAAGGGTTCTGCGCCTACCACGCCCTCGAAAACAAAGGCCAGGCATACAGCTTCATCCCCTACGAGGGCGACCCGCTACCCAAAGAAAAGGGCTGCCTGGAAAGCGACGGATCAGAAAGCCCGGTGCACGAGACCTCGCGCTTTGCCTCCGCGGTCTACGCCGACACTGTCACCGACGCGCACCTGAACGCCTGGCGCACGCCCGCCGGACGCGAGATCGACTACGGCGCCAGCGGCAAACCATGCGCCAAAGAACTTGACCTCGAACTCTCCGACGGCGCGTGGGCGCAAAACCTGTTCGACGACCACCTCCTCAGCTGCCAGCACAAAGACCCCAGCCCGCCGTTCGTCTACGCCCTCACACGCCCGGCCGAAGCGGTCAACCCGACCCAGGCCACCACGACCGCGATCGTCAACCCCGAGAACGCCAGCACCACCTACCACTTCCAATGGGGCCAAACCATCTCATACGGCAACACCACCCCGACCGAAACGCTCACCGCCGGGCTCACCAACGAGAACGTCAAAGCGAGGCTCACGGGCCTGCAGACGGAAACGACCTACCACTACCGCATCGTCGCTGAAAACTCGACCGGCACGACCTTCGGCTACGACCAAACCTTCACGACGCTGCGCGCCGAACCCCCGTTCGCGCTCACCGAAGAAGCCACCAACGTCGACGAAACCACGGCGACCATCGACGGCATCGTCAACCCGAAGAAACTCGCGACGACGTTTCACTTCGAATGGGGCACGACCACGGCCTACAAGGAAGGCAAGAAGAAGGAAAAGAAGGCGGGCGAAGGCTCGAGCAACGTGCCTGAGAGCGAAAACCTGACCAAGCTCGAACCCGGCACCGAATACCACTACCGCATCGCCGCCAAGAGCGCAGGTGGCGAACAACCCGGACTCGACCACACCTTCAAAACCCACGGATGGATCACGGTGCCCACCCCGCCTCAGCCAGAATCGGGGGTACAGCTCGCAGACGTCTCGTGCCCCACGAGGGACGCTTGTATCGCCGTTGGATTCCACGACACAAACTTCTCAGCTTTCGGCGGCTACCCGACCGAGTCGGGCTTCTCGGAAAGCTGGAACGGCGCGGAATGGACTCGCCAGCCGGAGGTCGGCGCCCCGGAAGCGGCGCTGCGCAGTGTCTCTTGCTGGGCTGCGAACCAGTGCATCGGTGTAGGCCCCTTCGGTGTCACCGGCGAAGACGCCTCGGAGATCTGGAACGGACACGAATGGCGCTACCTAGCACCCCTGACAGGCCATCTGGACCGCTCGCTATCGTGCACGAGCGCGACGGCATGCACCGCGGTTGGCCTCGACCCCTTCTTCGAATTCGACCCCGATGGCTTTCCGGCGATATCACGCTGGAACGGCACCGAATGGAAGCTCGAACTGCCAGTGGAACCAGAAACGCAAGGCGAATTCACGAGCGTATCCTGCCCCAGCTCAGAAATGTGCATGGCGACCGCCGACTTCTACCAAGACGACGACGGGCTCGAACTCGAGCACGACATTTTCGAGTGGAATGGATCCCACTGGACGAAGCAGGACAGCCTTCTAAACGGAAGCTTCGAGACCAACGAAGTCGATCCGCTCCGAGTGTCGTGTGCGTCCACAACCGCCTGCTCAGCGACGGCCGGCGAACTCGCTGTCCACTACAGCAACGGCAAATGGAGCGCACCCGAAACACTACCCGAGCCATACAAGGAAGAAGCAAAGGAAAGCAGCAAGGAACCGCTCCGACCTGACGTTTTCGGGCTCAACTGCCCCACCGCGACCACCTGCTTCGCGGTCGGCCTGTATCACGCCGGAGAAGGGCTAGCCGGAGAATTCTTCGAAAAGTTCGCCGAAAACAGATGGCTCACCGACCGCTGGAACGGCACGACGTGGATCGTTCAGCAACCCCCCAAGGGCATCACCACCGCCGGTAAGAAAGGACGCCGAACAGAAATCGCCGACCCACCCCTCCTCGAAGCAGTCTCGTGCTGGAACCAGACACCCGAACCGCCCGCGTGTCTCGGCGTTGGCCTCGCCAAGCCCTACGGCGAACGCGCCCATGAACGCGAAACCGCCGCCGCGCGATACGAATGACCAATGACCCTTTGTAGACGCCAACAAGTGATTCAACGTCATCGACGGAACGAGCCGGCAGAAAAAGTCGGCGGCGCCGCGGACCCACGATCACGACCGAAGTCACCTACGCCAACCAGGCAAGGCCACGAGCACGGGCGGGATATTTCTGCGCTCGCAGAATCAGGGGTGAGTCCGAGTCGCTCCACGGTCCCTCTGGTAACGCGGACTGCCCTGTGGTGCGGCGCGATACGCCAACGACTACGCTGTCCTCCAGCTATCACGGCGACTGGAGGATGGACAACATGACCGGTTCCCCGACCCCGTCAACGCAACGAATGCGTCCTCAGCTGCGACAACGCCGCTACCGAAACTGCGCCAGGCGCGCGGCGTCCATCGGTCTTTATGAGCCTCAGCGGAATCTGATACGCCGCAGCCACGCTCCCTCGTGCCAGCGTGGGTTCCCAGCAGCTTCGCCCGGGGTCCGCAGAAGACGAACAATGTTGACTAAGGCCCTCGGTCGGCTGAGGTCGGTCAATATCATCGCTACGCTGGTCCTCTTCATAAGCTTGAGTGGAGCCTTGCCGAGCGCTTATGCGAGCGAATCGTCGAGCCAGTGTCCGTCTGGGTTGGGTGCACGGTCTGCTCTTGCTCCTGAAAGCGCGCTGTCGGCGCAGGCTGATGCGGTGGCCATGCTCGGTGAGGTCTCGCTGCCGCCGGGGTCGAGTGAGTCGGCGAGTGATCCAGCGGAAGCTGGGTCGCTGCTCGCCGCTCCGGGGTTCGGGCCGCCGGGAACCCCCAACGCGGTTGACGAACACGCATGGTGGCTTGTGCCTGCGAGCCCCGCCGAAACGCTTGCCTACATCTGCGCGCATCTCCCGCACGGCACCACGCAGCCGATGACCTTTGGCGGAGGTCTGACGGGCGACGTCCCTGAAAATATGATCGCGGCGTTCACGTGGCCGAGTAGTGCCGGCACGCTCGCCGTGTGGGTGGTTCGGCGGGCGAACGGGTCAACGGCGCTGAGGGTGGACGCCGAGGTTGTCTGGGTCATCCCCCGTCCCGCGGCCGCGAGGATTCCGGCCAGCGCGCGTCTGCTCACGATTAGCGTTCACAAGTCGGGCCGAACGCTTATCGGGATCGAGTCCAAACGACTCGCGGTCCTGCGACGGCTGCCCTCGCGTGTCACCTCTATCGCGCGGATCAAAAGGGTCGTCGCAATGCTGAACGAGCTCAGCGTGCACCAGCCTGGCATCAGACACTGTCCGATGGAGCCCGGCGCGAGTGTTCAGCTCAGTTTCTACACCCGTCCGAGTGCGTCCCCGCTGGCAATCGCGGACATCAGCACTGCTGGCTGCGGCGGCGTGAGTCTGACGGTGGACAAGATCGCCGAGCCAGAACTCGAAGGGGGATGGTCTCTCGTTGAAGAGATCAGCCGAACACTCGAAACCAGACCAGCACCTAAGAAACGAGGCCGCGCCGCATGGCGCTGAAAACGCCTCCCTCTCGCCGGACGATTGCCGCGACCGCGCTACCCACGCTGCTGCTTGCTGTCGCTACGTTCGCTGTCCCAGCGGCGGTAGCGGCGCCGTTCGGCGTCCCTCGCGGCACACCACGCGCCTGCGTTGGCCTCAACGCGTATCGGGCAAGCTCGGCAACGAGGAAACTGTGCCACGTTCGGACGATACCGCTGTCTACGATCACTGGGCGGCCGGATGGCGGCCATGAATATCACTACGAAGTCGGCGGAAGTCCGCTTACGATCACTGTTCCACCCGCCAACTTCAACGCCGTGACGGCCAGCCAGAGCGAGCGCGAAGCCTATGGCATGCCAAGAGAACCGCCAGCGACGGAAAAGGCGGCTCACGCCCATTGGGAGCAGGAGCTACGTCACTTTCACCCGATCGCGCCGCCGCAGGCTCTCTATTTGCCAGTGCTGCCGGCAGGGGTCACTAGTCCGTCGGCGCTCACCTCTGAACTCACCCCTGCGAGTTCACTTCTCGAAAAGGGTGATGGGGGCTCTCTCGCGAAAATCACGCATGGTGGATGTTCTTCCTGCTGGGCTGGGTACGTAGACACGGGTAATTTGAAAAACGGGCCCCCATCGCTCGAAACGCCGTTCGCTGATGCCGGAATTATGTACAAGGAGCCACAGCATCTCGACGACTGTGAACATTCCGACGCGTCGCCCTGGGTCGGCCTCGGTGGATACGGGACCGAACCGCTTGATCAGGCTGGCACCGAACTCGGCAGGGGTTTCGGAATCGCCGAACATCAGGCGTGGATCGAGAACTACGAGGAACCGGTGGAAGAAGAAGACGAGCCAATCCCGATGCCATTCTACGCGACTCCGGGCGCCGAGTTTCAGGTCGTCGTCGCACATGGCCTTCACAACCAATATAGCGTCGATTTTTGGAACGAAGCCACCGGGCAGGCCTTGGGACCGATCACGAGGAGCTCACGCAAGACCTATAGCGGCAGCAGCGCCGAGTACATCATGGAGCTTGAGGGCGCGTTCCCACTCACTGACTTCGGGACTCTGGAAGTGAAGGAAGCATGGGCTCAACACAGCGGGACGGGTCCACTGGAATTCGAACACCTCGCACTATCTAGCTACGCAGGTAAAAGGCGTGTGGCGAGCCCATCGGGCCTCTCGAGTGCGGAATCCGGACATGTATTCAATATCACTTGGGAAGGCTACAGTGAAAGCAACGAATGCATTCGCGAAGATCCGCCGCCGGCTGTGACTACCGGCGCGGCGAAGAATGTTACGACGCATAGCGCCGTGGTGGAAGCGGCCGTGAACCCCGAAACTTTCGAGACGGCGTTTCAGTTCGAATGGGGTCTGAATGAGGGCTACGGCACGCGTTCACCACAGTCTCCAATCAACGTGGGCAGCGGCGGCTTGCCGGTGGGGGTCGGCACGGAATTGTCGGGGCTGCAGTCATGTACGACATATGACTATCGCGGGTTTGCGGAAAACACCCACGGCAGTCGCGGCTACGGCGAGAACGCTTCCTTTCGTACGCGTGGTTTGCCGGTGCCTTTGGTTCATGGTGTTCCGGAATCGTGGGTGCAGTTTGGGCCGACGGGTGATTACATCACTGCTGTGGCGCCGTGTGATGGGGTGGTGAAGAACGTGTCGATGGTGGTGCCGGCGGGTGGGTCGACGGTGTTCAGTCAGGAATTTCCGTGTGGCTGTGAAGAATCGGTGACGTCGAGCGATATCAACTTGTCGGGTGAGCCGACGGGGGTTTTGCCGCTTGGGGTGTTCGCGGAAGATCCGTGGGGCGATCGGGAGGAAGAATCGCCGCGGACGGACTTGTATGTTGATCACACGCCGCCGGTGATCTCGTTGTCGGGTTCGGCGGTAGAAGCGCGCGAAGGACAGCTCGGGGAAGGCGCTTATGGCGTCAAGTTCGAAGCGATCGATGGGAGCACGAGCGCGCCGCAGTCCGGGGCGAAGGAAGCTTGGGTCGAAGTGGATGGGGTTCGGCGCGCGAGCGCGGTGAGCGCTTGTGAACGGCCTGTCCATGTGCCGGCGGCTGGGTGCTTCGCGGTGAGCGGGTCGCTTAGCTTCACGGGCGAAGAACTCGGGGTCGGCCAGCATCAGATCACGGTGCACGCCCGCGATTGGGTAGGCAACGAAAGCACGCGGACGTTGACGGTCGTGGTGCACGCTGCGGCGCGTGAGGCGATCGGGCCGGGCTCGGTGAACTTGTCGAGCGGGGATTTTGAGCTGTCGGCGAGTGATGTGAAGGTCGCTAGTGGCGCGGTCGAGCTGGGGGTCGGGCGGACTTATCACTCGCGGTCTGCTGGCGGTGTCGAAGTGCTCGGCCCGGGCTGGACGCTTGGCTTGCCGGGCGAGAGCGGGCCCGGGTGGCGCAGCCTTGGTGTGTTGGCGAATGGGAGCGTGGTGTTGACGAGCGCGGCCGGTGAGCGGCTTGTGTTCGGGGCGAATGGGAGTGGTGGGTTTGTCTCGCCGCCGGGGTTCCAGGCGGACGTTTTGAGCGGGCCGAGCGGGACCCCGGCTAGCTACCGGCTCGTTGAAGGGGATGGCACGGTGGTCACGTTCCAGGCGCAGGGCGAAGCGGGGTTCGTGCCCGTCAAGGAGGAACGTGGCGGCATCGATCCGTTGACGTACACGTTCGAGGTCGACGCGAGCTTGCCTGGCAAGCCGCTGGTGCCGGCGCAGGTACTCGCGCCGGTGCCGGGCGGGGTCTCGTGCACGTCGAAGTTGCAGGCGGGGTGCCGGGCGTTGTCGTTTACGTATGCGAAGGCGACGACAGCGGTGGCGGGTGAAGAACCGGGTGATTGGGGCGAAGTCGCGGGTCAGCTCGCGTCGGTGCATTTCGAAGGGTATGAAGCGAGCAAGAAGAAGAAGCTGAAGCTCGTCAATCGCACGCTCGCGCAGTACTCCTACGACGCGAAAGGTCGTCTGCGGGCGGAGTGGGACCCGTTGATCGCGCCGGCGCTGAAGACCGTCTACGGCTACGACGGCGAAGGGCATTTGACGTCGGTCGGGCCAGCGGGGCAGGAACCATGGGAGCTCTCCTACGCGGCGGTCGGCGGCGATCCGAACACGGGGCGGTTGGCGACGGTCAGCCGGGTCGCGGGCGAACTTGACCGCACGGCTACTTGGACGATGCACTACGGGGTGCCGGTGAGCGGCAGCGAAGCCCCGAATAACTTGGAAGCAAGCCAGGTCGAACGGTGGGCTCAGAAGAACGACGACCCGGTGGTGGGCACGGCGATCTTTCCGGCCGATGAAGTGCCAGCGGCAAAGCCGAAGAGCTACAGCCGCGCGAACGTCTACTACCTCGACAGTGTGGGTCGCACGGTGGATCTCGCGCGCTCGGGTGAAGGGATCGAAACGCGCGAATACGACAACGAGGACAACGAGGTGCGCTCCCTCTCGCCGGCCAACCGGGAACTCGCGCTAGCAGCTAACGGCGAATCCGCGGTGCGCGCGGCCCAGCTCGACACCGAGACGACCTACAACCCGGCCAGCGCGGGCATGCCAGCCGGCAGCGTGGTCACCGAAGTCCTCGGCCCGCAGCACCTCGTCAAGTTGGCGGGTGGCGAAGAAGTACAGGCCCGCAAGCACTCCCACTACGAATATGACCAGGGCGAACCGGCCGGAGGCCCGTACTTCTTGGTGACCTCGAGCAGCGAAGGCGCGCAATACGCGGGCGGCGAAACGGACGTGCGCAAGGTCGTGCGCTCCTACTCCGGGCAGGGCGGCATGGGGTGGAAGCTGCGCCGGCCGACAGCCACGATCGTCGACCCCGAAGGCCTCGACCTCGTCCACCAGCAGGCCTATGAATCCGCGACTGGCCAGCCGAGCGAAACGACCACGCCGGCGGCGCAAGAAACGAGCCTCTGGAGATACCAGCTGCAGTTCGGCTCGCCGGGGTCCGCATCCGGGCAGTTCAACAGCCCGGCCGGGATCACGGTCTCGCATGGCGGCCAGGTCTACGTTGCTGATCAGGCGAACAACCGCGTGCAGGAGTTCTCCGCCTCGGGACGCTACCTGCAGTCCTTCGCGGCGGAATGCGCCTCCAAGCCGCTGTCAGGCCCGTCCGGGGTCGCCGTTGATGGCCACGGGGACGTGTGGGTGCTCGATGCGGGCAACGATCGCGTCGTCGAGTACAACGTCAAAGACGAATGCGTGAGCGCATTCGGCGGCAAGGGCCACAGCCCTGGCCAGCTAGAAGCACCAAGCGCGATCACGCTCGACTCTGCGGGGCATGTGTGGGTCGCTGACACCGGCAACCACCGCATCCAAGAGTTCTCGACAACTGGTGAACCGTTGGCGGCGTTCGGGAGCAAGGGCTCAGGCGAAGCGCAGTTCGAAGCGGGCCCGACCGCGGTCGCCGTCAACGCGCAGGGAGACATCTGGGCGTCTGACCCGGGCAACTACCGCGTGCAGGAGCTCGGCCCCGAAGGCCACTTCCTGCGCGCGATCGGCAGCCACGGCGCCGGCAACGAACAGTTCGCCGCCGGCCCTGGTGCGCTCGCGCTCTCCCCGCAAGGGCAGCTGTGGGTCGCCGACCCCGGCGATGACCGCATCGAGGGCTTCGGCGAAGAAGGGAGCCACTATCTCGGCTCGAGCGGCCGTGAAGGCACCGGCAACGCCCAGTTCAAGAACCCCACGGGTGTCGCGCTGGACCCCGCCGGTGAGCTCTACGTCACCGACAGCGCCAACGCGCGGGTGCAGAAGCTCCAGGGCCAGGTCGGCGCCCCCGGGGCGCACACCACCCAGACCGTCTACTACACCGCGGAAGCGAACGCGAGCGTCCCCGCGTGCGGCAAGCACGCTGAATGGGCCGGGCTGGTCTGCGAGACCGCGCCGCAGGCGCAGCCCGAAACGACCGGCGTTCCCAACCTTCCGGTCACGACGGCGACCTACAACCTGCTGGATGAGCCCACCGAAATCGAGCAGATGTTCTCGACGCAGGCGAACCTCGTGCCGAACCCGAGCTTCGAGAACGGCCTCTCAGGCTGGTCGACCGTCTCGAGCGGCTGGGTGAGCAAGGGCGCGAAGCTCACCAAGGCATCCTCCGGCGAGTCGGGCAAGTCCTCGCTTGAAGTCACGAGCACCGGCGCGGCGACCGATGAAGGCGTCGGCGCGGTGATCCCGGGGCTGTTTCGGGCGGGCGTTAGCTACACCGCCTCGCTCTACGTCCACGCTGCGAGCTCGAGCCCCAGCCTGCAGCTGCTGTTCGGCGATCCCGCCGATGAAGAAGGCGCTGAAAACACAGAAGTCGCCGCGGGTGCGAGCTGGGCGCGCTTCAGCGTCAAGTGGACCCCGAACACCACATCCGACTACGCCCAGGTCGTGCTGCGAAGCGCCAAAGCGACACCCGCGAGCTGGCTCGTGGACGCCGTCCAGGTCACCGCCACCCCAACGACGGTGCCCTACACCGACGGCGAACAGTCCGGCAGCTACTGGGCCGGTGGGACGGGTGAAAGCGCGACGCTGACCAACTCCTTTACGCGCACGCTGACCTACAGCTACAACACCGCTGGGCGCCTGGAAGCGAGCTCGGTCACCTCGAACGTCGGCGCCGCGGTCTCGCCCACGACCTACAAATACAACACCGAAAACGGGCTGCTCGCCGAAGTCACCCAGAACGAGAAGAAGGGCCTTTCCACGAGCTTCACCTACAACCTGCTCGGCCAGCTGATCACCTACAAAGACGCCTCCGCGGAGAAAAGCGAATACACCTACGACATCGACGGGCGCCTCGCCTCGCACACCGACGGGCAGGGGACACAGCGCTACACCTACAGCGGCTCGACCGGCCACCTCGAAAGCCTGACCGACACCTCGGGCACCAACTTCACCGCCGAATACACCCCAGCCGGACAGCTCAAAACCATCGGCTACCCCGGCGGCCTGGCCGCTGCCTACGCCTACGACCCCACCGGCGAGCCCACCGCCGTGGAATACACGAAGGGCTCGAAGGCGCTCTACAGCGACCTGATCGTGCCGAGCATTCACGGCCAGTGGGCGACCCAGCACAGCACGCTCGCCGCTGAGAGCTACACCTACGACACCGCGGGCTGGCTGACCAAGGCCCAGGACACCCCCGCCGGCGGGGGCTGCACGACGCACCTCTACGCCTACGACCAGGACGGTGATCGCACGAGCGAGACCACACGCCCACCATCGGGCAGCGCATGCGCAAGCGAAGGCGGCACGAGCGAAGCGCACACCTACGACAGCGCCGACCGGCTGATCGACGAAGGCACCGTCTACGACGGTCTCGGCGACATCGCCGCGCTACCCGGCGCCGACGCCGGCAGCGCCAACCTGACCGCGAGCTTCTACGCCAACAGCGCCACCGACGACCTCGCCCAAGAAGGCCAGAGCACCGCGACGCTGCTCGACCCCGAACTACGGCCCCTGAAGACCGTCTACACAGGCCCGTTCAACGAGACGCTGCTCTCGCACTACTCCGGGCCCGGCGATGCGCTGTCGTGGACCGTCGATGAAGCCAACGGCGAATGGACGAGGAACATCTACGGCATCAACGGACAGCTCGCCGCGACCGAGACCAACGGCAAACCCGCCGTCCTACAACTCGCGAACCTGCACGGCGACATCGTCGCGACCGCAGCGATCGGCGCGAGCTCGCTGACGACCAGCACCGAAACCAACGAGTTCGGCATCCCGCCACAAACCTCGAGCGAGCCGCCCGTTGACACCTGGCTCGCCGCGCTCGGCGACCGCACCGAACAACCCTCCGGCACGACGCTCATCGAAGGCCGCGCCTACCAGCCACAAATCGGCCGCTACCTCCAACCCACCCCCACCAGCACCCCCGACGACGCCTACACCTACCAGAACAACAACCCCATGCAAACAAGCGAACCCCAGCAGCCCACGCCCGTCGAAGACGGCTCCACCACGCAACCGCCGCCTGGCGCAACTGCTCCCGAACCGGTGGCTACGCAGCTCACAGAAACCCCGCTAGCGCAGGCAAACCTCCTCGACCGGCCAGCGGCGCCGTGAGCCGGGCCGGTTTTGGCGGAGGCCCTGTTCTGACCCGGCTTTATTGGAGTCGGCGGTCTGGAATCAGGCGGCGGTCTGTTGGTGGTGGTGGTTCTCGAACTCGGTGGGTGTGAGCATCTGTAGTGCGCTGTGGCGTCTGCGGGTGTTGTGCCAGATCTCGATGTAGTCGTGGATCGCTGTGGCGAGCTCGACCCTTGTCTTCCATCTTCTGCGGTTGAGCAGCTCGACCTGCATGCGGGCCCAGAACGCCTCGACCATCGCATTGTCGAACGGAGCACCGACAGCACCGACGGAAGGCGCGAGGCCGGCTTCTGTGACCTTCTGACTGAAGACCCATGATGCGAACTGGGCGGATTCAACTGGTGGACGCAACGGTTTGCGTTTGCAGGGATCGTAGATGCTCGTCGAGCGTTTCAGCTGGGGTGCGCCAGGCGAGTGTCTTGCGTGGTCTGCTGTTGAGCGTGGCAGCGACTGCTTCGAGGTCCTCAGCGGTGTGCCTGGCGAGGTTTGTGCCTTTCGGGAAGTACTGGCGGAGCAGCCCGTTGGTGTTCTCGTTGGTCCCTCTCTGCCACGGGCTTTGAGGGTCACAGAAATACACTTGGAGGCCGCTGTCGATTGTCAGTTGCGCGTGTTGTGTCATCTCTGCGCCCTGGTCCCATGTGAGTGAGCGACGCAGCTGCCCGGGAAAGGTGACGAGTTGGGCGGTGATCGCGTCACGCACCGCTTCTGCGCCTCGCCCGGCGAGCGGTGGACCGTTCTTCACCTTTGGGCCGCCGTGGCCCGCCATTGGCGGTCGGTGAAGCAGCATCGTGAAGCGTGTGCTGCGCTCGACCAGTGTGCCGATCGCTGTCTGGTGGGCGCCGAGGATCAGGTCGCCCTCCCAGTGACCCGGGACTGCACGGTCCTCGGCCTCTGCGGGACGGGCGCTGATCATGATCTGCTCGGTCACGTAGCTCTTGCCGCGAGCGCGCGCTCGGGCCCTGGGCACCCTGAGAGCTCTCCCGGTTCGCAGGCAGGCTGTGAGCTCGCGCCTGAGCGCGCCGCGGCCTTGGACGTAGAGCGCCTGGTAGATCGCCTCGTGGGAGATCCGCATCGACTCATCATCCGGGAAGTCGATTCGCAACCGGGCAGAGATCTGCTCCGGGCTCCACGCGCTCGCCCACCTGCGGTCCTGGCGATGTGGCTTGTTGCGGCCCCTCCACGGCGTCGTCTCAGGTCCTGGCACCGCCGTCCCGTCCGGCCGGTGGACCTGCCCTGAGAGCCGCTCCTGCACATACTCGCGCAGCCGTTCGTTCTCGGCGAGCTTCGCGATCTTCGGCCGCCGCGCGATCAGCTCCGCCTTCCACTGCGCGACCGACGCGCAGTACTCAAGCTTCCCGCCGCGAGTGGCTGCGTTGCGGCGCAGCTCCCTGGAGATCGTTGAGGGGGCGCGTCCCAGGCGGCGGGCGATCTCCCTGACCCCGACTCCTTGGCTGTTGAGGATCGCGATCTCCTCGCGCTCCGGGAACGACAGGTACCGGCCCGAGGGCCGGTCGAGCATGAATGTTGGCATCCCGCCACGCTCTCTGAACCACCGGCTGCCAGCCGCCTGCGACGCACCAACAGCAACCGCAGCATCGTCGCTGCTCAGCCCCTTCGCGATCTCAAACCAGAACAGCCGCTCGACTTCCCGACGATGCGTCGGATGCCCCGGCGACTTCATCGGCGCCCTGCCCGTCAACCCCCTCATCCACCCAGCCGGCCTGCCCATCAACACCACCTCCACAATCACGGTGTTGCGAGCACCAGTTGAGTCCAGCCTGCACGCCCTGGTCGGAGTGAATGATGCCGCCCTCTCTCGGCGCCCTGCGGTTCAGCGCCATGCCGAGAGCGTTGGTGACCAAGAGCGCGGTCTGGCGGCTGTCGATCGACCAGCCCACGACCATCCTGGAGAAGGCGTCGATGACCGCGCAGCAGTAGATCTTGCCCTCTCTGGTCGGGTGCTCCGTGATGTCGGTCATCCACAGCCGGTCGGGCCCGTCGGCTCTGAAACGGCGGCGTACCAGGTCCAGCGAACTGGGCTTGCCGACCCGCGCGCCCCGGGGGAGCCTGCGTTTCGGCAGCCCATAGATCCCCAGGCGCCTCATCAGGAGATGCACCTGTTCCTTGCCGACGTGGATGCCGCGGCCGTATCTGAGCTCGGCGGTGATCCTGAGCGTGCCGTAGGTGCCGCCGGAGTCCTTGTGGACCTGTGCGATCTCGCTGGCGAGCCATGCGTGCCTGAGCGTCCTGGTGGACGGCGGGCGCACCTTCCAGTCGTAGTAGCCAGAGACGGACACGCCGAGCATCAGACACGCCCGCTGAACATCGAAGCCCTGCCCGGTCAGGGATGCGATCACCGGGAAGAGGCTTTTGGGGGCAGGTTCTGCTCGAGGAACACCTCGTTCACCTTCCTCGAGACCGCGAGTTCGGTCTCGAGCTGGCGGATGCGCCTCTTGGCCGCTGCGAGCTCCATCTGCCCCTCAGTGCTCAGCCCCGGCGCCTCACCGCGATCAATTCGGTCCTGCTTCAGCCAGCCATAGATCACGGCCTCGCTCATGCCGAACGTCTCGGCCAGCTGCGCGACCCGCGTGCCGGATCGTGCGAGGTCCACGACCTGCCTGCGGACCTCGACGGGATATCTGCTGGGCATTACTTCCTCCTCGCTGAACGCCGGAGGATTCCAGAAACCCAACCCCGCTAAACCCGGGCTAGATCACGGTCTCCGTCGAACCCGGTCCGGCTCAGAGGTCGTGGTGGCACTGGCATAGGGTCCCGTCCTACGGGTATTCCCGAACCGCGCGGACTACGTAGTATTCGTAGAAGCCTTTGTGATCAGGGAGAGATAGGAAGCGGATTCCGCGCTCCTGGATGAAGTTTTCCCCGTTTTCCGTATAGCGCGACGTTAGGCGCGTGAAATGCCCATGACGGGGAGCAAAGGCGCGTAGTTTGACCGGTACGGACGAGAAGGTCCCTTCTGCATCGTTGGGTACGCCGTTGTCGATCCAGAGTGCCCCGGTTGAGGAGTCGCTTCCGAGTCGTGTGAATAGCGAACCGCCCGAGGTCGCAGCCAATCCATCGGCGCTCGAGTCGCTCCGCAGCGACCAGCGTCGTTCCAGAGCCACAGAACAGATCTGCAACAAGATCGCCGGGATTGGTCGATGCTCCGATTACACGCTCAAGCAACGCCAAGGGCTTTTGCGTTGCGTACCCAACTCTCTCATTTGAGCCGGGGGCGAGTCGCACGTCGGTCCAGATATCTTGGAGCGGTACGCCCGGCTGCTCGTCAAGATAGCGCTTGAAGACCGGCATTCCCGTGCTGCGAAACTCGATCCGTCCCTGGGCAAGCATGTCGTCCATATTCTCGCGCGAGTACGCCCAATGTCTTCCCCTGTAAGGACGAGCACCGTGCCACTCGTAGTCCACATCTCCCCCCGGCTTGGCCGCGGTCAGATCTCCCCGGCGATAGCGACGCCCGGTCCCATCCTCCGTGTATCGATAGTTCTCGTCGACATAGTCCTCCTCAAACGGCCCATATTGCACGTTCCAAGTAAAGCTCTCGCCCTTGGAGTAGAACAGGAGGACCTCATGCGACCGCCCGTATCGATTGGGGTCGTTCTTCCCGCTAGCTCGCTTCCAGCTGATCTCGTTCTGGAAGTGCTCCGGCCCAAAGATCTCGTCGCACACAAGCTTCAACATGTGACTGACATTAGGGGCACAATGCAGGTACATCGTCCCGTCATCCGCGAGCAAATGATGGATCAACACAATCCGTTCGTACATCATGGATAGGTAGGACTCGCGCCCGCGTCCCCATGTGTCGCGATATGCGCTCTCCTCGAGCACGGACGGCTGCTTGTCGACCGACTCGTCACCTACAGAAACGCGAAAGGAGAAATCGGTACGGCCCGTGTCAAACGGTGGATCGATGTAGACAAGCTTGACCTCACCAGCGTAGTTCTGAAGCAGGCTGCTCATTACCAGCTTGTTGTCGCCCCAGATGAGCGAGTTTCGCTCGGTCGTTTGTGAGTCGTCGCCACCGAACAGCGTGCCCACGTCTCGCTCTCGAGTCACCCGGGACTCGTTGATCGTCTCGACGGTCTGGAACGGAAGCGTCAGCCGCTCCACCCGACGAGGCTTTCCGTCCCACTCAAGGCGTACCGTCATGATCGTCTCCAGGGAGAGCCAGGGCTCGCGGCTGCTTGTTCGGCTGATGTCATAGGGAGATCACGAATCCCGGATGAGCTGGTTCTGGCGCTGGCGCCTACTTGAGCTCGGTCCGACATCGCGATCGTATAGGTGCTGGATGTCTGACCTCTGCGCTACTCGGCCGCGAGGTCGTGGCGTCCGGCCCGGACTCGGCGGAACGAGAAGCCCGATCCAGATCCTCAGCGCCTTCTAACCGGCTCACAGACCCTCAGCGTGATATCCGAGCGTCCAGTGCCCACGTTGCTGCTCGACAAAGCACCGCTGCGAAAGTAGCCACCTCCGGGTGTGCGTGGCGTGCGAGCCCGCACCTGTCAAGGCCGCTTGAAAACTAGGCCGGTTCTGCCGGTTGAAAACTAGGCCACTTGAGGGTTGGTGCGCCGGCGGTTTCTGGAGCGAGCCGTAGGCGAGCGCAGGAAACTGCCGGCGGCGGTGCTGGTCAGGGGAGGTCCCCGGGCGTTGTGGGCCGGGGACTGAGTTCCTTGCCGCGGAGGCGGTAGCTGTCGCCCTTGAGGCTGAGGATGTCTGCGTGGTGGATGAGCCGGTCGATCATTGCGGTGGCGACGGCGTCGTCGCCGAAGATCTCTCCCCAGGCGCTGAAGGGCTTGTTGCTGGTGACGATCATCGAGGCGCGCTCGTAGCGGCTGCTGACGAGGGCGAACATGAGGTTCGCAGCCTCAGGGTCGAACGGGATGTAGCCGACCTCGTCAACGACGAGCAGCGGGATCAGCGCTAGACGTTTGAGCTCTGGCTCGAGCTGGCCCTGGCGCTTTGAGTCGCCGAGCCTTGCGACCCATTCGGTGGCGGTCGCGAAATGGACGCGTTGTCCGGCGAGACACGCCCTGACGCCGAGCGCGGTAGCGAGGTGCGTCTTGCCGGTGCCCGGAGGGCCGAGCAGAATCACGTTCTGGCGGCCGTGCAGGAAGTCGAGCTGCCCGAGGTGTTCGACGATCTGCTTCTTGACCGAGCGCTGGAAGGTGAAGTCGAATTCCTCGAGCGTCTTTCGTGCCGGGAAGCGGGCGGCCTTGATCCTGTGCTCCCCGCCGTGGCTGTCGCGTGCGGAGACCTCGCTGGAGAGCAGCGCTTGGAGGAACTTCTCATAGCTCCAGGACTCCTCCCGCGCCCGCTCGGCCAAAGCGGGAAGTGCTCTGGCGGCCGCGGGCGCCTTCAGTGCCCGGAACAGGTGCGCGAGCTCTGAGGCTGGGCCGCTCATGCGATCAGTGCGTCATAGACCGACAGCGGGCGCTGCTCGACATCGACCTCATGTCGTTGGCGGCGGCGCACTCGCTGGGTTTCCAGCTCGCTCTGGTGCTCGGGGTCAACGATCGTCTGGGAGCCCGCAAAGACCCGCTTGTGCCGCGCGGCCTGCTCGCCCGTGTCCAGGACGGTCGCGGTGACCTGCGTCTGGGAGACGCGGACCTCGACGCGCCTGCCGGCGAAGCGCGGGTCCAGCGAGTAGTCGTTGCGATCGACCCTGATCAGCGGCTGCTGGGGAACCCTCACCACCCAGCGCCGGTCCGTGTCGACGCTCGCCCGGCCGAGCGGCCTGAGCGTTCGCTCTTTGGCCAGCCGCTCGGCCGGGACACCACGGATCGTGCGATGCGAGCGGCCGTTCGCCTTCTCGGCCCAGCGGTCCAGCTGGTCCTGGAAGTCCAGGTGGTTCGCGAAAAACCGGCGCGGCTCGAAGTTCGAGCGAAGGAAGCGGTGCTGACGCTCGAGCTGCCCCTTCGCCTGCGCATCACCAGCATCGAGGATGATCCAGCCGACCTGCAGCTGGCCGCAGAAGGACAGGAACGGCTCGCTCGGTCTCCCGCGGGCGCCGATCGCTGACTCGCGGTCCCAGACGAGCTTCTCCGCCCGCACTCCCAGCCGCGACAGCGAGCGCTCAAGGCCGGCGAGGATGTCCGGCGCTTCCTTGCCGAAGATCAGGGTGCCCGCGAACGCCCTTGACCAGCACGACTGCGTCGTGACAACCCAGCCACGACGCCTCTGGCCATAGCCGACCGGGACGTGCTCGCTCGGCTCCCACAGATCGCACTGGATCAACTCTGCCGGCCGGTAGATCGTCCGCTGGAACGTGCGCTTGATGAGGAACCGCGGCCTGACCTCACGCACATAGTCATCAAAAACGCTCTTCCCGCCCCGATACCCGATCTCACCAGCGAGCTCGCGCAACCGCTGCGAAGGGACCTTCGGATCGGCCTGCAGCTGCTCGCAGATCCACTCCTTGAACGGGTCCACTATCGACCCGGCCGGCGAGCGCGCATAGCTCGGTGGCACCTCCGCCGCAAGCAGCCTGCCCACCGTGTCCCTGGCCAGCCCAGTCCGGCGAGCGATCTCCCGCGCCGAGAGCCCCTCGACCCGCCCCATCCGCCGCACCTCAGCCCACTGCTCCACGCCGACCAACAGCCTTCCTCCCGTTCGATCCCAATCAGATCGAGCGAGCGTCGCGACCCAGCCGGACAACCGACCGCCACGCCGAACTGGCCTAGATTTCGAGCGGCGCAGGTGGCCTAGTTTTCACCCGGCGCCCACAGCACCCTCGAAGCGATAGCCGTTCTCAAGCAGCCGCCTGGAGATTTCGGCCGTACTGAGCATCGTCTGCCTCGTCGCGAGAATCTCCGCAATGAATCTGACCCCGCACTCCGAGGACGGTGGGTCGATCGCCAGCGCGCTCATTTCCTCTGTCAGCACCAGCGCGCGTGTCGCTGCCTCCGCCAAGGGCGGCCCGACCTCGCGTGCCAACTTCTTCGCGCTCTCCCGCATCCTTCCGCCCGGCTCGCTAAGCCAGAGCACCACCCCGGCGCCAATCAAGAGCAACGCAATCACGACCGCAGCCTCACGCCCGATCGTGGAGATCACCTTTTTCGAGCCTTCGACCGCCATCGCTCCAGTCACGGTAGGCACGAGCGTCATCGCGTTCATGCTGCCGTAGTACCGCGCCAGCTCGTTCGCGTTGACCGCGATCACGTCGGTGCGGGTATCGGAGATCCCCAGCGGGGCGAAATGCTTGCGGTTGTCGGTGAGAACCACGCAGGGGGCGAGCATCACCGCAAGCGCGGAAGTCGGGGCGTCGGCACCATGCAGGGCCGCGACTTCATCGACACGGGGGTCGTCGATATCCTTCTCGCTGATCTCCACGAAGCGAATGCGAGGGAGAAACAGCGTCTCCCACAGGTGCGTCACGTCCTCGAGCGCTACCTCTCGCCGCTGCGCGATCTCCACCAGCTGGCGTTCCACCTCTCCCTGGACTCGGCTCGTAGCGAACACGACCACGCCGGTCACCAGCGTGTAGCTCATGCTCGCGGCTTCCAGCACTCTCGGCGTGTAACCCGTACGCAGGCAGTAGTCCACGTTGCGGTGCAGCACATCGGCGTCGAGCACGATCGGCAAGGGCACCATGTCCGTCCGCGCCCGAGCGATCAGAGTCTCCGTTTCAACCATCACGCCCTCCGCTGCGCTCAGCTCTCGAGCTGCCGTACCGACCGCGCCACGAGATCTCGGCGCACCTTCCCCCGCATGTGCAGCGCGTCCTGCATCGCCAGCTCAAGAGCGTCTTCGTTACTGTCACCTCGCGCTCTGGCGAGCAGGTAGATGTCCCATCCCAAAGCATCCAGCCGATCGTCAGCCGGCATCTGCGCCTCGTCCTCCAAGCGCCCCTCGACCGCCTCCCTGTCGCCAGAGAAGCTGTAGATCCACATGCGTCGCGCGAGCGGCGCGAACGCCTCTGCGGCGCGACGGCCGATGACGTGTGCCGCCGGCACGACGTTCGCGGTCCACGGCTCGGTCGGGGTGTCGAGCGCCGAAGGTCCCGCGTGCGCGAGCTGCAGCTCATAAATGAACCCGTTGATCGCCGCGGTGTGCCACGACTGACCTTCCCACCAGCCGAGGCCGCTCGCCTCGCCAGCGTCGTGCACGGCGACTGCCAGTGCTCGGGCAGCGGGCAGCATGTAGCGCACGCGCATCGCGGGTGACATCGCCGCGTGGGTAATCAGCGGCTGGATCGCCGCGAACGGCTCGATCAGCTCATCGGCGTCCTGCCAGCCGGTCAGTGCCTCCAGCCGCTCGGCGTACAGACCGCCCTCGCGACACTGGGCCGCCATCTGCTCCGGAACACCCGCATCGGTCAGCCGCGCCATCTCGATCCGCTGCGCCGAGTGGTGCTGCAGGTCAGGGGCGAGCCAAGAGATCGAGTTCGCGATCTCTTTGCGGTCGAACCTGGCAAGCGTGCCGTCGGCCCACTTCTTCTTGACCTCGCGCCAGCACGCCTGCATCGGGAAGGAGTCCTCGTCCTCGCCGGTCACCTCGGTCTGCAGTTGCCAGCGGCCGAGCGACGCGATTTTCCCAATGCCGACCTCGAGCAACTCCTCGTCGGTCATCGGCTTGCGTTCCAGCGGCGGCAGAATCGGCTCGACCGGCCGGAGACCGCCGTGCCGCTGCGTGCGCTCGCGAGCGACGCCGAGCGCGCCGGTCAGCGCGATGTCGACGGCCGCCGCGAAGTCTTCGCCCACCTCCAGCGGCGCGTCGATCACGAAACGTCCGTGTCCGGCCGGCCGGTGATCGTCAGGGCCGGCGGTGAAGCGCAGACTGTCCAACGACTTGATGATGTCGGTGTCGTGGCTGCGGAGCGCGCCGAGGATGTCGACGATCGAGCGGTGCTCTGAGCGCGCGAGCGCAACATCGAAAGACTCACCCTTGCGCAGCACCACGGGCAGCACGATCGTGCCTGTCTCCTTACCGGGCGCCCGGCGGACGGCCCGACCCACGGCCTGGATGATCGCGCCGTGCCCACGTCGGGTGTCAACGAACGCGATCGCGTCGATGCCGGGAACATCGACACCCTCGGTCAACAGCCGCACGTTCGACAGCAGCCGGTACTCGTCCCCGTCGCTCTCGAAGTGTTCGAGCAGCCGTATACGCGTGGCATGGGGCATACCCGCACCGTCGACGTGCTGGGACCACACCGGCCTGTCGGGATGCTCGTTCTCGGCGAGCAGCCCGACGGCGACAGGGAAGTGCTCGCTGAAGCGTTTCGAGTCCACGATCGACGGATGGAACGCGACGATGCGCCGACACCCGAAGCGCCGCATCGCGCGGGCACAAGCGATCTGAGTGGCGAGCCCCGCAGCCTCAAGGTTGTGCTCACCGTCTGCGGTGACGATCCGCCGGCGCTTGATCAGCTCGTGCACCTCGTCGTCATCGATCGGGATAACCGCGACCTGGTAAGGGCACAGCAGCCCTTTGGCGATCGCGTCCGCAAACGACAGGTGGTGCACGACGCGCCCAAACAGCGTGTGGTCGTCCATCGACGCCAGCCGGACGTTCTTGTTCGCCGCGCGGCTCTTGTCCCGCGTCCCGTAGACGGTCGGCGTGGCCGTGAAGAACAAGCGGCGGCTGGCGCGGATCGCGTTCTCGTCGAGGATCGTCTTGTGCCTGGACCCCTCCAGCCCCGCGCACCTATGTGCCTCATCGGCGATCGCCAGATCAAAGGAGAACTCCGGCACCGCGCGCATTGCCTCCGCCAGTACCGGCGAGGACTCATATGTGCAGATCGCCAGCAGCGGCGACCCATCGCGCAGTCGCTCGCCGATCTCCGCCGGATCGGTGGTGGTACGTGCCGTGCCAAGCTCATCGCCGCGGATGATGTCCTCAGTGTCAGGGGCGGCTTTATCGCTACAGATGCGCAGCAGCCCTCGCTGCGTCGTCACATGCCGCGGCCATTCGCGTGCGCACTGACGAACCAGCGGGATCGTCGGCACGAGCACGAGCACTTGCTGGGCTCCCAGGCGCTCAGCGGCCCACACCTCGATCAAACTCTTGCCGGTGCCGCAGGCCATGATCACCTGGCCGCGCACTCCGCCACGGGCGGCCCACCGCTCGATCTCCTCAAGCGCCTGCAGCTGATGCTCTCGCGGCTCCGCTGCCGCCAGGTTGACCGGCGCCAGCTCGGTGCTGCTCGCCGGCCACTCGACGGCACTCGCGCGCATCCGGGCCAGCAGGCAGGTGCTCACCGGCTTCTCCTGCTCGGCCATGACCTCTCGCGCCGAGCCTGCGAGCCTGTCCGTCGAGGCGATCAGCAAGCGCGAGTCGATGCCCCGCCGGTTGGACTCGCTGAGAAACGTGTCGATGTCACGCTTCGTGACCGTGTGATCCGGCCCGTAGTGCTTCGCCTGGATCGCGTCCGTGCGACCCGCGAACGTGACCGCCACCAGGTCGATACCCCGATCTGGACCCCAGCGATCAGGCCAATCCCGCCACAGCCACACCTGCTTGTATTCCGCCCTGAACTCCGGGTCGTTCTGCAGGAACCACCGGCACAGCAGCTCGAATCCCCGCCCTCCACTGTCGAGCGAAGCAAGCAAGAGATCGAGTGACGACAGCTCCAGCACAGTGCTCACAGACCGAACACTAGTTCGCTGCCATGACGGGTCCTCTGCTACCGCGGGGCCTTCTGGATCTGAATGCCCAAGCTCACCACCGCCTGCGCTTATCGTCCGCTGATCCCGCCTACCGCCGCGGCTGCTCAGCGAGCCACTCGTCGAGCATGGGGCGCGTGAAGCGGATGTGCCGGCCGACCCGATGGCAAGGCAGGCGGCCGGTCCTCACGGCCTCGTAGACCCAACTCGTCCTGACGTTGAGATACCAAGCGGCCTGATCTGGCCGGAGGAGTCGGTCCTGCTGCAGCGGAGCCTCTGTTGTTGGTGTTGTTGCTTCCATGCGGATATAGACCCCAACGCGGCCGAACCGGCCAACGAATTTCTCCCGTCGAAAGCTCGGCCGCCTCGCGACCTGGCCTGCCAGCGCGGCCAACGGAGGCGCCCCAAAAACGAGCCCCGGCGACCGCCAGACGACCGCTGGGGAACGATGCAGGGAACGATGCCCTGCCGTCGCAGCCTCGTGATAGGCTTGCTTTTGCTGCGTTTGCAGGTGTTTTGGAAGTGGGCCCGGCAGGACTCGAACCTGCGACCTACCGATTATGAGTCGGCAGCTCTAACCAACTGAGCTACGGGCCCGCCACGCGCCACGCACCCACCGTGGAGCGCTCGCCAGACGCTACCAGCGCTCGCAGCTGCGGCTCACGCGTTGAGGTCTCGAGGGGCGCGCCTGTGCGCCGCGTCCGGACGGCGGTTGACCCGTCCAAGCGCATCCTCGCGTGCCCGACGCAGGCGGAGCGCGCCGCGCGGGCACGCGGGTGTGCGATGCTCCCGCGCGCCGTCCGGCGGTCGGCCGGCGTCTCCCACCGGGAGCATCGAGCGGAGAGGACAGAACGAATGAGAGGACCACGCAGATGTCGGTAGAGCGGGCGGCGATCATCACGGGAGCATCGAGCGGTATCGGGCTGGCGATCGCGAGAGTGCTCGGCCAGGAGGGCTACGCGATGACGGTGGCGGCGCGTCGCCCCGAGAAGCTCGAGGACGCGGCCAAGGGCTTGGCGGACGAAGGCTTTGACGTGCAGGCGGTGGCGGCGAACGTGGCCTCGGAGGAGGACATCAAGAAGGTGGTGGACGCCCACCGCGAGCGCTACGAGCGTCTGGACGTGCTGGTGAACAACGCGGGCGTGGGCATCGGCGCCCCGGTGGGCGAGATCGACACCAAGCGCGTGGACATGCAGCTGGACATCAACCTGCGCTCGATCGTCCTGTTCTACCGCGAATGCGTGTCCATGCTGAAGGAGGCCGGCGCGCTGCACAAACGGGCGATCGTGGTGAATACGGCCTCGATCGCGGGCAAGCACGGCGAGGCATGGCTGTCGGTGTACTCGGCGACCAAGCACGCGGTCGTGGGCTGGAACGACTCCATGAACCGCGAGCTGGCCACCAGCGGCATCCGCTCGACGGCCCTGTGCCCGGCGTTCGTGGACACGCCGATGACGGACTTCGTCAAGGGGCAGGTGCCGGCCGAGGACATGATCCGCCCGGAGGACGTGGCAGAGTCGGTGCGCTATCTGCTGAAGGTCTCCCCCGCGTGCCTGGTTCCGGAGATCATGTTCATCCGCCCGGGCGACACGGCGGGATCGACCGGTCCCTAGCGCGAGATCAGCACCGGTCGCGGCGCTCGGCCTGCGGCCGGCCTGCGCAGCCGCCGCGCGGTGATCTCGCCGCGCGGGTCGGCGCTGTCGGGCAGCGCGCGACGCCCCCGACGCTCACTGCGCCGCGAGCGGCTGACGAGCTGGCGGTGCTCGGCGATGGCAGCGTCGAAGCCCAGACCGCGGCTCTCCTGGAGGCTGTCTTCGAGCTGAGCGATGAGCATGCCCACCTCGCGCTCGGTGGCCGCGCGGGGCTTGTCGCGGGCACGCGCGAAACGGTCCCAGGAGCGGGCGAAGGACAGGAGGTCGGTGCGACCGCCGGCGCGGTGCGCGGCGAGCATCGGGCAGACGCCGCCCTGCCCGTCGACGTAAGCGCCGACGATGATGCGCTCGTTGGCGCGAACGCCGGCGAGCATGGCTTCGCGCGTCGCCACGGGCAGGCAGTCGATCGCGGTGCGCAGGCGCTCGACGGGGCTCGAGCTCTGGCGGCGGCGGTTTCGCATAGGCTGTGCTGCCGCGGGACTGGCTGTGTGGCCAATGTCCGGCGGTGCGCGGCCAAGGCTACGCGAGGCCTTCCAAGCGCGCAACGGATTCCCTCCTGCTGAAAGGAAACTTGCACATGAAGCTCGGCGTGCACATCGGCTACTGGGGCCTGGGTCTCAGCTCGGCCGACCAGCTCAACATCGTCCAGGAGGCCGAGCGACTGGGCTATGACTCGGTGTGGGCGGCGGAGGCGTATGGCTCGGACACGGCCACGGTCCTCGGCTGGCTGGCGGGGCAGACGACGAAGATCCGCCTGGGCGCGGGGATCTTCCAGATGCCCGGGCGCTCGGCGACGATGACCGCGATGACGGCGGCGACGATCGACCAGCTATCCGGCGGGCGCATGCTCCTGGGTATCGGCTCCTCCGGACCACAGGTGGCCGAGGGCTGGCACGGCCAGCGCTTCGCAAAACAGCTTCAGCGCACGCGCGAGTACGTGGCCGTGGTGCGCATGGCGCTGGCGCGCGAGCGCGTGGAGTTCCACGGCGAGACGCTCGAGCTGCCGCTCCCGGACGGCCCGGGCAAGGCGCTGAAGCTCACCATCTCCACGGTGCAGGAGCGCATCCCCATCTACCTGGCGGCGATCGGCCCGAAGAACACGGCGCTCGCGGGGGAGATCGCGGACGGCTGGATCCCCACGCTGTTCTCCCCGGAGCACGTCTCGGAGCTGCGACCGCTGCTGCAGGAAGGCGCTGATCGTTCGGGCAAATCGCTGGATGGCTTCGACATGGCGCCGACGGTGAACGTGTTCGTGACCGATGATCTGCAGGGCGCACGGGATGCGATGCGGCCGTTCATAGCTCTGTATGTGGGTGGCATGGGCTCGCGCGAGAAGAACTTCTACAACCAGGTGGTGCAGCGTTATGGCTTCCACGATGCGGCGAAGCAGATCCAGGATCTGTACCTGGAAGGCAAGCGCGAGGAGGCGATGGCGGCGATCCCCGACGAGCTGATCGACATGGTGTCGCTGTGCGGCCCCAAGGAGCACGTGCGCGAGCGCCTGGCGGTGTACCGCGACGCGGGCGTGGGCACCCTCGGCGTGACCCCGATCGCGTTCACGGCGGACGAGCGCCTGGAGCAGCTGCGCCTGGTGGCCGAGCTGGCGGCCTAGCCACGCTGCGTGGCGGCCCTGCGCTCGCACGGTGGCCGTGGACGCTGAGACCCGCGAGCCGGCACCCGGCCCACCGAGGCGCATCCTGCTGGGTGCGTTCGGCGACCCCGGACACGCATTTCCGATGATCGCCCTCGGCCGCGCCCTGACGGGACGCGGACACGAGGTCACGCTGCAGACCTGGACGCGCTGGCAGCAGGACGTGGAGGCCGAGGGCCTGCGGTTCGCGCCGGCGCCCGAGTACCAGGTGTTCCCCTCCGGTCCGGAGCCGCTGGACTTCTACGAGGCGGTCGTTCACGCCACCGAGGACACGCTGCCACTGGTGCGCGAGCTGCAGCCAGAGGTGGTGGTCGCGGACATCCTCACGCTCGCACCGGCGCTCGCCGCGGAGATCGAGGGGGTGCGCCGCGCGACGCTCATCCCCCACGTCCATCCGCACAGCCCGCCGGAGTTCCCGATCTACTCGCTCGGCGCGCGGCTGCCCCGCACGCCGGCCGGGCGGGTGCTGTGGCGCCAAGCCCACCGGGCGGTCGCTCGCGGGCTCGAGCGAGGGCGCATGGAGCTGAACGCCACGCGCGCGCGGCTCGGCCTGGCTCCGCAGGAGCACGTGCATGGCGGCATCAGCCGCGAGCTTGCGCTGGTGGCGAGCTTCCCCCAGCTCGAGTACCCCCGCGGCCCACATCGCTGGGATGGCAACAGCCACGTGGTCGGCCCACTCATGTGGGAGCCCCCTGCACGCGATGTGCCGCTGCCCGGGGGCGAGCGCGCCCCGGGCAGGGACCTGCGGCGGGATGCGCCGCTCGTGCTGATCGCGCCGTCCACCGCGCAGGACGCCCAGCACGCGCTGCTCCGTGCGGCCCTCCGTGGGCTCGCGGACATGCCGGTTCGTGTGCTCGCCACGTACAACCGCCGCCTGCCTCCCCGGGCCCTGCGCGTGCCGGCGAACACGAGCGTGGTCGACTGGGTCTCCTATGCGCGCACCATGCCCAAGTGCGACGTGGTCGTGTGCCACGCCGGCCACGGCACGCTCGTGCGAGCGCTGGCCAGCGGATGCGCGGTCGTGGCATGCCCGGCGGTGGGCGACATGAACGAGAACGCCGCCCGCGTGGACTGGGCGGGCGCGGGCGTGCGCGTGCCGCGGCGATTCGTCAGCCCGCGGGTGCTGCGCCTGGCGGTCGAGCGAGCGCTCAGCGAGCCGGACATACGCGCGCGCGCCAAGGAGCTCGCCACGTGGGCCGCAGGCCACGACTCGGGAGCAGCGGCGGCGCGGCTGCTCGAGCGCCTGGCAGCCTGAGCGCCCCTGGCAGCAGCGGCGCGCGGCGGCGGCTGTCGCTCGCGGGCGGCCGACTCCTAGCAGGGCGGCGGGCGGCCTACTTGGCCGGGGTGCTGCGCTTGGCGTTGAGCGTTCCCAGCAGCTCGTTGAGCTCGTCGCACAGCGGGCGCAGCTCATCCAGAAAGCGGCCGTAGCTCGAGATCAAGCCATCGCGTCCCAGCGCCCACACGCCGATCGGCCGCCCGTGCGTGCGCTTGAGCACCGGGCACGGCGTGCCGTTGCGGGAGCCTCTGACGCCCGGCTCGAATCCCGCCACCTCCCCCACGCCCAGCGTCCAAGTCCTCAGCGGTCCGACAACCACAACCTGCTCCTGCGACATCCACAAGCCGCAGCTCGCAAGCCGGAGCCCGGTGATCACGCTGAGCGCGGCCACCCCGAGCAGGAACACGAGCATCACGACGAAACTGCCCAGGTGGCTGGTGAACTGCGACTTGCTCGCCACATCCACGCTGATCGCCACCCACGCGGCCGCGTTCAGGTACGCGAGCACGGCAAAGGTTCCCGTCCGGCGCGCCTTGCGTATCCACACGTTCGGCGCGACAACGCTCGCCGGCGCGCTGCGGGCGGCTGTCGCGTGCTCGAGCGAGGACATTCCACGCCATGCATCGGCGCACGGCGATGGCGGCTTGAGGCGCCAGCGCCACCGAGGGCGGCGCGCGCCTGGGTCGCCTCGTCCGTGCTCCGAACTGGCGTGACCGCGAGCTCCGGGGGTCCGACTCGCACCATCCCACAACCATGCGCCAGGAGTACCGCCTTAGCAAGTGGTTGCCGCTCGCGCTGGCCGGCCACGCGACTTACACCAACTCTGGACCGGTCGGGGCGAGCGGTGGAAGTTGGCTTGAACATGGGGTTTTCGGGCGGTTTGCGCTAGGCTAGGCTGACTATGGGAGACAGTACTCAGCGCGGAGGGAGCGGAACGCCACTGGCAGCTCAACCAAGCGACGGCGCCCAGGCTCGCCAAGGACTGAAGGCGGCCTTGGACGTGGTTGGCGCGCGCTGCGCCATGTACCTGCTGCTCGAGGCGAGCAACGGGACCAGCCGGTTCGACAGCTTCGTCAGCCGCACCGGCATCAGCGAGGCTGTCGTCGCCACGCGCCTGCGTGCCATGACGGACGCTGGCGTATTTGAGCGCCGCCCCTATCAAGAGCCGGGACAGCGCACGCGATCGGAGTATGAGCTTACGCCGATGGGCCGCGAACTGCTGCCGATTGTCAATGCGCTCGCTCGTTGGGGGGCTGTACAGCCAGACGACCAGTGATGCACCGCCCGTGATCACCTACCTGACCGCCCGACCGCAAGCGCTGCGATCGCGGTAAACCCTCCGGCTCGGGGCTGACTTCTGTAACGCAGAGCCAGCATGCTACGATCCTGGCTATGGACCACCATAGTCAGACCGGCGAGGCACGGGCTCGGGAGAGCCCGATGAGCGCGCATCAGCGCAAGACGCTTGCGGTCTGTTGCGTGGGCTTCTTCATGGTCCTGATGGACCTGACGATCGTGAACACGGCGCTGCCGACGATCGAGCGCAGTCTGAACGCAGGTTTCTCGGGCGTGCAGTGGGTGGTGGACGCCTACACGCTGTCCTTCGCCGCATTGCTGCTCTCGGGCGGCGCGTTCGCCGACCGCTTCGGACGCAAGCGCGTATTCCAGATCGGCATGGCGGTGTTCGCGTTCAGCTCCCTGCTGTGTGGCCTGGCGGAGTCGGCCACACAGTTGCATCTGGCGCGGGCCCTCCAGGGAGTGGGCGCCGCGGCGCTGGCCCCCGCGAGCTTGGCGCTGCTGGCGACAGCGTTTCCCGCACCGCGCGATCGCGTGCGCGCAGTCAGCCTGTACGCGGCGCTGTCCAGCACGGCACTGGGCGTCGGACCAACTCTGGGTGGTGCCCTGGTCTCCGGGCCCGGCTGGCGCTGGGTGTTCTTCGTCAACGTCCCGATCGCCGCGGCGTGCCTGGCCTTCGGCGTGCCCGCGCTGAGGGAATCGAAGAATCCCCAAGCGCGCCGCATCGACGTTCCCGGCCAGCTGCTTTGCATCGGATGGCTGGCCACCCTCACCTACGGATTCATCGAGCGTGGTAGCCATCCGTGGTCTGAGCTCCCGGTCGCCGGGCCGCTGACGCTCGCGGTGATCCTGCTCGCTGTCTTTCTCTTCGTCGAGTCGCGCGCCGTGGAGCCGATGCTTCCCCTGAGCCTGTTCCGGGTCCGCCTCTTGAGTGCAACCGTCGTGGTCACATTCGCGGTCGGGTTCGCGTTGATCTCGGTGCCGTTCTTCACCACACAGTTCCTGCAGGGCGTACAAGGGATGTCGGCTCTCCAAGCGGGACTGCGCAGCCTTCCGTTCACCTTGACGCTGATGGCTACCCCACCGATCGCCGGGCGCCTGGTCAACCGTGTTGGATTCGGCAAGCCAGTGGCGCTCGGCGCGCTCCTCGGCACGCTCGGCCTGTGGGCCTTGGCCGGACTGCACCCGTCCACTCCCTACGGCGACATCTGGTGGCGCCAGGCGATCGCCGGAACTGGCTTCGGTCTCTCGATCGCCCCCCTCTCAGCCGCCGCGCTGGCCGCCGTCGACGCGCGCCGCGCGGGGCTCGCGTCGAGCGTCGTCAACACCGCACGCCAGGTCGGCGCTGCCCTCAGCATCGCGCTGCTGGGCGCCGTCGTCGCAACCCGCAGCCATGCCAGCGCGCTCGCCTCACTGCTGGCACTCCCACCCGCGGCGCGGCAAGCAGCCGCAGCCGCGATCTCCCGCTCCGGAGCACAGCCGATTCACACCAGCCTCGCGGGCCTGTCCCAGGCCCAGGCACGGCATGTCGGGGCAACCGCCTATTCGGCAGGCATCCACGGCGCGTTTCTGATCGTCGCCGGGACACTCCTGCTCGCCGGGCTCATCGCAATCCGCTGGTTGCGCATCGTGCCCGAGACCCAAGCGCACCCCCGCAACGTCACAGCTCTACAACCCCACCGACCGATCTAGGAGAGCCACATGATCGTAATCACCACCCCCACCGGCAACATCGGCCGCCAGCTCCTCGAGAACATCCTCGACAGCGGTGAGCCGATCCGTGTGATCGCGCGCGACCCCTCCCGGCTTTCCCCGCAGGCGCGCGAGCGCGTTGAGATCGTCGAAGGGTCGCACGGCGACGCCGACGTCGTCGAGCAGGCGTTTGCGGGCGCCGACTCCGTGTTCTGGCTCACGCCCCCGAACCCACAGGCCGAGAGCCTCGAGGCGGCCAATGTCGACTTCACCCGACCGGCGTGCGCCGCCTTCGAGAGCCAGGGGGTGAAGCGGGTTGTCAGGGTTTCGGCCCTCGGCGGCGGAACCGCGCTGGGTGAGAACGCCGGGTATGTGACGGCAGGGCTGGCAATAGACGAGCTGATCGCCAGCACAGGTGTGAGCTACCGCGCGCTGAGGATGCCCTCGTTCATGGACAATCTGCTCAACCAAGTCGAGGCGATCAAGGACCAGGGCGTGTTCTTCTCGCCGATCTCCGGAGACCTGAAGGCCCCGACCTGCGCCACACGCGACATCGCCACCGTAGCCGCCGAGCTGCTGCTCGACCACTCCTGGAGCGGGCAGGACAGCGTCCCCATCCTCGGCCCCGAGGACCTCTCATACGAAGACATGGCACAGACCATGTCCGAGGTGCTGGGGAAACCGGTGCGCTTCCAGCAGATCCCGTTCGAGGCGTTCAAGGCCAGACACATCGGATCCGGAATGTCAGAGGCAATGGCACAAGGCTTCGTCGACATGCTGATCGCAAAGAACAAGGGCCTCGACAACGCAGAGCCACGCACCCCGCAGGCCATCACCCCCACCAGCTTCCGCCAGTGGTGTGAGGAAGTCCTCAAGCCAGCCGTGCTTGCGCCAGCGGTCCCGGCGTACTCACCCACGCCTGCGAGGAGATCACGGCCCGTCCTGCCCCACGACAAGGCGGGCGGGCGGCGCTCGGCCAGCGCCATGCTGGCCGAGCGCCAGTGTCGCATGCTTCGCATCAGCTAGATTGTGCGGATTGTCACTACTCCGGGGGTGGGGCTCGAACCCACAACCTCTCGATTAACAGTCGAGCGCTCGGCCAGTCGAGCTGCCCCGGATCGCCTGCGGGATTCTAGGCCACCTTGTCGCGGCCTGTGCGCGCAGGGAGCTTCGCGAGCCCCGACTCGACCTCGGCGTGGCAGTTGGCGCATAAGAGCGCGCATTTCTCCATCTCGGCGCGCGCCGCCGTCAGCGAGCGAGTCGCGCCCTGCATACTCAGATGGAATCGCTTGGTGCTTGGGTCCACATGATGGAAGTGAAGCGCTGCTACGCAGCGATCGTAGCCGCATACCGCACAGCGTCCGCCCGCCTCGGCAACGAGGATCAGCTTGATCCTGCGTCTGCGCCGACTCACGCGCTCCATACGACATCGCTTGCACCGATAGTAGCCACGGCCCTCGAGCCAGAACTCGGTCACGCCGTGCTCAGCGCACGTCCTCATCACGGTGGCCTTGCCCGCAGCCTTGGCCGCACGTGTGGCGCCAGCTCCAACCCGCCCTTGCTGGGAAAAGGTCTTCAAGTCATAACGCTTGAGCCAGTGCCGCACCGTCGCCTTGCTCCGACCGACCACCTTGGCGATCTCCGCGATCGATCTGCCCGCCTCGACCAGCGCTTCCAGATCCTCCCTTGCAACACCTCCCCGCGCGGCATGCTTGGAGCGGCTGGCAGCCTCCAGCCCGTGTTTTTTGACCCAGTAGCCGACCGTCGATTCATGCAGGTCGAACCGCCGGCCGATCTCCGCCAGCGACAGCCCCTGTTCAAGAAGCTGCTCCAAGGAGGCCCGATCCATGCACTGGACTATCGCACGAACGTATGTTCGTAACGATGACGTCTGTGCCAACTCTGTGACTTCTCAACGCCAGCAGGCGCACCGCCAGCTCGCTGCAGACACGACCGGGACGCCCTTCCGTCGGGCCCCGAGTCCCGTCAGCCCGGCCGATCCCCTGTCTGCTCCAGGACCTGCCCGTACGCGCGGTCGAAGTCGCGCTTGACCTCTGCCTTGTGCTGCGCGAGCGCGCTGACGTCGCCGCCGTCCTGACCCCGGGCGCGCTGGATCTGGCGCTCCACGCGCGCGAGCTCGAGCTGCAGGCGCTGGACCTCGAGCATCGCGCCGTCGGCTCGCTCGCGCCCCGCTTCCACGACCAGCTCCGCCAGCAGCCCCTTCAGCTGCGGGTCGTCCTCGAGGCGCTCCTCGACGCCACCCACCTCGCTCATCGGCGCGCGCAGACCCACGGCGCACAGATGCCGCGCCGCGCGGCGCAGCAAGCCGCTCGAGAAGTGCTCCTCGATGTCCAGGCCCGCGAGCGCCAGCGCGCCTTCGTCCGGCGAGGCGATGCACAGCGCGAGGAAAGCTCGCTCTGTCTCCTCGCGGCGCGTCATCTCGCTCGCGCGCGGTTGGCGAGCGCGCGCTGTCGTCTGGTCGTCGCCTTCGGCGCCGCTGCGCGCCGGGCCCTGTCCGCGCTGCGTTCCCCGCGCGGGCGCGCGCGACGGCGCCGCCAGCAGCTGCTCTGCGAGCCCGTCACGAAGCGCCATGCGGCTGTCCACGATCTGCGTCAGCTCCATCCGCAGGGCGCTCGGCGGCAGCTCTGCGAACACCGGCCGCAGCTCCTCGATCATGCGGTCCTGCTCTTCGCTGTCCGACGGGTCGCCGCTCGCGAGCACGCGCTCCGCGCGAAAGCGCACGAACGAGATCGAGTCCTTCACCAACGCCTGCATCGCCTGCGCGCCGTCGCGCTGGATCAGCTCCGCCGGGTCCGAGCCCACCGGCAGCGTGACCACGCGCAGCTCCAGCTTGCGCTTGGTAGCGAGGCGGAACGCCTTCAGCATCGCCTCCTGCCCCGCGCTGTCCGCGTCGAGCGCCAGCAGCACCGTCTGCGCCATCCGCGCCAGCTCGCCCACCTGCTCGGCCGTCAGCGCCGTACCCATCAGCCCCACCGCGTTGCGGATCCCCGCCTCGTGCATGGCGATCACGTCGGTGTAGCCCTCGCACACGATCACCTCGCCGGCCTTCGTCGCGTGCGGACGCGCCAGGTCAGCGCCATACAGCTGCAGGCCCTTGTGATAGATGTCGTTATCCGAGGTGTTCAGGTACTTCGGGCGCTGTTCCTCGCCCATCGCGCGCGCGCCGAAGCCGAGCACGCGTCCGCGCACGTCGGCCAACGGGAACATGATGCGCGAGCGGAAGCGGTCGTACAGGCGCCCGTTCTCCTTCGAGCGCTGGGCGAGGCCCGTCTCATAAAGCTCCTGCTCTGAGAAGCCGCCCCTGCGCGAGGCTGTCAGCACCCGGTCCCACGCGCTCGGCGCATACCCCACCCGGAACTCCCTCAATGCCTGCTCGCCGAGGCCCCTGCCCAGCAGATACTCGCGGGCGCGCGTCGCCTCCTCGGACTCCCACAGGTAGCGCTCGTAGTAGGCCGCCGTGCGGCTCAGCAGCTCCAGCAGCCGCTCCCTGCGTCGGCGTCGCTCCTGCTCCTTCGGGTCCTCCGCCTCGCGCTGAAGCTCCACCCCGTAGCGTTCCGCGAGCAGCTCCAGCGCGCCCTTGAAGTCCACGCCCTCGGTCTCCTGCACGAACGTGAACACGTCGCCCGCCGCCTGGCAGCCGAAGCAGTAGTACACCTTCTGCGCCGGGTCAATCCCGAAGGATGGCGTGCGCTCGTCGTGAAACGGGCACAGACCCTCGTAGCGAGCGGGACCGGCGCGGCGCAGCTCCGTGCGCGCCGACACCAGCTCGACGAAATCGACCGCGTCGCGCACGCGGTCCTTGGAGTCCTTCGTGTAAAGCGCCACGGCCGAACGCTAGCGGGCGAACGCCTGCGGCACCTGCAGCTCCGTGTAGGCCCTGATGCAGTACCTGTCGGTCATGCCCGCCAGGTAGTCGGTGACGCGCTCGGCCAGCTCGCGCTCGCCATCGCTGCCGGGAAGCAGCTCCGGGTGCTCGACGTAGTGCTCGAACAGCCGCCGCACCACCTCCGCGATCTTCGCCTGCTCGGCGCGCACCGCAGGGCCCATGTACACGTGCTCGAACATGAACTCCCGCAACTCCGCCATCGCCGGACCGGCCAGCGGGCCCTGGACGATGTCCCCCGCCCGCTGCGAATGCTCGACCATGTCGTGCACGAGCGCGTCGATCCGCGCAGAGCCGCTGCCACCGAGCACCGCGATCGGCTCGCCGGGCAACTCCTGCTCGCGCAGCAGCCCGGCCCGTATCGCGTCGTCGATGTCGTGGTTGATGTACGCCACACGGTCGATCAACCGCACGATCCGGCCCTCCAGTGTGGAGGGCAGCGGCGCGCGGCTCGAGTGGCGCGCGATCCCGTCGCGCACCTGCTCTGTGAGGTTCAGTCCCGCGCCGTCGCGCTCGAGCTCCTCCACCATCCGCAGCGAGTGCTCGTAGTGGCGGAAGTCGCGCCCGAAGCGCTCTTTCAGGCAGCCGTCCAGCACCTCCTCGCCGATATGGCCGAACGGCGGGTGACCGAGGTCGTGGCCCAGCCCGATCGCCTCCGCCAGGTCCTCGTTCAGGCTCAGCGCCCGTGCCACCGTGCGCGAGATGCTGGTCACCTCGAGCGTGTGCGTCAGGCGTGTGCGGTAGTGATCGCCGCGCGGCGCCACGAACACCTGTGTCTTGTGCGTCAGCCGGCGAAACGCCTTGCAGTGGACGATGCGGTCGCGGTCGCGTTGGAACGGCGTGCGCAGACGGCAGTCCTCCTCCTCGCGTGCGCGCAGCGCCGGGTAGGAGCGCGCGGCCAGCGGCGAGAGCAGCCGCTCCTCCTGCTCGGCCACGCGCGCGGCGAAGCCGCCCGCAACTGTGTCCTCTTCGCTGGCGATGCTCACCATTCGATTGTGCCACCGGCCTCGGCCGGCGCCCGCGTGCGCTACTCGCGTTTCCAGTCGCCCTTGAGGGTGGCCTTGTGCACCCAGTGGTGCCAGCCCTTCATCTCGCCGGGGTCCTCGTCGAACACCGGGGCCCCGCCGCCGGGCTGAGGCAATCCCTGAGCGCTCGCCGAGTCGATGCGCAGATCCACGCCGTGCTCATGCAGCGAGGCCACATCCGCGGCCTCCACGAAGCGCAGCCCGTGCCCCGGGGTGGAGATCACCAGGCCGTGGAAGATGTCCTTCTCGGGCGCGGACACCACGTGGTGCACCGTGCCCACCTGCTCGCCATCGGACGCCAGCACCGCCACGCCCGTCTCGAGCACCTGATATGCGATCGGAACACCCTCGTCCACGGCGCTGCACGATAGCTGGATCAGCTCGAGCGCCCGCCGGCGGCGGGCATCAAGCGCACATGCGCGTGGTGCTCGAGCGTCGCCGCGATCGCGCGCTCCACCTGGCCGAGCACCGGCACGTCCGCTTCGGGGACCTCCGCGAGCGCGTTGCCGAGCGCCTGTGTCATGAAGCGGTGCGCCTCCTCGTGCAGGGGAAACGATCCCGCCTCGCACGCCCCGCACACCACACCCCCCGCCGCGCCCGAGAAGCCGACCAGGTGATCGTGCTCGCCGCAGTTCGCGCACGCCCCGAGTTGCGGCGCCAGCCCCGCCGCCACGAGCAGCTTCATGCGGAACGCCAGCGCTCCCGCGCGAGCGCTCGCGGAGCCCGCAACCTCGCCGGCGCGCTCGTCCAGCAGCGCCAACTGGCGGCACAGCAGGTTAAACACGCCCGGGTGCGGCTCGGAGGTCTCGAACAGCCGCCCCACCGCGTCGCATGCCCGCGCTGCCGCATCCAGCGCGCGCGCGCTCGAGCGCAGGCGCACATGCGCGTCCACGGTGTGGGCCCCCGTCACCGTCAGCAGCTCACCGCGCCCCTCGTGCAGCTCGATCTGCAGGCGGAAGAAAGGCTCCAACCGTCCGCCGAAGCGACTGCGCGCGCGGCGCACGCCCTTCGCGATCGCACCCACACGGCCACGATGGGGCGTATACAGGTGCAGGATGCGGTCGGCCTCGCCGTAGCGCATCGAGCGCAGCACCACCGCCTCTGTCTTCACCGCCCGGCTGCTCACCACCCCATGGTGATGGATGCATGCGACGCCCACCGCGGCAACTCCCGCTATACTAAATGAAGTAATGAGTCAGGTAACCGTTTATACGACCGATCCCTGCTCTTTCTGCGCTCGTGTCAAGGGGCTGCTGAAGGCCCGCGGCGTGGAGTTCGCCGAGATCAACCTGTCGAAGGACCCCGACGGACGGGTCGAGCTGGCGCAGAGGACCGGCATGATGACCTTTCCCCAGGTGATCATCGACGGCCAACTGGTGGGCGGCTTCAACGAGATCCAGGCTGCCGATCAGAGCGGGCGCCTCGACGCGCTGCTGATCGGCGCGCAGCCGGCCGCGTGAGCGGCTCGCTCGAGCTCCCAGCCGTGGAGCCCGCGCGGCCCGGGGCCTGCGAGGCCATGGCCGATGAACGTGGGGGCCGCACGCCGCGCGGGCGCGGCTGACAGCTCTCGCACGCGTACGTGCCGCGCCCCGCGACCACCATCTTCACGATCTGGCTGCCGCACACGACGCACGGCTCGCCCTCTCGCAGGTGCACCAGGAACTGGTCCTGGAAGGATCCGCGAACGCCGTCCACGTGTCGAAAGTCATCGATGCTCGCGCCGCGCGCTTCGATGCCGGCGCTCAAGGCCGCGATGGCGCCCTCGCGCACGCGCGCGAGCTGCGCCCCGGTCAGACGCCCGGCCGCTCGCCGCGGGTGCACTCCGGCCCTGAACAGCGCCTCGTCCGCATAGATGTTGCCCACGCCGGCGATCTTGCGCTGGTCGAGCAGGAACGCCTTGATCGGGGACGTGCGCCCGCGCGCCAGCGCACGCAGGTGCTCGACCGTGAAGCCCTCGTCGAACGGCTCGAGGCCCAGGCGCGATGCGAAGAACGCCTCGAGCGCCTCGCTGCCCAGCAGGAGCTCCCCCGTGCCGAAGCGCCGCAGGTCGTCGATCACAAGCCGCACGCCCCGCCCCGCTCCGCCGCCTGCGCGCTCGCCTCCACTGCCGCGCCGCGCACCGAGCCTCATGCGCACGCGCGTGTGGGCCGGCTCGGGCTCCGGATCGGCGAGCACCGCGCCGGTCATGCGCAGGTGCTGTGCCAGGTGCACGTCACCCTCGAAGCTCCACACCAGGTACTTGCCGCGCCGGCCCAGACGCTCGATGCGCCTGCCCTGGAGCGCCGCCTCCAGCTCGGCCGGCGCCAGCGGGCGCGACCAGCGCGGATCGAGGATCTCGAGGCTGAGCAGGCGCCGACCCTCGACCAGCGGAGCCAGCTGGCGTCTGATCGTCTCCACCTCGGGCAGCTCGGGCATCGCTGCCTAGCTTATGGCGCCCACACGGCGCCGTCCGTGTCGCAAGGGTCCCGGAGCCTCGAGCCGGATCAGGCGATGAACGCCCGGCCCGGCAGGCCCTGCGCGTCGCGCCCGGTGAGCCACCGCAGCGCCGTCGCGCCCACGTCCGCCAGCGGGCCGTCGTGGCGGGCGCCCCGGAAGCCGGCGCCGGCTCTGCGCCGCGCGAGCATGCGGCCGCTCACCGCCAGCAGCGGCACGTACTCGCGCGTGCGGTCGGTGCCCGGGTGCGACAGGTCCACCCCGTGGTCGGCCGGCAGCTTCAGACCGCCGAGCTCGCGCGCGAGGTGCGCCAAGGTGTTCGTGCCCTCGTCGCCGTAGCACGCAGCGTCCGGCAATGCGCCCACGCCGCACCCGTCGATCACCAGCACGAGCGCCCTCCTCGCGGGTACGACCTCCACTGCGACGCGCATCGTCCGGTCCCTAGCGCGTGATCCTCGCGCGGGGGTATCCCTGGACGCGAGCCCCTTCACCGCCGGGAGGCCCGGCCGGAGCCCCGGCGGCGGCGCCGGACGTCTTGATGCTCGCCCGCGGGTGCGCGCTGAAGTAGGCCTCCTTGAGGCGATCTGCTGACAGATGCGTGTACACCTGCGTGGTCGCCAGGTCGGCGTGGCCGAGCATCTCCTGAAGCGAGCGCAGGTCGCAGCCGCCGGCCAACAGATGCGTGGCGAAGCTGTGGCGCAGCGTGTGCGGGCTCATGCGCTCGTGCAGACCCGCGCTGCGCGCGTGGCCCTGCACGATCTTGTACAGGCCCTGGCGCGTCAACGGCGAGCCCCTGCTGTTCAGGAACACACGCGCCTGCCCGTGGGGGGTGTTCGGGGCGTGGGCGCCGATCAACAGCGCGCGCCCGGTGCGGCAGTATGCGTGCAGCGCCGCCACCGCCTGGCGGCCGATCGGCACGATCCGCTCCTTCGAGCCCTTGCCGCGGGCGCACAGCAGCGCCTCCTCGAGATCCACGTCCGCGAGCTCCAGGCCCACGAGCTCTGACGCCCGCAGGCCGCATGCGTACATCACCTCCAGCAGCGCCCGGTCACGCAGCGCCAACGGCTGCGAGCCCGCCGGCTGCGCGAGCAGACGCGCGACCTGCTCGCGCGAGAGCACGCGCGGCAGGCGCTGCGGCTTACGCGGCCCGCGCAGCTCGGCGGTGGGATCGTGCGAGATCGTCCCCTCGCGACGCAGGTAGCGGTAGAACGAGCGCAGGCACGCCACCTTGCGCGCGAGCGTGCTCGCCGCGACCGGCGCGCGCGGCTGCTCCCCGCTCCCGTCCTGCCCGCCGGGCCTCCCGTCGGCCAGCTCCGACAGGAACGCGGCCAACTCGCCGTGTCTCGCGTCCGCGGCCCCCACGCCGCGGCGATGCAGGAACTCGCCGAACTGCAGCAGGTCCGAGCGGTACGCCTCGAGCGTGTTGCGCGAGAGTCCGCGCTCCAGCTCCAGGTACGCCAGGAAGTCCAGGAGCAGGGGCTCCCCTTGCGAGGGGGGAGCGATCGCGCGCGCCGCGGGCGCGGAAGCGCTGGCGGTCATCGCCATGTTTGCAGCTTCGCTGAGGACGGTTGCGCTCCTGGGCGCTGCAACCGCCCGCCCAGCCTCGATGCGTCAGGCGCGTAGGCGGCGCGACAGCCACAGCAGGCCGATGAGCGTCTTCGCGTCTCGACACTCGTCGATCGCGCGGTCGAGCTCGGCCAGCGGCCACGGCACGATCTCGATGCGCTCCTCCTCATCGCTGTGCGCCTGCGCGGGATGGAGGTCGCTCGCGCAGAACAAGTGCACGCGCTCATCGAGGATGCCCGGGCTCGCGTGGTAGCAGACGATCGACTCCCACGTGCGCGCACCGAGGGAGATCTCCTCGGCGAGCTCGCGCTTGGCGGCCGCCAGCGGCTCCTCGCCGCTCACATCCAGGCGTCCCGCCGGGATCTCCAGCAGCGCCTGCTCACCCACCACCTCACGCGGCTGGCGCACCAGCCACACGTGCTCGCGGTCGTAGGCGACCACCGCCACCGCACCGCTGTGGCGGATGACTTCGCGCGTGACCTCCTCGCCGTCGCTGTGGCGAAAGCGTTCGATGCGAACGTCCACCAGACGTCCGTGGTAGACGGTCTCCCCGCCGAGCGCCTCAAATTCACCGCTCATCGCGACCCGGGGGATGCGGGCACGGCGCTCACCGCGCATCGTCAACCGGAGACTCCAACGCGAGCTCGGCGAGCACGCTGCCGCCGGCGAGGGCAGCGCCGAAGAACAGCGGATCCTCCGCCAGCCTGCGGCCCATCGTCTCGGCCGGCAGACCGCTGGCCGCGTACGCCGGCAGATCCACCTTCGCGCGCCGCCAGTCGTGGCGCGCGATCCGCGCCGGACGCTCCGGGGTGTGGCGCTCGACCTGGAGCGTCGCCGCCGGTCGCTCGCCGTCAGGCCGGCTCGGCATGGCGCCGCCGAACACCGACTGCAGGCCCGCACGCAGGTCGGCGCCCACCGGCGAGCGCATGCCGGCGGGCAACGCCACGGTGACCGGCTCCAGCAGCAGGTCGAGCACGGTGAGCGAGTGGTGGGAGATGCCGCGGTGGCGACTGCGCTCCTCGCCGGAGGACATGCGCGCCACCAGGAGCGTCGCGCAGCCGAGCGCGAGTGCCACGTGCGCGGAGTCCAACGCGACCATGCCCCCGTGCCCGAGCATCGAGCCCGAGCCGATGATGCCCGGGCCGGGACCGCACACCGCGGCATCCCAGCCGAGCGCCTGCAGTCCGTGGTGCAGCGCGCCGGCGGTGCTCACCGCCTCCCCCTCGCCGCCGAAGGCTGCGCCTGCGGTCAGATGGCCGGCCAACAGGCCGCGTTCGCGCAGCATGCGCACCGTGCGCGAGTGCCCGCCGGGCAGGGCCCCACCGACGGTCTGCACGTAGCCCAGTCGCGCCTCGGGCGCCCCCTGGGCGAACGCCCATGCCACGGCGGCGAGCTGGCCGTGCAGCGCGAGCACCGCCGTGGGGTGCTTCACGGGGAGATCCAGAGACCCTGCCGCCTGCCCCTCGACCGCCGCCACCACGTGCTGGAGGCTCGTGTAGTTGAGCTTCATCACGTTCGACTGGGCGCGACTCGAGGGACCGTCCAGACCACGCGTGAGGTTGACGTGCACGACGTCGAAGCCACCCGAGCCGAGTCCCAGGTCGAGCGCTTCGGTGTTGACGATCACCTCGTCGCCGACCTGCGCCGACCCCACGAGCGTGACGTCCGCGATCGCCTCCCGGCGCGCGCCGGCGCCAGCCGCACCGGCATCGGCATCGGCACCAGCCGCAGCATCCTTCCCGATCGCGGAGGGAGACAGTTCGACCACCAGGTGCTGCTCGCCCTCGGCGCCCGAGCCGGCCCCGAACAGGCTGGGATCGGCCTTCGCGCGCTTGCGCTTGGCAGGCTTGGCAGCGCCCTGTGCGCTGCGCGTCTCGACCACGATTGCCCGGCGGAGCTTCAGCATGGGCGCTGCAAGCTACAGTGCGCGCGCCGCCGGGAGACTCGCCGCCTCGTCCAGCAGTGCGAGCGCCACGTCGAGCATCTGCTCGAGCGCGAGCACGCTCACGCGCTCCCCGGGCTCGTGGTTGCGCTCGGTGCCGTTGGCGAGGTTCACCGTCTGAAAGCCCTGTGCGAGCAGCTCGTTCGCGTCGGAGGCTCCTCCGCTCGAGATCCTCACAGGCTCGTGCCCGCAGGCGCGCAGGGCCGCTTCGGCCACGCTCACCGCCGGGCTGGCGCCGGTCAGGTGATAGCCGGAGAAGGTGCGCTGCACGCTCACGTCGATGTCGCAGTCGCAGTCGGGCAGGTTGGCCGCCTCGTGCAGCCGGTCGACGATCTCCGCGACCAGCGTCTCCGCCCGCGCGTCCCCGAGCGCGCGCGCCTCGAGCAACAGCGAACATCGTTCGGGGACCACGTTGATGGCCGTGCCGCCGGCGATCGTGGCCACGTTGACCGTGCTCCCATCCTCCAAGCGCCCGGCCGGCAGCGACGCGACCGCGCGGGCCGCCGCGAGGATCGCGTTGCGGCCGTCCTCGGGACGAATGCCCGCGTGCGCGGCCGCGCCGCGGAAGTGTGCCTCCACGCGAAAGTGCGTGGGCGAATCGGTGACGATCTCGCCGATCGGCGTGGCGTGGTCGAACACGTAGCCGAAGTCGCTGCCCAGCGTGGATGCGTCGAACGCGCGCGAGCCGGCCAGCGAGACCTCCTCGCCGACGGTGAACAGCAGCTCGAGGTCCACGGGCGCGCCCTGTCGGCACACATGGCGGGCGAGGGTCAACAGCACCGCCACGGCCGCCTTGTTGTCGGCGCCGAGGACACCGTCGTTGGCGTTCTCCCAGAACCCGTCCACGAGCGCCGGCTCGACGGGCGCCTGCAGCGGCACGGTGTCCAGGTGCGCGCACAGCAGCAGCGAGCGCCGCGGATCGGGCGCGGCGCCAGCCGCGGGATCGCGCGCGCCGTCGTCGGCCTGGATGGCTGACTGCGCGCCACCGGGGATGCGCGCGAGCAGGTTGCCGCAGTCCGAACCGGCGCGCGGGCCGGCGTCGTCCTCGTGGACGCTCACACCGAGCCCGCGCAGCTCGGCGATCACGCGCTCGGCGCACGCCCGCTCGACGCCGGAGGGGCTCTCGATCCGACACAGCTCCGCGAACGTTCCGCTCAGGTAACGGCGCTCGAGCTCGCCCACCCGGGCCGTGGGCGCCTGCGAGCTCACGACAGGCCGGCGCGCTGCGCCCGCGAGGGCGTTACCTCCGGCGCCTGCCCGCGCGAGTCGCCCGCGGAGATCCGCTCCCGCTGTGTCCGTGCCGGCGAGCCCTCGGGCGTCTGCCCGTGCGCGGCGCGCGCAGCCGCCCGCTCCCCGTCCCGGGACGATGCGAGCGCGGCGGCTATGAAGCCGCGGAACAGCGGCGCGGGGCGCTCCGGACGGGACTTGAACTCGGGATGGAACTGCGAGGCCACGAAGAACGGGTGGGCGTCGAGCTCGATCACCTCGACCAGGCGCTCGTCCGGCGAGGTGCCGGTCACGCGCAGCCCGCCACCCGAGCCCTCGTCCCGCGCGTTGGTGAGGCGCTTGCGCAGCAGGTTGTTGACCTCATAGCGGTGGCGGTGGCGCTCGTAGATGACGGCCTCGCCGTACATCTCCAGCGCGCGCGAGCCCGGATGCAGCTTGATCGGGTCGGCGCCCAGGCGCATGGTGCCGCCGAGGTCGGCCACCTCCTTCTGCTCGGGCAGCAGGTCGATCACCGGGAAGGGGGTCTCGATGTCGAACTCGGTCGAGTTGGCGCCGTCCATGCCGGCGACGTGCCGGGCGAACTCGGCGACCGCCACCTGCATGCCCAGGCAGATCCCGAGGTAGGGGATCTGGCGCTCGCGCGCGAGCCGCGCGGCGGCGATCTTGCCCTCGATCCCGCGCCCGCCGAAGCCCCCCGGGATGAGGATGCCGTCCACGCCCTTTCCGCCTGCCGCCGCGGAGGATGCCAGCGCCCGCAGCGTCTCGCGCCCTCGGCGCCCTCGAGCGCCTCGGAGTCGATCCACTCGATCTCCACCCTCGCATCCTGGAGCGAGGCGGCGTGGCGGAGCGCTTCGGAGACCGACAGGTAGGCGTCCTCCAGGCGCACGTACTTGCCGACCAGCGCGATCCGCACGGTGTTCGTGGCGCGCGCCGAGCGTTCGATCGGCTCCTTCCAGCGCGAGAGCTCGGGAGCGGGCGCCTCCAGCGCGAAGTGCTCGAGGACGAAGTCGTCCACCCCCTGCTCGCGGAAGGTGAGCGGGACCTCGTAGATGTTGCCGACGTCGCAGGCCGACACGATCGCCTCCATCGGCAGGCTGGCGAACAGCGCGATCTTCTTGCGGATCTCGCTCGACAGCGAGCCCTCCGAGCGGCACATGAGCATGTCCGGCGCGATGCCGATGCGCCGCAGCTCGTTGACCGAGTGCTGGGTGGGCTTGGTCTTCAGCTCGCCCGCGTGGCCGATGTAGGGAACGAGCGTCAGGTGGATGAACATGCAGCGCCGGCGCCCGACGTCGACCGGGAACTGGCGGATGGCCTCCAGGAACGGCAGCGACTCGATGTCGCCGACCGTGCCGCCGATCTCGGTGATCACGAAGTCGGCGTCGCTGAGCTCGGCGATCAGCGCGACCCGCTGCTTGATCTCGTCGGTGATGTGCGGCACCACCTGGACGGTGCCGCCGAGGTAGTCGCCGCGCCGCTCGCGGCGGATGACCGCGTCGTACACGCCCCCGGCCGTGACGTTGGACGCGCGGCTGGCGTTGGCGTCGGTGAAGCGCTCGTAGTGGCCGAGGTCGAGGTCGGTCTCGGCGCCGTCCTCGGTCACGAACACCTCGCCGTGCTGGTAGGGCGACATCGTGCCGGGGTCGACGTTGATGTAGGGGTCGAACTTCTGCAGGGCGACGCTCAGGCCGCGCGAGACGAGCAGGCGCCCGAGCGAGGCTGCCGCGATGCCCTTGCCGAGCGAGGACACCACACCGCCGGTCACGAAGATGAACCGGGTCTTGCCGGGCGCCTGTGCGTGGCGGTCGCTCTGGTGCATGCTCATGCGGGCCTGCCCAGGGAGTCTAGTTGGCGCAGGCCGGGTGTCCGTTCGATAAATGCGGAAATTGAGCGCAACTCGCCGTAGACGGTCACGATCGCGAGCAGTGCGAGCGCGACGATCTGCCCGGTGGTGGACAGCGTGAGCACCAGCCACAGGCCGGCGAGGGCGCCGAGCAGGTTGGCGCCGGTGTCACCGAGCATCGCACGCTCGCGCAGGTCGTAGGCGCCAGCGACGAGCGCGGGCGCAGCGAACAGCCCGAGCGCCCACAGGGGCACGACGTTGGCCGAGCCGATCGTCAGGCCCGCCCCGAGCAGCACGAACGCCTTGGTCGCTCGTCCGGGGCGCAGGTCGACCAGATTGAAGGCGTTCGTGGCGAGCACGAGCACTGCCGGCGGCCAACAGCCAGCGCCCGTCTGGGAGCCCGAGGCCGAGGCCGGCGATGTGCGCTTCAGCAGCGCCAGGCCGAGCGAGCCGAAGGCCTTGAGCGCCCCGGTCGAGAGCTCACCCCGCGCCAGCGCCGCGCCGTGTCCGCGCCAGCCCCGTGGCCCGCTGCTCGCCGGCGCCTCGAACGTCGCCCGCGAGCGTGTCGTCGACCAGCCCAAGCGCGAGCACGCCGAGCGCGTAGACGGAGATCGGGCAGCAGCGGCTCGAGGGAAAGATGTGCAGCGGAGGCGAGCGACGCCAGCAGCGTCAGCGGAATCAGCGCGAGCACGCCGCAGCGAGAACGAGCACGCCGAAGGGAAAGGGCAGCTCGCGCCCGCGATAGTTGGGCCGTGTGCCCGCCGTCGCTCAGCGCGCGCAGCAGAGCAGGCGCGAGCGCGGCGCCGACCGCGAGCGCCACCAGGAACGGCAGGGCGTGCATGTAGGCAAGCTAGCGGCGGGTGCGGACACGCCGGGGCCGGCCGCGGCGCGCGGGCCGGACGCGCTCACGAGCTCGGGCGTCGCGCTCGGTGACGCCCGGGAGCAGCGATTCGGCGGTGGACTTGACCCCGAACGTGCCGCGGCTGCCGGCGAGCGCAAAGTCGAGCGATGCCTGTCCGGCGAGCTGGTCGAGGTCGTCGACGCTGGAGAGGCCCTTGCCGCGGTACCAGGGGATCTGCGACGGTTCGGTGCTGGTCAGCTCGACCCCGACGGCGGGGACGCCCCGGCGTTCACGCCCGCGAGCAGCCCGGACTCGAACGCGCGCTCGCTTCGCTCTGCGCGGGCGTCATGCCGCTCGGCTCGGCGCGCACCACCACGAGCCCTTCCAGGCGCGTGAGCTGGCCGTCGAACGCGCTCAGCAGGCTGGCGCGCACGCGGCTGATCAGCTCGCGAGCGACGAGCGGACCACCGGATACGAGTGGCGGCCGAGCAGATCGCCGAAGCGTTCGAGCAGCTGGGATGGAGCTCGCGAGCGCCGCGTAGTGGTGCCGGCGCTCTCCTGTGCGAGACCTTCGAGGTCGAGCGGCTCGCGTACGGCCACCACGGTCGTGATCTGCCCCCCCGCCTGCGCGACGGCATTGCGCCTGAGGGTATTGATTTCGTCGGAGGAGCCGCCGATGAACATCACCCCGATGTACCGCCCGGTGAGCAGTTCGTGCACGGCCAGCGGGTACAGGCCGGCGGCGACCGCTTCTTCGCTGGCGAGCTGTTCGTGCAGCTTGCTCGCCTGCGTCCGCGCCTGCCTGACTTCGGCGCTGAGGTTGTGGACGATCCCGTTCTTGGCCGAGGAGACGATGTTGGTGTTTTCGCCGATGGCCACGCCGAGGAGCACGCCGAGCGTGAGCGCGAACAGGACGGCGGCGAGAGACAGCGCGTGGTAGCGAAAGTCGAACATGGACGTGCGCGAGAGCTACTGGCCCGCCAGCCCGCGGGTCAGCCGCCGACGCCGGCCGCGCGAACGGCGGCGAGCGTCTGCAGCCTCAGCCACAGCAGTTCGGCCACGTCATGGAGCGCCGGGGTGAGCCACACGATCGCGATCATGGCGATCAGTCCGGCCGCGATCACCACGAGCAGCGGCGTCAGGCCGGGGCGCGGCTGGTACAGGCGGCTGACGCCCTTGGCGTCGACGAGGATCTCGCCGACGCGCAGGCGGGTGAGGAAGGTCGAGGACATGCCCTTGCGGTTGCGGTCGAGGAATTCCACGAGATTGAACTGCGAGCCGACGGACACGATCAGGCGCGCGCCCTTCTCCGCGGCGATCAGCATCGCAACGTCCTGGCTGGTGCCCGGCGCGGGCACCAGCTTGAAGCTCAGACCGAGCTCCTCCAGGCGTTGGCGCCCGGGCGCGCGGCCGTCGGGATAGCCGTGCAGGACGAGCTCCGCGCCGCAGCGCAGGGCCGCCTCGCTGGCGGAGTCCATGTCGCCGACGATCATGTGCGGTGTCAACCCCGCTTCGAGCGCCGCGTCCGCGCCGCCGTCCACGGCCACGATCAGCGGGCGCCTGTCACGGATGAACGGACGCAGGGCGCGCAGGTCTCGCTGGTGGCCGACGCCCCGGACGACCACCAGCGTCGAGCGGTCGCGGAAGTCGGTGGCGAAGCGCGGCAGCCTGATCCGCCCGTCGAGCAGTTCGCGCTCCTCGCGCATGTGCTCGATGGTGTTGTGGGCGAAGCGCTCGAGCGCCTCGCCCACCTCGCGTCGGCGAAGCTCGGTTTCGGCGCACACGCGGTCGAGGTCCAGCAGCTCACCCGCCGCCAGCCGCTGGCCTCTGCGCAGGATCTCGCGCGGGGAGCGCACCGCGTCCGGTGCACCCTCCGCGACGCCGTCCGGGGCGGCGGCCCGGATCACGACGGGGTCGCCGTCAGAGCAGCGTCGAACAGCGAGTCGTCGGGCAGGTCGACCAGGACGATGCCCGCCTCCACCAGCAGCTGCGGGCCCAGGTTGGGGTAGGCGCCGCTGGAGGACCGCGCCGCAGTTGAGGACCGCCACGGCGCCCGCCGCGATCAGCTCCTCGGCGGACACCCGGTCGATGTCGCGGTGGTCGATGAGCGCGATGTCGCCGCGCACGAGATGCCTGACGAGCAGCTTCGTGCGCCTGCCCGGGCGCACCGAGCCGGACACGGTCCACGCGGGGATGCTCGGCGGGCGCTCGCGGGCGTGGGCGTGGACGCGGAGTCCGGCACGGGGACCGGCCCCCCGCCCTGCTCCCCCTTCCCCTGCGGGGACGATGCCGGGGACGACGCGATCGAGGGTGTTGCCACACTGCGAGAGTAACGACCGGCGCGGCAAAACGCACCGTTTGCAGGCGCTCAGGCTGCGCGGCGCAGGTCGCGCGCATGGCGGCGCGCGGCCGTGTCGTCGCTGTCGGCGCCGAGCATGCGCACGAGCTCGCTCACGACCTCGCCCTCGCCGAGCTGCACGACGGTGGCGCGCGTCGGTCGCGCAGTGGTGTCCTTGACGATCGAGAAGTGGCGCGCACCCATCGACGCGATCTGCGGCAGGTGCGTGATGCACAGCACCTGCCGGCGCTCTCCGAGATCACGCAGGCGGGCGCCGACGACGCGCGCGGTGTGCCCGCCGATGCCGGCGTCGACCTCGTCGAACACGAGCGTGGAATCCTGTGGGGAGGCGCCGGCGACGCTCATGATGGCGAGCATGATGCGCGAGAGCTCGCCGCCGGAGGCGATCTCGCGCAGCGGCCCGGCGGGCACCCCGGGGTTGGGCGCGATCATGAACTCGACCGCATCCCCGCCCGTGGGACCCGGCTCGCGCTCGTGCAGCCGCACCTCGAAGCTGGCCTCGCTCATGGCCAGCGCGTGCAGCTGCTCGCGAACTGCGTCGGCGAAGCCCGCGGCGCAGGAGCGCCGCGCCCGGCGCACGGACTGCACGGCGCGCGCGAGCTCCGCACGCGCCCGATCGAGGCCCTCGGTGGCCTGCGCGAGCGCGACCTCCGCGCCCGCGAGCTCGTCGTGGCGCGCGCGGGCGTGGCGCGCGTACTCGAGCACCGCGCCGACGCTGCCGCCGTGCTTGCGGGCCAGGCGCTCCACCGCGGCGAGACGCGCTTCGAGCGCCTCCAGCGCATCGCCCCCGGCGGGGGAACGAGCCCCGGTCGGCTCGCGCACGCCGTCCGCTTCATCCACAGACGACGAGAGCTCGAGCGCAGCGGCGTCCTCACAGTAGTCGCGCAGCTCGCGCGCGAGGTCCTCGGACTCGATGACCAGCGAGCGCATGCGCTCGGCGAGCGCATCGAGCGCCGGGTCCACTCCGGCCAGCGCATCCAGCCGCCCGCCGGCGCTCGCCACGAGCTGCGCCGCACCCACGGCCGCGCCGCTGTCGGGCGCGAGCGCTTCGGCGCCCGCGCCGGCGGCCGAGCACAGCGCATCGAGGCGGCGTACGCGCTCGCGCGCCGCCAGCAGCCGCTCGTGCTCGCCCTCGTCGGGAGCCAGCGCGTCGATCTCGGCGAGCTCGTACGCGAGCAGCCCGAGCTCGCGCTCGCGCTGCGAGGAGAGCTCGCGCAGCTCCTCCAGCCGTGCCTCCAGCGACTGCGTGCTCGCAAATGCCGCTGCGCACGCGCGCAGGCGCGCCCCGTGGTCGCCTGCGCACCGTCCGTCGAGGATCTGCAGTTGGGCGCCCGCCAGCGTCAGCTTGCGGTGCTCGTGCTGTCCGTAGAAGGCGAGCAGCGCGCCGCCCACGTCGCGCAACTCGGCAACGGTGGCCGCGCGCCCGCCGAGGTAGGCGCGCGTACGCCCGTCAGTGCCGACGCGGCGCGCCAGCGTCAGCTCCTCGGCATCGCTGCCGAGGCGATCGGCCCATGGCTCCCCGTGGAGGTGCTCGGGCAGGTCGAAGGTCCCCTCCACGTAGGCCTCGTCCGCGCCGGGTCGAACGATGCCTGGGCGCGCGCGCCCGCCCAGGAGCAGGTCGAGCGCGTGTGCGAGCACCGTCTTGCCGGCGCCGGTCTCGCCGGTGATCACGTTCACGCCGGGGGCGAGGCGCAGCTCGGCGCGCTCGATCAGCAGCAGGTTCTCGATGCGTAGCTCTCGCAGCATCAGCAAGTGTCTACCAGCGCATGGGGACGGATCGCCCGCGGATCGCCGGACGAGGGCGCGGCGGCGCGGTGCGTCCGCGGGGCATGGCGATCGCGCGGCCGGGCACTTGCCCGCGCGAGGCGTGAGGGGCATAATCCGTGGGCCGGTCCAGGAAGGACGCCAGAGGGGACCCCTGGCGCGTCCGTACACTCGTCCGCTCACAGGCATGGCTGCCAGCGACCCCCATCAGCATCCGCATCGCCGCTCGACGGATGGCGGCGGCGCGCTGACGCCGGCGGCGCTGGTCGAGCGCGCACGCGAGGAGATCGCCCGCGCCGAACGGCAGGGGGCGGGCCTGAGCTGCCTGCTGCTGGTGTTCGACGAGCTCGATCAGATGGTGCCCGAGCATGGCGGCGAGCTGCGCGAGCAGATGATCGAGTACGTGACCGGGGCGCTGCTCGGCGAGCTGCGCTGCTTCGACCGTGTGGGCCTGACCGCCGACGGGGATCTGGCGCTGCTGCTCCCCGGAGCGGACTCTCCGCGCGGGGAGATCGTCGCGCGGCGCGCGCTCGAGCGGCTGCGCACCATCAAGGTCGAATCGGCGGGCAGACGCCTGCCGCTGCAGGTGTCGATGGGCTTGGCCGCGTGGCGCGAGGGTTGGACCGCCGAGGAGCTCGTGGGTCAGGCGCGGGCGGCGCTGCGCAGCGTCAACGGCGACCCCGCTCCCGACCCGCCCGTGACGCCCGCGGAGGTGCGCGGGACGGCTCCCGTGGACGCTCCACGCGAGCAGTGGCGCTCATCCGCCACCCTGGAGCGCTCGAGCTGGCAATAAGCTCCGTCTGATGCTGTCGGGATCAGAGTTGTGGCTGCTGCGGTTGATGGCGGACCGCGGCCTCGCCCTGCTGGACGCGAGCGCCCTGCTGATGGTGATCGAGGAGCGCGGCGAGCTGCGGGTGGCGGCGTCCAGCGGTGCGGCGTCGGTGCGCCTGCGCATCACCCCCGTGCAGGGCAGCGCGCTGGGCGCGCTCTACCAGCAGGGCAGGGCGGTGTCCCTCGACCGTCCGCGCGGGCCGGAGGCGGCGTGGCTGCACGAACTCGGGCTGGAGGCGCGCGCGGTGCTGGTCGAGCCGCTGAGCATGGAGGGCCAGGGCGGCGGGCTGGTGATCGCGCTGCGCGAGCAGGGCAGCTTCCGCGACCCCGACCGCCATGCGCTGAGCGCGTTCGCGTCGAGCGTGTCCCAGCGCCTGGCCGCGGAGCGCTCTGTGGAGATCGAACGGCTGCGCTACGGCATGGAGGCGCGCGAGCGAGAGCGCGCCCGCTGGGCACGGGAGATCCACGACGAGAGCATCCAGGGCATCGGCGCCCTGCGCCTGCAGTTGGCCAACGCGCGCGACCTGCACGACAGGCAGGCGCTGAGCGAGGCGGTGGACACGGTGCTCGAGGGGCTCGGCACGGAGATCGACGGGCTGCGCCACCTGATCACCGAGCTGCGCCCCGCCGCGCTCGACGACCTCGGTCTGGCGGCGGCGCTGGAGGCGCTCGCCAGGCGCGCCCAGGCGATCGACGGGTTGGAGGTGAAGACCGAGATCCAGCTCGGCGGCGACGCGTCGCAGGCGCCGCAGAGCATCGGCGAGAACGGCACACGGCGCCTGGATGCCGAGCTCGAGAGCACCATCTACCGCGTCGTCCAGGAGGCGCTCACGAACGTCAGCCGCCACGCGCACGCGAGCAGGGCGGTGATCAGCGTGAGCGAGCGCGGCGGCGTGATCGAGGCGTCGGTCCGCGACGACGGCCAGGGCCTGCCTGAAGCGGCGCGCCTCGGGCCGCGCGGAGACGGGCTCGAGGGGGGCTTCGGGATGTCGGGCATGCGCGAGCGAGCCGAGCTCGTCGGCGGTGAGCTCGAGTGGGCGCGTGCACCCGAACGCGGGACGGTCGTGCGCCTCACCGTGCCGCTTGCGGGACGCCCCGCGCCAGCCGCGTAGGACTACTCCCCGTCGGCGTCCTCGCGCGCGAGGTCCTGCAGGCCCTCGTCGTCGCGGCGCAGCCACCCGGCGAGCTGCTTGCCGACGGAGCTGATCGACTCGCCCGCGTCGCGGAAGGCGTCGCGCATTCGCTCTGTGTAGAACGTCACGGCCTCGCCGCCGTCGGCGCGTGGATCGGCGGGCTCATCGCGGCGCGGATACTCGCCGGAGCCGACGATGCGGTCATAGTCTCCCTCGCGCACCCACGCCATCAGCTCGTGCGTGCGCTTGACGGGCATCGGGTGGGTGACGCCGAGGTCGAGCATCAGCCGCGTGAGACGCTCGAGACCGCCGCCGCTGTCTTTGTAGTCGAGCCCCTGGCGCATGAACACGTCGAGGTCGAGCTGATCCACCATCGTGCCCGCTGCGAGCGACATCAGCGTGCGGCATACCGCCAGCGGATCGCGGGTGACGATCGCGGCGGCGCGATCGGCGCTCAGCTCGGTCGCGCGGCCCCACTCCATGAGCGCCGTGCGCACCGGCGTCAACGGCAGCGGCAGCCGCGCGCTGCGGGTGAGCATGACGAGGACCTCCAGGGCGGTGCGATAGAGCTGGTGGTCGGAGAGGATGTGCGCGGCCTCGTGCGCGAACACGGCGCGCCGTTGGGGCTCGTCGAGCAGCGACAGGAGGCTGGACTGCAGGACGACGATCGGGTGGCGCGCGCCGATGGCCATCGCGTTAGGCAACGGGAACTGGGTGAGGTACAGGTCGGGCACCTCGGCCATGTCGAGCGTCGAATAGGCGAGCGCGTGCTCGCGCCAGACCTCGCCGAGCTGGTCATCGGAGAGGCGCACGGAGGAGCCGAGATAGCTCTGTCGCAGGGCGCGCTCGTAGCCGAGCTCGATGAGCTTGCGCACGACCGTGTCGAGATACGGGATCGAGCCGAGTGCTGCCGTGGCGGCCCGATCGGCCGGGTGCTGGAAGGCCCGCGGCGAGATGTCCGTCAGCTGGTAGCCCTTCGCCGGGACACTCGACTTCCCCTTCGGCGACGATGCGGTTGAGGCCATCCATCGAGACTACAGCCGGAAGGCGCTGCGCACGGAGGACCGCGTGCAGCGGACGAGCGCCGCGCGACCCGCGAGCCGGCCGGCAGGCCGGCCCTCTCAAGTCCTAATCGGCCAAGCCCGTGCGCCGCACGTACGCGGTGATCTCCGCGCGCGAGGAGAAGCCGAGCTTCTCGATGGCGCGGGCACGGTAGGTCTTGACGGTGCGCTCGGCGACGTTGAGCTGCTCGGCGATCTCGGGGTTGGTGTAGCCGTTGGCGATCAGCCTCACGACCTCGCGCTCGCGCTCCGAGAGCACCACGCCGTCGTTGACGCCGTCCTCGCCGGTGGCCATCAGCGCGCCGAGGCGCGGGTGCAGGTAGTTGCCGCCTGCCACCGCCAGGCGGAAGGCCTGCAGCAGCTCGGCGGGCTCGGCCTCCTTGAGCACGTAGCTGCGGGCGCCCGCCCTGAGCGCCTGGCGCGCGTACTCCGGGTCCTCGCGCATGGTCAGGATCGCCACGGCGAGCGTCGGGTGCGCGATGAAGCACGACGGGAGCGCCCCCAGGCTCGAGCCTCCGGGCATGGTCAGGTCGAGCGTCAGCAGGTCCGGCTTGTGCTCGCGCACTTCGCGGATCATCGAGGGGATGTCCGCGGCCTCGGCGACAACGCGGAACTCTCCACCCTCGCGCTGGAGCACGGCGCGTATGCCGTCGCGCACGACGGCGTGGTCATCGGCGATGATCACGTTGATCGGACGCGTCACCCCTGGCATTCCGGCCTCCACGACAAGCTTGACGGTAGCGGCTCGGCAGGACCGATCTCGGAGGCGCTCGACCCCCCAGCGCCCGCGCCCGCCACCATGCCCCTCGCGCCCGACGCGCAAGTAGGCCGCGCGCGAGCCCCGCGTTAGGGCCGCGGTCGCAGGCCCGCAGGCTCGACAGCGCCCGTTGCAGGCGCTAGCGTGGTTTCGTGCGATCACCGCTGGAGTCGGGACGGCTGCGCAGGATCATCGCCGCATACACCGTCAACCGCCTCGGCACGTGGTTCGGCGTGGTGGCGCTGATGGTGGCCGTGTACGACCACACGCACAGCGCGCTCGCCGTCGCCGGGCTGCTGCTCGCGTGGCAGGCTCTGCCGGCGTTCGTGGTGCCGGCGCTGGTGGCTCGGGTGGAGGCGTCCAAGCGCCGTCGCGAGCTGAGCGGCCTGTACCTGTTCGAGGCGCTCGCCACGGCCGCGCTCGCGGTTCTCATGCGGCACTTCTCGCTGGCGCCCGTGTTGCTGATCGCGGCGCTCGACGGAACCGCGGCGCTCGCTGCCAGCGCGCTGCTGCGCTCGGAGGTGGCACGCGCCGCCCGCGAGCAGGCCGGGGATAGCGCGCTCGCCGCAGGTGCCCTCAACGGGGCGGGCGAGGAGGCTCTGCAGATCGCCGAGCGTCGCGCCAACGCCGCTCTGAACGTGGCCTTCTCGACCACGTTCGTGATCGGCCCGGCGCTCGCGGGCGTGGTCGTGGCGGCCGCCGGAGCGTCCAGCGCGCTGCTGATCGACGTCGGCTCGTTCCTGCTGTGCGCGGCGCTGCTGCTCGACCTGCACCCCCACGTCGAGCTCGCGGGCGGCGACTCGGTGCGCACACGTCTGCGGGCGGCGTGGGAGCACATCAGCGAGACGCCCTCGCTGCGCGGGCTGCTGCTCACGGAGACCGTCGCGCTCGGCTTCATCGAAGCGGGGGGTCCGATCGAGATCGCCTACGTGAAGAGCGCGCTGCACGCCGGCGACCGCGGCTTCGGCGTGCTGCTGGCGGCCTGGGGAGCTGGGGCCGTGCTCGGCAGCGTCGTGTTCGCGCGCCTGGTGGCCAGGCCGCTGGCGCTCATGCTGGGAGCCGGCACGTTCGCGCTCGGAGCCGCATACGTGGGCTTCGGCGTCGCCCCCACGCTCGCGATCGCCTGCGGGGCGGCGCTCGTCGGCGGCATCGGCAACGGCCTGCAGTGGCCGTCGCTCATCAGCATCGTCCAGCGCGTCACCCCGCCCCACCTGCAGGGACGCATGATGGGCGGCGTGGAATCGATCGGAGCCGTGTGCACGGCCGTCGGCCTGATCCTCGGCGGCGTGCTCGTGGCCCTCAGCTCACCGCGCATCGCCTTCGCGCTGGTGGGTGCCGGCGCGATCGCGAGCACCGGTCTCCTCCTGCGCCAGGCCACCCGCGCCACACGGCCTCGCAGGGCCGACAGCGAGGAGCGCGCAGCGGTCGCGGCAAGCCCCCCTTAAGCCCGACGCCGTGTCGGCCGTTAAGTACGACAGGCCGACATGTACACCTCAACGCGCGCAAGAGGGCTCTTCTGGGCAGCAGAGATACTGCTGCTGGCAGCGACCGTCGCCGCCGCGGCGTGGCTGTCCAGACCCGACGAATGGCAGCCGATCGCCCTCGTGGCGCTGCTGCTGGCGTTGGCGCTCGTCGGGCAGTGGCTCAGCATCGAAACACCGAGCGGGCAGCTGAGCGCCTCGCTGGTGGCGATCGTGATGGCGATGGCGCTGCTCGGTCCGGCAGCGGCCGCCGCCTGCGGCGTCGCGGCCATGATCCTGACGTCGGCCTCGCGGCGGCTGACACCGGCCAGGTGGCTGACCAACCTCGCGGCGTTCGGCGCTGTCTCGTTCGCGGGCGGACTGCTCGTGCGCGCGCTCGCCGGGGATGTTCACACGGTGCACGGCCTGAGCGCGAGCAAGAGCTTTCTCTTCGGCCTGATCGTGCTCGGCGCGTTTGTGGTCGCGGTGGTCCTGAACTTCGTGGTCATCGCGTTCGACAACCTCGTGCTCGAGGGGCGCGCGTTCACGCGCCAGGTGCGCGAGCTCTTCCTGCCGCTGCTCCCCGGCCAGCTCGCCGCGGGCATGCTGGCGACCATGCTCGCGCTCGCCTACCGCAGCGCGGGGCTGCCGGCACTGTTCGGCGCGATCGCGGTCCTCTTGATCCTCCGCCACCTCAGCGTCGCCCTGCTGCGATCGGAGGATCGCGCCGAGCAGCTGGAAGCGCGCAGCAGGCAGCTCGTCGGCCTGCAGCTGGGGGTGCTGCGCACGCTCGTGCGGGCGCTCGGGATGCGCGATGGGTCGACGGGCCGCCATGCGGCCGCCGTGGCCCGCTATGCGAAGGCGTTGGCCAGCGAGCTCGAGTGCGACGAGCAGGAGCTCGACACGATGCACGCTGCCGGCCTGCTCCATGAGATCGGCAAGTTCACGTGGCCGGACCGCGTGCTGCACGCCGAGGTGATCGCCGACGCGGACATGGCGATCGTCAGGAACCACCCGCGCGAGGGAGCGATCCTCGTGGGCGCGCTGGACGGATACGGGCCGGTGGCCGAGGCGATCCTCTACCACCACGAGCGGCTCGACGGGTGCGGCTATCCAGCGGGGCTGATCGGCAAGGAGATCCCACTGGCCTCGCGCATGCTGGCGATCTGCTGCACCTACGACACGATGACCACCGGCCAGGGCTACCGCTCGCCGATGCCGCCACGGGAAGCGATGCTCGAGCTGCGCAACGCCGCGCGCAACGGGCAGCTCGACCCCGAGATCGTCGAGCGCTTCATCGCCGTGCTCGAGCGCGAAGGCCCGACGTTCGCGCAGGAGGCGGACTTCGAGACGGAGCTCGAATTCGAGCGCCGGGTCGCCGAGATGGCCGAGCCGCAGTCGGCCGATCGATCACACCGTGGGCGCAACGACGACTCATCCGGCCACCGCGACTGGCGCACCGAGGTGCTGGAACTCGGGCGGCGAGCGCTCAGCAAACAGTGAGGGCGCCCCACGGCGCCCCCACACTCCCGGCTGATCGCCGGGGCACTGCTTACGAATGTTGGTCCTACTTGTTGTGGAATTCCGCCATCGCGCGCTCCTTGTTCAACGCCGAAGGGCAAACCGCGGCGTCTTCGGAACCCCATCCCTCCGACCCCGCTGCCTCTCGCTTTGAGTAGGTTTCGGAAGACTAGCGTAGTTTCGCTCGATTTGTCCAGTTTGCGTAGTTCTGGGCCGGGAACTGTGCATATGGGCGCCCCGCGGCGCTCGTGAGGCGGTGCAAAGTGCGCCGTCGGTGCGGGAGCGCGCCTCGGGGTCGGCGGGCAAACGTCGGCAAACCTAATCGGCGCTCAAGTTTTCCGCGCGTTCTGACGACACACATTGCGTCCCCCTACCGATCGAGGCGAGCCCATGTCCCTATCCGTGCCCACCACACCCCGACGCGGCGAGCGCCAGCTCGTGTTCACCAGCTCCCAGGCGGCTCGCTACCTGGGCGTCTCACTGGCGACCGTCCGCCGCTGGACGGACGCCGGTCACGTCGGCTGCTACAGGACACCCGGCGGCCAGCGGCGCTTCTCCAGAGCGCAGCTCGACGACTTCATCGCCTCGATGCAGCGGACCGGCCCGGCCGACGCGCCGCCGGTCGAGCGGCGCGACGTGCAGGTCGCCTGAGCACCCGGCGAGAACCCGGCTCACCTGTACGGAACGCGGGCCAGCGTCGCGGCCATACGCCGCGGCACGGCCGGGCCGTCAGCTCGCGAGACGCCCGAACTTCTCGCGCAGGCGGCGATAGAACGAGGAGCCGGGAAGCTGGGCGATGGTGCCCACATCGTTGAGGAAGCGTGCTTGGATCTGCCCGGCCGGCGGGATCTCCCCGGCGGGCCGCCCGTCCACCGCCACGTCGAGCGGCTCGCGCGAGCGGTTGAAGATCGTCAACCGGTCGTCGGGGGCGACCACGAGCGCGCGGGCGCTCATCGAGTGCGGCGCGATGAACGACACCACGAACCCCTCGACCCCCCAGGCCATCACGGGCCCGCCGTTGGCGAGGTTGTAGCCGGTCGAGCCCGCGGGCGTGGCGACCACGAGGCCGTCGCAGCGCACGCTGCCGGCCTCCTCGCCGTCGAGCGCGTAGGCGAGCTCGGCGACCCGCTCGCCGACCTTGCGGTGGATGGCCACGTCGTTGATGGCGATCCGACGAGCCAGCGGCGGGTCGGCCCGAGCCTGCGGCCCGGTGGGCGGATCGAGCACGATCGCCGGGAGGCGCAGGAGCTCGAAGTCGCCGCTCAACGCGCGGCGCACCCCGCCTCGATGTCCTGTGGCTCGACGGTCGCCAGGAAGCCGATCCTGCCGAAGTTGATCGCGAACACGGGCACCGCCGTGCGCGCGTAGCGCTGCAGAGCGCGCAGGATGGTTCCATCGCCGCCGAGCACCACGCACAGCTCCACGTCGTCCTTGGTCGGCGCATCCACGAGCAGCCCGGGGCCGTTGCTGAGCCCGTGCTTGCGCGTCTCCTCCTCGTCCAGGCGCAGGGTCACGCCCGCCTCGGCGGCGCGGGCGGCGAGCAGCTCGAGCGCCGGCTGGGTGTCTTCGCGCCGGCCGTGGGTGAACACCGTCATCTCCCTCACGGCTCGACCTCCCGGGCCATCCGCGAGAGCTCGTCCCGGTCGCGCGTGCCGCGCCCCAGCGCAGGGTCTGTCAGCCACGCGAACGTCTCGCGATTGCCCTTGGGTCCGGGCAGGCCCGAGGAGTAGAAGCCGACGACGGCGCTGCCCAGCTCGAGCGCGGCCGCGCCGACGCCGACCAGCGCCTCGCGGCGGTCCTCGGCCGCTCGCACCACGCCTCCTTTGCCCACGCGGCCCCGCCCGAGCTCGAACTGCGGCTTGACCAGCGCCAGCACGTCATACGGGCGCGCGAGACAGTCGAGCACTGCACGGAGGATCTTCTCGAGGGATATGAAGGAGACGTCGATCGTGGCGAGATCCGGCGGCGAGCCCGCCGTGGACCCGTCTGCGGCCAGCTCCGACGGCAGCATCGCGGGCGTCAGCGTACGCGCGTTGGTGCGCTCGAGCACGGCCACCCGCGGATCGTTGCGCAGGCGGTAGTCGAGCGTCCCATAGCCGACATCCACGGCGATCACCTCCCGCGCCCCCCGCTGGAGCATGCAGTCGGTGAAGCCGCCGGTCGAGGCGCCGATGTCGAGCGCCCGCCTGCCGGTCACGTCCACACCGCTGGCGTCGAGGGCGTTCGCGAGCTTGATCCCGCCGCGCGAGACGAACGCGCGTGGCGTCTGGAGCCTCACGTCGGTGTCGACGTCGACCAGTTCGCCCGGCTTCTCGGCGCGACGCTCACCGCGCGGGGGGTCCGCGGGGGCGCCGGCGCGCAGCGGGCGCAGGAACACCTCGCCGGCCATCACCGACGCGGCCGCCCGGCTGCGCGAGGGGAACAGCCCGCGCTCAGCCAGCAGCGTGTCGAGGCGGAGCTTGACGATCATTCCTGCTCTCTGTGATCGATATCACACAAACCGGTGGCCAACACGGGCATCATGATCGGTGATCGAGAGGGCAGCATCGACTCTCCTGAATCCCTCCTCCCTGAAACGGCCCGCTCTCCCCGGCGGGTCGTTTCGATTAAGGACTCGCTCAGGCGCCCACGATCGCGGGGCCGGCACCTCGTGAATCGGACCCCCCCACACCGCGCAGGATGCGCCCGGGCGCGCGGTCGGACACGGCCGCGGCGACACGCTCGACGATGCGCTCGGCGGTGAAGCCGACCTGCTCGTGCAGCAGCGCGGGCTTGCCGTGGGTGACGTACTCGTCCGGCAGACCCACGCGCATGATCCGTGCGCCGCCCGCACCGCTCGCGCCGGCCTCGTTGAGCGTCTCCCACACGGCCGAGCCGAAGCCGCCCGCGAGCACGCCCTCCTCGACGGTGACCAGCAGGTCGTGCTCGGCGGCGAGCTGGGCCATCAGGCCGGCGTCGATCGGCTTGGCGAAGCGCGCGTCGGCGACGGTGACGGCGATGTCGCGGCGGGCGAGCTGCTCGGCGGCCGCCAGCGCCTTGCCCACGCCGGCGCCGTAGCCGATCAGCGCGACGCGGGCAGCCGGGAACCCGGCCGCGGCGGCGCCCACGGCATCGCTGCCGGCGCGCGTGGTCGCCGCCTCGCGCAGGATCTCGCCGGTCCCGATCGCGATCGCCTGCGGCTCGCGCGGCAGGGCTACGCCCGTGCCCTCGCCGCGGGGGTAGCGGAGCGCGATCGGGCCGTCGTCGTACTCGAGCGCGGTGCGCAGCATGTTCACGAGCATCGCCTCGTCGCGGGGGGCCATCAACACGATGTTGGGCAGACAGCGCAGGTAGGCGATGTCGAAGGCACCGTGGTGGGTGGGTCCGTCGTCGCCGACGAGGCCCGCGCGATCCATCGCGAACACGACGTTCAGCCGCTGCAGGCACACGTCGTGCACGATCTGGTCGTAGGCGCGCTGCAGGAAGGTCGAGTAGATGGCAGCGACCGGCTTGACCCCCTCGAGGGCCAGGCCCGCGGCGAACAGGATCGCCTGCTGCTCGGCGATGCCCACGTCGAAGTAGCGGTCCGGCATCGCCTTCTGCAGGATGCTCAGGCCGGTGCCCGAGTTCATCGCTGCGGTGATGCCGACGACGCGCTCGTCGCGCTCGCATTCGCGTACGAGCGCCTCACCGAACACCTGCGTGTACTGCGGCGGCGGACCGCGCTTACCGGCGGTGCGCGCGGCGGGCGCCGGACGCGTGGGCGAGCCGTTGAGGATCGACTTGGGCTTGGCCGCGTGCCACTTCTCCATGCCCTCGAGCCCGCCGTCCTCGGCCGGGGCGAAGCCCTTGCCCTTGACGGTCGCGATGTGCACGACCACGGGGCGCTCGGCCGCGAGCGCCTCGCGCAGCGCCTCGCGCAGCGCGCGCACGTCGTGCCCGTCGACCACGCCGACGTAGGCCCAGTCGAGCTCCTCCCACCACAGCCCCGGAGCCCAGAAGGCCTTGATCGACTCCTTCAGGTGGGGCCCGAGCCGCTCCATCGCGGAGCCGATCCCGGCGGGCAGGCGCGTCAGCCCGCCCTCCACGCCGGCGCGGGCACGCCACAGCTTGGGGTTCAGGCGCACGCGGTTGAAGTAGCGAGACAGGGCCCCCACGTTGGGGGCGATGGACATGCCGTTGTCGTTGAGGACCACGACGATCGGCGTGCCCAGGCCGCCCGCCTGGCCGATCGCCTCGAAAGCCACCCCGCCGGTCATCGCGCCGTCGCCGATGACCGCCACCACCTTGCCGCCGCTCGCCTGGCCGGCGCCCGTGCCCCTCTCGCCCGCCTCCCTGGCGATGTGACGCATGCCCTCCTTGATGCCGACGGCATAGCCGATGGAGGTGGATGCGTGCCCGGCGCCCATGATGTCGTGAGGGGACTCGGCGATCGCGCAGAACGGCGCCAGGCCGCCGTACTGGCGGATCGTGCTCAGCCGCTCGCGCCTGCCGGTGAGGACCTTGTGCGGGTAGGCCTGGTGGCCGACGTCCCAGAGGATCTTGTCGCGCGGTGATTCGAGCAGCGAGTGCAGGGCCACGGCGAGCTCGCAGGTGCCGAGGTTGGCCCCGAAATGGCCCCCGATCTCGCCGACGGTGTCGATGATGTGCTCGCGCACCTCCTGCGCGAGCTGGGCCAGTTCCTGCTCGGACAGCCCCCGCAGGTCCTCCGGTCCGTCGATGTTCTCGAGCAGGCTCATGAGGTCCGGGTATATATGAAGTCGGCGATTCCCTCGAGCTCTGCAGTGCTGCTCTCGCTGCCGGAGCGGCCGGCGACCTCGGCCAGCGCATCGCGCGCGGTCCTGTGCGACTCGGCGGCCAGCTCGGTGGCGCGCTGGATCCCGAACTCGCTCACGTATGTCCGCTTTCCGTGGCGCTCATCGCTGCCTCGTGGCTTTCCCAGTGCATCGTCGGTCCCGGTCACGTCAAGTATGTCGTCGACGATCTGGAACAGCACGCCCAACTCAGCCGCGAAGCGGCGGAACGGGGCAGTCTCGGCTGCGTCGTCGATCCCCGACAACAGTAGTACGCACAGCACCGAAGCGCCGATCAGACGCCCGGTCTTGAGCTCGTGCAGCCGCCGCAGCGCGGCCGGCCCGGACGGGGTATCCGGGTTGACGTCCGCGTACTGCCCGCCGACCATGCCGTTCACGCCGGTGGCGGCCGCCAGCTCGGCGGCCGCGGCGAGCACGCGCTCGGGCGGCGAGCGGTGGTTGGCGAGCAGGTGCCGAAACGCCTCCGCGTACAGTCCGTCGCCGGCGAGGATGGCGACGTCCTCGCCGAACTTCACGTGGCAGGTTGGCGCGCCGCGGCGCAGCTCGTCGTCGTCCATCGCGGGCAGGTCGTCGTGGATCAGCGAGTAGGTGTGGATCAGCTCGATCGCCCCCGCCAGCGGCAGCACCGCGTCCTGGTCGAGGCCAACAGTGCGGGCCGTGGCCAGCGCGAGCACCGGGCGGATGCGCTTGCCGCCGGCGAGCAGCGAGTAGCGCATCGCCTGCTCGAGCCCCGCGGTGACCGGCTCCTCGGAGAAGCGCAAGTCGGCCAGGTAGCCCTCGACCTGCTCGCGGAGATGGTCCGGGAAGGACGCGCTCACGGCGCGGACGGTCGGACGCGGGGAGTGCCGCAGCAGTCGCGGAGACGGCGGGAGGGCACCTATAGAAGCGTGTCCTGGCCGGGCGCCGGGGTCGGGACCTCGGCGCGCGTGAGCTGCTCCAGCTCGGCGGCCGCCTGGGTGGCCAGCGAGGCGCAGTCCTCGACCATGGTCGCGGCCGCGTCCGGCGAGAGCTCGCCCGAGCGCAGCTGCTCACCTGCGCGCTCCAGGCGCGTGATCAAGTCGTCCAGGCGCTCGACGCTGCTCATCGCATCCCCTCGTTCATTGGATACCCGCATTCTCTCGCACCTCGCGCAAAGCTGCCGCGAGGACGCCGTTGACGAACCCGGGAGCCTCCGAGCCGCAGAATGTCTTGGCGCTCACGACCGCCTCCTCGATCGCTCCCTCGGGCGGTATCGGCTCATCGGCGGGGGCGGCGTCCGGATGGAGCATCTCGATCAGCGCCACGCGCATGATGCTGCGCTCGAGCGGCTGGATGCGCTCCACCGACCAGCCGTGGGCGTGGCGATCGATCACCTCGTCGAGCTCGCCGGCGCGATCGGCGGCCGCGTGCGCCAGCGCCCGTGCGAACAGCGACGCGTCCCGGCTGAGCGTCTGCGCCAGCGGCCGGCCCGTGAGGTCGTGCTGGTAGAGCGCGATCACCGCGGCCCGACGTTGCTCGGAGCGACGCGCCATCTATGCTCTCTGTGGCTCCCCCCCCCCTCACCCATCTAGGCGCGGGCGACGTACTCGCCGGTGCGCGTGTCCACGCGGATGCGCTGCCCGGGCTCGACGAACAGCGGCACCTGGATCACAGCGCCGGTCTCCAGCGTCGCGGGCTTCGTGCCACCGCCCGAGACCGAGTCCCCGCGCAACCCCGGATCGGTCTGCGAGACCTCGAGGTCGACCGCGCTCGGCAGCTGCAGATCGCCCGGCTGATCATCGATGAACAGCACGTCCACCTCGCTGCTCGGCGTGATCCACCGCAACGCATCCGCCACCGTCGCCTCCGCGACGGCGATCTGCTCAAAGGACACGGTGTCCATGAAGTGCGCATCCGTGCCATCCGCATACAGGAACTGCATCGTGCGCGACTCCGTGCGCACCGAGCGGAACTTCTCGCCGGCCCGGAACGTGCGGTCGATGACATTGCCGTCCGAGGCCCGGCGCAACTTCGTGCGCACAAACGCCCCGCCCTTGCCCGGCTTGACATGCTGAAACTCCACGATCTTGAAGATCGTGCCATCGACATCGATGTGGTTCCCGTTCTTGAATTGATTTGTGCCTAGCACGTATTCCTCTTACCTTTTGCAATACATCCGCGACCTCAAGCAAGCCTAGCCGCATGGATCAATACGTGCGGGTCGGCCGATCGGTGGGCGCTGGGGCGAGCGCGTTATGTCCCCGACCTCGAGGGCGACGCTCACGTCACGCGGCTTCCTGCACGATCCGGGCTAGTACGAGAGCTTGCCCGTTGTCTGTATGACAAGCGCGTAGGTCTTGCGGTCGAACGTGCCATACAGCCCCGCGCGGCCGTGGGCGTGGGCGTACAGGCCGGTGCCGCCGGTGACGGTCAGCGATCCGCTGAAGCTTTCGTAGCGCCCCGAGCCGCGCGGTGTCGCGCTCCCGTGGCCGACGAGCGTGCTGCCGCGGTCGTAGATCGTGAAGCTGCCGGTGAACGTGGCGCCGAGGTTGAGGTCGACGTGCATGCTGCCCGGGAGCCCACCGGAGGCTGATCCTTCCTCGAACAGCAGCGACCCGGAGCTACGAATGTAGTGCAGGTGGGCTGTGTCCGTGGCGCTCAGCGTGCGCGCCATCCTGGCCGATGGTGTGCGCTCGGCGCCGCGAGCCGCACCCGGCGGTGTGGCCCCGAGGAGGATCGCTGGGGCGAGGATCGCAACCAGCGTCGCAGCCTTGCGGCTGCGACTGGCCGTGCGCCCGAATGTCGTGGTCACTGCGATAACGCCCCGCCCAATCATTCCCGCGTGTCTCAAGCGTCCCAATCAGACGATACATCGTGGCGGCGGGGCAGGCGCCGATGTTGCCGCCTCCCTCGCGTGATGCACGAGCGGCGCTTGGCGTGCATCATCGTCCGCCGAAGCGCCGGCGGCGCTCTGCGAACTCGCCCAGCGACTGCTCGAGGCCCTCGCGCGTGAAGTCAGGCCACAGCTCCTCGCGGAACACCAGCTCGGAATACGCCGCCTGCCAGAGCAGATAGTTTGACAGCCGCCGCTCGCCGCTGGTGCGGATCACCAGGTCGGGATCGTGCATGCCTGGCGCGTAGAGGTACTTGCGAAACTCCTCCTCACCGCCCGCCTGAAAGCGCTTCGCGGCGTCCAGGATCTCGGCTCGCCCGCCGTAGTTGATGGCAATGAAAAGCGTCATGCCCTGGTTCCGCGCCGTGAGCGACGCCGACCATTGCATCTGCTCCAGGAGCTCTGGCGTGACTCCCTCGCTGCGGCCGATGAAGCATATGCGCACGCCCGCCTCGTGCAGTCCCGGGGCCTCTCTGGCGATGCGCTTTGCCAGCACCGAGATCAGCCCCCGCACCTCCTCCGCTGGACGTGACCAGTTCTCGGTGGAGAACGAGTACACGGTCAGCTCCGCGACGCCCATGTCGGCGGCGTCGCGCACACGTGCGCTGAGCGTGTCGGCGCCGGCGTCAAAGCCCTCCCTCACCGACAGGCCGTGCGAACTTGCCCAGCGTCGGTTCCCGTCGGCGATGATCGCGAGATAGCGCGCTGCCGTTGGGCGTGGGCGATCGACCAGCTCACGGGTGCTCACCGGCGCCTCGCTGCCGACTCGTGGTTCGTTCGACCGTGCTCGGGCGAGTCACCGTGCCAGCGCAGCCGCAACCGCCTGGCCAGGCGCCAGGCCCGCAGGAACGCGAGCGTCGGCGCTATGAGCGGCCCCAGCTCGCGCCGGATGTTTGCGGTGAGGGGTCTGGCGAACTCCCCGTTGGCCTCCGGGGCCGATGTGTAGTAGGCGACGACGCCGACAAGGGTCATGAGATGGTGGCCGGCGTTGGGAAGCGTGCGCGCCTTGCTCGCCGCGTGACGGGCAGTGGTGGAGAGCTCTCGCGCGAGGATGGCGCGGTCGGGGTAATAGCGCATGTAGCCGAGCTGGAGCTCGCGGCCGCCGAGGTCGCCGTCGTGGTCGATCAGGCTGTCGAGCATCGTCGCCATCGCGCAGATCGAGATGTAGGCAGTGTCGATCTGGGCGCCCTGCTGTGGTGTCGTGCGCCGATCGGCCGCGGCAGCGATCAACGCGTGCACGGCGATCACCGAGGAGGCCGCGCCCGCGAGGAACTCTCGCCACTGGAGGGCCGTACCAGCGGCTTCGCGTGCGGCCCACTCTTCGAGCTGGGCGGTGCCCTCTTGTGAGACCGCGTGCGCACGGACCTGTGCGCCGGCGACGCGCGCGGCGGCGATCTGCGCCACCGCGATGATCGCGTCGGCGCCGGGCGCCAGCTCTGCAAGGGCACTTCTGACGGCGGCGACGAGCTCTTCGAGATATCCCCCGTCCTGTGATCGTGGGTTCTCGCGATAGTAGTCGCGGTCGGGTTCGGAGTCCGGGCTCACCGCGTCGGTGAATGCCTCAAACAGCCGCTGACCGTTGCGCAGGGGGTCGGGCACCGGCTGCTCGGTGAGCCCGTCGAGGAAGTCATAGATGATCTGCAGCGCCACGATCGCTTGCACCACGTGCGTGCGACGAGCGCGTGGCGCGAGCGTCGCAAAGGTCGGCGCCATCGCGACGTTGAAACTCTCCTCGTGCAGCTTCTGCAGTGCAAGCGCTCGCAGGAAAGGGTCGGGGATCGCCCGAGCTTGCTGCTGCCAGCGGGATAGCTCTTCACGCACGAGCGGCGCAACCGTCGGCCAGTAGCGGGCGCTCATGATCGTAAGAGCACCGCCCGCGCGAATCGTCAACCGTAGCTCGCCGACCGCCGATCGCGCCCTGAACATGACTCGAGCGGGATGGCTCGCAGGGATCGCCGATCGGCCACGCGGCGCGCTGAGCCTGTCGCGGAGATACATGAGCTACTCATCCTCCAGGGCGAGCGCTGGGGGCACGCGCGAGGCGAACCAGGCGGGGACGGCAGCGAGCGCGAGGACGACGGCAATCACGAGCGCGAGGATCTCGAGCGGACGCCAGCTGGCGGCGACGGTTGCGACGGGAAAGCCGGTGACCTGCTTGAGATAGCGGTCGATCACGACCTGGCCGTATATACCCGCGACGACGCCGGTCAGGCAGCCCGCGCTGAGCATCAGAACCGATTCCGTCACCAGGATGCGCCGCAGCCGGGCTGGCCTTGCGCCAGAGAGTCGCAGTCCGGCAAGTGATGCGCGGCGCTGCCAGATGGCAGAGCCCAGCGCCGCGGCCATCGCCAGGATCGCGGCGATCACCAGTAGCGCAGCGATGTCCTGAAGCTGGCCGAGTCCTTCACCGGCGATTGCGTCAAAGCGCGCCGCCCGTCCGCGCGCGCTCATGACTTCCAGACCGCTGTCTTGTCCGACCGCGGCGACGATCGCACGCTCCGTGCGCGCGGGGTTCGCGCCCGGCGTGAGCGAGACGCCAAGGGCGCTCGGCGCCGCGCTGGCCCAGAAGCGGCTGTAGTCGGCGCTGCTCATGAGGATCGCCCCGGGACTCCATCCGAAGTTCGTGGTCATTGCCGCGATCCTGAACGGGACATCGCCCGTCGGCGTCGGCAGCGTCAGGCTTTCCCCCACGCCGACATGGTGTTCCGCAGCAAGTTGCTCAGAGACGGTGACCCAGTCGCCTTCGCGCAAGTGCTTCACGGCGTCGAGGGCGTTGCCGGCGACCGTCTGGCTCTCGAGCAGTCGCACGTCGGCGTCCGGCGGCCGCGCGATCATCCACACGCGCCGGTCGCCCACACTCAGGAATTCACTCTGGAGACTGTCGGTGCCAGCGACTCCGGGCACCTGGAGGATGCGTTTCACGTAGCCGTCGGGCGAGAAGCTGTTGACCGCCAGCGGGTCCCCCTGATTGAGCACCCAGATGTCGGCGTCGGAGGTGTAGATGCCGGCGAAGCTGTGCAGCCCCTGGAGCAGGTCTTCGCGCGCGCCGCCCAGCGCGACGGCTCCGAAGAGCGCGAGCGCGCCCGTAGCCGCGAGGGCGAGCGAACGCAGCGTCGTCGCTTTCAGCGCGGTGAGCGCTACCGGTAGGATCGTGAGGCCCGGAAAGCGTGTCGTCAGTGCCGCGGCGACGCGCATCGTCGCGGCAAACGCAAGTGGCACCGCGAGGATCGTCGCGACGGCAAGCACCGCGGTGGCCGCGAGCGCGAGCGAGGGCGCCAGCACGAACAGCGCAGTCGTCGCGATCACCAGGAGCGCTGCGCCGACAGCCAGGCGCAGCTTTGCCGCACCACCGAGCGCGTTGCCCGGAACGCCGTGCTCGAAGTACACCGCGTCGAGCGCGCGTCCGCCGCGCAGGTCGAGCAGTACGACCGACGAGGCCATGCAGCTGGCGAAGACCCCACCGATCACGGCCAGGAGGAGTGGCTGAACCCCGACGACGGTGCTGCCTCCGAGCGCAAACGCCTCCGACAGGTAGCCGGTGGACTGGTGAAAGAGCCCCAGCGACAGCGCATAGCCGCCGAGCACTCCCACCAGGGACGCCGCAAGCCCCAGGCAGACGGCCTGGAAGGCCACCATCTGCACGATCGCCGTGCGGCGGGTGCCCGACAGGCGCAGATCAGCGATCGCCTGGCGTCGCTCCGGGACGGTGAGCAGTATCGCGTTGAACGCGAACAGAAAGCCAAGCAGGCCGGCGATCGCTGCAAAGATCCCGCTCGCCAGGTCGCTCGGGCGCAGCGCCTGGCGCAGCAGCGTCACGTCCTGGTCGGCGGGCGCTACCGTCATCCGGCCCGCGGCCACGCGGTCAAGCTCCGCGCGCACCGCTGCCTGGCGCCCGGGCCGACTCTGCACCAGGATGCGCGAGATCCTTCCGCGCAGGCCGGCAAGCTGCTGCAGGCGCGCGAGTGGCATGACCGCCACGACCGCCTGGGAGAGCGCGCCCGCTGCTTCGGCTCCCAACACCGCGGTCACCTTCAACCGGAAGGCGCGTCCGCGCAACTTGAACAAGACCGCTGGCGCCTGGCCTTCCCGCACATCGTGGAGTGCTACGCCCAGCTTCTCGGCGCTCGCCTCGGTGAGACCCACCCCCGGTTGGGAGAGGACCGCGACCGGCAGCGTGTGCGCGAGGCCGTCCAGGACGGTGAGGCTGAAGTCGGCGCCGGCGACATCCAGTGTGACCTGACGACCGTGCGGCCCGTCGATGGTCGCGGTCTGCTCGAGCAGCGGCGCGGCCTGCTTGACGCCCGGCAGATGTTCGACGCGCCCGAGCAGGCGTTCGTCAAAGCCATCTGGGCCGCGCGCGCGCAGCTGAAGGTTCGCCTTCCCGACCACCGCGTGAACCACTTCGCTCGTCGAGCCGGCGACGGAGCTGGTGGCGACCGTCACGGCGAAGATCAGCGCCACAGCGGCCGCCACGCCCAGACCAGCGAGCAGCTCTTGGACGGCATGCGCGCGGAGGCGACGGCGGTATACATAGAGGAGTGCGTACGGTCGCATGAAGGCGGCTGCGTGCTCAGGCACAGGGTAAGGCGGCCTTCGGGCATGTGCCCATTTCAGCTCAGAGCGTTCGCGCTCAGTGGTCTGCAGCGCCGCTCACCCCTTCGCCGACGACAAGAGATGGATCCGCACTGAGTGGCTCGCGCCTTGAGTCGCCCGGGCGCTCGTGGGTGAGCTTGCCGTCGCGAAGGACGCAGCGCCGGTCAGCGAGCGCTGCGGCCTCTGGGTCGTGGGTGACCATCAGCACGCCGGCGCCGCGCTCATGCGCGATCGAGCGCAGAAGCTCGACAATCTCGCGGCTGCGCGCGCTGTCGAGGTTGCCGGTCGGCTCATCGGCGAGGATCAGCTTGGGCTCGCCAGCCAGCGCACGGGCGATCGCGACACGCTGGCGCTCGCCGCCTGAGAGCTGCTCTGGGGTGTGCCCCATGCGATCGCCCATACCGACCCGCTCCAGCCACGGCCTGGCGGCGGCCTGGGCCTCTCGCATTCCCATGCCGCCCAGCAGCAGCTTGATCGACGCGTTCTCGATCGCCGAAACCCTTGGCATGAGATGCACACGCTGATAGATGAAGCCGACGTCGCGCATCAGGTAATCGCAGGCCTCGTTGTCAGAGAGCGAGGAGAGCTCTCGTCGCGCATACCGGATGACTCCGGCGTCGGGCTTCAGCAGCGCGGCGATCAACAGCAGCAACGTCGTCTTGCCCGAGCCGCTCGGTCCCTGCAGTGCGAGCATCTCGGCCGGATCGATCCTAAGGCTCACGCCGTCCACCGCGCGCACCTCCTCCTCGGCCGAGCAGTAGTGCTTGACGACGTCCTGCAGCTCGAGCAGGCTCACTGCTAGAGCAGCGGAGTGGTTGATCGGCACCCGCTCCGGCGCTCGGCGAGCATCATCACGCCAGAGCACGCAGCGGAACAACCGACGCGAGCTCCGGGGCCAGGCTGCCACGCAGCTGCCCGTCGCCGAGCGACAGCGCGCGGTCGGCCCCAGCGAGCCCCGTCGCCTCTGAGACGCTCATCAGCACCGCGACACCGTCGTCGGCCAACGAGCGCAGCAACCGCAGGATCCCGTCCCGTGCCAGGAGATCCACACCCAGTGTGGGCTCGTCGATGACAAGCAGCTTCGGCTGGCGCGCGAGCACCCGAGCGACAGCGACCCGTACCGTGTCGGCGCCGTCCAGCTCGCTTGGCTTCAGTGCCGCGCAGCGCTCGGCGCCCACCCGCGCGAGCGCGGCGCGGGCACGGACGGTCGCAGCCGCAGCTGCAATCCCGCGCGTGAGCTGGTCCGTCATCAGCTGTTCAAGGACGACCTCGCCCTGGAATGGGCGCAGGGTCATCTGGCAATAGCCAATCGCGCTACGCGGCAGATCACCGCCTCGGCCAAGCAGATCGCGCCCGGCAAAACGGACCGTCCCCGTATCGACAGGCTCGATCCCGGCGGCGATGCGCAGCAGCGTGGAGCGACCGGAGCGCCGTAGACCCCAGATGGCGGCCATTTCGCCTGAGTCGAGCTCGAAGGAGACATCTCTCAGCAACTCGCGTTCGTGTGCACCACGACCGCGACTCCGTGAGACGTGCCGCAGCTCGAGCAGGCTCATCGTCGCGGAGTCCCAGCCTCGGCGAGAGAGTTGAACTCGCGGCGGGCATATTCGACCCACGACAGCGCCGCTCCGACCGCCACGCGATTCTCCTCGCACAGCAGCCGCTCCACGAGGTCGCGGTCAGCATCCGCCTGGGAGCCATGGGCAGAGGCCGTCGGCGCCTTGGCAGCCTCCTCCAGACAGACCTGCTCGTAGCGCTCGATGATCTGGAGCGCCGTCTGCGGGTCGCTCGCGAAGACCGCGAGCTGGTGTACGAAGAGCCCCGAGCGACGGCGATCCTCGCGCATCTGCGCCACGAGCCTCTCTCGGTAGGCCAGATGGCCCTGTTCGGTAGCCCGGTAGTGCGGCTTGGGCTGACGTCCAGCCGATTGCGCCGCGACGCTCTCGGGAACCTTCTCGACCATTGCCCTGGCCTCCAGGGCATTCAACGCGGCGTAGATGTGCGAGGCGCTACTCACCGGCAGCACCTCGCCATAGATGCGCTCGAATCTCTGCGCCAACTCATACCCATAGCTCGGGCGTTCGATCACGAGTCCCAAAAGCGCCCAGTTCACAGGCGAGCTCATCGGCGCGGCATCCCCGTAGCTGGCGCTCCTCCCCAGAATAGCCATACGGGAATGATAATCGAAACTCAGCCGGCGTGAACGGCCGCAGCGCCGGCTGGGCACTCTGCAGTCAAGCGCTAGCACGTTCAAGCCAATGCGTTCTCGTCCTGTTCGCATGGCGGGCGCGGCCTCGAGATGTGGAGAGCTCGAGACCGCGGTCTCCTTACCTGCCCGCGGCCTTGATCGACCCATTTGCTTTCTTCACAGGGCCGTACTGCCTCCTGGCCTGCGCTTCGCACGCCTCGCGCTTGCCCTTGTCCCTGTCCCTCCGGCAGGCCTTCAAGGCTGCTGCGAGCTTCTGCGCTCGCGTCGGCGCGCCCGCCTTGAAGCTCTTCACCTCTCCACAGCCCGCGACGACGATCGGTGTGTTCTGGGTGAGGGTGAGGCCGTTCTGGGCTGTGAGCGTCGTCGGAATCACAAGCGATTCGGGGATCGTCTCGGTCACCGTCTTGAACGAGTGGATGGTGCGCCCGTGCACGCGGCTGGTGACCTTCAAGCGTACGCTCACCGTTTTCGCGGGGTCGCACAGGTTCTCGTTGGCCGCGAGCGCCGAGTGCGGGCCCTCGGGCAAAAGCAGTTCAAAGACTTCCACCGGTGCATCGGGCACCGAGTTGAACGTCGTTTTGGTGACGCCGTGTTTGATGTCCGTTTCCCCATCCAGCACGAGCGTGACCCCTTCGCCCTGCAACACGATCTCGATGTCCGGAAACGCGCGGTCGCCGTGTGAGACCAGATATGCAGGGCCGCGCAGCTCGTTCTTGAACACCGGCGTGCGGACTATCCCTTCACCGATGAGCGATCCTTCATCGCAGTCGGTGGGGTTGGCTTCGAACACCGTGTCAGGGCACGCTTTCTGGATCGTCGTCAGACGCGACGGCAACGCATAGGGCAGATCCGTCACCGATTTCGCGATGTTCGCATAGGCACCGGGCGGATATGTGATCTTCACGTCCAGGCTCGCCCCGTCTTCTTTCGAGGTCTGCCCAGAGGTCGAGGCCGTGAATTCGGGGTGGAACGCAAGCGCGGCGCAGTTCGCCGCCTGGAACGGCCAGACCACCCCCACGCCGCTCGCTTCTTCATAGCCCTTCAGCGTCCCAGTTATCGACATCGTGCTGCAGTTGGTGGGGTTGAACTGGAACGGCCTGTCTTCAGGGCGCTGCACGATCACATGGACGGTTTTCAGCTGCACGGGCACGCCTTTGAGCATCTTCGGGATCGGTTCGCTGTGAACCGTGACCGCCGCCGTGTCCGGGTTGACGTTGATCGTCGAGAACACGTTCACATCGCCAAGGTGGAACGGGCCAGCGACAGCAGGCGTAACCGCCAACAAGCCGAACGGCGCCGCACCGTGCCCGTTCGTCTGCTGGAGCGCTCCCGTCAGATAGAGCTTCCCGGCGAGGGTGACCGGGTCCCCACCGAGACCAGAGACGCTCGTGATCTGGCCGACCAGGCTTTCCGGCCCGCACGCGTCGGACAACGCTGCTTCTTCAGGGCACGGCGTGACTTCCTTGATCAGCCCGGCGAGACCGGGTGGCAGGTGTATCGTGATCGATTCGAGCGCTTGATCGCCATCGGGATGTTCGACCGTCAATTCAAACGGCGTGTCCGCACCGGCCTGCGTGTCCGTGACGCCCGCCTGGAAGCTCGGCGCGAACGGCAGCTTGCTCGCAGGACACGGCGATCCATCCGGGCCTCCAGTGATCTCGAATTCTTCTGGCTTGGTGGACACGTTGGCAGGCACCGCCGGCACCCCGGGTTCTTCCGACCACGGCACGAACGACGCGTCGGTTTCATAGCTTCCGCACAGGGGCGGGGTCGCTTGCGAGGCGCGCTCGCCGCCGAAGAGGTGGAGCTTGAGGGTCTCGAACGGCAGCGGCGGCGTGTTCTTGAAGACGGAGACGAGCCGCCCGGTCGCGCTGATCCGCACTTCGCCCGCGAGCTTGACGCGTATGGGAGAGTCCGGTTCGTCGATGATGATGTAGAGCACCAGCGGCGAGGCGAAGGGATTGGTGTCCTGCGAGGCGAGGTAGAGGGCGCCCTTGAGTTCGGCTTCGAGCAGCGGACTGTGGATCGTGACTTCGCCGATCTTCGACGCTTCTGGGCATGTCGCCACTTCGGGGGAGAAACGCTGTTCTCCGAGCTCCTCTTCCAACACACCACCTGTGTCTGTGTCGAGACCGCTGAAGCCCGCTTCGGTGACCGTACACGTTTCAAGTCCGTCCGCCGCGCCCGCGCTGGCCTGCATCCCTTCCGGGAACGTCACCGTCGTGTCTTTGATGTCGGCCTCGGCGAGCTCCCCCGCCGTCAGCGTGGTTTCCTGGGGCACCTTGATTTCGGCCGCTAGGCCCGTTGGGGTACTCGCCGTCCGCTGGTCGGGTTGCACCGTGATCGAGGGGTTGAACGGCAGCTGGTTGCAGCCCAGCAGGTTCTCGCTGGCCGCGGGCTTGACGGGAGCCAGCATGGTCGCGCCCGGCCGCCACGACTGGGCTTCGACCGACGTTGACAGCGGTGTCCCGCACGTGGTCGGAAGCGTCAGGTAAGGGGGCGGATTGACCTCTCCGAGTGGTTCACAGGGGTGGGGAGCTTCCAGGTCGAGATCGAACTGCCCGTCGCCGATGCACTGCCATCCGCGCGCTTCATCGTGACTCGCTTCGTTGGGTACGCCCCAGATCGTGACGACGGCGCTCAGAATTTCGGCGGTCTCGGAGGTGTTTTCGGACTTCACCTCGACGGCGTAGCCTTTCCCGGTCTGCACGGATGTTTCGAGACTCACTGGGACCTTCTCGTACTCGAAGCCGAACCGCGCGGGCTCACCCTGTGCCGGCACCAGGTTGAAGACCGGAACCGTTTCGGTCTTCACCCCCGAATTCGTCGCATTCTGGGGTTCTCGGAAGCTCACGACCACCACTCCGATCGCCGTGTCGGCCGGACAGTCGTTGCTGTTCCCTAGATTGACCACGCTGAACTCGACGTCGGAGCACCTCGGAATCGCGGTCGCGTTGCCTATGAGGCCCGGCGGCAGCGTGTTGTTCAGGTTCCGGAGCAGAGCCGGCGTACCAGCCCTTTCCTTGTTTTTTGAAGGCTCAATGGAATCCGGTACAAACGTCTCGTTGAACTCGACCGTGTCCGTCAGCTGAAACGGATGCGAGCCCGCCTGGAGGTCGGGGGAACCGTTTGCTTCTTCGGGGCTCAGTTCGTAGCTTTCGACCCCGAACGGCGTTTCGCCCGAGCCCGCCGTGATCGGCCGACTGACGCGGGCGGCCGCCAGCGGCGCTTCACCGCCCTTGACTTCGACCACATTGTCCCCGAGCGCACCCGCGCTCGGGGCTTCCACGGGAATCTCGACTTCGATCGCGATGTAGGGGGGAAGCGTGCCCACGTACGGACAACGCTGGGTGGTGCCAGCTTCACAGCTTGTCAAGAAATGCAAGCCGTTCTGGCTCCCCGGAAGTCCTTCGTATTCCTCGGCTCCGCTCGCGGCGTAGCCTTCCATCGTTCCCGTCGCCACCACTCCGTCCGGGAGCGTGTCGGTGATCTCGACCGGATTCGCCGGCGTGGCCACGACCGGCGCGTCGCCGAGGTTGATGATGACCGCGTCTATCTCGCCTCTTCCGTGAGGGGGCAGGCTGGTGGGCGCGGATCTCGTGATGATGTCCCAGTGCGGTCTGGCGCCTGCGGCGAACGCCGGCGCGTTGCCGGCGAGCGCCACCAGCGCCAGGGCCGCGATGAGCGAGCATGGGAAGGTCCTGGGGCTGATGAGCTTGCCCTGGGTCACGACCTACCCCTAACGTTCCGTCCTGAAGAGGATCTACCGATGGAGTTGCGCTTGGCGCTCGACTCCCTGGCCGGCGAGGGCTTCTTCGAGCTCTTGGCGGCGTATCTCTTGCGTGCCTGCCTTTCGCAGGCGAGACGCCTGTGCTTCTTCGCATCCTTCCTGCAGGCCTTCAGTGCCGCAGCGAGCCTCTCTGCCCGAGTGGGCGTCTTCGTCGCTTGCTGCTTGCTTTTTGCGGCCAGCGTTTCCGCTTTCGAGACGATGTTGCCGGAGCCGGCGACCGTCGAGCTGAGGGGCGGCGCATACGTTGGATACGGCGAGGGCCCCCCTTTGCATGATGATTCTTCGTCGCATGGAGTCTGTGAAACAGGCGCGCTCGGGCACTGCTCTGGGCCCGGCGCCTGGGTGCACGCGCGCGCGTCGTAGAGGTCGAAGGCCGCATCGGTGTCCAGCGGGGACAGTTTGGCGCTCGTCAGGAAGAACGCGTCGTCGCCGTTTTCGCTTGCGTCCATGAAGGCCGATTCCTGTTCCGATTCGCCGGAGGAGATCAGCGCGACGCATCCACCCTCGGTGTTTTCGGCCTGGCAGCTGCCCGTCCCGTTGGGCTCGTACTCATACACGTTCTCCACTCCAACCTGCTCTGCTTTACCGTCGATCGCCTCCTCCCTGGTGGGCTTCGACAGCGGCACGAGCGCATCCGCGCTGTCGAGGAAGAGCCGGCCTCCGTTTGAGAGGTAGCGGGGCTTGTAGTGTGACGAGGTCTGCGCCGACGAGATGCGCTCCCATCCCGGCACGCTCCCGGCCAGCCATGCGTCGGCTCCACTGGTGACGTTCCACACTTCGGGACGGTCGACGAGAAGACCCTGCCCTTCGCCCGCTTCCGCGGTGTCATGGACTCCGACGGGCCGTCCGCCGCTCGGGTCGCACGACGCGCACGCCACTTGGCCCGAGCTGTAGTCGTAAAGGTACACCTCCTCGTCGGGGTGGCCGCTGTTTGCGTCGGTGTTATCGTAACCCGTCAAGCTCGCGTCCGACATGAACGCCAGGTATTCACCGTTTGGAGAGGCCTCGGCGGTCCCACCGCCAGCGCCGCGGCGCCAGTCGGGCCTATCTTCGCTCGTCAGTCGCGCGACGAAACGAGGCCTTTCCCACCGGTCGCCATCGTAGTGCACCACATAGAGATTGCAGCCCGCCGGACCACCTGATTCGCAGCTGCCCCGCTGTGCGCCCTCTGCCAGGACGCCGCTGGCGACGAAGTAGACCAACGAGCCGTCTTCGCTCGCTCCCAGCATACCGCTGCCTTCCGAGCCTGCCGGGCTCGGGACGTCGGCGGTTTCGTCCTCGACGATATCCGGCGAGAGGTCCGTGACGCGTTCGCCGGCGGGCTTTTCCGGTTCGAACACGTAGAGATCTTCCTTCCCTTCTCGGGCCGTGGAGTCCTTGGTCAGCCGCGCCTCGTCGGTGAAGAACACCTTGATCTTCGATTCGGCCGCGCTGATGAGCTCGAAGTGCGCTGCTCCGTGGGAGGGGGGAGCTTCGATGTCGGGTTCGTCGATCTGGTAGGTGTGTCCCACTTTCCCTTCGTGTTCGCTTTCACGCAGGTAGTTGCCGTCGAACGCGACCCATATTCCATCGTCGGATATCGCCCGGGATTCTTCGCCGGCAAGGTTGGATTCCCCCGTCGCCTGTGCTCCGGTCGGCAGCACGCTGACGAGCTGCAGCTGTTCGGCTGGCGGCTCTCCCGCGGACCACTCGTAGAGACCGGCACCGGAGGCCTTCGATATGAGTGGCACCGGAGAGGAGAAGACCACGTGCTGTAGGTCGGGGGTGGCGCCCTTGAACGCCATCGTTGCGAACACATCTCCGGCGGTCTCGTTCGCGGTGGTCAGGAGAGGCTCGTAGCACGTTTCCGGCGCTGTCGCACAGGTGGCGTCCGTGAGAGTGTCGTCGCGCAGGTAGAGCGTCCCCTGCGAGGACGGCAGCGCGGGTAGTTCTTCGCGAGTGGGACTCAGCAGCCCGAGCGAAAGATCCGAGGAGAAGAACTGGTACTCGGGTGCAGTTCCCGAATGGAACGGCAGCTCGGATTCGGTGGGGGTCTGGATGTCCCGTGAGGACCACCCAGACTCGGCCCGCGTCGAGACTATCTGCGTCGTCTTTGGGCCGAGGTAGCCCTGCGGCTCTTCCGCACCGATCGGGGCGTCCGCGATGTACGCGATTGCACCGCCGCTCGTCGATGACTGGTCCACCCCTCCTCGGAACCCCGAGGTGAGTTCGATCAACGCGCCGTGCTTTTCGGGCGGGGAGACCAGTTCCCACGCGCGACCGTCGAGCAGGCTGGCCTCGATGCTCGAGGTTTGCGTGGTGAACGTCCGTTCATGGCTGGCGACGCCGCCGTAGGGGTTTTCCGCGATCGCTCGGAGATGGTAGGTCGTGGCCGGGGAGAGGCCCGTCAGTCTCACTGAGACCGGCTGGTCGCCGAAGCCCTGGCCTTGTCCCGGTTCGGCTGGCACCTCGGCGCAGGAGGAGGTGGTCGCGCAGCTGGCGGTCCCGTACTGGAAGCGGTAGCTGGTTTCGGCTTCGGCATCTGGATCGATCGTCGCGCTCACTTCGGCCGAGCTCGGCCCGACCTCGGAGACGCTGAGCGACTCGATCTTCGGGGCTCCGGGTTCTTCCAGCTCGAAGACGTCGACCCTGTCGGTCTGGGCGTCGGCGACGTAGACCGCGCCGGTCTCTGAGTCCACCGCGGTGCCGTCCCCGTCCTTCAGGCCCGGGGCGCCGAAGCGTTGGATGAGCTTCCCAGCGGGGCTGAACGCGGCGATCGTGGTCACCTTTTCGCCGGCGACCAGCGTGACGTTGTCGAGGTAGACGTCGTTGCGTTCATCGACGGCGTTGCTCGCGACATCCGTGGGGTTCACGGCAACGGCGGCAGCATATTCGAAGTCCAACAGCCCTGGGCTCAGGACCTTCCCCGTGGCTCCGGCGAGCTTTGCGGCTACGGCAAATTCTTCGCCCGTCGGTTCTTCGTATTCCTTCTCGTCTCCGGTCAGCTCGTATTCGAGTTCATCCAGCCGTTCTTCGCGTGCTTCGCCTTCGAGCCCTTCGAGTTCTGGGAGGAGTGGTTCAAATTCTTCAAGTTCGCCTACGCTTGTGACCCCGACGTAGAGGTTGTCTTCGGAGTCGACGGCGAACCCCGGCTTCGCTTCTTCGGCGAGGCCCGACTGGAGGATCGACTCGCTCTGATTCTCTTCGGCGGCGTCGTCGAACTTGTAGATCTCGCCGTCGCGCTGATAGACGAACAGAGACCCGCTCGAGTCGACCCCGATACCATCGAGCGCTTCTTCTTCTTCCTCGAATTCTTTGGTGATCGTGCCGCTTTTGAACTCGCGGATCCTGGCGATCGGCGTCCCTGCGGGGCTGAACTTGTAGACCCAGAAGTGTTCTGGGTCCGCTGCTTCTTCTTCTACTTCTTCCTGTTCTTCTGTCTTTTCTCCTGGCGGCAGCTTCCTTTCAGCTGCCTTCGCCCGTTCCAGATCCTCCTTGGCCCCTTCCTTCTTTGCTTCGGCTTCGCGCATCAGCTTTGCCTCGTGCTCTTCCTTTTCTTTTGCTTCCTTTTCCTTGGCTTCCCTTGCGGCTCCAGTGAGCTTTTCGGCTTCCTTGCTTAGCCGCGTGGCTTCCGCGTTGAGCTGTTTGGCTTCCGCCTTGAGCTGAACTTCCTCTGCCTTGAGTTCGCCGGCTTCCTCTTCTAGTTCGGCGGCAGTCCGCACGGACCTGGCGCCCACGACGTACACGTCGCCGTTGGACGGATACAGAGACGTGCATTCTGCGCCGCTCTTGCCGTTCAGGTAGCAGGAGTCATCCACGGCGACGTACTCCGGATCGGGCACATCGAATTCCGCGGCATAACTCTCGCTGACGAGCTTGTCCGCGACGGTATCGGGTTTGAACTCCTCGACTCGATCGTTGTAGCGGTCAGCCACATAGACATCGCCCGTCGAGTCGTTCACGGCGATCCCGGAGGGATGCGCGAACTGGCCCCCCGCCTTGCCTTCGCTCCCGAACGAGAAGCTGAAGACGTGACCGCGCTGGCTGAGGGCGAGAGCAGGTTTGCACCACAGCAGCAGCGCCGCGAGCAGCACGAGGGGCAAGACGACGAACACCGTAACCGACCGTCGCCCTTCTCCTACGCACGCCGTCAAAGACTTGGCGCTCTGCCAAGCCCGAGGTTCTCCCTGCCCCATTTCCTCTCCGATCGCCCTTGCCTCGTGTCGAGCGTACGCAACTCGTTCCTGGCTGTCAAGCGGTTTTCGGATAATCACCAAATTGCGTCTATGAAATTGGATCGTTCAAACTGGCGACCATCGATTGTCCGGCGGGCACAGCGACCAGCGGTGAAACTGAGCGACGGGCGCCACGCCGGCCGTCGGAGCCGGAAAGAGTTGGCTTCGCTAGGTTCGGGACCGCTTGGTCAGAACGGTGGTGGCGCGGTGTGGGCAGGGCACGGCGGTGCGGGCGTTGGCGTGACTGCCGTTCTGGAATTTGAATTCGGCGGCGAACGGGAAGCCTCCGCGCGGGCAGATGTCGGGCAGCAGGATCCCCTTGGGGCGGTAGGCGACCACTCTGTTGCCGCTGCGTTCGTAGTAGGTGATCCCTTGGGGTCCGAGTGTCGCGCGCAGACGCACGACTGCCACGTCGGGGGATTCAGGGAAGCTGGGTACCAGCGGGATGTCGATCTGCAGGTGCCCGCCGAACGGGGGCGCGGATGGCAGCAGGAACGCGGGAAATGCGATCTGGGCGAGGACCGGGCTCAAACCGCTGACATGGATGAGCAGCGCGAGGTGCCCGTCTTCTGTGGGGGCGCGCACGATCGTGATGCCGGCGGTCTCGTGAACGATTGCGGGGCCGACAGAGATCTCGGCGCGCGCGCTGCCATATCCCATCAGCGAGTCCGCCGGGCAGCCTGGCGGCCCTGAGACCTGAAGCGCTTCCGCTGAGCAGGTCGCGAGGCCGAGGCCGCTGAGCGCGATTCCGAGGTTGTCGGGGTAGCGCAGGTCGAGCCCGGTGAGCGGCGGGGGTACCTGGCCGGCGGGGGCGGCGATCTGAAAGGCGAAGCCGATCGTGGTGCCCTGTCCCAGTCGCTCAGGTGTGAGCGTGGCGTCAAGGCTCACCGACTGCGCGGCCTGGGCCGTGGCGGGAATGCAGGCGCAGGCGAAGGCGAGGATGGCGGCCAGGCGGTGAGTTCGCACGTCGCGATCACTTGATCTCGCGGCTAATAGGAGAGCCCAGCTTACCCTAAGCCTCCAAACGGACACGCATCTCGTGGGTTCATCGCCGCGGTACCCCGGATCCGGCGCGGCTGGCTCGCGGGGTGGTAGTCAAGACTTAGAACCTTCAAGCCATGTCTTATCAAGGTGAGACGGGTGGTGCATGATCTGCGACGCGTGATTGAGGCTCTTGAAACCAAGCTGACCCGGAGCGAGCGACAGGGTCGCGCGAGACGCTCGATAGAGCGCAAGGCCGGACAGCGAGGGATCGCGAGTGCTTCCTCGACGAGCGATCGATCGGGGCGTCACGCTCCTCCAAGACGCATGGTGGCTGCCGCGACCGTCGACCAGTTCGCGGTGCCTGTTCCAGAGCAGGCGGCGGCCGGGCGCTGCCTTCCCTCGAAGCGCCCGGCCGCTCAAGCCCGGGCTGGATCGAAGGGAGAGCCGGTGCGCATCGAGCTTTCTGCCGCGCAGGTCGATCAGGTCTTGCGTGCGGCCTCGGACGGCGGCGGCCTGTCGGTGGTGCTGGCGGGGATCAAAGACGCACGGCAGGCGCTGCAGGCTGGCTCTCAGCACATGCAAGACGCGCGGTTGTCTCGCTCGCTGATCGCCGGCTTGCTGATGCTGGCTTCATTTCCGACGGATGGGGGCGATGTGGGCAACGGAGAGCTCGCACGGATGGTCGGCATGAACCAAAGCACCGCCCATCGCTACATCTCGACGCTCGTGGCCCTCGGCCTGGTCGAGCGCGACCCGGGGACACGTCGCTACAAGCTCGCCCAGTGAGATCACCGGGTGCCTCTCAGGCACCGTAATCCGCGATCGGCGAGCCCGATCCGGCGAGGAAAGGACTGGAGAGATGAAACGCACGAGGATCATGGGGCTGTGCCTCGCTGCTGTGCTCGCGCTAGGCGCGATCGTCGCGGCGGTCGCCCAGGCGGAACCGCCGCAGTTTGGGCGATGCGTGGCAAGCGCCGGGGGCAAATTCAATGACCCGAGCTGCACGGAGGAACTCAAAGCGGGTGGCAAATTCGAATGGGATCCGGGCGCCGGGCCGAAAAGCAGGTTCACGACCGCCAGCGAGGAAGGCGAATTCGTATTTGAAACCGTAGGCAAGGAAAAGATGAGCTGCAGCGGCGAGAGCGGTACGGGGAGCTATGCGGCGGTGGCCGAGAAGGTCAAGGAAGTGATTCTCACGCTCACGGGCTGTACCACGAAAAGCTTCGAGGCGACGTGCTCCAGTTCGGGGTCCGGTGAAGGGAAGATCGTGAGCAAGGAACTGGAAGGGGCGCTCGGGATCGAAGCAGACGGCGAACAGGCCGTCGAAAACAAGCTGGGACTCGATCTGTTCCCGAAGAACGGGAGCGGTGCGGTGATGGAATTCAGCTGCGGTGGCGGCTCGACGGTGGTTGACGGTTCTGTGATCGTGCCGATAGCGTCCAATACGATGCAGGCGAGCACTACGCTCCTCTACAGCGCAACTCGGGGCAGGCAGAAGCCGGACAAATTTGTGGGCGAACCCATGGACGTGCTGGGAGCCTCGACCGGCGGTGGAGCATTCGAACAGGCGGGGTGGACTGTCACCGAGACGCTGACAAACGACGAACCGATGGAGGCGAGCTCGTATCGCGGGCCGCTGCCGCCCACGGTCAAGGGTGTCAGCCCCGATGCCGGACCGGCATCCGGCGGGACCGCTGTGACGATCAGCGGTGTCGGGCTCTACGGCGCGACGGCCGTAAAGTTCGGCGACGTGGAGGCGTCGGAATTCAAGGTCATCTCGCCGACTGAAATCACGGCCGAGAGTCCGTCGCAGGCGGCGGGCACCGTGCCCGTGGCCGTGACGACGCCGAGCGGCACGAGCGCCAACGAAGTGACACCCGGCGACCGGTTCCGCTACACCGAACCACCGGAATACAGCGTGTGCGCGAAGGCCGTGAAGGTCGATAAGAAGTACACGGGCCAATACACCAACAGCGAGTGCACCGAGAGGAGCACAAACGACGAAGGCAAATGGGAACTCGAGTCCTGGGAATACGCGAAGCGTAAGACCTTCACGGCCAAGGGTGAGCGAATCACGCTTCCCAGCTACATCGGCTTCGACGAGGCAGGAGCCATGGAATGCGAGAGCGCGACCGGCACAGGCGAAATCACCGGGCCCAAAACCAGCGACATGAGGCTCGAACTCATGGACTGCAAACTCGTCGGCGAAGACTGCGCGTCAAAGGGAGATGGCCGGATCGTCGAGATCAACGTCGAGGGCGAGCTGGGGTACCTGCCCGGCGGTGAACAGCCGACCGTCGGACTCCTGAGTTCGCCCGCAAAACCGGGCGAAGCGCTCACGGAAGGCAGCTGCGGCTCCATTTCGATCAAAGTGGAAGGCTCGTTCTTCGGCGTGGTCGCCGGAGACGTCAACAGGATCGAAAAGAGCGCCGCGGTGGAATTCCCCCACTACGGCGGCGGTGAACCGCTGTTCACTCACTTCGAAGGCGAAGCGGCACTACACGAGATGCTCTTTGAAGCCAATGGGGGTGACTATGAAACGAACGTGGAAGGCCACCTCACACTGAAGGGCGAAAAGCTGGAGATCGAAACCTGAGGAGAGCTTCCTCGGCTCCTTCTGTAGCGAGCGCCGCAGGCGCCCGCAGGCCAGGGCGGGGGTTGGCTGTCAGGGCTCGGTGATCTCCTCGCTTGCGCATCGGGGAGATCACCGCGGCCCGACGTTGCTCGGAGCGACGCGCCATCTAGTGGTTCAGCCACGATGCTCGTTGGTCAATGCGTCGGGCCTCATCACCAGCAACGTCGGGCTCCAGGACCCCAGCAATCACCAACGAACTAGAAAAACGGACCACTAGATGGCTGATTCCACGGTCGTGTGGCTTGTTTTGGTGCCCACCCACCCGCAGAGAGTCGAGCGGGCCAAGGACGCAGGGCGAAGCCCTTGCTGGTAGCAAGGGCGAGCCCGAGGACGCCAGCCCGCGAAGGCTATACGTGCCATCCAGAAGCGCAGGACCGTGGAATCAACCATCTAGGCGCGGGCGACGTACTCGCCGGTGCGCGTGTCCACGCGGATGCGCTGCCCGGGCTCGACGAACAGCGGCACCTGGATCACAGCGCCGGTCTCCAGCGTCGCGGGCTTCGTGCCACCGCCCGAGACCGAGTCCCCGCGCAACCCCGGATCGGTCTGCGAGACCTCGAGGTCGACCGCGCTCGGCAGCTGCAGATCGCCCGGCTGATCATCGATGAACAGCACGTCCACCTCGCTGCTCGGCGTGATCCACCGCAACGCATCCGCCACCGTCGCCTCCGCGACGGCGATCTGCTCAAAGGACACGGTGTCCATGAAGTGCGCATCCGTGCCATCCGCATACAGGAACTGCATCGTGCGCGACTCCGTGCGCACCGAGCGGAACTTCTCGCCCGCGCGGAACGTGCGGTCGATGACATTGCCGTCCGAGGCCCGGCGCAACTTCGTGCGCACAAACGCCCCGCCCTTGCCCGGCTTGACATGCTGGAACTCCACGATCTTGAAGATCGTGCCATCGACATCGATGTGGTTCCCATTCTTGAACTGATTGGTTGAGAAAGCCATCTTGCCTGCTGACGAGCGGTTTGAACGGCGTCGGCAGCTATCCAGCGGACGGCGCAGCTATCCAGAGCACGCGCACGCCCAGCAGCTGGCCGAGACGTTCGAGGTGATGATCGTAGTGCAGCACGTCGAGGCCAGAGGTCTGTGACGCGACAGCGACCGTCAGATCCGCCAGAGGCAGACGGTGAGCTCCATGAGGGCCGCTGTCCGCCAGCTCGCGGACCCTGCCGGTTGGACACCGCGATTGGGATATTGTGGATCGCCTTTGTTGGGTTCACACGTCACACTGGCGACGATCAACGGTCTCGGCTGGAAGCAGCTCGGCGAGCTGGGGCTGGCGTTCGCGCTGTCCTCGCTGATCGGGCTGGAGCGCGAGTGGCGCCAGAAGTCGGCCGGCCTGCGCACGCACACGCTCGTCGGCCTCGGCGCTGCGCTGTTCATCATCATCAGCAAGTACGGATTCAACGACGTGCTCAGCGACGGCCGTGTGATCCTCGATCCCTCGCGGGTGGCCGCCGGCGTCGTGTCCGGCATCGGCTTCATCGGCGGCGGGCTGATCTTCGTTCGCGGCGATGTCGTGCGCGGTCTCACGACCGCGGCGATCGTGTGGATAACCGCGGCGATCGGGATGGCCTGCGGCGCCGGCCTGCTGCTCGTGGCGCTGGTCGTGACGGCCGCACACTTCGTCGTCGTGTTCGTGTACCCAGAGGTCGCGGCGCGGCTGCCACCGTCCAACTACCTGGGCATCGGTCTACGCGTGGTCTATGAGGACGGGCGGGGCATCCTGCGCCAGATCGTCAGCGAAAGCACCGAGCGGGGCCTGGCCATCCACCGCATGGTCACGCAGCAGATCGAGGGCAATCGCATCGCCGGCGTGCCGGCGGTGGCCGTGACGTTCGAGGTTCGGGGCAAGTCGACGATCGAGGAGCTGACGATCGCGCTCGACAGGATCGACGGTGTGCTCGGCGTCGAGACGACCGACTTCGCCGACGACAGCGGCTGAGGCTCGAGCACGGGATCGAGCTAAGCGGCCGCCCCCACGCTCGCGAGGTCGACGCCGATCACCTTCAGACGCCGCTGCAGCGCGGTGAAGGCGAACGCGTTGGTTTCCTCCATGGAGTAGTCGAGGATGGAGTAGCTCTCGGGATCTTCGCCCGGGGGCACGAGCACCGCGGAGGCGAGCGGGATGAGCTCGGCGATGCGCTCGGCGATGCGCTGCTTGAGCGCCGGATCGTTGGCCTTCTCACGCAGGAACCAGGTGCCGTAGGCGACGTGGCGGTGCTCGTCGCGGGAGATCAGCTTGAAGCCCTCGACCCAGCCCGGCAGGATGTCCTTGCGTTCCATGTAGTCGGTGAGGAACCACTGGCCGGTGAGCGCGAGGGTGCCCTCGATGATCATGTGGTAGAGGGTCACGAAGTCCACCTTGGCCTCGACATCGCGGGGGTTCTCGATCAGGCGCTGGCCCCACTCCACGAGCACGCCGTCGAACATCTCGATGAACGCGGGGTTGAGGTCCTTGCGCGCCTCGTCCATGCGATCCTCGAAGGTGCCGTCGATCCCCAGCACCTGCTCGTAGAAGCGGTTGAAGTGCTGGGCGTGGCGCGCCTCGTCGACCTGCTGGGTCGTCAGGAAGGCCTCCTCGCCCTGGCTCTCGTAGGCCATCACGAGGCCCGAGAACTGCGTCGTCACGCGCTCCTCGCCGATGAAGAAGGAGGACAGGTTCCAGGCCAGCCTGCGCCGCAGATCCTCGTCCATCTGCTGCCAGTCGCTGCGATCCCGGGTGAAGTCGATCGCGTGCGACTGCCAGTTCTGGCGCTCCCACAGCTCGTACAGCTCCTGCGGGGTCATGAGCGTGACCGTCGGCAGCTTGGACTCGTCGGAGATGGTGGCCACATCCCCCTGGCTGGTGAGATCGAGAAGCGTGGGCATGAGCGACCGATTCCTCCCGTTTTTTATGATTAAGAGGGGTCGCACGGAGGCGTCCCTCGCGTGCCGACGATACTCCGTTCGGTCGGTTCGAGCCAGCGGCGTCGAGCGGCTCAGGCGATGACGGTGAGCGTCCTCGACAGGCCGGTGAGGATCTCGCAGCCGCCCTCGCCCACGACCACGAGCTCCTCGATGCGCACGCCGAGCACGCCCGGCAGGTACACGCCGGGCTCGACCGTGACGACGTTCCCGGCGCGCAGCGCCTGTCCCTCTGGCGCGGTGCGCGACAGGCGCGGCCCCTCGTGGATCTCCAGGCCCACGCCGTGGCCGAGCCCGTGGCCGAAGTGCTCGCCCTGTCCGGCCTGCACGATCACCTCGCGGGCGAGCGCGTCCACCTCGCGCCCGGTCAGCCCCGCGCGCACCGCGTCGAGGCCGCGCTGCTGGGCGCGGAGCACGAGCTCGTAGATGTCTCGCGCCCGCGCCGATACGCCCTCGCCGGTGGCATACGTGCGCGTGCAGTCCGAGCAGTAGCCCTCGTGCAGGGCGCCCCAGTCGATCGTCACGAGCACGTCGCGCGGGATCTCCTGCGCGCGCGGCTCGGCATGCGGCAGCGCGCCGTGCGCCCCGGCGGCGACGATCGAGGGGAAGCTCGGCGCCTCGGCGCCCAGCCGCCGCATGCGCAGCTCGAGCTCGATCGCCACGTCGCGCTCGCTGCGCCCGGCCAGCCCGTCTTCGAGCACCGTGCTGAGCGCCTGGTCCGCGAGCTGTGAGGCCGCGCGCATGCGGGCGATCTCCTCGGCGTCCTTGACCGCCCGCAGCCCCTGCACGACGCCCGCGCAGGGGACGAGCTCCCAGCGCTCCCCCAGTGCCTGCGCGAGGCGCCGGTGGGTCTTGACGGTGACGCTCGCCTCCTCGAAGCCGAGCCGTCCGCCGTCCGCACCGAGCGCAGGAGCCAGCCCCGCGAGCAGATCATCGGCGACGATCTCACGCTCGAACTCGTCCGCGACCTGCTCGGCGGACTGGGTGGCGTAGCGGAAGTCGCTGAGGAAGCGGTGGGCGCCGAGGCGCGGCTGCGCCGCGCCGGCCACGGCGAGCGCCATGGCGTTGCTGCCGGTGAAGCCGGTCAGATAGCGCACGTCGACGAGCGAGTCCACCAGCAGCGCGTCGAGCTCGAGCGCGTCGAGCTCGGCCGCCAGGCGCTCCACGCGTGCGCCGTCGCTCACGCTGCGCCTCGCCTGCCCGTGCGTCGCCGGCGCTCCGCCCCGACGCGCACGCCCGCGCACGCTCGCGCGCTCATCTGCCGGCCTCCTCGAGCTGCTGGCGGATCAGCGCGAGCGCCTCGCCATAGCCGTCCGGGCCACGGCCGGAGATCGTGGCGAAGCACAGATCGCCGATCACCGACACGCGCCGCCACGGCTCGCGGCTCTGAACATCGGACAGGTGGATCTCGAGCGCGGGCAGCCCCGCGATCTCCAGCGCGTCGCGGATGCCCCACGCGTAGTGGGTCCAGGCGCCCGGGTTCAAGAGGATCGCGTCGGCCTCGGTCGGCGGGCCTCTCAACGCGTGCAGGCGCTCGACGAACTCGCCCTCGTGGTTGGTGTGAAAGAAGCGCGCCCGCAGGCCCAGCGCCAGCGCTTCCTCCGCGACCTGGCCCTCGAGCTCCGCCAGCGTGAGCGACCCGTACAGCAGCGGGTCGCGGCGCCCGAGCTGGTCGAGGTTCACACCGTGCATGACCTCCACGCGCCACCCCGGATCGCTCATGGCCTGTGCTCCGTCATGGGCTGCGCGAGCTCCGCGACCGCAGCGCGAACGTCCGCGGCCGCGACCGCGCAGCCGAACTCGACATCGCCGGGCGCGCGCACGAGCACGAACGGCACGGCCTCGCCGACACGCTTCTTGTCCTTCGCCATCGCCTGCAGGATCGCATCCAGCGACCCCTCATCAAAATCGTCGTCGAACGCCACCGGCAGCCCTCGCGCGAGCATCAGCGCTCGCACCTGCTCGCGCAGCTCCTGCTGGCCGGACAGCCGCAGCGCGGCGAGCAGCCCGAGGCCCACCGCCTCACCGTGTCGATAGCGGGCGTAGCCGCTCGCCGTCTCGATCGCGTGGCCGACCGTGTGCCCGAGGTTGAGGAGCTGCCGGGCGCCGCTGTCGCGCTCGTCGGCGGCGACCACCGCGAGCTTCGTACGGGCGCACGCGAGGATCACGCGCTCGTTCACCTCCACACCCGCGACCACCTCCCGCCACAGCCAACCGCCGGCGATCAGCGCCGTCTTGAGCACCTCCACCCAGCCGGCGGCCAGCTCGCTGGCGGGCAGCGTGGCCAGTGTGTCCGGGTCGACCAGCACCCCCGCCGGCTGGTGGTAGGCGCCCACGTAGTTCTTCGCCTGCGGCAGGTCCACGCCGGTCTTGCCGCCGTAGGCCGAGTCGACCTGGGCGACGAGCGTGGTGGGCACGTGGACGATCGGCACGCCCCGCTGGTAGGTGGCCGCGCAGAAGCCCGCCAGATCCCCCACCACGCCCCCGCCGAGCGCCACCACGTGGTCGGCCCGGGTGATCCCCGCATCGGCCAGCTCGCTCCACACGCGTTCGGCGCTGGCGAGCGTCTTGTGGGCCTCGCCCGGCTCCAGCACGATCGTCATCGCCACCTCGCCCAGCCGCGCACCGTGCAGCGCCATCACCGTGGCGTCGCTCACGCACACCGCTCGCGAGCGCTCGCGCTCGAGCGGCCACACGCGGGCGGGCAGCCCCGGCCCGTGCTCGGGGAGCAGCCCTCGGCCCACCAGCACCGGGTACTCGCCCGAGGCCGAGCTGCCCCACAGCATGCGCGTGCCCGGCGGCGCCCAAGCGAGCGCTCGCAGCGCTCCCAGCGTGCGCCCTGCGCCGCCGGCGGGCACCCCGATGAGGATCACGTCCGCGAGGCGCTCGTAGAGCTCGCGGCGACCCTCGTACAGCGCCATGAAGCCGTCCCGCTCGCGTGCCAGCGGTCGCTCCCCCGCTCCCTCGCCCGCCGCGCTCACCCGCTCCCACGCGATCAGCGGGTCGACGTCGATCAGCACCGTCACGTGCGCACCCAGCTCGGCGCGGACGCGCTCGGAGAGCACGGCCCCCCCTCCGAGCGCGATCACCGCCTCGGCCGGCGCGCCCTCCAGCAGCTCGCACACGAGGCGCTCCTCGCCGGCGCGGAAGGCCTCTTCGCCGTGGAGCTCGAACTCGCGTGCGAGCGGATGCCCGAGACGCTCGACCAGAAGCGCGTCGCTGTCGAGCGCTTCGCTTCCAAGCGCGGCCGCGAGCTCGCGGGCGGCGCTCGACTTGCCCGCGCCCATGAAGCCGATCAGGACGAATGCCATCCGATGCGCTGCGCGTAGGCGTCGACGGCTCCGAGAACGTCGTCGATGTGATCGCCGCCGAACTTGCGCCGGTAGGCGTCGGCGAGCACGAGCGCCACCATCGCCTCGCCCACCACGCCCGCGGCGGGGATCGTGGCCGAGTCGGTGCGCTCCCGCAGCGCCTGGGCGGGCTCGTGCGTCTCGGTGTCCACCGAGCGCAGCGGCTTGGTCAGGGTGGGCAGCGGCTTCATCGCGCCGCGCACGATCAAAGGCAGGCCCGTGGTCATGCCGCCCTCGAGGCCGCCGGCATGGTTGGTCTCGCGGAAGTAGCCCCGCTGCTCGGAGTAGAAGATCTCGTCGTGGGCGTGCGAGCCGGGCAGCCCGGCGATCGTGAAGGCGTCGCCGATGGACGCGCCCTTGATCGCCTGGATCGAGCAGATGGCCATCGCCAGGCGCCCGTCCAGTCGCTCCTGCCAGGAGATGTGCGAGCCGAGTCCGGGGACGAGGCCGAAGGCCTGCACCTCGAACACGCCGCCGAGCGACTCGTTGGCCTTGCGCAGCGTGTCGATCTCACGGACCATCGCCTTGGACGCCTGCGCGTCCAGGCAGCGCACGGGCGAGCTGTCCACGTCGGCGAAGTCGGCCGCCGTGAGCGGCTGCTCGCGGGCGGGGGCGTGCACGGAGGCGATCTGGATGACGTGCGAGTACACGGACACGCCGAGCGCGCGCAGGAACGCCTTGCACAGCCCGCCGCCGGCCACTCGTGCGGCCGTCTCGCGGGCGGAGGCGCGCTCGAGGATGTTGCGAACGTCTGAGTGCTTGTACTTCTGCGTGCCCACCAGGTCCGCGTGCCCGGGGCGCGGCAGGTGGACCTCGGCGGTCTCGGCGGCGACCGGCCAGGGGTTCATGCGCTCCTCCCAGTTGGCGTAGTCGCGGTTGGCAACCTGCAGCGCCACCGGGCCGCCGAGGGTGCGCCCGTGACGCACGCCGCCGGTGACCTCGGCGCTGTCGCGCTCGATCTTCATGCGCCCGCCGCGGCCGTGGCCGAGCTGGCGGCGGGCCATGTCGCGGTTGAGGTCCTCCGGGGAGAGCTCGAGGCCCGCGGGCAGCCCCTCGACGATGCACGTCAGGCCCGGGCCGTGCGACTCGCCGGCGGTGATCAGACGGAGCTCCATGGCTCCGTAGCTTATTTGCCGCGGCCTCGGCGCCCGATCGCTCGGCGGCTGCGGCGGGTTACGCGTGACGGGGCGGCGAGTCAGTGCCCGGCGGGCACGAGCACGCCCTGTGCGGCGGAGTAGCGCAGACCGGGGACCTCGCTCAGCCCTTCGTGGCGGAGCAGTTCGCGTCCGGCCTTGGACTCGTCGCGCAGGATGCTCTGGACGCCGGAGCCGGAGCCGGTGGGGGTGCTCGCGTTGATGGCCACGAGCTGGAGCTCGTAGATCACGGGCTGGCCCGATGCTGAGATGTATTCGAGCGTCTCGGCCTGTCCCGGCTTGAGCGCGATCGCCTGGCACTGCTCTTCGCTCGGCAGGCACTTGGCCTGCCCGTGCAGGATCGCTTCGCTGACGATCGTGAAGGTCGCGGCCTTGCCGCCTTCGGTGACGCCGCGGAACACGACCAGCGCCTGCTTGGCGGAGGGCAGCGGCGCGAGCAGCTTGAGGTTCGCATACGGCGTGAGCTGCTTTTCGGGTTCGGGCTGTACCCGCGGCAGGCTCCACGCCGAACAGCACCGCCACGTGGTAGGTGGGCTTGGGCGGCGCGGACGGCGCCGGGGCCGGCGCGGCCGACTGGCCGGAACTCGGCGAGGACGAGGAGGAGGACGGTTCGGTGGGACCGGACGCGCTCGCCGAGCTGCCCGCGCTGCCCGACGAGAGCGTCAGGGTCGTCTTTTTCTGCGCCGGTTCGGGCAGCGGCGTGAAGGGGTTGTGCGCGGCTCCCTTGCGCTGGTCGGCGACGCCGGCGGTGGTCTCCGCCACGGCCTTCTGGGGCGCGATCGCGCTCACGGACAGGCCCGCGGGTGGAGCGGCGGAGGCGGTGGCGGCCGAACCCGCAGGCGTGGCCGCGCTCGAACCCCCGCCGAGCGCCACATACCCCACGGCAGCCAACAGGCCGATGCCCACGACAGCCACCAACGGCAGCAGGCGCCGGTCGAGCAGGTCGGCCTTGAGGGAGTTCAGGAAGCTGGTCATGGGGTCGCTTTCACAATCGCTGGCGTGGTCGGGGAGCTGGCCGAGCTTCCTGACGCGGCGCTCGTGCCGGGGGCGCTCGGCGACGCCGGGCTGGCGGCGCTTGCGGTCTGTGCCCCCGCCGGGAGCACGTAGGCCGTGGCCGTGACCGTGCCGCTCAGCACGCCCGAGCCTGTCGTGCCGGAGCCGGCGGCCGGGGCGAGCTTGACGCTCTGCACCGTGAGCAGCCGCCCACTGACGTCGATATGGCCGGGGGAGGTGAGCTTGGCGAAGTCATCGAGACCGCGGAAGAGGTGTTCGAGCTGGAAGAAGCCGCCTTCGAAGGTGAACGTGAAGGGCAGTTCGGCGAAGTCGCTCGACGCGGCGGACGCGCTCGAGGAGGCGCTCAGGGAGGGGCTCGAGGAGGCTCCCGAGGTAGTGGTCGAGATCGCCGCGAAGTCCACGTTCTTGGCGTCCGCCGCCTGCGTGATCTGGTAGATCAGGGACGGCACTTCCTGGGCGGGCGGCACGGCTTTGCCGAGGTTGATGATCGATGCGTACGCCGCCGAGTAGCGGGCCTGGGCGCCGCGCGCGTCCTGGAGCTTGCCTTCCGCGCTGGTGAGCTGCGCCTGCGCGCTCGAGATCTGCGCGTCGAGCTTGCTCGCCTTCTTGCGCTCGGGCGAGACGAGCATGAACCACGCCAGCCCGAGTACGACGACGACGGCCGCGACCAACATCACGGTGCGATCACGCGCGCTCATCTTGCGCTCACCCCCGAGGTGGCGGGCTTCGTGGTCGTGGAGGCGCCGCTGGAGTTCGCCACCGTCTTCGCGGGCGCGGTCGCGGCGACCACCGCCGAGCCGGCCGGCAACGGTTCGAAGGTGACCTGCGCGGTGTAGGACGGGTCGTGCGGAGGACAGCCACCGCTGGCGCCGCCGCCACCGCCGATGCTGGAGGAAGTGGAGCCCGTGAGCGTGACTTCGCTGACGCCATCGATCAGCCGGAGTCGCTCGAGCAGCTCTGCCACCTCGGGCTGGCCGATCGCGCAGCCGGAGACGGTGAACGTGGGCACGCTTCCGGGCGGGGTGCTCGAGGCGACCGTGGCGCCGCTGGTCGCTGCGCCGCCGACGGGTCCTTTGGCCGCGCCCGCGGTCGCGGCTTTGGCGCCGATGCTGCCGTCGAGCGAGGAGACCGAGGTGCCTACCGGCAGCACACGCCCGAATTCGTGAAACACGTGGGCCCAGTCGAAGCGCGACTCGAGCAGCGTCTCCACGGCCTGTTCGCGCTGTTCGCGCATCGCTACGAAGCTCGTGTACGGGGCCAGACGGCTCGCCAGCGTTTCGGCGTTCTGCGCCTGCCGGCTGAGCGACGCGGCCTGCGCGGTCTTGGTCGAGATGGCGTGATCGGCTTTGCCGTAGAGGACGATCATGACCGCCAGCCCGGCGATCACCGCGAGCACCGCGTACGCGCCGCCCTGCGAGCGCCCCGCGCCGAGTTCGGCGCCGGTCCGCTGCTCTGTGGGGATCAGGTTGACGGCTCTCATTGCACCGTCTCCGCGGCCGCGAGGCCGGTGGCCACCGCCAGCCGGTGCAGGGACACCGTGTCGCCGAGGCCCTTGTCCAGCACGCCCACCTCCTGGCAGCGCACCTCGACGCCCAGCGAGGACTGCAGTGCGGCGGCGAAACCGGGGATGTCCTGTGCGCAGCCGCTCATCACCACGTGCGAGACCTCGCCGCCGCCCTCTTGGGAGCGGTGAAAGTCGAGCGAGTTGCGTACCTCGCCGGAGATGTCGCGAATGCCGTTCTCGAGCACGCTCCACAGGTCGGCGTCCGATTGCGCTGCGGCCGGGACGGGGGGCGCGCTTTCGAGCGCGGCCAGCTCCTCGTAGCTCATTTCCCGCTCGCTCTGCTCGGCCTGCTCGGGGCTCTGGGGCTCGGCCTGGGCTGCGGGCTCTCCGGGCGCCTGCTCCTCGAAGGACTCGCTCTCCGGCGAGGCTCCCTCGGGGGCGGCGGCCGCCGGCTCGCTCTCCGGCGAGGGGGCGGGAGCGGAAGCCGTGAGGTCGACGCCCGCCAGCAGTGCGCGCGCGTCCGTCAGCGCGATGCTGCGCCGCTCGGCGAGCTCGCTGGCCATGCCCTCGAGGCCGCTGCCGACCACGCGCGTGAAGCGGCACACCGTGCCCTCGGCGATCGCCAGGTTGGTGAGGCCGTCGACGTTCAGGTACAGCACGCGGCCGTTCTGCTCCGGTTCGGGGCGATAGAGCGAGCGGATCAGCGCGAAGGCGGACAGGTCGACGCCTTCCGGACGCTGAGCCCGGCCTGGCGCACGGCCTTGATCAGCCGTTCGATCATGTCGCGCTGCGCGGCCACGAGCACGACGCGCTGACGCGGACCCGCGGGCGTGTCCACGACGCCGAGCGGATGAAAGTCCATGACGGCGTTGTTGAGGGGCATCGGCACCTGGTCCTGGGCCTGGAAGTTGACGGCCGCGGCCAGCTCCTTCGGGTCGGTGACGGGCGGCAGCTCGAGCGTGCGCAGCACCGTGCGCTGGTTGGCCACGCCGACGCGCACGCGCTTGGACAGGCCGCTGTTGCTGAAGAGCTCACGCAGCGTCTCTGAGAGCGCGCTCTCGTCGAGCACTTCGCCGTCGCGCACGGAGTCGGCCGGGAGCGCCAGCGTCGCTGCTCGCTCGGCCACGATCGAGCCGTTCACCCGCGCCTGCACGGCGGCGACGAACCCCGGCTGGATGTCCAGGCCGATGAGGTTCTGGCTCGCCCGTCCGCCCAGCTTGAACGGGAGCTTGAGTTGTGGGAGCTTCAGCTCCGGTGACGGGATTCGTGAAGGAAGGATTTGCATCTCGGATGGGACGCTTCGGGCGGCGGGAGGGATCACCCGCATGTGCGGTATCGGCGTGAGGCCGGCAGCGCTTTAGTGCAGGAAGTGGTTGACGTAGACAGCGACGAACTGCGGACCCACGAACACCGCCACGAGTGCCCCCAGGGCGAGGAAGGGACCAAAGGGGACGGCCGTCTTGCGTCCGTCCCGCGCGCCCTTGCGGGCGATCACCACCGCGCCGAGCGCCACACCGGCCAGCAGCGCGATCAGCAGCGCCGCTGCCACCGCCGCGCCGAGGAACAGCCCCAGCATGGCGGCGAGCTTGACGTCGCCCATGCCCATGCCGCCGGGATAGGCGAGCGCCGCCAGCAGGAAGAAGCCGCCGGCGGCGGCCGCCGCGATCAGGCGTTCGGGCTCGCCCGCGGGGTCGAGCGCGAGCCCGATCGCCAGCGCCAGCACGGCGCCGAGCGCGGTCAGCTTGTTGGGGATGATGCGGTACTCGAGGTCGATCAGCGCGATCGGCACGACCAGCAGGATCAGCACGATGCTGAGCGCGATCGCCGAGGCGGAGTGGTGCACGAGCACGGCACCGACGCACAACGCGGCGGTGAGCGCCTCCACGAGCGGGTAGCGCGGTGAGATCGCGCTGGCGCAGCTGCGGCAGTGCCCGCGCAGCAACAGCCAGGAGAGGATCGGGATGTTGTCGTAGGGCTTGACCGGGGTGCCGCAGCGAGTGCAGTGCGAGGCCGGTTTGACGATCGACTCGTGGCGCGGCAGTCGGTAGGCGACGACGTTCAGGAACGATCCGAAGACCGCGCCGAGCACTCCCGCGAACGTTGCCTCCATGTGCGACTAATCGACCGCCGTGGGGCGAGGCTTGAGAGGACCATCGGCGCCGGCGGTGAGCCAGCGCGGGCACCCCCGAGCACGGCTACCATGTTTTGTTGGGGCAGGCCTTGTCTTCTTCGACGACTTCGTCGCAGTTGTGTTGCACTTCGCCGTGTTCGTTCTTGGCGATTTCGAAGGTGTCCTTGGTCAGGGGCGCGGTCACCACGATCTTGTAGCCCTGGCCTTTTTCCGTTTCCGTGGCTTCCGAGAGCCACGGCCCGCCTTTTGCGCCGGCTTCGCTCAGGGGCACGCTGGGTTCGTATTCGTGGATCTTTTCCTTGCTGACTTCCTTGTAGCTGCCGCCGTAGTCGGTGGCGATCGTCTCGGCGGTGGTCTGCGCCGTCAGGGCCAGTGACTTGGCCGAGGCGTCGTAGGCCTTGTTCTTCTGTCCGAGCAGCGTCGTGACCGCGAGCGCGACCAGGATCGCGATGATCAGCACCACGACCAGCAGTTCGATCAGCGTGAAGCCGCTCTCATCCCGCGAGCGCTTGGCGGTCGGACGCGCGCCGGCGCTCCCGTCGGGGGACGCTCGCAGCTCTGACCCGGACATTCCGCTTGCACGCATCAGCGCTCCTATCGACGCCGCCATGCCCGCGCTTGAGCCAAGCGGCCAGCCGCCGCGTGGGGCGTCGCACCGGAGAACGAAAGAGAGGCGGCCCGAGGGCCGCCTCTCCTACGAATGCTCAGAGTCGCGCGAGCGCTAGCTCACGACCAAGCGACTACCATTTTTTGCTTGGGCAGCCCTTGTCGCCGACCTTCACTTCGACACAGCTGCGGGTGACTTCACCTTCCGCGTTCTTCACGATCGTGAAGGTGTCTTTGGTGACCGGAGCGGTCACAGTGAGTTCGTATTCGGTTTCCGTGCTTTTGACAGCGGAAAGCCATGCACCGTTGTTGGCGGCTTCTTCAGTGATGGGGATGTTTTTTTCGTATTCGTGGATTTTGGCGGCCGAGACTTCTTTGTAGCTGCCGCCGAAGTCCGTGGCGATCGTCTCCGCAGTGGTCTGCGCGGAGCCTGCCAGCGACTTGGCCGACGCGTCGTAGGCCTTGTTCTTCTGGCTCAGCAACGACGGGATGGCAATCGCGGCGAGGATGCCGATGATCAGGATAACGACCAGCAGTTCGATGAGGGTAAAACCACTCTCATCCGTTGAGCGCTGGCGCAGTCGATACAACATTGCTTGATCCTCCTAGGATCCGGTTTGGGCGCCAGCCCTCGGTAATCGCCTCAAGCGGCGATGCGTCCCCCGTGTTCGCTGAGGGCCGCCGGCTTTGCTACGCACCTCTGTAGATGCTTGCCATGGCACCTCGGTACTGGCTCTGTTGCCGGCTGGATCGACCCGCGCGAGCGCAACCTTTATCGCTGCATGGGCGGTTGGACGGATGAGCCAACGCCGCACGCCCCACGCGCTCACGCGCGAGGCGCCAGCGAGTTGCAGGACGCGCCGTCAGGCCGACTCGGGGGCCGGGCTGGACGGCGCGCTCGCGCGCGAGGCGCCAGCGAGCTGCAGGACGCGCCGTCAGGCCGGCTCGGGGGCCGGGCTGGACGCGGCGCCGCCCGCGTCCTCGGCAAGCCAGCGCGCCTGGGCGTCGACACCGGGCTGGCGCACGCCCTGTCCCTCGCACCACGGGCAGGTGAGCTTGCTGGGGCTGCCACCGAGGTTGGAGATCACCTGGCCGCTACCGCGACAGGCCATACACTCCCGCGGCTCATGGGACGCCGCCCCCTGACCCTCGCTCTCGCCGTTCTCGCCACTGTCGCGTGCCACGAGCGGCTCACACTAGCGTTCCGCGCGTGAGAGCACGTGGACGCACAGTCGAGTGGGCGATCGTGGCGGCGGTCACGGCGGGCGCGGCGGCGCTGCGTCTGGTGCACATCGGGCAGGTCCCTCCAGACCCCTTCTACGACGCGGCTGTGCGCAGCATGGCGCTGTCCTGGCACAACTTCTTCTTCGGCGTGTACGACCCCGGCGGCAGCCTGTCGATCGACAAGCCCCCCGTGGACCTGTGGCTGCAGGTGCTCTCGACCAAGGCGCTGGGCTTCAGCTCGACCACGCTGAAGCTCCCCGAGGCGCTCGCCGGGATCGCGTCGGTGCCGCTGCTGTACGTGGCGGTGCGCCGCATGTGGAGCGGGCCGGCGGGGATCGCGGCGGCGGTGGCGATGGCCGTGCTGCCGATCGAGGTGATCACCGCGCGCAGCGACACGATGGACGGGGTGATGATGCTCGTGATCGTGCTCGCGCTGTTGCTGGTGGTGCGCGCGATCGAGACCGGCCGCCTGGCCTACCTGCTCGCGGGCGCCGCGGCGCTGGGGGTGGCCTTCGACGTCAAGCTGCTCGAGTCGCTGGTCGCGCTGCCGGGGCTGGCGGTGCTCGCCTACCTCGGCCTGCCCGGCTCGCGCGTGCGGCGCCTGCTCGGCCTGACGGCGGCCGCGGCCGTGTATGTGGCCGTGGCGCTGGCGTGGCTGACCGCCACGCTGCTGTTCCCGGCGCACGATCGACCGTATGCGATCGGCTCGACCAACGGGAGCGCATGGAACGCCGCGTTCGTGTTCAACGGCAGCGATCGCCTCGGCAGCAAATCCCCCGAACCCGGCGCCACCGTGTATGAAGCGGGCCACCGCTATCCGGTCGCCACGCAGGAGCAGCGCGACCACATCCCGATCGTCCCGCCCTCGCCCACACGCCTGCTCAGCACGGTCGGGCCGCTGTCGGGTGAGCGCCTCGGCCTCGAGGTGCTGGTGGCGCTGCTGCTCGGAATACCCGCGCTGGCATGGGGCGCGCTCGGCGAACGGACCGCGGGTCACGCTCGCGAGCGCTCCGGCGAAGGCGATCCGGACGAGCGCGCCGACGGCGACGCCGGCGAGCGCTCCGGCGAGGGCGGGCGGAGCGCGGGCCACGCTCGCGAGCGCGCCGGCGAGGACGATCCCCACGAGCGCGCCGAGGGGCCCGCCCCCCACCCGCCTGAGGGAGCGAGCGACGCTGACGCGAAGCGGGCGCTCGCACACCGCATGCGACGCGCGAGCGCCGGAGGGCTCGGCGTGTGGATGCTCACAGGCATCGTGCTGTACAGCCACATGGTGCGTCTGCATCCGCGCTACGTGGAAGCGTTCACGCCGGCGGTCGCGGCGATGCTGGGAATCGGTGTGGCGTGGGCGAGCGAACCGTTGACGACGCGGGCCGGGGCGATCGGCGCTCGCTGCGATGGCGCTCGCTCGGCGCCTGGGAGCGGCTGCGCCTGGTGCTGCTGCTGGTTACGTTCGCGATCGTCGTGTACTACGGCGAGCGCCTGCTGTATGGGGTGGCGGCGGCATGGTGGGTGTCGCTGGCCGGCGCGCTGTGCGCTGGCGCGCTCATCGCCCTGGCGTTCGTGCGCGCGCCCACGCGCCGGGCTCGCTGCTGCTGGGCGCGGGTGTGATGGCGACGGCGCTGGTGGCGGTGCTGGCGATTCCCCTGAAGGCGGACTTCACCGCGATCGCCGATCGCACCAGCGACGCCGGGCTCGTGGGCGAGCTCCCGGGCGACCAGCAGCACCCGTTGAGCGCATACCTGCTCGCCCACCAGGACGGCGCGTACTATCAGGTGGCAGCCGAGTCGGCGACGGCGGTCGGCTCGCTGATCGTGCAGGACGCCCGCCCGATCCTCGTACTGACCACATATGACGCGCGCGTCTTCACCTCCGTGCCCCAGCTCCAGCGCCTGATCGCCCAGGGCAAGGTGCGCTACGCGTTCCTGAACACGTTCTGCACGGCCGAGGCCCCGGCGGTCAATCCAGCGTGCTCGGCGCCCGTTCGCTGGGTGCGCGCGCACGGCACCGACGTCTCGCGCGCGGCGGGCCTGCCGCAGGGTGGCCTGCTGTACCTGCTGCCGGGGGCGAAGGCGTGAGCACGCGACGGGGGCGCAGGGCGTGAGCACACAGTCCGACCCGCACGGGCTGGTGGCGCTGGCGGACGGGGCGCGCGCGGCCGGGCGCCTGGCACTGGACACGGAGTTCATGGGCGAGGGCCGCTACCGGACGCTGCTGTGCCTCGTGCAGCTCGCGATTTCCGAGCCGACGCCGGAGGCCGAGCGGATCGCTCGTGATCGACCCGTTGGCCGAGGACCTCGACGGCGCACCGCTGGCGCGGGTGCTCGCCGATCCTGAGGTCGAGATCGTCGTGCACGCCGGGCGCCAGGACGTGGCGCTCGTGCGCCGGCGCTTTCAGACGGAGGTGAGCAACGTGTTCGACACGCAGGTGGCCGCCGGCTTCGCGGGGCTCGGCGCGCAGAGCTCATATGACTCGCTGCTCACCGACATCCTGCGCCTGCGGGTGGCCAAGACCGCGAGCTTCACGCGCTGGGATGCCCGGCCGCTCTCGACCGAGCAGCTGGCGTACGCCCGCGAGGACGTCGTGCACCTGCTCGAGCTGGCGAGCGAGCTCCAACGACGCCTCACACAGCTGGGCCGCCTGCAGTGGGCGCGCGAGGAGTGCGAGCCGCTGGCGCTCTCCAGCGACGAGCGCGACCCCGAGGCGATCTTCGCCCGCCTGCCCCGCATCGGGACACTGGGGGCCGCGGCGCGCCCGGTGGCACACGAGCTGGTGGCCTGGCGGGAGCGCACGGCGGCCCACCAGGATCGCCCCGTGCAGAGCGTCCTCGGCGACGCGACGCTGCTCGAGATCGCCAAGCGCCGCCCGTCCTCGCGCCCCGAGCTCGAGCGCATTCGCGGCGTGGGCGGGGCCGCCCAGGGCCGCCGCGCGGAGGATCTGCTCGAGGCGGTCCGCCGCGGACGCGAGCGCCCGCCGGAACCGCCGCCGCAGATGCCGCGCGGACCCGCCCCCAAGCCCGACGACGCGCCCCTGGTGGCGCTGTCCGAGGCGCTGCTGCGCGCCCGCGCCCGCGAAGCGGGGCTCGCGTACGAGCTGCTGGCGGCGCGCGCTGACCTCCAGGCGATCGTCGCCGCCGTGCGCACCGGCGGCGAGGAGCCCGACGTGCGCACCCTGCGCGGGTGGCGACGCGAGCTAGCCGGTGGCGAGCTGCTCGAGCTCCTGGGCGGGAGGGTGTCGCTCGCGGTCAACCGCGGCCAGGGCGGCGCGCGCGTGCAGATCGACCCGCGCTGACAGCGTCCGAGGCCGTCGGCTCACGCGGGAACCCGCGATCCGCGCAGGAAGTGCGCGATCGCATCGGCGACCAGCTCGTCGAGCTGCGCGGCGTCCACCATGCCGCCGGTCACCAGCGCCGCGATGCCCTGGATCGTCGCGAACAGAACCAGGCCCACACGCTCGGAGGGACCGGGTTCGAGCGCGCCCTCCCGCTGACCCTGGGTGATCAGCTCGAGCATCACCGAGAACGCGTCCTCGGCGGCCGCGTGCAGCGCTCCTGACTGCTGCTCGCCGTGCTTGCTCGCGAACATCAGCGCCAGCAGCGCCGCGTCGCGGGTGGCGAAGCGCACATACGTGGCCGCGGTCGCCCGCAGCCGTGCCTGGAAGTCCTCGCCGGCCTGCTCGCCCGCGGCGCGAAGCTCTCCGCCGAGCCGCGCGAACCCGGCCTCGGCGAGGGCATCCAGCAGCGCCTGGCGATCGGCGAAGTGCCGGCGCGGAGCCGCGTGGCTGACTCCGGCCGTGCGCGCGAGCTCGCGCAGTGAGAGATCCTGGCTGCCGCGCTCACGGAGCGTGCGCTCGGCCTCTGCCAGCAGCGCAGTGCGCAGGTTGCCGTGGTGGTAGGGACGCGCGCTCATCGCGGGAGCGTAGCGATCAGGAACCAGAAGTTGGCATTGACATCATTGTTGCCACAGTATACATTGTTGCTCATGACTACTTCGAGCAGCGCCCCCACTCCTGACATGACCGGCCGAAGCGTGATCGTCACCGGCGCCAACAGCGGCATCGGACGCGCAGCCGCCAGCGCGCTTGCGAGCGCGGGCGCGCGCGTCGTGCTCGCCGTGCGCTCCATCGAGAAGGGAAGGGAGGCGGCGGCTTCCATGCCCGGCGAGACCGAGGTCCGCCAGCTCGACCTCGCCAGCCTCTCCTCCGTACACGAGTTCGCCGCCGCGTGGGAGGGCGAGATCGACCTGTTGATCAACAACGCGGGCGTGATGGTGCCGCCATTGACCCACACGGCGGATGGCTTCGAGCTGCAGCTCGCCACCAACCACCTCGGCCACTTCGCCTTCACCAACCTGCTGCTCGAGCAGATCAGCGGGCGGGTGGTGAGCGTGTCCTCGACCGGGCACCGCCTCGGCGCGATCGACTTCGACGACCTCAACTGGGAGCGCAAGCCCTACAGGGCCTGGCGTGCGTACGGCCAGTCAAAGCTCGCCAACCTGCTGTTCACCGCTGAGCTCCAGCGCCGCCTGACCGATGCGGGCTCCAGCGTGCTCGCAACCGCCGCCCACCCCGGCTACGCCGCGACCAACCTCCAGTTCCACAGCGGCAACCGCGTGTTCGACCTGCTCGGTGCGGCCGGCAACCGCCTGCTCGCCCAGAGCGAGGAGGACGGCGCCCTGCCCACCCTCTACGCCGCACTGGCCGACGTCCCCGGCAACAGCTTCGCCGGCCCCGGCGGCTTCATGGAGCAGCGCGGCCCCGCCAAGCTGGTAGGCCGCTCGCACGCCGCGAAGGACCTGGACGTCGCCCGCCGGCTATGGGAGGTATCGGAGGAGTTGACGGGAGTCGGTTTCCCGCTCGCAAGCACGGCCATGGCTTAGCGCTCCGGCTGCCGATCAGGCTCGATCACGGGTGCGCCGCGAAGACGTGAGCGACGGCTCCGCCGCTGAAGACGGTGGTGCTGATCGGCTCGATCGTGAGCGGCGCGAGGAAGATCCGCTCGCCCGCACCCAGGACGGCCGGGTGGATGACAAGGCGGTACTCGTCGATCAGCCCGGTCTCGACGAGCGATCGAGCGAACCGGACGCCGCCCTGCGCGAGCAGGTATCCGCCCGAGCGCTCCTGCTTCAGGCGCGAGACGGCGTCGGTCAGGTCTCCGGTCGCGATCGTCGTCTCGTCCCAGTCGCCGGACGTAAGCGAATTCGAGAACACGACCTTGGGGATCTCGTTCATCGGCGCCGCGAACGGCCCGGACGCGCCGGGCCAGAAGCCGGCCCAGCGCGCGTAGGTGGCGGCGCCCACGAGGTGCGCGCCGGCGTTGCTCACGGTGTCGAGGACCCACTCGGCGCCGTCGGGAGAGCGTCCCGCAGCGGCCCAGTCGGCGCTCCCGTCGATCGGTGCGACAAAGCCGTCGAGCGAGACGGACATCTTCAGGACCAGTGACGCCATGCGCTGCTTCCTTCCCCCGGATGGATGACGCGAGCTGCTCGAGTCTAGGTGACGCCGGGCGCCCGCGAACGCCCCCAGCCGGATTCGGCCCCCCAAACTTCCGAACCACGAACCGCCTCCAACGCTGGAGGTACGACTCCTCACCGTCGCGAACTGCCGCTCGTATGTGACACGAGCTCTCAGCACCGGCCGCAAGGCGACACGAACGCCAGAGGATCTCCGAGGTCGTCACCACCGGCCCCGTTCCTCCACGCGGGCCCGAGGTCGTAACCACCGGCCCCGTTCCTCCACGCGGGCCCGACGTCGTCACCACCCGCCCCATTGCACCCACGCGCTCCCAGGTCGTCACCCCTCGCGCCCGTGTCCCCAGGCCGGTCCCCGCCATCCGGCCCGTTACAACGCGCCCGCAGCCGCCAGCGAAGGAGTTTGACTTTCGGCCGAAAGGCCGGAAGTCAAACCTCCGCAGCCCTATTCGATGTTGTTGTAAACTTCAAACAGCGGCAGGTACATCGAGATCACGATGAAGCCGACGATGCCCCCGATCAGGATGATCATGATCGGCTCCAGGATCGAGGTGAGCGCCTTGACCGATGAGTCCACCTGTTCCTCGTAGAATTCGGCCACCCTGTCGAGCATCTGGTCGAGCGCACCGGTCTCCTCGCCGACGCCCACCATGTGGGTGACGATCGAGGGGAAGATCGGCTGCTGTGCGAGCGGCGCGGCAATCGTGCCACCGCGCTTGACAGACGCGATCACCTCGTCCATCGATTCTTCGACCACCACGTTTCCGCCCGTGCGCCCGGTGATCTCGAGCGCCTGCAGCAGGGGTACGCCGGCTGCCGTCAGCGAAGCGAGCGTGCGCGACCAGCGGGCCACGGCGATCTGCTGCACGATCGTGCCGATCTTCATCGGTATGTGCAGGCGGAAGCGGTCCCACTGCTTGCGCCCCCAAGTCGTTTTCTTCCACTTGATGAAGCTCACCACCGTCACGATCGTGCCGCCGATCATCGCCCACCAGTCGTTGATCACGATGTGTGACATGGTCACCGACACCTGGGTCATGGGTGGAAGTTTTCCGCCAAATTCCTTGAACACGTTCTCGAACACGGGAACCAGGAACGCCACCAGGGCCATCATCACGCCGACCGCGAACACGATCACCATGACCGGGTAGATCATCGCGGATTTGATCTGTTTGCGCAGGCCCGCGTCCTTCTGCAGCTGGTCGGCGACGCGCTCGAGTGCGCCCTCGAGCACACCGCCCGTCTCCCCGGCCTGCGTCATGGCGATGAACAGCGGGCTGAAGACCTTCGGGTGGCGCGCCATCGAGTCACTCAGCGAGAGGCCGGCCTCGACGTCCTTGCGTACCGCGATGATCGTCTCTTTCAGGTATTTGTCGTCGGTCTGCTCCTCCAGCACGTACATCGCGCGCAGGATGCTCATGCCCGAGGAGATCATGGTCGCGAGCTGGCGCGAGAAGATCGCCAGGTCGTTGGGCTTGACCCGCTTGAACAGCCGGATCTCCAGGTTGGCCGCGGAGTGCTTGTCGGCGATGTCCAGGACGATCAGCCCGCGCTGCTTGAGCTGGTCGGCAACCGCCTGCTTGGAGTCGGCCTCGACCTCGCCGCGAGCCTTGCCCCCGGTGCCGTCGATCGCCTTGAAGACGTACGTGCTCATGCCCGCGCCGCCTACGCCGCCGCGAGCGTGCCGGCGCCGAGCAGGCGCCGCAGCTCCTCGGGCGTCGAGGATCGCGCTTCGGCGAGCGCCTGGCTGATCTTGCCCTGGCGCACGAGCGTGGACAGCGAGGCGTCCATCGTCTGCATCCCGCTCGCCGAACCGGTCTGCAGCACCGAGTAGATCTGGTGGGTCTTGCCCTCCCGTATGAGGTTGCGGATCGCGGGGGTGGGCACCAGCACCTCGCACGCCACGACCCGTCCGGAGCCGTCGGCGTTGGGCAGGAGCTGCTGGGTCATGATCCCCTGCAGGGCGACCGAGAGCTGCACCCGCACCTGACCCTGCTGGTGGGAGGGGAACACGTCGATCACGCGGTCGATCGTCTGGGCGGCGTCCTGCGTGTGCAGCGTCGCGAACACCAGGTGCCCGGTCTCAGCGGCTGTCAGCGCGGTGGAGATCGTCTCCAGGTCGCGCATCTCGCCGACGAGGATCACGTCGGGGTCCTGGCGCAGCGCGGCCCTGAGCGCGTCCGAGAAGCTCTGCGCGTCCGAGCCCAGCTCGCGCTGGTTGACGATGCATTTCTTGTGGCCGTGCAGGAACTCGATCGGGTCCTCGATCGTCATGATGTGCTCCTCGCGCGAGGAGTTGATCTCGTCGATCATCGCCGCGAGCGAGGTGGACTTGCCCGAGCCCGTGGGGCCGGTGACGAGCACGAAGCCACGCGGCCTGCGGGTGAACTCGTGCACGGCCGCCGGTAGACCGAGCTCGTCGATGCTCGTCAGACTGAAGGGGATCAGGCGGAAGGCTGCGCCGAGGGCGCCGCGCTGGAAGTAGGCGTTCACACGGAAGCGAGCGTGCCCGGGGATCGAGTAGGCGAAGTCGAGCTGCCAGTCGGTCTCCAGGCGCTGGCGCTGATCGCCGGTGAGGATCGAGTAGATGATCTCGCGCGTGTCGGTGGGTGAGAGCTTCGGATAGTCCTCGAGCGGCGTGAGTTTGCCGCGCACGCGGACGGTCGGGTTTGCGCCCGAGCTGAGGTGCAGGTCGGATGCCTTGCGGTGTACGACCTCCATCAGCAGGTCGGCGAAATCGATGTCCATGGGTCCGTCCATCGACAGATCGGCGCCCATGCATTAGAAGGCGCACCCCGGCCTTCATCGCAGTGGACGAAGATACGAGCTCAGTTGGTGCCGATCACGCGGGCGATCTCGGCCATCGAGGTGCGCCCGAGGCGCACCTTGTTGAGCCCGTCGTCGCGCATGCGCATCATGCCCTGGGTGATGGCCACGTCGCGGATCGCCTCGGCGGGCTTGTGTTCGAGCGCGAGCGTCTGGATCTCAGGTGACATCTTCATCACCTCGTAGAGCCCCACACGTCCCTTGTAGCCGCTGCCGCCGCAGCGCCTGCAGCCCACCGGCTCGTATGCCTCCAGCTCCATGCGCGCCCGGTAGCCGTTCTCCTGCAGGACCTTGGCGGGGATGATGGTGCGCTTCTTGCAGTTGGGGCACAGCATGCGCGCGAGGCGCTGGGCGACCACGCAGTCGAGCGCCGAGGCCACCAGGAACGGCTCGACCCCCATCTCGACGAGGCGGGTGATGGCGGACGGCGCGTCGTTGGTGTGCAGGGTGGAGAGCACCAGGTGGCCGGTCAGCGCGGACTCCACGGCGATCTGCGCGGTCTCGCGGTCGCGGATCTCGCCGACCATGATGATGTCCGGGTCGGCGCGGACCATCGCGCGCAGCCCGGCAGCGAAGCTCAGCCCGACCTTGGCCGAGACCTGCACCTGGGTGAGGCCGGTCATTTCGTACTCGACCGGGTCCTCCACGGTGATGATGTTCTTCTCGGGCGTGTTGAGCAGCTGCAGCGCCGCATACAGCGTCGTGGACTTGCCCGAGCCGGTCGGCCCGGTGACGAGCACCGCGCCGTGGGTCTCGCGGCAGGCGCGTTCGAAGCGCTCGCGCTCGGCGTCGGCCATTCCGAGCTTGTCCAGCTCGACCACCACGTTCTCCTTGTCGAGGACGCGCATGACCACGCCCTCGCCGTGCACGCTCGGCAGCGTCACCACACGCAGGTCGACGTGGCGGCCGTCGACCACCAGGCCCACGCGCCCGTCCTGGGGCAGGCGCTTCTCGGCGATGTTCAGCTCGGCCATGATCTTGATGCGCGAGATAACCCCGGCGGCCATCCGTTTCTGCACCGTGGTGATGTCTTGGAGCACGCCGTCGACGCGGAAGCGCACGCGCAGCTCACGCCCGTCGGGAGCCAGGTGGATGTCGGAGGCGCCGCGCTCGATCGCCTGCGCGACAACCTGGTTGACGAGCTTGATGACGGGCGCGTCTTCGGAGGTCTCGTGCAGCGCGACGACCTCGCCCTGCTCCTCTTCCTCGGGCTCGTCGATCGTCGTCTGGGACTCGCCGACGACGTCTTCCATCCGGTCCAGGCGGGCGATCAGCGCGGTGATGTCGTCGGGTGGCGCGACCGCCACGCGGATCTCGTAGCCGGTCATGATCGCGATGTCGTCCACGGCGAGCACGTTGGACGGGTCGGCCATGACGACCAGCAGCGTGCGCTTGTCGGCGAACGCCACCGGCACCGTCTGGTAGCGCTTGGCGACGGTCGTGCTGACGAGGTTCGCGGCGTTCATGTCCACGGCGAACACGCCGAGGTCGAGATGGTCGAGCCCGTAGCGCTCGGCCAGCGCGCGGGCGAGCGCGTCCTGCGTGAGCACCCCCTGTTCGACCAGCAGGCGCTCCGGCGTGGTGCCGGACACGCGCGAGCTGCCGATCGCGTCGTCGACCTGCCTGCGTGTGGCGAGATCCATCTCGACGATCACGTCCGTGAGGAAGCGCTGGGTGGCCGAGCCGCGGCGCGAGGGCTTGGTGATGCCGTTGTAGTCCTTGCCCTGCTCGGATGCTGGGGGCTCGAGCACGGGCGCCTGCTGGGCGAGCGGCTGGGCGTCGGCGAGCGGTTCGAGCGCCACCTCCACGCGGGCGTCGGCGAGCGGTTCGAGCGCCACCTCCACGCCGGCGTCCGCGAGTGGCTCGAGCGCGGCCTCGGGCGCGGCGGCGCGCTCGACCGCGATCACTGGCTCGCCCTGAGCCGCGTTCGGGCCGTCCATCCCGAAGATCGCGTGCAGGTCGGGATCGGTCTGCTGGGGCAGCTCGCTCATCGTGCGGCCTTTGATGTGTGGGCGCAGGAGCGGCTGCGGCTAGGCGAGTGGCTCCTCGCCCGGGCGCGCGTCTGCGGCGTGCGCGGCGGCGCGCATGACCTCAAGCGGCGGCGCGCGGCCGGTCCACAGCTCGAGGCTGAGCGCCCCCTGGGCGACGAGCAGCTCCAGCCCGTCGAGCGTGCGGGCGCCGTGCGCCCTCGCGGCCGCCAGCAGCGGCGTGGGTGCGGAGCTATAGACGAAGTCGATGACATGGGAGTACTTACCGACTTGATCGAACGTCAATCCGAGGAGGTTGAGCGCGTCCTTGTCACTGGCCGAGCGTTGTACGTCGGGAGGCAGATCCAGTCCGACGGAGGTGCAGTTGACGAGCACATCGGCCGGCTCGGCCGCCCGCACCGCGCGGGCCTGGAAGTCCCGCGCGAGCTCTTGGGCGCGCCCGTGCGTGCGGTTCCAGACCGCCACGTCGCTCGCGCCGAGCTGGCGCAATGCCCACATGGCCGCCCGCGCGCTGCCGCCCGCTCCGAGCACGAGCGCGCGCGGATGGACGGGAAGAGCGGGGAGCGCTCGCAGCGCGCCCAGCAGCGCCGGGCCGTCCGTGTTCTCGGCGGCGATCGCGCCGTCGGGCGAGAACGTGAGCGTGTTGGCCGCACCGATCTCAGCCGCCGCGGCCGACGCGCGTGTGGCGAGCGCCAGCGCAGCGTGCTTGTGCGGGATGGTCACGTTCGCGCCCAGGAAGCCTGACGCGGGCAGCGCGCGCGCCGTGTCGTCGAACAGCAACGGGGGCACCGGCAGGCGCTGGTAGCGCCAGCCCTCGATGCCCAGCGCGGCCAGCGCCGCGTTCTGCATCGCCGGTGAGCGGCTGTGCGCCACCGGCCAGCCGAGCACACCGAGGCGAACGGTCACCGCTTGCGCCTGCATGTGGGCGCGTGCCCGCCGGCGCGGCGCACCGCTTCGTGGTAGGCGGCCGCGTCGGCTTCGAATTCGGCGAGCGTGTCCGAGAACACCTGCTCGCCGCAGCCGTCGGCGCCCGCGACGTAGTACAGGTAGCCGACGTGGGCGGGATCGGCCGCGGCCTGAATCGAGGCCACGCCCGGGTTGGAGATCGGCGTCGGCGGCAGGCCGACGTGCGTGCGCGTGTTGTACGGCGAGTCGATGTGCAGCTGGGCTTCGGTCAGTTCGCCGGTGTACGTGGGTATGTGTTCGGCCTGCTCGACCGCGTAGTAGATGCTCGCGTCGATCCCCAGCGGCATGCCCTGCGCGAGCCGGTTGTAGATGACGGCCGCGATCTTCGGCCGATCGCCGGGGATCAGCGCCTCGCGCTCGACCATCGAGGCGACGATCAAGAGCTGGTAGGGCGTCACGTGCAGCGCGCGGGCACGGGCGATCTCCACGCCGCCGAAGTTTTCCTTGAAGGCCACCAACTGCTCCTCCACGAGCCGGCTGACGGGCGTGCCCTTGAACATGTCGTACGTCGCCGGGAACAGGAAGCCTTCGAGGCTGGGGGTATCGGCCGGCGCGCCGTACGCGGCCGGGTCGAGCAGCGGCGAGCGCCGCGTGGCGGCGAGGTAGTCGCCCTCCAGGCCGTCGGCGAGGACGAGCGGGGCGATCTGCGCGCGGGTCTTGCCCTCGGTGATCAGCACCCTGACCACCGGAGGCTGCGCGATCGTCGGCACGGGCTTTGAGCCGTGGCCGCGTGCGAGCGCCACCACGACGGCGATCGCTGCCAGCAGCGCCACCCCCGTCCACACGAGCCGCCGCCGCGAGCGTCGGCGGCGAGCACCGGGGTGCGCGCGCCTGAGGCGCTCGAGGTCGCGTTCGACCGGCGTGCGCTGGCGCCGGGGAGGGGAGCGATCGCCGCTCGAGGACGACACGAGCGTCAACCCGCCCGCGCGGCCAGCCAGCTCTCCAACAGGTGCGCGGCCGCGCGTGAGTCCTCGCTGGCTTGTGGTCTGGAGCCGGCCACGTCCAGCCGCTGGGCCATGCGCGTGGTGAAGCGCTCGTCGTGCATCTCCACCGGAACGTCCTCTCCGAGCTGCTGGGAGAGCACCCGCGCGAACGCGCGCGTCTCGCGCGTCTGCTCACTGTCGCTGCCGTCGAGCGACAGCGGCAGCCCGACCACCACGCGCTCGACCTCGCGTTCGCGCACCAGCGCGCGCAGGCGCGCCAGTCCGCGCTTCGTCGCCGGCCGCGCCACCGCCTGCACGGGGGTGACGATCGTGCCGGTGGGGTCGCTGAGCGCGCAACCACACCGCGCGCTGCCGTAGTCGAGCGCCAGCACCCGCACCCGCGTCTCAGCCCTTCGCCGCGCGTCGCGTCGGTGTGCGCCGCTCTCCACGCCGGCTGGCCGCTCGGGTCCGCCCACCCATCAACCCGCGAGCGCCGACTCGATCGTCGCGCGGGCCACATCGATCGCCTCGTCGAGGCGCGCCGGGTCGCGCCCGCCCGCCTGGGCCATCGTGTCGCGTCCGCCGCCGCCGCCCCCCACGATCGCCGCCGCCGCCTTGATCACCGCGCCGGCCCTGACGCCGCGCTCGACGAGCTCGGGGGCGACGCTCGCGACGAGGTGGACGCGTCCGTCGGCGGTGCTGCCGAGCACGATCGCCGCGCCCTTCACGCGCCCCTTGAGACGGTCGATGAGCTCCAAAAGCTCCTTCGCGTCGTCCACATCGACGGTCGCCGTCAGCACGGTCGCTCCATCGCTCTGCTGTGCACGCGACGCGAGTACGTCCAGGTCCACCGTCTGCGCGCCGGTACTCCCGGCGCCACCCTGCTCGATCTCCTTCTCCATGCGCTTGCGCTCCTGCACGAGCGTGCTGACCGCCGCCGGCGCGTCCTCGGGGCGCGTCCGCAGCTCCGTGGCGATCGCGCGCAGCAGGCGGTCGTGCGCGCGCAGCCGCTCGACCGCAGCGGGACCCGTGAGGGCCTCGATGCGCCGCACGTTGGCCGAGCTCGAGGTCTCGTGCACGATGTGAAACGCGCCGATCTCGGCGGTCGAGCGAACGTGCGTGCCGCCGCAAAGCTCGCGCGAGTACTCGCCCTCGCCCACCTCCACCATGCGCACCACCTCCCCGTACTTCTCGCCGAACAGCGCCATCGCGCCGAGCCGCTTGGCCTCCTCCAGGGTGGTGGTGATCGCCCGCACCGGGTCGTTGCGGGCGATCCACCCGTTGACCCGATCCTCGACGTCCGCGAGCTCCTCGAGGCTCAGTGCCTGACCGTGGCTGAAGTCGAAGCGCAGCTTGTCGGGGCCGACGTAGGAGCCGGCCTGGCGCACGTGGCTGCCCAGGCGCTCGCGCAGCGCCGCCTGCAGCAGGTGCGTGGCCGTGTGGTTGCACTCGGTCTCGTGCCTGACCAGGTGGTCGACGCGCGCGAGCACCTGCTCGCCGACCTCCAGCGTCCCCGCCTCCACGATCACCTCGGGGATCCGGTCCTGGCCGACCATCAGGACGTCCTCCACGCGTGCACGGCAGTCTCCATGCTCGCACTCGATCGTGCCCACGTCCGAGATCTGACCGCCCCCGGCGGCGTAGAACGGCGACTCCTCGAGCTTGACCAGCATGCGCGCGGGAGCCGCCCCGTCCCCCCCGTTCCCGCTCGCCCGCCCGTCGAGCTGCCGGACCGCTACGACGGTGGTCGGCTGCACCTCTGTCTCATAGCCGGTGAACCGCGTCGGGGGGCCGGCGAGCGACGCGACGCCGGCGCCCGCAGGGCCACCGCCGCCGCTCCGGCCGGCGCCGCCCCGGCCGCGCTCGCGCTGCGCATCCATCAGCTCGTCGAAGTCGCCTTCGATCGACAGCCCCGCCGCAGCCAGCAGCTCCCGGGTCATCTCGTAGGGGAAGCCGTGCGTGTCGTGCAGGAAGAACACGTCCGCCGCCGGCACGGACGAGCGGCCCTCCTCGAGCGCCTTCTCGCGCAGCTCGTCGAGCATTTCCATCCCCTGCGTGAGCGTGCGACCGAAGCCCTCCTCCTCCGCCGACAGCCACATGTCGGTCACCTCGGCCTGCTCGGTCAGCTCCGGGTAGGCGCCCGCCATCACCTCGCGCACCCGCTCGGCGTAGCGCACGAGGAAGCCCGAGCCGAGCTCCAGCGCGCGTCCCTGCTGGATCGCGCGGCGCATCACCCGGCGCAGCACGTAGCCGCGGTCCTCGTTGGAGGGCACCACCCCGTCGGCCGTCAGGAACGTCATCGCGCGCGTGTGGTCGGCCAGGATGCGCAGCGCACGGTCGGTGTCGAAGTCGGCGCCGTAGCGCCGCCCCGAGAGCTCCTCGCCGAGCTCGATCAGCGGCAGGAACTGGTCGGTCTCGAACACCGAGGGCTTCTCCTGGAGGATCGCTGCCATGCGATTGAGCCCGAGGCCGGTGTCGATGCTCTTGGCCGGCAGCGGGTTCAGCACGGTGCCCGGCTCCGCGGGCGCCGGCTGCTGGTCGTACTGCATGAACACCAGGTTCCAGTACTCGAGGAAGCGCTCGTTATCGCCGCCCGGCAGGTCCTCCGCGGAGCCGTGCTCCACGCCTCGGTCGAAGTACAGCTCCGAGCACGGGCCGCACGGGCCGGTCGGGCCGCCCTGCCAGAAGTTCTCCGAGCGCGGACACAGGACGATCCGCTCCGGCGATACCCCAACGGCACTCCACAGCTCGATCGCCTCCTCGTCCGGGCCGAGGCCGAGACCGTCGTCGCCTTCGAACACCGTCACCCAGATGTCGTCCGCGGCGAAGCCCCACACCTCGCGCGACAGCCGCCATGCGAACTCGATGGCCTCGCGCTTGAAGTAGTCGCCGAACGAGAAGTTGCCGAGCATCTCGAAGAACGTGAGGTGGCGCGCGGTGTTGCCGACGTTGTCGATGTCGACCGTCCTGAACACCTTCTGACAGCTCGTCAGGCGCGGCGCCGGAGGCGTTTCCTGACCGAGGAAGTAGGGCTTCAGCGGGTGCATGCCCGCGACCGTCAACAGCGCCGAGGGATCGTGCGCGGAGGGCACCAGCGAGGCCGAGGGTATGCGCCGGTGCCCGTGCTCCTCGAAGAAGGCCAGGTAGCGCTCGCGGATCTCGTCGGAGCTCATCATCGTGCGGATGATCTTAGGGCTAGAGGACCTGCCGGGGCCGGGGTCGAGCGGCCCTCAGGCGATCGTGCCGTGGCCCACGACCAGCTGGCCCGCATACAGGCACGCGAGCTGGCCGGGCGCGGTGCGCTCGGCCGACTCCTCCAGCTCGATCGCCAGGCGCTCGTGAGCGCCCGCGCGAACCACGCCGGGCAGGCGACACGCGAACCGCCGGCCGTGCGCCCGCACGCGCACACCGTCCACGCAGCCTCCGTCGCGGTGCAGCGTGGCCTCCCGCACGGTCAGCTCGCGCGCCAACAGCGCCTCGCGCGGGCCGACGGTCACGGTGTTCGCCCGCGTGTCGGTGGCGAGCACGTACAGCGGCTCGGGCGCCGAGATACCCAGGCCGTGGCGCTGACCGACCGTGTAGCCATGGGCGCCGTCATGCTCACCGAGCGCGCGTCCGGCGCGATCCACGATCGCGCCCGGGCGCCGCCCGAGCGCGCCGTGGCGCTCCAGGAAGTCGCTGTGGCGCGTGCCCGCCAGGAAGCACAGGTCCTGGGAGTCGGGCTTGCGCGCCACCGTCAGACCGGCGTCCGCCGCGAGCTCCCGCACCTGCTGCTTGCGCATGCTTCCCAACGGGAAGCGCAGTCGCGCGAGCGACTCTGGGGCGAGCGCGGCCAGCACATAGCTCTGGTCCTTGCGCTGGTCCTCGGGGATCATCAGCAGTCCATCGGTGACCAGCGCGTAGTGGCCGGTTGCGAGCGTCTCGGAGCCGAGCCGCCGGGCGAGCTCGAGCATGGCGTCCAGGCGCACGCTGCCATTGCAGCGAACGCACGGGTTGGGAGTCAGCCCGGCAGCGTGGTCGGCGAGCCAGCCGTCCACCACGCCCGCGCGGAACTCGGCCCGCAGGTCGATCGACAGGTGCGGCATGCCGAGCTCGTGCGCGAGCGCGCGCGCAGAGCGGACCGCCTGCGCCGAGCAGCAGCTGAGATCGCCGTCGTGCTCGCTGTCCGCCCACAGCTCGAGCGTGACGCCCACGGCCTGGCTGCCAGCGCGCGCCACCAGCAGCGCGGCGACCGCGCTGTCGACGCCGCCGCTCATCGCCACCAGCGTGCGCCGCGGGCAGCTCGCCAGCGCCGCACGCTCACGCGCAGCGGCGCCCAGCGCGCGGTGCAGCGCGTCCGCCGTCAGCTCGGCCGCGTGGCGCTTTGTCGGGCTGAGGCCGCCCAGCTCGGCGGCGATCTGCGGCGCGCCGATGCGCGCGGCGTCGAGCAGGGCCGTCCCGCGCAGCAGGCCGACCACGGCGCTGCCCGCTGCGATCACCGCCCCACAGCCGCTCGCATCGAAGCCGGCGTCGCTGATGCGTCCGTGCGGATCGTGCCCGTCGAGCGCGAGCGACACGCGGATGAGGTCGCCGCAGGCTGCCCCGCCCGCGGCGCCGGTGAAGGCGTCCTCGGGGCACTGCCCTCGGCCCAGCGGGCGTTCGAGATGGCTGCTCAGCAGCTCCGCAGCGGTGCTCATCCGAGCGAGTGTAAGACCCAGCCCCGTCGTGCGGGCACGGGCGTGCCGCGCAGGCTCAGGCGGCGCGCGCTTCCTCGATCGCCTGTTCGATCGAGTAGGCGTCGGTGATGCCCGTGAGCGTGATCACCTGCCCGTGGGGGTTGATCACGAGGATCGTGGGCGTGCCGTAGATCTGCACGCCCGAGGTGATCGAGCCATACGAGGCGACCTGGGAGGCGAGCGCTTCGTGTACGACGATCTTCTTCGCCAGTTCCAGGCCGAAGAATTTTTCAGCGTGACGAAATTCCTCCGTCTTGGCCTTGCTCGCGATCGTGTGCAGCCTCAGCAGCAACCGCAGCTCGTTGTGGACGACCATGTCGTCCGAGCCTGCGGGATTCCAGAAGAACAGCACCGCGATCTTGCCCTGCTTGAGCTCAGCTTCGACTTCCTGCTGGCCGCTGGGCACCGCGGGCGTGGTCGTGCTCGAGCCCTTGCTGGTCGTGCTCGAGCCCTTGCTGGTCGTGCTCGAGCCGTGGGCGGAGGCGGAGGCGGCGCTGGCGCCAGTGCTCGTCGATGTCGCCGCCGCTCGACCGCTGGAGGCGGGCGCGGTCACTGGCGAGTGCTGCGCGGACGCGGGTTCGTTGGATGCTTCCCGGGACTTGCGTTCCACCTCGGTGGCGTTCTGCTGCGAGACCGCAGCGGCTTCGTGGGCCTTGCGCACGGCGTGCAGCAGGCCTTCCACTCCGGTTTCGTGACCGTGCTCGGTCGCTGTTGGCGTGGCAGCGTGCTGGCCCTGAGTGCTCGCCGTCGAGGGCGAGGAGTGCGTGGGCGAGGCGGGATGGGCGTGGGTGGCACCCGGGGAGACGCTGCTGGTGACGACCGGCGTGGAGCTCGTGGAGCCTGCCCCGCTCGGGCTGCTCGAGTGGCCCTGCAGGGCGAACAGCCACACGCCTGCGAGCAGGACGACCACCACGAGGCCGATCTGAAATGGACGTGAGATCTGCGCCATCGCCCATGTTTCGGCAGTTCGGGCACAGAAGTTGAACGCCAATTTCGGCCTTGGACGCTTCGAGCGGCCCGGCCGGGCCTCTACAGAGCGTGCTGACCGCGCAGCACGGCATGCACGATCGCGTTCGCCGCGAGCGGCTCCTGACGGCCTGCCTGCATGTCCTTCAACACGGTCGCGTCGTCCGCCAGGATCGCCACATAGCGTGCACGCAGCGCGTCGGCGTGGCCGAGCTGGCCTTTCAGTGAGCGCCCGCCGAGGTCCATCTGCGCCGAGAGCCCCGCCGAGCGGGCTTCGCTGATCAGGCCGAAGGCGAGCGTGCGCAGCGCCGGATCGCCGTCCTCGAGCGCCACGAACAGCTCCAGCGGGGCGCCCGCAGGCAGGTGGACGCCACCACCGCCGCGAGCGCTCGAGCTGCCTGCCTCCCCCTCCCCGTCCCCGGACGGTGCGCCCGCCAGCATGATCCGCTCGATGCCCGCCGCCCAGCCCATGCCCGGCGCGGGGGGCCCGCCGAGCTGCTCGACGAGGCCGTCATAGCGCCCGCCGCCGCCGACCCCGCTCTGCGCTCCGAGGGCGTCCGAGGTGAACTCGAACACGGTGCGCGTGTAGTAGTCGAGGCCGCGTACGAGCGTGTGGTCGAGCTCGTATGCGACGCCCGCCACATCGAGCAGCTCTCGGACCTGAGCGAAGTGCTCGGCGTCCTCGCGGCTCAGATACTCCGACAGGCGCGGCGCGTTGGCCATCACCCCGCTGGTGCCCGCGTGTTCGGAGTCGAACGCGCGCAGCGGGTTCAGCTCGATGCGCTCGGCCACCTCCGGCGAGAGGCTCGCCTCGTTGGCGCGCAGGTAGGCCTGCAGGCGCTCGCGGTACTCGCGCCTGCTCTGCAGGCTCCCGAGACTCGCCAGACGCAGCCTCAGGCCACGCACCTCGAGGTCCGAGAGCAGGCTCGCCAGCAGCGTGATCGACTCCGCGTCGACGGCCGGGTCCTCCGAGCCGATCGCCTCGGCCCCGACCTGCCAGAACTGCCGGTAGCGACCGGCCTGGGCGCGCTCGTGGCGGAAGAAGCTCGAGAGGTACCACAGCTTGACGGGCTGGCGGCGCTTGTGCATGCCGTGCTCGACATACGCCCTGCACACCGGAGCCGTGCCCTCGGGGCGCAGGGTCAGCGAGCGTCCGGCCTGATCCTCGAGCGTGAACATCTCCTTGCGCACGATGTCCGTGGACTCGCCCACGCCGCGCGCGAACAGCTCGGTGGCCTCGAACGCCGGGGTCTCGATGCGCTCGTAGCCGGCCCCCTCGAGGATCGCGCGGGCGCGCGCCTCGAGCGCCGTGCGCCGCGCAGCCTCCTCACCGAGCACGTCGAAGGTGCCGCGCGGCGCTTTGATCTTGGATGCGCTCAACTGGCGGGCGCCGGCGAGTGCGCGGCGCCGGCGCTCGGCAGGCGCCCACGGAGCTCAGCCAGGAACGGGTTGGCGGCGAGCTCGCGTCCGAGCGTGGTCACCCCCATGTGTCCCGGGTACACGACCGCGTCCTCAGGGTAGGTCCTGAGCAGGCCCTCGATCGAGCGCTCGAGCGTCGCCCAGTCACCGCCCGGCAGATCGACGCGGCCGACGGAGCCCTGGAAGAGCACGTCGCCGGACAGCAGCGCAGGGTGGGCGGGCGATCGGACTGCGTACGTCAGGTGCCCGGGACTGTGCCCGGGTGTGAAGATCACGTCGATGTCGAGACCCGCGAGGTTCAGGTGCTCGCCGCCGGCGAGCGTGTGCTCGGCCTCGTAGCTCTCGAACGGCCCGAACCCGGGCGGCACCCAGCTCATCACATCGGCGAGGATGCGGCCGCTCGATCTGCGGGCAGTACACGGGTGCGCCGGTCGCGCGCGCGAGCGGCGCCACCGCGCCGATGTGATCGAAGTGGCAGTGCGTGACGAGGATCGCCTCGATCTCCACCCCGAGCCCGTCGATCGCGCCCTGCAGGCGCTCGGGCTCGTCGCCCGGGTCGATCAGCAGCGCGCGCTTGGCCTCGCTGTCGGCGCGCACGATGTAGGAGTTCTCCTGCACCGGGCCCACGGTGAACGAGCGCACGTCCAAGCCGCTCATCGCGACGACGCTCTCCCCCCGCCGGCCTCCTGCGCGTTCCTGCGTTGGCGGCGGTTGTAGACGAACTTGTCGCTGTAGTAGCTGACGACCGTGTAGAAGCCCAGCACGATCGGGAGCAGACCGAGCTCGCTGCTGGACTGGTGCAGGACGAGCACGAACACCACGCCCAGCACGATCGCGGCGATCATCGCCTTGATGAACGCGTTGCCCCAGGTCGGCGGGCGATCGCGTTTGTCGAGCTTGTCCTCGCGTTCGCGCGCGAGCACGCGGGGATCGCCGCTCTTCTCGCCGGCCGTCGGCTTGCGTCCGGTTCGCCCGCGCGACTCGATCACGCCCGCCGCGTTGCCCCGGTGCTTGGTCTGACGTTTGCGCCTGGTCTGAGCCACTGTGATCTAGGAGCCTAGTGCGTTCTCGATCAGGTGGCGAGCGGGATCGAAGCCGGGGATGGGCAGATCCCGCGGGAAACCGGCGAACGCGGCCGCCGGGGCGAGCCCGACCAGCTCGGCGCTGGCCAGCTCCGCGTGGGCGCGAACGGCCTCGATCACCCGCAGCAGCGGCAGCTCATACGGACGCTCGACGTTCATCGACACCTGCGCCGAGCCGTCGCCGAGCGCGACGCCGATGGCCCGTAGGCCGGGCAGCCCTGCGGAGCCGCCCTCGCGGATGAGCGCCGCGACGGCCCGCGCGTCCTCGAGCGTGAAGGGCAGCAGCGAGCTGGACGTTGAAGGCGACCAGGGGCGGGCGCGCGGCAACCAGCGTGGCGCCCGCCGTGGGGTGCATCCGCGCCGGGCCGAAGTCGGGGGCGACCGGCTCGTGCGGGTCGCTCGTCCCGGCCCCGCCGGTCGCCTCCCCCTCGTCCGGCGACCTGCGCTCGCCGGCCATCCTCGCCCGGAGTCCGACCACGCCCCCGCGTCGCAGCTGCGCCCGAGTCCTCGCCGGGGGATGGTCGCCGGAGTGCGGGCCGGAGAGCTCGCCGTAGAGGAACACCGGCGCCTGCAGCTCCTCGCCGATGCGATCGCCGACCACGAGCGCCTCGGCGCACGCCGCGCCGCGATCCCGGGCGTGCAGATAGACGACCGGGACGACGTCGATGGCCCCCACGTGCGGATGCTGGCCGGCGTCCTCCGCGGCACCCCCGGCGCGGGCCATCACATCGATGCGCGCGACCGCCGCGGCCGCTCCCCGCAGCAGCGCGTCCGCCAGGGCACCCGGCGGGCCCGCGATCGTGAACACCGAGCGGTGATGATCGCCGTCGGTGTGCACGTCCAGGAGCTGCACGCCGGGCGCGTCCCGGGTCTCACCGACGAACGCCGCCGCGATCGCCGCGATCGTCTCCTCGTCGCGTCCCTCCGAGACGTTCGGCACTGCCAGCAGGGTCGGTGATGTCATCGCCCGCGCAGGCTATAGCGGCGCGGCCCGGGGACCCCACTGTCGTGCCGTCGATCGGGGCCCGCAGGCGACTCGATCATCGGCCCTGCGGCTACACTCCTGCGCTCTCCACGCCGGAGTAGCTCAGCTGGTTAGAGCAGCGGAATCATAATCCGCGTGTCGGGGGTTCGAGTCCCTCCTCCGGCATCGCCCTAATAGGGCCGCATCTCGGACAGACACAGGCGAAACGCGGGATGCCCCTCCTCTCGCGAGGCCGTCAACGAGGTGCAACAGAGAGCTGGCGGGACCCCCTGAGATCGGTCCGGGTGTTGTGAGAGCTTCGATGACCCTGTTGAATGGGTCGAAGGAGCGATCGCATGTCGCGACGCAGGCACACGCCGGAGCAGGTCGTTCGCAAGCTGAGGGAGGCCGACAGGCTGCTCGGCGAGGGGATCGAGCTGCCGGAGGTGGTCAAGCAGCTGGAGGTCTCCGAGCAGACGTATTACCGGTGGCGCAACCAGTTCGGCGGGATGAAGGCCGAGGATGTCAAGCGTTGAAGGAGCTGGAGGCGGAGAACGCGAGGTTGAAGCGGATCGTCGCCGACCAGGCGTTGGATATCCAGGCGTCTGAAGGAGTGTCGCGGGGAAACTTGTGAGCCCGGCCGCGTCGGCGCCGGGCGGTGCTGACGTTGCAGGAGCGGCTTGGGTTCTCGGAGCGTCGGGCGTGCCGTCTGGCCGGTCAGCATCGCTCGACGCAGCGCCACGTGCCAACGGTCGCGGTCAGGATGATGCGGCGATCAGGGCGCAGCTGCGTGCGTTCTCGCGCAGGCGGCCGCGGTGGGGGTACCGCCAGGCGCATCAGCATCTGCTCGAGGAGGGCTGGAGCATCAACCGCAAGCGGGTGCAGCGGCTGTGGCGTGAGGAGGGGCTGCGGGTGCCGCGCCAAGCGCCGCAAGCGCCAGCGGCGCGGGGAATCGACCGTGCCCGGGCGACCGGCTGCGGGCCGAGCGGCCTGATCACGTATGGGCGTTCGACTTCCAGTTCGACGTGACCGAGGACGGCCGCGCGGTGAAGCTGCTCTACGTGGTGGACGAGTTCACTCGCGAGGCGCTTGGCGATGGAGGCCGAGCGGCGGATCGACGGCGAACAAGGTCGTCGAGTGCTCGAAGGGATCGTCACGAGAGCAAGGCCGCCGACCCGAGCTCGTTCGCTGCGACAACGGGCCGGAGATGACCTCCAACGCCTTGCGGGACTGGTGCCGCTTCAGCCGGACCGGTGCGGCGTTCATCGAGCCGGGCAGCCCGTGGGAGAACCCGTTCGTTGAGAGCTTCAACAGCCGCGTCCGGGACGAGCTGCTCTCTGTCGAGGCGTTCAGCTGCCTCGCCGAGGCAAAGGTCATGGTCGAGGACTTCCGCCAGGACTACAACCGCCGACGGCCACACCGAGCGCACGGCATGATGACCCCAGCGGCGTTCAAGGCCGCAGGCTGGGAGACCGCCCACGAGGCCGCGCCCGCCAGCGCCGAACTCCAGCCGCCCTACGGCCGGCTTCCGTTCGACGCTGGCGGCAGCCTTACCCTGCAGAAACCAACCAACCACCAGCTCTCACAGCAGGTGGACCAATGAACGGGGTCCGGCCAGAGCAGCTATCTTCGCAGTCGTATCCAAGATCCGCCACTACATCATCGGCCGAGCACGCGGATGCTCGCTAGCTGCGCCGCTGACCACCGGAGCAAGAGTCGGAAAGCCGCGTCATTCGTAGGTGAACTCCGCAAGTGCGTTCTTCTTGCCCTTCTTGCCAGCTATCGTCGCCGTGCCTGGCGGCTATCGTTGTGCCCAGGATGCTTGGAGCGGGCGATGCGGACTAATCCGTGGCGTTGGCGGCCACCAGCCGTCGCTCCGCCTCGTATCGGCGGAGACTTGGCGGCTGTCTACGCGCTGCTCGTGCTCCCAGCCCTATTAGGTGCAGCGCTGCATTGGCCAGAGGCGATTAGCTTCGCGCTCATCTTGCCGGGGATTCTTGTCCATGTGCGCCTGTCGATGAGGTCCGCCCGTGCTCAAGGGGTCTATGTCCGAGGGGAACGACCGCCTCCTGGATCGCTGATTGTGCTTTCCAGCGCACTCGGCGTGGCGAGCGCCGTTGCCACGCCGGCACCCTTCGGGGTGCTCGCCCTCGTCTTGGTCGTGATCTTCGTCGTTGACCCGCTCTGGCGTCTCGCCTGGAATCGCGCAGCGCCCACAACTACTGAGCCTGTCACTCGACGCCGCACCCGCGTGGGTGATACTTCATCGCATGGCTGAGGAGTCCACCCCCGACATAGTTGAGCGTGTTCGTGAAGGCTTCGAGGCCTTCAGGCGTGGGGATTTCGACACAGCCGCCGGGTTCTTTGCCCCACACGCGGTGTGGGACATGGGCGGGGGTGGGACCTTCGAGGGCATTGCGGCGATTCGCGGCTTCATGGAGGAGTTCGTCAGTCACTTTGAGAGCTTCGACGTTGAGGTCGAGGAGATCCGGGACCTCGGCGGAGAAGTCGTGATCGCCGTCAACACGATGGGGGGTTACCCACCGGGGAGTACTGCGGAAGTCCGGCAGCGGGGACTCTTCATCTACGAGGGGAAGGCCGGGCTCGCCGTGCGCTGCACGGCCTACAGCGACATCGATGAGGGTCGTGCTGCCGCCGAGCGCCTTGCTGAGGAGAGGCGTCAGAACTCCGACGTCTGAACCCAAATCCCTTCCAAGAGTTCCGTGAGCAGGGCCGCATCGGCCCACCAACGCGCGCTCTTGAGGAGGTTGTGTTCGAACATATCGCCCCCGAGTATCGCCCCCGATTTTATGGGGACTTTGTGGGGTAACTCTGTAGAGCAAGCCTACCCCTCGACCGACCGGCGAGATGGCGTGGCAAGCCTGCGGGATACTTTCTGCCATGCCCGAGGAGTCCACGACAGCGTCTCGTGCGCTCGATCGTCGCGGCCTGGGAACGGAGCGACTACAACTCGCCAGAATGGGCCCACCACGAGATCGAGTTCCGGTTCGCCGACGGACCCGAACCGTCCCTCTGGACGGGGATCAGCGGAATGAGCGAGGGCTGGCGCAACTTCCTCAAAGCCTGGGAGGGGTTCCAGTTGGTGGCCGACGAGTACCGCGACATCGGGGGCGAGTGTGTCGTTGTCCTGTACCACTTCAGCGGCCGTGGCAAGACAAGCGGAGCCGAGATCGGAAAGCTGCAACCGACGAACGCAAGCGTGTTCAACGTGAACGAGGGCCAGGTGACCCGGCTGGTCCTCTACTGGGACCGCAACCGGGCGCTCGCCGACCTCGGCCTGCAGGAGTAGGCGATGTCGCAGAAGCGAGACGTTCGGGTTCGATTTGGGCGACGGAGTCCAAAGCGTCGGGATCGGAGTTGTCTTGGCCGAATTCTTCATCAGAGGCCGCATGGTGGGCAGTGTCGGCGAGCTGCGTAGCCCCTTTGGACCGGACCCCGAGTCGGGATCATCGAGGACAACGAGATCATCGATCTGAGCGCTGCCGACTTGACAGCGGGTGCGAGGCCGTCGCGAAGCTGCACGGGTCGGCTGGCGGCTGGCGTTCGGCGCGGGTCCTCAAAGGACAGGTCAGACAAGCACCGCTTCCAGGCGGGGCAAGCGGCCTCGCACGCCCACACCGTTTTGCTCTAGGGCGCTCCCGCGGCTCCGGCAGCACGAGTCTGCTCGTCCTGGAACGGAGGATAGGTCTCGGTCAACAGCAAGAGGTAGGCATCGCTGCGGGCGGTGTAGGAGTTGGCGAGCACCATCATGTCGAAGAGTCCGCGGGGCATCTTCCCCGTGATGACGATGACGATCCAGGCTGCCACCGCGCCGACCTCCAGCAACAAACCCATGACGTAGCGCACGATCGCAATCGGGATGGCGAGGATGACGCGGAACAGCGTCTTCAGGCGGCTGTAGCGCGCGAGCCGGGTGAACTCCATGCGCACGGGGTAGGCGAGGTCATCAGAGCCGCCGAAGGGCGGGTAGCGATCGTCGAGGAGGGCGACGTATGCAGTGAACCGCGCAGAGAATCGTGTATAGCCGGCGACGAACTCGTATAGGCCCTCCGGGTACTGACCGGTGATGACGATGGCAAACCAGGCGATCACGACAGCAATCCATGCGACGAGCGCGTAGACGTAGAACCAAATCGCCAACGGGATAGCGAGCAGGAGGCGAAAGAAGGCCGTGAGCCTGCTACGCAGTTGGGTGTAGTCGGCCTCGAAGGTAACTGGGTAAGGCATAGATCATCCCCCTCTTGGAATCAATCGCGATGGCCTCCACTCTGCGCTTGCCAGGACCGTATCAGGCGGCTCGCCCGTTCCCAGTCCACCCGGAGCCGCTAGAGCTCAGGCTACTGACCTGGACCGCATCGAGCGTGCTGCGGTGCGCTGCGATTTCTTCAAACGTCCCTTCCTTTTCGAGGTTGCAGCAGTACAATCCGATCGTCGCGTCCGCATCTCGTGGACCTCGACACGAGGCGCATAGGGCCCCGTTGGCCCTTCTTGACACATACGTGAATCACCGCCGCTTCGCTCAGAGGGGCCGCCATGAGCGCCACGAGCACGAGCGTCCCGCCTGCAAGAAGCGCGACGAGCGGCCGCTGCGCGGTCCCTGTAGACATGTCAGTCGATCCTCCAGTGTCGATTTATCGCCGTGTCGACGGCCAGACACCGTCGGTACAAACTATTCAAAGCCAAGCCCGGTCCGGCCCGCTAGTTGGGGCGCGAGAGCTCGTGGACACAGATGAACGAGCACGGATAATCACCCATCGCCAGGCGCGTCACCCCGCGAATCCCCCCGATGGTCAGGCTGCTGGCAAGCGGCAGCCTTGTAATGCGAAGAAGGGGCTTGGTTGCGCTACAGCTACCGGCGACGGCGACGTGCCGCCCGCCATGGATCGCGATGCGCACATCTCCACAGCCGCCCGCCGGCCGATCGAGAATGAGCCGGGTGGCGGGCTTGGCCACCTGGATCAGGATCGGGCCGCCACCGTGGCCGCTCGCACCGCACGCGACGACGCTGTGGGTGAACGGCCTGCTGTGCTCGGCGAGCACGCTGTAGGTCTGGGTCGAGCATTCCCGCCCGCCATGCACGGTGACCTCCGCGCTGTAGCGGACCCCCGCAGGCGTGCGCACGGAGACGTGGCTCGTCACCGTCGGCGTCAGGGGCGCCGACGCACTCGACGATCCGCAGCCGCCCGCGAACACCGCAACCAGCAGCCATGGGAGGCCCCACGAGACGGCTTTGGGCCGCCGGAGGAGACGGCCTTCAGCTGGAACACCGGCGTGGACTCCCGCTCGCCGCACCCGCTCAGGCGAACACGGCCTCGTAGGTGATGCCGTCCGCATCCGCGCCGACCGGACCGAGGAAGAGATCGAACTCGCCCATCTCGGCGTGCGCGACCCGGTGGGTGACATGCGCCAACGTCGGCGAGGGCGGACCAAGGAAGCGCAGCGAGAACGCTCGTCTGTGGCCGGGCCGCTCGCCCAACTCGACGACCTCGCTGAGGCGAATCCTGACCGGCGCCGATTCCCCGTCGAGGATCTCGAAGTCGCTGCCGAGGACTGGGGAGAAGTCGGCGGCCGTCAGCAGGGCGAGGTCACGCATACCCGCTCCATCGCCACGTGCATCCCGTCCATCCCTTGCGCCACGAGCCCCAGGTGCTCCCAGAACGCCAGTGCCTCGTTGCCCTGCACGACGTGACACCTGACGGGCAGGCCGCGGGCATCCGCCTCGGCGAACAGCCCCCGGACAAGCGCGCTACCGACGCCCGCCCGGCGGAACCGCGGCAGGAGAGCGACGTCGACGATCCGGATCTCCTCGTCTGAGCGGTCGATGATCAGGCGTCCCGCGGGCTCTCCGTCCACCGTCACGACCGAGTGTCTGGCCTGGGGGTGGACGCTGCGGTAGTGACGGTCCTGGACGTCGAACTGCATGCGGATGAAGGCGTCGGCCTGCTCGTCAGACCAGCCGAGCACGGCCAGTTCAGGCATCCGAACGGCGGCGTAGACCGCCAGGAGGAAGTCGCCGTCGCTGGGAAGACGTGCAGGGCGAGATCCGACTTCCACGACCATGGGCCAGAATCGTAGTGCGCCGGCCTTCAACCGACAGGCGAAAGCGGGCTCCGAGAGGGCCCTCTTCGTGCTGCGAGCAGCGGCACTGTCGCGGCGGTCAGGACGGCGCAGCCGGTTCAGGCGATTTGGTGTACAGTCGCGCACAGCGGCCGAACTCCGCTGGTGCGGGGGGCTGTTTCTGGCGACTCGTATGTCGAAGGGGGTGGCAGGGGTGCGCGATTGGGGGGCGGAACCATGAACGGTGAGGGCCGGATGTCGCGGCGCGCTTTCCTACGCGGCAGCGCAGTCTCTGCGGTGCCCGCTCATAGCGCCGCCCGCACGCAGGACGCGGCCACGACCGGGGTCGAGGGGCTCTCGCGCCGGATGTTCATCAGCGCCGGCGCCGCGGTGGCGGTGCTGGCCACCGCGCCGCCCGCTTGGGCCCGGCGCTCGATATCCGCGGCGCGCAGCGCCCTGACCGGGCGAGCGAACCAGCTCAAGCGCTCGCGCTTCACGCCGGCCCTCGGCTCCACGCTGCGGATGACAGGAGCTGGGGAACAGATCGATGTCGTGCTCGCCGAGATCACGGACCTCCGTCCGGTCCTTCGTGCCGACGACGAGGATCGCTTCGCCCTGCTGCTGCACGTCCCCGGAGACCAGCGGCGCGCCGCCGGCATCCGCACCCTCCGCCATCCGGACATCGGCGAGGTCGCGCTGTTCCTCGCTCCGGTCGACCGAGGCGTCAACCCAGCCCACTACGAGGCGGTAATCAACCGCTCGCGTTCATGATGACAGCGAGCGCCAAAGGAGACGACGATGGCTGACCCATTTCTCGGCGAGATCAGGATGTTCGGCTTCAACTTCGCGCCGACGGGGTGGGCCTCGTGCAATGGCCAGATCCTGTCGATCGCCCAGAACACGGCCCTCTTCGCGCTGATCGGCACGTACTACGGGGGGGACGGGGTCCAGACGTTCGCCCTCCCCGACCTCCAGTCGCGCGTCGCGATCAACCAGGGACAGGCCAGCGGACTCTCCCCCTACGTCATCGGCGAGACCGGCGGCGTCGAGACAATCACCCTCACCCAGGCGGAGATGCCCGAGCACACGCACGCGGTCGACGCCAACGGATCCCCGGGCACGTCGGACAGGCCGGCCGGCAACGTGCCGGCCCGGACGAAAGCGAGCGCCTACGGGGGCGCGCCGGACGGGACCACGATGAACGCCGGCATGATCGGCAACGCCGGCGGGAACGAGCCACACGAAAACCGACAACCCTATCTCGTCGTCAACTTCTGCATCGCCCTGCAGGGCATCTTCCCGTCGCGGAACTGACGCCTCCGTGCTCACGCTGAACACCATGCTCGCCGCCCGTCACGCGCGACGCCGGCTGATCGCGATCTGCGGCGCGCTGACGCTGCTGATTGCGCTGCAGATGACGCTCGCGCCGGCATCTTCGCACGCCACGGTGTTCTCGAACCCGAACAGCATCGCGCTCAACGACCCCGCCAGCCAGCACAACGGCAACGAAAACGCGACGGCCTCCCCGTATCCGTCGAACATCTCCGTCTCGGGGCTATCGGGCACGGTCAGCGACGTGACGCTGACGCTCAGCAACGTCAGCTACAGCTTCTCCAACGACATCGACGTCCTGCTCGTGGGACCGGCGGGTCAGACGCTGATCCCGATCGCTGCCGTCGGCCCTAACGCCGGGGCCAGCGCCGCCGCGAGCAACTCGACGCTGACCCTGAGCGACGCCGGCAGCCTGCCCAGCGACACGACCCCGTGGGGTTCGAGCTCCACCTTCAGGCCGGTCAACTTCGGGGAGGGCCCGGTGATGAACGGCTTCAACGAGGTATGGGAGTCGCCCGCCCCCGCGCCTCCCTACGGTGATCCCGGACAGAGCGGCACCGGCGCCACGTTCGCCTCGCAGTTCGACGGGATCAACCCAGACGGCACCTGGAGCCTGTACGTGATCACGACCTCAGGCGGCGACGGCACCGGCGCGATCGCCGGCGGCTGGAGTCTCAATATCACGACCGCCAACGCGGCCACGACGACGACCAGCCTGGCCTCGAGCAACAACCCCTCCTTCACGTCCGCACCCGGCAACTCGGTGACGCTGACGGCGACCGTCAGCAGCGCCACCACCCCCAGCGCGGGAACGGTGGCCTTCACCGATGACGGAGCCACGATCACGGGGTGCGGAGCCGTCGCCGTGAACGCCTCAGGCCAGGCCGGCTGCACCACCGCCTTCGCCACAGAGGGCGAGCATCAGCTGACGGCCCAGTACGGCGGCACGCCGAGCTTCGGGCCGAGCAGCGGCAACCTCACCCAGGAGGCCGACGATCACACGACCGTCAGCGGCGAAAGCTATTGCAACACGGGCGCGGTCACGCTCAACAACCCGCCGGTCACCATCGCCGACGCGAGCCCCTATCCCTCGCGCGTATTCGTCTCCGGGGTCTCGGGCGCGATCAGCCACCTGGCGGTGACGCTCAAGGACGTCACCTACGCCGAGTCCCAGGACATCGACGCGCTGCTCGTCGGCCCCGGCGGCCAGACGCTTGTCCTGGTCGCCGCCGCGGGCCCGAACTCGGCCGGCGCGCTCAACAACGTCACGCTCACCCTCGATGACTCGGCCGCCACCACGCTCGCCCAGAACGCGCCATGGGGGACAACCAACGCCAGCGTGAGCTCCAAGCCCGTCAACTACGAAGGCGTAAACGAGATCTGGGGGCCGCCGGCGCCCGCCGGCCCCTATGGCAACCCCGGCCCCGCCAGCGACGGCGGGGCCACGCTCGGCTCGACCTTCGACGGGGGCGACCCCAACGGCACGTGGAGCCTGTACGTCATCACCACCGCCGCCGGCGACGGCACGGGCGCCATCGCGGGCGGCTGGTGCGCGAACATCGCCGCCGCCGACGTCGCGACCACGAGCACGTCGCTCAGCTCGAGCAACAATCCGTCCTTCGCCTCCGCGCCCGGCAACGCAACGACCTTGACGGCAACGGTGACCAGCACCAGCAGCGTCAGCGAGGGGACCGTCGACTTCACCGACGGTGGCACGACGATCTCCGGCTGTGGGGCGATCGCGGTGAGCGCCGGCCAGGCCACATGCCCAACCAGCTTCTCGACCCAGGGCGTGCACGAAATCGAAGCCCTCTACAACGGCGACGCGAGCTTCGGCGCGAGCCACGCAACCCTCTCCCAGCAGGTCGACGACCACACCACCGTGTCTGGCAGCAACTACTGCAACACCGGGTCGATCGCACTCGAGAACCCGAACATCGACCACCCCGAGATCGACGCGAGCCCCTACCCGTCCCGCATCTTCGTGTCCGGCCAGCCGGGCGCCCTGTCCAGCCTGACGGTCAGCCTCGACAACACGACCTACAGCGAGTCACAGGACATCGACGCCCTGCTCGTCGGCCCTCACGGCCAGTCGCTCATCCTCGTCGGTGCCGCCGGCCCGAACACGGGCGGCGCGCTCAACAACGTCACGCTCACGCTCGCGGATTCCGCCGCCGCCAGGCTCGCCCAGAACACGCCGTGGGGAGCTGCCAACGCAAGCGTGAGCTCGAAGCCCGTCAACTACGAAGGGCTCAACGAGATCTGGGGGCCGCCCGCGCCGGCCGGCCCGTACGGCAACCCCGCACCCGTCGGCAGTGCGACGCTCACCTCGACCTTCGAGGGGACCGGGGCGGACGGCACCTGGAGCCTCTATGTGATCACCACCTCCGCCGGTGACGGCACCGGCGCGATCGCCGGCGGTTGGTGCCTTGGGGTGACCGTTCCCCGCGCACCCACCGAAGCGACCACCTCGCTGTCCGGGGGCGGCCACACGGGCGCCGAAATCACGGTGGCCGCTGCTACGCCGGTGACCGACAGCGGGCAGTTGACCGGCATGCACGCCTCAGAAGCGACGGGCAGCGTCGAATACAAGGTGTTCAACGCAGGCTCCGCCAACGGCGGGCCGTGCAGCGACCTCATCACCAGCGTGAGCGGCGCCGGACCCGTCGTGGATGGCGTCCTCGCGCAGTCCCAGCCCGTGGCCCTGTCAACGCCCGGGATCTACGACTGGGTAGCCGTCTACAACGGCGACGCCCAGAACGAACCCTCCGAAAGCGCATGTGGCTCGGAGGTCGAGAAGGTGGCCGCCCCGCCGACGGCGACGATCGCCTCCCCGCTCACAGGCGGCACCTACAAGCAGGGCGAAGTCATCACCACCACGTTCTCGTGCGTGGACGGCGAAGACGGGCCGGGCATCGAATCGTGCACCGACTCAAACGGCGGCTCCGGCGCATCGGGCACGCTCGAAACCACCACGCTCGGCCCGCACACCTACACGGTCACCGCGAAAAGCAAAGATGGGCAGACGGGCACGGCGGAAATCAGCTACACGGTCGAACCGGCGGGCCCCGCATGCACGACCGCCACGGGGGTCGGCACCTACCTGAAGCTCCATCAGACCGGACGTCTGAAGCTGATGGACAAACTCAATACGAGCGGCAAAGGTCAACAGCACCTGCGCGTCGCGCTTGAATCCGGAGTCATCCGCTTCCACCTGACGCGCCTGGAACACGCGAACTGCAGCACGACCGTTCTGGGAGGGCTCCGCTTCACGGGGTCGGGTCAGGCGGCGCTCGAGACCCAGCACGGCTACAAGATCAACTTCTCGATCGAAGTCAGGGAAGGCCACACCTACTTCCAGGCCGAACTGACCAAAGGCGAAGAAGTGATCGAGGAAGCCCTGGGTCAGCCGCTGGCAAGCTCCAGCGAGCAGATCTTCTAGAGCACATCACCACCGAGCCGCGCTGTGGCTCCACCACGCTTGAGAGAGCGCGAGCACGAACCTGGCCGAGATTCAGGGCCGGGCGGTCAGTGGATTGATCTCGTCGGCGTCCCAGGTGATGCGCTGGTCGACCGAGACCGCGCGCGCCTCGAGCTCGTCATGTCCGACGCCGCGGCGAGCGCGGGCGGCCCTGGCCTGGGTCGTCGGCCGCCCGCTCCCTGGCAGCGACCCCGTCCAGACCCCCGCCCAACCCCCCGGACGCGACGGGGCCCACAGAACCCAGATGAGGGCCAACGCGGGTGCGCGAACACGCCCGAGGGGCGCAGAGCCCGCCTTCGTAATGCAACGTCCGCCCGACCGTGGGGCAAATGCAACTCAACCTGCTTTATGATACATTCTCGACGGTCGAGCGACTGCTGGCCACGGGAGGGTCGTCGTTCAGGCCCTTTCGCGAGCGGGACGCCCGATCAATCCAAACAAGATCGAGTGAGGGATGGGGACAATGCATCGGAGAGGATTGGTGCGAGCGCTGCTCGCGCTCTCGGTTCTGGCTGTTCTGGTCGCGCCGTCGGCAGCCTCGGCGACGCCTGTGGAAGGGCCGTCTGGCTCGGCGTTCTACACGCCGCCCACGTCGACCCCCGCCGGCAGCGTCGGCGAACTGGTCTGGTATCGCCCGGCGACGGTCAATCTGAATGTGACGTTGCCCAGCATCAAAGCCTGGACGGTGCTCTACCAGTCGACCGACCAGCACGGCAAGCCGGACTGGGTGACGGGCACGGTGATCGTGCCGACGGCCAAGTGGAGCGGCAAAGGCGAACGGCCGGTCGTGACATACGCCGAGGGCACGCAGGGTCTCGCGCATCAGTGCGCACCCTCGCTGCAGATCGCCGAAGGCACCGAGTACGACGGTGGTGCGATCATCGAATCGCTGAAAAAGGGCTACGCGGTGACGGTCACCGACTACCAGGGCTACACCAATGGGTCGGTACCCACATACACGGCCGGCAAGGCCGAGGGCCAGGCCGTGCTCGACGCAGTGCGCGCGGGCAGGCAGATACCGGGTTCGGGGATCACCGAAAAGGATCCCGTGATCGTGTGGGGCTACTCACAGGGTGGGCAGGCCGCTGGCTGGGCCGCTGAGATCCAGTCCAGCTACGCGCCGGACGTGAAAATGATCGGTCTAGCCGCCGGCGGCGTCCCCGCCAACCTGCAGGCAATCGGTGAATTCGACAACGCGTCCGTCGGCACCGCCTTCGGGCTGGACGGGCTGATCGGCCTGAGCACCGCCTATCCGGAAGAATTCAACCTCGCCGCGCTCTCCAACACGGCAGGCCTGGAAGCTGCGGCAAAGCTGTTGAGCGAGTGCGCGATCCAGTCGCTGGCGGAATTCCGCGACGTCAACAGCGACCAGTACACGATCGGCAACAAGTCGTTCACCCAACTCGAGGCCGAACACCCGGCCATCGAAAAAGTCATCAACGAACAGCAGCTGGGGACTAAATCGGTGCCTGTCCCCGTGTATCATTACCACGGGCTGGAGGACGAGTTCGTGCCGGTGAAGCAGGACGTGGAACTGCACCAGAAATGGTGTGAACTGGGCGTCAGCGACGACTTCCAGCTCTACCCCGGCGATCACCTGTTGACCGACCCGACGGCGATCGGTAACGTGATGAAGTGGATCGAAGAACGGGTGGCCGGCAAGAAGGCGCCGAGCACGTGTGGCGATCACTCCGCCAGCGCGACGCTGCCCTCCTCGGCTCGGCTGACGCCCGAGACCGGTGATCTGATCGTCCCGCTTCCTGCCTGGGAACTGAGCGGCAAGGTGACCGAGGCGAAGAGCGGCATCTCGGTCGAAGTTCCCAAAGGCTCGACGCTGAGCGCCGAAGGCGACGTCACCTCGGGTCAGCTGAGTGCGACGCTGTCGATACCGCCGATCGATCAGACCATCGACATCGGCCTGATTCCCGTCACGGTCAAGGGAGCACTCACCCCAACCGGGACGATTCACGGCAGCGTCAGCCTGACGAACAGCGGCGTGTTCAGCGAGAGCGCGAGCGGCTCGGCGAACGAGCTCGTGGGCTCGGTGGGCGTTGGCATCTTCACCGTCCCGATCGGCTGCACCACGGTTGAACCGATCCAGCTCCCGCTCGAGCATCTCCGAGCCGGTGAACGAGCTCGTCACCGGCGGGTTCTCGTTCAAGACGACCGTCACCGTGCCGGAATTCGGCGGATGCGGCCTGTTCGGGCCGATCCTCTCCGCGACCATGTCCGGGCCCGGGAACACGATCGAAATGACGGCCAAACCGCCGGCGCCCATCAACTGGTGAGTGCCAGCCCGACGACGGTGAGCCGAAGGCTCACCTGAGCGCAGAGGGGGTGGCCGCCGAGCTGGCGGTCACCCCCGATGTGCACCCCTGGCGACAAGCGGGTGATCGCCTTTGCATCTGAGGGCAGCCTGCTCAGGCGTCGACGCGCAGAAGCATGCGCAGGATCGGCTCCGCGCGTGCGGCCTCCGGCGGCTCGCCCGTGATCAGGTCGAGATATGTGTATGACTCGATCAGGCGCACGATCACGTAGGCCAGCTCGTGCAGGTCGACGGGAAGCTCGAGCTGCGAGCTGTTCGCCTCGCGTTCGAGCCGGCCGTGGACGAACTCGATCAGCCGCTGCTGGAAGTCCGTGCTGCGACCGGTCAGCAGGCGCATCGCGTGCTCGCCGTCTTCTCCCAGCCAGCGCCGCACCCCCGGATTGGTGATGATCGTGTCCAGGAAGCCGGTGACGACCGCGACGATCCGCTCCGCCCCGCGCTCGCTGACTTTCGCTTCGACATAGTCGAAAGTGCGCAGCGCGAGCGACCACACGACCTCGACGATGAAGTCGTCGCGCGAGCCGAACCAGCGGTAGAGCGTCACGCGATTGACGCCCAGCTCCTCGGCGAGCACGCCCATGTCGATCCGCTCGGGTGCGAGAAATCGTCGCCGCCCCAGGCGCAGGGCATCACTGGCTCGGGGTCGGGCCACGACCGTCATGGGAGAAGGATTGCAGGCCGAGGGAGCCGCAGCGAGGCCGATCGACGCACCGGCGCTACGGCTGCCAGCGCTCGCCGATCACCCGTTTGAGGCGATGGGCGGTGGGCACGGGCGCGTATGTTTCCCGGGGTGAGCCGCTCGTGACGCCATCGCTCGAGCCGACCGCCCGGCATGTCTGACCCCGACGGACAGGCCGCGGATCCGGCGGATCCCGCCTCGGTCCTCGTCAGCAGGGCCTACCTCGTGCTGCTCGCGATCGCGTCGATCGTGGGCGTGATCGTGTCGCTGGCCACCTGGGGCTTTCTCGAGCTGATCTACCAGATCCAGCGCGAGGTCTACCACCACCTGCCGAGCGCGCTCGGCTACGCCCACGGGCCGCCGCTGTGGTGGTCGCTGCCCGTGCTGGCGATCGCCGGCCTGCTCGTCGCATGCGCGATCACCTATCTGCCGGGCAACGGCGGACACATACCGGCCGAAGGGCTGAAGGTCGGCGGAGGGACCTTGCCGGTCACGGTGCCCGGCGTCGTGCTGGCCGGCCTGGCCTCGATCGGCCTGGGCACCGTGATCGGCCCCGAGGCGCCGCTGATCGCGCTCGGCAGCGGGCTGGCGGTGGCCACCGTCAGCCTCGCCCGACGGCCGATGCCCAACCAGGCGCTGGTGATGATCGGGGCGGCCGGGAGCTTCGCGGCGCTGTCGTTCATCTTCACCTCGCCGATCATCGCCGCAATCATCCTCATCGAGGCGACCGGGCTGGGCGGCCCAAAACTCCCGGTCGTGCTGCTCCCGGGCCTCGTCGCGGCGGCGATCGGGACGCTTGTGTCCATCGGCATGGGGTCCTTCACGGGACTCAGCAACAGCGCCTACGCACTCGACGCCCTCCCCGTCTCGCACTTCGCCCACCCGGACATCGGGCAGTTCGGCTGGACCATTGCGCTCGCGCTCGCCGTCGCGCTCGCGGCCCATGTGATCATGCGCGGGGGCTTGACGGTCCATCGCATCGTCAAGCCGCGGCTGCTGCTCGCGCTCCCGCTCGCCGGCCTGGCGGTGTCCGGTCTGGCGATCGCGTTTTCGCAGAGCACCAACAAGGGCGCCGAAGAAGTCCTGTTCTCCGGCCAGAGCCAGCTGCCCGGGCTCATCTCGCGCGCGGGCACGTGGTCCGTGTCGGCGCTCGCGCTGCTGCTGGTGTTCAAGGGGCTCGCGTACGCCCTGTCGCTCGGCAGCTTCCGGGGGGGCCCGACGTTCCCCGCCATGTTCCTCGGGGCGGCCGCGGGGATCATGGCCTCCCACCTGCCCGACTTTCCGATGACGGCCGGCGTCGCCGTCGGCATCGGCGTGGGGGTTGTCTCCATCCTGCGACTCCCCCTATCGGCGATCATCATCGCCTCCCTACTCACGGTGAAGGCCGGCTCGGGCGCCGAGCCGCTGATCATCATCGGCGTGGCCGTGGCCTACCTGTGCACGATCGCGCTCTCGCGGCTTGAGGCTCCAGCAGCCGCCACCCACGCCGACGACGCCGCCACAGCCGGCGGGGAGCCGCGCGAGGCGCTGGCGAGCTAGACGACGCCGGCTGGGCCGGCGACTAGCAGCTCACGCAGAGCGCGGCGGCGACCCGGCGCACGGATTGCCGCGCCGGGCGCGCCTGACCGAACTCGATCCGAGCAGGTGGGTCGGTCGTGATCCCTGCACCGTACGCGAGTGCTTCCTCAGCGGTGCGCCGTTCGAGGCGTAGCGAGCGCAGAACGGCAGCGGGGGTGGTGTCGGGCGCAAGCCCCCGCGGCGCCTGCCGAACATGCCGCGCCATGCACGCCTGGGTCGATCCCGTCCGCCATCCATCGTTGACAGCGTATTGTAGACAACTGTACGCCGAGCCGCACTCGGCGCATCAGCGGCTCGCGCAGGGCACACACGCCGCGGTCGACAGCCAGGCCGGCCGGGGCCGGCGCCGCCCCGCCGCCGAGCGCCACCGCACGCCCGTACGGGTGGGCGGACCGTCCCTCAAGTGTTCCTCGAGGACATGCCGATGCCGAAGTGGTGTCGACCATCTCGACCGCATCGAGCGGGACAACCGCCTCCTACTCGCCGCCCACAGAGCTGCTCGCCGCGGTGGCTCCCTCCTCGCCCATGGCGATCGCGGCCCGACGGTTCGGCGATGCCTACCCGCCGATTCGCCGACAGGGGCTGATCCGCTGCGTGGGCGTGGCGTACGTGATCGCGGCAGCCGATGTATCTGCCGTGGCTGTTCACCGTCGCTGAACCGCCACCTGCCATGGCTGGCGTGGCCGTTCCTCGTGGCCAACGTCTTCACGATCGCAACCAGCGTGCTGAACATCGTCAACCACTGGTGGCGCGCCATACCGGAGCCACACCCGCTGCCCCATGGCGGCGAGCCGCTCGGTGGGCATTGATCATCCCGTGCTGCGGCGAGCCCGTGCCGATGGTGCTGCGGACGATCACCTCGGTGCTCGAACAGGACTGGCCGCGGGAGCGATGTGATCGTGGTGAGCGACGACGGGCACGACCCCGCGCTGGCCGAGGCGGTGCGGTCGTGGCCTGTGCGCTACCACTCGCCACCCCCCCGGTATCGCGCCTGGCCGCGACGGCGCGGCCAAGGCGGGCAACCTCAACTCGGCGCTGATGATGCTGCTAGCGAGCAGTCCCGCAGATCGCCTACATCGAGACGCGGGACTGCGACGACGAGCTCGGCTCGACCCGCTTCCTGCGCCAGGCGGTCGGACAGCTCGAGCACGACCCCCGGCTGGCATACGTGCAGACGATCAAGGAAACGCAGGTCAGCGCGGGCGACCCGTTCAACAACCGCGAGGCGATGTTCTACCGCGGTCAGATGCTCTCCCGCAACGCCGCCAACGCCACCTTCCCGTGCGGCTCGGGCCTCGTGTGGCGGCGCCGAGCGCTCGAGGACATCGGGCTGTTCCCCACGTGGAACCTCGTCGAGGACCTGCAGCTCGGGCGTCGAGGCGCTGCGCCGGGGCTGGCACAGCTGCTACCTGCCGATCGTCGGCGCCATCGGGCCAGCACTCGCCCGAGGACATCCCGAACGTGTACAAGCAGCGCGGCACGTGGGCGATCGACACGGTGCGCCTGATGATCTGCGGCGAGCTGAGCGGTCTGCGCCTGCGCCAGCGCGCGCAGTTCTACGAGCTGCTGTTCTACTACCTGCACTCGTTCACCGTGCTCGTGTACGTGCCGAGCATCGTCGGCGCGCTGCTCGGGTACGTGCCGTTCGCGGCCAGCGGACGCGAGCTTCGTGATCCACCTGCTGCCCATCGTGCTCGCCACCGAGGCATGGCTGCTGGCGATCAACCGCCCCTACAACGACCGCCGCAGACGCCAGCGCCACCCGATCCGCGAACTGTGGCGGGTGCGCATCATCTGGAGCGGGATGGCGCCGGTGTTCATCAAGGCCTCCATCCAGGCGATCCTCGGCGGCCCCAACCGCAAGCCCGTGTACAAGGTGACCCGCAAGCACGACGAACCGCGCTGGCACTGGGGTCACACGATGCCGCAGACGACTGGTGCTGCTGACGGTGCTGTTCACGCCGTCTACTGCGCTGCGCAACGGCACCCTGCCGCGGCTGGATGCTGCTGCCCGTTCGTGTACTGGGGCGGGCTGTACATGGCGCTGTTCGCGGGGTTCGTCGCGCGCAGCTGGTACGGCGTGATGTCGCTGCGCGGGGTGCTCACGCCGATCACCGGCGGGCGCGGCGAGGCCCGGGTAACCGCCGCCACCGCCGCCACCACCACCGCCACGGGCGCGCCCGAGCCGGCGAACGCCGCCAGCGCGGGGGTCGCTCGCGGGGGCTGAGACGGCGATCGAAGGGCCGGACGGCGACAGGGCCGCACGGCGACAGATCGGCGGGCCGCACCGGGGTTGCCGGTTTTTCTCCGCAAGGTGCGGGATCGCGCCGGCGAGGGGCTTGCAATCGCATGTGGGCGGGATTAGGTTTGGGCACAGACGCGGTTCCGAGCCGTAAAGAGCGAGGCCACTGAGGTGTGAGGCCGCGCCACCAGAACCGGAAGGCCCTAGGGCCGGAAGGGAAGGGTTCCTCGAGCGACCCGGGGCCGCGTCGTTTTTCGTGGTTCACGCGCCCGCGCGGCCGTGCCGAGCGAGCCCCCCCTCGCGGCCGGCCGCGCGCCGGCGCTGGCGCGGCCGCGCGACGGTTAACGGTGGGCTCGGCGGCTCGGGAGCAGTGCCGGTGGCCTCAGCAGCAGGCTCGGCGGCTCAGAAGCAGGGTTCGTAGCGCTTGCCGTTGAGCGCCAGGTTGAATCGCGCGCCCATGATCCCGGCGGCTTCGTCGGACGGCGCAGAAGCGGCTTCTTCTTCAGCTTGTACTCGGCGTTCAGCACCGGCTTGCCGTCGGCCAGGTACGGCGCGAAGTCGCCGCATTCCTTGAACTGGTTGCATTCCTCGGTGATCGCGCCGTCGAAAAGCGGCTCCTGTTCAGGGGTCTGTCCGCTGTCGTTCTTCTGCAACACGGCCATGCCCAGCGAGTGCGACCTCTTCGACGACCCAGTCGTTGTAGGTGAGCTGCTCCTGTGCGGTCAGCGGGAAGCCGGACCTGTTGGCGTAGCCTTCCATGTTGTCGGGCTCGACCGCGTCGAAGCCCTTTTCCTTGCACATCTGAAAGCGCGCCGCCATGATCGGCTCGAGGATGCTCAGCTGGCGAATGTCCAGCCAGTGCTCGCCGGGCCAGCCGTTGGGCTTGCCGAGCACCGACTTGGGGAACTCGTCGAAGTCCGGGCGAAAGTCCTCGGCGGTGCCGACATCTATGTAGCAGACCACGTGCCAGTCTTTCGCGTGCAGCAGCGTCCACCTCTTCGGCGCTGTTTTCGAAGCCGTCGATGTCGTAGATTTCGACGGGCACGTTGTTGTTGACGTTGCCGTCCAGCTGCCAGTACCAGTGGGGTGCGCAGGCGGCGTCCACCAGCCGGCCGCCTGGAGGGCGCCGCGCCGGCAGCGCCGAGCAGCGCTGCGACCGCCAGCGCCGCGAGGACCGCGAAAGCCCGGCGATGGACGCCGAAGCGGACGCGATCCGCCATCTCGCGGTCGCGATGCTAGATCACGGGCGCGCGCATCCGTCGCGGTTCGACCCCGCGCGGTCGTTCACGATCGCCGTCAGCGGCTCTTACAGGGGGCTTAGCCACGTGTTAGCGATCGTTCACAGGCGCTCGCCAGGATGTGCGCATGGCCCTCGCCACCGCCGCCGGCCACTACCTGTTCTGGATCGCCAGCCGCGCCGCGGGCATCAGCCGCGCTGCTGCTGTCCAGCATGACGGTCGTGCGTCGGGCCTGCTGATGGGCGGGCGCATCGTCAAGCGCCGCCGTCGCGAGCTGCGCGTCGACCCACGAGGCGCTGTCGCTCGCGACGCTCGCCGCGCTGCGTCGTCCACGGCCTGAGCCTGCTCGGCGACGGCTATCTGCACCCGAGCCTCGGCGATGTCGCGATCCCGTTCGTCAGCGGCTACAAGACGCTGTGGACGAGCATCGGGATCGTCGCCTTCTGGATGCTGCTGCGTGCTCGGCCTCTCCTACTACGCTCGGGCGCGCATCGGCGTGCAGCGCTGGCGCAGGCTGCACCGCTTCGCCGCGCTCGCCTGGCTCCTCGGGCTCGTCCACGCCCTCGGCGAGGGCACCGACGCCGGACAGCGCGTGGTTCCTGGCGATGATCGCGATCGTGGCGGTCGTGCCCGCGCTGGCGCTGCTGGTCTCGCGCCTCGCCGGTTCGCTGCGCCGTACCGCACGCGCCCGATGCGCCGCCGCACGACCTCGGCGGCGCGCGTGAGCGCGCCCGCCGCCACGCCGCCGGCCGCAGATCGACGCCGCGCGCTCGCGCGAGCGCCGCCGCGAGGCGCTGCGCCGCGCGCACGCGGCGCATCCGGCGCGTCGGTCGCGGCGCTCGCCGTGGCCCTGTTCGCGCGGCGTGTTCGCGATCGTGTACGTGCAGCTCGCCTCCGGGCACGATCCCGCGCTGCTCCAGCGCCGCGCGGCGACGCGCTGCGCTCGCTGGCCAGCAAGGTGGACTCCGCCGGCGAGTCGAGCAGCTCGCCGGCGACGGCGCCGCGAGCGCATCCGGCTCGCGAAGCGGGCAGCTCCGCCGCGGAATCCGGAAGGCTCCACCGCGCGAGCTCGGAGCACCTCCGCCACGGAATCGGCACCTCCGCGCAGAATCGGGCTCCGTCGAGCTCGACGGGGCGGAAGCATCGAGCGTGGCGCCTCCGCGGTGAGGACGTCGCAGTCGTGAGCCGCCAAGTGGAGGCGATCGAGGAGTTCGAGTGCTTCGGCGTCGCGCTGCGTGGCGCTCGTCGCCGGCGCCGGGCGCGCGCGGGATCCGCCGCAGGACGCGGTCGCCTCGCGCAAGGCGCGACGCTGCTCAGCTGGCACGCGCGCTTCTCGCGCTTCCTGCCCGACAGCGAGCTCTCGCGGCTGAACCGCGACCCGCGGCAGACGGTGCCGGTGCGCCCGCTGATGGCGCGCCTCGCGCGCGCTGTCCGCGATGCGCCGGCGCGAGCGAGCGGCGGGCTCGTCGACGGGACGCTCGTTGGCCGAGATCGAGCGCGCCGGCTACCGCCGCGAGCTCGCGCTGGCCGCCGAGCTCGCTGCGACGCTCGCCCTGGCGCCGCCCCGCCGCGCGGCCGGGCCGGCGCCGGCTGCCCGCTGGCGCGAGCTCGAGGTGGACCTCGACGACGCGGACGATCACCCGCCCGCCGGGCGCTCGAGGCTCGACAGCGGCGGCCTCGCCAAGGGCCTGTTCGCGGACGTGCTCGGGCGCGACGCTGGCGACCCACGCGGGCTTCGCGGTCAACTGCGCCGGCGATCTCGCTGCTCGGCGGCGCAGGCGCGGGCACGCTTCGCCCGGTCGAAGTGGCGAGCCCGTTCGACGGCAGGCACGATCCACACGTTCGAGCTCGCGCACGGCGGCGTGGCGACGAGCGGCATCGGCCGGCGCAGCTGGCTCGACGCGGCGCCGGCGCGCCCGCCCATCACCTGCTCGATCCTGCCACGGGCAGGCCGGCGTTCACCGGCGTCGTGCAGGTGACCGCGCTGGCGCCGACGCGCGCTCGCCGCGGAGATCAGAGCGAAGGCGGCGCTGCTGAGCGGTCCTCTGCGCGGCCCCCGCTGGCTGCCGCACGGCGGCGTGATCGTGTTCGACGACGGCGCCACCGGGTCGTGGCGAGCCGCCGCGCGTCGGTGACGGCGTCGCCCAGCTCGGGCGGCGCTAGGCGTCCGCTGACGGCTGGAGTGCGCACGCCGAACTCACGCGACGCCGAGCTGCTCGGTCAGCTCCTGGGCGGGCACCGGCCGCGAGAAGAAGTAACCCTGCCCGGTCTGACAGCCGAGGGCGGCAGATGCTCCATGACGGCCTCCGTCTCGATGCCCTCTGCGACGACCTTCAGGCCGAGGTTGCGGGCGAGATCGAGCGTCGAGCGCACGATCGCGTCGGCGCGCGCGGGTCCTCGAGGATGCCGGTGATGAACGAGCGATCGATCTTGAGCTCGCTCGCGGGGAGCGTCGGCGAGGTACTCGATCGAGGCGTTGCCCGTGCCGAAGTCATCGACCGACACGCCCACGCCGCTCGCGCGCAGCGCCTCGAGCGCCGCCACCGCACGCTCGGGGTCGACGAGCGCCGCGCTCTCGGTCACCTCGAGCGTGAGCCGCTCGGCGGGAGCTCGTGGCGCACCAGCAGCTCGGCGACCGCTCGGGTAGCTCCGGATCGAGGAGGTTGCGGGCGGACAGGTTGACCGACATCTCGAGGTAGATGCCGCGCCGGCGCCAGGCGACCATCTGCGCGAGCGCCTGCTCGATCACGTGCTCCGTGAACGGCCCCACGAGCGCGGTCGGCTCGATCAGCGGGATGAACTCGCCGGCGCCAGCAGGCCGCGCTCGGGGTGCTGCCAGCGGACGAGCGCCTCGACGCCGGTGACCGCGCCGAGCTGGAGGTCGACCTTGGGCTGGTAGTGGAGGACGAACTCGCCGCGTTCGAGCGCCCCCGCACCTGGCCGAGCAGGATCAGCCCGTCGGCGTCGAAATGGTCGCAGCGGGGCGAGTGGACCTGGACCCTGCTTGAGCGCTCGCGTGCGCGGGCGAGCGCGGTGTCGGCGCGCTGGAGCAGCAGCTCGGCGCCATCGGCGTGGCGCGCGCTGAACGCGATGCCGATGCTCGCCTCGACGTTGAGCGGCGACGCCGTCGAGCGCAACCGGCGCCTCGAGGCTCGCCTGCACGCGCGCGGCGGCGCGAGCGCGCCGGCGGACCTCGCCGTCGGTGCCCACGCACAGCGAGCGCGTACTCGTCGGCGCCGAGCCGGGCCACGTGGGCATCGCGTCGCGAACGCGCCCGCAGCCGGCGCGCGACCTCGAGCAGCACCAGGTCGCCGTTGGCCCGGCCGAGGGTGTTGTTGATCTCGGTGAAGCGGTCGATGTCGATCAGCAGCACGGCCACGTCATCGGGCCGCGAGCGGTGCCGGCGCAGCTCGCGGCCGATGGCCTCGATGAACAGCGTGCGGTTGGGCAGCCCGGTGAGCTGGTCGTAGCGGGCGAGCCGGTGGTTCTCGCGCGCCTGGCGGCGCAGCCTGCGCGAGGCGCCGACGACGATCGGAAAGAGCATCGCCCACAGCAGCGCCAGGCCGATCGCCACGATCAGCGCGATCGTGCTCTTGTCGTGGGCGATGGCCGCGGCGATCGGGCGATAGCTCAGGTAGATCTCAAACGCGCCTTCCGGCGGCCCGGATGAGGCGAAGCGCAGCGGCACGTACACCTCGACGAGCTGGCCGAGACCGACCTCGCTGGCCGTCTCGGTGCCGAGCGTGGGAGTCACGATCTCGGCGTCGTCGGGCCGGTCGGCGAGCGCGTTCAGCAGATCGTCGCTCGGCATGAGCGTGCGTCCGATGAGGCTGTGGTCGTCGGAGTAGATGACCCTGTAGTGGGAGTTCCAGATCTTGATGCGCGCGAGGTCGTCGGTGACCGAGCGGCGCCGCTCAGCTGCCGATCGAGGCTCTGCACCTGCGCCGGCGAGAGGCCAGTCGCAGACCCGCGGAGAGAGGTGGGGCTGGATGCCAGGTGGGCGATGATGCGGGCGGACTGGGTGGCGTCGGCGAGCGAGCGGGCGACGATCTGCGCCTGCAGGACGCGGGCGAGCACGAAGCCCGAGCACCACCATCGGCAGAGGCTGAGCAGGCGCGACCTGCTGCGTGAGCCCCAGACGCCCGTTCCGTGGGCCCATGCGTACGCGCATGGCGAACCCTTCGAGAGCGGATTCCAAGAACTGGACTGAAGTGCAGCGAAATTGGACGAATGCCGTGGCTGCGATACTCGCGTCGATGCGCGCGCTCGTGCAGAGGGTCAGCCGGGCCGCCGTGCGCGTCGATGGGCTCCCGGTCGCCGAGATCGGCCCGGGGCTGCTGGTGCTGCTGGGGGTCGCCCGCGAGGACGACGAGGCGGCCGCTGAGCGCCTCGCGGAGAAGGTGCGAGGGCTGCGCATCTTCGCGGACGCCCACGGCCACATGAACGAGGCGCTGGGCGAGCGGGAGATCCTGTGCGTGAGCCAGTTCACCCTGTACGGGGAGACGCGCCGGGGCAACCGTCCGAGCTTCCTCGCCGCCGCCCCGCCCGAGCGGGCCCAGGCGCTCTACGAGCGCTTCTGCGAGCGCGCGCGGGCGCGGGCACGCGGCGTGTTCGGCGCGCACATGGAGGTGGAGCTCGTGGACGACGGCCCGGTGACGCTGCTCGTCGAGGTACATGCGGGCGGGCGGACGATTCGCACCGCGAACTCCGTATAACTATAGATATACAGCGTTCGTGATCACACTGCACGCGAACGCGCGCTCAGCCCGGCGGCCGATCCGACCCGGCGCGCGGATCGGGCGAGCGCGGCGCTTCACGGGGCGGGCATCGAGCCCGCGACCGGCTGGCTGCCCACGCTGCCGACGAGCTGCGCCTGGGCGCCGGCGCCGGCGGTCGTCCACGACGCCGTGAAGGAGGCGCGGCGCATGCCGGGCGCCTTGACGGTCAGGGTCGCCAGCGACCGTCTGCGCCGTCGTCTGGTCGGCGGCCGGGGTCAGCGTGACGGTGCCGCTGACGGCGACTTCGGGGATCAGGCGGTCGCCGTGCAGCGTCAGCACGGCGCCGCCGTGGCTCGCCTTGACCGTGCCGCCGGCCAGGCCGCTGGTCGAGCGTGGCTTCGATCGCCCGCGTAGCGCGCGATCGCGTCGCCGGCGGTGGCGACGGCCGCGGCCGCCAGCTGAGGTCGGCGGCGCGGCGCGCCGTGCCGGCGCCGCGTGCAGCGGCGGTTCTTCGGCGAGCGGGTCGGCGTAGGTGCCGACCGTGTGGATCGGCGGGCACGCCGCCGCGCACGAGGCATCGAGCGATTCGAGCGCTGCGGATCGGCGACGAACTCGCTGCACGAGCGTCGAGCCGCCGCATCGGTGTCGCCCTCGCCGACCACGTGGGTGGAGTTGGCGAGCTCGATGAAGCGCGCGTGGCCGCCGATCTCGTCGAGCACCTTCGGGCACGCCGGCCGGCGGCGTCCAGGTGTCGAGTTCGCCGCCGAGCACCAGCACCGGCAGCGTCGCCGGGAGCAGCGGCGGCTGCCGGTCGATCGGCGGCTGGGCGACGGTCGGGCTGGGCCAGTCCAGGCAGGCGGTGTAGGCCTCGGTGTTCTGGTTCTGGGCGATCCATTCCGCGGTCGTCGAACGGGCTGAAGGTGCCCGCCGGGAGCGCCGCCTCGGCGGCCGCGAGCTCGCTGCGCGCGGACCGGGCGGCTGGCGCTCATGTTGAACAGCTGCGGATAGTCGAGGCAGGAGACCGCCAGGTACAGCTCGACCGAGTATTCGCTGCACCGGCAGGCCGAAGTAGTCCTCGTCTTCGGCCAGCCGCTGCGCGTACAGGCGCAGCAGCGGCGCGGGATCGCCGGCGTCGAGCAGCGCGCGGGCGGCGGCGTCCAGCTCGCGGTAGATGTGCGGGTCGCCGGCCGCGTCGTTGATCAGGTCGACGAGCCCGACCGCGTCCATGCTCACCTTTTCGATCGCGCCGTCCGGGCCTGGCACCACGCCGGAGACCGGGCCGGCGCGCAGCCGCTCGGCGAGCGCCACCACCCGTTCCCACGCGGGGCCGGGCGCGGCCTGCGCGCACGCCGGCGAGCGGCTGCACGCCGCGTCGAAGGCCGCGGGCATGGCGTCGATGCGTGCTGCGATACCACGGGTCGAGGCCGATGGTTTCGTAGGTCGAGTCGAGGATCACGCTGCGCAGCAGCTCGGGGAAGCGGGCGGCGAACACCTGCGCGAAGAACGAGCCGTAGGAGTCGCCGTAGAGGTCCACCTTGCCGAGGTCCAGCGCGGTGATCACCGCCGCCAGGTCCTCGGCGGCGGGCGCCGAGGTGAACAGGTCGGAGGCGTGCACCCAGTTGCCGTTGGCGTACTTCCAGCGATGGTTCGAGCGCTTCCGCGCAGCCGGCGGCCGCCTGCTGGAAGGCTTCGGTGCCGGTCGGCCCCGAGAAGTGCTGGAGCGCCGGGCAGTCGAGCGGCGTCGATTCCCCGGTGCCGCGGTTGTCCACCGCCAGCATGTTCCAGCGCCCGAGCAGCGGCCCGTACATCGCGCTGTAGCCGCCCGGCGCGCCGAAGTCGGGGAACGACACCGATTCGATCGAGGGGAACCCCGGCCCCCCCTCGACGGGCACCACCGTCCCCGAGGCGACGCCCCCGGGCGGCGCCTGGGCCGGGTAGAAGCGGTAGGCGATCGAGATGTGCGGGCCCGTGGGGGTGCGTGTAGTCGAGCGCCACCGACAGGGTGCCGCAGTAGGCCAGGGGCGCGGTCTGGCAGCGCGCGAGCGTCTGCGTGCCCAGATGCAGCCTGGCGGGCGCGGCGCCGGCCGAAAGCGGGTGAGCCGGCGGCGAGCGCCACGAGCAGCAGGCAGCAGAGGGCGAGCAGCCGACGCACGCGCGCATTCGCCCGGACGTGAGCACACCGACTACACTTGCACGGTGGCTTGCGCGGGTCCGCGCCGCGTGGGCCTACAGCGCGGTGGGCGGTCTCGCGCCGATGGCGGGCCGCCAAGGAATCCATTGGCATCGAGATCATCACTTGTCTGCTCTTGACGCAACCGCGGGCTTCCGCGATACTCGGCTGCGCGCCACAACTGTAGGGAAGGCGGCGCTGCAAGGGACTGTCCGTGGGACCCAGCGCGACGGACACGGGAACTGACTCCAAGGCGAAAGGCAGGCCGTGGGCGGTAGGCAACGGATCAGGGTGATGGGAGCGTGCGTCGCCGCGCTGCCCGCGATCGTCGGGCTCGCCGCCGCGTCCGCGCACGCGCAGGGGGCGTACTTCCAGTGCGCGAAGCAGCGGGGCGGTGAATACACCGAAGACGCGTGCGCCACGAAAGCGGGCAAGGCCGTCAGGGGCGAATTCGAACGCGAAAGCGCCGTCGGCGCCGGCTATACGTCAAACACGACCGCGGTGGTGATATCGACGCCCGGCCTGACGCTGAACGGCAGGCCCCTAACCGTGACCTGCAAGCAGACCAAGGCCGTCGGCACGATCGTGGCACCCAACCGCAGCGAAGAAGTGATCACCTTCCAGATGTGTGAAATCCCGGAACAGGGCATCAAATACTGCACGAGCGAAGGGCGACCGCTCGGGGCCCTTGAAACGAACCTGCTGGAAGCGGAACTCGTGGAAGTCTCGGCCCAGCAGCTCGCTACCGTGCTCAGCGCGCAGGGCGGCGCCGCCGAACCCCTCGCCGAATTCACATGCGGGCGACTGCTGTTCCGGCTGCGCGGCGCCACCGTCGGCGAGCTGGCGGGCCCTCAGCTGGAACACGCCGCGAGAACCGCGACGGTCGTCTTCGAACAGGACCTCGAGCTCGAAACCGAAATGTCGAGCAACGGCGGAGCGACGTGGCTCGGTCCCTTCGCGTCGGAACTCAACACAGCGGTCACCAGCAGGTTCCGGCACAGCGTCCGGCTCGGGATCGAACTGTGAGCCGCCCACGACCCCGGCATAGGCCCCAGGGCTCGACCACCACGCCCTTCCAGCAGGCGTAGCGGTTGGCGAAGGCGTCCCCGGTCAGCCGGGTGAGCGCCCGTGACGCGCGGCGAGCTCGAGGCCACCGTGCTCGATGCCCGGCCCCGCCGCGCGCAGGGCCGGGACGATCTCGCTGGTGACCAGCCCGGTCTCACCGGTCATCTCGTCGACGATCTCAAACCAGCGAGCCATGTTCTCGGGCGTGTCCAGCAGCATCGTGAGCACCGGCACGTGGCGCGCGATGGACCAGAACGCTTCGCCGTGCGGGCGGTGCGCGCCGTGGTAGCCCCACTGCCCGCGCACAGCCGTCGCCCCCGCCGCGCCCTCCTGGCGCAGGCGACGAACGAGCGCACTGTGCAGGGGCTGGCGCTGGTAGCGGCTGCGCTCGCTGGCGTACACCACGAGCTTCTGCCAGTACGCCAGGCCATCCTCGCCGACGCGCGGCGCTCGAAGCGGCTCGGCCAGCAGCTCGCCATCGCGCTTGCACACCCGCACCCGCTCCAGCGTCATCGCCGGGCACTCTACGCCCAGCGTGTCGCCGTCGCCCGTGACCCCGACGGATCCCCCTGAGCGGCCCGCCCGCGCCGGCTCATGCGAGCGCCGCCACCCGCTCCACATCGCCGTGATCTCCGCGAGCGCGAGCGCGAGCGCGGCGCTCTCGCCGACGCTCTGGATCATCAGCGGCACGCGGGTGTTGCGGGCGAGGAAGCGAGCGCGCCTGCGCACGCCATGCACGGTGCCGTCGAGGCCGAGCAGCACGCTGGCGCCGGCCACCCCGTGCCTGTGCAGGCAGTCGACGACCGCCACGTGCGCCGGCGCGCCGGCCACGCGCTCCTGACGGCCCACGTAGATCGTGAGCTTGACCGCGTCCGTGCCGGCGTCGAGCCGCGCGGGGGCGCCCGGTCCGCTCAGCAGGCGCGCGCGCTCCAGCGTGATCGCCCCATGGGGGCTCAGCGCGCGTACCTCAGCCAGCAGGCCCTGGATGCACGACGGAGTGTCCACGGCCAGTGCGATGAGGGGCAGATCTTCGGAGAGCGTCAGCAACCGCTCGGTGGCCAGCCGGTGCTTGATGCCAAAGCCCTCGATCCCGCGCAGCAGGACGCTCGTACGCACGCCATGGCGGGCGTACGCGTCCAGCAGCGAGTCCGCGAGCAGCCGCCCGCCGCTCGAGCTCGCGCTCGCCGAGGTACACGGTCAGACGCAGGCCCTCCTCGACCTCGCCGACGGCGCCACCCGCCTCGATCGCCGCACCGGCGCCCGGCGCCCCGCCGTCCGCGATCATCACCCGCCCCCGAGCAGCCGCCCGAGCTCGGCGGCGCCGATCCCGAGCAGCAGGCTCAGCGCGACGTTCGCCGCGAGCAGCCAGCGGCGTCCGTCCTCGCCGAGTCGATGGGACTCGAGCATCCAGGTCGAGAAGGTCGTGTAGGAGCCGATCACAGCCGTGCCCCCCAGCAGGTAGGCGTGTTCGCTCAGCGCGAGGCCCACGAGCAGGCCGAGCACCAGCGCACCGGAGAGGTTGACGAGCAGCGTCCCCAGCGGGAAGCGCCCGCCCGTGTTGGTCGACACGAGTGCGTCGAGCATGAAGCGCGCGATCGCGCCCGCGCCGCCGAGCACGCCCACCGCCAGCCACAGCGCGAGGAAGCTCACGTCGTGAGCCTCGCCCGCCGCACGAGCTTGGTCGTCCCGAACACCGCCGCCAGACCGCCGGCGAGGCTCGCGCACGCGTACGCGCCGGCCAGCGCCAGGTGATCGCCTTCGAGCATCTGCACCAGCTCGACCATCACCGTCGAGAAGGTCGTGAGCGCGCCGCACACGCCGGTGCCGAGGAACGCCCGCCGATGCAGCGACGGCGGCAGGCGCTCCTGCAGGCGGGTGATGAAGTAGCCGAGCAGCGCAGCGCCCACGAGGTTGACCGCGAACGTCGCCCACGGCCACTCACCGGCGCTCGTGCCGAGGCTCTGCGCGAGCGCCGCCCGTGGCGAGCGTGCCGACGAACCCGCCGGCGAAGATCGCCGCGAGCTCCTGGCGGTCGACCCGGGGCGCGGACAGGCGTCTCGGGACCGGTCTCGGCGCGCTCCAGGTGTTCGCTTCGCGTTCCACGTTACGCCCTCACTTGTGTTCGAGTGACGGTGACGTAGAAGCCATCAGCGGCCGGGCCGGCCGCGGTTATGGAGCGGGCCTCATCGCTGCGCGAGCGAGCATAGCGAGCGCGACCTGATAGACCCCGCTCAATGGGCGCACCACAGAATGTCCGGGCTCCGGCTCCCGCGTGCCCGTGCTGAGGCGCTGGCTGCTCGCTGCTGGCGGTGCTGCTGCGCGCCGGGCTGGTCGCGTTCGCGCTCTCGCGGCTGGACCTGCGCCGTGTCGGGACACGCGCTGATCACCGCCTCCCCGGGCTGGATCGCGCTGGCGCTGGCGCTGATGGCCAGCTCGCTGGTGATGCGCTCGATCTCCTGGCACGCGGTGCTGCGGGCCGCGCTGCCGGACATCGCGATGCCGTGGGCGCCGGTCGCGCGGGCGACGATGATCGGCGTGATGGCCTCGGCGGTGTTCCCGGGGCGCATCGGCGAGGCCGCCGCGCGTGCTCGTGCTTTCGCGCCGGCTCGAGGGCACGCACCGCCGCCTGCTGCGCGGTGATCGCCGGGACCGTGTTCTCGCAGACGCTGATCAACCTGCTCGCGCTCGGCATCCTGCTGGCGGTCACGTTCACGAGCGTGCCGCTGCTGGGCGGCCACGTCGCGGGGATCGCAGGCGCGCTCGCGTCGTGCCGCTCGCTGATCTGCGTGCTGGTGCTCGCTCGGGCCGCGCCTGCTGCGCGCTGGCGCGGCGCTCGCGCTCGCCGCGCGTCGCGCGCGGCGGCCGAGGGGTCAGCCGCCTGCTGCAGCTCGCGCGGCGCGGCCTCGTCGGTGTTCGCCCGCCCGCGCTACGGCGCCACCGCGGTCGTCATCCAGCTGCTCGCCTGGGCGCTGCAGTGGCTCGCCTGCTACGCGGTGCTGCTCGCGCTCGGCCTGCAGTCCGACGGCCGGCGCTGGTGGCGGCCGCCGCGATCCTGCTGGCCGTCAACCTCAGCGCCGTCCTGCCCGCCACCCCCTCCAACGTCGGCGTCTTCCAGGCCGCCTGCCTGGTGGTGCTCGCCGCCTACGGCGTCGGCGCCGGCCAGGCGATCGCCTACGGGATCATCCTGCAGGCGGTCGAGGTGGTCACCGCGCTCGTGCTCGGCGTGCCGGCGCTGCTCGAGGAGGGCCTGACCTGGCGGGACATCCGCACACCGCCGGAGCGGTCGACGGCGCGACCATCGAGGGACGGCCGTCGAGGGCACGCCGTGGATGGGACGCAGTGACCGGCGGCGCCAGCGGCGGCGCGGCCTGCCACGGGAGCCTCGATCAGCCGGCGAGCGCGCGCAGCGACTGGCGCAGCGAGCGCGTCGTCTGCAGCACGGCGGTCGGCTCGTAGCCGCAGTGGGCCATGCAGTTCTCGCAGCGCGGGTCGCGCCCGCGGCCGTACTTGCTCCAGTCGGTCGTCTCGAGCAGCTCCTTGTAGGTCTGCGCGTAGCCGTCGGACATCAGGTAGCAGGGACGCTGCCAGCCGAACAGGGAGTAGCTCGGGATGCCCCAGGCGGTGCAGTCGAATTCGGCCTTGCCTTCGAGGAAGTCGAGGAACAGCGGGCTGTGGTTCAGCCGCCAGCGTCGCGCGGCGTCCGTCGGCGAAGGCCTCGCTGAACAGCCTGCGCGTCTGCTCGACGCCGAGGAAGTGCTCCTGGTCGGGCGCTTTCTCGTACGCGTAGGCCGGCGAGATCATCATCTCGTCGACCTCGAGCTCGTCGTTGAGGAAGTCGAGCACCTCGCGCACGGTCTTGGGCGAATCGTGGGTGAAGAAGGTCGTGTTGGTGGTCACGCGGAAGCCGGCCGCCTTGGCGGCCTTGATCGCCGCGACGGCCTTGTCGAACACGCCCTCGCGCTCGACCGAGGCGTCGTGGCGCTCGCGCAGGCCGTCCATGTGGATCGCCCACGCGAAGTAAGGGCTGGGCTTGAAGTTCTCGAGCTTCTTCTCCAGCAGCAGCGCGTTCGTGCACAGGTAGACGAAGCGCTTGCGTTTGACCAGCTCGTCGGCGATCACGTGGATCTCGGGGTGGATCAGCGGCTCGCCCCCGGCGATCGAGACCATCGGCGCGCCGCTCTCCTCGATCGCGCCGAGCGCCTGCTCGACGGGCATCCGCCGGCGCAGCTCGTGCTCGGGGTGCTGGATCTTGCCGCAGCCCGAGCATGCGAGGTTGCACTGGAACAGCGGCTCCAGCTCGACGATCAGCGGGAACTTCTCGCGTCTGGCCAGGCGCTGGCGCATCAGGTACCAGCCCATGCGCGTGCTCTGCCTGATCGCGAACCGCCATGCAGCCTACCTTAGACTCGCCGGCGCCCACTCGTGAAGCGCGCCCGCCACCCGCCGCAGCGACGCGCGCGGCACGCAGCGCCCCGGCCACCGCCGCGCGCGCATCAGCTCGTGGCTCGGGGCTGTCGAGCACGACCCGCACGACCCCGAACGGCCGGCCGCCGGCGCCCGCCGCCAGCCACACCGACTCCATGTCGACGGCGATCGCCCCGCCGGCGTGCAGCTCGCGCACGCCGCTCGCCGAGCGCGAGGCGTGAGACGCACACGACGTCGCCCGGTGCGCACCTTCATGCCCCGTCCCGTCAGGCGCTGAACGAGCTGCCCGCGACAGGTCGCAGCTGACCCGCTCGAGCACGTGGCCTTCGTCCTCGGCCGCGTACACCTGCTCGCGCGACGATCACTTCCCCCGGCACCGAGCCGGCGTCCAGGCCGCCGCAGAAGCCGAGCACCAGCATCGCCCGAGCCCGCGCCAGCGCCAGCTCGCCGGCGGCGGCCTTCGAGCGGCCGGGCCCCATGCCGGTCTTGCGCACGTGCGCGCCGCGCGCGGCCGAGGAGATCAGCGCGGCCTCGATGCGCATCGGCGCGGCGACCAGCAGCTCGCTCATCGCGCCAGTGCTCCCGCCTGGCGCTCGCGGCCGCGCGGGTCGCGCCGGCCGCCGCGCGCGCGCCCGCGAGGCGCGGCCCGCGCTCCCGCCGCGCCATGCCCGCCTCCCCCATCCCGAGCGCCGCGAGCGCGGCGTCGCCGCCGCGTGGCCGCTCAGCACGGCGCCCTCGAGCGTCGCCGGCCAGCCGGTGGCCGTCCACGCGCCCGCCAGCACGAGACCGGGCACCGATGTTCGCGGGCCCGGGCCGCAGGGCGCCCACACCGGGCGCCGCGCGGAAGGTGGCCGCGTGCTCGCGGGTGACCAGGAAGCTCTCCACGCGGGCGCCGCGCGCGCGCGGGAAGCAGCTCGCGCCAGCGCCGGCAGATAGCGCTCGCGCAGCTCGTCGACGCTCATCCTCATCTCCTGCTCGGCGCCCGACAGCGACACGGCCAGATACTGGCAGCCGGCGGGCGCGCCGGCCGCCGCGTGTGCGGTCGAACAGGTACTGCACCGGCGTGCCCACGCCGGCCGCGAACGGCCAGTCGCAGACGGTGCGGTCGTAGACGACGTGCAGGTTCACGATCGGCGAGCACGCCCAGCGCGCGAAGCGCGCGCGCCGGCTCGCCGAGCAGCGGCTCCAGCAGCCTCGCCGGCGCGCGCGTGCGGGAGCGCCACCACGACCGCCTCGGCGCTCAGCTCGTCGAACGCGCGGCCAGCGCCATGGGGGAGCTCGCCGTCGGTGCCTCGCCCTCGACCGCGGCGTCGCGAGCCACGCCATGCACCTCGATGTCGCGTGCCCGGTCGCAGGCCCTCGGCGCGCCAGCCCAGGCGCACGCGCACGCCGGCGCGGCGCAGCGCCCGCAGCGCCGGCTCGCCGATCGTCTCGCGAGCGTCGCCTCGTGAAAGCCGATGTCGCCCGCGTCGGCGCCGGACAGCAGGCCGGTGCGGAACACGAACGCGCCGAGCGCCAGCGAGGCCTGCGGCGGCGGGCAGGTTCAGCGTCGGCAGCGCGATCAGGTCCCACAGCGCGGCGACCGCTCCGGGATCCTGGCCGTGGCCCGCGAGCCATTCGCCGAACGTCACCGCGTCGCAGCGCCGGGATCGTCGGGGTCCAGGCGCATCAGCGCGAGCGCCGCCCGCGCGGCGCTCGCGCGCTCGGCGACGCGTCAGATGCGGGTAGCGGGCGAGCGCGCCGGCCGAGGTGCAGCGGCGCGGGCAGCGAGCCGCGCCGCAGCACGCGCCGGCGCGGCGCCCGGGCTTCAGCACGGGGATCTCCAGCCGCGGCTGCACCGCACGAGGTGCGCGCTGCCGAGCCGCGCGAGCAGCGCCCGGTAGGCCACGCAGCAGCGCAGGAACACGTGCTGGCCGTTGTCCATCTCGCAGCCCGTCGCGCTCGAACGAGTAGGCGGCGCCGCCGAGCCGGCGCCGCACCTCGACGAGCGTCACGCTGCGCCCCGGCCTCGGCGCAGTCGAGCGCCGCCGTGATCCCGGCCAGACCGCCGCCGACCACGACGACGCGGCGCTCGGCGCTCACGCGCCCACCCCCGAGCAGCCCCGCGCCGCCACCCACGCCTTCTCGCGCGCCGGCAGCGACATGCGCGTGCGCGAGCGCGCCTCCGGGGGTCGGCCTCGATGCGCTCGAGCAGCCGCCTGTAGATGCCGGCCATCGCCAGCACGCAGGCGGCGCTGCGCCGGTCGAGCAGCGCGCGTGAGCGCCATCCCGCGCTCGAACCACTCCCGCGCGCGGTCGGCCTCGAAGCGCACGAGCGCCTCGAGCTGCGCCGCGCGCCGCGCTGCGTCGCCGTCGAGCGCCGCCAGCAGCGCCGTCGGGCCGCGCTTCGCCGCTCGCCGATCACGCCGAAGCGGCGCAGGTCCTCGGCGGGCAGGTACACGCGGCCGTTCTCGCGCGTCCTCGCGCACGTCGCGCAGGATGTTGGTCAGCTGCAGCGCCACGCCGAGATCGTCGGCGAGCCGCTGCGGCATGCGCGCCGTCGGCGGCCGCGGAGTCGCGCAGGCCGAAGATCGCCAGGCACAGCGCGCCCGATCGCCGCCGGCCACGCGGCGGCAGTAGGGGACCAGCTCGCTCGAAGCTCCTCGTAGGTGGTGCCGATCACGTCCATGCGCACGCCCTCGATCAGCTCGCCGCAGGGCGTCGTGCGGGCAGCGCGAAGCGCGTGCGCGCGTCCGCGAGCGCCACCATCACGGGGTCCGTCCGCGCGCGGCGACTGCGGCGCCGACGCCGCGAGCGCGCGGCGCCTCTGCGCGTCGAGCCGCTGCGCAGCTTCTGCCTCGCGCGCGAGCGTCCCGTCGCCGATGTCGTCGACCCGGCGCGCGAACGCGTACACCGCGCACATCGCCCGGCGCCGCTCGCGGGCGAGCAGGCGGATCCCGTAGAAGAAGTTGGCGGCCTCGCGTGCGCGTGACCGCCTCGCAGTGGCGGTAGGCCTCGTCGACGCCGCGCTCGACGCTCACCGCGACGCGCTCCCTGCGGCTCTGCCGCAGGCGTCGCGCAGCGCCGCCGCCAGCGCCAGCGCGCGGCGCGCCCGGCCGGCGCGCGGCGGGCCGGCGAGCACGTCGTAGCCGGCGCGCTCGATCGCGTCCAGCGCCGCGCGTCCCGCCGGCCACGAACGCCGCGACCGCGAGCCTGCGGCACGCCCGCGCAGCTCGGCGATCAGCGGCGCGCCCTGGTCGAGCAGACCGCGCGCGCGGGCGACCTCGAAGGCGAGCACCTCGCGCAGCGCCCCGCCGGCGTGCTCGGCCGCGAGCTCCGCCTCGCGTGCAGCCGAAGCGGGCGAGATCCTCGGCCGGCAGGTACACGCGCCCGCGGCGCCAGGTCCTCGGCCACGTCCTGGCAGTGCTCGGCCAGCTGCAGTGCCGTGCAGATCGAGTCCGACAGCGCCACCCGCTCGGGCGTGGCCAGGCCGAACACGCCGAGCACCAGCTCGCCCACCGGGTCGGCGGACAGCGCGCAGTAGCCGCGCAGCTGCTCCCAGGTCTCATAGCGGTGCACGCGCTGGTCGATGCGGTTGGCCTCGATCAGGCGCGCGAACGGCTCGCGCGCGCAGCCCGCACTCGCGCGATCGTCGCTGCCAGCCGCTCGAGCAGCGGGTGCCCGGTCGGGCGCCGTGTCGAGCGGGTCGGTAGCGCCCGATCGAGCTCCGCCTCCAGCCAGTCGAGCGCCGCCGAGCTCGCGCGCGCGCTCGGGATCATTGCGCAGGGCCGTCGCGGGAGTCTCCGAGCTCGTCGACCAGGCGCGCGAAGCCATAGATGGCGAGCAGGTGCGCGCGCGAGCGCGCGCGGCAGCACGCGGCTGGCGACCGGGAAGTTCTCGCTGCTCGCCCGTGCCATCACCGCCTCCGCGGTGGGGGCGTCGACCAGGCGCGTCGGCTATCAGCATCACCCCGCTCGCTCGACGCCGTTGCCGTGTCCCACGAAGATGCCCACGCGGGCGCCGTCGTCGGCGAGGTCCATGGCCAGACAGCGGCCGAGGGCCATGATCGGGAAGGCGAGCCGGTAGAGGTGGTAGTTGATGTAGTAGTCCGACGGGAAGCCCGTGCCCGTGTACTGCGGCTCATCCCATGTCCCGTCCGCGCGCTGCGCGGACACGAGCCACGCGACGCCACGCGTGAGCGAGCGCGAGCGCTCCCGCTCCGAGCGGATGCGCCGGCGGCGTGCAGGGCGAGCAGCGCCCAGGCGGTCTGCGAGGCGGTGCTCGGGCCGCGCCCGATCCATCTGCGGGTCGTCGTAGGAACGCGGGTCCTCGCCCCAGCCGCCGTCGTCGTTCTGGTGTCGCTCCAGCCAGCGAGACCGCGCGGCGAACGCTCGGGTGCGCGGGCTCGACGCCGGCGAGGATCAGACCCGGCACGACAGCGCCGGTGCCGTACACGTGGTTGACGCCCCAGCGCCCGAACCACGAGCCGTCCGGCTCCTGGTGCTCCAGCAGCCAGCGCACCCCCTCGCGCGCCGCGGGCGTGTCGCCGAGGCCGAGCGCGCCGAGCATCTCCACGGTGTGGGCGGTGACGTCGGCGCTCGGCTCGTCGATCACCTCGCCGAAGTCGAGGAACGGAAGCTCGCGCACGAGCGCGCGCGTGTTGTCCGCGTCGAAGGCTCCCCAGCCACCGTCGGAGCTCTGCATCCCCTGCACCCACGCGAGCGCGCGGCGGATGGCCGCGTCGATGGGCGCGCGCAGAGGCCCACTGCGGCCGGCGAGGCGAAGCAGCGCGAGCACCACCTCCACGGTGTCATCCACATCGGGGTAGTTCACGTTGGCGAACTCGAAGGCCCAGCCACCGGGCGCCAGCGCCGGGCGCTTGACGGCCCAGTCGCCGCGCACCGTGACCTCCTCGCCGAGCAGCCAGCGCGCCGCCGCGAGCATCGCCGGGTCGTCCTCGGCAACGCCGGCGTCGCCGAGGGCGACCATCGCCAGCGCCGTGTCCCAGACGGGGGATTGGCAGGCTTCCAGTCGCCGGCTGGCGCGGGCGGGAGCGTCGGGCGGGCGCGACGGGCCGGGAGCGTGACCGGCGCCGCGGTCCTCGACCATGAAGCCATCGAGGCCGTCCAGGGCGCGTCGCATCACCGGGTGCTCCAGCGGATAGCCCGCGAGCCGCAGCGCCATCAACGAGTACACCCACGGCGGCTGAATCCCACCCCATGAGCCGTCGGCCTCCTGACGGCGCACGATCCAGCGCTCGGCCCGCGCGAGGGCGAGCCTGCGCAGTGGGGCGAAGGGCGTGCGCTCGTACGCCCTCAACGCGCGATCGAGCCACGCCAGCCACGCGCCGCCGCGTGAGCCGGGCGGACGGGCCGGTTCGGCTGGGCAGGGCACGCCGGGGGGATCCTGCGCGGCCGAAGGCTCCCGCGGCGCCGGCGGCCCGACGCGCAGCTCGTTCAGGTCAAACGCCAGCGCGTGCACGGGGCGGTGAGCTTTCACGATCGACAGCGCCACGATCGTCTGGCGCGCCCAGCAGGCGAAGTCGTACACGTTCAGCGGCACCCACGCGGGCAGCAGGATCACCTCGGGCGGCAGCGCCGGCACCCGCTCCCACGACCACAGCCCGAACAGGGCGAGCCACACGTGCGTGAACACCCGCGCGCGCTCCAGGCCGCCGGCCTCGCGAATGAACTCGGCTGCGGCGAGCATGTGCTCGGCGTCCGGCAGGTCCCCGCACAGGCGCAGCGCCCAGTAGGCCTCGATCGTGGTGGACAGCTCGCCGGGGCCGCCGTGGAAGTTGGCCCAGGTGCCGTCGGCCCGCTGCTGCGAGCGGATCCACGCAGCCGAGCGCTCGCTCTCGTCGTCGCGGCGGATCCCCAGGAACTCCCGCAGCAGGATGTCCTCGGCGTCCATCGTCACGTTGGTTTGCAGCTCGCCTCGCCACCACCCGTCCTCGTGCTGCAGCGAGAGCAGGTGCTCCCGCGCGCTCGCCAGCGCGGCCTGTGCCTCGATCTGTGCCTCCAATGTCAACTGCGGCATGCGGAAAACCTAAATCTTTTCGGGAGCAGGCGTCTATGCCCCATCAGAGTAGGAACGGTCCAGGCCCGCATTCCACTAGCTGCGACCGGCCACGCAAAGTCGTGGCGGCAGTCGTGCAGCTAGCGAGCGAGCAACGCCTTCATCTTCGCCATCTCGCTGTGACGCTCAGCCAGTGAGCGTTCGACGTCGGTCACGTCAGCATCGTCGCCTCGACCTTCGTTCACGTACGCCTCGATCACGACGGATTCCGCTTCGAGCACCGCGAGCTCGCCTGCCACGGCGATCCTCTGCGCGGGTGTCAACGGCGCTGAGCCTGCCATGGGCGGATTGTCTCCCCTCGCGCAGACGGACCCTCCCCCCGGCTCTGAGCGTCGCGGCCTGGGCCCTGCCTGCGGGGCAGATCGGTGTTGCGGCGCGCAGCTAGAGGACGTGGGCGCCGGCCGGGACCAGCACGACGGGCGGGCCTTCGCGCGCGATCACGTGACGGCGCAGCGTCGCCTCGCTCAGCAGCCGCGGCACCGGCGATACGAAGCGGTATGCGATCAGCCCGTCGACGTTCACGCGCGCCAGCAGGCGAAAGCCCGGGGCGGGCGGCGCGCCGGCCGCGGCCCGCAACGGCGCGTAGCCGGTCTCGTCGACTTCGCTTACGAGCACCGAGCTGCCCGCGCGCAGGCCGTGCAGGCCGGGCTGGTAGTACTCGAATGGCGCGGAACCGAGCTCGACGGTGGTGATGACGTGCGCGCGCGCCGTATGCCCGAGCGCCTGCGCGAGGCCGCGCCAGTTGCCGCGCTGCAGGCGGGGACTGAGGTCCACGTCGATCGACACCGCCAGGAATGCGAGCGCGATCGTGGCCGCGATCGTGACGCCGGCGATCGAGGCTCGCCCGGCGGCGTCCGGCCAGACGGTCGCGATGGCGATCACGGCGGTGACGGGGATCATCGCCGCGACGAGGTTGCGGGGCGCGAGGTAGTCGGCGCCGAAGACGACCAGCACGATCGGGACCAGCACCCCGCATGCTGCGATCGAGAGCGCGAGCAGGAGGGGTCGCAGGCTCCGCTGCGAGCCCCCGCCCCGGGGATCGCTCATGCGCCACGCCCCCAGCCCCAGACCGGCGAGCACAGGCAGCGCCACGAGCAGCTCGACGCCGTGCCCGAGCGGCTTGCCGGAGTAGCCGGTGAGGTAGTACTGGGGAATCGCCTCCAGCCGTTCGATCAGTGGCCAGCGCCCGATCCACTGCGTGCCGTGCCCCCCCTGGGCGGAGATCAGCGGCAGCAGCGCTGCCCCTATCAGCGCGAGCGCGCCGACCGCGCCGAGCGCTGCGCGGCGCGTGCGCCGCTCGCACAGCAGCCACAGCGCCATCGGGATCAGCAGGAACACGGCGAAGTAGTGTGTGAGCAGCGCCAGCGCGCCGGTGAGCGCGAACAGCCCCATGCGAGCGCGCGTCGGCTCGCGCTCGGCGCGCAGGAAGCACAGCATCGCCAGCGCGGCCATCAGCACGAACAGCGCGTACGCGCGTGCCTCCTGCGAGTACCAGACGAACAGCGGGTTGACCGCGACCAGCAGCGCGCACACGATCGCGACCGAGCGCCCGGCGAGCTCGCGCCCGATCGCCCAGGCGACCGGCACGGTGGCGATCCCCGCGAGGGCCGAGGGTAGGCGCAGCGCGACCTCACCGGTCCCGAGCACGCGCGCGTCCGCCCACGCGAGCACGTACCACAGCGGCGGCGTGTTCTCGGTGTGCACCACCGAGCGGAGCGTCGCCCACAGGCTCGGGTGCAGGACGTGCACGGGCGTGAACGCCTCGTCGTACCAGAAGCTCTGCAGGTTGAGCGTCGACAGGCGCAGCACGGCGGCCAGCAGGGCGATGGCCGCCAACGGCCACCACCGTGGCAGCCTCGAGGCGACGCCCGCGGCCTGCGTCGAGGAGCCGCTCGAGCCGCGTGCGGCGTGCGTGGCGGCGCTCATCGCAGGCATCTCCCCTCCCCGGCCGCGCCGAAGCAGCCGTAGCGCCTGGTCGGGATGTCGGGGAGATACGCAGGCACGTACCAGCCGCCGTGCACCGTGCGCAGGCCGTCGTGCACCGGGCCCCAGATGGCCAGGCAGAGCTGCGCCGTCGAGCCGGGCGGCCCGGCGATGGTGTTGCCGCACAGCACCTCGCGATCCGTGCCCAGGCCGAGCGTTTCCTGGTCGATGGCGACGTTGTGGAAGTCGTGGTGGGTGTACTGGCGCCACGTGCGCAGGTCCGCGTCCAGGCGGCTGTTGATGTGGGCCTGGCGCACGAGGTCGTTGACGGTCGCGATCGCCAGCACCAGGCCGACGAGGATCAGCACGGTCGTCTCGATGAGCCGCAACTCACCCCGGCCCCTCGACTCGACCTCGCGCGGGCGCAGCCGGTCGGGCAGCCACGCCCAGCGGCGGTCTGCGACGGGTGCCTGCGCGTCGCTCACTGCACGGGCACCAGCAGCGGCGAGGTCTGGTGGATCACGAACAGGCCCTGTACGGCGAGCGTTGCCACCAGCAGCCGCCGATCGCGGGTGACGACCGCGAGCGGCAGCGGCCACAGGACGTACCACGCAAGCAGCCAGGTGCTCGTGACCGAGATCGCCAGCAGCGCCCAGCCGGAGGCGGCCACCCAGTCATAGCCGCGCCACGTCCGCCACAGCAGGTGCGCGACGATCAGTACGAGCGCCGCCTTGAGCAGGTCGTGATCGACGGGGAACACCCCCGGCTTGCCGAACAGGTGGGCGATCTCGTTGGCGAAGCTGTCGGTCGAGACGAACGCGGCGTCGCGGTTGAGCGCCGCCACGAGGTCGATGCCGTGGATGCCGAACACGGCATAGCCCACCAGCCCGCCGAGCGCGATCGCGGCCAGGGCTCCGAGCACCGGGGCGAGGGTGCGGCGCGAGAGGATCATGAACGGCAGCAGCACCGCGACGGTCGCCTTGATCAGCGCCCCTGCCACCACCCAGGCGGCTGCCGCCGCTTCGCGGCGCCCGCTGGGCGACGCCGGCGGCGCGACGGTCATGAGGCTGACGGCCGCCATCATCATCAGCATCATGATCAGGTCGTTGTGGGCGCCGCCGAGGCCGTAGAGCACGTACAGCGGGTTCGCGCCCACGGCGATGATGGCGAGCACGGGATCCAGACCCCGGGCGCGCGCGCACTGGCGGGTCAGCACGAGCGTCCCGGCGCTGGCGAGCAGCGCCTCGAGTTTCATACCCCACAGGGCGCCGACCACGCCGAGCGGAGCCAGCGGGTAGGAGAGCAGCGTGTACAGCGGCCCGTAGGCGGTGGCCACATGGATCCAGTCGCTGCCGACGTACTTGAACACGGGGTCGCCGGCGATCGCCACCGGACCGTTCAGATAGGGGTTCAGACCATGCTCGACGCCCATGCGCGCGTACGCGATGTAGCTGAACACATCCGTGGAGACGAGGACCGGCCCGGCGAACACGATCACCTGCAGGGCAGCGACCAGCACGATCGCCCAACGCTCGGAGATCGCGGGGATGCGGACGCGATCGGCGCTCGGCCTACCGGCCCAGGCGCCCGCGCGGCCCGCGAGCGCCAGCAGACCGCCGTAAGCGCACGTGCACACGAGCAGGGCGATCACGAACACGCGGAAGCCGAGGCGCTCGCCGACCCCCTGCAGCCACCCGCTGATGTCGGGCGAGAGCGGTGCCTCCGGCGAATGGCCGAGCGCACCGTCGAGCACCACCTCGACGACCGCCGCCACCAGGACGAGAGCCAGCACGCTCGCAAGCGCGGGCGCCCAGCGCTGATGACGGACGCCCAGCAGGCCGCGCTCGCTCTGCGCGACTGTGCTCACGAAGCCGCGAGCTGCCTTCGCCTCACAGGGCCGTCCACACCGTCTTGGTCTCCAGGTAGGCGTCGAGACCGTCGCGGCCGTGCTCGCGGCCGATGCCCGAGGCCTTGAAGCCGCCGAACGGCGCCGCCGGATCGGCCATGCCCCAGGTGTTGATGTAGACCATCCCCGCGTGCAGCATCGCGGCCAGGCGGTGGGCGTTTGAGACATCGCGCGTCCACACTCCCGCCGCCAGCCCGTAGTCGCCGTCATTGGCGCGCGCGGCGACCTCCTCGAGCGTGTCGTATGGGGATGCCACGAGCACCGGGCCGAAGATCTCCTCGCGGGAGATGCGCAGCTCGTCGGAGGTGGTGGCGAACAGCGTCGGCTCGACGAAGTAGCCACCGCTGTCCGCGAGCGCCGCGCCGCCGCCCGCGAGCAGCTCTGCGCCTTCGGAGCGCCCGGCCTGGATGTAGCTCATGACGCGCTCCTGCTGCGCGGCGGAGACCAGCGGCCCGAGCTGGGTGGCCGCGTCCAGACCCGGGCCGAGCTGGGTCGTGCTGGCCGCGTCGGCCAGCGCGCTGGTGACCTCGTCGAAGCGCTGCGCGGGGACGAACAGGCGCGAGCCCGCGTTGCAGGCCTGTCCGGAGTTGAAGTAGATCGCCTGGTAGGAGCCCTTCACGGCGGCCTCCAGGTCGGCGTCCGGGAGGATGATGTTCGGCGACTTGCCGCCGAGCTCGAGCGTCACCCGCTTGAGCGCCCCGCCCGCCTTGGCGCCGATCTCGCGCCCCACGGCCGTGGAGCCGGTGAAGGCGATCTTGTCGACGCCGGGGTGATCGACGAGCGCGGCGCCGGTGCTGCCGTCGCCGGTGAGCACGTTGATCACTCCCGGTGGGAAGCCCACCTCGAGCGCGAGCTCGCCCACGCGCAGAGCGCTCAGCGGCGTCTGCTCGGCCGGCTTGAGCACGACCGTGCACCCGGCTGCGAGCGCCGGGCCGAGCTTCCACGCGGCCATCAACAGCGGGAAGTTCCAGGGGATGATCTGCGCGCACACCCCGACCGGCTCGCGACGCGTGTAGCAGTGCATGTTGGGAGCGCTCACCGGCAACACCGCGCCCTCGATCTTCGTGGGCCAACCGGCGAAATAGCGCAGGTGCCGGACCGCCCCGGCCACGTCGACCACCTGGGCGAGCCCGACCGGCTTGCCGTTGTCGAGCGACTCGATCTGAGCGATCTCCCGCGCGCGCTGATCGAGCGCGTCTGCCAGCGCGAGCATCAGCTGCTCGCGCGCGGCGGCCGGCATCGAGCTCCAGGGACCGTCCGCGAAGGCGGTACGCGCGGCCGCGACCGCCTGCGCCACATCCTCGGCTCCAGCCAGCGGGAGCTGCGCGATCTCCTGCCCGCTGGCGGGGTCGAGCGTGGCGAACGTGCGCCCGTCGGCCGCCTCCGGCCGCTCGGCGCCGATCAGCAGACGGTGCGCCTTGGCGATGAACTCGCGCGCGGGGGCGCCGAGCGCGGCGGGGAGGGCCTCTGCGGAGATGGTGCTCATGCGGGCAGCGTACCTGGCACAGGGCATATGCTGCGCCCATGGCCGAGCCCTCCAAGGCGGTGTTGGTGACCGGCTGCTCCTCGGGCATCGGGCGCGCCACCGCTCTGCGCCTGGGACAGGCGGGCTGGACGGTGTACGCGAGCGCCCGGCGGCCAGAGACGCTCACGGAGCTGGCGGACGCGGGCTGCCGCACGCTGGAGCTGGACGTCACAGACGAGGACTCGATGCGCGCGGCGGTCGCGACCGTCGAGCAGGCGGAGGGCGCGGTGGGCGTGCTCGTCAACAACGCCGGCTACAGCCAGAGCGGCGCGATCGAGACGGTGCCGATGGACGCCGTGCGCCGCCAGTTCGAGACGAACGTGTTCGGCGCGGTGCGCCTCACCCAGCTCGTGCTCGAGAAGATGCGCGCCCAGCGCTGGGGCAAGATCGTCAACGTCGGCTCGATGGGCGGTCGCCTGACGTTCCCCGGCGGCGGCTACTACCACGCGACCAAGCACGCGCTGGAGGCGATATCCGACGCGCTGCGCTTCGAGCTGCGCGGCTTCGGCATCGCCGTGATCCTGCTTGAGCCGGGGCTGATCACCACCGAGTTCGGCGAGGCCGCCACGCCGAGCATGCCGATCGTCGACGGGCGCCGCAGGACGACCCCTACGCGAGCTTCAACGCGGCCGTCGGCGCCGTGACCGCCGGCGCCTACGACGGGCCCGATGCGCGTGCTGGCGGCCGGGCCTGAGCGCGTCGCGAAGGTGATCGAGCGGGCGATCGCCCGGCGCCACCCGCCCGCGCGATCAAGATCACACCGTCGGCGAAGCTCACGATCGCGACCCGGCGCCTGCTGAGCGACCGCGCATGGGACGCGGCGATGCGCCGCCAGTTCCCCCAGCCGCGCTGAGGGAGCTCAGGCGACCTCCGCGCCGACCGGCAGGCGGGCCTCCGGGCGTCCGAGCGCGAACCCCTGCGCGTAGTCGACGCCGAAGCTCTGCAGCAGCTCCATCGTCGGTCTCGTCCCCCACGAACTCGGCGACGTGCTTCCGCCCATGCTGCGCACAACGTCGGCGACGGCGCTGACGAGCATCTGGTCGATGCGCGACGCCGGCAGCCCACGAATGAAGTCGCCGTCGATCTTCAGGTGGCTGAAGGGCAGGTGCTTGAGGTATTGCAGCGAGCCGAAGCCGGCGCCGAAGTCGTCCAGCGCCAGCCCGCACCCGAGCGTCAACACCCCCAGGCAGAACGCGCGTGCACTGGCCATGTCCGAGATCGCGGCGGTCTCGGTGATCTCGATCATCAGGCGCGAGGGCTCGACCCCGTGGCGGCGCAGCCGCCGCTCGACGTGTGCGAGCAGGCTGGCGTCGGTGATCGACAGCGCCGATACGTTGACCGCGATCCGCACGGTGGGGATCGGCCGCGAGCAGCGCGAGGACCCGCTCGAGCACGAGCCGGTCGATATCCCCGATCAGCCCGTAGCGCTCGGCTGCCGGCAGAAAGCGCCCGGGCGCGGTCAGGCGCCGTCGGGCCGTCGGCGAGGCGCAGGAGCGCCTCGTAGTGGCACACGCGCCGCTCGCACACCGAGACGATCGGCTGGAAGTGCAGCACGAACAGGCCGTGCTCGATCGCGCGACGCAGGCGCTCGAGGCCCGCGCTGAAGGCGGGCGAGCGTCCGCCGCCGCGCGCGCCCGGGAGCGGGCACGTGGGGCGGGCTCGTCCCCCGCCGACATCCGCGGGTTGGCCTCGGGAGCGGTCGAGCTGAGCATCTGCGGGCCGCGCCGTCTTCGACAGCGGCGCGGAGCTCCCCTGCGCGGTGCTCAGCGGCAGCGTGCGCGGGGAGTACGGTCGTCTGGCGCGGTCTGAGATCACGAGCAGCAGCGCCACGAGCACGAAGTTCATCACCACCGAGGAGCCGCCGTAGGCGACGAACGGCAGCGTCACCCCGGTCAACGGGATCACGCGCGTGACGCCGCCGACGATCACGAACACCTGGATGGCGATGATGAACGACAGGCCCGTGGCCAGCAGCTTGGAGAACGAGTCGCGCGCGAGCACCGCGGTCTTCAGGCCGCGCGCGATCAGCAGCAGGTAGACGCCCAGCAGCGCCGCGGCGCCGACGAGCCCGAGCTCGTTGACGATGACCGCGTAGATCATGTCGCTTTCGGGGACCGGCAGGATCGAGGCGCCGTGGTGGCCCAGGCGCAGCAGGGAACGGTCGAAGCCGCGTGCCCAGCAGGCCGCCGTCGGCCTGCGCGAACAGCGACTGCGCGAGCTGGTAGCTGCCGCCTTCCAGTTTGTTGTAGAGGGATGCCTCGAAGGGGTGTTCCCAGGCGAGCACGCGCGCCTGCACGTGGCTGACGTGGCCGGTCAGATACCAGGCGCCGAGCGCGAACAGAACCAGGCCGATCAGCGGGAAGGACAGGCGCCCGGTGGCGACGTACAGGAGCGCCAGGAAGGCGCCGTAGAACATCAGCGAGGTGCCGAGCTCGCGCGTGATCAGCAGCGTCGCCATCGCCGCCCCCCACACGATCAGCATCGGGCCGAACTGCTTCATCGGCGGGATCGTCACGCCCAGCACCCGCCGTCCGGCGGTGACGAGGATCTGGCGGTTGTCGCGCAGGTAGCTGGCGAGGAAGATCACGATCGCGATCTTCGCGAGCTCGGCCGGCTGGAAGGAGACGCTCCCGATGCGGATGTCCAGATACGCGCCGTTGACCTGCTCGCCGATCCCCGGCAGTCGCGGCAGCACGGTGATGCCGATGCCGACCACTGCGATCGTGTAGCGGTAGCGCTCGAGCACCCCCACGCCGCGCTTGCGCAGGGCGAGGATCGTGGCCGCGAACAGCACCAGGCCGAGCACCATCCACTGCGCCTGCTGGCGCGCGAGCGTCGGTTCGATGCGGTAGACCATCACGATGCCCACGCTCGCGAGCACCGCCACGAGCGGGAACAGGTAGGGGTCGGCGTTGGGCAGGGCGAAGCGGATGACCAGGTGCGCGGCCAGGCACAGCGCCAGGAACACGGCGCCGTAGGTGAGCGACACGCTGGAGGCGTGGTTGAGCGTCAGGTCGTGGACGCTCCCGGGGAGTTGCCCTCCGTCTGGATGAAGATCGCTGTGAAGCCCCCGACCACGAGCAGCGCGGCGGGGATCAGTCCCAGGAGCTCGCGGTTGCGGGCGCTGATCACCGATCGAGCGTAGCCGTCGAGGCGGCGCTTGGGCTCCGATCGGGCCGCTAGGCTTCTGGCGCGCCCCTGGGAGGAGGCGCGTGCTCGACCTCGTGCCCGATGAGCTGCCAGCAGGCGATATCAGATGAATGACGAGCGTCCGCCCTCGCTTTGGTGGGGCATGTGGAAGCGCTTCCTGGTCGCGGGCGTGCTGATCGTGGCATTGAGCGCCGCGGCGACGGCGACGGTGGCGCTCAACAAGATCACCACGCTCGCCGACGAGATCTTCCCGCGGCTCAGCCACATCGCGCCCCCGAGGGACTGCTCACACCCGAATACGGCGGTGGCCCGCAGACGTTCCTGATCCTCGGCTCGGACAGGCGCACGGGGTCCAAGAACGCCGAAGAACGCGACGCTGCAGGCCACAGCGACACGATCCTGCTGGTGCGCTTCGACCCCGAACAGGGACAGACCTCGGTGCTGTCGATCCCCCGCGATCTGATGGTCAACATCGATGCGCCCAGCGGCCAGGTGTACCCCAACGAAAAGATCAACGCCGCGTACACGATCGGCAGCGAGCACGGCGGCGCCAGCGAGGCGAGCATCCTGGCGGCGGAAACGATCAAGCGCGAAGTCTTCCCCGAACTGACGCTCAACGGGATCATCGACGTGAACTTCGCGGGCTTCATCAACGTCGTCGACACGCTCGGATGCGCGTACGTGAACGTCGATCATCGGTACTTCAACCAGAACGAAGGCACCACCGAAACCGACTACACGAACATCAACATCGAGCCCGGCTACCAGAAGCTGTGCTACGAAAAAGCGCTCGCCTACGTGCGCTACCGCCACGACGACTCGGACTTCGTGCGCGTGGCGCGCCAGCAGGACTTCCTGCGCGACCTGCGCGAGCAGATCGACCCCTCGGACGAGCTCGGGCAGATCGACAACGTGGCCAAAGCCGTGGGTCACGCGATCAGGACGAACTTCCCGGCCTCGCCACAGGAGCTGATCCTGCTGACCAAGCTGATCGCCTTCTCCCAGTCAAAGCCCCTGCGCCAGGTGAAGTTCCTGGCGGCGAACGACGACTACCAGCTCAACAACGCCGACTACGTGACCTCGACGCCCGAACTGGAGAAGCAGACGCTCGAAACGTTCCTCAACGGCCACGAAACGCTGCAGCTGCCGGCGCCGCCCGCGCCGGCAGCGCAGCGACCGGCCACTCCCGCCACCACTCCGGACGCCACTCGCATCCGGGCTTCTCGCTCGCGGCCCTCGGCCTCGACCCCACCCCTACCAGCGAACAGGCAGAACTCATCAAAGCCGCGCCGGAGATCCCCTTCCCGGTCCTCTATCCGCGCCTGCAGACCGGGCCGGCCGAACAGCAGCAGGTGCGCGCCTATCCACTGCGCAACCAGCAGAACATCCGCCACCACGCGTACGTGATCGTCTTCCAGCAGAACCGCGTCGAGGACGGCTACTACGACTTCGAGGGGACCGACTGGTTGAACCCGCCACTGTTCGCACACGCCCGCACGCAGGTGATCGACGGCGTCGAATACCGCTTCGTGGACGACGGCTCACACATCCACGTGATCGGCTGGCGCGTCGGCAACGCGCTGTACTGGGTCACCAACACGCTGCTCGAGGAACTCTCCAACCAGCAGATGATCCAGATCGCCAAATCGGCGAAGCCGCTGCGTTGAGGGCGCCGACGGGGGCTGAACAGCACCTGGATCCCGGCCCGCGGCGGGCGCTCAGCGCGAGGCTGCCGCGGCCTGGTCGAGCGCGGCGTTGACGAGCGCGTCCGCGTCGGCATTCTGGGCGCGCGGGACGGTGCGGATGGACCAGCGCTCGAAGCCCCGCAAGGCGCTCATGGCCTCCATGTAGAGGGGGCGCATCGCCGCGTGACGCACCTTGTAGACGCCCTGCACCTGCTTGGCGATCAGCTCGGAGTCGCCAACCACCTCGACCTCGCTCGCGCCCAGCTCCCTCGCCCGGGCCAACCCGAGCAGCAGCGCGCGATACTCGGCCACGTTGTTGGTGGCCGTGCCCAGCAGCTGCGCCTGCTCGTCGAGCACCTCGCCGTCTGCGGAGCTGATCACGCAAGCGGCCGCGGCCGGTCCGGGGTTGCCGCGGGCGCCACCGTCGACGTGAACGATCAGCTTCATCGCCGCGGCATTATGCAGCGTAGCGGGGACGAAGCCGCCGCGCGCGCAATCTGGCGGCTCGCCCGAGACGGCGTATGTGCTGTCGCGCGAGTGGCGCAGGCGTGTCAGGAGGCTTGCGCCAGCGGCAGCAGATCACCGGGCACGCGGGCGCGACGCCGGTCGCGCACGACCCGCCGCTGCTGCTCTCCGTCCGCGGAGGCGCCGGCGGCGGCATACCGCGCGCGGCGGTCGAACTGGCGACGGTCGATGATCACGGTGACGTTCTCCTCGGTGCTGTAGTGCTCGACGAGCTTCGGGTAGAGCTCATCGGCCAGCGGCCTGGGTACGACGCAGTAGATCATGACCCGACCGATCTTACTCCCCGCCCGCGGATTCGCAAGCGGGCGACACCAAATGCTCACATCCTCGCGTCAGGCGGTTGCGGCGAGCTGCAGCGTCCCCGAGTCGGCGGCAGCGGCGTTGCCTGTACGGTCCTCGCGCGCGAGCTCGGCCAGCTCGGATCCCTGGGCGATCACCTGCGCCTCGGCTGCCGGTTCGCTCAGATCGACCTCGTAGCAGTACCAGCACAGCTCCCACGCGACGACGATCCTGACCACGCTCACCAGGTGCTCGGCCGAGCGCACCGTCACCAGCGGCGCCCCCAGCGAGCGGATCACGCCGGCGACGCGACGCGGGAACTCGCTCGCGTTGAACACCGCGATCGCCTCGGGGAGGTAGGCGACGGACTGCTCGTGGCCGGCGCCCGTCTGCGAGCGCGACTCGCCCGCCGCCGGCTGCGGCGCCATCAGCGCCAGCTCGTCCGGCATCTCCGCGCGCGCCGGCAGCTCCCCGGCCGCCTGCGCCGGCAGGTCATCTGGCGCGTGCGACAGCGGCTCGTCGGGCGCCTGCACCGGCGCATGAAGGACATCCTCGACCGCGCTCGCAGGCAGCGCCTCAGCGGCGCCGGCCGTAGGGACGGGCGCGATCGCCGTGGACCCATCTGCGTCGCGGCGCGCGCGGAAGGGCACCGGCAGCCGCTCGAACAGGCCGCCACCTCTGCGCGGGCGCGCCGGCGGCAGGCTGAGCGACTGGTTGTCGGTCTCGCGCAGCCAGCCCTCGTGCGCGGCCCGCGGCGCGCACAGCTCGCACACGATCCTGCGCCGCCCCGCGCCGACGAACACGTCGGGCTGCTCGCCTCGCAGCAGCCGCCGCGCGCATACGTCGCAGGCGACATCCGGCTGGGAGGTGACGATCGTGCGCGTGGCCATCGGCGTCCCAGAGACTATCTGGAGCCGCCCGGCCCGCGCACACGCACCGCGAACGGCCGTCGCGGGGGTGGCCGTGGGGCCGGGTGTTCGCGCTAGGCGTGTACCGCCGCGCGCTCCTCTCCTGCCTGCTCGACCACCTTCTGCCCGAGGTGCGCCGGGAGCTCCTCGTAGCGCAGGAACTCGAGCGTGTAGTCGCCCTGGCCCTGGGTGATGGAGCGCAGGTCGGGCGCGTAGGTGAGCATCTCTGCCATCGGCACCTCGGCCTTGATCTCGGTCATGGCACCCACGGGCTCCATCCCCTGGGGTCGCCCCCGGCGGCTGTTGAGGTCGCCGATCACGTCGCCCACGTGCTCCTCGGGCACGGACAGGGTGACCAGCATGATCGGCTCCAGCAACACGGGATCGGCGTGCTCCAGGGCATCCTTCATGGCCTGCAGGCCGGCGAGCTTGAAGGCGATCTCGGACGAGTCGACCGAGTGGTACTGCCCGTCGAACAGGCGCACGCGCACCCCCTGCACGGGGTAGCCGGCGAGCACGCCCGCTTCCATCGCCTCGCGCACGCCCTTCTCGACGGCCGGGATGAACGAGTTGGGGATCACGCCGCCCTTGATCTTGTCGACGAACTCGAAGCCCGTGGGGTGCTCGGGGTCGTCGAGCGGCTCGATCTCGATGCGGCAGTCGCCGAACTGGCCGCGCCCGCCCGACTGCTTCTTGTGGCGGCCGTGGGCCGTGGCGGTCCCCCGGATCGTCTCCTGGTAGGGCACCCGCGGGGGCTTCAGCGTGACCTCGACGCCGAAGCGCGAGCGCAGCCTGTCGACGATCACTTCCACGTGCACCTGCGAGAGCCCCGCCACGATCTGCTCGCCGGTCTGCTGATCGCGGTGCAGATCGATCGTGGGATCCTCCTCCTGCAGGCGGCGCAGCGAGGAGAGCACCTTGTCCTCGTCGCCGCGGCTCTTGGGCTCTACTGCGAAGGCCATCACCGGCGCGGGCAGCTTCGCCCGCGGCATGTCGATCGGCTCGTCGCGTGCGGCCAGCCAGTCGCCGGCGCGGGTCTCCTTGAGCTTGGCGACGGCGCCGAGATCGCCCGGCCCGAACTCCTCCACGTGCTCGACGTCCTTGCCCGTGAACGACACCAGCTGGCCGATGCGCTCCTTGGCGTGCGCGCGGGTGTTGAGGATGTGGCTGTCGGCGCGGAGCGTCCCCTGGTAGACGCGCAGCAGGTTGATGCGCCCGGCGAAGGGGTCGGCGCGCGTCTTGAACACGTACGCGAACAGCTCGCGGTCCTCGGTCGGGGACAGCTCCACCTCGCCAACCCTCAGCGAGCCGTGCTTGACCGGCGAGGGCAGGTCCTCGACGATCGCATCGAGCAGCCGCGTGGTGCCGAGGTTGCGTGTGGCCACGCCGCACACGACAGGGAAGATCTTGCCGTGGTTGGTGCCCTCCTTGAGCGCGTCCACGATCTCGGCGTGGGAGATCTCCTCGCCCTCGAGGTAGCGCTCCATCAACGTGTCGGAGACTTCGCAGACCTCGTCCATCAGCTTCTCGCGGTATTCGGCGGCACGCGCTTGGAGCTCGGCGGGGATCGGGATCTCATCTGCGGCGCCGCGCTCAGGACTCGGCTGCGCGCGATATGCCTTCATGTCCACGAGATCGATGACGCCCTCGACATCGTGCTCGGCGCCGATCGGGATCTCCGTGGCGACGACGTGGGGGCCGAACGCGGCCTTGAGCTGATCGAGCGTGCGGTAGAAGTCGGCGCGCTCCCGGTCGAGCATGTTGACGAACAGCATGCGTGCGATGTCGAGCTCGGCGGCACGTGCCCACAGCCGGCTGGTGGCCACCTCGACGCCCATCACGGCGTTGACCACGAACACCGCCGACTCGCAAACGCGCAGGGCGCCCAGCGCGTCGGCCACGAAGCTCGGCTCGCCGGGCGTGTCCAGCAGGTTGATCTTGCGGTCCTGCCAGTGCAGCGAGCTCAACGTCGCGGAGATCGACATCTGACGCGCATGCTCATCCGGGTCGGAGTCGGATACCGTGGTCCCGTCGGGGACCGTGCCAAGCCGCGTGATCGCACCGGCCTCGAACAGGAGCGCCTCGTGCAGCGCCGTCTTCCCCGACCCTCGGTGTCCGACGAGGGCCACGTTGCGAATACGGTCCGCTGGCGGGTGCATTGGAATCTCCCTTTACTCGGTGTGGGAGCACCATACCGCCGCATCCCGGCCAGCGCTAGTGCTTTTCGACACTCATTGGCGGCGTGGCCCCGCACACCACCGATCTGCTGTTCTGATGGGCACATGTGCCCATCAGCCTGCCGCACATGTGCGGCAGGAGCCGAGTCGCATGCGACTTGGCTCGCCCGCTCGATCGGTCTCTGACGAATGTCCGAGGTGCCGCCCACGTTATGCCCGCGTGAGCACACACTCGAGGACTGCGCCTAATCGTCGAACGACTCCTCCTGCATTCGGGATCTGAGGCGCAGCACCGCCTTGGTGTGCATCTGCGACACGCGCGACTCGGTCACGCCCAGCACCTCGCCGATCTCGCGCAGCGTCAGGTTCTCGTAGTAGTACAGGGCGATCACGAGCTTCTCGCGCTCCGGCAGCTTGGCGATGGAGTCGGCGATGCGATCCTTGAGGTCGCCCACGTCGAGCGCCCGTGCGGGATCGGGCGCGCCGGGGTCCTCGATGGTGTCCATCAGCGAGACCTGATCGCCGCTGGAGTCCGACACGCTCCACAGCTCGTCGAGCGCGACGATCGAGGAGTGGGAGATCGCGAGCAGCGACTCGTTCAGTTCGTCGACGGTGATGCCCAGCTCGTCGGCGAGCTCCTGGTCGCTCGGCGCCCGCTGCAGCGTGTGCTCGAGCTTGGCGTTCGCGCGCTCCACCTCCCGCGCCCGTGCACGCACGCTGCGCGGCACCCAGTCGAGCGAGCGCAGCTCGTCGATGATGGCGCCCTTGATGCGCATGATCGCGTAGGTCTCGAACTTGATGTCCCGGGACAGGTCGAAGCGCTCGATGGCCGAGATCAGACCGACGAGCCCGTAGGAGATCAGATCGGCCTCCTCGACATGCGGCGGCAGGCCCGCGGCGGTGCGCCCGGCCACGTACTTGACCAGCGGCGAGTAGGCGACCACCAACCGCTCGCGCACACGACTGTCGCCTTCGGTCTTGTAGCGCCGCCACAGTTCGCGCAGCTCGATCGGTTTGACGTTAGTCTCCAGGGTCATCTCCGATGGGCGGGCGGGCGTCCAATCATGCCCGAGGGTGGCTGCGCGCGTATGCGCTTCTCAGCTTGGCGGACTCTACCCGAGTGTAAATCTGGGTGCTCGATACGGACGCATGTCCGAGCAGCTCCTGGATGCTGCGCAGGTCAGCCCCGCCATCCAGCAGGTGCGTGGCGAAGCTGTGGCGCAACGCGTGCGGGCTCGCGCCTTCGCCCACACCCACCCGGCGCGTCCAGGCGCGCAGCCTCCTGCGTACGTCCCCGGTGCCGAGCGGGCGACCGGTCTTGCTGAGAAACAGGGCCTGCGGAGCGGGCGCTGAACCGGCGGCGGCCGCGAGCGCGCCACGCCCTTGCCTGTGCTCCACGTAGGTGCGCACGGCCGCCATCGCCTGCTCGCCCACCGGCACGAAGCGGGTCTTGCGGCCCTTGCCCTCGACCCGCACCTGCTCGCCGTCGTAGTCGACGTCCGATGCGCGCAACGACACGAGCTCCTCGGCGCGCAGCCCGCATGCATAGGCCAGCTCGAACATCGCGCGGTCGCGCACGCCCAGCGCCCCGCCAACGCCCTCGGACGCACCCGCCGGGCTGGCCCCACCGACCTGCGGCCGGGCGATCCCGTCGAGCAGCGTGGCCGCCTCGCGCGCGCTCAGCACCCGCGGCAGATGCGAACCCCTGCGCGGGGTCGAGACGAGCTCGGCGGGGTTCTGCGAGATCAGGCCGTGCTCGCGTTGGCTGGCGAACAGCGCCCGCAGCGCCGCAAGCTTGCGCGCCGAGGTGCTCGGCGAGGAACCGCGTTCGGACAGGCCGGCCACATAGCGGCGCACCGTCTTGGCGTCCACCTCCCGCGGTGGCACGCCGCGACCGCTGGCCCAGTGCGCGAACTGGGCGACGTCCACGCCGTAGGCGCGACGCGTGCGCGGCGCAGCGTCGCGCCTGCGCAGATCGTCCTCGAGCAGCACTGTCGCCTGCGTCCATGCTTCAACCAGCGCTGTCACCCCCGTGCTCGCCGCCTCCTGCTCCTGAATTGTCATCCGTGCCGGGTCTGCGATCTCATCTGCGGCTGTTATTTCGCCGCCACCGCCACTGCGCCTGCCTGTACCCCACTGCTGACAGTATGCCCGCGCCGAGCGCCCAGCGCCCGAGCGAGCCTGATCGTGTACATATACACGCTCCGGGGGACGGGAAGTCGATCTCCGGTGGGCTACATTGAGCGTGGTGAGCGGCCCACCCCCCACCCACGCGCCGGGCCCGCTGACCCCAGAGCTTCCCGGCGAGGACAGCGCCGCCTACGGCCCGGTCGGGCGTTCGCGCTGGCTGGACATCGACTGGCACGCTCACCAGCGCTGGGTGATGCTCGACGGCGAGCCGGTGAACGTGATCGACTACGGACCGGAGCGTGCCGGCGGCGCGCACCCCGATGGCCAGGCGCTGGTGTTCGTCCACGGGCTGTCGGGCTCGTGGCCCAACTGGCTCGAGCAGTTGCCCGTGCTCGGCGTCGATCGGCGCGTGATCGCCATGGACCTTCCCGGCTTCGGGCACTCGCCGATGCCTGCCCACGAGATCTCGATCTCAGGCTATGCGCGCGTGCTCGATCGCCTGATGGACGCGCTCGGGGTCGACGCGGCAGCCGTCGTGGGCAACTCGATGGGCGGATTCATCGCCGCCGAGCTCGCGATCTCGTTTCCACAGCGGGTCGAGCGCCTCGTGCTCGTCTCCGCAGCGGGCATCTCCACCACCGGCCACCGTGGCACGCAGCGCATAACGCCCGCCATTCGTCGCCTCGAGACCGTGCTCGGCGCGAGCAGCGCATGGGTGGCGTCGAAGTCCGACACGGTCGCCCGCCGCGCGCGTCTGCGCGAGGCGGTGCTGAGCCTCGTCGCGCTCCACCCGAGCCGCCTGCCGCCCGCGCTCGCCGCCGAGCAGCTTCGCGGCGCGGGCAAGCCGGGTTTCCCGCAGGCCCTGCAGGCGGTGCTCGACTACGACGTCCGCGAGCGCCTGCCGGAGATCGCCTGCCCGACGCTGATCGTGTGGGGGTCCGGGGACCGCCTGATCCCCGTTCGCGACGCCGACGTGTTCGCTGAACTGATACCCGACTCGCGCAAGGTCATCTTCCCGGACACCGGGCACGTGGCCATGCTCGAGCGCCCTGCGGCGTTCAACTCGCTGCTCGAAGACTTCCTCGCCGAGTAGCCCTCGCCGGGGCGGGCGCCGCGTCGGCTCACGGCGCTGGGCGTCGCGCTCAGCGCGCGATCGCGCCCTGGGCGGCGCTCCCCACCAGCTTGGCGTACTTGCCGATGGCCACGTCCACGCGGTGCTCGGCGCGCTGCGGCTGCACGTACGCAGCGACACGGGCGGTGATCTCATCGTCCGAGAGGGCCACGTCAAGGCGGCGCGCATCGGCGTCGATGGTCAGCTCGTCGCCGTCGCGCAGCCCCGCTATCGGCCCGCCGCGGGCCGCCTCGGGGGCGACGTGTGCGGCCATGAAGCCGCGCGTGGCGCCCGAGAACCGCCCGTCGGTGATCAGCGCCACCTCTTCGCCGAGCCCCTCGCCGACGATCGCCGCGGTGACCGCCAGCATCTCGCGCATACCGGGACCGCCTGCAGGCCCCTCGCCGCGGATGACCACGACGTCGCCCGCCCGTATCTGGTGGTCGAGCACGGCGGCCATCGCGGCCTCCTCGCCGTCGAACACGCGCGCCGGCCCCACATGTTTGCGTCGCTCGTGCCCGGAGAGCTTGACGACGCAGCCCTCGGGTGCGACGTTGCCCCGCAGGATGGCGAAGCCGCCGGTCGCTTTGATCGGTTCGTCGAGGGGGCGCACGACGCGTTGGCCCTCGCTCTCGCGCGCTTCGGCGGCGTGCTCACCGATCGTGCGGCCGGTGACCGTGAGCGCCCCGGAGTTGAGGATCCCGGCCTCCTTCAGGCGGGCGAGCACGAGCGGCACGCCGCCGGCCGCGTAGAGCTCGGTGGCGACGTACTGCCCGCCGGGCTGCAGGTCGCACAGCAGCGGCGTGCGCTCGGAGATCGCCTCGAACTCGTCGATCTCGAGCGGCACCCCCATTTCGTAGGCCACCGCCAGCAGGTGCAGCACGGCGTTGGTGGAGCCGCCGCTGGTGGCGACCGCGGCGATCGCGTTTTCGAGGGCCGGCTTGGTGATCACTTCGCTCGGCCGGCGCCCGGCCCGCAGGACGTCCATCACGAGCTCGCCGCACTCCCTCGCCACCGCGAGCTTGCGTCCGTCCTCCGCGGGCACCATCGCGGTGCCGGCCGGCGAGATGCCCAGCGCCTCGAAGGCCATGGCCATCGTGTTGGCGGTGAACTGACCGCCACACGCGCCCGCGCCCGGCGAGGCCGCGTCCTCGAGCTCGTGCAGCTCCTGCTCGGTGATCTTGCCCGAGGCGAACTCGCCGACGGCCTCGAACACCTGCAGGATGGTCACCTCCTTGCCCCTGAAGTGGCCCGGCTTGATCGAGCCGCCGTAGAGCATCAGGCCGGGAATGTCCAAGCGAGCGAGCGCCATCACGGCGCCGGGGATCGTCTTGTCGCAGCCGGAGATCGTGACGAGCGCGTCGAACTGGTGCGCGGAGGCGACCAGCTCGATCGAGTCGGCGATCAGCTCCCTGGAGACCAGCGAGGCGCGCATTCCGGGCGTGCCCATGGTGATGCCGTCGGAGATGGCGATCGTGTTGAGCTCCATGGGCGTGCCGCCGGCCGCGCGGATGCCCTCCTTGACCTTGGCGGCGAGCACACGGTTGTTGAAGTTGCACGGCATGGTCTCGATCCACGAGTGCGCCACGCCCACGATCGGCTTGGCCAGATCCTCGGCCGAGTAGCCGATCCCGTGCAGGTAGGCGCGCGCGGCCGCGCGCTCGGGTCCGTCGGTGAGCGCGCGGCTGCGGTGCTTTAGGTCGAACGTCCCGTTGGTGCTCACGCGGCGCGCACGTTATCGCGCTCCAGCTCCCAGCGCCGCAGACGGGCGAGGTCGCGCCGCACCCGGTCGGGATCGACCTGACGACCCGGAAGATGCATGTTGGCCTCGCCCACCAGACGCCGCTCGTCGGCGCTCAGCGCCATCCACTTGGCCAGCACGTCGTCCGAGTCGGGGAGTCGGGCGCTGCCGTAGGGCTTGGAGTGGTCGGGGAACGCGACGCAGTACTCGTTCAGGAGCTCTCCCGTCGCCGGCACGTACGCGACGATCGGCTTGTGCGGGTAGATCAGGTAGGCGTAGGGGACGTCCTCGCGTTGCGCGGCAACGCCCAACCCGCCCCATACACGCAGAAAGCCGAGGTCCCGGTAGAGCGCCCAGTCCTGCTCGCTCACGCACGAGCGCAGCAGCTCCCGCGCGCGCTGCTCGGCGCGACGCTCACGCCCGGGGTCATAGCCGCTCGGTGGGGCGCTCGAGCGCCCGCGCGCAGGCCACAGCTCGCGCGCCCGCGTCAGGCTGCGTTTGAGGGTCGGCCGCGCAAGCTCCCACAGCAGCACGACCAGAACGATCGCCGCGGTGCCGAGAGCCAACCCCACTGCGGCTAGCGCGTGGCCGGATATGCGCCGCCGGCCGCGCGCGGGAAGAAGATCACGCGCTCGGCGTCGCGAGGCACCTCGGCGAAGCTCTTGACCAGCTCCGCCTCGCGTCGACCTCCGGGCGAGCGTGTCGGCACCGCCGCCCACATGCCCGCGTCGAGCTCGCGACGGAACGCCTCGATCAGCTCCTGCTCCTGCTCCGGCACCGCCACGTCGCCCTCGGCGAGCACGATCTCGCCATGTCCGGGCTTCATGCGCAGTAGCTTCATCGCCCTCCGATTATGGCAAACGCGCGGGCGTCGATGGTCAGCATGCGCGCATGCGCTCGAGGTCGAGGACGTCGACCGGCCCGGCGCCCGTCCCGACATCGCGCAGGCCACCCGCCACCGCCGCTCCCGCCAGCTGCCGCGCGACGCGGGCGGCGTCCAACGGCGTGCGGCCGAGGGCGAGCTGCGCTGCGAGGACCGACGAGTGGGTGCAGCCGGAGCCGTGGGCAGCCCCGTCGGCGTGGCGCTCACCCTCGATGTGCGCGACCGCGGGGTGCTCGCCACCGCTCACGAACACGTCGACGGCGTGGGCGCGGTGCCCGCCGGTGAGCACGACGCTGCCAGGGCCGAGCGCGAGCACCGCACGGGCGAGCGCCTCGACCTCGAGGTCCTCGTCCGCCTGCTCGCCGGGCTCGCGGCCGACGAGCGCGCGCGCCTCGGGCAGATTCGGCGTCAGCACGCTCGCGCGCGGCAGGATCTCCGCCACGAGCGCGTGTTGGGCGTCGGGGGCGAGCAGTCGCGCTCCAGACTCGGCGACCATCACCGGGTCGACCACCACGGGCGTCCCCGCGTCCAGCTCGTCCAGCACATGGGCCACCGCCAGCGTGACCTGCGCACTGCCGAGCATCCCCACCTTGACGGCGTCCGCGCCGATGTCCTCGAGCACCGCGCGCACCTGCGCGAGCACGATCTCCACCGGGAGCTGGTGGATGGCGAACACGCCGAGGGTGTTCTGCGCGGTGACGGCGGTGATCGCGCTCGTGCCGTGCACGCCGCAGCGGGCAAACGCCTTCAGGTCCGCCTGGATCCCGGCCCCGCCGCCGGAGTCCGAGCCAGCGATCGTCAGAACCGTGGCCGTCAGGGCGAGCCCTCAGCTCTCAGCGGCGTTCGCCGCAGGCTCGCCCGCCTGCGCCGCCGCGCGTGGTGCGCCCCGCAGGGGGCGCCTGGGGAAGATCGTGTAGCTGCCGATCGCCGTCACCAGCAGCCGCCCGTCCTCGTGGCGTACCTCGCTGCGCATCACCGCGTTCGTGCGGTTGCGCCGGTCGAGGGTGGTGCGACAGACGATCTCCCCCTCGGTGGCCGTCTGTATGTAGTTGATGGCGATCGAGATCGTCGCGATCCGCTCCTCGCGGGCAGTCTGCACCCACAGCGTCGAGCCCATGCAGTAGTCGACCATCGCGTAGGTGGCGACCCCCGAGAGCAGCCCGCCGCCGTTGATCAGCTCGGGCCGGATCCGCAGTCGGACCGTCTGGGCGTCCTCCCAGCGCAGGCCCATGAAGCTGCTCACGCCATCCAGCGAGCGCGGCCCGCCGGCGCGCGACCGGTCGCCCTCGAGCCCGCCGGCGTGCCCGCCGGGCGGGCGGGACGATCCGCTCTCGCGCGATTCGCTCGGGTCTTCGCTCATCGCGTGCAGGCTACGCGAGCGCGCCAGCCGGTGCTCGACGCGCGCATCGGCAGCACCCGTCGGACGCGGGCGACATCGCTGCGCCTTGCCCTGCCGGGCCGCGATTGCTCATAAAATTGATACACTTTGTCAGTAATATGCTCAATCGTTCTGCGAGTGGACGCCTGATGGAGCGTCGCGCGGCCGGCTCGGCGCACGGCGCCTCGTCGTGGCGTGCGACCTTGCACACGTGGACGTTTCGCCCCTACCGGGTGATGCGCTCGACGGTGGTTTGGTCTAGTCACTGTCGGGGAAGGCTCATCCTGGGTGAGCCTCGCGGATGGGCCGACCCCGCTCGACGGCGCGTCCGTGCCACCGAGAACCTGCCTACAAAGGAAATCTCATGCCACGAATCATCGTCACCACCGACCCGGTCTCGTCCGAGCTGACCGACGAGACGCCACTGCTGCTGGACGAGCACGTCGACTCTGTTCATCTGAGCACGGGCCATGCGGCCGCACAGCTCGTCGAGCGACTGGCGTGGGCGGTGAAGGACGCGGAGAGCGCCGAGGGTGAGCGCCTGCCCGCGCACCGTCCGCGCCAGCGCTCATCCGTACACCCCGCCAGGCCCGTGGCGCGCCCGCGCGCGCGGGGTCGGGTGGTTGCGTAGAGCCGGTCACGGCGTGCACGGCACGCTGCTCACGGCACCGTGGCGGCGCTCGCCGCGCTGGGCAGGCTGGCAAGGTCTTCGCCGCTGACGGCCTGGACCGTGATCGACCACTTGCCCGCCGCGAGGCTGAGCGTGTCCTGTAGCTGGCTCGCGGGAACGGCGTCGGCGAGCGGGGCGCCGCCGCCCCGGGGAGTGGCAGTGATCGCGTAGGAGCTGGCGCCGCTCACCGCGTTCCAGACGACCTCCGTACCGGCCGCACCCTCGTAGCTTTCAACGCCGGTCGGCAGCGCCGGCGCCGCCGGGTTGCTGACCTGCACCGCCCTGGGCCAGTGCTCGATCGCGACCGGCACGCCGTGCTCGCTGATGATCGCGTATGGCCAGTAGCGGCCGCTCGCCAGGCCGGCGAGCTTCCAGCTCACGGAACCCGATGGCGGCAGTTCGTCCGCGATCATCGTTCCGCCGGCTCCATGATTCTGGGTGCTGGCCCACAGTTCCACGCGCGTCCCCGCAGGCGCACCGGGCACGCTGTAGCGCAGCGCGATGCTGGCGCTCGTGGAGACCACGCCGTGCGGCAGATCGCCCGCCGCGGGCGTCAGGCGCGGGCGCGCAGCGGCGTGTGTCCTGCGCGCCACCGAGACCCGCACGGAGGCGATCTTCGGGCCCTGCAGGCGGCGTACCGTCCAGCTCCCGCCAGGCGGAAGCGCGACCAGGAAGCTCTCCTGATGGGCGGCCGCGGACACCGACGCCAGCGCGCCAGTGCGGTTGGCGCGAGCCCTGGAGCCCGCGAGCGTGAGCCGCAAGCGACGGTGGTTGACGATCGGGCTGATCAGCTCGACGTCCGGGGTGCCGCGCGCGCTGCTGATGGTGAACGAGGCGAACCGCTTCGCGCTCGGAACGCGCACCGTGCGGGTGTTGGCGCCGGCGCGGGCGCTGCTCGCCGCCTGTGCGACGGTCGCGTAGTCGTTGATATCGCCGTCCAGGTCGAACTGGAAGCTGCCGTTGGAGAACACGTACGCGATCACCAGGCTCTGCGTGTAACAGCCGCCGCCGAACAGCCAGCGGGGAACGCACACGCTGGCGCTGACTTCACCCGCGGCGGCCTCGTCGGAGACCAGCGCCGTCACGCCGCCGAGATTGGCACCGCCGAGGATCGGGGCACCCGGCGGGACGATCAGATCGAGCGACCCCTCGCCGGTGAAGTGTGGCGGGTCCACGCCGATGCTGATGGTGCCCTTCAAGAACTGCGGCGAGGGGAGCGGCGGCAGCAGCATCGTGCCCGACGCGGTCAGTGTGTGCGGCGGTTCGAAGCTGACCGCCCCGGTCGCGATGTTGATGCCGTATTTGGCCGCGCTGAGCGTGTCTTCCAGACCGTGGGTACCCGTCGGGATCGGGAAGTGCCCGCCGTACAGCGGCGCCATCGCGATCTCGCCGTTGGCCAAGAAGTCACCGTCGAGCAGGTACTTGAAGGCACCTCCGGCGATGATCTTGCCGCCGAGCACGCCGAACACGGCTTCGCCGTCGAACTGCGGGGGTGGAGGGATCGCTGGGCAGGCGAAGTGGAACGTCGGCGTCGGATGACAGGCGAGAACCGGTTTGGGCAGGCCGAACGGGCCCGTGCTCGGCGGCGTGTAGTCGATCCCCTGCAGGTTGATCGCTTCCAGGTTGATGTCCTTGACTTCGATGATGTTGCCGATTTTCGGTTCCGAGCCACCGCTGCAGTATTTGGCGCACTGGAAGCGCGCGACGAGTTCGTCGAGTTTGCCGTCGCTGATGACCAGCGGATCGATCACGAGATTGGCGATCTCGGGTGTCACCAGCGTGCCGCTCCCTGTCCACCTGTCGCCTGCCGCGGCGTATTCCAGCTGCGCCTGCTTGATCGCGAACGGGAGGTACGGGAGGCCCACTTCCTTGACCGAGACGCCGCCGTTGCGCACGCTCACAGCGCCACTCGCCGCCACCTGCACGGCGAGCTGGCCGGTGACGCCGGCGGAGAAGATGCTACTCAGCGAGCCGAAGTCGAGCAGGCTGCCGAGGTAATAGGGCAGCGTCAGCCGGCCGTCGACGACCACGCCGCCGCCGGCGCCGCTGGGAAGCAGGTAGACGCTCGGCGCCACGCCGAGGTCTTCGAAGGTCCAACCCGAGAGCGACAGCGCGACGCTTTCCATGCCGGTGATCCGGGCGGCGCCCGCGACGCCCGACACAGGATCCTGCTCGCCCTGCGTGTCGATCGCGAGCCGACCGGTCGCGACGTCGCGCCCACCGACCTCGAGCTCACCCGCGCCGCTCCCCGGCGTGATCGAGATCGTGTTCGTCGCCGGATCGAGGATCAGCGCCAGCGAGCTCTCGGTGCCCGGGGTGACGATCGCGGCGCCGTCGGAGAAGCGCGTGTTGCCGCTCGCCAGGTAGGTGCCGCCGCCGACTTCGGAGATGCAGTCTGCGAGCACCGTCACCGCACCGAGCTCCCTGCTCGATTCGCACGGAGGCGCCGGCGGCGTCGGTGCCTGGACCGTGGTTTCGGCGGTGGCGCTGGCGCCTTCGAGGTTGCTGCTGGTGACCGTTGCCGTGTTGGCGAGCACGCCCGCGCGAGTCGGTTCGAGTGTCTCTTCCACGATCGCGGTCTTGCCGGCTTCGATGGACCCGAGCGCACACGACGCCGTCTGTTCGTCGCAGCTGCCCTGGCTTGGGCCCATCAGCTTCAGCGTCGCCCCGCCAGGCACTCCGTCGGTGAGCACCACCGCTTTGGCTTCTTCGGTGCTCGTGTCGGTGATCGTGAACCTGTTCGTGAGATCTTCCCCGAGCTTGACGGGGCTCGGCGAGACGAACGCCGTGATGCTGAGTGGCGGCGGCGCGAGCGCGTACACGTAGGCCGCGCCCACTTCGTCGCTGGCGCCCGGGGCGCCCACCGCCAGCGTGGCGCCGGACACGCTCAGCGAGTCGCCGAAGCCGGCTTCCGATTCACGTGTGGCGGGGTTGAGTTCCGACTGCTCGGTCCACGAGCCTTCCGCGCCGGTGAAAACGTACGCGGCGCCCGCTCCCGAGTCGTTGCCCGGAGCGCCCACGATCGCTCCGGACGAGGAGATCGCGACCGCTTCGCCGAACAGCCCTTCGCTCGCGCTGGCTTCACCGGCGGTCAGCTCTGCCTTCTGGGCCCAGGACGCACCCGAGCCGGTGAACACGTAGGCCGCCCCGGCTTCGTTTGCGTGGCCCGGCGCGCCGACGAGCAACGTCGAGCCCGAGATCGCGATCGCCTTGGCGAATTCGTCGCCTTCGGCGCCGTCGGAGGCGACCAGCTCGGTGGCTTTCGACCACGATGCGCCGCTGCCCGTGAACGCGTAGGCCGCGCCGGTCTCGACGTTCGTGGATGGGTCTCCCCTGGGCGTTTCGGCGCGTGGATCGCCGACAACCACCGTTTCCCCGGAGATCGCCACCGAGGCGCCGAAGTCCCTGTTCTCGTCAGGTCCGGCCAGTTCTGTGGGTGTCGACCAGGACGCGCCCGAGCCGGTGAACACGTAGACCTTGCCGGAAGGGTCGCCGTTCTCTCCCGGGGCGCCCACCACGACCGTCTCCCCATTCGCGGAGATCGCCACAGAGGCGCCGAAGTTGCTTTCGCGGCCGGTTTCCTCCGGGGCCAGTTCGACCGCCTGGGACCACGATTTTTTGGCTTCGGAGTACGTGAGTATGAACGCCTTGCCGGCCGGGGAGCCGTTGTCGCCGGGGGCGCCGACGACCATCGTGTTCCCGGCAATCGCCACCGCACGGCCGAAGCCCCCGCCGATCACGCCGTCCTCGCCGGCGCCGACGTCGGCCTGTTGTGACCAGGTGCCGCCGGTTGAGCCGAACACGTACGCGAGCCCTTCTCCGTCGTTTTCACGCGGCGTTCCCGCCACCACTCTGGATTCTTCGGTGATCGCCACGGAGGTGCCGAGCCCGCCTTCGCTGTCGGAGGCGGTGAGCTCGGCGAGCGGTTTGTGGTCCACGGTCACCGAGTCGGCCGTGGCGCCCAGCGGGCTGCCGAGCGCGCCGAGCGGACGCGCCAGCGGCCCAGCGGCGCTGGCGGCGGGCGCGCCACGGGCGACGGCCGGTGAGCCGCAGAACGCCCAGCACAGGCAGGCGACGCACACGACCGCGGCCGGCGCCGCGCGCAAGCAGCGGCGAAGGTACGCGCCGAGGGATGGCATCACATGCACTATTCGTGTTGGCGTAATCCCGCGCATCGGGGACAATCCCCCATATTTCGATCGCTTGGCGGCACGCCGCCGACGACGGGGGACACGGTCCGGATGACGAGCACCGAGCTGCTTGGGCGCGAGGAGGAGCTGCAGACGCTGCAGGCGGCGCTGCGCGTGTTGCCCCGTGCCACCCGCTCGGCCGCGGTCGCCGTGCTGGGCGAGCCGGGAATCGGCAAGTCCGCGCTGCTGTCCGCGGCGCTCGATCGCCGCTGCGGGCCGCGAACCCTGCTGCTGCGAGGACGGGCCGCCGAGTTCGAACGCCAGGTGCCCTTCGGGATCCTCGTGGACGCGCTCGACGCCCAGTTGGGCTGCCGGCAGCCGGGCGTCTCTACGGCGCTGAGCGACGCGCAGCTCGCGCAGCTCGGGGCTGTCTTCCCATCGCTGCAGGCCGGTGCCGGGGCGCTCGCTGGGCACCCGCGGGCGAGCCCGAAGCCGGGGCCGGACCAGCTTCAGCACTGCGTCGGCGCGCTGCTGTCCGCGCTCGCGCTCGAGCGCCCGCTCGTGCTCGTGCTCGACGATCTGCAGTGGGCCGATCAGGCCTCCCTGGAAGTGGTTGTACGGCTGCTCAACGGCGGCGTGGCCGCGCGGGTCCTGTTGGCGCTCGCGCTGCGCCCCGCCCAGGCGCCGGCGTGGCTTCGCCACGCGCTCGACGCTGCGTGCGCGCGGGGGCACTGCCAGCGTCTGGAGCTGCGCGCGCTCGGCCGCGGCGACGCGGACAGGCTGCTGAGCGCCATCGGCGGCGCCGATCGTCGCGCGGTCATCTACCGCGAGGCGGGCGGCAATCCCTTCTACCTCGAGCAGCTCGCGCGCAGCGCGGCGCGCACGCAGGGCGGGCAGGACTCCGGCGAGCTGTTCGACGTGCCCGTCGAGGTTGGACGGGCGCTCGTCGCGGAGCTCGCCGAGCTCTCCGGCGAGGCGAGGCTGGTGGTCGACGCGGCGTCCGTGGCGGCTGAGCCGTTTGCAGGCGATCTGGTGGCCGCGATCGCCGATGTGGATGCGTCCACCGTGCTGGCCGGCCTCGACGAGGCGCTGGATCGGGGCCTGCTGGTGAGCGCCGCCGAGGTGCCCGCGCGCTTCGCGTTTCGCCACCCGATCGTGCGCCGCGCGGTGTACGCCTCCAGCGGCGCGGGCTGGCGCATCGGCGCGCACGCCCGCGCCGCGGCGGCGCTCGCGCAGCGCGGCGCGCGCCCTTCCAGCCGCGCGCATCACGTCGAGCTGGCCGCTCGAGAGGGCGACGAGGAGGCCGTCGCGCTGCTGATCGAAGCCGGGAGCGAAACCGCGCGCCTGGCGCCGGCCAGCGCGGCCCGCTGGTTCGAGGCAGCGCTGCGCCTGCTGCCGGCGCGGGCCGAGGACGAGCGACGGATCGCCCTGTTGATCCCGCTCGCAACCGCGCTCGCGGCATCCGGGCAGCTTGCGCGGGCGAGCGATGTGCTCGGGACGGTCCTCGACCTGCTCGCCGACGCCCCAGCCGCAGCGCGTGTCAGGCCGGTGGTCGCGATGGCGGTGATCGAGCGCCTCCTGGGCCACAGCGGGCGGGCACGCGCGCTGCTGGACACAACGCTTGCGGCGCTCGCGGGAGACCGTTCGCTCGAGGCGGCCACGCTCGAGCTCGAGCTGGCGGCCGACCGCTACTTCGAGGGTGACTGGCCGGAGATGGCCGAGCGCGCCGCTGCCGCGCTGGCCAGCGCCCAATCGCTGCGCGACGACAGCCTCACGGCCGCTGCGGCGGCCGTGCTGGGTCTGGCTGAGCTGAATCTCGGCGAGGCGCAGGGCGCCAGGCGGCATATGCTCGAAGGCGGGCGGCTACTCGACGGCCTGGCCGATCGTGATGCGCGGGTGCACCTGGGAGCCGTGCACTGGGTCGGCTGGTCAGAGCACCACATGGAGCACTACGAGGACGTCCTGCGCCACTACGAGCGCGGTCTGGCGTTGGGAAGGGCGAGTGGGCAGCGCCATCTGCTGATTCCGATGCTGATGGGCTCGGTGATCACGCGAACATGGTTGGGCGAGCTGGAGCGGGCGCGCCAGGAGGCCGATGAAGCGCTCGAAACCGCGCACATCATCGGCGCCCCACAGCTGATCGCGCTCACGAGCGCGCTGCGCTGCTGGCTGGCCGTGCGTGTCGGCGGCCTGCTCGAGGCGGTGGCCGCCGCCGGCGAGCAGGTCGATGCGCTGGCGGACGCGCCGCGGGCGCCCCAGGCGCTGCTCGCCGCGGCCTGGCTCGGCGAGGCGCAGAGCGAGAACGGCGCGGCCGCGGCCGGGGCACGGGCGATCCTCGCTGCCGGCGGCGGGCCGGACCTCGCGCGGGTTGAGCCCTCGCAGCGCCCCTACTTCTACGAGGTTCTCACCCGCACCGCGGTGAGGCACGAGCACGGCGACGCAGCCGAGGAGTGGGCGCAGCGCGCCCTGGCCTGCGCCCGGGGCATGCCGCTGTGCGGCCCGCGCATGTGGGCATACCGTGCGCACGCCCAGAGCGCGCTCGTGCGGGGTGATGCGGCGAGCGCTGTGCGCTCGGCGCGCGACTCGCTGGAGGCCGCGGGGGAGCTGCACCGGCTGGAGCGCGAGCGCTCGCGGATGGTGCTCGGCCGGGCGCTCGCCGCGGCCGACGACAGATGCGCCGCGCTGAGCGCGCTCGAGCAGGCGTACAGCCGACTGGGCGAGCTGGGGGCCTGCCGCCTGCAGGAACTCGCCGCGCGCGAGCTGCGGGCGCTCGGCCGCCGTGTCACACGCGTCGGATACCGAGGGCGTGGCCTGGTCGGTCCGGCAGCGCTGAGCGGCCGTGAGCTGGAGGTCGCCCGCCTGGTCGCCGATCACCTCACCAACCGCGAGATCGCCGAGCGCCTCGTGCTCAGCCACAAGACGGTCGAGCGTCACATGACACACATCTTCCGCAAGCTGCAGGTGAGCTCGCGCCGCGAGGTGGCGCGAGCGCTCGCGGCCGACGGCACCGCCGTCAGCTGACTCCGCGGCGAGGCGAAAGCCAGCTCGGAAGCACGCGCGAGCTAGGAACCACGCGCGAGCTGGAAGTACGCGCGAGCTGGGAAGCACGAGCCGGCTGGGCTGCGCGAACGCGCCAAGGTGAGAGTTTGTGCTGTCACGCCGGTGCCACAGAATTGACACAAAGGACGTTTGCAGGGCAGCATTTGGGGGCTAGCGTCCGCCCCATGTGCAGCGCCATCGACGACCCACTCCACCGCGGGCGCGTGGGCGGCCGCCGCGAAGACCCGCGTCGTGCCCTCGGCCGCATGGGAGAGCGGCTGGCGGCCGAACACCTCGAACGTCTCGGCTTCGCCGTGATCGCGCGCAACGTCTTCACGCGGATGGGCGAGCTCGACCTGATCGTGTGCGACGGGAGCGCGCTCGTGTTCGTCGAGGTCAAGACCCGGCGCGTGCGCTCCGGCGCGGTGCGGATCCGCCCCGAGCAGGACCCGCTGCCGTGGCTGCGCCCCCGCCAGTGCGCCCGTCTGCGCCGCCAGGCGCTCGCGTGGCTGACGGACGCCGGGCGCGCGCGGCCGGGCGCCGAGACGATCCGCTTCGATGCGATCGGCGTGATCGTCGACGGTAACGACCAGCTCGTGCGCCTCGAGCATCTCGAGGCGGCCTGGTAGTCGGGCTGCCGCGGCTCGCGTCGGCGAGCAGGCCCTACAGCGCGAGTTGCTGGTATGCGAGCGACTGGAAGGACATCCGGTGCAGCGGCGAAACGCCCTGGCGTTGGATGGCCTCTCGGTGAGAGGGGGTCGAGTAGCCGACGTGCTCGGCGAAAGCCCAGCCCGGGTAGCGGTCGTGGGCGAGTCGCATGAAGCGGTCTCGCGTGACCTTGGCGACGATCGAGGCGGCGGCGATTGCTGCGCTGGTCGCATCGCCGTCGACGATCGCGCGTTGGGGATGCTCGAACTCCGCGACGGCGAAGCCATCGAGCAGGCACATCACCTCCGTGTCGATGCCCGCGGTGACCCCGCGTAGAGCGTCACGCAGGGCGGCGAGATTGGTCTTGTGCAGTCCGCGGGAGTCGATCCCGCGGACGCAGCGGGACACCACCACGACACGCGCGGCGCTGCGCATGACCAGCGGGTAGAGCTCCTCGCGCGCCTCGGCGCAGTGCTGCTTGGAGTCGTTGAGCGCGGCCAGCGACCGCAGCTCGCGCGTGGTCAGCCCCTGATAGTCGAACAGCACGGCGGCGGCCACCAGCGGACCGGCCAGACAGCCCCGCCCGGCCTCGTCGGCACCCGCCACGAGTCGCACGTCGAGGCGACGGTCAAAGGCGAACAGACGCCGCCCGCTGCCGGCCCGTCGCGCGCGACGCCGGGCGCGCGCCGAGCTGCCCGCGCGTGCACGAGGCGAGCCCGCCACAGCGTCTGCGCCGCTAGAAGATTCCGATGCGGTCTGGGGGCCAGTAGGTGGCGACGGCCTGTCCGATGATCCATCCGGTGGGCACTGGCCCCCAGAACCTGCTGTCGTCGGATTCCCCACGGTTGTCGCCCATCATGAACCAGTGACCGGCCGGAATCTTGATCGGGACCGGGAAGTTGCACTCGGGGCTCACGCCGCATTCACGGATGTAGGAATCCTGCTCGCGAACGAACGCGCTCGTGCCGGCGGCCTTGCGATAGACATGGCCTTCTTTGATGTAGATTTCATCGCCCGGCCCGGCGACCACGCGCTTGATGAAGTTCACGCTGGACTTCTGCGGCACGGGCTCCGAGCATGCGGCGCCACCGAGTTTGATCACGTGCGGCGATGGTCCGCACTCCTCCTGCTCGGCTCCTTCAGGCGGGTGAAACACGGCGATCTCACCAACGTGCGGCCCACCGAAGTCGGTGCCGATGCGGTTGACCAGCACGCGCTGCCCGACCGCGAGCGTCGGCTCCATCGAGCCGCTGGGGATGCGGTAGGGCTTGATGATCCATGCCTGGATCCCGAGCGCGAGCCCGAGCGCGACGAGCACGATCACGAGTAGCTCGATGATCGCCGCCGTCGTCGATTTCGACTGCTTGCCAGGCGCCTTGACGCTTGCCGTGGCGTTCCCGGCGCCGTTCGCGTCCGAGCGCTGCCTGCGAGTCTTCGCGGGCGACTTCACGCCGGCGGATCGCCGCCGGCATCGCCTCCCTCGGAGTCGCCGGCATCGGAGGGGGGATCGCCGTCGGGCGCAGACGAGTCGACATCCGCGCCGTCCGTCTCGCTCTGCCCCCCCTCCTGCGTGTCGCTGCTCGTGACGGCCTGCGCGTCGGCGGCCTCGCCGCCGACGTCTGACGCAGCGGACGCGCCCGCGTCCGCCTGCCCCTCGGCGGCGTCGTCGAGCACACCCGCCTCGACGCCCGCGCCGTCGAGGGGCTCCACGTGCTCCGCCCGCTCCCCCGTGGCCTGCACGAGCGTCTCCTCCTCAGCTCCATCTCCCGCTCCGTCGGCGCCGGGCTCGACCAGCAGGCCGGGCTCGACGGTGACCTCGGGGCCGGTGTATCGGCGCTCACGCACACGCGCGCGCTTGCCGACGCGGTCGCGCAGGTAGTAGAGCTTTGCGCGCCGCACGTCCCCCCGCGCGGCCAGCTCGATGCGCTCGATCTTGGGCGAGTGCACCGGGAACATGCGCTCGACGCCGACACCGAACGACTGCTTGCGCACGGTGAACGTCTCGCGCGCACCGTGGCCCTGTCGCTTGATCACCACGCCCTCGAACACCTGCACGCGGCTGCGAGCGCCCTCGATCACCTGGAAGTGGACCTTGACGCGGTCGCCGGGCGCGAAGTCGGGGACGCGGCGCAACTGCGCGCGCTCGATGGTTGCGATTACGCTGCTCATGACTTGACGTGAGGGTGCGCCCCGACCGGCCGGGCCTGCACGGGGCGAGACCTCGACCGGGGCGAGCAGCAATGGTAGCGAACGCTCGCGCCGCGCTCGCCGCAGTAGCGTCAGCGGTGTTCGTCGTGCCCGCCGGGGGCAGCGCCCCGCATGCGACTCTGCTCCAACCGCCAACGCTCGATCTGCCCGTGGTGACCCGACAGCAGCACGTCGGGCACGCGCCAGCCGCGATACTCCGCCGGGCGGGTGTAGTGGGGATACTCGGGGTTGCCTTCGAGCGCCGCGCTGAAGGACTCCTCGGCGGCGGAGTGAGCATGACCGAGGGCACCGGGCAGCTTGCGGAACACGGCGTCGCAGATGACCATCGCGGCCAGCTCGCCGCCGCTCAGCACGTAGCGACCGATCGAGACGATCTCGCTGGCGAAATGCTCGAGGATGCGCTCGTCGAAACCCTCGTAGCGGCCGCAGAGCAGCGTCAGCCCATCCTCGTGGCAGAGCTCGTCCACGAGCGCATCGTCGAGCAGCCGGCCGCCGGGCGCTAGCGCGATCACGCGACGGCGGCGGCGCAGCTGCACGGGATCGACGTCGTACCGGGCGCGAAGCGCGCTCTCGAGCACGTCGACGCGCAGCACCATGCCCGCACCACCCCCGAACGGCGTGTCGTCGACCTGTCCGCCGCTGAGCGGCGTGTGATCGCGCGGGTTCACGTACTCCAGACGCGCGCCCGCGGCGAGCGCGTTGCGCACGTGACGCTGCGCGGCGAACCACTCGAACGACTCGGGGAACAGGGTGAACACGTCGATGTTCACCGCGCACCTCGTTTCTCGCCGAGGTCGAGGAAGTCGAGGTCGACCTCGATGCGCCTCTGCTCGGGGAGCACGTCGCGGACGGCGTCCGCGACCATCGGCACGAGCACCGGCTCGCCGCCGCCGGAGGGACGCACCTCGAGCGCCTCGCAAGATGGCAGCTCGATCAGGCGGCTGACCGTGCCGAGCAGCCGCTCGCCGTCCACGACCATGCAGCCCTCCAGTTCGTGTGCCCACCACTCGTGCTCGCCGAGCACGGGTGCGCGCGCACCCTCGACCACCAGCTCGGTGCCACGCAGAGCCTCGGCGGCAAGGCGGTCCTCGATGCCCTCCAAACGCACGATCGGTCGCTGCTCGGTGCCAGCGCGACGCACGATCGCCGCCTTGCTCCCCGCGATCGTGACGTCGATGCCCACCTGCAGCAGCCGCGCGACCGGCCGCGTGACGTAGAAGCTCCCGTCGAGACCGTGTGGCCTGCCAACACGCCCGGCCGGCAGGCTCGCCGCCGCTCCGGGCCCCTCAGGCGGCAGACTCAATCGACGATGTCGACGAGCACGTGGCTGCCCTCGCCGGCGGCGGCGGCTTTGACGACGGTGCGCAGTGCGTGCGCGGTACGCCCGCCGCGACCGATCACGCGTCCGTAGTCGTCCGCGCCCACGCAGAGCTCGAGCACGACCGTGCCGTCGTCCTCCTCGAACTGCTCGACGGACACGGCCTCAGGGTCATCGACGAGGCCTTCGGCGAGGTACTCCAACAGGCGCTTCGGGTTCTCGCTGGCCATCGCTAATGAACTCTACGGCGTCGCCGGGCTAGCGAGGCAAGGGATTCAACGCCCGCCCACCCTACGTTGCGTGCTGGGCGAAACGGGGATGCTGGCCGAATCGGGGATGCGGAGCGTCCTCCCGATTCGGTAGCGCGTGTCTCCCGGCTTCGGTACGCGAGCGACTGAGGACACAGCATCGCGCAGCTCAGCGTGGTCCTAGCGCTCGATGCCCTGGATGCGCAGCAGCTTGCGCACGGTGTCCGATGGCTGGGCGCCCCGCGCCAGCCAGCTCCGAGCGCGCTCCTCGTCGATCACGATCGTCGAAGGATCGGTCTGCGCGTTGTACTGGCCGATCGTCTCGATCACGCGGCCATCCCTGGGCGAGCGCTGGTCGGCGACCACCACGCGCCAGATCGGGTCCTTCTTGCCGCCCACTCGCGTGAGCCTCAGCCTGACTGCCACTTGGTCCTCTCGTTCATGAAATAACGCGAATTGCAGAGCTTAGACGGTTCAGCGCGCGCCCCGCATCAGGGCGCCCACGTCCGGCATCTTGCCGCGGCCGACCTGGCGCATCACCTTGCGCATCTGCCCGAACTGCTTGACCAGCCTGTTGACCTGCTGAACGTTGGTGCCGGACCCGCGTGCGATGCGCAGACGCCGCGATCCCTTGATCAGCTCGGGCCTGCGCCGCTCTTCGGGCGTCATCGACAGGATGATCGCCTGAATGCGGTCGAGCTCGCGCTCGTCGACCTTCATGTTCTGCAACTGGTGTCCGGCAAAGCCCGGGATCATCCCCAGGATGCTGGTCAGGGGGCCCATTTTGCGCACCATCTTGAGCTGGTCGAGGAAATCGTCGAGCCCGAACTCGTTGCGACGCAGCTTGCGCTCCAATGCGAGGGCCTCGTCCTCGTCGAACTGGCGCTCGGCCTGCTCGATCAGGGTCAGCACGTCGCCCATGCCGAGGATCCGCTGGGCCATGCGGTCGGGGTGGAAGACCTCGAACTGCTCGAGCTTCTCTCCCGTGGAGGCGAACAGGATCGGCTTGCCGGTGACCGCCTTGACCGACAGGGCGGCGCCGCCACGGGCGTCTCCGTCGAGCTTGCTCATGACCACGCCGTCGAACTGCACCGCTGCGGCGAAGCTCTCGGCGACGTTGACGGCGTCCTGTCCGGTCATCGCGTCCACGACGAGCAGGATGTCGTGGGGTTTGACGGCGTCGCGGATCCTCACCAGCTCGGCCATCAGCTCCGCGTCCACGTGCAGGCGCCCGCTGGTGTCGACGATCAGGACGTCCTTGCCGTCCTGCTTGGCGCGCTCGAGCGCCCATGTGGCGATCTCCACGGGGTCGTGGTCTGTTCCGCGCTCGTACACCTCGGCGCCCGCCTGCGCGCCGACCTTCACGAGCTGCTCGACGGCCGCCGGCCGGTACACGTCGCAGGCGGCGACGGCCACCGTCGAGGAGTGCTCCTCGCGCAAGTACCTCGCGAGCTTGGCCGTCGCGGTGGTCTTGCCCGAGCCCTGCAGGCCGGCCATCAGGATCACCGTCGGCGGGCGCGGCGAGAAGCTCAGGCCGGCGGGCGGGGCGGGCGCGCCACCCATCAGACGGGTCAGCTCCTCGGCCACGATCTTGACGACCTGATTGCCAGGGTTCAGACCGCCGATCACGTCGGCCCCCAGGCAGCGCTCCTTCAGCTCGGCGGTGAACTGCCGCACGACCTTGAAGTTGACATCCGCCTCGAGCAGAGCCAGGCGAATCTCGCGCATGGCGGCGTCGACGTCCTGCTCGGTCAGCGTCCCGCGCTGGCGTACGTCAGCGAGCGTTGCCTGCAGCTTCTCACCGAGTGAGTCGAACATGTGGGCGGGCGTCAGGCGTCCGGGTCGACCGGCGCGGGCGTCGAGTTGCCGGAGGGCCGCGCCTCGGTGCGACCCGCATCCAGACGGCCCTTGAGCACCTCGCCGATGCCGCCGAACGCCTCGGCGAACTCGGAGGGCACGACGAACACCTTGTTGGCGTCGCCTTCGGCGAGCTGCGGCAGCATCTGCAGGTATTCGTAGCTCAGCAGCGCCCGGTCGGGTTTGCCCTCGTGGATCGCTTTGAAGACGGTGTCGATCGCCTTCGCTTCCCCTTCGGCCCGCAGGATGGCCGCCTGGCGCTCGCCCTCGGCATCGAGCACGGCCGCCTGCTGGGCGCCCTCGGCGTTGAGGACCGCGGCCTGCTTGGCGCCCTCGGCGGTGAGGATCTGCGACTGCTTCTCGCCTTCGGCCGTCAGGATCGCCGCGCGACGGTCGCGCTCGGCGCGCATCTGCTTCTCCATCGCCGTCCTGATGTCCGGCGGCGGGTCGACCGACTTGATCTCCACGCGGTTGATGCGTATGCCCCACTTGCCGGTCGCCTCGTCGAGCACCATGCGCAGCTCGCTGTTGACGTTCTCGCGCGCGGTCAGCGTCGCCTCCAGCGTCAGGCCGCCGATGACGTTGCGCAGCGTGGTCACAGTGAGCTGCTCGATCGCCTGCAGCGGGTTGGCGATTTCGTAGGTGGCCGACCGCGGGTCGGTGATCGTGAAATACAGGACCGTCTCGATGCCCACGACCACGTTGTCATCGGTGATCACCGACTGAGGCGCGAAGTTGACCACCTGCTCGCGCAGGTCGACCAGCGGCCGCACGCGGTCGATGAAGGGGGTGACCAGCGTCAGACCCGGCTCGAGGGTACGGCTGTAGCGCCCCAGGCGCTCGACCACGCCGGCCCGCGCCTGTGGGATCACGCGGATTGTCCGCGCGGCCACCACGAGCACGAAGATGAACAACGACGATGAGGACGATCAGAGTGACCATTGCGCGTTCCTTTCAGTGCATTACCAGGCGCCGTCGCACCGCGTATTTCGACCACCTCGACGCGCTCGCCCACGTCGATCACCTCATCCTCGTCATAGCTGCGCGCGGTCCACACCTCGCCGTTGTCGACCTTCACGCAGCCCACGCCCTCGCCGTTGGCGATCCGCTCGAGCACCATCGCGCGATGTCCGACCAGGGCCGCCGCGCCGGTGCGGATCGCCGGCGGCAGGCGGCGATGGCGACGTGCGATGGGACGCAGGGCGCCGAACACGATCATGGAGACGATCAGGAACACCACCACCGCCAGCGGGGTACCCACCCCGGCGAGGCTCACCGCGCGCCGCCAGGCCCGCGCCGACCGCAAACGGGAGCAGGTAGAAGGCTTCCGGTATGCACCTCGCCCGCGCCGAGGGCGCAGGCAGCGACAATCCACAGGATCCAGTCCATACTCCCAGGTTACTCCTGCGCAATCAACGCACGCGCAAATTCCGTGGCGTCGAACGGGCGCAGATCCTCGACCGACTCCCCCACTCCGATCAGCTTGACCGGCAGCTCGAGCTCCCGCGCGATCGCCAGCGCGATACCGCCGCGGGCGCTGCCGTCGAGCTTCGTGAGCACGACGCCGCTGACCTCGGCCGTCTCGGCGAACAGCTTCGCCTGGCGCAGCCCGTTCTGACCGGTGGTCGCGTCGATCGTGAGCAGCGTCTCGTGGGGCGCGCCCTCGAGCTGGCGCGCGATCACACGCCGCACCTTGGCCAGCTCGCCCATCAGGTCGTCCTGTGTGTGCAGGCGACCGGCGGTATCGACGATCACCACGTCGATCCCTCGCGCGCGCGCCTGGGCGACCGCGTCGAACGCCACCGCGCCGGGATCCGAGCCCGGTGGGGCGGTCACGATCTCGCAGCCTGCACGCTCGGCCCAGCCCTCGAGCTGCTCGGCGGCGGCCGCTCTGAACGTGTCCGCCGCGGCGAGCAGCACGCTGCACCCGAGCTGCTCGCGCAGGTGCCAGGCGAGCTTGCCGATGGTCGTCGTCTTGCCCGTGCCGTTCACACCCACCGCCATGATCACGGTCGGCTCGGGACGCACATCGATGCGCGCCTCGCCCACCGTGGCGGTGGCCGCGAGCAGCTCGATCAGCCGCTCGCTGAGCGCCTGGCCAGCCTCCAGTTGCCCCGCTGCACCTCGGTCTCGAGCTCGGTGACCACCGAGGCGGTCGTGCTGGCGCCGACGTCGGCCATGATCAACGCCTCCTCCAGGCGTTCCCAGGTGTGCTCGTCGAGCACACCGAACAGCGTCGCTTGGAGCTCCGAGCCCAGCGCCTGGCGCGTCTTCGCCATGCTCTCGCGCAGCCGGCGAAACAGCCCACCGCGTCCGCGGGAGCCGGCCCCGCCCTGCCCGTCACCGTCTCCGCGAGCGCCCCGGGAGCCCGCAGGGCCATCGGCGGTGATGAACAGTTCGCTCCAGTCGCGGGCCACGGGGCGCGCGACGATAGCAGCGCTCTCCTCAGGCGACCTCGGCGACCTGCGCCTCGGCCGGCAGCCTGCGCGAGAGCACCTTGGACACGCCGTCCTGGCCCATCGATACGCCGTACAGCGAGTCGGCCGCCTCCATCGTCCGCTTCTGATGGGTGATCACGATGAACTGAGCGCGGTCGGAGTAGCGTCGCAGCAGCGTCAGGAAACGATCGAGGTTGAGGTCGTCCAGGGCCGCCTCGACCTCATCGAGGATGTAGAACGGGCACGGCCGCGCGAGGAACACCGCGAACAGGAACGCCAGCGCCGTCATCGACTTCTCCCCTCCCGAGAGCAGGCTCAGACGCTTGGTCGCCTTGCCCGCCGGCGTGATCTCTATCTCCACGCCGGGCAGCTGCTCTTCCTCCCCCGCGCGCTCGGCTTCGCTCTCCGCCTGCGCCGCCTCCTCCCATTCCGCGGACGACCCAGAGTCCTCGTCGTCGCCATCCGCACGGTCGGACAGCGGCTGGCCACCCAGCACGGGCCGGGGCGCCTGTTCGTCGTGGACGAGCTTCAGACGCCCGGCGCCGCCCGGGAAGACCTCGCCGACGAGCTCCTGGAAGTTGCTCGCGGCAGCGTTGAAGGTCTGCTCGAAGGTCTCCTGTATCTGACGGTCGGTTTCTCGGATCAACGCGCGCAGCTCGCGCAGAGCGGTCTCGAGGTCGCCCCGCTGACCCTCGAGCTCCTCGACGTGAGCAACCGCCTGCGCGTACTCGTCCTGCGCCAGCGGATTCACCGGCCCGAGCTGCTCGCGTCGTCGACTCAGGCGCTCGACGCGCGCGCGGAGCGCCTGCGCCTCGTCCTCGCCGAGCGGCTGGCGGTCGTCGTCCGGCGCCGCCCGTGCGACCGCAGTGTCCGGCTCGTCCTCGGCCACCTCGGGGCCGGGCTCGGCAGGGTATCCGAGCTGCTCGGCGATGCCTGCATGCTCCAACTCGGCCTCAGCGGCGCGATCTCGCAGGCGCTGTGCGGCCACCTCGACCGCGGTCACGCTCTCGCCGGACACGCGCAGCTGCGCCTGGATCTCTGCCTCCTCGGCCGCACATTCGCGCAGCGCCCCGGCCATCTCCTCGCCCGCGAGACGGTCGGCGGCCAGCTCCTGCTCGAGCTCGCGCACCCGCCGGCCCACGGCGGTGGCGGCGCCCTCCAGCGCCTGGGCCAGTCGCTGCGCTCGCGGCGCCAGCGAGGTGTCTGCGGCCTGCTGGGCGTGCAGCTGCTCGATGCGCGCCAGGCGCTCTGCGCGCTCGCGCTCGCGCTGCTCGCGCTGCCTGCGCTCGGCCGCGAGCTCGCCCTCGAGCTCCGCCTGACGGACGGCCCGCGCGCCCTGCGCGGGCGCCGCGCGGCGCTGCTCGATCAGCCACTCGGTTCGCCGGCACGCCTCGCTCAGCTCCGTCTGCGCGCGCTCGGCGGCGCGCAGCGCCGCCTCCGCGCCGACACGAGCCTGATCGGCCGCACGCAGCCGTTCGAGCGCCTGCTCGCATGCGCCGCCAGCGCCGTGCTCGAGCTGCGCCGCGCGCTCGGCCTCGACGATCAGGCGCTCGCGTTCGTTGCGGCGGGCGAGCACCCGCTCGCTGCCACCCTCGCCCAACTGGCGCACCTCGCCCCACGCCGCGAACCACACGCGTCCCTGGCGCGTGGCGGCGATGCCCTGGAAATCCGGCGGCAGCTCCTCGAGGCGCTCGACCACCCACGCCTCATGGAGCAGCCTGGCCGCCAGGGCCAGCACCGCCGGCGGGCCGCTGAGCAGCTCGAGCAGCCGGCGCGCCCCGGGCACAGGCGCAGCGCCACCCTTCCCTTCACCGTGGGCGCCGCCCGCGATGTGCGCGGACTCGCGCAGGTCCGACACGTTCGCCAGCAGCGCCGCGCCGCCGTCCGGGCCAGCGCGGTCCAGCAGCGCCTCTGCGCCGAGCACGTCCTCGACCACCGCCGCGTCCAGGCGTCCGCCGAGCGCTGCCGCGAGCGCCAGCTCGTAGCCGTCGCGCACGCTCAGCTCCTCGCTCAGCGCCTTGGGTGCATCCGCGTGCGCGACGCCCACGCGCGCGTGGGCACGCAGGAACTGGTTGGCGGCGGCCAGCTCGGCGCCCACGCGCGCGGACTCCCGGCGCGCGTTCTGCAGCTCGTGCTCGGCCGCGGTCAGATGTGCCCGCGCCTGCTCGAGCAGCTCGTCGGCGTGTGCGCGTGCCGTGCGCGCGACCTGCACCTCGGCCTCGCTGCTGGCGAGGAGCTCGAGCTGCTGCTCGTGGGTGCTCGCCAGCGCGGCGATCTCGAGCTCGATCTCCCGCTCGCGGCTCGCCCCGATCTCGGCCAGCTCAGCTTCGAGCTGCGCGATACGGTCATCGCTCAGGGGCGCATGCGTCGCCCGATCCTCGCCGCCGCGCTGCGGCTGCCCCCGAAGCTCGAGCTCGACGCGCTCCAGCCGCCGGGTCAACGCCGCGCCGCTCGAGCCGACCTGCTCGCCGCGCAAGGCCAAGCGCTCGTGCGCCGAACGCGAGTCGTACACGCGCCCCGCGAGGGCGTCGTGGCGCTCGGCGCGTTCGGCCAGGGCACGCTCGGCCACGCCGCGACGCTCGATCGTCGCGGCCAGGCACTGCTCGACCTCGGTGCGCGCCGCGCGCGCCTGCGCGACGTGCGCCTCGGCCTCACCCAGCGCCGCCCGGCATCCGCGCAGCTCCTCCCGCGCCAGCTCCCAGCGCGCCTGCAGGATCTGGCGCTGCAGGCGCTCGTGCAACTCGGCCGCTTCGGCCTGGCGCTTGAGCGGGCGCAGGCGGCTGCGCGCCTCGCGCTCGACATCCAGCGCGCGGTCGAGGTTCTCCTGCGTGCGCTCGAGCTTCAGATGTGCGCGGCGGCGACGCTTGCGGTGCTTGCCCAGCCCGGCGGCCTCCTCGATCAGCAGGCGTCGCTCGCGCGGCTTGGAGGTCACGATCGACTCCACCCGCCCCTGCGAGACCACCGAATGGGTCTCCTTGCCAAGACCCGTGTCCGACAGCGTCTCCAGCACGTCGCTGAGGCGACAGCGAGCGCCGTTGAGGCGGTAGCCCCCCTCGCCGTTTCGATCCAGTCGACGCTCGATCGAGATCTCGCTGAGCGGCAGATCGATGCTCCCGTCGGAGTTGTCGAGCACGATCTCCACCTCGGCCGCTCTGCGCGGCTGCACGCCCCTGCCGCCGCCGAAGATGACGTCCTGCATCGACTGGCCGCGCACGGCCAGCGGCGACTGCTCGCCCATCGCCCACAGCACCCCGTCGGTGACGTTGGACTTGCCTGAGCCGTTGGGGCCGACCACCACGCTCACCCCAGGGCCGAAATCCAGGCGCGTGCGGTCGGGGAACGACTTGAAGCCGTTGAGCGTCAGCGACTTCAGGCGCACGCCGACCCCCCGCCATGCGTGCTCATTGCTCGCTCGCGAGCGTGTCCACGGCCTGACGTGCGGCCTCCTGCTCGGCATGCTTCTTGCTCCTGCCGCTGCCCCGCCCGAGCTCGCGTCCGTCGACACGGGCGAGCACCGCATAGGTGCGCTCGTGCGGGGGTCCGTCCTCGCCGACGACCTCGTAGCTCACCTCCGAGCCGCGGCGTGCCAGCAGCTCCTGCAGCGTCGACTTGAAGTCCACGGGATGCTCGAGCGCCTCCTCTATCTCGGGGCCGAAAGCCTCGACGACCGCTTCGGCCGTGCGCTCGTAGCCGCCGTGCAGATAGCACGCCCCAATCACCGCCTCGATCACCGAGGCCAGCACACGCTCGGTCTCGACCAGCGCGGCCGCGCTCTCGCGCACACCGGCGGGCGCCGCCGCGCGCAGGCGCGCCGGCAGCCCCAGCCGCTCGGCGACCGCCCTGCAGGAGACACCCGAGACGGCCTGGGCGCGGATCTTGGTGAGCCTGCCGGCACCGAAGCGGTCGGCCTCCAGGCGCGGGTACAGGTATGCCGTCACCGCCAGCCCCAGCACGCTGTCGCCGAGGAACGCCAGGCGGGTATAGGAGTCGCTCGGGCGCTCGCTCCATGAGGCGTGCGTGAACACCTGGCGCACGAGCCCCTCGGGCAGCTCCTCCAAGAGCTCTCCCAGCAGCATCAGCCCTCCGCATTCGCGGTCCCGTTGGCAGCGTGTGCGAGCACGAAGTCCACGGCCGCCCCCACCGTCAGGATATGCGCGGCCTGCTCGTCGGACATGCGCACGCCGTAGCTGTCCTCGAGCTCCTGCACCAGCGTGTAGAGGTCGAGCGAGTCGGCCTCCAAATCCTCCCTGAAGCGGGTGCCCTCTGCGATCGCCTGGGGGTCGACGTCGAGCTCGTCGGCCAGGTGCTCGCGGATCAGTGTCAGGACTTGCTCGCGGGTCATTGCGCCTGCGGCAGGCTAGCGAGCGATGCGGACACGGGGGGGCGCCTCGAGCGCACCCGCCCGATCAAGCGCAGCGTGCGTCTGGGCGACGATGTCTTCGCGCGCGCCGCGCTGGGCACGCAGGATCGCGTGAGCGAAGCCGGCGCGCGCGAAGCGCCCGTGCGCCACCACGCCGAGGCTTCGCAGCCCGAGCAGGTAGGCGCCACCGTTGGCTTCGGGGTCGATCTCGTCGCGAAAGCCGCGGAGCGCCCGCCGCAGCAGCAGGCCGCCGAGCTTTGCCTGAGTGGAGGACATCGCAGCCTCGCGGATCGTGCCGAGCATGACCTGCGATACCCCCTCCATCAGCTTCAGCGCGACGTTGCCGGTGAAGCCGTCGGTGACGATCACGTCGGCCACACCGGAGACGACGTCGCCGCCCTCGACGTTGCCGACGAACTCGAAGGGATCGAGGCCCGCCCGGGCGTTCATCATCCGCTCGCGCAGCTCGGCGTGCGCCTCCAGCACCAGCGCGCTCCCGCGCGCCTGCTCCTCGCCGTTGGACAGCAGCCCAACGCGGGGAGCGCTCACGCCCAGCACCGTGCGCGCGAGTGCGGCGCCCATGAACGCGAACTGCACGAGGTGCTCACGGCGCGCCTCCACGCTCGCGCCGACGTCGAGCAGCGTGACCGGACGCTGCGGCACCGGCAGCGGGATCGCGAGCGCGGGGCGGTAGATCCCGCGCGCACGCTTGATGTTGAAGGTCCCGGCGGCGAGCGCCGCGCCGGTGGCGCCGGCGCACACCAGCGCCTGGGCGCGGCCCTCGGCGACCGCTCGGGCGGCCTGCACGATCGACGCCTGCGGGGTGGCGCGCACTGCGAGCACGGGATCGGGCGCCTTGGCGATCGAGATGGGTGCGTCCACGATCTCCACGCCCGTGGGTGGCTCGCCGAGCTCGCGCGCGGGACCGAAGAGCAGCACGCGCACGCCCGCGCCCGCGGCGATCGCCGCGCCGGCCGCCACCTCCGCCGGCCCCAGATCCGCGCCGTTGCAATCGACTGCCACGACCGGCGAGCCGCGGTCGCCCGCCAGCGGCCCCGACGGGGAGGACGAGGCCCCCGGGGTCACGGCCTGCTAGTCGTGCTCGTGATCGTGCTCGTGGTCGTGGTCACCCGGGGTCACGATCTCGCGGCCCGCGTAGGTGCCGCACACCGGGCACACGCGGTGCGGCCGCCGCGGGCTGTGACAGCGCGGGCACTCGTTCACCGTGGGCGTGCCGATCTTGTGCTGGGCACGCCGCTGTGCGGTGCGGCTGTGCGACTGCTTTTTCTTCGGGACGGCCATGAGCGTCAGAAGGCTACCAGGGGCGGGCGGTTCTGCCGGTCCGCTACCCCAGTTTCAGCTCGCGCAGCTTCTCCCAGCGCGGGTCGCCGGCGACCTCGTGATGGTGCTCCGGACCGGTCTCGTTGAGGTCCGCGGCACACTCCGGGCAGAGCCCCGCGCAGTCCTCGCGGCAGAGGATCTGCGCGGGCAGCGCCAGCGCGAAGGCGTCACGCGCCCAACCGGCGAGATCGAGCTTCTCCTCGTGGACGTAGGGGCTGTCGAGCTCCTCGCCGGCGCCGGGGCGGTCGACCTCCCGCGCCTCGACCTCCACGCGCGGACTCGCTTGCTTGAGACAGCGCATGCACGGCCCGGCGACCTCCGCCGAGAATCGCAGGCGCAGCGCATAGCCGCCGCCCGTCATCCGCGAGACGCTCAGCTCGACCGGTACGAGCCGCGGTTGCGCGGCGTAGCGCTCGCTTCCCAGCAGCAGCGACTCGAGCGGCGTCACCAGCTCCAGGCGCCGGCCCTCGCCCGGGCTCAGCCGCAGGCTGGCGAGGTCGAAGTCGTGCGTCCTCGGCGCCATGCGCTCCAGGCTAGCGGCCCCAACTTCACGCTGGGGACGGCTGTGATCCAACCACGCCGGCTCGCCCCGCGCGCCCCTACTTCAGCTCGCGCTTGACCACCTTTCCGGTGGCGTTGCGCGGCAGCTCCTTCACGAACACGACGTCGCGTGGAACCTTGTAGCGGGCAAGGTTCTCCTTGACGTAGCTCTGCACCGCCGCGGCGGTCAGCTTCGTGCCGTTGCGTGGCACCACGAACGCCTTCAGTCGCTGGCCGAACTCCTTGTCATCGACGCCCACGACCGCCACATCCTCGATCTCGCTGTGGTCGGCGAGCAGGTCCTCGACCTCGCGTGGAAACACGTTCTCGCCGCCGCTCACGATCATTTCATCGTCGCGCCCGTCGACGAACAACCGTCCCTCGGCGTCCAGGCGTCCGACGTCACCGGTGCGCATCAGCCCGCGCACGATTTCCTTGCCACCACCATCGGTGTAGCCCTCGAACTGAAACTCGTTGGCCACGAAGATCCTGCCGACCTCGCCGCGCGGCACCTCGCGCCCCTGCTCGTTGAGCAGCTTCACGACGGTCCCGAGCGGCGGGCGCCCGGCGGTTCCCGGCGCCGCGCGCAGATCTGTGGGCGTCGCGATCGTCGCCCATGCGACCTCGGTCGATCCATAGAGGTTGTAGAGGACGTCTCCGAAGGTGTCCATGACGCGCGTTGCGAGCTCGCCCGGAAGCGCTGAGCCGCTGACGGCGATCACCTTCAGGGAGCTCACGTCGTAGCTCGCGATCGTCTCCGGCGGCAGCTCGAGGATCCGCTGCAACATCACAGGCACCACAACGAGGGCACTGGCTCGGTGTTGGGCGATGGCCCTCAGCGTCTCCTCCGGTTCGAACTTCCTGCGCAGCACGAGCGTCGAGAGCAATGGCAGGCTCAGCAGGAAGTGCGCGAACCCCCACGAGTGGAACATCGGCGCGGCGATCATCGTCGTCTCACGCGCCTTCAGCGGGATCTTCGAGAACAGGGCGGCCGCGGGCTCGACCGAGTCGCTCTGCGGGCGCGCGGCGCCCTTCGGCGTGCCCGTGGTGCCCGACGTGAGGATCACGACGCGCCCTTTTCCAGCGGGCGGCTCGAGATTCGAGTCATCGCCGCGGGCGATCAGCTCCTCGAGTGTGGGCTCGTCCGGGCCGGCTGCGGCTGTCGCCGATCGTGCGGCGGACTCCTTCCACGCGACGTACCGCAGCCTGCCGGCTGCACCGCCGCTCACCAGGGCGCTGAACTCCTCGTCGTAGATGACCGCGACCGGGCCCTCGCGGGCCAGCACGTCGGTGATCTGCGGACCGGCGAACGCGGTGTTCAGATACAGCGCCCCCGCACCCAGCTTCGAGACCGCGACGGTCGCGTCGATGAAGCCGCGATGGTTGCGGCACATGATCGCCACACCGTCGCCTTCGGAGATCCCGGCCGCGCGCAGCTCGTGCGCGAGCGCGTTCGTTCGTCGCTGCACCTGCCCGAACGTCAGTGCGCCACGCTCGTCGATCAACGCCAAGCGGTCCGGGTGGCGCGCAGCCGCGCCCGAGTACGCCCCGGCGGGCGTCGCTCCCCAGCGACGCAGCGCCGCGAGCGACTGCATCGTCCTGTCCGGGCGCAGCGGCTCGAACATGCCAGTGTCGATCAGCGCCCGTGCGACGCGCAGCTTGTGCCTGGCCGCGCGGGTGGCAGACTGCGCGTTCACGTACAGCCCCTACCCGCGTTGACGCTCGAGATGCGCGTGTGCCGGCTCTCCCTAGCTGACTTCAGCCGGCTCATCCTTGCCTTGCAGGCGCTCACGCCCGCGCTGCACGGCCGCGATGAACTTCGAGAGGTTGACCTCGAGGGTGTTCAGTATCTCGTCCGCGTAGTCCTCCGCGCCGAGCCGGATCTCGCGCTCGCGCGCACGGGCGTCCTCGACGATGTCCTCGGCCGCCCGCTCAGCCTGCTTGGTGACCTCCTCCTCGCCCACGAGCCGCTCCTGGCGCTCCCGCGCCTCCTTGATGATCCGCTCGGCCTCCTTCTTGGCCTCCGCGAGCATCTCCTGGCGCTCCTTGACGATCCAGCGCGCCTGCTTGATCTCCTCGGGGATGGTCGCGCGCATCTGGTCGAGGATGTCGTAGATCTCCTCCTTGTCGACCCGCACCGAGTCGCTCAGCGGGATCGTCTTGGCGTTGTGCACCAGGTCGTCAAGCTTGTCTATGAGTACCAGGACATCCATATCTATCGCCTAGGGCTCGACACCTTTCGTCAGCGTTGAAGCTCTTCCTGCAAGCGGTGGGCCACCTCGTCGGGGACCAGATCGTCGATCCTGCCTCCGAACGTTGCGAGCTCCTTTACGCCGCTCGATGACAGAAAACTGTACTGCGGAGAGGCCATCAGGTAGACGGACTCGATCTCGGGATCCTGGCGGCGGTTGAGCTGGTTCATCTCCAACTCGTACTCGAAGTCGGAGATCGCCCGCAGTCCCTTGACGATCGCCCGTGCGCCGACGCTGCGGGCGAAGTCGACGACCAGTGTGGAGAACGGCTCGACGCGCACCCCGTCCAGGTCCGCCAGGGCACGTTTGACGAAACCCACCCGCTCCTCGATATCGAACAGCGCGCCGCTCTTGCGCACCGAGCGGTTGACCACGGCCACCACCACTTCCTCGTAGAGGTTCGCCGTCCGCCGGATCACGTCGAGATGCCCGTTGGTGATCGGGTCGTAGGAGCCGGGGCATACGGCTATCGACTTGCGGGCTTCGGTCATTGGTGGCGATGGATTGTGATCGACGTGTCTCCGTAGCGCTTGGAGCGCTCGATCGCGACGTCGAGCGCTATCGGGGCTCTGCGGTCACTCTCGACTACGACGCGCGCGCCCGGGCTCAGAAGCGCCGGCAGGATCGCCGACAGCCGTGTGCCCCACCCGTCGGCGATCGGGCTCACCGACGTCGGAGGTGTTGGTCGCGCCCGCCCGTAGGGGGGATCGATGAAGACCAGATCGTATGTCTCCTGGCGTGCGTTTGCTTCGCGCAGGGCTTTCAGCGCCTCCACCTGGCGTACCTCGACCGCCTCGCCCGCGATGCCGAGCGAGGCCAGATTGGCCCTCAGGACCCTCGCGGCGCCGGCGTCGCGCTCGACGAACACGGCGCTTCGCGCGCCCCTGGAGAGAGCCTCGATGCCGAGCGCCCCCGTGCCCGCGAACAGATCGAGCACGGCTGCGGCGTGCACGTCGCCGAGGATCGCGAACACAGCCTCGCGGACGCGGTCGGAGGTTGGCCGTGTATCCCTGCCGCCCGGCGCCTTCAGGCGCCTGCCGCCGAGCTCTCCCGCTATCACGCGCATCCGAGAACGGTAACGGCGCCGCGGCCGCGTCCCGCGCTCAAGCGGGTATCGGCGCGAGCGCGTCCGCGCCGAGCGCGCGCGCGAGGGCCACCGCCAGCAGCGCGTGCTCGGGTTCACGCAGGTCGGGGTCCCGCGCGATGATGGCCTTGGCACGGGCACGCGCGAGCTCGAGCAGGGGAGCGTCCTCGGGTAGACACGCGATGCCGAACTGCCTCACGCCTGACTGGCGCGTGCCTACCAGCTCGCCCTCCTTGCGCATCGCCAGGTCGATCTCCGCGAGGCGGAAGCCATCGCCATGGCGCGCCAGCGCGTCCAGCCTCGCGGAGCCCGCCTCATCGTCGGAGCCGACGAGAAAGCAGCGCGAGCGATGCTCTCCCCGCCCCACCCGCCCCCGTAGCTGGTGCAGCTGTGAGATGCCGAAGCGCTCGGCGTTCTCGATCAGCATGACGGTTGCGTTGGGAACGTCGATGCCGACCTCGATCACGGTCGTGGAAACGAGCACGTCGGCCTGCCCGGTGGCGAACTGCGCCATCGCCGCCTGCTTCTCGCGCGGACGCATGCCGCCGTGCAGGAGCGCGAGCCGGTGGCCGGCGAGCTCACCCTGGGCAAGGCGGCGAAGCTCGGCGCTCGCGGCGCGCAGCCCGCCGCTCGCCGGCGCCGGCGCCGGCTCGGCCTCCCCGAGCTTCTGAGCCGCCGCTGCCCGCCGGTACGCCCTCCTCCTCGGCCTCGTCGATCAGCGGACACACGACGTAGGCCTGGCGACCGGCGGCGAGCTCGGCCCGCACCTCCTGGTAGGCCTGTGCCCGCTCCCGCTCGCCGCGCACCAGGCGCGTGTCGATCGGCTGGCGGCCGCGTGGGAGCTCGCGCAGCGTGCTCGTGTCGAGGTCTCCGTAGCGCGCGAGCGCGAGCGTGCGGGGGATCGGCGTGGCGGTCATGTGCAGCGTGTGGGGCACAGGCGCGTCCGGGGCGGCTGGCTGCGGCCCGCCGTGAGTGCCCGCGCCGGTCGACGGGGCGGCGTCCGGGCTGGCGGACCCCGCTCCTTCCAGAGCCGCCCGCTGGCGAACCCCGAAGCGATGCTGCTCGTCGATGACGGCCACCGCCAGCCGTCTGAAGTTGACATCCGGCTCGATCAGGGCGTGCGTGCCGACGATCAGCGACAGCTGTCCGCTGGCGAGCTTGCCGAGCGTGTCCGCACGCCGGCGCGAGGTGGTCGAGCCGGTGAGCAGCGCTGCGCTCACGGGCTCGCTGCCGAGCAGGCCCTGGATGGTTGCGAAGTGCTGTTCGGCGAGCGTCTCCGTCGGCGCCATCAGGGCCGCCTGGCAGCCGTGCCCGACGGCCTGCAGCATCGCGTACAGGGCGACCACCGTCTTGCCGCTCCCCACCTCCCCCATCAGCAGCCGCTGCATCGGCGCGCGGCGGGCGAGATCGCCGGCGATCTCGCCGATCGCACGGCGCTGATCCGCGGTCAGCTCGAACGCCAGGTCGACCTCGAGCCAGTGCCCGCCGAGCGCGTCGCGGTCGTCGAGCACGACCGCGCCCGTGCGCGCGCGCCGCGCGGCGCGGCGACGCAGGAACACGAGCTGGGTCAGCAGCAGCTCCTCGAAGGCCAGCCGCCGACGTCCCCGCTCGAGATCCTCGGGCAGGCGGGGGAAGTGCATGGCCGCCAGCGCAGCGGCACGATCCGGCAGCCGCTCGGCGACGCGGGTTCGGGCAGAGAGCGCCTCGAGGACGTCGCCGAGCGCGTGCCGGGCGGTGTGCACGAGCGTGAGGATCTGCGTGGAGGTCACGCCGTCAGCGGCCGCATAGTGCGCGACGGCGTCGCTCTCGCCGCCGCCGTCGCTCGCGGCGAGACGGGCTGCACCGTCGCTGTCGAGGGCGTGATGGGAGACCCGCAGGCCTCCGCGGGCATCCGCCTTGCCGTGCAGGAGCAGCCGTGTGCCCGGCGGGTAGCGCTCGGCCAGCCAGGGCTGGTTGAAGAACGTCGCGCGCATCGTCGCGGTAGCGTCGAACACCGTGGCCTCCACGAGCGCGCGCATGCCCCGGCGGCGGACTGGCCGCGCGCTGATCGTGCGGACCTCGACGGCGACCGTGGCCTGCTCACCGGGACGCAGTGCCGCGAGCGTCCGCGCCTCGCGGCTGTCGCTCGGCAGGTGCTCGAGCAGCTCGCCCACGGTCCGCAGGCCCAGCGCCTGCATGCCGGCGGCCATACGCCTGGCCGGGAGCTCGAGCTCGGCGTCCAACCGCGACGGGCGCGGCCAGCGCACGGGCGCTTCGATCAGCTCCGTGCGGCTGAGCGCGCGTGTCGACGCGAACGCCCGCTGGGGTGAGCCTGCGGGCGAGGACGCGCCCACGAGGGGCGGCTCCTCCGGCGTATGCAGCTTGGTCGCCGGGGACATGCGCTTGGCATGATGATCGCAGGGGCGGTCGTAAGGAGCCCGCGGCAGCCGGCTACTCGGCCGCGAGCAGCCACCAGTACGCGGGCTGGCCGCCGTGACGCAGCTCGAGCTCGACGCCCCCGTTGACCATGCCTTCCACCTCCTCGAGCCCCAGCGGCGCGCCTTCGCCGTCGAGGACGCTGATCAGCTCCGGCACGCCGTGGCCGTTCGCTGGGCTGGCGAGCGCGTGCAGGACGGCCTCGAGCGTCTCGCGCGGCTCGCCCCACGCGAGCACCTCGTCCTGCACGAACCCGACCGCCTCACCACGCCTGAAGCGCCCCTGTGCGTCATCGCGTGCGGCGGGCGCGACGGCGCCGGTGCGCAGGCGTGAGAGCGCCTGGCTCATCGCGTGGGCGTTCTCCTCGACGGAGCGTTCGGGAGCGAAGGCGACGGCGGCCGCAAGCCCCGCCTGTTGGCTGCTCGTGGGCGCCACGTGCACGTCCTTGTCCGACAGGCGCGCGGCGTGCTCGGCGGCCATGATCACGTTCGCGCTGTTGGCGAGCAGCACGACCTCCTCGGTGGGCGCGTCGTGGATGCCCGCCAGCAGGTCGTAGGTGGATGGGTTCAACGTGGGACCGCCGTCGACGGTGCGCACGCCGAGCTCGTGGAAGAGGGCGCGCAGCCCTTCGCCGCTGACCACCGCCACCGCCGTGCAGCGCACCTGATCGCCCGCCTGCGCGGGGGTCTCGCGCGCGTCGCTCGGCGAGGGCGCTTCTCCGGAGATGCGTCCGTCGCGCTCGGCCACCTGCGCGTGCATGTCCGCGACATCCAGGTGCGAGACCTCACCGACGTCGGCGAAGACATCGGTGGCAAGCGCCGGCTGGTCGGTGTGCAGATGGACCTTGAGCGTGTTCGCATCCCCGACCACCAGCACGGAGTCGCCGAGTTCTTCGAGCGCGGCCACGAAGCGCGTCGGGCTCAGGCCGCTGCCGATGACCGCGAAGTTCGTGCAGAAGCGGTACGTGCCCGAGCTGTGCTCGGGATGGGTGATACGCGCCGGCGCGTAGTGGTCCAACGGCGGCGGCTCCTCGCCGCGGAGCGCCGCGACCACGCCAGCGAAGATGATCGTCAGCCCGTAGCCGCCGGCGTCGACCACGCCCGCCTCGCGCAGCGCCGCGAGCAGCTCGGGGCTGCGCTTGACCGAGTCCTGGCCGGCCTCGACGGCGCGTTCGAGCGCCGCTGCGATCGCAATGTCCTGCTCGCGCGGCTCGGTGGCCGGGCCGAGGCGGGGGCTCTCCGGACCGTGCGCGAGGTCGGCGACGACCTTGCGCGCCATCTCGCGCGCGACCGTCAGGATCGTGCCCTCGGCGGGATCGCGTACCGACGAGTAGGCGCGATCGGCCGCATTGGCGAGCGCCGCTCCGACGAGGGTCGCGTCGATCAACTGGCCCGGCCGCGATACGAGCTCCTCGGCCGCGCCCCGGATCAACTGGGAGAGGATCACGCCGGAGTTGCCGCGCGCGCCAAGCAGCGCCGCACGCGCAACAGACTGGACGATCTCCTCGCGCCCGATCTCATCGATCGTGCGGTGCTCGTCGGCCCCCTGCAGCCGATCGAGCTCGGCCAACACTGCACGCAGCGTCTGCGCCATGTTGTCCCCCGTGTCACCATCGGCGACGGGGAAAACGTTGAGGTCGTTGACCTCCTGGCGACGCGATTCCAGATGAGCCAGCGCGCCCGCCACTGCGGCGCGAAAGCGAACCAGGTTGGTGTCGATCACGGCGAGAGGTCTATCAGCTTCCACGGGCGCTCTGCCTGTCAAGACACCCCACGGCGCCGCTCGAACAGCTCCCCGCAGGTGCGCCAAGCAAGCAAGCCATGGACGACGCGAGCGACCGAGGACGCAGCATGGCGCCGCTCAAGCAGTCTCCCTGTAGGCGCGCTGGGCAAGCCAGGCAAGGACGCAGGGAGCGTGGCGTGCTGGCCGAAATGGGGATGCGAGCGCAGCGAGTGTCTCCCGGCTTCGGTACGCGAGCGACCGAGGACGCAGCATGGCGCAGCCCAGCGCGCCTACAGGGCCTTGGTGACCTTGCCGGCTTTCAGACAACGGGTACAGACGTAGACGCGCCGGGGCGCCTTGCCCACGAGGATGCGCACCTTCTGCAGGTTCGGATCGAAGCGTCGCTTGGTGGCGACCATCGAGTGGCTGCGGCTCTGGCCGAACGCCGGACCCTTGCCACAGCTATGACACACCTTTGCCATGCGCGGCAGTCTAGCCGCTGGCGAGCCGCGCCCGTAGCGCCACCATGCTCAGCACAGCCTCCGCCGCGTGGCGTCCCTGGTCGCGCTTGTCGCCTCCGGCGCGCGCCAGCGCCTGCTGCATGGTGGCGCAGGTGAGCACCCCGAAGGCACACGGCACACCGGTGTCGAGCTGCACGCGCATGACCCCGGCGGCGGCCTGCGAGCACACGAAGTCGTAGTGGTCGGTCTCGCCGCGGATGACCGCGCCGAGACACGCGACGCCAGCGAAGCGCCCGTCGTCAGCCGCATAGCGCGCGGCCAGTGGCAGCTCGAAGGCTCCAGGCACGTCGAGGATCTCGATCTCGGTGTGGCCACGCTCGGCAAAGGCCGCGCGCGCGCCCGCCACGAGGCGCTCGGCGAGATCCTCGTAGAAGCGGGCGACGGCGATCGCGAAGGAGAGGGCGCCGGCGCCGGCGCCCAGCGGGCGCCCTCGAGCAGCGCGACCCTCCTCCGGCCGTCGAGCAGCGGACGCGCGGGGTCCGCTGCTCATCGGCGCGGGTCGCCCTGCGTCGCTCCGCCTGGCGGCGCTCTCCGTGCAGCAGCTCCTCGTCGAGGTTCAGGCCCTGGTGGTGCAGGGTGTGGCCCATGCGCTCGGCCTTCGTGCGCAGGTAGGCCTCGTTGTGCTCGTTGGGGGCGTGCTCGATGGGGATCTGGGCGGTGACCGACAGGCCGTAGCCCTCGAGGCCCCTGATCTTCTTGGGGTTGTTCGTGAGGATGCGGATCGAGCTGAGCCCCAGGTCGACGAGGATCTGCGCGCCGATGCCGTAGTCGCGCAGATCCGCCGGGAGCCCGAGGCGCTCGTTGGCCTCGACCGTGTCCAGGCCGTCCTCCTGCAGGCGGTAGGCACGGAGCTTGTTGAGCAGGCCGATGCCGCGGCCCTCCTGGGAGAGGTACAGCAGCACGCCCTGGCCCTCGCGCTCGATCATCGCCAGGGCTGATTCGAGCTGCTCGCCGCAGTCGCAGCGAAGCGAGTGGAACACGTCGCCCGTGAGGCACTCGGAGTGGACGCGCACGAGCACGTCGGGCTGACCGCTCACCTCGCCCTTGACGAGCGCCACGTGGTGCTTGTCGTCGACCAGTGAGCGGTAGCCGACGGCCTCGAAGTCGCCGAACGTGGTGGGCAGCCGGGTGGCGACCACACGTTCGACCAGCCTGTCGTGACGACGGCGGTAGGCAATCAGGTCGGCGACCGTGATCATGCTCAGCTCGTGGCGGACGCAGTACTCGGTCAGTTCGGGCACACGTGCCATCGTGCCGTCGTCGTTCATCACCTCGCAGATCACGCCGGCGGGGTTCAGGCCGGCCAGACGCGCGAGGTCGACCGCCGCCTCGGTCTGCCCGGCGCGCTCGAGCACACCACCCGAACGGCTCTTGAGCGGGAACACGTGGCCGGGCTGCACGAGGTCCACGGGGCGGCTCTCCGGGTCGATCGCCACCTGGATGGTGCGCGCGCGATCGTGCGCGGAGATGCCGGTGGTGACACCATCGCGCGCCTCGATCGAGACCGTGAACGGCGTTTCGAAGGGCGACTCGTTCTTGGCTGCCATCAGGTCCAGGCCCAGTTCGTCGCAGCGCTCGGAGGTCAGTGACAGGCAGATCAGCCCGCGCCCCTCCTTGGCCATGAAGTTGATCGCCTCCGGCGTGGCGAACTGCGCCGCGAGCGTGAGGTCGCCCTCGTTCTCACGGTCCTCGTCGTCGCACACCACGACCATCTTGCCTTGGCGAATGTCCTCGATCGCCTGCTCGATCGTGGCGAAGGGAGTGGCGTCTGTCGCCGGACGGTGTTCATACGTGTGCCTCCATCAGTCGCTCTACATGCTTGGCGAGTACGTCGACCTCGATGTTGACGATCGCGCCCTCGCGTACCTCCCCGAGGTTGGTCCGTTGCAGCGTCTCGGGGATCAGCGACACCGAGAAGCCGCGCTCGTCGAGCGCGCTCACGGTAAGGCTGACGCCGTCGAGGGCCACCGATCCCCTCTCCACCAGATAGCGCGCCAGCCGCGGCTCGAGCTCGATCGTGAGCACGCGCGAGAAGCCCTCCTCGCGCACGGCGCTGACGGTGCCTGTCGCGTCGACGTGGCCCTGGACGACGTGTCCACCGAGGCGATCCTCGGCCCGCAGCGCGAGCTCCAGGTTCACGCGCGAGCCGGCGTGCAGCCGAGCGAGCGACGAGCGCGCGAGCGTCTCGTGCATCGCTTGTGCACAAAAGCCGCTCTCGCTGACGTCGGTCGCGCTCAGGCAAACCCCGTTGACGGCGATCGAGTCGCCCTCCTGCAGCTCGCCGGCGAGGTCGCTTTCGATTCGCAGCGTGGCGCCGTCTCCGTCCTGCTCGACGGCGGCGACGCTGCCGAGATCCGCGATCAGCCCGGTGAACATGGAGTCACCTCTTCCGCTCGATCAGCGCGTCCAGTGCCACCGTCACCACTCGCGCAGGCGGGCCGATATGAGCAGGTCGCCCCCGACGGATCGACAGTCGAAGCTGAGCGCGCGCAGCGCCTCGGAGATGCGCTCCACGCCTTCGCCCTCGAGCGGGTCGCGCGCCGCGCTCCCGCCGAGCAGCAGCGGCGCCAGGAACAGGCGCAGTTCGTCGATCTCCCCGGCGTCGAGGAAGGCGCCGGCGAGATGCGGTCCGCCCTCGAGCAGCACCGAGGCAACCCCGGTCGAACCGAGCTGGTCGAGCGCCGAGCGCACCCGCGCCGGCTCGTTTTCGCCGGTGGCGACGAGCACCTGCACGCCGGCAGCTTCCAGCGCATCGGTATCGGCGCGCGCGGCCGCGCGGGAGACGACCAGCGTGAGCGGCACCTCGCCGGCGGCCGCGACCAGCTGTGAGCTGGGGGGCAGCCGGGCGAGCGAGTCGAACACGACGCGCCGCGGCTGTACGTCGGGCTCGGCGGGCAGGCCGTCGGGTCTGGCGGTGAGCTGCGGGTCGTCGGCGAGGGCGGTGCCGATGCCGACGACGATCGCGTCGACGGACGCCCGCCAGCGATGGGCGAGGTCGCGGCTCTGATCGCCGCTGATCCACTTCGAGTCGCCCGTGCGCGTGGCGACCTTCCCATCGAGGGTCATCGCCGACTTGAACAGCACCCACGGGCGCCCCACACGGGCGTGCTTGCGGAAGGCCTGGTTGAGCAGCCGCGCGCTTGCGGCGAGCTCGCCATCCGCGAGCACCACTTCGATGCCCTCGTCGCGCAGGATCCCCAACCCGCGACCGGCGGCCTTCTCGGTGGGATCGTCCGATGCGACCACCACGCGTCCGATTCCGGCTTGCAGGATCGCGTCCGTGCAGGGTGGCGTCTTGCCCTCGTGGCAGCACGGCTCGAGCGAGACGTACAGCGTCGCCCCACCGAGGTCGGCCAGGCCGCAGGCCTCGATCGCATTGACCTCCGCGTGCGCTCCGCCGTACTCCTGATGCCAGCCCTCCCCCAGGATCTCACCGTCGCGGGCGATCACCGCGCCGACCACAGGGTTCGGCTTGACGTTGCCCACGCCGTTGCGCGCGAGCTCGATCGCGCGCGCAAGGTGCAGCTTGTCGGTTGCGGTGCAGCTCGGCATGGCCAGTCCAGCATAACCCGCGTCCGGGCGCGATTCGGCTGGTGGCGCGCAGTTGGGACGAGTTTCCTAGCCGCTCGCGCAGCGTCCGCCATGGAGGCGGTAGATTGTCATCGTGGGTCCCGGCCGGCTGTACGCGAGTGGGTAGTAGTCGAAGCTCCAGTCGAAGTTGAACGGCACAGCCTCGCCGCCACCGCGGGCGCTCGCGTAAGGGGAGGCGCGGTAGACGACTTCCCCCCGTTCGCCGAGCGCGCGGTAGTAGGCCACCGCGTGCTCCACCGCGTGCGGATCGGCGAACGCCCTGCCGGACTCGGTGGAGCCGGTGATCACCCAGCAGTAGCCCTCGCGCTCGTAGAAGTCGATCAGCGCCGGATACAGCGTCGTCTCGTAGTTCTCGATGCCGACCGCACGGATGTACGCCGGCGCGATCGCCCCACTCGGGGTGATTCGCAGGTAGAGCGCCGGATACAGCTGCCACCGATAGCGGTTGGCGCGGGTCGAGCTGCCGTCCACGACTTCGCGCGCCCATTCCTCTGGCTCGACGGGCTCGGCGACGATCTTGGCGCCCGTCGGAATGTGTGTGACCATCCACGCCCGCGTCACGTTGCGCGTGTCAGCGCGCGAGAGCACGATGCCCGAGTGGACGCTGTAGAGCAGGCCCTGGGCGAGCACCGCAGCGACGAGCGCCGCCGCGAGCCCGACCCGTAGCCCCGCGGAGCCGATCCTCGGCGCCGGGCGGCCCTCCTCGGGGCGGCCTGCGGGGCCTACAGCGCGCGAGGCGAGCGCCCGCGCGGCGGCGGCCGCGAGCCACACGACGAAGTATGCGCCCAGCAGGCACGCGATCGGGAAGATCGGAAGCAGCCAGCGGCCGAAGTAGCGGCCCTCGGTGCCCATGAACGCGAGGAACAGCAACGCCGCGGGCACGAGCATCCAGGCTGCACGCGCGCTCGTGACGCCACACGATCACCGCGCCCGCGAGCGCTGCCAGCGCCGGCGCCCAGCCCAGCCCCCACGTAAACGACCACAGGTAGTAGATCAGCCCGCCATCTTTGGGGGCTCCGAGCTTGCCCTGGGCTTCGGCCGAGAGCGTCGACTGGTGAACCAGTTCGGAGTGGAAGCTGCTGTAGTCGAGCAGCGCGTAGGGATTGGCGATCAGGAACGCGGCGAGCGCGCACGCGCCCGCGAGCGCCAGCCCGACCAGCGCTCGTCGCTTGCCGGTGTCCAGGCCGCGCAGGACGACCGCCGCCAGCAGCGGCACGAGCATGATCCCGGCGGTGTACTTGGTGGCGGCGGCCAGTCCCAGGCCGACGCCCGCCAGCACGTAGTCGCGGGGGCGTCCTTTGCGGAGCACACCCGCGCTGCCGAGCAGCGACAGCGTGGCCGGCGCGAGCGTTGGGGCGTCGTTGAGCGCGAGGTGCGCGTAGAAGACGGGTAGGAAGGCAACCGCCTCGATGGCCGCGGCGAGCAGCCCCACGGCGCGGTTGAACAGCCGCGCGCCCGCGAGGTAGAGCAGCCACAGCGCAACCGTCCCCAGCGACGCGGCCGCAACACGAGCGAGCGTGTAGACGCTCGCGGGATCCACCGCGAAGGCATGCTCCGCACCGTGCGCGCCCCCGTAGTAGATCGCGAACAGGAGGTGCAGCAGGTACGTAAAAGCGGGCGGATTGGCGAAGTAACGGGGGTTGAGCGTGCCCGTCTCGAACATCGCGACCGCATGCGGCACGAAGTGGTCGGCCTCGTCGGCGTTGTATGCGTAGGGCAGCCCCTGACGCACCCCCCACAGCCGCAGCGCGAGCCCGCCGCCCAACACGAGCGCCAGCCCCGCCCACGCCCAGCGCCGTTCGCGCCCGCCCCCGTCTTCCGTGCGCGGCCTTTTGCGCCGCCCGCCCGCCCGGGCGGGTCCGCCACCGGCGCGCTCGCCGAGCTTGGGTCCCTCAGCAGTTGCCATACACGGCGTAGAAGCGACTGCTGTAGATGCGCCGGAAGCCCGTGAGCGGCACCTGGTCGCGGGGGTCATCGCCAGGGTCGACGATGGCGTCGACGAAGATGGCGCTGCCGAGCGGGTACACCGCCACGCTGCCAGCATGGATTCTCTGCTCGAGCGCGGGATCGCCGTGTTCGGCGTCGGCGCGCGCCTGACTGCGAGCGACGATGTCGTGCTGGCCGACGCTGTCGAGGATCCACCGGGCGTCGGGTATCAGCTTGTTGTCGGGCAGCGACACCAGCGGACAGCGATGGAGCTGAGCCTGCACTCGCGGACTGTGCAGCGCGACCGCCAGTTCCTTGTGAAAGTCCTCGTGCTCTGCAAGCGTGGTGCGCAGCCCCGAGAGGCTGATGGAGTTGGCGGCGGACAGCGCGCCGTAGGCGACGAGCACCACCGCGGCGACGATCCAGGCCCTTCGCACCCAGGAGCCGGGCTCGAGCATCGCCCAGCCGCCGACGGTGACCGCGCAGAAGGGCAGGAGCGCGGTGGCGGCGCCCAGCAGGTAGCGGTCGACCACCGAGGCGCCGACGGCGCCCTCGGCCACGTACACGCCTAGCAGCAGCGCGAAGGCGGCCAGCGGCACGAGCGCGCGACGCGGCGTCATCCATACGGCGATCGGAATGCCCAGCAGCCCGCCGAGCACGACGGGCAGGTGGTCGATGCGCACGCCGTAGCTCCACACCGAGCCGAGCACACTGCCGAAGCCCTGGGTCCGTTCGAGTTCGGCGGCGAGCCCCGAGGTGGCGTTGAGCGAGTACAGCGGGTTGCCGGTCACGATCGCGTCCACGGCGATCCACACGATCGGGGCGATGGCCGCCAGAGCCAGGTACCTGACGCGCGTCGCGTTGTCCGCGCGCCACGAGCACCAGAGCCAGTAGGCGCCACTCAGGACCCACGCGTCCGGGCGCAGCAGCCCGGCGGCGGCGAGCGCCAGGAACACCGGCCAGCCGCGGCGCGGGCGTTCGAGCTCGAGCACGACCGCCCACACGACCAGGGCGACGTATGAGATGTCGAGATAGCCCTGTGCGGCGAGGTTCTCGATGAAGAAGCGGCTGAGCAGCAGCAGCGCCGCGATCAGGCCCACGAGTGGCCCGAAGCACAAGCGTCCGAGCCGGTACATACCGGCGACGGCCGCCACGAACGAGCCGATCGAGCCGAGCACCATCAGGCGGGCGCCGCCCTGGCCGAAGATCGAGCAGAACATGCCGAAGGCGATCGCCAGGGGATGCTCGGTGGGCCCGCGGTAGACGCTGAAGTCCGGCAGATGCAGGTGCAGCAGGTCGCGACCCCAGAGCAGCGCGTAGAAGGAGTCGTAGGTGGGGTAGGTCGGAAAGGCGAGGTAGCCGATCAGCGCCGCGACGCACATCACGGCGAAGCCGGCGCGCGCCCAGGTTCCGGGGGACGCGGCGCTCAGCCTCGCGAGCCGGATCGAGCCCGGCTTGCGCCGGGTGAGCATCGCGCTTTCCATCTAGCCTTGGCCATAGAACCCTGGTCGAAGTGACGCCCACCCACCCGGCGCCGGTAGGTGCGCTTGGCGCCAGGACCGTGACCGCGCTTTGGGATACTGCCGGAAGCCAAAGTCTAGGCAATCGACGGACATGAAGCTCATCATCCAGATCCCCTGCTTCAACGAGGCGGAGCAGCTTCCGCAAACGCTCGCGGACCTCCCGCGGGAGATGGCCGGCTTCGACGAGGTGCAGTGGCTGGTGATCGACGACGGCTCGACCGACGAGACCGTCGCCGTTGCCCGCGCGCACGGCGTCGACCACCTGGTCCGCCTGACCAACAACAAGGGCCTCGCGGCCGGCTTCCAGGCCGGCATCGACACGGCCCTGAAGCTGGGCGCGGACGTGATCGTGAACACCGACGCCGACAACCAGTACTTCGGCGGCGACATAGCTGCACTCGTGCGCCCGATCATCGAGGGCCGCGCCGACATGGTCGTGGGCGACCGCGAGGTGGGCGATATCGAGCACTTCTCGCCACTCAAGAAGACGCTGCAGCGACTCGGCTCGTGGGTCGTGCGCCAGGCGTCCTCCACGACGGTGCCCGACACGACCTCGGGGTTCCGCGCGTACAACCGCGAGGCGGCGATCCAGATGATGGTGGTCTCGAAGTTCACGTACACGCTCGAGACGATCATCCAGGCGGGCAAGCTGCTGGTTGCGATCGACCACGTCCCCGTCCGCACCAATCCGCAGACCCGGGAGTCGCGCCTGTTCCCGTCGATGGGAGCGTATGTGCGGCGCAACGCCGTCTCGATCTTCCGCATCTACGCCCAGTACGAGCCGCTGCGGGTGTTCTGGAGCCTGTCGCTCGTGATCGGTCTCGCCGCCGTCGCCGTGTGGATCCGCTTCGTGATCGCGTACGCCAACGGCAACGGCAAGGGGCATGTCCAGTCGCTGATCCTGGGTGCGGTGCTGTTCATCGCGGCGGTCGTGCTGTGGGCGCTCGGCGTGATCGGCGACCTGCTCGCCGCGCAGCGGGTGATGACCCAACGTACCTTCGAGCGGGTGCGGCGCATCGAGCTGGAGCTCGGCGTCGAGCCCTCCCACTACGAACCGGGCGGGAGCGCGTCCCAGCGGCCCGGCAGGGTGGCGGGCCCGGAAGCGCAGGCGGACCCCGGAGTCGAGCCCGCTGTGAGCGGGTCACAGGCCCCACGTCCGGGAGAGGCGGTGCCGCTGTGAGCGGCGTGACGGTCTCCGAGGACGGGATCGTGACCGGCAACACCTACGACAAGTACGGCTCGACCAACCCGGTGGTGCGTCGCCTGATGGCGCGCTTCGAGCGCGACCTGGATGAGCTGTTCGCGCTGGCCGCACCGAGCTCGCTGCTCGACGTCGGCTGCGGCGAGGGCGTGCTCGTGCAGCGCTGGGCGAAGCGCCTGGGCGAGGAGAACCCGGACGGCGCGACCCGAGTGGTGGGCATCGACCTGGAGGAGGAGTCGATCCAGGCGGGCTGGGCACGCCACCAGGCGCCCAACCTCGAATACCGCGTGATGCATGCAGCGGACCTGCCGTTCGCGGACGGGGAGTTCGAGCTGGCGTGCGCGATCGAGGTGCTCGAGCACGTGCCCGATCCCGAGCACACGGTGAGCGAGATGGCGCGCTGCGCTGGGCGCCACGTGCTCGTGTCGGTCCCGCACGAGCCGCTGTGGCGGATGCTGAACATGGCGCGCGGGGCCTACTGGACGGAGCTGGGCAACACCCCCGGTCACCTCAACCACTGGTCCCGGCGCTCGTTCGTGGAGCTGCTCTCGCGCCACGGCGAGGTGGCCGAGGTCCGCTCGCCGTTCCCCTGGACGATGTTGCTTGTCCGCGTCTAGGGCATCCAGCGCCCACCCGCCCGACACGGGCCCACCCCAGAGCGGGGCGCAACCCGAGGCACACAGCAAGGCCGGCGGCGACGGCGGTGCCCGCTCCTACGGCTCCGGGGCGCGGATCCTGTCGCTCGGGATCGCCGCGACGGGCCTGCTGACGTTCGCTTACTTCTCGATCGCGAGCCACGTGCTCGGCGAAGGCTCGGCCAAGCGGCTCGACCTGTTGTGGTCGGTGATGTTCGTGATCATCTCGGTGATCTACCGTCCGATCGAACAGCTGCTCTCACGTACGATCGCGCAGCGGCGGGCGCGCGGGCAGGCGGCACACACGCTGCGCGTGCCGATGCTGATCCAGGCGAGCTTCGCGCTCACGTTCCTGGTGATCGCGCTGGCGCTCCACGAAGAGCTCGTGAACGAAGTGTTCGAACACCAGGCGGCGCTTTACGACGTGCTCGTGGTGGGCACGTTGGCCTATGCCGCCAGCTACTTCGCACGCGGCTGGCTCGCCGGGCACCAGCTCTTCGGCCTGTTCGGCGGGCTCGTGCTGATGGAGTCGACCTCACGCATCTGCTTCGCCCTGGCGGTGGCATTGGGTCTGGCCAGCGGCGAGAACGTGGTGGCGCTGGGCATCGCGGCTGCGCCGCTCGTGTCGCTGGTGGTGGTGCCGGTGGCGTTCGCGCGGCGCCGGAGCGATCTCGCCCGCCAGGCGCTGGCGGACTCGGACGGCGCGCCCGAGACGTCGCAGGACGTGCTGGAGGCGTCTGGCGGCGCGCTGGATGCGGCGCTCGCCGGCCCCGCGGGAGGCTCCGCTGGGGCGGCGATTTCGGTGGACGAGGCCGACGCGGCGCTCGCAGGGCCGGGGACCGAGGGCGTGCAGGAGACCGCTGCCCACGATGAGCTCTCGCTGCGTCGCGGCGGCGGCTTCGCGGTGTGGGTGTCGGGCATCATGCTCGCCGAGCAGACGCTCTTGAACGCGGCCGTGCTGACCGTGGATGCGACCGCGCGCAACGTGGTGCTGGCGGGGATCGTGTTCAACGTGCTGCTGATCGCGCGCGCCCCGCTGCAGCTCTTCCAAGCGATCCAGACCTCGCTGCTGCCACACCTGACGGGCTTGGAGACGACGGCCGGGCACGCGGCGTTCGCGCACGCGATCCGCGTGACCGTGCGCGCGATCGCCGCATTCGCGCTGGCCGTCGCGCTGGGCCTGCTGGTGGTCGGCCCGTTCGCGCTGCGCCACGTGTTCTTCGGGCAGGACTACAACTACAACCGTTTCGGCCTGGCGCTGATCGGCGTGGGCATGGGCCTGCACCTGACCTCTGGGGCGCTCAACCAGGCGGCGCTGGCGCGCGACCGCGCGCGGGCGGCTGCGGCGTGCTGGCTGCTCGCGGCGGTGGTGTTCGTGGCGTGGATGCTGACGCCCGCGGTGAGCGACCAGCTCCTGCGCGCGGAGATCGGCTATGCGGGGGCGACGGCGCTGCTGGCGGCGGTGCTGGCGCTGCTGTACCGGCGCGGCAGCCGGCAGATGCAGGCGCGTCCTGCGGGCTGATCAGCGTGGTCGCCGGAGCGGCGGCGTCAGGGGATGATCTTGAGCGTGGTGATGAGCTGCTGGCTGGTTTGTCCGGCGGTGTTGCGGGCGGCGAGGAGGAGCCGGTAGGTGCCGGCGGGCAGGACGTGTCCGTTGAGCCGTCCGTCGAACCGGATGGTGTTGGTGCCGGCGATGTCGTTGTGGGTGACGCTCCCAGCGGTCGCATAGCGCGTGCAATGGTGGGGGCTGCCGTGGGGATGCTTGGGTGGGGTCAGGCACGTGTGACCTTTGAGTACGCCTGGGAGCTGGCGTTGGATCGTGATGGTGGTGGTGGCTGCTTGGCTGTCGTGGTAGCTGATGGTGGTGCCCGGGTGGGAGTGCTTGTGGGCGCGGGTGGAGAAGGCGCTGGGTTGCAGGGTCAGGTTCGAGAGCGTGGGCGCCTGGTAGGCGAGGACCCCGTGCTGGCCCGCGCCCGGGCCAGCGCCGGCGTTCGGACCGCCCGAGCTGCTGAAGGGCGGGGTCAGCGTCTCGGTCACGGTGACCACCTGCTGTTGCCGTGGGGCCGAGCTGAAGCTGCCATCACCCGGCTGGTCTGCGTCGATCACGCAGGTGCCGGCCGGGGGCGAGAAGCTGACCGTGGATCCCTGAATCGAGCAGCCCGACGTTGAGGCCGGATCGATCGAGAAGAACACGGGCAGCCCAGAGCTCGCCGTTGCGCTCACGGCGTAGGTGCCACCGACGGCCGGGCTGGCCGGGGGCGTCGAGGTGAACGTGAGTGTTTGGGTGACGGGATCGAAGGTGAACTGATCCGACGACGTGGTGGCGCTGCCTCCGGCGGGAGTGATGACCTGCACGTCCGAGACGCCCGCGGGCGCGGCCGGTGCCACGGCGGTGATCTCGCTGTCGGACACCACACTGAACGAGGCCGCGGGAAGCCCGCCGAAACCGACGACCGTGGCGCTCGTGAATCCGGAGCCCGAAATCGTCACGGATGTCCCTCCCGACGCGGATCCGTGGTTGACGCTCAGCCCGGTCACGGTCGGTGGCGCTCCGTAGAAGAATTGGTCGGCGTCCGAGGTCGCACTCTCTTTCCCGCTGTTGTGCACGACCACGTCGACGAGCCCCGCTCCTGGAGGCGACACGACCGCGAGCGCTTCGGATGAGAGGTACGTGGCCGACGCGACCGCGCCCCCAAAGGTCACTGAGCTCGACGGCGTGAAGCCGGTGCCGAGAATCGTCACCTGCGTTCCCCCTTCCGATGCCCCGCCCGCGAGGCTGAGGCTCGTCACGGAAGGCGTTGGCGGGGCCGGTTCGCTGGGGCATGCGAGGGTGATCACTAGCCCCACCTGCGGTGGGGGCACCGGGTAGGGCCCGATGGTCGCGGTCGAGCTGCCCGCGTTGTTCGGATCGGTGCATCCCACATTCGATGCCTCGAGCTCGTAGAACCCGGACGAGACGTCCCAGTGGAAAACGCCGTCTTCCCCGGTGGTCTCTGGATTGACAGCCGGCGTGATCCCCGGCGAGCTGGGTTCGACCGGCGCGAACGGCCCCGCGGCAGAGTCCGACCGCGTGATCGTGACCGTCGCCCCGCTCACCGGGTTGCCGTTTGTGTCGAGAACGGCCCCGCTCGGATCGACCAGCATATTGCCCGCAAGCTTCTCGCCCGGACATGCTCCGAAGTACCCGTCGACAGTCGCCTTGCTGAACTGCTTGAGGGTGTCATCGATCGCCCATTGACTTGCAAAGGTCGTCACCTGCCGTACGAGCCTGCCTGAAATGGGGGCGCTGGCCCAAAAACTGACCGCCTTCACAGCCGCCCCCAACTTCAAGACCGCTGCGGCAGGAAGAAATGCAAGTTCGACGGCACCCTGCGTATAGTCCTCAAGTACCGCATGAGTGGTTTGACAGGTCGGATTCTTGTATGCAACCGCGGCATCCGCGAGAGCCTGGATGTGGTATTTACCGATCCAGTCGAGGTCTCGAGTGTACTGCCCAAGAACCCACTTGGCAATCTTTCGCCAGGCCGGAAGTGGGGCAGTGAGCGGCTTTGCGGGTTGAGACCGCGTCGTCGGCGCCGGCGCCCCAAGTCGGTGTGTGCTGACCCCTTGGCCGCTTGACGGTGTCGAGGTCGTGCTCTTCGCACGCCCTGTCGTCGACATGCTCGCGCCGTAGGTGAACTGGTCTGCTGGCGTGAGCGGAGTCGTTCCGCCGAACGGTGTCACGACGGTGATGTCCTGCGTCCCGGAACCGGGCGGGCTCACCGCTTCGATCTCGTCTTCTGAGACCTGGGTGAATTCCACTGCTGTTTCACCGAACAGGACGCGTTCGGCGGATTCGAGCCCGGTCCCGAAGATGTCGACGGCCGTACCGCCCACTGTCGGACCGCCCTGCGGCGAGATCGACGTGATCGCCACGTAGGTGTAGTCGTCGACGACCTGGCTCGACCCATCCGCTGTAACACTGACTGGCACGGTGCCCGCCCCCGGCGGCGCCACGGCCTCGATCAGATCATCGGCTTCCACCGTGAAGCTCGTTGCCGGCACGTCGCCGAAGCTGACCGCCGTCGCGTCGGTGAACCCGGACCCGGTGATGGCGATCGATATTGCCGCCCGAGGCCGGACCTGAGTTCGGGAGCAGCGGGCTTTCCGGCGGGCAAGTGACGGAGTCGCTGATGTGGACCGGGCCATGGATTGGGTAGACGGGGGGAATCGTTCCGACGTAAGTCCCCGAACCAGGCGAGGTTTCCGTGGTTTCCGTCAGAAGAATGACCTTGTCTTCGTATTCTCCCGTGGACGTGTTCTCTCCCACGAGCGTGACGGTCGCAACCCCTTCCGGGCATCCCGTCAGCGTCGCGGTTGAAGGAACCCCCAGTTGATGATTGGCACGGTCGACTGTCCGTTGATCAGCAGACCCGAAGGCAGCGGACCCGTCCCGCTCTCCACGATCTTCACCCGTGACACTCCTTCTGCAGGGACGGTGATCGCGCCGGTCGACGCCTTGACGAGCTGCGAGCCGCTCGGTGGAAAGGCCGTCAGCACGATGCTCGTTCCGGGCGCAGCTTCGAGGGTGAAGCTGCCGTTCGAGGACGTGACGGTTCTCTGGCAGTTCCAGCCGGTGACGGCCGCGCAATCCTCGACGGGTGCCCCTCCGATCCCCGTGCCGTCGCTGCTCGTGACGGTGCCGCTGACTCCTACGGCTTTCTCGACGGCGACGGTGAAAGGTCCGGCAGTCGTACTTCCGGTCGCCGAGACGCTGAAGCTGAACGAGGTGGTTCCCGCCGGTGGCACGCCGGTCACCGCTCCGGTAGAGCTGACCGTGAGCCAGGACGGCGCCCCCACCAGCACGTAGTTGGCAAGCCCGGAGGCGCGGAAGAGCGCATTGTACTGGGCGCCGAGCAGCACCTCGGCCGGCACGTACACCGCCTGGGTCGTCCCTTCCAGCGAGCCTTCGACGATCTGGATCTGCGCAGTCGCCCTGGCGATCGTGGCGTTGGTGGGCGAGGACAGATTGAAGGTGAACGTCCCCGGATTTGGCAGGCCGCAGTCGTTGAGATCGACGCGCACGACCTTGGTTGTTTCACCGGGCGCGAACGTGAGCGTGCCGCTCACACCGACATACTCAGCATCACACGAGATCCCGGCGCTAGCGGTGCTGTTCGCGGTCGCATAATCAACCGTCACCGTGCCCGTCCCGGGCGCACTCAAACTGACCGGCAGATCGACATACCCATCGGCCTCCCCAACCAGCAGATCCGGCGGCGCAGACACCGCCGGTTCAGCGACCGCAGCACCACCACTCGCACCGATCGTGACAACACCACTGCCGTCCACAATCGAAGCATTGCTCGGGCTGCTGAGGTCGATCGTGAAGCGGCGAGCGGGCTGCGCGCCTTCCCGGTCATCGATCACGACCGGCACGTTGGCGACCGTCTGCCCCGGCCCGAAGGTCAACGTGCCGCTGCTCGCCGCGTAGTCCGAGCCGGCCACGGCCGAGCCGTCCTCGGTCGCATAATCAACCGTCACGGTGCTCTTGGAAGCCGCCCCAGCCGGGCCACCCAACAGCACCGGCACCTCGACGATCCCAGCGCCGTTGGCGACCACCGCGTCACGCACATCCAGCCCCGGCGTCCCCGCCCCGACCGCGTCACCGACAATCCCCACCCGCGTGCTCGCCCCAGCGATCGTGGCACCGGTAGGCGAGGAAAGGCCAAACGTGAAGGCACGAAAACCCGACAGGCCGCAGTCGTTGAGATCGACGCGCACGACCTTGGTTGTTTCACCGGGCGCGAACGTGAGCGTGCCGCTCACACCGACATACTCAGCATCACACGAGATCCCGGCGCTAGCGGTGCTGTTCGCGGTCGCATAATCAACCGTCACCGTGCCCGTCCCGGGCGCACTCAAACTGACCGGCAGATCGACATACCCATCGGCCTCCCCAACCAGCAGATCCGGCGGCGCAGACACCGCCGGTTCAGCGACCGCAGCACCACCACTCGCACCGATCGTGACAACACCACTGCCGTCCACAATCGAAGCATTGCTCGGGCTGCTGAGGTCGATCGTGAAGCGGCGAGCGGGCTGCGCGCCTTCCCGGTCATCGATCACGACCGGCACGTTGGCGACCGTCTGCCCCGGCCCGAAGGTCAACGTGCCGCTGCTCGCCGCGTAGTCCGAGCCGGCCACGGCCGAGCCGTCCTCGGTCGCATAATCAACCGTCACGGTGCTCTTGGAAGCCGCCCCAGCCGGGCCACCCAACAGCACCGGCACCTCGACGATCCCAGCGCCGTTGGCGACCACCGCGTCACGCACATCCAGCCCCGGCGTCCCCGCCCCGACCGCGTCACCGACAATCCCCACCCGCGTGCTCGCCCCAGCGATCGTGGCACCGGTAGGCGAGGAAAGGCCAAACGTGAAGGCACGAAAACCCGACAGGCCGCAGTCGTTGAGATCGACGCGCACGACCTTGGTTGTTTCACCGGGCGCGAACGTGAGCGTGCCGCTCACACCGACATACTCAGCATCACACGAGATCCCGGCGCTAGCGGTGCTGTTCGCGGTCGCATAATCAACCGTCACCGTGCCCGTCCCGGGCGCACTCAAACTGACCGGCAGATCGACATACCCATCGGCCTCCCCAACCAGCAGATCCGGCGGCGCAGACACCGCCGGTTCAGCGACCGCAGCACCACCACTCGCACCGATCGTGACAACACCACTGCCGTCCACAATCGAAGCATTGCTCGGGTAGGTGCCGAAGGTCGCCGGCGAGCCAAGCGGCGCCGACAATGCCGTGGACGGAGGTGTCGACAGCTCCGATGCGCGAGACACGTGAGCCCCGGCGAGGACGAGAGCACCGATCAAGGCCGTGACCGCAGTGACACGGACGCGCCGCATGCTCATTCGCTCCGACATCCCCCAAACCCCCTGCCTACGGTCGCGTGCTCTGCCATCGTAGCCGATTTAACAATCGCGATGCTAGAAGGCTTCCGAGCTATCGCTCGACTGGACCCAGACGACGCGCTCCACTCCAGATGCCCGCCTAGGGCCTATTCGGTGCTCACTCGCCCCAACCCTCCAAGGGGCTGGGGTGGCCATCAAATTCGGAAAGTACTGGCGAAAGTGGGTGCATCGTCCGTCCGTCGCGTCCAGCCGCGCGATGAAACATCCGGCGAGCGTTTCCTCCGGCTCTCCATCACGATTGGACATCGCGGTCCAGAACTCCGCTGCGACCCGATCCCCGTCGACGATCGGCTTGCCCATGCGGACACGAACGGTGCCCGCTTCGGCTTGCTCCCGCCGGATGTAGCGTCCCATCGCCTCCCGCCCGACAACGGTCTCGTTGACGGGGTGCTCCACGTAGACCACATCGTCATTGAACAGGTCAACGAAACCGTCGAGATCCCAACTCCCCACGTCCTGCCATAGCGCTCGACGAACGCCGTCGCGATCACCCGACTAACTGTCACGGTCGCCCCCTCGGATGCGACTGATGGGTATGCAGTTCAGAAAACCTCGGCAACGGACTGATAGGCGCCGGCGTGCCGGTCGTGCCCGCCCGCCCCTCAAAGCATCGCGGTCTCAGTCGGCTGACCGAGCAACAGGCGCCCGGTCAGCTCCCAAGTAGTGGGGTTGACCTGGAAGTGGGCAGTGGCGGTGTTGGCATCGCGGAAGCGCCGCTGCAGCGGCGAAGTCTCGTAGATGGCCGAGCCTCCGCCCAGGTCGTACATCGCGCATGCGACCTCGGCGGCCGTGCGCACGGCGTGCGTCGCGGCGAGCCGCAGGCCGACGCGAAGCTCCACCGAGATGGGCTCCCCCTCCGGGGACGATGCGGCCGGCTGCGCGGCCTTCCACGCCGCTTCGATCGCGTCGTAGTAGAACGCGCGCGCGGCCCGTAGCGACGCCTCGGCCTCGGCCATGGCGCTCCACGTGGCCGCTCGCTGTGCGAGCGTGCGGCTCGATCCCTGCCCGACCTTGACGACGGCCAGCTCGATCAGATCGTCGATTGCGCCGCGCGCGTTGCCGAGCGCGGCGGCGGAGATGGACAGCGCGAAGAAGGCGAAGATCGGGAAGCGGTAGAGCGCGGCGGTGGAGGTCGGCGGATCGAGCAGCCACAGGCTGCGGTGGGCGGGGACGAACAGGTCCTCGGCGACGGCGTCGTGGCTGCCCGTGCCGCGCAGTCCGCTGGTGTGCCAGGTGTCGAGGATCTCGAGCTCGCTGACCGGCATCGCGAGGGTGCGCATGACCGGCTCGCCGTCACCGTCGGGCGCCACCATGCAGCCGGCGAACAGGTGGTCGGAGTGCGTGATCCCGCTGCAGAACGCCCACCGCCCCGACACGCGGTAGCCGCCGTCGACGTGCCGTGCGCGCCCGCGCGGGGTGAAGATCCCGGCCGCGACCTTGTCGGCATCGGCGAACGTCTCGGCCAGGCCCGCCTCGGGCAGCCAGCCGCCGAGCAGGCTGCTGGTGGCGGCGATCGAGACGCACCAGCCGGCGGAGGCATCCCCGCGCGCGAGTGTCTCGGCGCAGCGCAGGATGACGCCCGGCGACGCCTCGGCGGCGCCGACGGACGCGGGCGCGCCGGCGCGTAGCAGGCCGGCAGAGCGCAGCGCGGCGACGAGCTCTTCGGGCAGCCGCCGCTCGGCCTCGGTCGCGGGCGCGAGCTCGCGCGCGAGCGGCGAGAGCTCCTCGGCCGCGCGTTCGAGGCTCTCGGCCGAGCTGCCTGTGCTGGGGGCGGCGAGATCGGGCATCGGTGATCCGCGGCCCACCCTACCGCTTCGGTGCGGAACGCCAGATCGCGGTGACGCGCGCCCGAGCGGTGTCTCAGACGGCCTCGACGGACGCGGCGAGCGCCCGGTAGGTCTCGCCCGGGTCCGGGCCGGTGAAGATTGCGGAGCCGGCGACGAACACGTTGGCGCCGGCCTTCAGGCAGGAGGGCGCGTTGTGCGGCTCGATACCGCCGTCCACCTCCACGGCCACCGCGTCGCCCACGAGCGCGCGCACGCGCGGGAGCTTGTCGAGCGAGTGGGCGATGAACGGCTGCCCGCCCCACCCCGGGTTGACGGTCATGCACAGCGCGAGGTCGATCGCACCGGCGACCTCGGCGAGCGCACCCACGGCGGTGGCGGGGTTGATCGCGAGCCCCACCCCGACGCCGCCCTCGCGGATGAGGTTGGCGGCGTAGGCGATGTGGGGCGTGGCCTCGGCGTGGAAGGTGATGGAGTCGACGCCCGCGCGCACGAACTCCTCGACCTGGCGCTCGGGTCGCTCGACCATCAGGTGCGCCTCTAGCATTCCGCCGGCGTCGTGGACGGCGTCGGCGAGCGCGGCGACGGTGAGCGGGCCCACGGTGATCGGCGGTACGAAATGCCCGTCCATGACGTCGACGTGGATCACGCGTGCGCCGGCGTCGAGCACTTCGAGCACCTGCTCGCGCAGGCGCCCGAAGTCCGCGGACAGGATCGACGGTGCCACGCGCACCTCACGCAGCAGCTCGCGTGCGCGCTCCCTCTCCGAGGACGATGCGCTCATACTGCCTGCAGCATCGAGTCCCCACAGGCGTTGCACTTGAGAATGGCGGTCGAGGACATGCGCACGATCGTGGAGTGCTCACCGCAGTTGGGGCATACGGAGGTGAGCTCGAAGCGGTGCAGGCAGTAGACGCAGCGGTATCGACCGGGCAGGTTGGTGGGGCGCAGCCACGGCTCGCCGCAATGCGGGCATTGCGGCCCGAGGTCGATGGCGGTCCTGGCCGGCGTCTGGCGTTCGTCCTCCACGTTCAGCTCCTGCGCAGTCGCGCGACGAAGAAGCCGGCGGTGTGGTCGCGGTGGGGCAGCGTCAGCAGCGGCCCCGGCCCAGCGAGCCCGTGCGGCCCGAAGTCGCCCGGTCCGTCGAGGGTGAAGTCGGCGTTGGAGTCCAGGAAGGCGGCGATCAGGCGCTCGTTCTCAGCGGGAGAGATGGTGCACGTAGAGTAGACAAGCACGCCGCCCGGACGTAGGGCGCGTGCACCGGCGGCAAGAATTCTTGCCTGGATGGGGGTGAGCTGCTCGATCGACTGGGGCGTGACGCGCCAGCGCAGGTCGGCGCGTGCCTGCAGCGTGCCGAGCCCGGAGCAGGGAGGATCGACGAGCACGCGGTGAAAGGCACCGGACACGTGCTCGGGGGCCTGGGCGGCGGTTGGCGATACGTCCCAGCGCTCGGCGTCTGCGACCTGCACGTGAACGTTGGCGGCGTGCAGCCGTCGCGCGGTGCGTACGAGCCCCGCGGCGCGTCGCCGGTTGTGCTCGACGGCGAGCACCTCGCCCCGGCCCTGCATGAGCGCGGCGATGTGCGTGCTCTTGCCGCCGGGGGCTGCGCACAGGTCGAGCACGCGCTCGCCGGGCTGGGGGTCGAGCGCGTGGACGACGAGCATGGCGGCCCGCGACTGTGCGTGGAAGGCGCCCTGCTGGAAGAGCGGGGAGGCGTGGGCATCGAATGGCCCGTCGAGCACGACGGCCTCGGGTATGGCCGGATCGAGATGGTTTCGCACGGGCAGCTGCTGCGCTAGGGCGTGGGCGCCGGTCACCAGGGTGTTGGCACGGAGCGCGACCTCGAGGGGCTCGTTGTCGGCGGCCATCAGCGCGCGTGCGCCGTCGGCGCCGAGCTCCTGCCACCACAGCCTGGCGATCCACTGCGGGTGCGAGTGCTTGATTGCGGCGTGCTCGGGCGTGTCCTCGCGCAGGGCGCCGAGCAGCGCGTCGGCTCCCTCGCGCAGCGCGCGACGGAGCACGGCGTTGACGAGCCCGTGGCCGGCGCGGGCGTTTGCCTTGGCGAGCGCGACGGCGTCGGCGACGATCGCGTAGTCGGGTGCGCCACTGGTGTACAGCAGCTCGTACAGCCCGAGCCGCAGGGCGGCGAGCAGCGGCGGGTCGAGCGTGGCGGCCGGGCGTTCGGCGAGCGCCGCGATCAGGTGCTCGAGCGTGCCGCTGCGCTGGATTGCGCCATAGGCCAGGCGCATCGCCAGCGCGCGGTCGCGCGCATCGAGCGCACCTGCCTCGGCGGCGAACGCACGGTCGGCGTAGGCCCCGCGCTCGAACACGCGGCGCACGACCGCGTAGGCGCAGCGGCGGGCCGGGGCGGCGGGCTCCCGGGCTGGCGTTGGGCTCGGGCTGGGGCTGGGGGCCATGGTCGGCTCGCCTACCCGATGCGGCTGGCGCGGCCGGGGGCGAGCACCTGGGCGAGGTCGCGCGCCAGCCGGTCGGCGTCGGGCTCGCTGAGCGTGGCGGTGGTGACGCGCATACCGGGGGCGGCACCGGCGAGCCGGTAGGGCGCGCCTGGGGCGAGCACCCACCCGCGTTGCATGAGCGCGCCGATGGCGAGCGCTTCCTCGGGCACCGGGATCCACACGTTCAGGCCGGAGGCTCCATGTGCGGGCACGCCTTCGCGCGCGAGGCGCGAGAGCAGCCGCTCGCGTCGCGCGGCATACGTGGCGCTGGCGCGCTTGACTAGGGCGTCGACCGCCGGATCGCGCCACAGGGCGAGCACGAGCGCCTGCAGGATGTGGCTGACCCACCCCGGCCCGCACTGCTGGCGTCCCTGCACGCGGGCGATGGTGGCGCGATCGCCGGCGAGCACGGCGAGGCGCAGGTCGGGCCCGAGCGCCTTGGCGACCGAGCGCGTGGCCGCCCAGCGCTCAGGCGGCTGGGCGGGAGCGCCCAGCAGCGTGTGCAGGGGCGCGCCTGCGACCTCGCCGAGGTGGTCGTCTTCGATCAGCAGCGTGCGCGGCAAGCGATCGAGCACCGTGCGCAGCTCCTGTGCGCGGATGCCGTCCAGGGCGCCACCGAGCGGATTCTGCCCGCGAGGGGTGAGCACGGCGGCGAGCGCACCCCGCTCGAGGGCGCGCTGCAGGGCGACGGGCTGCATGCCGCGATCGTCGACGGCCACCGGCTCGAGCACCAGGCCCTGGGCGCGAAGCAGGTCATAGAGGGCGGCGTAGCCGGGGTTCTCGACGGCGACGCGGTCGCCGGGGCGCAGGTGCGCCTGCAGCACCCGCTCGATGGCGTCCATGGTGCCGCTGAGGACGCAGACGTGCTCGTCGGGGATGCCGTCCGCCCGCAGCGCTGCGCGGGCGAGGTCGATGAGCTCGCCGAGCGCCGGGGGTTCGCCGTACAGCCGCGTGGGCTGAGGCGTGCGTGCGAGCGCGGCCTGGAGGTCGGGCAGCAGCGCGGGGTCGGGGTTTCCGAGCGAGAGGTCGCGGGCGCCCGGCGGCACCGGCAGCGGTGCGCGGCTGGAGCCGATCGGCGGACCGGAGCCGATGCGGGTGCCGCGGCGCGGCTCGCTGAGCACAACGCCGCGACGGCGCAGCTCGGCTAGCGCGGCCGCGACGGTCACCGGACTGAGCCCCACCTCGCCGGCGAGACGCCGCACGGAGGGCAGTGGCTGCCCTGGCTCCAGCGCGCCGCTGGCGACCCCTGCCTCGATGCGGGCGACGAGCTCGGCTGCGCTGCTCGCCTCGATCCGATACTGTTTCATCTCAAACATCGCACTGTACTATTACAGCTTTTATTAATGGATGGAGAGGAGAGCGGCGTGTCCCACCAGGCGCAGCAACGAGCCACCTCGGCCCCACCCCCTTCCGAGCGCGTACGGCTGCGCCGCAAGCGCGAACGGGGCGCGTATGACCGGGCGCTGATCGACGCGATCCTGGACGAGGCGCTGATCGCGCACGTGGGGATCGTGGACGAGCACGGCCAGCCGTTCGTGACCCCGACGCTGCATGCGCGCGACGGGGACCTGGTGTACTGCCACGGCTCGACCGCCAGCCGCACGCTGCGGACGCTGGCGGCGGGCGCGCCGGCGTGCCTGACGGTGTCGCTGATCGACGGGCTCGTGCTGGCGCGCTCGGCGATGCACCACTCCGCCAACTACCGCTCGGCGATGCTCCTGGGACAGGCGCGCGTGGTGGAGGAGCCGCGGGAGAAGCGCGCGGCGCTGCGGGCGATCATCGAGCACATCGTCCCTGGCCGCTGGGCCGACGTGCGCCCGCCCACGGAGAACGAGCTGAGGGCGACCGCGGTGTTGGCCTTGCCGATCGAGGAGGCCTCGGCGAAGGTGCGAACGGGCTCGCCGTTGGATGACGAGGAGGACTACGCATCGGATGCGTGGGCAGGGGTGATCCCGCTGGCCAGCGGGAGCCTGCCGCCCGAGCCCGACCCGCTGCTGCGCGCGGGGATCCCGATTCCGGACTACGCGAGCGCCTACCGGCGTCCGGGTCGTCCCTGAGCGCCCCGAGCGGGCTCGCGCCTCGGCGCCACGATCGAGACCTCGCTAGGGGTGCTCGGGCAGCCCGTGGCCGCGCAGGTAGGCGGCGGCGTCCATGGCGCGGCCACCGGGGGGCTGCACGACGAGCAGCTCGAGCGCGCCGGGACTGCAGTCGAACAGCAGGCGCCCGTCACGCGCGTGCAGGCCCGTGCCGTGCGTGTGCGAGCCCGCGAGCGCCGCAGGGCCATCGGCAGCGTGACCCGAGCCGGCGTCGGCGAGCGCCGCGCGCTCGACGCCCAGCATGCGTCCGTCGCCGAGCGCCGCGCGGGCGCCGATGTGGGGGTGCAGAGCGCGCACGACGCGCTCCGCCTCGACGGCCGGATGGGCGGGGTCGAGCAGGCGGTCCTCCGCGGTGAGCTTCTCCGCGTAGGTGATGCCCTGCTCGGGCTGCTCCACGAACGCGGGGCGCTGCTCGAGGGCGCGCACGAGCAGCTCCCCCGCGAGCTCCTGCAGCCGCGCGGCCAGCGAGCCATAGCTGTCATCGGCGTGAATGGGCAGGCTGTCGATGAGGCACACGGGCCCGCTGTCGAGGCCGGCGGTCAGGCGCATGATGGATACCCCCGTGCGGGCGTCGCCGGCCATGATCGCCCGCTCGATTGGCGCGGCTCCGCGCCAGCGCGGCAACAGCGAGGGGTGGACGTTGAGGAGCTCGTGCTCGGACAGCAGCGGCTCCTTGATCAGCGCGCCGAAGGCGCACACGACGACCGTGCCCGCATGGTGTGCGCGCGCGTGCGTACCGGCGGACTGCGAAGCGCCGGAGGAGCCCGCGGCGAGCGCCTCGTCGATCAGCGCCCTGGCGTGGGGATCGTTGACGCTCGGCGGCTGCTGGAGTGCGATCCCGAGCGCGCGCGCGGTGTCTGCGACGGGTGGAGCGCTGAGCCGCCTGCCGCGCCCCCTGGGGCGATCGGGGCGGGTGATGACGAGCGCCGGGCGATGGGCGTGGCTGCGCGAGAGGCGCTCGAGCACGGCGGCGGCGAACGCGGAGGTGCCGATGAAGACGGTGCTCAAGGCGGTGGCCCGCGCGGCGCCTAGGCGGCGCTGCCGGTCGCTCGACGCCTGGGCCCCCCCTTTTGCCGGCCTCCTGGGCTTCGCGCATCGCGCGCATGGCCAGCTTGCGCTCCGCGCGCGAGATGCGATCGAGGATCAGCGTGCCATCGAGATGGTCGATCTCGTGCTGGATCACGCGCGCCTCGAGCCCCTCTGCCTGGATCTGGAGCGGCTTGCCGGTCTCGTCCTGGCCGCGTACTCGCACCTGGGCGGGGCGCTCGACCTCGACGTGCACGCCGGGGAGGCTGAGACAGCCCTCCTCGGCGACCTCCAGCTCCTCGCTGGCCCACTCGAGCACGGGATTTACGAGCGCGGTGAGAGGGTCGTCGAGGTAGGCTTTGTAGACGAGCACTCGGTGCAGCGCCCCGAGTTGGGTGGCGGCGAGCCCGACCCCGAGCGCGTCGTGCATCAGCTCCCCCATGCGCGCAACCTCGGCGGCTAGCTCGGCGTCGAAGCGCTCGACGGGCAGGGCGGTTGCGCGGAGCACGGGGTCGCCGAACTTGCGCACGTGGCGCAGCGCCGCGTCGCGGCGCTGCCGCGTCTCCGGATCGAGCTCCGCCGGCTCGGTGGCGTCCGCGTCGTCTGCCTGCGCCTGCCCCTCGGGATGCACGCCGCCGTCGGGCGTGTCCGCATGGAGGCGGGCGCGCTCGACCTCGATGTCGTCGGGCTCTGAGCGTGGAGCGGGAAGCTCGAGCGAGTCCTCCTCGGCCGCGGCCGTGCGGTTCTCTGATGCCATTGCGCCCTCAGTCTATGAGCCGCAGCGCCGTTTCGCACGCCGCCCTTCATGGCTTTTCGGATCGACCGAACAGCGCTACAGTGGGATGCTGTCCGCCACCGTGGGAGCGAAAGCCAGGACGGCAGCGCTCGCCCCATTTGGGGTTTCCCACAGCTCGCCACGGCCACGACAGCAGGGCAACAGAGGGCGATGATCGTGCGTGGACATTGCATAACTCGGGGCGGAGCGCTGGCGCTGGTGGTCGGTCTCGCTGCGCTGTGCACGCAGCCGGCGCTGGCGGCCGGCAGGGGCTCGATCCCGGCGCTGCGGGCTGGCGAGTACTCCGTGCGCGCGGTGTGCGGCGCACCGCCGGAACGCCAGGCGCGATGCATGGCGCTGCAGCTCGTCCCGCGCGGGGCGACGACGACACCCAGCGCGCAAGCGCAGACGAGCGCGACCGCGGACACCGTCCCCGCAGCTTCGGCGTCATCGGCGGCGGCCGGGGAATTCGGGCTGCGCCCACAGGATCTGCACAGCGCCTACGAACTGCCCTCATCCGCGCCGGAGGGTCAGACGGTCGCGCTGGTGGACGCATACAACGACCTGGGTGCAGAAGCGGACCTGGCGACGTACTCCGCGGAATTCGGGCTGCCCGCGTGCACCGCCACGACCGGCGCGTGCTTCGAGCAGGTCAACCAGAACGGGGAAACGGGCAATCCGCCGTTCCCGAGGAGCACGAGCGAACTGGAATCGGCGCTGGGCGGATTGAGGCACAAGGAGGCCGAGGAAGCGATCGGCTGGGGCCTTGAGATCTCGCTCGACATCGAGACGGTCCATGCTGTCTGCAACAACTGCCACATCGTGCTGGTGGAGGCGAACTCGCCCATGTACGCGAACCTCGAGGCCGCCGAGAACACGGCCGCGCGGCTCGGCGCTACCGAGATATCCAACTCCTGGGGCGGTCCCGAGTGCGTGATCGCGGGCGACTGCATGAGCAGCTCGGCGTTCGACCACCCCGGCATCGTGATCACGGCGGCGGCGGGCGACGAAGGCTATTTGAACTGGCTGGAAGGATCCCCCTCCTACGCCAACTTCCCGGCGACCTCGCCCCAGGTGGTGGCGGTGGGCGGAACGCGTTTGAGCCTTGGGCGGCACGGCGAATGGGCCGGCGAGAGCGTGTGGAACGACGGCGGTGAGAGCGAGGGCGTGACAGAAGGCGTGGGCGCCACCGGCGGCGGCTGCAGCTCCGAGTTCACGGCTCCCGTGTGGCAGCAGACGCTCGCGGACTGGTCGAAGGTGGGCTGCGGCGAGAAACGCGCTGTCGCGGATGTGTCCGCGGACGCCGATCCGTACAGCGGCGTGGCGGTGTACGACTCGAGCGAGGAGTGCCCATACCTGCAGGGCGGTACGTTGCGCACGTCGCACTGGTGCCAGATCGGGGGTACGAGTCTTGCGACTCCACTGATCGGCGCGACCTTCGCCCTGGCAGGCGGAGCCCACGGCGTGGAATACCCGGCGAAGACTTTGTATGAAAACATCGCGGGCTCGACCGGCTTGCTGCACGACGTGACCGAAGGGTCGAACGGCGAATGCACGAAGCCGTTCGACGAAGAAACGGGCGTATCTGGCTGCACGGCGGCGGAAGAGGCCAAAGCGAGCTGCGTCTCGCGCGCCGTCTGCCTCGCCCGCGCCGGTTACGACGGACCGACCGGGCTGGGAACGCCCGAGGGGATCAGCGCGTTCGAGCCCGCACAGGCGCCGACGGTGGCAACGGAAGCGGCGCCATCGGTAACCAAAACGACGGCCAGGCTGGCAGCGAGCGTGAACCCCAACGGGCGGGAAGTGAGCGAATGCAGGTTCGAATACGGCACCTCGCCGGCGTACGGATCGAGCGTGCCGTGCAGCGCCGCGCCGGGGTCCGGGACGAGCCCGGTGGCGGTGAGCGGGAGCATCAGCGGGCTGGCCCCTGGCGAGACGTACCACTTCCGTGTCGTGGCGGGCAATATCACGGGCGCCGCCGACGGGGAAGACAAGCAGTTCAAGACGCTCGCCCCGGGCAGCCCGCCGGCGATCGCGAACGAGACGGCCTCGAAGCTCACCGATAGCGACGCGACGCTGGAAGCGCAGATCAACCCGGAGGGCAGGGAAACGGAATACGAAGTCGTGCTGGAAGACCCGTGTGCCCCTCCCGCGGAATGCACCACAGACGTGGTGGTCGCACAGGCGAGCCTCCCGCCAAGCGCGACCGCCGACTCGATCGCCGTGGACCTGGCGAGCTCGGGCGCCGACGTGAACATAGAACCGGACACCACGTACCACTACTGGGTCCACGCGAACAGCGAAGCCGGGCCGACGGAAGGCGCGCACGAAACCTTCACCACGCTGAGCGGCCCCCCTGCGGTGCTCACCCGCCAGGCTTCGTCGGTCAGCGAGAGCTCGGCGACCGTGAACGCGAGCGTCAACCCCGAGGGCGCGACTGCGACGGAATGCACCTTCGAATACGGCACGACCGCCGAATACGGAGCGAGCGCCCCATGCAAGGCGCTTCCTGGGGCGGGGACCAGCCCGGTGAGCGTGTCGGCCGAACTCACCGACCTCGTCCCGGGCACGACCTACCACTTCCGCATATCCGCGACAAACGCGAACGCCACGAGCACGGGCGAAGACGGCACGTTCAGGACGCTGGCGGAAGACAAGACCGACACGACCCAGCTCCCTACGACGCTCGAACAGCAGAGTCCCGGTAAGGAACCCCCACCGCCGGCACAGGCCCCCGGGAGCTCGCCCGAACAGGCGGTGGCGGCCGCGCGCGACGACGGCGCGCCGCCGCCCGACGCGACGTTGGCGAGCAGGTCCCTGACGGCCAACCGTTCAGGGGTGATCTACGTGCGGGTGAGCTGCCCGGCAACCGAGACGAGCTGCACCGGCCGCGTGACGCTGCGGACGCCGGGCGCGGTCGTGAGCGCCAGCTCGAGCCACCTGTCCACCCGCCCGAGGACCGCGGCGGTGACGCTCGCGGCGGCCTCGTTCACGGTGAAGGGCGGCCACGTGAGGACCGTCGCGCTGCACCTGTCCAGGAGTGCACGCGCGCTCTTGGCGCGTGCCCATGTGCTGCGCGCGCGCGCGACGATCCTCGCTCGGAACCCAGCGGGGGCGACGCACACGGCGCAGGTGCTGGTGACGATCGGCGCCTCCTAGGCAGGGTCTCCCCCGCCTGGCCGGCCGTCCACTGCGAGCTGGCGCGCTCGACGAGGTTCCTCACACGTTGGCTCACCGACCGCCGTCGTGCGTCGTGCACGGCGAGACGACGCCAAACGCCGGTTCAGCCCTTGCCGTGCCCAGACTTTGGCGCTCTCAGCGTCAGGACGGCCTGTCCGGTGTGCGCCCCGCCCGTCGGACTGTGAGCCGTGACGGTCACCCGCACCCGCAGCGTGTGCACCCGAGCGAGCAGCACTCGCGCCTTGCTGGACAGATGCAAGCTCACCGTCTTGACGACGCCGCCGGGCACGTCGAACGATCCCGACGCGAGGGTGAGCACGCTGGCCTTGCTCTTGACGACGCCAGCCACGCTCGAGAGCAAGGCGCTGAGCGTCCGCACCGTGACCGTGCCATCGCAGCTGATGACACCGGCGGGACAGCCAACCTCGATGGCGACCGTACCGGACCTGCTGGCCCGCAAAGAGACGCTGGCAACCCTTGCGTCCGGTGAGCCTTCCTTCGCGCCGAGCACCGCCACCCTCGCTTCTTCTTCCTGACGCCTCTTGGCAGCGGCGCTGGCTGCCTCTTCTTCTTCGCTGTGCTTCCTCGAGGCGGCGGCTTCCTCGCTCTTGACAGCTTCTTCTTCCTGCGTGCTGGCATGGATCGGCCCCAGCGGAAGGGTCCGGCCGACCCCGATGCCACCCGCATTGCTGGCGCTCACTTCGCACAGAATGCTCTGCCCAACCTCAGCAGAGGAAAGCGGGTAGCTAGGCGATGCGCCTGTCTGCAAAGCCGTTCCTGCGCTGTCGATGAAGCTATAGGTGAAGGTGGGGCTGTTAGTCCATTTGCCTGGATAGCAGCTCAATGAGTGCCCGGATACCAGTACGCCTTCGATTACCGCGCCACCACCCCGCGGCGCACGCGGTGGTTGATCGTCACCTTCGATGAAATCCCGTATCTCCGGTGCCGCCAGGTTGGCGAACCCGCCGATCGCGCCATCGCTGCAAGGCGTCTCGGACACGAGATTGAAGTCGGCAACCCCAAGCTGCGCGTTGGCCGCCGCCGGAAGCGTAAGAGCGCTACCGCTATCACCACTGCACAGTGAGCCCGATGACGTGCTCGCGCAGAGGATGAGCGCATTGGCTTCGCCGCCACACTCGCGTCCAAACACCGTGCTCATGGCGATCGAGTGCAGTTCGCCTGTGGCTCGCTCTCCGCCGACCTCGGCGCCGAAGCCGGTCAGGTCGACGGTCGTGCTTTCTGGCACGACGGTCCCAGGTGCTGCAAGCGCGATCGACTTGGCGGTCGTTCCGATGGCGATCGCACCCTTGAGCGTCAGCACCGCCACGTCGTCCGCGTCAGGACCTTCCGCTTCATAGACGTAGTAGGGGTGAATCCGCGCCTGGCTCACTGCGAATACCTGTTCGGTGGGTTCGACCAAGGAGAAGTTCGACGTACCGGTCGCAACGCCCATGTCCGCGGCAGGCACGGGTTCAGCGGTGAGCGGATCGATCAGACAATGAGCGGCGGTCAGGACTTCTGTTTTGTCGAGGATCGCACCGCCACAACGCAGCCTCAACGCTTCCGTCGGTCCAATCGGGATGACCGATTCGAGCACGACCTGCCAGGGAGCTTGTTCGATCGAGATCAGATGGCCGCCGACGATCGCGGCGCGCGCCTGCCGCGATGCCCTCTGTCGATCACGTAACAGCACGGCGTGGCCGTCGTGCATCCGGATCCCACCCATTTCGATCTGAACCGGCACGCTAACGCTCGCGCTCGCCGCCGGCGCCAGGAAGCAAGCGAGCGGCACGAGCGCGCACAGCACGCGGACCAGGGGTCCTCGAGAGCGCCTGGCAGCGCGCCGCCCGACCTCAGACCATCCGACACCCCCCACCGCCGCATCCTCCCATACCGGTTGCCCACCGAAGCGAACGGCAAGGTACCACATGTCGGAACATTGCACGGCAGAGGCGCAGCCGTCGCCCAGCTAGCGCTTCAAAACGAACGCCTTCGTGGCACTCACCTGAACCCCACCCGCGCCCGCCATCGACCCGAGCGCCGTGAGCTTGATCTCGTGAGCGTGCTTGAGCAGCGCGCGGCCCTTGCTCGTGAGCTTGATCACGAGCTTTGATCCCCCGGCAGCCGACAGGTCCACTTGACCGCGCGCCACCAGCGTGGGTTTGGCCTTCGCGACGTGCGCGCCCTTCGGCACGAGATACCACGAGATCGTCAGCTGACCTGGCGACAGCGCACTGAACGGCAGCGTGTAGCCGCCGTGCTTGAGCACAGCTGCGATCTTGGCGTTCTTGCCCGACGGTGCCAGCAGCCCGAGCAGTAGCTGCTTGAGCTCGGCAGCGCTGGCCACGGACGTCGTGCTCGCAAGGACAGCCACGACCGGCGCCAGCGCGGGCGCCGGCGTGCTGCTCGAGCTCGAGCTCGAGCTCTTCGGGGCCGCCGTCACGGCCGAGGTGAACCCGGAGAATTCGTAGCCTTCGACGCCGACGGCGCTTATCGCCGTCTCCCACACGCCCACGATGTGGCCGACGGTGCTCGCGCCCAGCGTGAAGGTTTCGCCCACGGCGGGTTCTTCCGAGCACGATTCTTCGTTTACGGTGCACACGTACCATTCCTCGCGATACGACGTCGCTGCAGGGCTCCACGTCCCGTGGATGACCTTCAGCGTCTGCCCTTCGACGGCGCTCCCTTCGATCGCGGGCGGCTTTTCTGCCACCGGCACCAACCCGAGGGCCGCGTTGATTTTGGTGGTTTCCTCGCCCGCCACGACCGACACCTTTTCGTGGTAGGCCTGGAACCCGTATTCGCCCGAGGAGTAGAAATAGACGTAGTACTCGCCCGTGGCGAGAGACGTGATGTCATATGCCCCTCCAGGTCCTGTCACGGCGCAGCTCTCGCGGAAGAATTCTTCGAGGAACAGTTCTTCGCTGTAGGCGCACACCTCGATGTTTTCAAGCTGCTCTTTGCTTTCGACGCTCGTCACGGTGCCCTTGATCTGCCCGCCTACCAGGAGCGCTGCGTTGATGCCAGGGGTCAGGGTGTCGGCGACGACCTGAACCGATTTGGCTTCTTTTCGCTTGGGCTTGTCGGGGTAGTACTGGGTGACATAGTTCTGGTGCGAGCCTTCGGGTGCGAAGAATTCGATCACGTAACCGCCACTCGGGAGACCGGGGATCGCGTATTTTCCGGTCGCGTCGCTAGTCGCGCACCCGGCGAATTCGAATTCTTTGTCTTGCGCGCAGGCCAGGATCCCTTCGATCGGCTTTTTCGTGGCGGCCGAGGTGACCTTGCCAGTGATCTCTGCGCCGGTGCTGAGGCTCGCGTCGACTCCACTGTGGGTGGCACCTTCGCTCACCGACACGAGTTCCGCGAAGGCGAGATCTTCTTGTTCGTTGTAGTACTGGGCGATGTACTTGAGCCCGCTCCCTTCGGGAGTCGAGAATTCGACGTAGTATTCGCCGGCCTTGAGCCCAGTCAGCGTGTATTCGCCGCTTGCGTTCGTGGTCACGCACAGGAACTCTTCGTGTTCGGAGGGAGTGAACGCGCATACTTCGATACCTTCGATCGCCGTATCGTCGGCCGCGGTGGTGACCGTTCCCGTGATCTTTGCAGTCCCGCCACCGAAGTCCGGGCGCACCCCGAGCGCGCGCGCGCCACGAGCAGACGGCAGACGGGCGGCCAAGCCCGCCGGGAGCGGAGGCTGGGCGCCGCTGGGGGCGAACGGCGGACGCAGGGGCGGATCGAGGCTGCTCGCGCCGCGCGCTCCGTGCCTTGCGAGCGCCAAGCGCTCCTGGGCCGAAGCCGACGGGCCCCTTGTCACACTCGCCGCGAGCGAGCTCGTGGACGCCAGCGACATGCCGATGATTGCGCCTGCGATCAATGAGACGAACGCCACGCGTGCGCGTCCTGCGCGCGCAAGCGCCATCCAGTCGTGAGAAAGCCGTCCCCCCATCACCCGCACCTTCCTTTGCGTTTGCCGGATCTCGACGACTTCCTGGGCCGTCGCGGGGGCCAAGAATACAGCACAATCTCGAAAATGCCACTCGGCCGGCGTGAGCGCGAGGAATGTGCTACTGCGGATCGACGTCGACGCTGAAGTTCACACCCGCATGCATGCGGTCCCCGGCAACCCTCTGCACCGCCTCACCCACGGCCTGCACCGCCTGCCCCCGGTGCCCGGCCTTCACCACCAGTACCGAGCGCTCCCGCCCGCGCAGGCGAAACAGTGTGGCGGGGCCTAGCACGACAGGCTGCTCGCCCATGTCGGTGCCACGCGCGGGGATCGCCGCCGCCCCAGCACTCGTCGGATCCGTCGCGCTCGTGCGCCGCTCGGTTTGACCAAGGCCCTGCTCCAGCGACTCGCGCAGCGCGCCCGCGGCAGCACGCGCCTGCTCCGCGCTCTCGGCCGAGCACACGATCCTGATCAGATGCGAGAAGGGCGGGTAGCGCAATGCGCGTCGGCGTTCGAGCTCGCCGGCGGTAAAGCCGTGGCTGTCGTGGCGGGCGGCGTGCACGATCGAGCGGGCTTCGGGGGCGATCGTCTGCACCAGCACGCGCCCGTGCCCTCCACGCCCGGCGCGCCCGGCGAGTTGGGCGATGAGCGCGAACGTCCGCTCCTCCGCGCGGAAGTCGGGGAACCGCAGGGTGGCGTCCGCGTCGAGGACCACTCCGAGGCTCACGTCGGCGAAGTCGTGGCCCTTGGCGACCATCTGCGTGCCGATCAACACCCCGCATTCGGCCGCCTCGAAGCGGCGCAGGAGCTCGCCGCCGTCCTCGCCGTCACTCTCGGGCGCGGCGGTGCTCATCGCCGGCCCGCGCACGGCCGTTCCGGAGCCCGCGCCGGGGCCTACCGCGTCGGCGTCGAGGCGGAACACCGGGAAGCGCCCGTCGTCGAACACGTGCGTCAGTTCGTGCTGGAGGCGCTCGGTGCCGGTGCCGTGGCGGGCGATCGAGGTGGATGCACACTTGCTGCAGCGCGTGGGCACGGGCTCGTTGTGGCCGCAGTGGTGACACGCCACGAAGCCCCCGGCCCGGTGCAGCACGAGCGCGACATCGCAGTCGGGACAGCTCCACACCAGCCCGCACGCGCGGCACGACAGGAAGTTCGACCAGCCCCGGCGGTTGAGCAGCACGATGGCCTTGCCCCGCGCCGCCCGCACCTCGGCGAGGGCTTGCGCTGTGAGCGCGTGCAGCCCCTGCGCCTGGCCGCGCATGTCGAGCACCTCGACGCTCGGCAGCGGCCGGCCGTCCACGCGCCGTGGCAGCGTGCACGCCCGCAGGCTCGCCACGCTCTCCGGGCGGGGGGTTGCGCTGCCCGCGAGCAGCACCGCGCCACAACGACGGGCGCGCTCGGCGGCGACATCGCGCGCGTCGTACCGGGGGTCGCCCTCGTGCTTGTAGGAGGCGTCGTGCTCCTCGTCAACGACGATCAGCCCGAGCCCCTCGATCGGGGCGAACACGGCGGAGCGCGCTCCCACGCACACCCGTGCCTGACCTTCGCGCAGGCGCCGCCACTCGGCGTAGCGCTGGCCGGGGGCGAGGCGCGAGTGCAGCACCGCGACGGTGTCGCCGAAGCGCTCGACGAAGCCCGAGACGATCTGCGGCGTGAGCGCGATCTCGGGTACGAGCACGATCGCGCCGCGACCTTGCTCGAGCGCGGTGGCGGCGGCGCGCAGATAGACCTCGGTCTTGCCCGACCCGGTCACGCCGTGGAGCAGCAGGCGCTCGGTGCGACGGTCGCGAAGCGCGGCCGAGATCGGCGCGAGCGCCGTCTGCTGGTCGGGGGTCAGGGGCGGCGCGTGCGCGGTGCGAAGCCCGACCGGCAGGTGCTTGGGGCGGGCGACCGCCCGGCGTTTGCGCCCGCTGAGGCGACGGGCAGCCTGGGGCGGCAGCACGAGCGCAAGGGCACGCGCGATCGTCGAGCAGTACTCGGCTGCGATCCACTCGGCCAGCGCCACGAGCTCGGCGGTGAGGGCGGGCGGCCCTTCGTCGAGCGCCCGCAGCGGAGCCAGCAGCTTCTCCTCGGCCACCTCGCTGCTGTCGGCCAGCCCGACGACGACGCCGAGCAGCTTGCGCCCGCTGAAGGGCACCACCAGCATCGAGCCGACGTGCACGCCGCCGCGCAACTCCTCGGGCAGCCTGTAGTCGAACGGCCCGCGCAGCGCGCGGGTGCTCGTCATCGGCTCAACCTGGGCGATGCATGACACCGCCGCGGACCCTAGACGACCGTCAGGCGGCCCCAGACGGGGTCCTCACCCGCGTGCCGGCCGGGTCCTGGCGAGGCTCACCCGTCGGGCCGTCTCGGCCAGGGCTCAGACCCCGGCGGCGTCGCGCAGCGCGGCAGCCTTGTCCGTCCGCTCCCAGGTGAAGTCGTGGTCATCGCGCCCGAAGTGCCCGTAGGCGGCTGTCTTCTGATAGATCGGGCGGTGCAGTTTGAGCTCCTCGCGGAAGGATCCGGGGCGCAGGTCGAAGACCTCGTCGACGGCACGCGCGATCTGCCCGCGGCTGACCCCGTCGCGCTCGGTCCCGAAGGTCTCGACCATCACCGACACCGGATGGGCGACGCCGATCGCGTAGGCGACCTGCACCTCGGCGCGTTCGGCCAGGCCGGCGGCGACGATGTTCTTGGCCACCCAGCGCGCTGCGTATGCGGCCGAGCGGTCGACCTTGGAGGGGTCCTTGCCGGAGAACGCCCCGCCGCCGTGGCGGGCCATGCCGCCGTAGGTGTCGACGATGATCTTGCGGCCGGTGAGCCCGCAGTCGCCCATCGGCCCGCCGATCACGAAGCGCCCGGTCGGGTTGACCAGGAAGTTGCGCAGCAGCTTCTTCTCCTCGTAGAGGTCGGAAGGAAGCACCGGGCGCAGCACATGCTCGAGCAGGTCGGGCTTGATCAGGCTCTCGGCGTCGATGCCGTCAGCGTGCTGGGTGGAGATCAGGATCTTCTCGATCTCCACGGGCTTGCCGTCGCGGTAGCGGACCGTCACCTGCGTCTTGCCGTCCGGGCGCAGATACGGGAGCACCTCGCCCTTGCGCACCTCCGACAGGCGCTTGGCGAGCTTGTGCGCGAGCGAGATCGGCAGCGGCATCAGCTCGTCGGTCTCGTTGGAGGCGTAGCCGAACATCATGCCCTGGTCACCCGCGCCGGCGATATCGAGCTCATCCTCGTCGGCGGGGTCGTGGCGCGTCTCATACGCCGCGTCCACGCCCTGGGCGATGTCCGGGGACTGCTTGTCGATCGCGTTGATCACGGCGCACGTGTCGCAGTCGAACCCGTAGGCCGCGTTGTCGTAGCCGATCCGGCGCACGGTCTCGCGGGCGATGTCCTGAATGTCCACATATGTGTCCGTGGAGATCTCGCCCGAGACGACCACGAGGCCGGTGTTGACGAGCGTCTCGCAGGCCACACGGCCGTACGGATCGTCGCGCAGCACGGCGTCGAGCACGCCATCGGAGATCTGGTCGGCGATCTTGTCGGGGTGCCCCTCCGTGACGGACTCGGAGGTGAACAGGAACTCGCTGTCAGAAGGCTCGGTCATCGCTCTTTCAAATCAGCTCCAGGTGGCAAGGGGCGGGCAGGATTGATGTTCGTTGCACAGCGGCGTGGCAAAAGCCGCCGAAGTCTATGCGGCGCGAGCGCGACCGCGCTGTCCGCGCTCCACGAAGTCGATGATCAGCGGCACGCCGTCCATGCCGTAGCGGGCGCGCAGACGGTTCTCCAGGAAGTAGGCGTAGTCGCGTGTCACCCTGGCACGCGAGTTGACCTGGATGGCGAACCGCGGTGGGCGCTCGTCGATCTGCGCCATGTACAGGAGTTTCAGGCGATGGCCGCCGGCGCTGCGGCGCGTGCCGATCGGCGGCTGGCGCGCCTGCACGGCCTCCGCCAGGAAGCGGTTGAGCTCAGGTGTGGGTATCCGCCCGCGCATCCGGTCGCCGAGCGCGATCGCCTCGGTGAGCAGACGCTCGACGTGGCGTCCGCTCTTGGCGCTGACGGTCAGCACGCGCGGGCGCAGACGCAGCTTCTCGGCCACGCGCCCGCGCTCGTGGTCGAGATCGAGGCGCGCCGGAGTCTCGGCGTCACCCGCCCAACCGGCCCTCTCCGCCTCTGCCTGCAGGTCCCACTTGTTGAGCACGATCGCGGTGGCGCACCCGGCCTTCATCGCCAGCTCGGCGATGCGCAGATCCTGTGTGGTGACACCGTCGCCGGCGTCGCACACGACCAGTGCCACGTCCGCGCGCTCGGCCGCGCGGCGGGAGCGCAGCGCCGTGTAGTACTCGACCGAGTCGGCCACCTTGGCCTGGCGACGGATCCCGGCGGTGTCGACCAGTATCAGGCTGCGATCGCCGACGAGCAGCGGCGTGTCGATCGCATCGCGGGTCGTGCCCGCCTCGTCGGCGACGATCACCCGCTGTTCGCCGAGGAAGCGATTGACGAGCGATGACTTGCCGACGTTCGGCCTGCCGATCACCGCCAGTCGAATGGTGTCGTCGTGGTGATCCTCCTCGACGGGGGCCGGCAGCAGCTCGACGATGCGGTCGAGCAGGTCACCCGAGCCGAGGCCCTGCGCGGCGGACACGGCCAGCGGCTCGCCGAGGCCGAGGCGATGGAACTCCGCGGCCAGCGGCACCTCGGCCACGCCGTCGCACTTGTTGGCGGCGACGATGATCGGCAGCGGCGAGCGACGCAGCAGATCGGCCATCTCCTCGTCGCCGGGACGCACCCCGGCGCGCGCGTCGACGACCAACACCGCCACCTGCGCGTCCGCGAGCCCCGCTCGCGCCTGGTCGCGGATCGAGCCAGCGAGCGGGTCCTGATCCTCGAAGTCCACGCCGCCGGTGTCGATCAGCTTGAACTGGCGCCCGTTCCACTCGCAGTCGAGCTCCTTGCGGTCGCGGGTGATCCCCGGGCGCTCGTGCACGACCGCCTCGCGTGTGCCCGTGAGGCGGTTGATGAGCGAGGACTTGCCCACGTTCGGATAGCCGACGATCGCAACCTTCATTGGGCCAGTATGACCGGGGGAGCCGGGCGGTCCCGGCTTGTGCGCGCGCAGATCGTCGTGTCAGACCGTGTCGCCCAGCCCCAAGACCAGCGAAAGCGCGTGCTCAACGTCAGCGAGCGTCTCGGGGGCGACGGAACCCAGACGCCGCAACAGGCGAGCGCGCGAGACCCCCCGGACACCCCTGCAGATCGCGCGCGAGCGGCGATCGATTCCCGCACCAGGCGCAACCTCAGGGCGAAGAGACGACCGAGCACGCGAACTCGAGAGCGGGACTATCACGACCAGGTCGGCGGCCGTCGCGTCGGTGTTCAACTGGTCGGCCGAGACGACCACCGCTGGGCGGCTCTTGGCTGGCTCGCCGTCCCTGCCGGCGCCGAGCGAGACGAGCCACACCTCGCCACGGCGAGGCTCAGTCGATGCCATCGGCCAGGCTGCTCTCCCAGTCGCGGTCCTCTGCAGTCACATCTGGATTCCCGGCATCGACGCGACTGGCTTCGCGCTCAGAACGCCAGATCGACTCGGCCTCGCGTTCGCGAGCTACCTCGGCGAGCAGCGAAGCGAGCGAGACGCCACGCGCGCGCGCCTGCTCGGCCAGCCGGTCACGGGTGATGCGCGCCACCCGAATCGTCGCTGTCCCGGTCGCCATAATCGCCACAGTATAGCGCCAGGTGCGAGCGCTATATCTCAGCGATCTGCCCGGCGATACGCTCCACGACCTGATCCAGGCTCAGTCCGGTCGTGTCGAGCGTGAGCGCTCCCGGCGCCGGTCGTAGCGGGCTGTGCTCGCGCGTGCTGTCGCGCTCGTCGCGCATGGTCTGCTCGGCCAGCACCATGCCGGCGTCGGCGCCCAACTCGGCCGCACGCCTGCGCGCGCGCTCTTGGGGGTCGGCCGTGAGGAACACCTTGAGCTCGGCCTCGGGCGCGACCACCGTGCCGATGTCGCGTCCCTCGGCAACCCAGTCGCCATCGAGGATCAGCTCGCGCTGTTTTGCCACCAGCGCTGCGCGCACGCCGGGATCGGCGGCCACGACGGACGCTGCCTCGGAGACCTCGGGCGCGCGGATCGCCTGGCTGACGTCGCGCCCGTCGAGCAGCACCGGCCCCGAGCCCCCGTCTGGCCGGCCGCCCGGGTCGATGCTCGCCGCGCGCGCCAGCTCGCCGAGCGCGCCGGGGCGCTCGGGCAGCTTGCCGCCCGGGCTCTGAAGCGCGAGCAGGGCGACGGCGCGGTACATCGCTCCGCTGTCCAGGTAGGCGAAGCCGAGCGATCGGGCGAGCTCACGGGCGACCGTCGACTTGCCTGCGCCCGCAGGGCCGTCGATGGCTATCAGCACAGGGACGCGAGGTCCGCGACGAACCCCGGATAGGAGACGGCGGCGGCGTCCATGCCCACGACCTCGACCCCCTCGCGCGAGGCCAGTCCGGCGACCGCGCCCATCATCGCCAGGCGATGGTCGCCGCGAGAGTCGATCGTGCCGCCACGCAGCCCGCCCCGCCCGCGCACGGCAAAGCCGTCATCGGTGGCCTCGATGTCTGCGCCGAGCCCGCGCAGGCCATCGACGACGCCGGCGATTCGGTCGGACTCCTTCACGCGCAGCTCCTGCGCGCCGCGTACCACCGTCTCGCCCTCGGCGAAGCAGCCGAGCAGGGCGAGCAGCGGCAGCTCGTCGATCGCCAGCGGCACCTCGTCCGCCTCCACCACGGTGCCCTCGAGCGCGCCGTGGGCGACGTCGAGGTCACTGACCGGCTCGAAGCCCTCCAACTCGCCGGTGTCCTCCTCGAGATCGCCCAGCACGATGCCGCGCATGCGACGCAGGATGCGGATGAAACCCGTGCGCGTCCAGTTGACGCCGACATCGCGGATCAGCAGGCGCGAGCCGGGCACGAGCACGCCAGCGCACACCAGAAAGGCAGCCGAGCTGGGATCGCCCGGGATCGTGACCGAATCCAGCAGCAGCTCGTCGGTGTTGACGACGGTCACGCGCAGGCCGTTGCGGTGGATGGCCACGCCCGCGTGCAGCAGCATCCGCTCGGTGTGGTCGCGGCTACGGGCGGGCTCGCCGACCGTCGTTGCCCCGTCGGCGGTGAGCGCGGCCAGCAGCACGCACGACTTGACCTGTGCGCTTGCGACGGCGAGCTCGTAGGAGATCGCGTGCAGCCGTGCGCCCTCGATCCGCAAAGGCGCGAAGCGCCCGTCGCGGGCGTGCAGCCGCGCACCCATCTGGCGCAGCGGCTCGATCACGCGGTCAACGGGACGGCGGCGGATCGACTCGTCGCCGTCGAGCGCGAACTCGCAGCCCTCCTGGGCGGCGAGCCAGCCCGGCAGCAGGCGCATGAGCGTGCCGGCGTTGCCAACGTCGATCGGCTCGCCCGGCTCGAGCGCCTCGCGCAGGCCGGGGCCGCGCACGACCACCTCCTCGCCGCGCACCTCGACGAGCGCGCCGAGCGCTCGCACGGCGCCGAGCGTGGAGGTGGTGTCGGCGGCGTGCAGGTAGCGCTCGATCCGCACCGGCTCGGCGGCCATCGCCCCGAGCAGCGCCGCGCGATGGGAGATCGACTTGTCCGCGGGCGCCCGCAGTTGGCCCGAGAGCGCGCGCGATGTCTCGAAACGCATGTTCATCGGCGCCCTCTCATGCTCGCACGACCGGGAAGCCGAGCGCGGCGATCAGCTCTCTGGCTCGTGCGGAGTGCTCGTCGCCGGCGATCCACAGCGCCACGACGCCCTGACGGTTGTCCTCGGAGGGCGAGAGCACCATGTCCAGGATGTTGACGCCTGCGCCGCCGAGAGCGAGCGCGATCTCGGCGATCACCCCGGGGCGGTTGGGCACCGAGGCACGCAGCTCGATCGCCGTGGCGCCTGCCCCTCCGACGAGACCGGCGCCCAGCAGCGACTCGCGCTCGACGCGCGAGCGTTCGTTCCACGCACTCACCGCGCCGGCGTCCGCCGCGGCGAGCCAGCCACGCACCTCCTGCAAACCCGCGGCCAGCCCGTCGATGGCCGTTATCAACGAGTCGCGGTTGGACATGTAGATATCGGTCCAGATCGCGGTGTTGGCGCCTGCCACGCGCGTTGCGTCGCGGAAGCTCGGTCCGACCGCAGGCAGGCGCTGGGACTCCTCGCCCAGCAGCGCGGCCGTCTCGGCGACGAGCAGGTTCGCGAGCACGTGTGGCAGGTGCGAGACGCCGGCCATCAGCCGGTCGTGGGTCTCGGCGTCGATCGCCTGCGGACGCGCTCCGAAACGGCTGAGCAGCCGGTGCAGGCGCTCGTAGAGCACGCCCGCCGTGCTGCCTTTGGCGGGCGTCAGGTACCACGTCGCGCCGTCGAAGAGATCCTCCCGCGCGTGCTCGACACCGGCGGTCTCCGCGCCGGCGAGCGGATGACCGCCGACGAAGCGCTCGTCGGCGGTCGCATCGGCGAGCACGCGCTTGGTCGAGCCGACATCCGTCAGGACGCAGTCCGTACACGCGCCGGCGAGCGCCTGCTTGACGGCGCTCGGCAGCTCGCCAACTGGAGCGGCGATGAACACCACCTGGGCGCCGGCAACGGCGCCGGCGATGTCATCGGCCTGCTCGTCGATCGCCCCCAGGGCGAGGGCCCGGGCGCGGACGTCGGGGTCGGGGTCATAGCCGCACACGCTGGCGCCCGCGCGCGTGCGTGCAGCCAGTCCAATCGAGCCGCCGATCAGCCCGACACCGAGGACCGCGATCCGCATCCGCTCAGGGCTGCGCTGTCCGCGCTCGGGCGACGTTGCGAGCGCGTACGGACCCTGCCAAGCCTTCCAGCACCTCGACGGTCGTCTCCCAGCCGATGCATCCGTCGGTGATCGACTGGCCGTAGCGCACCTTGGCGCCGGGCCGCAGATCCTGGCGGCCGGCGACGAGAAAGGACTCGAGCATCACACCGACGATGGCGTCGTTGCCGCCCGCGATCTGAGCGCCGACGTCGGCTGCCACATGCGGCTGGCGTTCGGGGTCCTTGCCGCTGTTGTCGTGGCTGAGGTCGATCATCAGGCGCGTGGGCAGACCCGCGCTGTCGAGCAGCCCCAGCGCCGCGGCGACGCTCGAGGCTTCGTAGTTGGGCTGGCTCTTTCCGCCACGCAGGATGATGTGACAGTCAGAGTTGCCACGCGTGTACAGGATCGCCGGCGTGCCGTTCGGATCGATGCCCGCGAACGCGTGTGGCTCCGCTGCGGCGCGGACGGCGTCCACGGCCACCTGCACGTTGCCATCGGTGCGGTTCTTGAAGCCGACCGGCATCGACAGCCCCGAGCCGAGCTGGCGATGGATCTGGCTCTCGGTCGTGCGCGCGCCGATCGCCCCCCACGAGACCGCGTCGGCGATGTACTGCGGCGTGATCGGGTCGAGGAACTCGCAGCCGACGGGAATGCCGGTGTCGAGCACGCCAAGCAGCACGCGCCGCGCGAGGTGCAGTCCGGCGTTGACGTCGCCCGAGCCGTCGAGGTGCGGGTCGTTGATCGAGCCCCTTCCAGCCCGTCGTGGTGCGTGGCTTCTCGAAGTAGACGCGCATCGCGATCAGCAGCTCGCCGCTCAGATCGCGGGCCAGCCGCGCAAGCAGCGCCGCGTACTCGAGTGTCGCGTCGGGATCGTGCACGCTGCACGGCCCGACCACGGCGAGCAGCCGCACATCGGCACCGTCCAGGACGGCGCCGACCTCGCGGCGGCCGTCGATCACCACGTCCGCCTGCTCGCCGCTCAGCGGCAGCTGCTCGAGCAGCGCGTCCGGCGAGAGCAGCGGCACGACCCTTTCGATCCGCATGTCGCGGACGTAGTCGGCCGGTCGCAGCTGGGCACCGGGCAGCTCAGACAAGGGCCGGCTCCCGCCCTGCGAGCGCCTTGCCCGTCAGCGCCGCCGCGCGCTCCACAGCCTGCGCGTACGAGGCGAAGTCCTCTGCGCGCAGCGCCTGGGGGCCATCGCAGATGGCCTCGTCAGGGTTCGGATGCACCTCGACGATGACGCCGTCCGCACCCACCGCGGCGGCGGCGAGCGACAGCGGCATGACGAGCTCGCGCCGCCCTGCCGCATGGCTGGGGTCGACGATCACGGGCAGATGCGAGAGCTCCTTGAGCACGGGTACGGCCATCAGATCCAGCGTGAAGCGGTACGCGCTCTCGAACGTGCGGATACCGCGTTCGCACAGCATCACGTTGGGGTTGCCTTCCTTGAGGATGTACTCGGCGGACATCAACAGCTCATCCAGCGTGGCCGACAGTCCGCGCTTGAGCAGCGCCGGACGACCGGACCGCCCGACCTCGGCGAGCAGCGGGTAGTTCTGCATGTTGCGCGCGCCGATCTGCACGACGTCCGCGACCTCCATCACCGCGTCCATGTCGCGGATGTCCATCAGCTCTGTCACCACCGGCAGGCCCGTCTCGGCCTTGGCCTCCGCGAGCAGCCGCAGCCCCTCCTGGCCGAGCCCCTGGAAGGCGTACGGGGACGTGCGCGGCTTGTACGCGCCGCCGCGCAGCAGCGTGGCGCCCGCGTCGTGCACCGCGTGGGCGGTCTGCAGCGTCTGCTCGCGCGACTCGACGGTGCAGGGCCCGGCGATCAGGGCGAAGTGCTCCCCGCCCACCTTGCGCCCGCCGATGTCGAGGACGGTGCGCTCGCCGCGCGTGATCTGTGCGGAGGCGAGCTTGTAGGGCTTGAGGATCGGCACCACGCGGTCGACCCCCGGCTGGCCCTCCAGCCCGAGGCCTTCGACGCTCGCGTCCTGCTCGACATCGCCGATCGCCCCGATCACCGTCACACGCGCTCCGGAGCTGCGATGCGCGCGTGCGCCGGCTCGTTCGATCTTCTCGACGACCGCCCCAACCTCGTCCTCGGTGGCGCTCTCCTTCATCACGATCATCATCTGCTCATCCTTTCACCAACGCCTGGGCATGTTAGAGGTGCCCGAGTGGGCAGCTCTCGTGTGGCCGTGAAAGGGACGCTTGCGGGCGCCCGCGTGCTTGGCGCTCGGCCCCGCCAAAGGGGACCCGGTGCGGCTGCTGGCACCCGCTCACGGACGGGCGCAGGCCGAAGCGCCTAGATAAATCGCCAGGCGCGATACGCGCATGTAGACGGCCACGCGACGAGGGCGTGAGGTGCGCAGGAATCTGTCTGGGCCAACGCGGTCATGGCTGTCTTCACGTGTTTGTAGCAGACGGGGGGCGCTTAGTCCAGGAGTGGGTGCGACGCTCAGCCCGCCTGCAGTACTTCGGTGAGCGCGTCGAGGAAGCGCGTGTTCTCCTCGGGCAGGCCGTAGGTGACACGCAGCGCCGGCGTGTCACTCCCGAGCGCGCTGCCGGCGCGCACGAGCACGCCGCGCTCGCGCAGGCCTTCCATCACCTGTCGCTCGTCGCGCTCGGCGCCGAGCTCGCACCAGCAGAAGTTCGCCTGCGAGTCGGCGACCTCCAGCCCGAGCGCGCGCAAGCGCTCCTCGACTGAGATTCGCTCGGCGACGGTGCGCGTGACGCGTTCGATCACCGCATCCTGGTGCACGAGTGCCTCGGCGGCCCCGGCCTGGGCGAGCGCGTTGCAGAAGAACGGCTGGCGCACCTGGTCGAGCGCGCGTGGCAGCTCCTCCGAGCCACACAGAGCGAAACCGACGCGCAGGCCGCACAGGCCGTGCACCTTGGAGAAGGTGCGCAGCAGGATCAGATTGGGATGGTGGGCCAGCAGCTCGATCGAGGCGTCAGGGTCCTCGAGCAGGTTGAACTCGCAGTAGGCCTCGTCGACGATCACGCACGCGTGGCGCGGCACCTCGGCGAGAAACTCGGCGATGTCCGCGAGCGGGACCGCGGTGCTGGTGGGGTTGTTGGGGTTGCACACCAGCACCAGGCGCGTGGCGACGGTGATCTCGCGGAGCATCGCCGAAAGGTCGTGGCGCGCGTGCTCGTCGAGCGCGACCGTGATCCCCCGCGCCCCAGACGCGGCGGCCAGGTGGGGGTAGACGGAGAACGACGGCCACGCATACACGAGCTCGGCGCCCGGCTCGAGCAGCGCCTCGCCCGCGGCCAAGAGGATGTCGCACGAGCCGTTGCCGATGGCGATGCGCGACGCGGGCACCCCGTAGCGATCACTAAGGCGTGCGCGCAGCAGGGTGTTGGCCGGGTCCGGGTAGCGGTTGAGCGTGTCCAGCGCACGCTGGATCGCTTCGCGCACGGCCGGCAGCGGCGGGTAGGGCGACTCGTTGCTCGCCAGGCGCACGAGCCGTTCTTCCTCGGCGTAGCCGCCTGCCACCGGGTATGGGGGTATGCGCCTGATGCGCTCTGCGAACTCGATCGCCATGGTTACATTGTGTCGCGTTCCGTCCGTGACGGCGCTACGCGCCGGCCGGACTAGGATGCCGCGTGCAGGTCGTCTCGCAGCCGGTCGGTCCCCCGCAGGTATTGGGGATCGGGAACGTGCGCCTCGGGTGCGTGGTAGTGGATGAGCACGCGGATCACCCGCCGCATGGACCCCGGGACGGGGATCTCCCGCGCGCACAGCAGCGGCACCCGGTCTAAGCCGATCGCGCGGGCAGCCTTGGCAGGAAACTCCGCGTCGAGATCGTCGGTGACGGTGAAGATGCAGCTCACGAAGTCATCGGCGTTCAGCTCGTTGCGGGCCATCACCTCGCGCATCAGCTCGCTCGTGCGCTCGAGGATCTGCTCGGCGTCGTTGCGATCGACGCTCGTGGCGCCGCGCAGGGCAAACAGTCGCATGGCGCGCGATTCTGTCAGAGCGCACCCCCTTCGGGGCGGCGCTCGGCGATCGCGGGCGCGCCTTCACCTGACCACGGGCGGGCGAGCGCGCGCAGTCGCTCGAGCTGCCGATCGGCGAGGCGACGATGCTCCCCGGGCGCGAGGCCATCGAGCGCCAGCGGACCGAAGCGGGTGCGTACCAGCTCGAGCACAGGATGGCCGACCGCGTGGCACATGCGACGCACCTGGCGGTTGCGCCCCTCGGTGATCGTCAGCTCGATCTCGTTCACGCCCGCTCGCCCGACACGACGCACGCGTGCGGGCGCCGTGGGCCCATCGTCCAGCCTCACGCCGCGGCGCAGCGTGCGCAGCGCCGCCTCGGAGATCGCCGCTCCACCGAGGCGTGCGCGATAGGTCTTGGGCACCTGAAAGCGCGGGTGGGTGAGGCGATTGGCGAGCTCGCCGTCGTTGGTGAGCAGGATCAGGCCCGAGCTGTCGATGTCCAGCCGGCCGACCGGATACAGGCGCAGCCCGCGCGCCGGCACCAGCTCGAGAACCGTGCGTCGCCCGTGCGTGTCGCGCGCGGTGGACACCACACCGACGGGCTTGTTGAGCGCATACAGCACGCGCGGCTCGACCCCCGCGAGCGTCTTCCCGTCGAGCGCCACATGGCTCTCATCGTCGACGTCGCGGGCGGGATCGGTGACGATCTGTCCCGCCACGCTCACGCGGCCGGCTGCGATCAGCTGCTCGGCCGAGCGTCTGGAGGCGACACCCGCGTGGGCGAGGTACTTGGCCAGGCGCATCTGCTGCCACCATAGGCGGCGTGGACCTCCAGTTGCTCGAGCAGACGCTCGCCGACCGCGGCGAGCCGCGCTTTCGTGCCCGCCAGGTGTGGGCGTGGGCGGCCAGGGGCGCCCTCGGCTACGAGGAGATGACCGACCTGCCAGGTGCCCTGCGCGAGACGCTCGTGCAGGAGCTGCCGTTCTCGAGCCTCGAGCTGCGCGAGCAGCGCCAGGCGAGCGACGGCACCGTCAAGGCGCTGTTCACGACCGCTGACGGGCGTCCGCTCGAGGCTGTGCTGATGCGCTTCCGCGATGGGCGACGCTCGATCTGCGTCTCGTCGCAGTCCGGCTGCCCGTTGACCTGCAGCTTCTGCGCCACCGGGCAGATGCGCTTCGCGCGCAACCTCAGCACCTCGGAGATACTCGAGCAGGCGCTGCACTTCGTGCGCGTGGAAGAAGCCGAGCGCCACGGCCAACAACCGGCCGCCGGCCCGCGGCGCGGCGCGCACCCGGCGCCGATCAGCCACTGCGTGTTCATGGGCATGGGCGAGCCGATGTTGAACATCGAGAACGTGCTCGCCGCCTGCGCGCGCCTGCCCGACCTCGGCGTCACCCACCGTCGCACGACGATCTCGACCGTCGGCTGGATACCCGGCATCGAACGGCTCGCAGAGTGCGAGCTGCCGCTGCGCCTGGCGCTGTCGCTCCACGCCGCCGACGAAGCGCTCCGCTCGCATCTGATGCCGGTCAACGACCGCTACCCGCTGCGCGAAGTGATCGACGCGTGCCACGCGTTCTACGCACGCAAGCGCCGCCGCGTGTTCGTCGAGTACGTGATGCTCGCCGGCGTCAACGACCGCTACGAGCAGGCGCTCGCGCTGGCCCGTGCGCTTGCGAGCTCGCGCGCGGGCGAGCCGTCGATCTTCAAGGTCAACCTGATTCCGTACAACCCGACCGCCGCAGGCGCGTACCGCGGCTCGAGCCGCGAGTCGATCGCCGCCTTCCGGTCCGCGCTCGAATCGCGCGGGATCCCTGCGACCATCCGCCTCACCCGCGGACGCGACATCGACGCTGCCTGCGGGCAGCTCGCAGCGTCAAGCTGACGCTAGCCCTCGCCCCTCACCCCGGCCGCCTCGGCCTCCGACGCCCTGAACCTCTTGCCCTCGCGCCACACCACGCCGACGCCGGCGCTGCTGAGCAGGCCGCACAGGTCGCGGCGCGGCTGCGACGGCAGCAGCACCGCCAGCAGCGGCGGCGGATTCACGAAGCGCCGGTAGTCCAGCAGCTGGCCGATGGCCATGCGAATCGCCCCACGCTCGACGCTTCCCTTGGCCTCGAACAGCGTGTTGGTCGTGCGATCGTGCAGGTCCGCGAACAGCGGCTTGGCCTCCCCGGTGGGAACGATCTTCAGGCGGCTGACCTCGTGGCCCTGGCGTGTCAGGTACTCGTGATAGGCCGCCACCAGGGCCTTCTCCGTGCGCTCGGCCTCGCCGTCCTTGCGTCCAGGCGCGACGAACGCAGCCTCCGTCCACTGCTCCTCCACGGACACGTACTCGATGGCAGGACTGGCCACACGGTCGAGCAGCGAGGAGCCAGGCTTCGCACGCACGTCCCGCGGACGCAGGCGGAACACGATCACGTTGCGATTCGGCCCGTTGCCCGCTTCGCAGGCGTCGGTCGTATAGAAGGGCGTGTCGGCGTCCAACTCGAACTCCCCCTCGTAGGTGACGCGACCGCCGGCACCCTGGAACAGCCTGAGCGCGCGCCCGTCGCGGCGATGGTTGAGGATGGCCGCGTTGCCGGACTTCATCTGCTGGTCGCCCCGCTGACCTTCGCCGGTGTAGTGGAAGCAGCCATCCGAGCGCCAGCCGTCGAAGTGCCCGTAGGGCGCACCCGCCGGGGGATCGGAGAAGACGAGGACGTTGGGCGAGGTGCTCGACGGCCGGATGCCACCCAGCTTGCGACCCCCGTAGCGGTCCTGGAGGGTCGTGCGCTCGATCACCTCGCCGGGCAAGAGCGCCCAGATCATGGGGTCCCCATGGCCCCCGTTTTGCGCCACCCCGTCAGCCATGCGGGCCATGATCACCGCTGCAGCGGACGTACCGGGCCCAGCTGGACGAGGAGCGCAGGCCCGGCGCTCGAACCCGGCCCGGATGCCTCCTACCCGTTCGGAAGGACCCGCGGCACCTAGTTAGGCTGCGGGCCCACCCGCGCGCGCCTCGCCGGCGCGCAGCAGGCGCTCTCGCAGCTCGGCCTGCTCCTCGGGTGTGGGGTCCCAGCGGGCGATGTCGGGAAGCTGCTCGAGGCTGCGCAGGCCGAACAGCTTGAGGAACTGCAGGGTGGTGCGGTAGAGGACGGCCCCGAACTGCGAGTGCCCGGCCTCCTCGATCAGCCCGCGGTCGAGCAGCGTGGCGACCGCCGAGTCGGCGCTGACGCCGCGGATGCGGGTGATCTCAGGGCGCGACACGGGCTGCAGGTAGGCGACGATCGCGAGCGTCTCGGCCTGCGCAGGGGACAGCGTCGAGGCACGCGGACGGCTGAACAACCGCCGCGCGGCGTCCTCGCTCGAAGGGTCGCTCGCCAGCGTCCAGCCACCGCCCAGCTCGCGCAGGGTGATCCCGCGCCGCCCGGGGGCGTACTGCTCGGCGAGCACGTCCAGGGCGGCGCTCACAGCGCCTTCGCCGGCCTGCGTGGCCTCGGCCAGCTCAGTCGGGCCAAGAGGATCGGAGGAGAGGAACAGCAGCGCCTCGACCGTCCGCGCCAGCTCCGGCAGCGCCTCGTCGACCGCCGTCAGCTCCACCAGCTCCTCGACGCTCTCATCGGGCGCACCCACGACGCTGGCCTGCGCTCCCTCGCTCATCCCACCAGAGCTCCAACCCGTGCGGCGCTGAGCGCGCGCGGCGCAGCGGCCGGGGCAGCGGCCGTGGCGCGATGGACGGCGATCTCGCCAAAGCTCTCGTGCTGCTCCCAGTCCACCTCACCGCGTTTGTAGAGATCCAGCAGCGCGAACAGGGTGACGGCGACGGTGACCCGGTCGGCGCCGAGCACCGCCTCGTCGAAGGTGAAGCTCCCGCGGCGCAGCAGACGGCGCAGGTGCGCGAGGCGCTCGGCGACGCTCACACGCTGTATGGCGATGTGGCGGATGTCGATGGTCGGGGGCCGCAGCAGCAGTCGCCCGATCGCCTCGCCCAGCACCCGCGCGTCCCCGGAGCCCTCCGCTTCGTGAACGATCGCGCGCCGCAGGCTGGCGGGCGCGGGCGCGCTGCGGAAGCGCACGCCGTACTCGGCGGCCAGCAGCTCGCCGAGGTGGGACGCCGCAGTGCGGTAGCGACGGGCGTCGAGCATCCGCGCGAGCAGCTCCTCGGCGGCCTGCTCCGGCTCGATGTCCAACAGCTCCTGCTCATCGCCGCTGAGCAGCAGCCGCGACTTCAGCTCCAACAGCGCCGCCACCAGCACGATGAACTCGGTAGCGCTCTCCAGGTCGAGCTCGCCACGCTGCTCGAGATGGTCGAGGTACGCGAGCACGACATCCGCGAGCGCCAGCTCGAGCAGATCGACCTCTTCGCGCAGCACGAGCGTGAGCAGCAGGTCGAACGGCCCGCTGAAGACGTCGAGGTCGAGCTCGAGGGCTGCCACGCTCATGCGCTCACCGTACTGCCCGATCCCGACGGGGTGCGCCGACGGCCATCCGCTCCCGTACGTTCGCCAGCGTTTCCGAGGCGATCGCCTGTGCGCGCTCGGCCCCGTCGGCGAGCACAGCCTCGAGCGCCTGCTCGTCGGCGCGCAGGCTCTCGTAGCGCTCGCGCACGGGAGCGAGGTACTCGACAACCGCGGCCGCCACAGCCGCCTTCAGATCGCCGTACCCGCGGGCGTCCGCGAGCTCCGCTTCGACCTGCTCGGGCGTGCGCGCGCGCGCGACGGCGAGGATCTCGATCAGGTTGGACACACCCGGCTTCTCCGGTGCACGGACGATGTCGCTGTCGGAGTCGGTGACAGCGCTCTTGATCTTCTTCTCGATCGCGCGCGGCTCGTCGAGCACGTACACGGTGCCGGCCTCGGAGCTCCCCGTGGTGGACATCTTCCTGCCCGGATCCTGCAGATCCATGATGCGCGCGCCCACCTCGGGGATCCGGTGCTCGGGCACGACCAGCACCTCCTGCCCGTCGCCGAAGCGCGCGTTGAAGCGCCGCGCGACGTCGCGCATCAGCTCGAGGTGCTCGCGCTGGTCCTCGCCGACAGGAACCTCGTTCGCGCGGTAGGCGAGCACGTCTGCCGCCTGCAGCACGGGGTAGAGCAGCAGGCCGGCGGACACCAGCTCGCGTTGCGCGAGCGACTTGTCGCGGAACTGGTGCATGCGCTGCAGGCGCCCGAGCTCGGTGACGCTGCACAGCAGCCACGTCAATTCGGTGTGCTCGGGCACGTCGCTCTGGCGAAAGAGGATGCACCGAGACGGCTCCAGGCCGGCGGCGAGCAGAATCGCGGTGGTGTCGTAGAGGCGCTCGCGCAGCTCGGCCGGCTCGTAGGCGACGGTGATGGCGTGCAGGTCGACGATGCAGAAGATGCCCTCTCCCCGCTCCTGGCTGGACACGTACTGGGCGATCGCGCCGATGTAGTTGCCCAGGTGCTTGCGTCCCGTCGGCTGGATGCCGGAGAAGATCCTCACCCGCGCTCAGCTCCCGTGTGCCCGCATCGCGCCCCCACCGCTAGGCGGTGCCCGTGAGCGCGCGCCGGCGCAGCGAGCTGTCGGTGAGCCACGGCGGATCCCACCCGGTGTCGGCCGGGTTGACGTTGACGCCGGCGGGCACGATCTCATCGATCCGATCGAGCACGTCGACGCCGAGGGTGCGCTCGAGCGCCGGCAATTGGCTGTCGAGCTGCTCGATCGTGCGCGGACCGATGATCGCGGCACTAACCGCCCGGTGGTTGAGCACGAACGCGAGGGCCATCTCGATCAGCGACATGCCCGCCTCGTCCGCCAGCTCACCGAGGGCGTCCGCCGCCTCGAGCTTGGCCTGGTTGCCCGGAATCGACATGTCATAGCGCGAGGGGATCATCTGTGCCCGCCTGCTCTGCGCGGGCGAGTCGCCACCCTTGCGGTAGCGGCCCGACAGCCAGCCGCCGGCGAGCGGGCTCCACGGGATCACGCCCATGCCGTAGGTCTCGCACACCGGCAGGACGTCGGCCTCGGCGCGACGGATGAGCATCGAGTAGGGGGGCTGCTCGCAGACGAAGCGCTCGCGCCCGCGCCGCTGGGCCACCCACTGCGCCTGCACGATCTGGTAGGCCGGGAAGGTCGAGCTGCCGATCGCCCGGACCTTGCCGGCGCGCACCAGATCGGTGAGTGCGGAGAGCGTCTCGTCGACGTCGGTGTCGGGCTCGGGGCGGTGGATCTGGTAGAGGTCGATGTGGTCGGTTTTCAGCCGGCGCAGGCTGTTCTCGACCTCCTCGACGATCCAGCGGCGCGAGTTGCCGAAGCGGTTCGGATCCTGATCGTGCATCCTGCCGTGGACCTTCGTCGCGAGCACGACCTGATCGCGCCGCCCGCCGGCGAGCGCCTTGCCGACGATCTCCTCGGACTCGCCGCGCGAGTACACGTCGGCGGTGTCGATGAAGTTGATCCCCGCGTCCAGGGCGCGGTGGATGATCGCGATCGAGTCCTCATGATCGGTGTTGCCCCATGCGCCGAACATCATCGCGCCGAGGCACAGCGGGCTGACGCTGACGCCGGTGGCGCCGAGTTTGCGGTATTCGATCGCCATCTAGGCGACGGCCTCCCTGATCACGGGGTTCTTGGCCGCGGCGACCTCGTCGAGGCGGCGCACGGGGGTCGAATATGGCGCTCCACGGGCGATCTCGGGGTCAGCTGCGGCCTCCTTGAGGACCGTCGCGATCGCGTCGGCGAACGCGTCGAGCGTCTCCTTCGTCTCGGTCTCCGTCGGCTCGATCATCAGCGCCTCGTCGACGAGCAGCGGGAAGTAAACGGTCGGCGGGTGAAAGCCGAAGTCGAGCAGACGCTTGGCGAGGTCGAGCGTCTTGATCTGCAGCTCGCGCTTCATCGGTCCGCCGGAGAGCACGAACTCGTGCATGCACAGATCGCCGTAGGCGAGCGGCAGGTACTCGGCGACGCCCTGCTCCTTCAGCCTCGCGAGCAGGTAGTTGGCGTTCAGCACCGCCGCCTCGGAGGCGTCCTTGAGGCCGTCGGCGCCGAGCGAGCAGATGTAGGCATAGGAGCGCACGAAGCAGCCGTAGTTACCGTGGAAGCCGCGCAGGCGCCCGATCGACTTGGGCCTGTCGTGGTCGAGGTCGTAGCTGCCGTCCTCTCGCCGCGCGACGACCGGCACCGGCAGAAACGGCGCAATCCGCTCTGACACGGCGATCGGCCCGGAGCCGGGTCCGCCGCCGCCGTGTGGCTGGGTGAAGGACTTGTGCAGGTTGAAGTGCACGATGTCGAAGCCCATGTCGCCAGGGCGCGACAGGCCCATCACGGCGTTGAGGTTGGCGCCGTCGTAGTACAGCGTCGCACCGACCGCGTGCACGATCTCGGCGATCTCTGAGATGTTCGGGTCGAACAGGCCGAGCGTGTTCGGGTTGGTCAGCATCAGGCAGGCGACGTCGCCGTCGGCCTTCGCACGCAGGTCCTCGACATCGACGCCGCCGTCGGGGTTGGTCGCGACCTTCACGACCTCGAAGCCGGCCATCGTCACCGTCGCCGGGTTGGTGCCGTGCGCGGTGTCCGGCGTCAGCACCTTGTGGCGCGTCTCGCCGCGGTCCTCGTGGTACGCGCGCGTCAGCAGCACGCCCGCGAGCTCTCCATGCGAGCCTGCCGACGGCTGCAGCGAGACGTGCTGCAGACCCGAGAGCTCTGACAGCGCGCCCTGCAGGTTCCACATCAGCTCGAGCGCCCCCTGCGCCCGCTCGGCGTCCTGCAGCGGGTGCAGACGCGCGTGGCCGGCGAGCGCGGCGACACGCTCGTGCAGGCGCGGATTGTGCTTCATCGTGCACGAGCCCAGCGGGTAGAAGCCCGAGTCGAGATCGAAGTTGCGCTTGGAGATGCCGACGTAGTGGCGCACGAGCTCGGGCTCTGAGACCTCGGGCAGGCGCGGCGGCGCGGCGCGGCGAAAGCGCTCGGGCAGGAGCTCTCCGACGTCCACCGCCGGCACGTCCAGCTCAGGGCATACGAATGCGCGGCGTCCGGGCGCCCCCTTTTGGAAGATCGTCCTGGCGGCGTGTCGCTGCATGGGCGTCTCAACCATGCTCATACCGCCACCGTCGCCTCGTCCCGGTGACGGGCGCCGCTCGCCCGAGCCTCGCTCTGCGCGCTCTCACCGGGCCGCCCGGGGTCGGAGATCGCCGCCGCGAGAACGTCCGCGAGGCGGTCGATGTCAGCGCGCGTGCGCCGCTCGGTGACCGCCACCAGGAGCACGCCGCGATCCGCCTCGCGGCCGCTGAGCGCGTGCACGTCCACGCCGGGGTTGACGCCAGCGCTGGCACATGTGCGCCTGACCTGCGCCACATCGGCGTCGAGGCGCACCGCGAACTCGCGGATCACGGGCTGGTCGTGGAGCTTCTCGACCCCTGGGATCGCCGCGAGCCGCTCGCGCGCGTAGTGCGTGCGAGCGAGCAGCAGCTCGCCCAGCTCGACTATCCCGCGGCGCCCGAGCCAGGACAGGTACACGACCCCCGCGAGCGCGTTGAGCGCCTGGGAGGTGCAGATGTTGGAGGTCGCCTTCTCGCGTCGGATGTGCTGCTCACGGGTCTGGAGCGTGAGCACGAACCCACGCCGGCCATCGACGTCGACGGTCTCCCCCGCGATGCGTCCGGGCATCCGCCGCAGGTACTCCTCGCGAGCGGCGAACATGCCGAACGACGGACCGCCGAAGTCCAAGCGGTTGCCCAGCGGCTGACCCTCGCCGACGGCGACGTCCACCCCGCACTCGCCCGGTGGCGCGAGCACGCCCAGGGTGATCGGGTCGACCTGTGCGACGACGACTGGGTTTCCCGCCCGCCCGCCCGCCGCCTTCGCCGCCGCGCTGAGGGCGGCGGCGTCCTCGACCGCCCCATAGAAGTTCGGCTGAGCGAAGATCGCGGCGCTGGTCCCGCTGGCGTCCGCCGCGATCGCGCTCGCCCACGCATCCGGATCGGTGACGCCACCGCCGGGGCCGGTGGTGAGCGGCACCTCGACGACCTCCACGCCATAGCCGTGGGCGTAGGTGCGCAGCGTCTGCAGCGAGTGCGGGTGCAGGCCGGCGCTCACGACGAAGCGCCCGCCCCCGTTGTGCAGCTTCGCCAGATAGCCGGCCGCCGCGACCGCCGAGGGCCCCTCGTACACCGAGGCGTTCGACACGGGCAGGCCCGTGAGCTCGCTGATCGCGGTCTGATACTCGAACATCACCTGCAGACCGCCCTGGGAGATCTCGGGCTGGTAGGGCGTGTAGGGGGTCAGGAACTCCGAGCGCTCCGTCAGCATGTCGATCACGGCGGGCACGTAGTGGTCGTACATCCCCGCGCCGAGGAAGCTGAGCTCGTCCTCGGCGCTCGTGTTGCGCGCGGCCAGCGCGCGCAGGTGCTCGTAGACGTCCTGCTCGCCCATCCCCTCTGGCAGGTCGAGCTCGCGGCCCAGGCGCACCGCCTCGGGGATCTGGCGCTCGAACAGCTCCTCGAGGCTGGGCACCCCGATCACCGCGAGCATCGCGTCCAGGTCCTCGGGGGTGATGGCGGTGTAGCGGCTCAACTGCCGCCCAGCGTGGCGATGTAGGAGCTTGCGTCGAGCAGCGCCTCGCGCTCTGAGGGGTCGGACAGGCGAACCTTCACCAGCCACCCCTCGCCATAGGGGTCCTCGTTGATGATGCCCGGGTTCTCCGCCACCACCTGGTTGACCTCGACAACCTCTCCGGAAAGGGGCGCAACGACGTCCGAGACGGCCTTGACGGACTCCACCTCGGTGTAGGGCGCGTCCTTGCTGAGGCTCGTCCCGGGCGCGGGCGCCTCGAAGAACACGACCTCTCCGAGCGCGTCCTGCGCATACCAGGTGATGCCGAAGACGGCGTGATCGGGATCGTCCTTGCTGATCCGGGCCCAGTCGTGGTCCGGGTGATACAGAAGCTCCGGGGGGTAGCTGCCCTGCGCCATTCACGAGTCCTTTCTGTAGAGCGGCTTGTGCTTGACCACGGCGCGGCGCATCTTGCCACGAACGTCTATCTGCAGCTCTGTTCCGTCCTGCGCCCGCTCGGGGGACACGTACCCCAGCCCGATGCCGGTTTGCAGGCACGGGGAGAAGGTGCCGCTCGTCACCACCCCACCGCCAAGGATCGGGTTGCCCTGCCGCGCGATCCCCGGGCCTGCGACCGCGAATGCCACGAGCCGTTCGGCCGTGCCGTCCCGCCTGGCGCCACGCACGGCATCGGCGCCGATGAAGCCGGTGTCCTCCTTGCAGCACCAGCCGAGCCCAGCCTCGATCGGGCCGCGCTCGACGCTGAGATCGTTGCCGTAGAGGTGAAAGCACGCCTCGAGGCGCAGCGTGTCGCGGGCGCCCAGGCCGGCTGGCACGGCTCCGCGGCGCACGATCTCCTCCCACAGCGCCGCCGCGTCCTCGGGGCCGCAGAGCAGCTCGACACCATCCTCGCCGGTGTAGCCCGTGCCGCACACGATCGCCTCGGCGCCGGCGAGCCGGCTCGGCTCGGCGCTCATCCGCGCCGGCAGCGGCCGATCGGCGATCGCCTGGACGAGCTCGCGCGCCAGCGGCCCCTGCACCGCGAGCATCGCCCAGTCCTCGATGCGGTCCTCCACGTGCACGTCGGTCAGCTCGGCCGCATGGGCGGTCCACCACGCGAGGTCGCGCTCGTGATTGGCCGCGTTGGTGACCGTCAGGTATCGATCGAAATCCAGGCGATAGGTGAAGAGATCGTCCAGCACACCCCCGTCCTCGCGGCACAGCACGCTGTACTGCGCCCCTGCAGGCGCGATCTTGGCGACGTCGTTCGACAGCAGCCGCTGGAGCAGCTTCAGCGCGCCGGCACCGCTCGTTTCGATCTGGCCCATGTGCGAGACGTCGAAGATCCCGCACGAGCCGCGCACCGCCAGGTGCTCCTGACGCACACCCTCGTATTGCACCGGCATCTCCCACCCGGCGAACTCCACGAGCTTCGCCCCGGCCGCCCGATGGCAGTCGAACAGGGGCGTGCGACGCAGCAGCGATGGGACCGTCGAGGACACGCTCCCAGGCTAGCGTCAGAGGCACTGGCCCGCGGGCGCGGCCGCGCAGCCGTGGAGCATTCCCAGCCGGCGGCTGATCGGAGCGGCTTACCGCAAGAACGGCGGGACGTCGATGTCCTCGTCGGAGATCTCCAGCGTCGAGCGCTGGCGATCGGAGATGCGCGGGTTGCGATCCGGACGCGAAGAGCGCGAGTCGCGGCGGGTGACGCGGCCGCCGCGGTGGTCGAAGCCCGTGCCGATCACGGTCACGCGCACCTCGTCGGACATGCTCTCGTCGATGACCGCGCCGAAGATGATGTTCGCACCCGAGTCGGCCGCCTGCTGGATGATCTCGGCCGCGTCGTTGACCTCGAACAGCCCGAGGTCCTTGCCGCCGGTGATGTTCAGCAGGATGCCCGTGGCGCCGTCCACCGACTCTTCCAGGAGGGGTGAGGAGATGGCAGCCCGGGCGGCGTCCGCGCAGCGGCTCTCGCCGCTACCGGTGCCGATGCCCATCAGCGCCGAGCCCGCGTCCTGCATGATCGTGCGCACGTCGGCGAAGTCCAGGTTGATGAGGCCGGGGATGGTGATCAGGTCGGTGATGCCCTGCACGCCCTGACGCAGGACGTTGTCGGCCTCGCGGAATGCATCCAGCATCGAGGTGCGCCGCTCGACCACCGCGAGCAGCTTCTCGTTGGGGATCACGATCAGCGTGTCCACGACCTCGCGCAGGCGCTCGATCCCTTCGATCGCCTGGCGCCCGCGCTGTGAGCCCTCGAACTCGAACGGGCGGGTGACCACGCCGACGGTGAGCGCGCCGATCTCGTTCTTGGCGATCTCGGCGATCACGGGTGCCGCGCCCGTGCCGGTGCCGCCACCCTCGCCGGCGGTCACGAACACCATGTCCGCTCCCTTGAGCGCCTCCTTGATGTCGTCGCGCGACTCCGACGCGGCTGCCAGCCCGACATCCGGATTGGCGCCCGCGCCCAGGCCCTTGGTGGACTCGTGGCCGATGTTCAGCTTGACGTCCGCGTCGCACATGGCGAGCGCCTGGGCGTCGGTGTTGGCGGCGATGAACTCCACGCCCCGCAGTCCCGCGTCGACCATGCGGCTGACCGCGTTGGTGCCGCCGCCGCCCACGCCCACGACCTTGATGACCGCCAGATAGCTACCGCTTCTCTCCATGGTGGTTCTGACCGAAGCCTTCAGTAGGAATTCAGGGTTCGCAGCATACTGCTCACCGAGCCGCAGGGTTGTGCACGTTATGCAGGGAACTTCGCCCTGTCAACGACGGCGTCCACTCTCGCAACGAACGTTGCAGATCGCCCGACCCTCGACCACTGCCTGAGAATCCGGCTCACCACACATGAACCTGAAGTCGAGGTTGATAGTTGATCAGCCCCCCGATGGCGCTCCCGCTGATGGCGCTGGAGCCGAGGCTGCTTCGGCTGACGCCAGTTCCGGGCCCGGCGCCGAGCCTGCCGTCGTCGTGGCTCCGGCGCCCGTTTGCGTGGACGGTTCGGATGCGGCGCTGGCCGGTTCGGTGCCCGTCGCGGAGGTCGCGGCGCTCCCACCCGCCAGACCCGCGGCGAGCGCGGCCACGGTCGATTCCTCGCTGCCGACCTCACCGCCTGACGCGGCGCCCGTGCTTGCGCTCTGGGCCGGCGGGGTCACGCCGGCGGGGAACCCGGCGGCCGGATGCGAGGGCAGGCGGACGTCCACGTAGGAAGCTCCGGCCGAGCTCGAGTCCGCGAGCACGCGCGCCAGCGACAGCCACTTCGCGTGGGGCAGCGTGTCGTCTCCGAAGTAGACGAGCAGCCCGTCGCGCATTGCCACGGTGAGACCCTTGGCACCGGTGAAGACGCGTTCGACGTGCCTTGCGAGCGCCGCGGGCGCCGCCCCCAGCACGGTCAGCTCAGCCAGCAGGCTGGCGCCGCCGACGTGAACGCCGGTCCCTGGCAGCACGGATGCGCCGATGCTCGGCAGCGAGCCAGACGCCAGGGCCGGCCCGAGCACCGCGCCATCGGCGGCCACCGCTGTGCGGGCGGCCCCGGCCGTGAGGACCGCAACGGGAAGCTGCTCGACCACCTCGATTCGCAGGCCGTGCGGGAAGTTGGGGATCGCGCGCACTTCTCGCACCAGCCGCAGGGGAGCGACCGCCGCGCGCAGCGCGCCAGCGTTCACGTCGAGCGTGCTCATGCCATGCGCGGCCTGGGTGAGCGCCGCGTCCACGGCCGGGGCGTCGGCGCCGCGAACGCCCGAGATCTGCACGTGCTGCACGGCCACGAAAGGCGACTGGCGCAGCCACAGCCAGCCGCAGGCGAGCAAGGGCAGCGCGATCGCCACGGCCAGCAGCGCGATCCGCGGCCACCTGCGTCGCAGGCCCGAGCTCACGCACGCGCGCAGTGCATGCGCGCGAGCGGACAACGGGCGCCGGAGCCGGGGCGCGCGCGGCGCCGAACCACGGGTCAGACGGCCGGGAGCGGAAGCGGCGAGCGGGCGGGCCATCTCCGCAGTGTTCGACCTCGGCAACGCAACCCCTACCGCGATCGTCAACGGATCGACGGCTGCTGGCTGACGGATCTACCAGGGGAAGCGCACGTCGCCGAGCGTCTGCACCTCCGGCTCGAGCTGCACGCCAAAGCGCTCCCGTACCCGCTGGCGGCCCGCGGCCATCACGGCGAGCACCTCCGCGGTGGTGGCAGCCCCGGTGTTCTCGATGAAGTTCGCGTGCTTGGGCGCGAAGCGCGCGCCGCCGATCGTCAGGCCGTTGCAGCCCGCCTGCGACAGCAGCACCCCGGCGCTGCGACCCTCCGCGGCGGGATCGTCCGGGTTCTTGAACGTGGACCCGAACGTCCTGATTCCCTGCGGCTGGGCCTCGTGGCGGCGACGGCGCATGTCCGCGAGGCTCGCCCTCACCGCGTCGGGCTCCGCCGGGGCGAGCAGCAGGCCGGCGCTCGCCACGATCTCCCCGGCGACGAGGTTGGAGCGGCGGTAGGCGAAGCCGAGCGCTCCCGGCTCGCGCCGCTCGGCACCCGCCGGGGTGACGATCCGCACCCACTCGAGTGCGCGTCCGAGCTGGCCGCCGTAGGCATTGGCGTTCATCCGCACCGCCCCGCCGACCGTGCCCGGGATGTTCACGCCGAACTCGATTCCCGACAGTCCCGCGCGGGCAGCCGCGCTCGCCACCGCAGGCAGGCGCGCGCCGCCGCCGCAGACGATGCGCCGGCCGTCCACAGCGATCAGCGCGAGCTCGCGGTCGAGCTTGAGCACGAGACCCGCCACGCCACCGTCGGCCACCAGCACGTTCGAGCCCGAGCCGATCACGTTCACGGCGAGCGCCCGGGCGTCCGCCCACGCCAGCAGCTCGGCGAGCTCGGCCTCGCTGCCAGCGCGCGCGAACCACTCGGCCGCCCCGCCCGTCTTCACGGTCGTCAGCCGCGCCAGCGGGAAGCTCGCGCGCACGCCCCTCGGCGGGCTCGGCGCGGCACTCACGCCGCCACCAGCTCCCGGGCCAGCACGTCCACATCCCCCGCGCCCATCACCACGCAGACGTCGCCCTGATGCAGCAGCTCCCCGAGCACCAGCCGCGCGTCCGCGAACGACGGCAGCCAGTAGACGGGTGCGCCGTGGGCCGCGTCGGCCGCCGCCTCGGCGACCAGCAGACCGCTCACGCCCGGGTGATCCTCGGCGCGCTCTCGCGCCGGGTACACCTCGAGCACCACCACCACGTCCGCGTGGGCCAGCGCGGCACCGAACTCGCGCGCGAGCAGCTCCGTGCGCGAGTACAGGTGCGGCTGGAAGACGGCCACCAGGCGCCTGTGCACGAGCGTGCGCCCAGCCGCCAGCGTGGCCGCGATCTCGGTCGGGTGGTGGGCGTAGTCCTCATACACGCGCGCGCCGCCCGCGCTCGCGCCCAGCGCCTGAAAGCGCCGCGCCGCGCCGCCGAAGTCGGCCAGCGCGGTGATCGCCGCCCCCGGCGGCGCGCCCGCCACGCGCGCTGCCTCGAGGGCCGCGGCAGCATCGAGCGCGTTATGCGCTCCCGGCACCTGCAGGGTCACCTCCCGCCCGCGCCAGCGAAAGCTCACACCCGCGGGCGTGAGCAGCGGGTCGAGCACGTCGAATGTCATCACCTCTGCCCGCTCGGCCGAAGGGGCGACCGGGGCCGGGCGTACGGCGGACGCCGGGTGCCCAGGCGAGGACGGCCCCGGCGCGCGTGCCGCGGCCATCGCTCGCGCCGCGCTCGGCGCGAGCGCGAGCAGCTCAGGGCGATCCCATACGACGATCGCGCCGCGGGCACGCGCGAGGAACTCGCCGAACGCAGCGCGCACCTCGGCGAGCGAGGAGAACGTCGCATGGTGGTCGAGCTCGACGTTCGTCAGCACCGCGACCTCGACGCTCAGGCTCAGCATCGAGCGATCGGACTCGTCGGCCTCGACCACCAGCCACTCGCCCTTCCCCCACTCCGCGTTCGCCAGCCCGCCGCCGATCGCCGCGCCCACCAGCCACCCGGGCCGTAGGCCGCTCGCGCGCAGCACGTGCGCGAGCATCGACGCGGTCGTGGTCTTGCCGTGCGTGCCCGCCACCGCGATCGTCCGCTTCATGCTCGTCAGCTCGGCCAGCAGATCGGCGCGCGGACGCTCGACGACGCCGAGCTCGCGCGCCGCGCGGCGCTCGACGTTGTCCGCTGCGACCGCCGAGGAGTACACGAGCTCGACGCCCTCTCCCCGCGGGAGGTTCTCGGCGCGATGGCCGATCTGCGCCCGCATGATCCCGTCGGCGGCCAGCCGCTCCGAATATGGGGAGACGGCGCGGTCGGAGCCGCTCACCTCAGCGCCCAGCGCGTGCGCGGCACGCGCGTAGCCGCTCATGCCCGCTCCTCCGACGCCGACGAAGTGGGGCGCCGCCGGCCGCGCCAGGGCGCGCTCATGCGGCGGCCTCCAGCAGCTCCCGGGCGACGTCTCGCGCCGCTTGCGGGCGGGCGAGCTGCGCCGACGCGCGCGCCATCGCGGCCAGGCGCTCGCGGTCGGACAGCAGCGCGTCCACCGCCGCGCGCAGGCGCTCGGCGTTCAGCTCCACGTCGGGGATCGTGAGCGCCGCGCCGGCCTGCTCCATCCAGCGCGCGTTCGCGCTCTGATGGTCGGCCGCGGCGTGCGGGTAGGGGACCAGGATCGCCGGTAGCCCGTGCGCAGCGATCTCGAACACCGAGCCGCCCGAGCGCGCAACCACCAGGTCGGCCGCGGCTAGCGCGTCGGCGAAGGCGTCCACGTCGAGGTACTCGCGCAAGTCATAGCCGGGGCGCCTCGCCCGCGCAAGCAACTGCGAATGGTCGCGCACGCCGCTCACGTGCAGCACGTGAACCGCGGCGTCCGCGAGCCCCTCGACGGCCGCCAGGTTGATCGAGCGGGCGCCCAGCGAGCCCCCGAACACCAGCACGCACGTCTCCTGCTGTTCGATGCCGAAGCGCTCCCGTGCCTGCGCGCGATCGTGCGCCGGCGGCGGTATCGGACGTCCCGTCACGCGGTAGCGCGAACCACCGCGCCCGGCCAGCGGGAAGGCCAGGCAGACGCGCCGGGCGAACGGCGCGAGCAGGCGGTTGGTCAAGCCGAGATGGCTGTCGGCCTCCGTGAGCACGAGCGGCACGCGCATGCTCAGCGCCGCCAGGGCGACCGGGCCGGCCACGTAGCCGCCGCCGCCCATCACCGCATCCGGGGCGAGGCGTCCGAGCAGTGCCCGCGCGCGGGCAGTCGCCAGCGCGGCGAGCGCCAGCGCGTACAGCGCGCGCAGCGGATTGGCGCGGTCCAGGCCGCGGAGGGCCAGCGTGTGCAGCGGATAGCCCGCCACGGGCACGAGCTCGCGCCTCCGCGCGATCGGCGCCGACGAACTCGACTGCGCGCCCTCAGCTCGCAGCGCGTCGGCCACTGCGAGCGCCGGCACCACGTGTCCAGCGGTCCCGCCCGCGGCTATCACGATCCTCGGCGCGCTCGCCATCAGCGTCCCATCGTGGCGGTTGGCGCGGGCGTACGTCGTCGTCGTGGGAGGACCACGAGCGCCCCCGGTCGTGCGCGCCGGCGCCGGCGCAGGTACGGCGCGACGGGCCGTACGTGATCGCGCGTCCGCACGTCCCCGCGCGGGCGAGAGGGCGCGCACGTGACCGGTCGCGCCCGCGGCGACGTTCAGCAACAGGCCCATCGCAGCCAGCGTCACCACCATGCTGCTCGAGCCGTAGGACACGAGCGGCAGCGGCACCCCCGTGAGCGGCGCGAGCCCGAGCACCGCGAAGGCGTTGAGCACGGCCTGGGAGACGATCAGCCCGGTCACGCCGACCGCGATCAGCGCGCTGTAGAGGCTGCGCGCCGCCTTCGCCGCGCGCAGGCCCGCGTAGGCGATCAGCCCGTAGAGGAACAGCACCGCGAACACCCCCACCACGCCGAGCTCCTCGCCGATCACCGCGAGGATGAAGTCGGTGGGCGCCTCCGGCAGGTAGAAGATCTTCTGCACCGACTGCCCGGGTCCCACGCCGAACAGCCCGCCCGAGCCGATCGCGATCTGCCCCTGCACCGCCTGGAAGCCGCTCGAGGATGCGTGCGCCCAGGGGTCGACGAACGAGGTCAGCCGCGCCCGCGCATACGGCTGCACGAGCGCATACATGAGCACCAGGCCCAGCGCCGAGCCGGCGATGAGCGCGAGTTTGCGCACCGGCATGCCCGCGGCGATCAGCATCGCGGCGACCGTGAACGCGATCACCATCGCCGTGCCCAGGTCCGGCTGGGTGAACACCAGCAGGCACGCGGCGCCCACCACCAGCAGCAGCGGCCGCGCCAGCTCGCGCAGGTCGTGCACGCTCCGGGGGCGCTTGGCCAGCAGCGTGGCCACGTACAGGACGAGCGCGAGCTTCATCAGCTCGGAGGGCTCGAACTGGAGCGGCCCGCGTCCGATCCAGCGCTGCGCGCCGTTGACGCTCACGCCCACATGCGGGATGTGCGCGGCGAGCACCAACACGAACGACGCCACCAGCAGCGGCGCGCGTGATGCGGTGCGCTTTCGCCACGCCGTCGCGTGCCAGCATCTGCATGGCCACCAGGCCGACGGCTCCGTACGCCACGAACTTGACCAGGTAGCTGTCGCCGTAGCCTTCGCCCTGCAGCAGCGACGTGGCCGACGAGGCGCTGTAGACCATCACCGCCCCGAACGCCAGCAGGCACATCGTGGCGGTCATCAACATGCGGTGCTCGAGCGAGCGCTCGCGCACCGTCCGCGCGCGCGCATGCGCGGCCGCGCCGTCGACTCGCCGCCCCAGGCCCGCCTTGGCGAGCGCGCGCGCGCTCCTGGCCGCGTCGGGGATGTGCGCGCGAACGTCTGCCGGTCCGGCATCCATGCTCACTTCGACGCCCGTCGCAAGAAGCCTCCAGCGACGAGCGGCGCGCGTGTGATCGGGCTGCTGAGACCCCGCGCCGGGCTCCCGCGGCGAGCGCGCCCTCACAGCCCCCTGCTCTGCCGGTAGATCGTGAAGCCGATCGCGCCGCAGATCGAGGCGACGATCCAGAAGCGCAGGATGATCTTCGTCTCCGACCACCCCTTCAGCTCGAAGTGATGATGGATCGGCGCCATCAGGAACACCCGTCTTCGCGTCATCTGGAAGGAGATCACCTGGATCACCACCGACAGCGCCTCGATCACGAAGATCCCACCCAGCAGCACGAGCAGCACCTCGGTCTTGGTCATCACCGCCAGGCCCGCGATCGCCCCCCCGAGCCCAAGCGAGCCGGTGTCGCCCATGAAGATCGTCGCCGGGAACGCGTTGAACCAGAGAAAGCCGACGCACGCGCCCACCAGGCAGCCCGCCAGCATCGCCATGTCGAAGTCTTCGGTCAGGAAGGTGATACCGACGTACGCGAGCAGCACGATCCCGGCACAGCCGGCCGCGAGGCCGTCGAGGCCGTCCGTCAGGTTGACGGCGCTGGTCGTCCCGGCCACCACCAGGTAGATCAGCAGCGGGTAGAAGGGGCCGAGGTCGATGTGGTAGTCGACGAACCGCAGCTCCAGCGTGGGAGCCAGGTCGGCCTCGTGCCTGGCCACGTACCAAAGCGCGAGCGAGATCGCGACCGTCACCACAAGCTTCGTCCGCGCCCGCAGCCCCAGCGAGCGGCGCTTGACGAGCTTGATGTAGTCATCGGCGAAGCCGAGCAGCGCGCACGCGATCGCCGCGCCGAACACGCCCACCGAGCGCCATTCGAAGTCGGTGAGGATCAGGAAGGACGTGGACACTGCCAGGAAGATGATCAGGCCGCCCATCGTCGGCGTCCCCGCCTTCTGGTGGTGCCCCTGCGGGCCGTCCTCGCGGATGTGCTGGCCGAACTCGCGCTTGCGCAGGAACTCGATGAACTTGGGGCTGAGGAAGATGCAGATCAGCAGCGCAGCCGTGCCGCCGAAGAGGATGCGACCCATTCAGGCGCCCCGGACCGGCGCCAGCCGCCTCGGGCGTCTCGCCAGACGACGCGCTCCTCGCACCGGCGCCCGCAGGCACCCTGGGTGGCTGTCCGGGCCCGGCATCGAGCTCGCGAATACGCTCCGTCAGCCGCTCGAGGCCGACGCCGCGCGAGCCCTTCACCAGCACCGTGTCGCCCTCGCCCAGCAGGCCTTCCAGCAGCGCGGCCGCCGCAAGCGCGTCGGACACCTGGTGGCTCTCGCCGGCGAATTCCGCCGAGATCTCCGCTGCCAGCGCGCCCACGGTCACGAGCACCTCCACGCCGGCCTGCTGCACGTGGACGCCGAGCTCGCGGTGCATCGCCGGCGCGTCGGCTCCGAGCTCGAGCATGTCTCCGAGCACCGCCACGCGGCGGCCGGTGCCAGCGCTGGCGAGCTCATCGATTGCGGCGCGCATGGACATTGGGTTGGCGTTGTAGCAGTCGTCGATCAACACCACGCCGCCGGGCAGCTCCTCGCGTTGACCGCGCATTGCCGAGAACCGCACGTCCAACTCCCCCTCCGGCGTGTGCCCGAGCACGCGCGCGGCGGCCACCGCCGCGAGCAGATTGCGCAGATTGTGCGCCTGGGCGAACGACGGGCGCAGCTCGATCCGCTCGCCGTCGTCGTCGATCACAACCGAGCCATCGCCACGACGCTCGAGCAGGGACACCTCGCCGCCCTCACCGAAGGTGAGCGTGTGCAGGTCCGCGCGCAGATGCGCTGCCAGCAGCGGCTCTCCGGCGGGCACCACGATGCTCGCCCCGGCCGCCAGACCCGCGATCAGCTCGGCCTTGGCCGCCGCGATCGCCTCCAGCGAGCCGAGCAACTCGAGGTGCGCCGGGCCGACATTCACGATCACACCGACGTCCGGCTCGGCGATCGCCGTCAGCTGCGCGATCTGGCCGGGACCGCGCATGGCCATCTCCAGCACCAGCGCCTGCGTGTCCTCGTCAGCGTCCAGCAGCGCCAGCGGCAGCCCGATCTCCGTGTTCAGGTTCTCCGGCGTGGCCGCCACGCGCACGCTCGAGCTGAGCAGCGCCGCGAGGATGTCCTTGGTCGAGGTCTTGCCCGTCGAGCCCGTGATCGCTACCACCTTCGCGCCCCGCGCGCCCAGCTCGCGCCGCCATGCGAGCGCCAGCGCGTGCAGGGCCTGCAGCGGATGCTCGTGGCAGAGCACAGCGCCGCCGCGCACGGGCTCCTGAGCCAGGGGCTCGCCCGCGCCGTCACCCACGGCGCCGCAGGCAGCCTCGTCGTCCTCGACGGCAGCGTGCGCGGGCGCCACCAGCACGCCCCACGCTCCAGCGCGCAGCGCACGTGCCGCATACGCGCCGCCATCCGTGCGCTCGCCGCGCAGACCCACGAACAGATCGCCGGCAGCAACGGTACGCGAGTCGATGCTCACCCCGGTGGGACCCACCGGACGGTCTTGCCGCCCGTCAGGGCGCGCGATCGCGGGCTCGGCGATCAGCTCTGCGCCCGTAGCGGCCGCAATGCGCCGCGCGTCCCAGTCCCTCATACGGCCCTGGCTCCGGACCTGCCCGCGAGCGTGGCGTGCGGCCCGGAGTGCTCGCGCGCACGCAGCGCGGCCCTGGCGACCGTCACGTCGTCGAAGGGGACCTTCTGCCCGTTCGCGAACTCCTGCCCTTGCTCGTGGCCCTTGCCCGCGATCACCACCACGTCGCCGCCGCGCGCGCGCGCGATCGCCTCGCCGATCGCAGCCCCACGATCGGTGAGTGCGCGGACACGTTCGGACTCCCCGCGCCCCGGTGCGGCTGCGCCGTGACACGCTTCCGCCTCAGCGGGGGATCCCACCACGCCATCCATGATCTCTCTGATTATCTGCTCGGGGTCCTCAGAGCGCGGATTATCGGAGGTGACGAGCACGACGTCCGCGAGGCGAGCGCCGATCGCGCCCATCAGCGGGCGCTTGCCCCGGTCGCGGTCGCCCCCCGCGCCGAACACGCACAGCACCCGGCCGCGCCCACGGGAGTCGGCCAGCTCACGCGCCGCACGCAGCACGTTCTCGAGCGAGTCTGGGGTGTGGGCATAGTCGACCACCACCGCGAAGTCCTGGCCCTCCTCCACCGGCTCGAAGCGCCCCGGCACGCGCACGCCGCGTTCGAGCGCAGCCACCAGCACGTCGGGGTCGCCCCCGAGCGCGTGCACGGCCGTGAGCGCGCCCAGTGCGTTGGCCACGTTGAAGTGCCCCGGCATCGGCAACACCACCCGCCGCCGTCCGTCGGGCGTGTCGAGGGTGAAGCGGCAGCGGTCCAGCTCGAAGTGCAGGTCTGTCGCGCTGTAGTCCGCCGGCCCGTTGACCGCGAACGTGCGCGCGTCTTCGACCTCCGCGGCCAGCCGCCGGCCGTAGGGATCGCCGATGTTGATCACGCTCACGCTAGGAGCCTGCTCGCGCGCAAGCGGGAAGCCCTCGCCATCTCCCGCGGGCACGAACAGCCTGCGCTTGGCCTGGAAGTAGTCCTCCATGCTCGCGTGGAAGTCCAGGTGGTCCTGCGTCAGGTTGGTGAACACCGCCGCCGCGAAGGGGACCGCAGCCACGCGCCCGAGCTCGAGCGCGTGCGACGAGACCTCCATCACGCACGCGCGATCGCCGCCCTCGAGCATCGCCCGCAGGTCGGCCTGCAGGTCGATCGCCTCCGGGGTCGTGCGCGTCACCTCGCGCTCGCTGCCGCCAATCACCGACGTGACCGTGCCCAGCATGCCGCACTGCTCGCCCGTCGCCTCCAGCAGCGCCCTCACCAGGTAAGCGGTCGTGGTCTTGCCGTTCGTCCCCGTCACGCCCACTGCCCGCAGCTCGCGGGCGGGCTCGCCATAGAAGCGCGCGGCGAGCGGTGCCATCGCCGCCCGCACCGAGCCCACCAGAACCTCCGGCACGCCCAGACCCAGCGGGCGCTCCACAACCAGCGCCGCCGCGCCCGCGCGCACCGCCTGCGGTGCGAACTCGTGACCGTCACGCTCGTAGCCGGGCACGCAGAAGAACAGCGTGCCCGGGCCCACTCGGCGGCTGTCGTACGCGAGCGCGCTGATCTCGACGGACGCGGCCTCGCCCGCCAGCTCCCCGGCGATCAAACCGTCCAGTCGCATGGGCTGATGCTACTCAAGGGCCAGGAGGCTCCCGGACGGGCGAGCACCCGGCTCGGCAGCGTCGCGCGCTAGCGGCTTCAGGTCTCGGGCGTCCAGCCGGAGAACCCCTCCCAGGTCTCCGCCAGCTGCGCCGAATCGGGCTGCCCGCCGGGGCCGTTCGGCCACATCGCCCCGATCACGATCGCCAGCGAGCTCCCCAGGGCGAGCCAGATGCCCAAACCCAGCGACACCGTGAACGCTTCGCCCGGGGGCGTCGGGCGATCGACCATGCGAAACGCCACGTACAGGGCCGCCAGCAACCCGACGAGCGCGATCTGCCCGCCATTCGCCCACGCGCTCAGCTGCGCACCTGCCAGGCGGCCCAGCGCAGCGACGAACGCGATCGCGGCAAGGATGAGCAGCACCAGGTAGAAGTCCTTGAACACGTCGTGCGCGCTCACCGTCGCGACCTGCTGGCCGGCGAGCGCCCCGAAGCCGCTGCCGATCGTCCTGGCCTCGTCCTGGAAGGCGCTGTTGCCGAACTGCGCCGCCACGCTCTCGAGCGCCTGCTGTGCGGAAGCCGCGCCTTGGGCCGTCACCCGGAAGGAGTACCACGGCAGGAACACCGACACCGCCAGCAGCGCGGCGCCTACCGTTGCGATCATGGGCCCGTAGCGGAGGCGCTCTGTAGCCATGGCAGGCATAGATCGGACCCGCCCGGCGCGAGCTTGAGCCGAGGTGCGCCCGTGTTCTAGTGCTCCTGGATGGTTGATTCCACGGTCGTGTGCCTTGTTCTGCGGGTGCGGAGAGTCGAGCGGGCCAAGGACGTAGGGCGAAGCCCTTGCCGGTGGCAAGGACGAGCCCGAGGACGCCGACCCGCGAACGCTGTACGTGCCATCCAGAAGCGCAGGACCGTGGAATCAACCATCTACCCGGGCGCAATGCCCAGATAGGGCAGCGCGAAGCTCATGATCTGCCCGAACGCCGGCGCCGCCACCGCGCCGCCGTAGATGGAGCCCGAGCTCGGTTCGTCGACGACCACCGCGCACAGCAGCTTCGGATCGCTGGCCGGCGCGAAGCCGATGAACGAGGCGACGAATTTGCTTTCCGAGTATTCGCCCGTTTCCGGGTTGATCTTGCTCGCCGTGCCCGTCTTGCCGGCGAGCTGGTAGCCCGGGATCGACACCTGGCTGGCCGTGCCTTCCGGGCCCAGCACGCCCTCGAGCATCTGGCGGATCTCCGCGGCGGTGCTCGGCGTGATCACGCGGTGTCCGTGGGGCTCGGGCACGGCGCGCCCGCCGATCGCGCTGACGATGTGCGGCGGGCGCAGGATGCCGCCGTTGGCGATCGCCGCATACGCCGTGGCCATCTGCATCGGCGTCACCAGCTCACCCTGGCCAATCGGCAGGTTGCCCATCGACGAGCCCGAGTATTCACGCAGTGGCAGCGTCACGCCGCCTTCCTCGCCCGGGAGGTCCACGCCGGTGGGGGTGCCGAAGCCGTAGCGGTGGATCCATCCGTTGAAGCGCTGCGCGCCCTGCAGCTCGCCGATCTTGATCGCGCCGACGTTGCTCGAGCGGGCGAGGATCTGTGCCGTGGTGAGCGTTTCTTCGGGATGTTCGGTGTCGTCGTGGATCGTCCGTTCGGCGACCTGTATCTGATCGGGGATGTTGAACGGCGTGTTCGGCGTGATCAGGCCCGCTTCCAGCGCACCGGACACCGCCACCACCTTGAAGGTGGAGCCCGGTTCATAGTCGAGCCCGACCGCGCGATCCTCCATCTCTTCCGTCGGCGAGACGCCCGGGTCGTTGGCGTCCACCTGTGGCCAGTTCGCCAGCGCCAGGATCGCCCCGCTGCGCGGGTCCATCACGATCGCTGTCGCGTCCTTGGGGGTGAACACGCGCGCCACCGCGCCCAGCACGTCTTCCGCACGCTGCTGGATGTTGGCGTCCAGCGTCAGTGTCAGCGACTGCCCGGGCACCTCGCGCCTGGTTTCGGCGATCGACACGGGCTGCCCGAGCGCGTCGCTCACCACCCGACGCTCGCCCGAGCGTCCGCTCAGCTGGGCGTTGCGCGAGTACTCGAGGCCCGCGAGCCCCTTGCCTTCGGTGCCCACCACGCCGAGCACCTGCGCCGCCAGTGTGCCCCGCGGATATACGCGGCGCATCACCGGCGTGCCCGTCACACCGTCGATGTTCAGAGCCAGCACAGCCTGCGCCGCGCGCGCCGGCAGCGCCCGCGCCAGGTACACGAAACCGGAGCGCTCGGAGAGCTTTTCCAGCACGCTCGCCGCGGGCAGCCCGAGCAGCGGCGCGAGCCGGCGCGCCGCGCCCAGCGGGTCTCCGATCAGCTCGGGATCGGCGGAGATGTCCTGCGCCGGTTCGGAGATCGCCAGGTCGACCCCGTTGCGGTCGGTGATCGTGCCTCGCGGCGCCGTCACCGCTTCGTAGGTCAGCTGCTGATCGCTCGCCGCCTTGCGCAGCGGGCCGCCACGCACCACGCCCAGGTACACGGTGCGCCCGGCGGCCACCACGAGCAGCACGAAGAACAGCCCGAAGATGGCCCCCACGCGCCGCTGGAGCGAAGCCACGCGCTACCCCGGGGCGAGCGACTGGTCGGCGCCCATGCCACCCGCGGTGCCCACCCCGCCGGCAGAGCTCGTGGGCGCGGTTTCACCACCCGCCGCGCTCGCCGTCGGCGTCGACGTGGGCGCGCTCGGCGCTGCCGGCGTGCTCGCGGGCGTCTGCGCCTGGGCGGAGCCCGCTGCCGGGGTCCCAGCTTCGGCGCTCGGCGCCGTGGCGCCTTCACTCGTCGTAGCGCCGGAGTTGGATTCCGCTGCGGGGGCGCCCGCGCTTGCGCTCGCCGGCTGTTCTGGCGGGGTTTCGCCGGCGGGTGACGTGCTCGACGGCTGCGCCGACGGCGGCCCTGGGCTGACGCTGTGCGCCGGCGCGTTCAGCCCCGCCGCCGCACGCTTCACATCGGCCCGCGGGTCGGCCGTGAGGAACCGCAGGGCACCGATCGGCACGAGCGTCATGCCCAGATGCGACGCCTGTGCCTCCACGCGTTCGCCGGATGCCAGTTCCGAGCCTTCGATGCTGAGCGCAGCGTTCTCGCGTTGCAGCAGCGACTGGCGCTCGAGCGCACGGCCGATGTTTGCATTCAACTGGAGCACGAGCAGCTGCAGGGTCACGATCCCGATCAGCGCGAACGCGATCAGCGCGATCCACAAGCGTCCGCGGATCAGGCGGTCCACCGCCCGGCGGCGCGAGAGGCTCTCGGCCGCACTCAGGACACCGACCGCCAGGCCAGCCTGCGCGGACGGGACCGCGCGCGCCGGAGCAGCGCCAGAGCGGCGCGCCGGAGGGCGGGCTGGGCCCGATATCCGTCGCGGTCGTGACGGAGCCGCCCGGGTCGCCGCTCTCGTGCCGGCCCGTCGCGCTGGCGCGGGGGCGCTCGGCACGACGGCCGCGGCCGGAGGGCTCATGCGCTCGGCCTCCCACCAGCCGCTGACGTCGCCTCGCCGGTGAGCTTCCTGGCGGCGCGCAGCCGCGCTGAGGCCGCACGGGGATTCGCGTCGACCTCCGCGGCGCCCGGCACGATCGAACGGCGCGTCAAGAGCGCCGCCTCGGGCTCACGACCACACGCACACACGGGCAGATCGGGGGGGCACACGCAGCCGCGCGCGCGGGCGCTGAGAAAGCGCTTGACGCGGCGGTCCTCGAGCGACTGGAAGGCGATGCCCGCGAGCACGCCGCCATCGCGCAGCAGATCCCATGCGAGCGGGAGCGCCCGATCGAGCTGTCCGAGCTCGTCGTTCACCGCGATCCGCAGCGCCTGGAACGAGCGCTTGGCTGGGTGCCCGCCCGCGAACCGCGCCGGGGCGGGCAGCGCAGAGCAGATCGTCTCCACGAGCTCCAGCGTCGTCTCGATCGGCGCGCGCTCGCGTCGCCGCACGATCGCCCGCGCGATCGCCCCTGCGTGGCGCTCCTCGCCGAAGTCACGCAGCACGTGCGCCAGCCGGCGCTCGTCCCACTCGGCCACGATCCGGCGCGCGCTCAGCTCCTGTGCGGGGTCCATGCGCATGTCCAATGGCGCCTCATACGAGTAGGAGAAGCCACGCTCGCGCGTGTCCACCTGCATCGAGGACATACCCAGGTCGAAGTACACGATGTCTGCGTGCACACCCTCGTCCGCGAGCAGCTCGAGCGCCTCGGCGTAGCCCGAGCGGATGAAGCGCACCGAGCACACGAGCTCTGCCGCGAGCGCCGCGAAGCGCTGCTCGGCCAGCGGATCGCGGTCGATCGCCACGAGCGTCCCCGTTGGGCCGAGCCGTTCGGCCACCAGCCGCGCGTGCCCGCCATCCCCGAATGTGCAGTCCACGGCCAACGCTCCGGGATGCGGGTCCAGCAGCGCCAGCAGCTCGCTCGCCAGCACGGGCGTGTGGGCAGCTCGCTTGGATGGACCCCCGCCCCCCTCGCCCGCCCCGTCCACGATCGGCGCGGATCCCTGGCGCCGCGAGCGCGCGCGCTGCGAGGACTCGCCCGCGCCGCGCCTGCGCCTCGCCAGATCGAGCGGGCCCACCTCGCGGGCACGCGCGTCGGTGGCCTCACGCAGCGTCGTCAACACGCGCGGTCACCTCCGCCACGCCGCTCAGCAGCGTCGATCGATGCTCGTTCCATGCACCCTTCGCCCACAGCTCGAGGCGATCGCCCACGCCGACCACCACGACCTCCTTCACCAGCGTCGCGTGCTCGCCGAGGAAGCTCGGGACCATGATCCGCCCGGCCGAGTCGAGCTCGGCGTCGTGCGAGCTGCCGTAGAAGAAGCGCTCGAGCTCGGTCAGCCGCGGCGACAGCGGCGGCAGCTCCGCCAAGGCCCGCTTGGTGTAGTGCTCGTACTCCTGCACCCGCCACACGCCCACGCACGGCTTCAGGTCCACGGGCATGGCCAGCACCACGCCGTCCGCCAGCGCCGCTCGGTAGCGGGCCGGGACCGTGAGGCGGTTCTTGGCGTCGAGCGTGTGGTCGAAGGTGCCACGAAACGGGACCAAGGGAGCTCCCTAGCTTGTTTACCGAGCCGAGGTGGAGGAGTGGGAGGAGCCCCTCCACCCCGGCTCGCTGGCGCGAACATATCCCACTTTCTCCCACAATGCAACCCCATTTGCACATCTTCTCCCACTTTCGCTGCACGAGGCTCTCGTCCTGCCCAAAACCCCTGCTAACACGGCACATCCGCGGCGTTCGGTGACGCGCATGCCCGCCGCCAGCAAGTGCAAGCTGCGCTGCATCCGCGCCTGCTGAAACGCGGGTTGCAACGACGGGGATGCCGCGTCGCGGTCGGGCACGGTTGTACGATCGCTGCGGCCGGCGCACGAGCGGGCCGGAAATGAACTGCGCCCTGTCCTCCCCAGCCCCCCGCCGAGCACCCAGCCCGCGTCACCGCACGCGCGCACGCCAAGCCTTCGCCGCGGCCGCCGCGCTGGCCGCATGCGCCGGCCTCGTGACGGGCTGCGGCTCGAGCAACGCCGGTGGCACGAGCGCCGACCCCGCAAGCGCCGTGCCCGCGAGCGCGGCGCTGTACGCGGGCGCCACCGTGCGACCGACGGGCTCACTGCAACAGCAGGCAGAGGCGGCGGGCCGCGCCCTCAGCCACCAGGCGGACCCCTACCAGCGGCTGGTCGCGGCGCTGCAGACGCCGGGCTCGCCCACGCTGAGCTACAGCCGCGACGTGGAGCCCTGGCTCGGGCCCTACGCGGGCGTCTTCTTGACCTCGTTGCACGCCTCGAGCTCGATCCCCTCGCTGCTCGAGCACGGCCTGCTCGGCAGCGGCGCACCGGGCGCGTTCCCCTTCGGGACCGGCGGCGCCGAAGGCGCGTACGTGCTTGACACCAGCAACACGGAAAAGGCGCGCTCGTTCCTCGACTCCCAGGCCGCCCACGCGGGCGCACAAACGACCAGCTACCACGGGGTCTCCTACGAGCTCAGCTCCGGCGGCGTGGCCTTCGGGCTGGTCCATGACTTCGCCGTCATCGGCAGCCAGTCGGGGCTGCGCGCAGTGATCGAAACGACCGGCGGCGCCAGCTCGCTGGCCCACGCCCCCGGCTACGCGAAGCTGCTCGCCGCCGCTCCCGCGGGCGCACTCGCTCACCTCTACACCAAGCCTGCCGCCCAGGCCGCCGGGAAGGAAGCGATCTCGGGGGTGCTCCAGGTCCTCGCGGGCACGCACGAAGCGAACATCTCGCTCGTCCCAGCCGCCACTTCGCTGACGCTCGACGCCGATACCCTCGCTTCGGGGACGAGCCCGCAGGGCGCCGGACTGCTGTCCGCCGATCCCGAAAGCGCAAAGGCATTCGGCGAACTGCCCGGCGAATCGTGGCTGGCGATCGGGCTCGGCCACGTCGGCGCCACGCTCAGCAAGGACGCCCAGGACATTCAGGGGCTCGTGTCCCTCGGGAGCAGCTCGGGCCCGACCGCGCCCGCAACCGCGTTCGGCCTGGGCTCGCTGTTCGCCGGCCTGACCGCGCCGCTGCAGATACTCGGCGCCGACAACGCCCAGGCCAAGCACGAGTTCGCCAGCTGGATGGGAGGAGCAGGGATCTTCGCCAGCGGCGCCGGGCTGCTCGAACTGCGGGCGGCGGTCGTCATCACCTCCACCGACCCGGCCGCCTCGCAGGCGGCCGTCAACGAGCTCGCCGCTGCCTTGCGCAAGGCGGGCGGAGCAACTGCCCCGGTCTCGATTCCCGGCACCGACGCCGCCGTCGGTGTCAGGCTGACCGGACTGCCGCTCGTGCTCGACATCGCCAACGGACGCGCCGCCGACGGCCAGACCAAGTTCGTGCTCGGTCTCGGTGAAGCGTCGGTGACGAGCGCTCTCAATCCGCCCAGCACGCTCTCGGGCTCACCGGCGGCCACGGCCGCCGCCACCAGCCTGGGCGAAGGCATCCAGCCGAGCCTGATCCTGGATTTCCCCACCTTCGTGAGCCTCTTCGAAGGGATCGGGCTGCTCGAACAGCCACCGATCGCGCAGTTCGCGCCCTATCTGCGCTCCGCCACCACGCTGGTCGGCGGCGGACGCCAGGTGAGCAGCGAAGTGCAGCGCTTCCGCCTGGTCCTCGGGCTGCGCTGAGGGCAAGGCCCGAGCAGGCGCTTCAGCCGGTGCCCTGGCTCGCACCCGCGCCGACGTCGACCGCGCGGTAGAAGGCGGTGCGGCCACCGACCACGCGGTCGAACCCGTAGCGCGAGAGCGTCGTTTCGCCGTCCGCCTGCACCGAGTAGCGCCCGATCACCGAGTTGCGTTCGCGGGTCGCAAACACCCGTTCGATCACCGTCTGGCGATCGTTGCCGCGGGCGCCAGCGCTGCGGATCGCATCGAGCACCAGCGTCATCGCCTCATACCCATAGAGGGCGGACGGGCCGCCTTCGCGCCCGAACACGTTGCGATAGCGGCGCAGGACGCCTCGCGCGCTCGGCGGATAGAGGGCGAGCGGGAGCGCCGGTGTGCTCAGGTACGTGTTCGCCGCGGCAGCGCCGAGCTGCGAGGGGAACGATTCGCTGGCGGTCACGCCGGACGTCAGCAGCAGCAGGTCGGGACTCGCGCGGGCGAGCTCCCGCCACAGCCTGGCCGTGCCCTTTCCTTCCGCGCCCGCCAGGAACACCGCCTGCGCGCCGCTGCCCGCGACCTTGACCACCTCGCCGCTGAACACAGCGTTGGCGTCGGTGGAGAGGCTGTCGTGGGCGAGCACGGTGATCCCCGCGTGTTCGGCGTCGCTGACAACGATGTCCGCCAGCGGCGCCTGGAAGGCGTCCTGGTCATCGAGCACGTAGAGCTTGTGCACACCCCGCGAGAGGAGCAGCTGCACCGACGCCGCCGCCTGCACCACGTCACCCGGCGGCAGGCGCACGAACGTGCGCTTGCCACTCGGGTAGAAGCGTTCGGGTTCGTCCTGCCCGGCGTCCAGCGCAGAGGTGAGCCCCACGTACGGGCTGGCCGGGCTCACCTGGAGGATGCCGGCCGCGTTGATGAACGGCAGCGACACAGCCGTCGCGGCCGAGTCGAGCTCGCCGAGGTAGGCGATCGTGCTCGTGTCCTGTGCGGCGATCTTGGCGTTCGTGGCGGTGAGACCCGGTTCCCACTGGCCGGTGGTGGGGTTGGCGTCGTCCAGCGAGGAGTACTCGATCTTGAACGGGCCCGCGCGCCCTCCCGCGTCGGCCAGCGCCAGCTTCTCGCCGTCCACGATCTGTTCGGAGATGCCCGCGGTCGGCCCCTGCAGCGGCAGGCTCGAGTAGATCGTCAACTGCCCGCCCGTCGCTTCGGCCACGTCCGACACCGCCACGCCTCCGCAGCCCACCACCCCGAGGAGCACGGCGGCGAGAGCGACCAGGCCCAGCCCGCGCGCCAGCATGGGCGGGCTAGCTGCTGCGGCGCGGGAGATAGCCGGAGAGGATCTTCAGCGATGCTCCGACGAGGATGATCACCGCCGCCAGCAGGAACGCGTCGAAGCCTTTGACGCCCACCGCCCACAGCACGATCCATACGACCAGGCCGGCGGTGACGGTGAGGATGAATCCCATGCGCGGCAAATCCTATCGAGCTGGCGCCAGACCCGCAGCGAGTGCGCCCACGACCGCGCCCACCGCCTCCGCGGGGTCCTCCGCTTCCTCCGCCGCGCGCACCAGGCGGGTGCCGACGATCACGCCGTCGGCGCCCTCCTCCGCCGCGCGCAGCGCCTGCTCGGGCGTGCTGATCCCGAAGCCGATCGCCACCGGGACGCTCGTGCACGCCTTGGCACGCGCGATGATCATGCTCAGGTCACCGCCCAGCGCACTGCGCTCGCCGGTCGTGCCGACCACCGACACCGTATACAGGAACCCGCGCGCCCCCGCACCGATCGCGGCCATGCGCTCGGGCGTGGTCGTGGGCGCCACCAGCGGGATCAGCGCGAGCCCGTGCTCGTCGCAGCGCTGCAGCACCTCCGGTGCCTCGCCCTGCGGCAGGTCCGGGACGATCATCCCGCACACCCCGGCCCGTGCGAGACGCTCGACGAACGCATCCACGCCGGGCGCGAACACCATGTTGGCGTAGCACATCAGCGCCACCGGGACGCTCGCCGAGAGGGCCCGCGCCACCTCGAGCACCCCCGCCACGTTCGCGCCAGCCTGGAGCGCCCGCGTGGCCGCAGCATGGATCACGGGGCCATCGGCCAGCGGGTCCGAGTAGGGCAGGCCGAGCTCGAGCAGGTCCGCGCCCGCCTGCACGCACGCCTGACCGATGCGCAGCGACTGCTCGAGCGTGGGAAACCCGCCCATCACGTAGGGCATCAGCGCCGCGCGCCCGCGTGCGCGCGCGAACGCCTGCGCGATCCGCTCGATGCCCGTGCTGCTCGCCTGCACCGCGCTCACAGCCGCCTCACCCTGCGGCCTCGCCCGCGGCCCCCGCCTCGCCTGCGCCGAGCACCTCAGCGAGGTCCTTGTCGCCACGGCCCGACAGGCACACGAGGTCGAGCTCGCCCTCCTCCTGCGCGAGCACCCACGCCACCGCATGTGCGGTCTCGAGCGCCGGGATGATGCCCTCCAGACGTGCCAGCTCGCGAAACGCCGACAGCGCCTCGTCGTCGGTCACGGCCACATAGCGGGCGCGGCCGCTATCGCGCAGATAGGCGTGCTGCGGTCCCGCGCCCGGGTAGTCCAGTCCCGCCGAGATCGAATGCGCCTGCACGATCTGGCCCTCCTCGTCCTGCATCACGGCCGAGCGCGAGCCGTGCAGGATGCCCGCGCGCCCACCCACCGTCAGCGGAGCGCCATGGCGCGCGGTCTCGATGCCCTCGCCGCCGGCCTCCACGCCCACGAGCTCCACCTGCTCGTCGCCGATGAACGCCGAGAAGATCCCGATCGCGTTGGAGCCACCACCCACGCACGCCACCACGCGCGAGGGCAGCCGGCCCTCGCGCTCGAGCAGCGCAGCGCGCGCCTCCTCGCCGATCACCCGCTGCAGGTCGCGCACCATCGCCGGATATGGCGCCGGGCCGACGGCCGAGCCGATCACGTAGTGCGTGCTCTGCACGTTGGTCACCCAGTCGCGGATCGCCGCCGATGTCGCCTCCTTGAGCGTCCTCGCGCCCGCGTCGACCGGCTCGACGCTCGCCCCCAGAAGCTGCATGCGCTGGACGTTCGGGCGCTGCCTGCGCGTGTCCTCAACGCCCATGTACACCACGCACTCCATGTCCAGGAGCGCGCACACGGTCGCCGTCGCCACGCCGTGCTGGCCGGCGCCCGTCTCGGCGATGATCCGATGCTTGCCCATGCGCTTGGCCAGCAGCACCTGACCGAGCGCGTTGTTCAGCTTGTGCGAGCCGGTGTGGTTGAGATCCTCGCGCTTGAGGTACACGCTCCGTCCCACGCGCTCGGAAAGCCGGCGCGCGCGGTACAGCGGCGTCGGGCGCCCGCCGAAGTCGCGCAGCAGCTCACCCAGCTCGGCCGCATACACAGGATCCGATCGGGCCTCCGTCCACGCCTGCTCGAGCTCCGCGAGCGCCGGCATCAGCGTCTCCGGCACGAACTGACCGCCGTAGCGGCCGAAGCGATGCTCGATCTCGCCCACGCCGTTCGCGGCGTCGGCGGCGCTGCCCGCGCTCACGCGCAGCCCCCAGGGCATACGCTCCGCAGCGCTCGGTCCGTGTCGCTACACGCGCTCACGCTCGACCACCGGGGCCCCCGGCGGGGACGGCGGGGACGGCGGGGACGGCGTGCATGCCGACCGGCGGCGCGGAGGCGGCGACAGCCCGGAAGAACGCACGCAGCTTCGCAGCGTCCTTGTGCCCGGGCGCGGCCTCCGTGCCGCTCGCGCTGTCCACGGCAAACGGATGGGTCATCGCGATCGCCTGCGCGACGTTCTCGCCATCCAGCCCTCCGCTGAGGATCAAGGGCACGTGCGAGTGGCGGGCGCGCAGCAACCCCCAGTCGAACGTCTCCCCGGTGCCTCCGCGCAGCTCACGCCCGGTGGGTGACTTCCCACGCGCGTCGAGCAGATGAAAGTCGACGTGGTAGCGCTCGATGTCCTGCACATCCCCCGGGCCGGATACCTGGGCCGCCTTGATCACGCGCGCGCCGGTGCGGCGCGCAACCTCGGCGCAGAAAGAGGGACCCTCGTCGCCGTGCAGCTGCACCAGCGTCAGGCCGAGCTCGTCGCTGTCGCGCACGATCTGCTCGAGCGGCGCGTTCACGAACACCCCGCAGAGCTCCACCGCGCGGCGCAGCGCCGCTGCGATCAGCTGTGCCTGCGCGGGCGCGCAGCGTCGCGGCGAGCCCGCGTAGAAGATCATCCCGAGCGCCCACGCACCCAGCTCCGCCGCCAGCTCGGCGTCCGCGAGGTTGGTGATCCCGCAGATCTTCACCCTTGGGTAGGACTGCATGGACACCACGGTAGCGGGCCGCCCGCCGCGAGGAACGATGTGCGCGCGAGACCTCGCCCAGCGCCCGGTGTCCGGGCGCTGGGCGAGAGGCCAGCGCCCGGCTCCGGGCTCGAGTCGGTGACGCTAGCCTTCGGGGGTGTTCGGGTTGGGAACCGAGTTCGGTCGCTGACCGAGTGTGGCCTTGACCGTCAGTCGCTTGTACTTGCCGTTGCCGACGCCGCGTTCCAGTTCGACAGTGATCGTGTCACCCGGCTTCTTTTCGCCGATATCGTTGGCGAGTTCTTCCGAGCCGGCCACCTTCCTGCCGTCGATGCCGACGATAATGTCGCCGCCGACCGCAACCTGTCCGTCTTCGGTCGTGGTGTTCACCGATCCGCCGCGGATGCCCGCTTTGGCCGCGGCCGTGCCGGTCTGAACGCTCTGCACCAGCGCGCCTGACTTCACCGGCAGGTTCAGCGCCGACAGCGACCCGTCGATCGTGAGTGAGGTCAGCCCGAGGTACGCGCCGCGCACCGTGCCGCCTTTCTCGAGTTCCGCAATCTTTGACTTGGCCGTGTTGATCGGGATGGAGAAGCCGATGCCGACGCTGCCGTCACCGCTGCCGCCCGTCTCGATCTGTGAGTTGATGCCGATCACTTCGCCCGCCACGTTCAGCAGCGGCCCGCCCGAGTTGCCCGGGTTGATCGGAGCATCCGTCTGCAGCACGTTGTTGATGGTGAAGCCGTTCGGCGCTGTGATCTCACGCTGCAGCGCGGAGATCACACCCGTCGTGAGCGTGCGTTCGAGATCGAACGGGTTACCGATCGCATAGACCGGATCGCCGACCTGCACGGTACTCGAGTCGCCCAGCTTCAAGGGATGCAGCCTCAGCCCGTCGGGCGAGATATGCAGGATGGCAAGATCGTCGGAGGGGTCCTTGCCCACCACCTGAGCTTCCACCGACTGACCTTTTTCAAAACTGACAGTTACCTTGATCGCATTCTCGATCACGTGGTAGTTCGTGAGGATCGTGCCGTTGGCGTCGATCACGATGCCCGAACCGGTCGCCTGGCCCTGGCGCTCGCTTTCTTCGCCGAAGATGTTGAATGGCGATTCCGTCTTCTGCACGATCGTCGAGGTCACGAATGCCACACCTGGCGCGTCACGCACGTAGGCTTCATGTGGGGTCATACCGAGCGTCCGCTGCGAAGCGTTCGACGGGGTCGCCGGAGCCGCGGCTTCGACCGTCGTCACAACTGTCTTCTTGCTTTCACCGAGGTCGCCCGTGGCAGCAAGCACGGCCACGACCACGCCGCCGCCCAGCAGGGCGGACACGAATGGGATCAGGAACATACGTTTCATTGCAGAAGAGGATGAACGGTGGCCATCAAGCCGATCTAAAGCCTGGACCGCGAGCGCCTAAATAATCTCACGGCTCGACGCGGTCAACGCACGCACCGCCTCCGCGGGATCCTGTGCCCGCATCAACGACTCGCCAACCAGGACGGCGCGCACCCCGCAATCGTGCAGGCGCCGCACCTGCCCAGCCTCGACGATCCCTGACTCGGAGACCACAATCACCCCTGCTGGAACATCGTCCATCAGCGCTTCCGTGCGTCCGACATCGACGCTGAAGTCGCGCAGATCACGATTGTTCACGCCGATCAGCTCGGCGCCGAGCGCGAGCGCGCGCTGCAGCTCGTCTCGATCGTGCACCTCCACCAGCACGTCCAGGCGCAGCTCGCGCGCCCCCGCGTGCAACGAGGCGAGCGCCGCCGGCTCGAGCGCGGCCACGATCAGCAGGACCGCATCCGCGGCGGCCGCGGCCGCCTCATGCAGCTGGTAGGCGTCGACGATGAAGTCCTTGCGCAGCAGTGGCAGAGCGCACGCCCGGCGAGCCGCCACCAGGTCCTCGAGCGCGCCCGCGAAGTTCGGTCCCTCCGTCAGGATCGATACCGCCACCGCACCGCCGCGCTCGTATGCGGCCACGATCTGCTCGAGCTGCGGGCGCTCGTGCAGCTCGCCCGCCGACGGCGAGCGACGCTTGAACTCCGCGATCACGCCGATGCCCTTGCGCGCCAGGGCGTCGCGGAAGGGGCGCTCGCCCGCCGCTCGCGCGGGCGTGGCCGCTGCCAGCGGCCGCTCGCGCTTGCGACGCTCGACCTCCTCGCGTGTTTCCGCGAGGATGCGATCGAGCACGGTGCCCGCCCGCGCGCTCATGTGCTCGCCCGCTCCGGCGCGAGCCGCTGGCTGAGCTGCACATAGCGCTCGAGCGCGTCCGCCGCGCGTCCGTCTGCGATCGCGTCGCGGGCAGCTTCGACGCCCTCGGCGATCGAGTCCGCGCGACCGCCCGCGTAGATCGCCGCGCCGGCGTTGATCAGCGCGAGCTCCTCGCCCGGCGCGGTAGCGCTCGCTGCGCGTTCGCTGCCCAGGATCGCGCGCGTGACCGCCGCGTTCTCGGCCGGCGTCCCCCCCGGCGGCGCGTCCCCAACGTCCGCGTCGATCCCCACCTCGCCGGGAGCGAGCACATAGCGTGTGAGCTCCTCCCCGTTGACCTCGACGATGTTCGTCGGCGCACTCGCCGAGATCTCGTCCAACCCGTCCTCGGCCGACACGACCAGCGCACGGTCGACGCCGAGCCTCGCCAGCGCGCCCGCAATCCGCTCGAGGAACGCCGGGTCCGAGACGCCGATCAGCTGACGCCGCGCTCCAGCGGGGTTGGTCAACGGCCCGAGCAGGTTGAAGATCGTGCGCACGGCCAGCTCGCGTCGCACCGGGATCACGAAACGCGTGGCCTGATGGTGCGCCGGCGCGAACATGAAGCCGAAGCCCGCTTCGTCGATACAGCCCGCCACGGCCTCCGGGCCGAGGTCGATGCGCGCCCCCAGCGCCTCGAGCAGATCGGCCGACCCCGACCGACTCGTCGCCGAGCGATTGCCGTGCTTGGCCACCGCGCAGCCCGCGCCGGCGGCGATCAGCGCCGCGGTGCTCGACACGTTGAAGCTGCTGCGCCCGCCGCCCGTTCCGGCCGTGTCGAGCAGATCGTCTCGGTCGCTCGGCACGTGCGCAGCGAGCGCGCGCATCGTGCGCGCCAGCCCAGCCAGCTCATCGACCGTCTCCCCCTTGGTCCTCAGCGCGATCAGGAAGCCCGCGATCTGCGTCTCGGAGACCTCGCCATGCATGATCTCCGCCAGCACCTCTGCCGTGTCCTGCGCACTCAGGTCCCGCCCGGAGGCGAGCGCGTCGATCGCGCTGGTCAGGATCGCGTTGGGCATGCTCAGCGGCGCTCCAGGAAGTTGCGCAGCAGCTCGTGACCCTGTTCGGTGAGGACCGACTCGGGATGGAACTGAACCCCCTCGACGGGCAACTCGCGGTGGCGCACTCCCATCAGCACGCCGTCGCCGCGAGCCGACTCCTCCAGGCAGTCGGGCAGGTCGGCGTCCACGACCAGCGAGTGATAGCGCCCAACCGTGAGCGGCGAGGAGAGCCCGGCGAAGATCGTGCGTCCGTCGTGCTCGATCTGCGTGGCCTTGCCGTGCACCGGCGTGTGCAGCCTCCAGCGCCCCCCGAACGCCTGTGCAAGCGCCTGATGGCCGAGGCACACGCCGAGCGTGGGAACCCCCGCCTCGGGCATCCGCCGCACGAGCTCGAGCGTGATCCCGGCCTGGTCGGGGGTGCATGGCCCCGGCGAGACCACGCAGCGGTCGTAGCCTTCCGCGAGCAGCTCCTCCACGCTGGCGCGATCGTTGCGGACCGTGTGAACGTCGGCGTTCAGCTCGCCCAGGTACTGGACGAGGTTGTAGGCGAAGGAGTCGTAGTTGTCGAGGACCAGCACCTTCAGCCCAGCACCGGCGCCCGCGCGCCCGCTCACGTCCAGTCCGCCTGTTCGCACGCGAGCTCGACAGCCCGAATGACCGCCTTGGTCTTCGCCACCGACTCCTCGTACTCGTACGCCGGCTTGGCGTCCGCCACCGTGCCACCTCCCGCCTGCACGTGTGCGATGCCGTCCTTGACGACGACGGTGCGGATGTGAATGGCGGTGTCGAGGTCGCCGGCGTAGCTGAGGTAGCCGACGGCGCCGCCGTAGCCGCCGCGCTTGATCGGCTCGAGCTCGTCGATGATCTGCATCGCGCGCACCTTCGGCGCGCCCGACAGTGTGCCGGCGGGCAGCACCGAGCGCAGTGCGTCCATCGCGCCCACCTCCGCGCGCAGCGTGCCGGACACCGAGGAGACGATGTGCATGACGTGGCTGTAGGACTCGATCTCCATCAGCTCGTCCACCCGCACGCTGCCGTACTCGCACACCCGGCCGAGATCGTTGCGCCCGAGGTCGACGAGCATCACGTGCTCGGCGCGCTCCTTCTCGTCGGCCAGCAGCTCCTGTTCGATGCGTCGGTCCTCCTCCGGCGTGGCGCCCCGCGGCCGCGTGCCGGCGATCGGCTTGGTGCTGACGTTCCGTCCGCTGACCGTCAGCAGGGGCTCCGGACTGGCACCGGCGACCTGGAAGTCGCCGAAGTCGAGGAAGTACATGTACGGGCTCGGGTTGATCGCACGCAGCCCGCGGTATATGGAGAACGCCTCGACCGGCACCGGTGCGGAGAAGCGCTGCGATGGGACGACCTGAAAGGCATCGCCCGCGTAGATGTACTCGACGATGCGCCCAACCATCGCTTCGAAGCGCTCGCGCGGCATGTTCGACCGGAACGCCGGCGCCTGGCGGGTGCCCGGGGGCACATGCTCGCCACGGGGCACCGGGCCGGCGAGCGCGCTGCGCACCTCGGCGATCGTGCGCACCGCCTGCTCGTAGGCTCGCGCTACGTCCGGCTCGGCCTGCAGGTCGGCGTTGGCGATGATCGTGACGGTGTGCTTGAGATGGTCGAACACAACCAGCGCGTCGGAGAGCATGAGCGCCATGTCCGGGAGTCCCAGGGGATCGCCGCTCCGGTCGAGGCCCGGCTCGTGCGCGTCATCGCGCTGCGCGTCCGTCCGATTCCAGGGATCGCCGAGCGGCTCGACCGTGCGCACGAGGTCATAGCCGAAGAAGCCCACTGCCCCGCCGGTGAACGGCGGAGCATCGCCCATTGGCGCCTGGCGGAAGCGCTCGACCCGCTCCGCAGCCAGCGCGTAGGGATCGCCGCCGTCGCCGAGGGACCAACGCAGCACCGAGCGGGGGCGAAAGCCGATGAACGACCAGCGCCCCACGCGCTGACCCTGATCGGCTGACTCGAGCAGGAAGGCGGGCTGTCCGGGCGCGAGCGCGCGCAGCTTCAGGAACGCGGACACCGGCGTCTCGCAGTCCTCGATGAAGCTGTAGCGCAGGGGAATCAGGTCGTGGGAGCGTGCCAGCGAGCGCACCTCCTCGAGCCCCGGGGTGACGTTCAAGGCGTCCGCCTCGGCGAGGCTAGGAGCGACGGCCATCGAGCACCCGCTCAGCGTCCGCAAGCGCCCGTCCGCGGCTGCGCAGCAGCACGAGCAGGTGATAGAGAACGTCGGCGGCCTCTTCGTCGACGCGCTCGTCAGACTCCTCGCGCGCCGCCCGCGCGACCTCCTCGGCCTCCTCCATGACCTTCTCGCCGATGCGGGCGGGATCATCGAGCAGCGTCACCGTGTAGGAGTCGCTGGGACGCTCGAGCGCGCGGGCTTCGATCGTGCGCTCGAGGCCTGGGAGCGTCTCATGCGGCGCTCCCGGGTCGAGCTCGCCACGGTGAAAGCACGTGCGCTCGCCCGTGTGGCAGGCCGGACCGGCGGGCTCGACCAGCGCGAGCAGCGCGTCGCCATCGCAGTCCAGGCGCAGAGCCCGCACGCGCTGCACGTTGCCGCTGCTTTCGCCCTTGTGCCACTGCTCGCCACGGGAGCGGCTCCACAGATGCAGCTCGCCGGTCTCGCGCGTGCGCCGCAGCGCCTCCGCGTTCATGTACGCGAGCGTGAGCACCTCGCCCGTGGCCCAATGCTGCACGATGCACGCGACCAGCCCATCGCGGTCGAAGTCGACGTGCTCGTCGATCGTGCGCGGCTGTGCGTCCGCGATGGGAACCCCCGGTGCGCTCATCGGCACGATTGTAGGTCCCACCGTGGGACGGCCGGTTTGAGCCACACTGCACGGCCATGCAGTCGCCGTTCGATCGCAAGCTGCTCGTCGTGACCGGCAAGGGTGGCGTGGGCAAGACGACCATCGCGGCGGCGCTCGGCCTGGCGGCCGCGCGCGCCGAGCGGCGGACGATCGTGGTGGAGGTCGGCGAGCAGAGCCGGCTCCCGGGCCTGTTCGGTGTCGGGCCCGCACGTCCCGGACACGAGTGCAGGCTGGCGGCGCACCTGTCGAGCATCTCCATCGATCCCGACCGTGCGCTGCTCGAGTGGCTGCAGGTGCTCGGAGGCCGGGTCTCGGGTCGCGTGCTCGCCTCCAGCGGCACCTTTCAGTACTTCGCCGCCGCCGCCCCGGGCGCCAAGGAGCTGGTGACGATGGTCAAGATCTGGCAGCTCACGGGCGGGCAGGGCGCAGGCGGCCGGGCCGGCGAGCACCCACTGGTCGTGCTCGACGCGCCGGCCACCGGCCACGCGCTCGGCCTGCTCAGCTCGCCGCACACGTTCGGAACGATCGCGCGCGTGGGGCCGGTGGCGGGACAGGCCCGTAAGGTCCAGGAGCTGCTGGAGAGCCCAGCGCGCTCGGCCTACCTTGCGGTGGCACTGGGGACAGAGATGGCTGTCACCGAGGCGCTCGAGCTCCAGGATGGGCTGCGCACGCGCCTCGGGCGCGACCTCGAGGCGGTCCTCGTCAACGCGCTGCTACCGCAGCGCTTCACCGCCGCGGAGCTCGAGCGCATCGCATCGCTGCGCGGCGATGCGCCAGCGAGCAACGACGGACACCACGCGCACCCGGGCCCGCAGAGCGTCTCGCGGGCGCGGCGAGAAGCGGTGAGGGATTCGGCCGTGCGCGCGGCCGAGATCGTTCACCAGCGGGCACGCTTCCAACACAACCAGCTCGCCCGCCTGCGGCGCCGCGAGTTCTCAGTGGTGAGCCTCCCGTTTGTGTGGGCGCCTGAGCTCGACCAAGCGGCCCTCGGCGCGATCGCAACACGGCTCGAGCGCGCGTTGTGAGCGATGCTCAGAGCGGGGCCAGGCGGTAGCGGCGTGTGGCCGCGTCGCGCTCGAGCAGGCCGACGGCCAACAGCGTTGTCACGTAGCGATGGGTGGTGCTCGTGTTCATGCCCAGCACGCGAGCGAGCTCGGCGATCCCCATGTACCCACCGTCAGGGGGGAAGCAGGAGAGCACCAGCAGGCCGGACAGCAGCGAACGAGACAGGCGTCGATCCTCCATCTGAGCGGGGTACGCCCACTGCTCGCGTTCGCACGCCGAGCGTGGCATGCGACATCGCTGCCCGGCGGCAGCACTCCGGTGGAGCTCCCGTCGATCATCGTGCGCTCACCATCGTGCAGCTCTTCACCCCGAGCGCCAAGGCGGCCCTGAATATTCAGCTCTGACTAGGATCGAGCGCCGAGTAAACGCCCGAGGGTGCGAACGCCGAGGACCCGAAACGCTCATCCAGGCGCTGTGCGAGCTGGTAGCCGTAGCCGGGCCGCTCGATCACGAGACCCAATATCGCGTACTTCGCCGACATGCACCCTTCCCACGAGACCGTTCTGGAAAAGCACAAGGTATCCCAAACAGCTGCCTGCCACACGCCAACGATGCGATGGGTTGGATCAGCTGGAACTCCTCAGTAGACGACGACGTGCGATGATCGGAATCTAGGTGATACCCAAACGGTCGAGCATCGCCTCGTCCCCACGCCAATCGCGCCGCACCCGCACCGACAACTCCAGATGCACCTGGTCGCCGAGCACGCGCTGAAGCTCACGGCGTGCGGCCGTACCGATCGCCTTGATCATCTGGCCCCTGGCGCCGATCAGGATCCCCTTCTGGGAGTCGCTCTCGGTCCAGATCAAGGCCCGCACGCGTATCAGCCCCGGGCGCGCCTGCTCGAGCTCCTCGACCACCACCTCAACGGCGTGCGGCAACTCCTGGAAGGTGCGTCTGATGACCGCCTCGCGGATGAGCTCCGCCAGCAACTGCTCCTGCGGCTGATCGCTGCCCGCGCCGGCTGCGAACAGAAAGGGGCCCGCGGGCATGAGCGTCGCCAAGTGCTCGAGCAGCTCGCCGACGCCAGCGCCGGTGCGCGCGCAGATCGGAAACACCTCGGACCGGATCGACAGCGCGGCGGCCTGCGCGAGCGTCGCCATCAGCGCCGCCCGGGAGGGGCGGTCGATCTTGTTGACGGCGATCGTCACGGGGGTGCCCATCGCGGCGAGCGTCCCTGCGATGAAGCGGTCGCCCGGACCCACGCCCTCCGCACCGCTGAGCATCAGCAGGGTCGCATCCGCGCCCTCGAGCTCGTGCTGGACACGGCGAGCCATGCGCGCGGTCAACGCGTCGCGCGGACGCTGCACGCCCGGTAGGTCCACGAGCACGATCTGGGACTCGCCGTGACTGTAGACACCGCGGATCGCCCGTCTGGTGGTCTGCGGCCGGTCGGACACGATCGCCACCTTCTCGCCGAGCGCTGCGTTCACGAACGTCGACTTGCCAACGTTGGGCCTGCCCGCCAGCGCCACGAAGCCGGCGCGCGTCATTCGTGCGCGCCTGCGAGCAGCTCGCGCTGCAGCGTCAGCATCTCGCCGTGGTCGTGCTCGTGATCCATGCCCAGGAGATGCAGCATGCCGTGCACGATCGCCTCCCGCATATCGGCCGTGTGCTGCGGGCAGATGATCACGTCGCCGAGCTCGCGCGTGGGCTCGCCTGCACCGGCCCCGCGCCGGCGCTCCGCGGCAGAGCGGTCGTCGGCGGACGAGGGCGCGGGCGTCGGGTCCCCGGCGATCGGCTCGACGCCGTCGATGGGAAAGGACAGAACGTCCGTCGCAGCCGATTTGCCGCGGTGCTCCCGGTTCAGGCGAACGATCTGCGCGACGTCGACGAACTCGATCGCCACGTGCGCTTCGTGGATGCCCCTGCTGGCGGCGACCCGGGAGCACAGCCGAGAGATCTCCTCTGCCGACGGCGCCTCGGGGGCGAGGCTCGCGCCGAACACCTCGACTTCGATCATCTGTGCTCAGGCGCTGCGAACCGCGCGCGGCGCGTCGGCGCCGGCTGCCGGCGCCTGGCGCTGGGAATGCTCGTCGTATGCCTCGACGATGCGCTGAACGAGCTTGTGACGAACGACGTCCTCACCCCCGAAGCGAACGAACTCGATCCCCTCGACGGCATCGAGCACCTCGCCGACGGCGATCAGACCGGACTGCTGCTCGCGGGGCAGGTCCACCTGGGTGATGTCGCCCGTGACCACCATGCGCGAGCCGAACCCCAGCCTCGTGAGGAACATCTTCATCTGCTCGGGGGTGGTGTTCTGCGCCTCGTCGAGGATCACGAACGAGTCGTTGAGCGTGCGCCCGCGCATGAACGCCAGCGGCGCGATCTCGATCACGCCGCGCTCGATGTGCTGAGAGACCTTCTCCGGATCGAGCATGTCGTGCAGCGCGTCGAACAGCGGGCGCAGGTAGGGGTCGACCTTGGCCATCAGGTCGCCGGGAAGGAAGCCAAGGCGCTCACCGGCCTCGACGGCCGGACGCGTGAGGATAATGCGGTTGACTTCGTGGCGAGACAGCGCCGCCGCGGCGAGCGCAACCGCGAGGAAGGTCTTGCCGGTGCCCGCCGGGCCGACGGCGAAGGTGATCGTGTTCGCGCGGATCGAGTCCACGTAGCGCTTCTGGTTGATCGTCTTGGGGGCCACCCGCAGTCCGCGATGGCGCCATACGACGTCCTCGAGCACTCGCGCGGGCGATTCGTGGGCGTCCAACGCACCGGTGACGGCCGAGATCGTGCCCGGCCCGATCTGGTGGCCGGCGGCGATCAGCTCGGCGAGCTCGCGCACCACGCGCTCGCCCGCGTGCGTCTCGGTCTCCTCGCCGTCGAAGGTCAGCAGGTTTCCGCGCAGGAACACCTTGCAGTCCAGGTGTGCCTCCAGCGCCCGCAGCACCAAGTCCTGGCTGCCGGCCAGCTCGGCGGCGACGACATTTGAGAGCTCGATCTGTGTCCTCATCCCTGGAGGGCCGCTCGCACGAGCCCCGACACGCGCTTGCCGTCAGCGCGGCCGTCGACCGCCGCCATCGCTTGCCTCATCGCGATGCCCATGTCCTTGACCGACGCCGCGCCGCTGTCGCTCACCGCGCGGGTGACGATCCCTTCGAGCTCCTCCTGGGAGAACTCGGCGGGCAGGTAGGAGCCGATCAGCGTCGCCTCTGACTCCTCGCCCGCGGCGCGCTCCTGATGGCCGGCGTCGCGGTAAGCCTCCGCGGCCTCCAGCCGCCGCTTGCGCTCACGGCGCAGCACAGCCAGCTCCCCATCTGCAGACGACTCGTCGCCTCCGCCCTCCTTGGCCGCCTTCTGCAGCTCGGAGAGCACCATGCGCAGCGCGCCCACGCGCTCCTTTTCGCCCGCGCGCATAGCTCCCTGCAGGTCGACCTTGATCTGCTCGAGTATCGCCATCCCCTCTTCAGGATACGCCGCTGGCGCGAATGCGCCAGAGCCTTCATGGCCGCTCGAGTGGCGTGGGGTCACCGAGCCGCGCAGGCGCGGCGGCATCGCGGCCGAACACGAGGGCGACGTTCCAGTCCACCAGCAGGCGCAACCGGCGCCCGATACCCGGCATCATCCACAGGTGATACGTGCGTGCGATCAGCCACGCGGGCAGGCCACGCCAGCGGATACCCAGCGTGATCGCCACGGCCTCGTTGTCGCCGAGCTCGGCCACGACTCCCTTGCTGCGGTAGCGAAATGGCCGTGCCTCAGCGCCAGCGAGCGCGGCGGCGATGTTGCGCGCCACCAAGCGGCCCTGGCGGATCGCGTGCTGCGCGGTCGGGGGCAGGATTGCCCAGGGCGCGAGGCGTCGGGGACGGCCGCGCAGTCTCCGATCGCCCATACGCCCGCCGCGGTGCTCGCGGCGCTTGCGGCCACCGCCAGCTGGCGCTCGCCCGCTGCCGTCGGGGCGGGGGCGGCCCGTGCGGGCGGCGTGGTGGGGGAGTCGAGCGCGACGCGCATCGTCGCATCGACGATCACGCGCCCCTCGCGGTCGAGCGGCACGCCGAGCTCGACGACCGCGGGACTGGGCCTCACCCCCGCGGTCCACACGAGCGTGCGGGTGGGGATTCTCTCGCCGTCGGAGAGCGTCGCGGCGCGCGCGGTGAGCTCGTGCAGCGCGGCGCCTGTCCGCACCTCGATCCCGCGGCCCCGCAGCTCGCGTTCGGCGAACTGAGAGAGGCTGGCGGGCACCTCCTGCATGACCTGGCCCTGGCCTCGGCCAGGACCCAGCGCATTCCCTGCGCGGCGCAGCGTGGATACAGCTCGATCGCGTGCGCCGCGAAGTCCTGCAGCTCCGCCAGCCCCTCCACCCCGGCGTAGCCGGCACCGATGAACACGAAGCACAGGTACTCGGCGCGCAGCGCGGAGTCCTCGACGGACTCGGCGATGTCCATGCAGCGCAGCACCTGGTTGCGCAGGGCGGTCGCGTCCGACAGCGACTTCAGGCCGATCGCATGCTCTGCCAGGCCGGGCACGGGAAGCGTTCGGGACACCGACCCGAGGGCGACGAGCAGGTGGTCGTAGCCGAGCTCGAGCTGCTCACCGTCGATGCGACGGGCGGCCAGCGTGCCCGCGGCCGGATCGCGACCCGTCACCCGGCCGATCAGGAGGTTCGTCCTGCGCAGCTGTGAGCGCAGCGGGACGACCACGTGACGCGGGTCGAGCGTGGCGCCGGCGACTCCCGGCAAGAGCGGCGTGTAGAGCATGAAGTTCGCGTCATTGACGAGCGTCACGTGCGCGCTTTGGGGCGCCAGCAGGCGCTCGAGCGCGCGTGCGGCGTAGAAGCCGCCGAACCCGCCGCCTGCGATCACGACCTGCCAGGCCACGCAGACACAATAGGGTGCACGCCCGTGAACGATTCCCTGTACGCGAGCGCGCTCGCCCCGTTCCTCGAGGAGGTCGAGCGCCTGCGCCCAGCACAGGCGGAAGTGATCGACGCGCACACCCACCTCGGGCTCGACGAGGACGGGCGCTCGCTCACGCTCGAGCAGCTGCTCCACCAGCTCGACCAAGCGCACGCGCGGCGGGCGTGCGTGTTCCCGCTGCACGACCCGGAGCGCAGACCCTCCTACAGCGTGCCCAACGACCGCGTGCTCACGTGGTCGGCCGAGAGCGAGGGCAGGCTCGTGCCCTTCTGCCGGCTCGATCCGGCGGAAGCGCCGGTGAGCGAGGCCGAGCGCTGCCTCGCCGCGGGTGCCCGCGGCATCAAGCTGCATCCGCGCGCCCAGGACTTCGTGTTCGACGGGCCTGAGATGCGTGAGGTCTTCGGGCTGGCCGAAGCGGCGGGCGTGCCGATCCTGATCCACGCCGGGCGCGGACTGCCGCCGCTGGCCGACGGACTCGCCGGACTCGCCCTGGAGCACCCGGGCGTGGTGCTGATCCTGGCGCACGGCGCGATCTGCGACCAGGGCATCCTGACCACGCGACTGGCCGAGCATCCGGGCGTGCTCTACGACATCTCGTGCTTCTTTCCGGTGGACGTCATCGAGCTGTTCGCGCGCGCTCCCGCGGAGAGGATCGTGTTCGCGTCCGATCCCCCCTATGGCCAGCCGGCAACCACGCTGTACATGGCGCTGCGCGTCGCCGCCCACGCCGGCCTCGACGAGGCGAGCACCCGCGGGCTGCTCGGGGGCACGATGGCGGCGCTGCTGGATGGTCAGGGCCTGCCCGCGGCCAGCGCACCGAGGCGGCGGGACTCGATCGAGCTCTCAGGCCGCCTGGCGCGCGTGTACGGGTACGCCAGCCTGGTCGGCCCAGGCCTGTTCTCGGGGGCGATCGAACAGGCGCGGGGGATGCTGGACATGGCGATCGCCTCCTGCCGCGACCCAGACCCCCAGGGCGTGGGCGAGGCGCTCGAGACGATCGGAGCGGCGCTGGTCGCGGCCAAGGAGCTGCTGAGCAGCCAGGACGGCGTTCGTCCCGCGATCGACCTGGTGTATCGATCGCTCGTGCGGGCGGTCACGGAGATCCCGGATGGCGACTGAGCCGCGAACCTAGGGGATCATCGCGGCGACAGCCACACGGCCGCCCACTCGCCGCGCTCGCGCCGCTCGCGCACGCTCAGGCGCAGACGTCCGGCGAACGCGTCGAGCACCTCGTCGACCTCCCCGATCAGCAGACCCCCGGCGATCAGGTGGGCAGGAGCCTCGGACAGCGTGGCGGCGAGCTCGAGCAGCAGTGGGCGCAGCAGGTTTGCGAGCACAACGGTGGTCCCCGGCGAGTCAGGAGCCGGCCAGGGCAGCCCCTGCGTGCGCAGGTCGAAGCGGCGCACCTCGATCGCCGCGCCGTTGACGGCTGCGTTCTCGCGGGCGGCCGCGACGCTCTCGTGCTCGTTGTCGAGGGCCAGCACAGGCGCGAACCCCAGGGCATGGGCGGCGATCGCCAGCACGCCTGAGCCCGTGCCCACGTCCACCAGCGCGCCACGTCTCGGCTCGCCAGCGGCCAGTTCCAGCAGCAGCTCGAGACACAGGCGTGTGGTGGCATGCGCGCCCGTGCCGAAGGCCTGCCCGGGATCGATCACGATCTCGTGGACACGGCCATCGCAGGAGGCGTCGCCGCCTGCCTCCCACGGAGGTCGCACGAGCACCGAGCCGACCGGCGCGAGCGCCCCTTGCGCCGCGTCCGGCGCCTCGATCAGCACGGGGCGATGGAACTGGCGCCAGCGCTCGTGCCAGTCGTCCGGGATCTCGGTGGTGCACACGTCTACCAGCGCGTCGCCCGCGGCCGCGCGCAGATCGGGGAGGGCCGGCAGCTCGCCCGGCGCTCCGTACACGGCGTACTCAACGATTCCCTCGTCAGGCGTTCCCGACCGGCCGTGAACCTCCTCGACACCCGTCGGCGCCAGGTCGAGCAGCTCGGCGAGCACCAGCTCCGCGTCGGCGCCGGCGACGCGAACGGCGAGCCTGATCACGCCGCCTGGCTGCCCAGAGCGCGACGCAGCTTCGCAAACACGGACTCCTGCGGCGAGCGCAGGTTCTCCTCGCTCAGGCTGTCGTTCAAGCGCTCCAGCAGCTCGCGTTGCTCCTCACTGAGACGGCGTGGGACGACCACGTTGACGACCACGCGCAGGTCACCGTGGCGCCCGCGCCTGAGCGAGGGCATCCCCGCTCCGCGCAGTGTGAGCACGTGCCCCGGCTGGGTTCCCGCCGGGAGATCGATCGAAGCGCTGCCGTCCAGCGTGGGCACCTCCAGTGTGCCGCCCAGCGCAGCCTGTGGCGCGGCGACGTCCAGCGCGGTGATCAGGTCATCGCCCTCGCGCACGAAGCGCTCGTCCTCGCGCACGCGCACCACCACGTACAGGTCGCCCGCGGGCGCGCCGGGAGCGCCCGCGTGGCCGCTGCCCGTGAGAGCGATGCGCTGCCCGTCCGCGATGCCCGCGGGCACCTCCACCTCGAGCGTGCGCTTGCGCGCCACTCGCCCGCGGCCATGGCACTGCCTGCAAGGCTGCTTGGCCACACGCCCGTCGCCTTCACACTCCGGACAGCTGACCGTGCGCACCATCTGTCCCAGCAGGGTCTGCGTCACTCCCCGCAACTGTCCGGCGCCACCGCAACGCTCGCACGTCTCGATCGGCGTGCCCGGCTCGGCGGCGTTGCCGTGGCAGTGCTCGCAGCGCTCGATCGCCTCGAAGGTCACCGACGCAGAGACGCCGTCCGCGGCTTCCCGCAGATCGAGCTCGATGGCCACCGCGGCGTCGCCACCCTGAGCCGGCCCCGCTGGCCCACCGGGGGCACCGCCGCCGAAGAACGCGTTGAACAGGTCGCTGATCGAGCCAAAGCCGTCGAAGTTGGGCGCATAGCCACCGGAGCGCAGTCCCTCGTGGCCATAGCGATCAAAGGTCGCCCGCCGCTCCGGGTCGGACAGGATCTCGTTGGCCTCCGCAGCCTCCTTGAACTTCTCCTCGGCGTCCGGGTCGTGGGCGTTGACGTCTGGATGAAGTTCCATCGCCACCTGGCGAAAGGCCTTTTTGACGTCCTGTGCGGAGGCGTCGCGCGCCACGCCCAGCACCTCATAGGGGTCACGGGGCATGCGCGTCCGGTCAGTTCTCTGCATAGGCGTCTTCGACGAAGCGCGACAGCTGCTGCGCCGCGTCACGCACGGTCGCGATCGCACCCGCATAGTCCATGCGCACCGGCCCGATCAGCGACACCGTGCCGAGCTTGCGACGCGCCATGCCATAGCCGGTGGCCACGAGGGCCAGCGAGTGCATGGCGGGCAGCTCGTTCTCGTGGCCGATGCGCACGTACACCCCGGGCTCGGCCAGCGCCGCGCGCAGCACGTGGAGCAGCGCCACGCGCCGCTCGAGCAGGTCGATCAGCTCGTTCACCTCCGTCGCGTCCTCGATGCGGGCGGTCTCGAACAGGCGCGCCGTGCCCTCCACGAACAGCGCGTCCTCGCCCGCGCCGGCCAGCTCGCCGAAGGCCGGTGCAAAGCGCTCGAGGAACGCGAGCTCCACGGCCGACAGGCTCGGCTCGACCAGACGCTGCTGGAGCATGCGCGCGCCCAAGCCGAGGCCTACGAGACGCTCGTTGAGGTACTCCCCCGCCCACGCGACCAAGCCGGGATCCACGGCCCGGTCGAACGTCGCGAAAGTCTTGGACACGCCCCCCGCCGAGGTGATGACCACCACCACGACCACCTGCGGCTGCAGCGCCAGCACCTCGACGTGACGGATGCTCGCCCCGTTGATCGACGGCGCCGACACCACCGCCAGCAGATTGGTCATCTGCGAGAGCGTCTCCGTGGTGGTGCGCATGGCCTCCTCCACCTCGCGGCGGATCAAGGACAGCTCCAGCGTGCGTGGACGCGTGAGCGCGCCGGGCCCGGAGCTGAGCAGGCGGTCGACCACGTAGCGCTGGCCGGCATCCGTGGGCACGCGCCCCGCGGACACGTGCGGGTGGGTGAGCAGGCCGTATTCCTCGAGCAGGACGAGTTCGTTGCGTACCGTCGAGGGCCCGCATTCCAGATCCTCGTCGGCGGCGATCGCGCGCGAGGCGACCGGCTGACCGGTCCGCAGGTAGTCGTCCACCACCTTGCACAGGATGCGCTCCTGTCGAGGGCTCAACATGGAGGTGATTGTAGGCGCCGCGATGGCGCCAGCTCGCCTGTGCCTACAGCTCGAGCTCGGCCTGCGCGTTGCGGATGATCCGCTTGCCCGCCTGCTCGGCGACCGTGTCGATCACCGCACGTCCATCGCTGAGCTCGCGGACCGTGCCCGTGATCACGACCTCCTGCTCGGGCACGCCCATGCCGCGGAACTGCACGGACAGGCGCTTGAGGTGCTCCGGGCCGCCGGCCGCCTCGGTCTGCGCCCGTGCCACCTGTGCCATCGTCCACAGCCCGTGCAGGATGCGGCCGGGCAGGCCCACCGCGCGCGCGAACTCCTCGTCGATGTGGATCGGGTTGAAGTCACCCGACGCGCCCGCGTAGCGCACCGTGAGGTACTTGTCGGGCGTCACTCGCACCTCTGGTATCTGTGCTCCCTGCTCCAGCTGCGCCATCAGCTCACACCCCTCGCACGATATTGGTCCACGTTCCGCGGCAGACCTCCTCGCCGCGCTGGTTGGCGGAGAGCGACTCGAACACGTAGTAGCCGCGACCATCGTCTTCGGAGATGTCCTTGACGCTCGCCGTCGTCGTGATCTCGTCGCCTGCCACCACCGGCGCGCCCCACGCGAACTCCTGGCCACCATGCACCATCATCGCGAAGTTCAGCTCGACCTCCGGATCGAGGATCGGCGGGGCGACAGCGGGCGCGCTGTAGACAACCGCGAACATCGGCGGCGCAACGACGTCGGCGTATCCCGCTGCGCGCGCAGCCTCGACGTCGAGGTGCACCGGGTCGGTCTCGCCCACGGCGCGAGCGTACTCCCTGATCTTCTCGCGCCCCACCGCGTACACGATGGGCGCGTAGGTCTTGCCGATGGCTTTCGTGTTCACTGGCATCGCCAGACGGGCTCCTTGCGTACGAGGCTTGCCTACGGGCGTGTGCCGCGCCGATGGCGCGGCGCGGGCAGTTTACGCACAGTCCACCGGCCGTGCACCACGGCCGACGCGTCATCGTCGTGCAACAGGTCCTTAAACACAAAAAGCGGCCCAGGGCCAACGGCGGGCTCGGTCGATGCCCGCCGCCGGTCCTGACCCGTGTGCAAAGTGCCCGGCGGATCCGAGCGCACGGCCGCGACTAGAAGACGAGCTCGTCGTCCTGCACCCCCGCCCCGACGCCGACCAACTCGCCGCCGGCGTCATCTGCCTCGAGCTCGCCTGCATCCCCTCCGTGCGCCGCGGCAGCGCCTGGCCGCGAGTGCTCGCCGGCGGGACCGTCGAGGAACTGGACGGTGTCAGCGACGACGCTGACGGCCTGCCGGCGCTCCTGCTCGACGGTCTCCCACTCGCGCCACTCAAGCCTGCCGTCGACCCCGACCCTGCTGCCGCGGCGCATGTATCGGCTGACGCTCTCGCCGGGGGCGCCAAAGACGCTCACGTCGAAGTAGTTCGGCCGCTCGGCGAACTCTCCATCGGCATCCTTGCGGGCCGAGTTGCAGGCGATGCGTAGGCTGCACACGCTCCGGCCTGACGGGAGCGCGCGCAGCTCGGGGTCACGGGTGAGACGTCCGACCAGTACGACGCGGTTGATGCTGAACATGTCGGTCTCCATTGCTAGAGGTTGGCCCCCCGACTGCCAAGCTACGCGCCGCCTGGGACGGTACTCGCGTGCGAACACCCGCCCCGCCGATCCGCGATCAGCGAGTCGAGTCCCACGACCACCACCCGCTCTCCCGCGTGGGCACGCTCGATCGCTCGAGCAAGTGGACGCTGCACGTCGGCGGGCGCGAGATACAGCGTGCCCGCCACGCAGCGGCAGCGAGCCCAGGCGCGACAGATCTCGAGCAGGCGTTGCGGGGACTTGACGGTGAGCTCCACCTCGACCGCCACCGGTAGAAGCGTGGCGGCGAGCGGCCACAGCACCAGGTCCGGCCGATGCAGCCCCTCACCCGCGTACCTGTGGTGAGCCGCCGGGCGCTCAACGCCACGCCACTCGACCGCCGAGCCCACCGGTCCGCCGCGCTCGCCCAACCGAGCGCTGGCCAGAGCTTCCCCGGAGTCCCGCTCGTCGCGACGGAGCTCGCGCTCGCCGAGCACCCTGTGATCTGGATAGGCACGCTCGAGCGCTGCAGCGACGCCCGCGCACGCGATCGCGTGCGGTGCGTTCGCCGCGCTCACGCGGCACGGCTCCAAGCCACGGAGCGCAGCCGCCCGCACACCGCCGGCAGTGACCGTGTACAGCGCAGGCTCCCCCGCGAGCACCCGCTTGCGAGCCAGCAGGCCAGCGCGCTCGGCCGCCGACAGTCGAGCGCGTGCAGATGCGAGGGTCCCGTTGATGTGTTGTGCGAGTGCCGCCGCCGTGACCGCACCCAGACCGGCCGTCCAGCGCAACATCTCCAGCTGCTCGGGCGAGCAGCCCGTGCTCTTGCGGACCATTTCGGTCCTCCTTTCCGTCATCGATGAGGTTCCAGGTGACGCCCGGACCGGCGCGTCGCCGTGCGGCGGGGGCCACGGCTCGAGGCTCGGCACCGCGTGCGGCCGTAGCGGCTCAGCGCCGCGGCGCCGGCGAGAACATCCGCGCGATGCGCGCGCCGCGGCCGTCCGCGAGCACCAGCACCGCTCCCCAGCCACGGCTGAGGGTCATCACGCGGCCGGGCTCGAGTACCTGCTCGCGGGTACGTGTGCGCGTGGAGCGCCCGTCGCTGTGCCGGGTCACCCTCCACGCCCCCCGGCGACCCGCCATGCTTGCGATCAGCTCCGCCGAGCTGGGCACCACCTGACGATGGGCGATCAGCACCGACAGGTTGCCGAGCACCTGGTCGAGCAGCCGCTCCCGCCCGGGAAGCCGCAGGTCCGATAGCTCTTGCGTGCCGAGCAGCAGACTGAAGCCGGCCGATCGCGCACGGCCGAACAGCCTCACCACGTGCTCGGCGGCGATCGCGGAGAACTCGTCGATCGCCACCAGCGTCGCCACCGGGCTCCCTTGCAGGGCTGCCACGGTCGTCTGCAGATCCTGGACGATCGCCGCGCCCAGCATCTCGCTGAGCAGCGGCCGGCTGTCGGACTCGAGGCTGAAGTACACGACGGCGTGCTCGCGCGCGGCGCTCAGCAGATCGAACCGCCGAGCACCGGGCGTGCGCGGATCGAGCCAGCGCCCCACATCCGACTCGGCCAGGATGGCCAGGCGGTCGCGTACTCCCGAGAGCTCGCTGCGCTGTCTCGAGGACAGCGAATCCAGGTACGCGAAGGTCTCGGCAGCCTGCGTCTCCGGCAGCTCGCGCGCGAACAGCTCCAGCCGCGCCGGCTCGAGCGCTTCGACGATCGCCGAGAGGCTGACCTCGTGGCCGGTCCCGCGCAGCGCGCGCACGGCATGCCCGAGATAGCGCTGCGCCTGACGAAGGTAGTGAGGCTCGGTGAAGCGCTCGCCGGCCAGCGCCTTGTCGGCGATCTCACCGGAGCCGCCGCGTGCATAGGGGTTGTAGATGCTCTGCCCTCGGGTGTCCACTCGATGAACGCTCTGCCCGCGGCCGACGCCGCGCGAGATATGTGCTCGCGCAGGTCTGCGTCGCCCTTCGGGTCGAGAACCACAGCCCCCATCCCGTGCTCAATCGCGCGCACCGCGATCCAGCTCTGCGTGACCGTCTTGCCGGACCCGGTCGCGCCCACCACGAGGGTGTGCGCTCCACCGGAGCCGGCGAACGGGATCGACACCGTGCGGCCGCCCTCATCGACCCCGAGCTGCAGCTCGCGCCCCCGCAGCCAGTGCGCGCCGCCGCGGTACTCGCGCACGCGCGCCAGCAGCCTCCGAGCGCCCGCGCACAGGAGGTCCCATGGCCTCAAGCGTCGGACCGCGAGCTCCGCCAGGTCCGCGCCCGCCGTCGAGATCTTCGCGATGCCAGCGCCGGCCACGCGCGGTTGCGAACAGCGTGGCGAGCAGCAATGTGACGGACCAGCCTGAGAGCTCGGGCTCGCCACAGCGACGATCGCCAGCGCGCCCGCGCGCCCAGCTCCAGTGCAGGTGTCTGCTGCGCATCGCGCTCGCAGCGAGCGCGCCGAGTACCACGCCGATCGCGCAGTGCCCGGCGCCGATCGCCAGCCAGTGCGTGAGCGCATCGACGCTCCGGCCGAGCTGTGGGGCGCCTTCAGTGAACGTGTGTGAGGGCATTTCGCGCCGCTCCTCTCTCGACCCGCCCAGGGCTGGGCCCGCTCGGACCGGTGTGAGCCGGCCCGTGGGTGGTCGGACCGGCGCGAGCCGGCCCGTGGGGGTCGCCGCGCGAGCGGTCGCAGGTGCGCGGCCGGCGCGAGCCGGCCGTAGCTGGTGGTGCATTGCGGGCCTGCGTCAGCCCGGAAGGTTCGTGTTCTGTCGCTCGCGCGCCCGCGAACGCTCAGATCAGCCGGTAACCAACACCCCACACGCTGATCACCAGCCGCCCGCGCCCGCGCGCGCGAGCTTGCGGCGAAGCCTGCTCGCGTGGCTGTCGACCGTGCGGCTGGATCCGCCCGAGCGGTATCCCCACACGACCCGCATAAGCTCCGCCTTGGTGAACACCCGCTCGGGTTCGCGGGCGAGGTGCACGAGCAGCTCGAACTCCAGCCTGCGCAGGCCACCCCCCGACCTCCACGGTGACCGCGCGAGCAAAAGTGTCGATCGCGAGCGGTCCGACCTCGAGCGGATGGCGCCGGTCACGGCCGAGGGCCGTGCCGGCGAAGGATCGCCCGCAGACGCGCGCGGAACTCGAGATAGGCCGCCGGTCTGGCGAGGAAGTCGTCGGCGCCCGCTTCAAAGGCCCGCAGCATGTCCAGCTCGTGCCGCTCCGGGGCCACGACGATCGCGGGCAACCACCATTCCAGGGGGTCCCGAGCTGGCCGGCCTGGCGTATCTCGCGCAGCAGCTCCAGCGCGCCGGTTGGCGCGTCCAGCCCTCCGAGCACCGCGAGCGCGGGGGCGCTCGCCCTTGCCAGCACACGGGCGTGCTCGGCGCTGCGGGCCAGCTCGACGTGAAAGCCGTCCGCCACCAGTTGCTCGATCATCGCCTCGGCGACGCTGCGCTCGGACTCGACCACGAGGATCGGGCCCACCGTCGGTGGGTCCATCAGAGCTCGATCTCGCGCGGGCTGATCGCTAGGCCATGGCGGGCTATGAGGGCCAGTACGTCGCTGTGGATCCACGGGGTCGGGGCGCTCGCGCCGCCCTCGGGCAGCAGCCCAACGCGTCTTGCGAGCCAGCTCGTCTCCCCGCCTCGTTGCCCCCGATCGCGCTTGACCCGTCCGCAGCGAATCGCGATCTCGCTCATGCTCAGCCGCTCGGTCTCGACTGCACGGAGCACCGCTTCGCGCAGCGCGCGGTTGAGCACGATCGGGCTCGCCTGCACACGCGCCAGCTCGGCCCCCAGACCGGCTGTGGAGACACCAGCGTCGTGGCGGTGGCGACGAGCGCCCGGACCGTAAGCGCCCTTACCGGCTCATAGCTCTCGAGGGCAGCGACCGCCTCCCGCACGCTCACAGGCTCGCCCGTCCCGGCCGCCGGTTCATGCCTGCACCAGCGCAGCTCCGGGATCGACATACGGCTCGGCAGCGGCTCGAGCACGTAGGAGCGGCCACGGCGATCGCGCAGCGCCATCCCGCCGGCGGTCGCGGGCGTGCCGACTTCGGAGTCCCACGGGTCTGCTAGGGGAGCCGCGCTCATGTCCTCGGCCGCCACCGGACGACAGCGCCCGCAACCCGCCGCCAGGTCGCGGATGTAGAAGCGACAGACCAACTCGGCGTTCTCCTGTGGCTCGTCCGCCGCGAGATGCGCGACCAGGCGCGGGTCGTCACGCGTGGCGCGTTGGCGGTCGATCACGAGGACGCTCCCGGCGGCGCCCCCACGGGCGATCACCTCGCGTGGACTGCCGTCGCGTTCGGCATAGCGTCCGAGAACGCGGTCGGCGCTTGCGGCGCGCGCGCGCCGGCCGTAGACACGGCGGCCGCGTGCGCGCTCGCGGCGCGTGCTTGTGAGCTTTGCGCTGGGAGGGGCTGATGCAGTGCTCGTCATGGGTTTCTCCTTGGCGGTGCTCGGGGTGAAGCGCCAGGTGGTCGGCGGTCGGTTGGCCCGCCTTCTAGGAGCACAGACGTCGGCCGTCAAGGGCGTCGACGTTGCGTGCAGTACGCGCGTCCGGCACTCCGAGAACCCCCTACGGGGGTCTCGGAAAGATCTGGTCGAGGAGGCCGGCGACGATGAAGTTGGCGCGAACTCGCTCGTCCGATCCAGCTCGCGCGGAAGGTCGTGAACGCGAGTTGCCGCGCGCTGATCGTGCCAGAGAACCGAACGCGTTGGCGTGCGTGTCAGAGCGGGCGCGCGATCTGCGAAGACCGCATGCGGCGCCGGCCGACGCACGTCACGTGGACCTCTCGGTTGCCCGCTCGTGGTGGCGAGGAGCTGGAGATGCAATCGCTGATTGCGGCTGATTCAAGGAGGGATCGGGGGGCAGGCAAGCGTAGCGGGCGTCCGGGAGAGCGCTCCACAGATCGCTTGGACTGTCCTGCCCGTACAGCACAGTTGCCCTGCCGCACCGGGTCACCTTGGCGCTGTGATGCGCAACTGCACGGGCGCGCCGCTGCAGTTGCGCCCCGCGTGGGGAGCCGGGCGACTGCGCGGTGCGCGGGTCCGGCGCAGGGGCGACTGCGCGAGCCGGCTGGGCGAGAGCGGGCTCGACCGGCGCGACTGCGCGGGCGCAAGCACGCCCGATCTCGCAGGGGCCCGAGCGGGTCGAACCGGCGCCCGGCGACGGACGAGCGCGGCGCCGGTGCATGCCACACTTCAGAACTTCGGCCCACAGCCGTCCGCTACTCCGGCTAGCCTTGCCGCGCACGTCGGATTTCTGGATAATGGACTTCGTGGGATCATCGAGGGCGATCGCGAAGCGAGCGGCGCCGGGGTCAACCCCGGTTGAATCCATGGAACAGCATTCGGATCAGCGGGAAAGAGTCAGAGACGCGCCTCGACTTAAGCGTCTAGACCCGAGAGTCTCTCCGGATGCGCACGAGCGGCCATGGAGCCTGCCCGTTGCGGAGCGATCGCCGGGCGCTCCGGCTCGAGCGGACTCGGGCGTTCACCGAATCACTGGCGAAAGAGAAGACAAGCGGGGTAGACATGACTGTTGTGTACAAGAGTCGCGTCGCGACAGCGCCGCGCTGCGCCCGGGCCCTGGGGGACTGCCGCGGGGGCAGGTCACGCAGATCCAGCGCAGCCGGATGCTCGCCGCGGCGGTGGAGGCGGTCGAGGAGGTCGGCTACGCGCGCATGACGGTCGCGCAGGTGATCAGCCGCGCGCGGGTGTCGCGCAAGACCTTCTACGACGTCTTCGCCGACCGCGAGGACTGCTTCCTGGCCGCGTTCGAACAGGCGCTCGGGCAGGCGCGGCTGATCGCGCAGGAGGCATACGAGCAGCGAGTCGAGCTGGCGCGAGGGCATCCGCGCCGCGCTCGCGCGGCTGCTGATGTTCATGGACGAAGAGCCCGGGCTGCGCGAAGCTGTGCATCGTGGAGGCGCTCGGGGCGGGCGAGCGCGTGCTCGAGCGCCGCGCGAGCGTGCTCGACGAACTGGCCGAGGTGATCGACCGCGGGCGCGCGGCGACCAACGCGACCCGGCAGCCGCCGGACGTGACGGCCGAAGGCGTCGTCGGCGCGATCTTCGCGGTGCTGCACACGCGCGTGCTCGAACAGCGGCGATGAGCCGCTGACCGATCTGCTGGGCCCGCTCATGAGCATGATCGTGCTGCCGTACCTGGGGGCGCGGGCGGCGCGGCAGGGAACTGACGAGGCCGCCGCTGGAGCTGCCCGCGAGCGCGCGCCCCGCGCGCTGACGCGCGCAGAAGGACCCGCTGGAAGGCCTGAACATGCGCCTCACCTACAGGACGGTGCGCGTGCTCATGGTGATCGCCGAGCATCCCGGCGCCAGCAACCGCGAGATCGCCGAAGGCTCGGGCATCGTCGACCAAGGTCAGATCTCCAAGCTGCTCAACCGGCTCGCGCGCCTGAAGCTCGTCGAGAACCTCGGCGAGGGCCAGGAGAAGGGCGCCGCGAACGCGTGGCACCTGACGCCGCGCGGCGCGCAGGTCGAGCGCGCGACGCGGCCGCGCTGAGCGCGCGCGCGCTCGATCACGGGCTAGCGTCCCGTGGGCGGGTGTGCCGGCCGCCGGGCGCGCGGTCGGATGCGGAGATGCAGGTGCTTCGCTTCCTGCTGTGGCGGCTGCTCGGACTGCTCGCGATCGTCGCGGGCCTGGCGTCGCTCGACGTGGTTCCTCGGCGGCGGACCCGGGAGGTGCTGCGCGGCCAGCGCGCAGCGCGAGCTGCAGCTCACGCTGCTCCGCGCTGGCGAGGCGCTCGCGCGCGGCGCCCGGGCGCTCTGGAGCGCGGCTGGCCGCGCTCGCCGACAGCAGCGCCGGCGTGCTCGGCTCGTGCCCGGCGACTTGGGTCCGCGGTCTCGCTCGCGCCGTGCGCTGCACGCGCGCGGGCGGCGGCGCTACGTGCGGCTGCGCGTCGAGGCCTACCGCGGCGACCACGCCGAGACGCGAGGACGTCGTCGACGATGTTCGCCGCGCTTCACAAGCGCCTGCTGGCAGCTGGTGGCGGCGGTTGCTTGCCGGGCCAGCCGTCGCTGTCGCTCGAGGTCCACCACGCGTGCCGCCGGCCCGCGATGCGGTGTGGCTCGCGATCGCCTGCCCCGAGGGTCACGAGCGCGCGGTCGAGGTCGGCCTTGCGGGCGACCTACCCGAACTGCCGGCTGCGCCCCGTCGAGCACGAGCTCGGAGCGCCGCCCGCGGTGCTGCGCCTGAAGAAGCAGGCGAGTTCATCAAGCGCGCGAAGGCGCCGGGGAGCTCGAGAGCGCGCGCGAGCCACCGATCAACCGGCTCCTGACCGTGATGGGCGCCTGCGACGAGCCGGCGTTCGTGCAGCTCGCGATGACGCCGACGCCCGCGCTGTTCGAGGCGCTGGCCAAGCACCTGTACAAGCGCCACGAGGCGCGACTGTCGCGCGAGCGCCGCGAGCATCTGGTCGTGCGCGACCGCTCGATGGTCGAGGACGCCGAGCTGCGCGGCGGCCTCGAGATCCAGCACAAGCCGCTGTTCTTCGCGGACCTGCGCGTGATCGCCAGCGAGCGCGTCGGTGTGCGAGCGGATCGCCTCCGAGCTGCGCGCCGAAGGCGCCGAGAACCGGCTGGTCGAGCGTGGGACGAGCATGCGCCACGGCGTGTTCGGCCTCTACGCCCGCCGCGTCCGGCGCGGCGAGGGCAACCCGCTGCCGTCGTTTCGCAAGGGCGTGTTCGCGCCCACGCGAGCTCGCCGCGCATCTGGCAGCTGCCGTCGCGTCGACTACCTGACGCGTGCCGTTCGCGCGCAGCGGCCTGCCGCTGGCGCCCGCCTCGCCGGCGATCTCGCGGCCGCCGGCGACGGGCACGGCACGCTGCGCGACTCCCTCGGAGCGGTCTCGATCCACGAGCGCTGCGCCGGCAGAACACCGCCGTGCCGGGCACGGTCGAGCAGGGCAAGTCGAGCTTCCTCGTGGCCACCGTCGCCGAGGACCTTCGCCGCGAGCGCTGCGCGGTGATCGTGCTGGATCCGAAGGGCGACGCGGCCGAGGCCGCGCTCGAGCGCTGTGCCCGCCTGAGCGCACGTGCACGCTGCTCGACCTCTCGCACCCGACGTGCGGCTTCAACCCGCTGGCCGTCGACGCGCCCGCGGACGTGATCGCCGACTACGTCGTGGCGGCGCTCAAGAACCTGTTCACCGATGCCGACATCAGCGCCTCCTCCGATCGCTACCTGCGCAACGCGATCATCGCCGTGCTCGCCTACGACCGCGACGTGCACGCTGTGGGACGCCGCGCGGCTGCTGTCGGTCGGGGAGGAGGGATACGCGTACCGCAGCGCGTGTCGGCGCGCGCGTGCGCGCGCTGCCCGAGTTCAAGGAGATCTCCGAGTTCTTCACCGCCGAGCTCTCCGCGCAGCTCGCCGACGCGCGGAGCACGACCACGGCCAAGCTCGACGCTCCGGTGAACAAGCTCGCGCGCCTGCTCAACTCGCCGTCGATCAAGCGCGTCCTGCTCAACGACTCGCTGACGCGTCGACTTCGACCGTGTGATCGCCGGCGGCGAGGTGCTCGTCGTCAAGGGCGCGCTCGGCGCGATGGGCGCCGGCAACACCTCCGTGCTGATGCAGCTGCTCGTCGGCATGCTCGACGCGGCGCTCGCGCGCCAGCAGGATCTCGTGCCGGCCGAGCACAGGGTGGCGGTGGCGTTGAAGGTCGACGAGGCGCCGCTGGTGATCAACCGCGGCTTCGCGGAAACGATGGCGCTGAAGCGCTCGGCCGGCCTCGAGACGGTCGCCTGCTGGCAGACCGATGCGCAGTGGACCGAGCGCGAGGTGCGCGACCAGCTCGACGCGCTGTTCGCCCACCGCGTGTACTTCGCCACGGCCTCCGCGCGACGACGCACGCGGCGCCGTCCGTCTGACGATGGCCGAGTTCTCGGACACCGTGCGTCCCGGCCTCGAGCGCCTGTCGAGCCTCGGCCGCCCGGATGTGCGCCTGCACCTGCCCCAGCACCATGCGATCGCGAGCTGGGTCACCCCCGAGGGACGCCAGCCGCCGTTCGTCGCCGAGACGATGCCGCTGGCCGTCGATCGGGAGCGCGCTCGCGCATGCACGCGGCCCGCCAGCTCGAGCGCGGCGGGCGCCACCGCAGCGACCTGCGCCAGCCCCACTGGGATCGACGACGAGCGCGCAACGCGAGACGCCAGTCCCGGCCGCGCTCGCAGTCGGCGCGTCCACCGGCGCCGAGCTCGTCGTCGCAACCGTCGCCGGCGAGCGTGGCCCGCTCGACCGACACGGATCCTCCGCGGCGTCGCCGCCGGAGAGCTACCGCGAGCTCGTGGAGCTGGACGGCGCTCACAGCGTTCGCTGGGCCAAGCAGATCGCGTCTCCGCGCTCGATCGAGCTCGAGCAGCTCGATCTCGAGATGCTCGAGCTGATCGCGGCATGCAGCACGTGCTCACGCAGCCAACTTCATCGCCGCTTCAACTCCGGGCGTGCGGCCACCACCACGCAGCGGCGGCTCAAGCGCCTCTCCGACGCGGGCCTGGTGGAGCGCTTGCAGTTCCATCGCCGCGATGGCGGTGGGATCCCCATGTGCTACGTGATCTCTCCCGCTGGTATGCGCGTGCTCGCAGACCGTCGCGGCGAGGATGCGGTCAGCCAGGACGCCCCTCCCACGGTCGCTCATGGGCGGGCAGCGACGGGGACGGGCGCGCGGGCGCTGCGCCAGGCGCGCCACAACGTGCACGTCGCCGGCTGGGCGCTCGCCCTCGCGGGCAGCGTTGGGCGACGGACGAGCGCGGCTGCGTGGGCCGGCGCAAGCGCTCCTCACCCCACCCGGACGCGGTGGCGCTCACGGCGAAGCGGCACTCGCGCCGTCCGACCTGCGCCTGCCCGGCGGACGCGCGCCTCACGACTTCGTTCGGGTCGAGGACGGCGGCCGGCGGGTCGAGGTCGAGCGCTTCGAGAGCGTGCGCCCGGACGCGATCGTCGAGGTCGTCGCGCTCACACAGCCGGCGCCGGCGACCGACGTGATCGTCGAGCTGGACGGCCGACCCATCGACGGGCCGGCGGCGCGCAAGCTCGAGCGCTACGACCACTTCTTGGCGGGCTGGTCGGTCCACACCCGCCGCTACGGGCGACGCGCAGATGCTGTGCCGCTGGTCGTGTTCGTGTGCCGTGATCGCGCCCGCGCACGCGAGTGCGCGAGGAGCGCCGACGGGCTGCTGGGCGCGTGCCGCGCGTACGCGGGCGAGTACCCGCCCGAGTGGCAGTACCCCGGTCGGGAGCGGATCGTGTTCGTCGCCGAGCGCGACGTGCACGAGGGCCTGCTCGGCGGCTTCGGCGTTCCCGGTGTGCCTCCGGAGGTTCGCGTGAGCGCCGCGCAGGGGGACCCCCGCGCGCGCGAGGCGACAGCGCAGGCGCGTGAGCTCGCGGGATTCCTACAACGCTGAGCTCTGCGCGCCCGACCGCGAGAGCTGGCTCCAGCGCCAGTTCGCAACCAGGAGTTCCAGGGCCGCCTGGCTCTGCCGGCTGAGCGTGGGTTCGGCATCCAGCTCGATCAGCACGGAGCGGCCGTCGTGCTTGCTGAGCACGTCCACCTGGGTGTTCTGGCGCCCTGCGTAGAAGTACGTGTATGCCTCTTCCGCGGCTTGCACCCCACCGAGCGTCGTCGCTCGGGGAGCCGCTGCGAGGGTGACCTGCCGCGCGCCTCGGGGGGTTCCCACGGTGAGGCGCAGCAGACCGAGGACGCCCTTGTCGGCCAGCGATAGGAACCGTCCATCCACCAGGCCAGACAGCGGGCCTTCGTCGATCGTGATCGCAACGGCGCCCGAAGCAGCGATGCCGAGACCGTCGATTGAGGCCCCGGTCGAGCTGAGTTGGTGCCTGGTGGCCCCATCGGGGCCGACCTTGCTGGTCAGGGTCCAACCGGGCGCATAAGCAGTTGTGAACGAGGGCGCCCGCAGCGCTTGAACCGTAGAGCTCGTGATGGGAGCGGCGGTGCCGGCGGCCCGGACGGTCGGGCTCGCGGCCGCCTGGCGGTGATGGGTCGAAGAGGTCGAGAACAGCACGGCGGCAGCCACCAGGAGCATCACCACGAGCAGGATCGAGATCACAAATCCGCGCCGCACTCGGCCTTCATCGGCGCTCGCCCGTGTTCGCTTTACAGCCGGCCCCGAAGGCCGCGAGCACCCAAAGAAGGCGCCAGCGAGTCGACTCACGAGGCCTGCGGCGGGAGACGATCTGACGGCGGAGCTTGCTGCGGGCGCTAAAGGAGGCGGAGCTGCGCTGCCGACATGGATCTGAAAGGGCGACACGGAAGGAGCGACGATGAGCGCAACCAAGACGCTGAGCACGGATGATCCAAAGGCGCTGCGCGAAATGAGCGTCAGCGAGCTGAGCCCGCTGAGCGACACCGGCCTGCTGCTGCTGATGGCCTACTACTCCACCACCATCGACCCACCGGCCAACGCGTCCCGACGCGATGCCTCCGCCGAGCCTGGGGCGAGTGCTTCGAGCGCTGTGCACTGAAGCACAAGATCCCCAGTTGCCGCGAGCGTTGCTACGCCAGCTTGGCGGTGAATGCCAGCTTGCCGGAGCACTTCAGCGGTGTGGTCTCGTTTGAAAGCAGCGGGTAGGTCAGGCTCACTGGGACCGAGTAGCTCCTCGGTAAACGTGGTGTGCTCGGTCAGCTTGCCCGAGCTGGCGAGCGCAACCGGAGTTGTGAAGTCGCTGATAGCGAGCGTTTCGGAAGGGCCCCCCAGACACACGATCGCCGGCGACTTGGGGAGCGCCACGCAGAGCTGCAGCCTGCCGCCGCATTGCGCCGGCTTCAGCGTCACCTTGTCGCCGGAGGGCCTCAGGTCATACGTCCCGGTCTTGAAAGCCGCTGACCCGGCGGTTGCCACAGCGGCGCTCGTCAGCAGCGCAACCATCGCGGTCCCAAAGAGCACGACGAGCAAGGCGCGGCGCATGCTTGCCTCCCCCATCCATCATTGGTAGCGACTCTGCGCAGGAGCCTACCAATGGGACCGGGGCCGAGTACCTGCCCGCTCCAACGCGTTCCGAGCTGCCGTCGCCGCAGGGGACCGCGCTTGGCTCAGCCTCGGTAGTTGCGCCCGGGAGCATGATGCGCGGCTTGTCCGCCAGGTGATCACCCAGCCCCCTGAAACGCGAAACGCCCCGTAAACACGGGGCGAAACGAGTACCGCTACCGGGATTCGAACCCGGGTTTCCGCCATGAGAGGGCGGCGTCCTAGTCCCCTGGACGATAGCGGCGCGATTTGCGACCCCGAGGCTAGCAAAGCGAGCGCCCTCGTTGGCCACGCCCGGCGCATACGTCCCCAGCGCCCCGCGGCCGCGACCGGATCCCGCCGCCGGCTGCGTCTTCGATATCTTCGACGGCCCGCACGCGGATGTGGCGGAATTGGTAGACGCGCACGGTTCAGGTCCGTGTCTGGGTAACCAGGTGGAGGTTCGAGTCCTCTCATCCGCATTTCTCAGGGAAGGAACTCGTCTAACTCAAACCTTCCTCGCAACGGTGCCGCAGGGTTGAGCGCGGCTTGGAGCGTTCCTCGGATGGCCCGAAGGGAGCTGGGCCGAGCGCATGCGCCCCACCTGCTTCGCCCCGGATGCGACAGCGAGCCGGCTCCAGTGGTTTTGGAGGGTTGGAGTGGTGACCACTAAGGTCCATATACACCAGTCATGCGACGCGTCACGAATTGCCGCGCCGCAACTGGGTTACGTACCGAGGAACACGAGGACGGCCCGTACGCGGCGATGGTCCTCGGCCGCCGGGGCAAGGTTGAGCTTCGCGAAGATACTCGTGACGTGCCTCTCGACGGCGCGCTCAGTGATCACGAGTATCTCGGCGATTGCCTTATTGCTGCGACCCTCTGCCATCAGGCCAAGCACCTCGCGCTCCCGCGCGGTCAGCACGTTCAGTGGATCGTCTGTGCGTTTGCGACCCAGCATCTCTGAGACGACCTCGGGATCGAGCGCGGAGCCTCCCTCGGCGACTCTTCTGATCGCATCGGCGAAGCGCTCTAGGTCCGAGACGCGGTCCTTGAGCAAGTAGCCGACGCCGGCGGCGTCGTCTCCCAGTAGCTCCAGCGCGTAGTCCTCCTCGACGTACTGCGAGAGCACCAGCACACCAGTGTCCGGCATCTCTTCCCGGATCACGCGCGCCGCACGCAGCCCCTCGTCTGTGTGGGTGGGCGGCATGCGGATGTCGATGATTGCGATGTCGGGCTTGTGCGCCCTGGCCTTTCGCAGCAGCTCCTCGGCATCCCCGGCCTGACCGACTACCTCGAACTTGGCCTCCTCGAGCAGCCGCACCATGCCTTCCCGCAGCAGCAAGGAATCCTCTGCGACGATCACGCGCACGGGATCGTTGCCCTGAGGATGGTGCCCAACCCCTGCGGACTCGTCAGCTCGAGGCGGCCGTCGAGCGCCGCGACCCGATCTTGAAGCCCTCGCAGCCCCGAGCCCTGATCGGCGTCGGCGCCCCCGACGCCGTCGTCGCTCACCTCGACGTCGACGTGGCCGTTGTCGCGGACGACCCCCACCGTTACCGTTTGCGCGCGCGAGTAGCGGGCCGCGTTCGTAAGGGCCTCGGCGACGACGAAGTAGACCGCCGACTCGACCGACGGCGGGAGCCTGTCGGCCGGCGTCTGGAGCAGTTCCACAGGAACCGGGGAGCGGCTGGCGAGGCCTTTGAGCGCTGCGTGCAGGCCGCGATTTGTGAGCACGGCCGGGTGGATCCCTCGTGCGAGCTCGCGCAGCTCCGCGGTCGCCTCTTTCAACTCGTGGAGTGATTCGTCGAGGAGCTCCGCCGCCCCTTGTGGGTCGTGCTCGATGCGTTCTCTTACCATTCGTAGGTCGATGCCGAGGGCCATGAGTCGCTGCTGGGCGCCATCGTGGAGGTCCCGCTCGAGTCGGCGCCTTTGCTCATAGCCGGCCTGCACGATGCGTGAGCGTGAGGCCTGAAGCTCGGCAACCTTCGCCCGTAGTTCGGCGGCCAATCGTTCGTTTCTGAGCGTCAGCCCGGCGGCGGCGCCCGCTGTCTGCACCAGTTCGCGTTCCTCCGCGAGGCCCGGGCTGTGCACGATCGCAGCGATTCGTTCGCCCTCGTGCTCGATGATGGTGGAGACCTTGCCCGCCGGCGCGGGATCGACCCGAACCGGCTGACCGGCGGCGTCCACGTAGGCGTCCTGGTCCGGTACCCAATAGGCGAGCTCCAAGGTCGGGTCTCCGAGCGCGTCCGCGAGCGCGTTGCGCAACGCTCCGCGGCCACCACCCTCACCGAGCTGGGCCAAGAGCTCGCTGATCGCGTCGGCTTCGCTGAACCGGGATCGCAGGAGGCCCACCAAGAAGGCAAACGGTAGGCAGGCGATGGACGCGAACAAAGCCAACGTCTGCGCGTCAGAAATGTCGCTCGACAGGCCGGCCTGTTCGACGATGAGGGCGGCCATCAGCAGCAGAAACGTGAGCCCGCCGACGGCGACGATCGGGGGCGAACACCCTCGCTCGCCCTGGGGTGCCGCTTCGCCAGCGTCGATAGAGGACCGCGACCACGGCACCCAGCAACGCGATCGAGATGTCTAGTTGCGCCGCTTCGAGTACCTTGGCAGCCTCGGAGTGTTCGATCAGCAGCGGGTTACTGGGACAGCGGGTGCAGCCCGCCTTTGAGTCGGTGAACAGGAACACTCCAAGCTGCACCACCGTCGTGTTGACGTAGGCGATGGTGACCAGGAGACGATCCAGCCGGGTTTCGAGCCTCCCCGAGGGAAAGGAAAGCAGCAGCTGGATGAGCACCGCGTAGATCAGCACCTCCCCGACCGAGGCGATCGCGAACACGACGCTGTCGTTGGAAAAGGCCAACCCCTTCAGCAAGGCGCTGAGGCCGACCGCGACCATGAGCGGACCTATGTTGCCGGCCGACCGCTGCTTCCAAACCCATAGCCCGACTCCCACGAACCCCCAGCCGGTGGCCAGGAACAAGCCGGCATACGCGCCCCGGTGAACGTTGTGCTCGCCGTTGAGCATGACCACGAACGCGGCGATGCCCATCAGGAACGCCAAGCCGGCGAGACCGATCAGGGTGCGTCGCGGTGCGGTCAGCGGATGAGTAAAGAGATCGCCTCCGCGCTCAGCTCGCTCTTGGCGACGAACCCGCGCGCGCCACTGGCGCCCACCGCCTCGTCAAGGTCGGTGAAGTCATGGCTCGAGATAAGCACTATCTGCGGGCTAGCGCCGTTCGCATCGAGTAGTCGCCGCGTAACCTCGAAGCCGTCGATGTCGGGTAGGTGCACGTCGAGTAGCACAACCTCTGGGTTCAGCTTCTCCACGGCAGCCACCACGCCGTCACCGTTGTCGAGCTCCCCAACGACGTCGTAGCCGTTGGCTTCGAGCATGCGCCTCGCGCTGGCGCGGAAGCTCGGGTGATCATCCACGATCAGGACAGTCTTTCTCATGAGGGCTGATCATCGCGCAGCGCCGCGATTGGTTCCATACGGCTGGCCGCCCCGAGCTGGCGGCAAACCGACGTATCCCGGGCCGCTACCCGACGTCACAGACGCCTGCCAGGCCCCCTGGTTTCTCGATCGCTGAACGGAGAGCCTGTCGTCATGCCCGAAGTCCAGCCCAAAGGAGGATGCAGCATGACCGGCACGACCGCTAGCACCACGAGCACCGCGCACGAGCCCAGCAGGAAAGAACGAACCATGCATCCCTCGACCAGACGCTTCAGTCGCGGCCGGATCACCGGCCTGACCCTGATCGCCGTCCTCACGCTCGGGCTCGGCTACCTCTACTTCGCCGGCAGTTCTACGGCCGTCTCCGTGCCTGCCGGCGCGCATGCAGGCCAGCTGACGCTCAAGAACTGTACCTACAACACCGAAAAGGGCGCCTACGCCGCCGACTGCGGAACGCTCGTGGTGCCCGAAAACCGCGCCGACCCGCACTCGCGGCTGATCGCGCTGCCGGTCATCCGGATCCGTGCGCATTCGGCACACCCGGGCGCCCCGATCTTCCGCCTGGAAGGCGGCCCCGGCGTCACGAACATGAAGTTCGCAGACGCCAGTCGGTTCACCGCCAACCACGACGTCGTCCTCGTCGGCTACCGCGGCGTCGACGGCTCCGTCCGGCTCCAGTGCCCGGAGGTCGAGTCGGCCCTCGAGCACTCCGCCGACTTCCTCGGCCAGAAGTCCCTCGATGCCTACTCGAACGCGTTCCGCTCGTGCGCGAAGCGGCTCGAGGCAAACGGCGTCGATCTCGCCGGCTACACACTCCCCGAACGGGTCGACGACCTCGAGGCGGCACGGAAAGCCCTCGGCTACCACCAGATCGACCTGTTGAGCGAAAGCGCGGGCACCCGCACCGCGATGATCTACTCCTGGCGCTACCCGACCGCCATCCACCGTTCGGTGATGATCGGCGTCAACCCACCCGGCAACTTCATCTGGTACCCGAAGACGACGGACGAACAGATCGAACGCTACGCCCGCCTCTGTGCGCAAGACGCGACGTGCCACAAGCGCACCGGCGATCTCGCCGCGTCGCTGAAGCGGACCGTCGCGCACATGCCGAACCGCTGGTTGTTCTTTCCGATCAAGAAGGGCAACGCACGGATCGCCAGCTTCTTCGGACTCATGGAGACGACGGAAAATGCCTCGCCGCTCTCCGGACCGATGACCCTGGACGCCTGGCTCTCGGCCGCCCACGGTGACTCGAGCGGGCTCTGGTTCGAGTCGCTCCTCGCCCAGATCGCTTTCCCTGAAGTGTTTGTCTGGGGCGACGTCGCAGCTGTCGGAATGGCTGACAACCAAGCTGCCGAGCGTTACTACTCGTCAAGCGAACACGACCGCCCCTCGATTATCGGCAACCCCGGAACGGAATTCCTCTTCGGCGGCGGAGGCCTCCTGCACGCATGGCCGGCCACCCCGGCCGACAACGAGTACACCCATGTCCAGACATCGAACGTGCAGACGCTCCTGATCGGCGGCAGTCTCGACTTCGCCACCCCGCCCCAGAACGCGACCAAGGAGCTCCTCCCCTACCTGCCCAACGGCCACCAGGTCATCCTCGCCAACTTCGGCCACACAACCTCCTTCTGGACCGAACAGACCAAGGCGAGCACGCACCTGATTAACACCTACTTCGACACAGGCAAGGTCGACGACTCGCTGTACAAACCTCAAAAGGTTAAACTCACGCCCGACTCCACACAAACCGGACCCGCCAAGGCCATCGCCGGCGCGATGATCGGCTTCGGACTCCTCACGATCCTGTCACTGCTACTGATGTGGCGCCGGAAGCACAAGCGCGGCGGCTTCGGGCGCAAGGCGAGCGCGATACTGCGCTCCGTCTACCTGCTGGTGCTCGGCCTCGGCGGATGGTTCATCGGCCTGATCATCGTGCTGGTGGCTTTGCCGACAGTGCCCCTCAACAGCGAGCTCATGGCTGTTCTCTCCATCGGCACGCCGATCGGCCTCGGCACCTACTGGGCCTGGGTCAACCGCGACCGGCCGGCCAGGGCCACGACGATCGGGTTCGGGGTCGCGCTGACGGGCGCCCTCGTCGGCGCGCTGCTGGGGTTCAACGCAACAGCCGGGCTCATGGCGGTCATCACCACGATCGTCGGAGCAGCTGCCGGTGCGAACCTCGGCCTGATCGCCCTCGACGTCGCACGAATCGGCGAGCGGCCGGAGACCGTTCCGCCCATCGCCATTCCAGCGCCCATCGCCATTCCAGCGGTCGAACACTGACCCCCGGAGTCCGTTCGCGCAGAGCATGTGGCGGTGTGCTGGTTGCCGCCACATGCTCTGCTGACGTACGTGCGCGCTCGGTGGTCTGAACGACGTCATCAAGTTACGGTGGATCCGGCGTGACCTACGCTGCCGACCCGCGTGTTGACGCCTACATCGATGCCCTGCCCGATTGGCAGCAAGCCATCTGCCGCGAGGTTCGCGATCTCGTCCACGCGGCCGACCACGAGGTTGCCGAAACGATCAAACGCACCAACCGTCTGTACTTCGTACTGCAGGGCAACATCTGCGCGCTGTTGGCGGCGAAAGGACCACGTCAACGTGTTTCTCTACGACGGCGCCATCGTCCCTGATCCGGCGGGAATCATCACCGGCGGCCACGAGAACAAGAGCGCGCGCACGTTGTCCATCCGCCAGGGCGAACACATCGGAGGACGAACGCTTCCAGGCCGCCGCCGCCGAGTCGTTTGGCAGCCCTCAGCCTCCAAGGGGACCCGGATGGACCAACCTACTCAGGAACTACACCGAGCGAAACGACTGGCGAAACTCGCCACGTCTACTCCTCCAGGCCGACGGCTTTGAGGGCCTCTCGCTGCGTTCCGAACCATTCCACGCGAACGATGGATCCATTTCGCAGGGTCCAGACGCACGCCCCTCGCCGCTCGAACGTCGCGCCGCTACCCCTGCCTCGACCAAAAGTCCGGCTGTAGGTAATGACCTGGTCACCGTGATCGAAGATCTCATCGACGAGGACTCGGAAGTCCTCAAAGCCTCCAGCGAACTGCTCCGCGGCCTCTAGGAAGCCTTCGCGGCCGTGGTGCACACCCGCATCCGGCTGCTCAGGCATGTCGTGCCATTCGATCTCCGAATCCATGCACGCTGTCGCGGCCTCCGATCCATCGCGGTTGAACACCTCGATAGCGCCACGCACGGTCTCCACGTTCTCTTGCGACATGGCCTCGGAGTATCGCGCAGTGCCTGCGTCGCGAGCGATATGGCTCGCACTCTGGCGAGCACGCAGGAGAGCTTGGCGAGGATCGTCAGGTCGGCATGCAGCCGGACCCGGCGCCGTCGTGAGCCGCTGCGCCGTCGGCGTCCGCCACCTCGCTCCGTGCCGCCGCTCGCCTCTCGGCGGCCTCCTGATCGCGTAGCACCGACTCTGTTGCCGCAAGCACGTCGCGTTCCGGCCGCGGTCCGTCCCAATCGAGATACCAATGCCTGTGCACGCTCGCTAGCCACGAATCCGTCGTAGGAATGAGGCCGAAGCGGGTGATCGTCCGCTGAAGGCCCACCTGGTCGGTGTAGAGCAGTTCGATCGACATCGGCTGGCGCGCATCGATCGCCTCCGCGATGGCAGGACGCACCGGATCGTCCGGGTTGCGGAGGGCTCCCTGCCACATGCCGATGTCGCTGGCCGGGATATAAAGGTCACGTGTCTGAAGGCGAAACTCTTCTTCCGGAGCGTGTGTGGGCAGGTCCCGAGATGTGCCGAGCCCGGCCCTGACCGTCCAGCCCTGGCAGACCCCGATCCCGCTGCCGACGTTTCTGAGGCTGATCGCGAGATACACGATGCCGTCGATATGCTCGGCGACGGCGCGACCACCCTCCGCGCTCACCCAATGCCCTTCCACGAACATCAGCTTCTGCACCGGATCCTCGAGGCGCGAGGGGGCGAGCACGGGCCGGCGTTGCTCCTGCAGCGCCGCCTCCGCGATGCGCGCCGAGCGGTTCGACGACCGGACCGACGCGAACGTGGCGACGGCGAGCACGAGCGTACCGACACCGGCGACCATTGAGGAGATCGTCGCCCAGTCTGTGGCGAGGAGCAGCATCGGCCATCAGTTTGGCAGCGGATCAGGCCATCGGCCAACTATCCCCGTTCGAGACCCTGCCAGCCCTGGGCCTATAGATCTGTTGTTGTCGGTTTCCCGGGGCTACGGATTCCGCTGTGATTGCCGGCCGCCGACGATGTAGGTGTCTACCTGATTCAGATCGCGGTGTCGGGGACCGCGGTTTCGCGGGCCAGCAAGATCACGCTGCTCGCGAGAACAAACACCAGGAGGAGCAGGAACCCGATGAGGTCGAGGACGACCCCGAATGAGGCGATGACGCCGCCGAGGGCGAACCCCTGAAGCAAGAGCATGCTCCCCGCGAGGACCGACACCCAGCCGAGCCAGCGCGGCAAGACCCCGCTCCTCAGCACGAGAGCGCCTGTGGCGAACGCAAACAGGCTGCCGAAGACATCGCCAACGCTCTCCAGCGCGAACGTCATCAGGTAGAGCGTGTAGGACACGCCCGGGTCGTGTTGGGCCCCATACGAAGCTAGCTTTGCTCCGACCAATCCGGTGATACCGATGTCGCTGACGGCATGGAGGGTCACGAAGAGCACTCCTCCAACCAGCACCAACGAACCAAGGACCCGCGTGTGATCGCTGTCCCCGCGCAGCAGGCTGTACAGCGCGCTCAGGTAGATCACGAACATGACCGCATAAACGACGGACAGGCACGCGATCACGATCAGCCGCGTTTCGTGGGCGTGAAGGCCGTTCGCGATCTTCGCCGCCGAGTCGTTCTGGCTCAGTTCGACTCCGACAGCGACGACGATCTCGGCCACCAGCGCGATGACGAAAACGATGCCCGCCAGCCACGCATACCGCTCCGCCCTCGAGGTCTGCATCGACGACCACCATACGGTCTTTCCCGACTCCGTATGCAGATCCCGGCCGACAGCCCGTGCAAGCCCAGGGCGTAGCACGCGTCGAGCCTCGGCCGTCCAGGCGGGTTCTTGCTCGAAACCGCCCGCTTGCGCTTCGCGCGGGGACGCGAGCGTCTCAGCGGGCGCCCAACTCGCCACTGCTCGGGTCCCAAGCGCTAGCCGGAGCGATCAGGAATCGGGCGCCTGCTGGCTTGCCAACGCGGGCGTACAAGGGCTTCAGCCCGACGGGATGCAGGTGACTTGAGCGGCCTGCGCGGTTACGTGCCCAACCGCCAGGTGCGTCGGGCTTGAATCGGGTAACGTCCCGGCTCGTCAGCTGTTTACATGGACATGAGACGGCTATCGACGATCGCCGCGCTTGTGCTGGCGCCGCTGATCCCGGCAGGCGCGGTCGCGGCTGGTGACACATATGCACCGGCGACCGCACACGAGCAGGAGCTGCCGCGGGCGGTGCTCCAGGACGCGATCTGCCAGAAGGCGCTCGATCCTCCGGCCAGGGCCGTCTCCGTGACGGCGGTGATGCGCCCGCTGACCGGGACCAAGCAGCTCGCTCTCAAGTTCGAGCTGCTGGAGCGGCCGGCGGGGACGCTCACCTGGAGGCCGATGTCCGGACCCGGCCTAGGCGTCTGGATCTCGCCGACGAACCCGCCGACCCTCGGCCAGCGGCCCGGGGACGTGTGGCTTGTGAAGATGCCGGTGGCCGATCTCAGCGCACCGGCGAGCTACCGTTTCTCGGTCGCCTTCCGGTGGACGGGCCGGCACGCAAAGGTCCTGGGCACGAGCCTGCGGCTCAGCAACCTCTGCGATCAGCCCGAGTTGCGCCCCGACCTGACCGTCAACTCGATCTCCGTTGCGACCGACCTCTCGTATCCGAAGCTCGACGACTACACGGCCGTGATCGGCGACGTCGGCGAGACCGGCGCCGGCCCGTTCGCGGTGCAGCTCAGCGATGGCGGAGTCGTCCGGGACAAGACGATCCAGCACCTCGATGCACATTCGACCCGGACGGTCGTGCTGGTCGGCCCCGACTGCGAGCCCGCGCAGCCACCAACCGTCACGGTCGACCCGGCCGACCAGATCGACGTATACAGCCGCTCGCAGGCGACGATGACCGCCAGCTGCATGTGAGACGTTGACGAGACGACCGAGTTGGATCAAATGGAAGCATCTGCCGATCGCCGCCAGTCGCCGGGCGCAAGGATCGGACATGCGGCCCCGTTCCGGTGTCGCGGTGCGATCGTGTCTCGCCGCCCGCCCGCGGGGAGCTAGGCGCACCCGCATCCAACTTGGCCTCGCGGCGGACGTCAGCAAGGAAGAATCCTGCCCGTGTCGATTTCGACCGGTCTCATTCGACGTGCGGGTAGAGGCAATCCACCCACCACAAGGAGAAGGCGATGCGTTTCATGGTTCTGGTCCCTGGGACCCCCGAGTCCGAGGCGGGCGAGATGCCCAGCACCGAGCTTCTGGGGGCGATGGCGAAGTACAACGAGGAGCTCGTCAAGTCCGGCGTGATGCTTGCCGGTGAGGGCTTGCACCCTACCTCCAGGGGCGCAAAGGTCCGGTTCAACGGCAGTGAGCGGGCCGTCATCGACGGCCCCTTTACGGAGGCCAAGGAGCTGATCGCGGGCTACTGGATCTGGGAGTGCGCGTCGCGCGAGGAGGCGGTCGAGTGGCTCAAGCGGGCGCCGTTCGACGGGGGCGTTGAGATAGAGCTGCGCCAGGTGTTCGACGCCGACGACTTCGGCGAGCAGCTGACGCCTGAGCTGCGCGCCACCAACGAGCGAATACGCGAGCAGATCAACCAGCAATAGGCGAGTGCGACCGTCGGCCACCCATCGTGCGATCGACGCCGTCTGGCGGATCGAGTCAGCCCGGCTGATAGCCGGGCTGACTCGCATGGTGCGCGACGTGGCGGTCGCGGAGGACTTGGCCCAGGATGCGCTCGTTGCCGCGCTCGAGCAGTGGCCCCATTCGGGGATTCCGGACAATCCCGGCGCGTGGCTGATGGCGACCGCCAAGCGGCGGGGCATCGATGCGTTGCGCAGACGCGTCGCGCTGGCACGCAAGCACGAGCTGATCGGGCGTGAGCTGGAGACCCTGCAGCAGCTCGACCGACCTGATCTGCTCGAGAGCGTTGACGACGTCGAGGACGACGTCCTACGTCTGATGTTCATGACGTGCCATCCGGTCTTGTCCCGGCACGCCCGGGTCGCGCTGACGCTCCGTTTGCTCGGCGGGCTATCGACGCCAGAGATCGCGAGAGCGTTTCTCGTGTCTGAGGGCACTATCGCGCAGCGGATAGTCCGAGCAAAGCGCACACTTGCGGCGGCGCGTGTGCCGTTTGAGGTCCCTGCTCGTGACGAGCTCGCTGAGCGTCTGTCGGCCGTGCTGGAGGTGATCTATCTCGTCTTCAACGAGGGCTATGCGGCTACTGCCGGCGAGGACTGGATCCGCCCGGCTCTGTGCGCGGACGCCGTGCGTCTCGGAAGGATCCTCGCAGCGCTCATGCCCCGAGAGCCCGAGGCCCAAGGCCTGCTGGCACTGATGGAGCTGCAGGCATCGCGGTTGCGCGCCCGCGTCGGGCCGCACGGAGAACCGGTGCTGCTCGCCGACCAGGACCGGGCGCGGTGGGACCATCTGCTCGTGCAACGCGGTCTTGCCGCGCTGCAGCGGGCGCATGAGATCGGCGGCGCACTGGGCCCGTACACGCTGCAGGCCGCGATCGCCGCCTGTCACGCGCAGGCCCGGAGCGTCGAGCAGACCGACTGGCCGAGGATCGTCGCCCTCTACGACGGGCTCGCTGCGCTCACCGGCTCCCCGGTGGTGGAGCTCAACCGCGCCGTGGCGGTCACGATGGCGTTCGGCCCCGAGGCCGGGCTCGAGCTCGCCGATTCGCTAGCCAATGAGCCGGCGCTGGGCGGCTACCACCTGCTGCCGAGCGTTCGTGGCGACATCCTCGCGCGCCTTGGACGAACAGCTGAGGCGCGCGAGGAGTTCGAGCGTGCAGCCGACCTGTGCGACAACGACCGCGAGCGCGAGTTACTGCTCTCTCGCGCGGTCGCTTGCGGCGCACAGGGACCGTCTTGATTGACTCAGGCAGGCACCCTCGCGTCCGGTGTCGAGGAGGCGCGTCGCAAACGGAGCAGGCGATCGATCCGGCTCTCGACGGGTCCGCGCCTCTCGCTGCGGACCCGCACCCTGACCACATCGATCTCGAGCTGCTCAGCTCACCGCAGCAATTTAGGTCGCGAGGCCGGAAAGATGCCTCGTCGCCCGAAGCTCAGGGCTTGCGATGGCGAGCCTCACCTTCCTCGCAGGGCTCGCGAGCTTGATCGTCAGGGTCTTGTCGTTGGGGCTGACGTCGGCGGTGAAGGTGGCCGCGCCGACGCTCCGGGCGGTGGTGACCTTGATGCTCGCGAGGTTCGCCTGCGGGTTCGCGAAGCTCAGTCCCGCGGGTGCCGAGATGGCGATCGTCTTCAATCGCGGGGCGCCGGTGGTCGGGGTCAGCGAGCATCTCAGCCTCGGCGTGTCTGCCGGCAGGCCCGTCAGCGATGAACCGGCGATCGTCACGCCTCCCCCTCCCAGGGGCCCCTCACACGACCGGCGGCGGCGTCCCCTCGAGGCTCGCGAGGAGAGCGGGATCCCACGCGCACACGACACACGCATGACGAAACGCCGAGCGCGCGAACTCGAGCGCCAGCGAATGCGGGTCCGGCTCAGCGCGGACATCGTCCCAGTCCAGGACGTACTCCCCGAGAGTGCCATCCCAGCGCGCCGCGGGCGGAGCGAGCGTCGCCGCCGCGAAACCCTCAGGCGCCGGATGGGCGTAGGCGTAGAACGCCGCCCGCGGGTATCGCGGATCGCCGGGCCACCAGCCAACCGCGACCTCCTGGGCATCCATCGCGTTGCGCATGATGAAGTCATCCGAGGGCGGTTCTGCAGGTACGCCGGAGAAGAGGTTCACGGCAAGGTCGAACGAACCCCACCAGGCGTTCACCGGCGTCGAGCGCCCGCGATACGGCGCACGGAACGCCGCCAGGATCAACGCCGCCCTGGTCGCCGCGGCGAAGTAGCGGACGACGCTGTCGGCGTCGTAGCGATCGTGCTCGTCGTCCTCGTCGAGGGCTACGGTCCAGGGCACCTCCTGCGGCGTAGGGTCGATCTCAACGGGCCCTGCGAGGCTGCTAACGGCCCCCAGCAGCTCGCGCGTGACTTCACCGACCGGCCGGTCGGGGAATAGCGCGATGCGCCGGGTGCGCCCGTCGCTGTGCTCTGCCACCGCCTCGTGGGTTCGCAGATCGAGCGCGACGACGAGCGCTCCCGAGCCGTCAGGCGCAGGCAGAGGGAGCGTCTCCCAGCCCCGCGCACTCAAACGCAGAGCCGCGTGCTGCAACTCCGGCTCTGGTGGGGCGAGCCGTACCGCGAGCTTGCCGAGCACCTGAGTGTGCGCATGGAGCGTGTCGCACGTCCCGCTCCACGCCTCATACGAGAGCTCCGGCCATGCCGAGGGCATCGGTTGCACGATAGGGAGCCGACCACGACTATGTGGGCGGGCGAGGCAACTCGGCGAGCTGGACGACCGCGAAGACGAGGATCACGACGCCGATGAGGATCAGGCCATAGCGCCCGCCGCGCACCGGGAAGTGACCGCTGATGCCCACCAGGAAGAGCACGCTCGCCAGGAACACGGTGTCGCGCACGTACTTGTCCCCGGTGGCGCCCGCTTCGGATCCGCGCGTGAATGCCGCATCCGCCTGCGCGTCGTTCTGCTTCGACGTGGCTTCCTGCGGAATCACATACTGGGGCATGTAAGAAGGCCCCGGTGGGGCGTTCGGATTCGTCGCCGGATCGGTGGCCAGCCACGCGTAGAAGGCGGGCCGGTAACCGGGACGAAGGCGCCTCTCGGCGAGGCGCTCACCGTTGGCGTTGCCGGCCACGAACGCGGTGAACCAGGCGTTGAACGAAACCGAGTCCAGCGTGCGAAGCTGGAGCGCCTCCAGGTCCGCGCGGTTGGCCTTGGTCCGTGACGCGGAGGCCTTGGCCAACGAGATCGAGGACTCGGTCCCCCACTTCGACGCGGCATACCCCGACCAGGCGGCGAGCACGGCGACCAGCGACAGCAGCACAGCCTCGGTGATCGACAGCAACCGATCCCGGCCGCTCGCGTTCTCACCGTCATCGCTCTCGTGCTTGCCGTGCTCGCCGATCTCTTTGCCTACCTCGCTTGCCGACAGGCCCTCAGCCATCGGCCGTCCATCCCCCGCCGGGCCGTTTCGAGCGCGCTCCCTGGAGCGCCATGAAGTGCTCGGGCATCACCGCCGAAGTATCCCTCAGGCAGCGGCCGATGCCCGGCAGTCGGGCTGCGCACTCGACGGCGGCGGAGTATCGTCGGGATATGCACGTCGGCGAGTCGGCCGCTGGTGTCGCACCGGAGCTGCGTGAGTTCGCGGAGCGCTATGAGGCGGCGTGGAACGCGTGCGACACGGACGCGATCGCCGAGCTGATCACCGAGGACATCGTCTGGCAGGATCCGGCGCTGCCCGTCCCGGCGCGCGGCATACGAGAGGTGCAGGAGTTCATGCGCGACAGCTTTCGCGCCTTCCCCGACCTCCGCTTCAGCGAGCCGAACCCGCCGGCGATGGCAGCCAGCGGCGAGCTTGTCATGTGGGCCTGGCACATGGAGGGCACGCACCGAGGCGTGATCGACCCGCCAGGCTTTGCGCCCACCGGCCGCACGATGCGGGTCGACGGCGTCGACCAGTGGTCGATGCGCGACGGTCGGATCGCTCGCTACCGTGCCTTCTACGATACGAACGACCTCGCCCGCCAGCTGGGCATCGTGCCGGCGGCGGGCAGCCGTGCGGAGCGGGGGATGGTCGCCCTGCAGCGCCTCCAGGAGCGGCTGGCACGTCGCTGAAGCCAGAGACCGCCGAGCAGCAGACGCGGCTACCCGCGCGGCGCGGCGTGCGGCTCGACGGAGCGGGCGGCGATCGCGGCGTCGATCTTCTCGGCCACGCTCGGCATCTCCCGCGCGACCTCGCGCAGGCCCCCTGCGGTCAGCACGATCGCCCTCAGCTCCGTCTCCGCCACCACCGTGGCGTTGCGCCGCGCGTCGCGCAGCACGCCGATCTCTCCCGCAAAGTCGCCCGCGCCGAGCTCGGCCACGAGCTCACCGTCGCGGCGAACCTCCGCTTTGCCAGCGGTGATGAGCAGGAACTCGTGCGCGAAGGTCCCCTCGTTGATCAGCCGCGTGCCAGCAGGCACGACGATCTCGTCGGTCATCGCCGACAAGCGCCGGAGCTCACGCGGCGACAGATCCGCGAACAGCTCCACCGGCCGGAGCTTGGACTCGTCCATTCGCTGCCTCCCTTCGCCCTCGGATCACGCACGACGCCCACCGGCGCCGGGCGAACGTCCGCACTCGATGTGCACGCATTCTACGAGCGTAACTCACATCCGCGAGCGCCCGGGCGCTCGCTCACGCGGACATCAGCTCTCTCGCCTGCCCGGCGAGATGCTCGATGCCCAAGCGTTCATAGCTCGCCGAGGCGCTCGCCAGGGCAGCTCCCGCCGCTGCCGGGTCGCTGCGGAGCAGACATTGCCCGAGTAGGAGCTCGCAACGTGCAGCGTCGAGCGGTCGGCCGAGTTGCTCCCAGGCCGCGCGCGCCTCGCGCAGCAGGCCGACCGCGTCGGCCTGCGCGCTCGACATGGCAAGCGCCTCGAGCACGGCTGCGTCGCCCAGCGGATAGTGCACCCGCTTGGCCAGCTCGGCAGCCTGTTGCGCGGACTCGCTCGCGAGCGCCTGCTCGCCGACGAGCGCGAGCAGCAGCGCGCGCATCGAGGTCGCTTGAATCGACTGCCCGGTCAGCCCGGCGCGCTCGCACACCTCGAGCGCGTGCGCCACCGTCGCCTGGGCTTCCACCGGATCGCCACGGTCGCGTTGCGTGACGGCGAGGCCGATGAGCGCGTTGAAGGCCACCTCCGACCAGCCGACCTGCTCGGCGAGCTCGCGAGCACGACGAAAGAGCTGCGACGAAGCGTCCCACTCCCCATCACGCCACCGCAACAGCCCTCGCAGCGTGTAGGGCAGACACAGCTTGCCGAGCAGCCCCTCGTGTTCTGCAAGCTCGGCGCTGAGGTCGCTGAAGCGCTCGGCCTGCTCCCACTCGCAGCGGTAGAAGGCGAGCTGCGCGAGTGCCGCGTGCAGCTCGATCTGCGCGGGCACGTCGCCGATGCGCTCTGAGAGTGCCAACGCCTCGGAGTAGGACACCTCGGCTGCCGGGTAGTCGCCCTCGACGTTCTCCAGGTGGTGGCCGAGCGCGAGCATTGCGAGCACCGTCTCGTGCTCGTCCGAGTCCCGGGCGAGCACGATCGCCCGCTCGAGGTTCTCACGTGCCTTGGCCGTGTCGCCGATGCGGCCGAACACGCGTCCGAAGATCCCGTGCGCACGGCTCGCCGCGCGCACCTCGTCGAGCGCCTCGGCAAGGCGCAGCGCCTTCTCGGAGGCGTAGATCGCGAGCATGTTGTCCCCGACCTGCATGTAAAGCCACGCGGCCTCCTCGTACAGTCGCACCAGCGCCAGCGAGGGCGGACCGTCCTTGATCAGGTTGATTCCCTGCTGGTGATGCTGGATCGCCAGCGTGCGCTCGCCCTTGTGCGCCAGCGCCGCGCCAATCTTGCGGTGAAGCTCCGCGACGTGGTTGAGATCGCCCTCGGCGCGGTGAAACTCGAGCCCCTGCTCCCACGCCTCGATCGCAGCGTCCACGCGGCCGATTCGCAGCGCAAGATCGCCCTGCTTCTCGCGCATGCGCGCCTGCTGGTCTTCGTCACCCGCGCCGAGCGCCGCGGCGGCCTCGTAGTGGGCCAGTGCCTCCTGGTTGGAATACAGGGCACCCGCGGCGTCCCCCGCCGCCTCGAGATACTGCAGGGCCTTGCTGCGCAGCGGAGCCAGCTCGCCAGGATCCAGGCGCACCTCCTCGCCGAGGATCGCGGCGCGCCCGTAGTGCTCGGCCAGGAGGGCCACGACCTCGTGTCGGCGCTCCCCCGCCCGCTCCTCGATGAACATGCCCACCTCGAAGTGCTTGCGCGCCCGGACCGCCTTGGGCAGCATCGCGTAGGCTACGTCGCGGATCAGGACGTGCTTGAAGGCGAGCTGCTGCTCGTCGGCCAGTCGCGCACCGTCGCCCGGGACGATGATGTCCTTGGCGCGCAGGGTGGCCAGGGCTGACTGCAGATCCGCGCCCTCGTGGGCCGCCACGCTCGCGAGCGCACCCTCCCAGAAGGTCTGCCCGACGACCGCCGCGTGCGAGACGAGGTGGCGCTCAGCCGGCTCCAGCGAATCCAACCGCGCGGCCAGCAGGCCCTGCACCGTGTCGGGCAGCTCCGCCGCCCTGCCGACTCCTTCCTCGGCCAGCCGTTGCACCATCTCCTCGGCGAACAGCGGATTGCCGCCCGCGCGCTCGGCAAGGGCCTCGAGCATGTCCGGTCTGGCACCGGCGCCGCGCAGCAGGCTAGCGATCAGCTCTCGGGTGTCGGCCGGGGCGAGCGGGTCGAGGAACAGGCTCGTGCTCGAGCGACGCGACGCAGCCCACTCCGGGCGCCGCTCGAGCAGCTCGTCTCTCGCCATGCACACCTGGAGCACGGGCGCGCGGAGCCACGTGGAGAGGTAGTCGATGAGATCCAGCATGCCCTCATCCGCCCAGTGGATGTCCTCCCATGCGAGCACCAGGGGTTCACCCTCAGCGATCGCCTCCAGGCAGGCACGCACCGCGCCGAACACGCTCTCGCGAACGCTCTGCGCGTCATCGAGGTCATCGCGTCCCTGCAACCGGATCTCCTCCGGCGCCTCGATCCCGAGCAGCCGCGCAAGCAGCGCGGTGCGCCGCCCCGCCTGCTCACCGCCGCCGTCGTCGGCCAGCAACGGCGCGAGCCGCGTCGAGAGCTTCTCCCAGGCCACCTCGGCGGGATCGTCGTCGACGATCGCGCACTCGGCGCGGAGCATTTCGCTGAGCGGCCAGTACACGACGCTCGAGCCAAACGGCAGACAACGGCCCGTGCGCATGCTCACTGGCGGCTCGCGCGTGGCAAGCCAGCGCTCGAGCTCGCGTAGCAGCCGCGTCTTGCCGACGCCGGCTTGGCCGAGCACGGTGACCAGATGCGGAAGCTCGGCGCGTGCAACTCGCGAGAAGAGCATCTGCAGCGAGGCGAGCTCGTCCTCGCGACCGATCAGCGGCGTCTCCCGACGCAACTGGCGTGCGCCCCCCGTGCGCTCCTCCAACATCCTGATCGCGCGCCACGCGGCGACCGGCTCGGCCTTGCCCTTCAGCTCCAGCGGCGCCAGCGGCTCGTACTCGACCGTCACACTGGTCGCGCGCTGCGTACGCTCGCCGACCGTGACGGTGCCCGGACTGGCGCTCGTCTGCAGTCGCGAGGCCACATTGACCGCGTCGCCGATGACCGTGTACGCATCGCCGACCTTGCCGGCCAACACCTCCCCCGTATTGACGCCGACACACAGCGCAAACTCGAAGCCGTGGTCCGTCAGCAGCCGCCGGTTCAGCTCATCCATTGCGCGCTGCATGCCCAGTGCCGCGCGAACTGCGCGCTCGGGGTCATCCTCGTGAGCGACCGGCGCGCCGAAGATCGCCATCACGGCGTCGCCCATGTACTTGTCGACGTGGCCGCCGACGCCCTCGACCTCCTCACCGAGGCGGCCCAGACACCGGTCCACGAGCGCCTTCACCGTCTCGGGATCCAAGCGCTCGGCGACCGCTGTGTACCCAGACAGATCCGCGAACAGCACGGTCACCGTGCGTCGCTCCTCCAACGCTCCACCGCCCCCGTGAGCAGCCACGGCATCGCCGCTGAGGCGCGCTTGCGCCTGGCCACCGAGGCGCGCGCCCGGGGCGCGCGTCTGGACTCGCTCGGGGACGAGCGGTTCGCGCTCGGCGTCGATCATGGTCCCGCAGGCGTTGCAGAAACGCGCCTCCGCGGGAGCCGGCGCTCCGCACCCCGGACAGGCCCGCTCGAGCGCCGCCCCGCACGCCATGCAGAAACGCGCATCGATCGGGTTCATAGTGGCGCAGCTGGCGCAGGCACGCTCGTCGGTCATCGTGCTGCGCATGATGACGCCTCGCGCTCGACACGCATAACCGCACGATCGCCCCGTGCACACATGTCCTGGCGTGCCCCGACTACGAAATACTTCGGGGCGATGTCGCGGGAGAACGTCGAGTTGCTGCTGCGCCTGCAGCCCGGTCGCCATGTCGACCTCGTGCGTCTGTTCTGCGACGAGCATCGCTGGGCGACCTTCACCGAGGCCGCTGCGCCGTTCTACGACGCCGACTTCCAGAGCACGGTCACGGTGCTCGGCATCGAGCGGTCCGGCACGGGCATGGATGGCTTCAGGGCACTGTGGCGCGATTGGCTGGCGCCTTGGGCGACCTATCGAACGGAGGTCGAACGGACCGTCGATCTCGGAGAGCGTGTCCTCGTGCTCAACCGTTCATTCGGACGCCTCGAGGGGAGCACGCGGGAGGTCGGCGAAGCGCCCGCCGGCGTGTGGACGGTTCGCGCCGGCAAGATCGCCCGCGGTGAGCTCTACCTCGACCGCGCCGACGCGCTGGCGGCGGCGGGACCGGCGGCGTAGGCGGTGTCGGAAGGCTGCCACGCACGCCGTTTCGCCCGATCGGGATGACGTGAAACCCGCTGGATGGGCACATCGTGGGTCGCTGAGCAGCGGCGGCCGCGGGATCGCGCCGCGAGCGCGCAGCTGCCACGCCCTGGTTGCCCACGAGGGTGTGTCGCCGCCGGGCCGCGCCAGAGTCGATGGACGCCCGACGAGCAGCCGATGACCTCAGTTGACGTCGAACTCGCGCTCGTCGCATTTGCGGCGATGCTCTCGCCGACAACGCTCTCCTTCTCCGTGCTCGCACTGGTGCTGGGCGAGCGCCCGCTGCGCACCGGTCTGTGGTTCTTTGCGGGCGCGTTCAGCGTGACCGTGGTCATCGGCGTGATCGCGGCGTTCGCGCTGGGAAACGTCGCTGCAGCTCCCGATCCGAGCACACCGAAGACCTGGGTTGCAGTCATCGACGTGGCGGCCGGCGCGCTGATCCTGTTGTTCATCGTGCGCTTCCTGCGCCGCCCGCGCAACCCGAAACGCACGGCCGACATGATCGAGCAGATGAGCAGGGTCGCCTCCTCCCCGGCGATTGCCATCGTCGCGGCGGGTGCGTCGCTCGCGAACCCCGGCGCGTTCATCCCGCTCGCCCTGAAGTCCATTTCCGAGACGAACCCCAGCGCCACGCAGTACATCATCGACTGGCTCGCCTTCACGATCGTCGCGCTCCTACCCCTCGTGGCGTCGATCGTGATGCTCGCGATCGTGCCCGACCGCGCCCGACGTGTGCTCTCCTCGGCCCGCGGGTGGCTCGAGCGCAACGCGAGGAGCATCGCGGCCGTGATCCTCATCCTGCTCGCCGCGTCGCTGCTGCGCAGCGGGATCGCGGGGCTCACCAGCTGAAGGCCACCGGGCCTCACCGGCTGACGCCCGGATACAGGGGCCGGCTCGGAGCAGCCTGTAGACGATCAGCGCGAGCGCGCGTCGCTAGGAGGAGCTCTGGGCTTTCTCGCCGGGCGGGGGATCCGCGCGACGTATGCGCAGTCCGTCGTCGGCATCTGGCGATCCACCGACGTGCCCATTGTTCGCCAGGCGCTGCAGTTCGAGGTCATAGAGCCGGCGGTCGAGCTGCTCGCCCGTGAGGCCCGCGTGGATCGATGGCTGCACAGGCTGCGAATCCGGCAGGGGACCGTCATCGGGCACCGCAGCGCGCGCGCGTACCAGCAGCGAACCGGGGGATTCCATCACGCGATAGGTACCGGCGAGCATGTCTGTGACCGCGTCGTCGATGTCCTGTGCCAGCACGTTCACGTCGGGCAGCGCCTGGCGATCCGCATAAACGCCGAAGCACGCCTGGTCGTGGACGGTGAGCATGCCCACGGACACCGCGTGGTGGTCGGCCAGCGGGACCATCGGGTAGACGCCCTGCAGCTGGCAGCCGAGCATGTACATCGGCGTGGTGGGACCGGGAATGTTGGACACGACGAGGTTGAACGCGCGCGGGCTGGCGAACAGCCGGGACAGCGCCTGCTGCACGGTCCCGGGCGTGCGGGACGCGGCCTTCAGCACGAGGTCCGAGCCCTCGGGCTCCCCCTCGCGCTTGCACCTGCTCATGCTGGCGTGGACCTGGTAGAGGCGACCCAGCGGATCCGGGTCGTGACAGGGCAGATCGGCGAACACGAACGAGATGTGGTTGCCGAGCACCTCGCCGGGCGCGCGCACGTTCACGGGCACCATCACCTTGAGCGCGGCCGGCTCCTCGCCGCGTCGCAGCAGGTACGTGCGGATGCCGCCGGCGACCGCCGCCAGGATCACGTCGTTGATCGTCGTGCCGTATGCGCGCTTGATCGTGCGCAGATCCTCGAGCGGGACGCTGCGCCCAGCCCAGGCGGCGCAGCGGCGAGAGCTGCCCGTTGAGCACGCTCTGGGGCGCAGCGCGGAGCAGCTGGTTCGATGCCCGCGAAGCTCGCGCCACACCGGCCACGGTCTGACGCGCGGCGGGTCCGGGCGAGCTCGCCACCCGCAGCGGCACCTGAAGCAGGTCCAGCTGCTGAGCGACCAGATCGCGCAGCCCGCGCGCGAGCACTCGATCGCTCGCCGGGCTCCGGCTCGGCCTCCCAGGGCTCCGGCTCGCAGGCCACCGGATCGGGCGTGGGATCGAGCAGCAGGTACGCGAGCTCCAACGCGGCGAGGCCATCGACCATGCAGTGATGGGTCTTGCCGACGATCGCGAAGCGCCTCTGCGACTCGTTCTCGCAGATCCACATCTCCCACAGCGGTCGGTCGCGACGCAGCGGTATCGACATCACTTCGTCGACGAGGTCGTCCAGCGAGCCGGGCGCCCAGTAGATGTGGCGATCGATCGAGAAGGCCGGATCGTCGATCCACTCCGGGCGCCTGCAATCCGAGCGGAACGCGAGGCGAGCTTCTGGCGGTAGCGCGGGGCACGACCGAGGCGCAGCTCGATGTGGTCGCGCAGCTCCTGGAAGCTCGGCAGATGCGCCCTCGGCGGACGCCGAGAACATCGCGACCCAACCCACATGCATGTGCGCCGTCGGCGTCTCCACCGCGAGAAAGGACGCGTCGAGCGCCGAGAGCCGTGGGCTCGTCATTCCGCGAGCACCAACCGAGCTCCCCCGTTCGGGGACCTCCGCGCCCGCGGGACGTGGGCCGCGCGCCTGAAGGATGGTGCCGCCGGCCGGGCGGCGCGCGCGCGCGTGACGCGTCGGCGCCCCCATTCGGCGGCCAGCGCGAACTCGATCAGGCGGTCGAAGTAGCCGTGCAGCGGCGCCGCTTCGATACCGCTACCGCGCAATGCCACGCGCGTGCGGCGATCGTCGAAGCCGACCCGCATGGCGAAGTACGGGAAGAAGATCTCGCTGCGGGTGCAGCGCGCGGCGGCTGCGCTCGTCGGGCGCCGCGCGAACCAGCAACGGGTGCACCAGGCGCAGATACAGCGACGGCTCGATCAGCCGCGGCAGCGGGCGTTTGAAGAACGCGGTGGCGAGCTCCACGAGCTCGCCGACGGTGCTCGCGTAGCGTCCCCGCGGTGAGATGGAAGGTCGCCCCGACGGCCTCTCGGCATTGGCTCAGTGCGAACACGGCGTCCGCAACGTAGTCGACCGGAACGACGTCGACCGGCGCGTCGCCCCGGGCCGGCAGGGCGGGATACGTGCCGCGAGAGAACGCGCGCAGCGGCCAGTACAGGACATTGAACGATGCCGTCCAGCCGGTGTCACGCTCTCCGACGATGATGCTCGGGCGGAAGATCGTGATCGGCAGATGCCGGTGCGAGCGCGCGATCAGGCACTCCGCCTCGAACTTCGACTGCTCATAGGTGTTGCGAAAGCGCTGGCCCAGGTCGAGGTCGTCCTCGCTGAAACAGCCGACGTGCTCACCGGCGACATACGCGGTGGAGATGTATGACACGCGCCGTAGCGCGCCGCGCGCGTGGCAGCGCTCGGCGAACTCGAGCACCCGCCGCGTGCCGTCCACGTTGATCGCGCGGGCGTCCTGCGCCTCGAGCTCAAAGGACACGGACGCCGCGCCGTGGATGATCTCGCTCACCTGCCCGGCAAGCCAGTCCAGGCCGCCGGCGACGCCCAGGCCGGCCCGCGTCACGTCCCCACGCACGGGCACCACGCGCTCCGTGTAGGGGTGCCCGGGCCCGAACAGGTCGAGCAGCGTGCGGCGCATCCGATCGCTGGACCTCGCGGTCATCCGCGCCCCGCACGAGCGCATACACACGCCGATCGGTGCGCTCCAGGTAACGGGCCAGCAACTCCATGCCAACGAAACCGGTGGCCCCGGTCAAAAAAACGGCATCAGTTGTCCGGTCCACAGCGCTCTCCGCCCTCGGCACGGCACATAGCATCGCCAACGAGTCGGCGGAAGCATGTCGGGGGCTTGTACGTAATGCACAGCGGTATGTCGCAATCTCCGTACAAATCAGGTCGCTGCGATCGTTCTTGCACTCCGTGAGCGCCCAAGACGCGGGCGGACGCGGACACCGGCGCCGCGCGCGACACGACAGCCCTGCGCACGCGCGACGAAAAGAGGGTTGCCGGACGTGTACGCCCTTGACCACCGATGACGAACAGCTCGCCGCGGCGCAGCACCTGTGCGTGGTCACCCGCACGCAGGCGCTGGTCCTCGCGGCCAGCGCCTGGCGGACAGAGGCTCGCGCCCCCCGCGGAGCGCTGGCTTCAGTGCTCGCGCTCGCGGCGGTGGCGGCGCTGCACCACCACGATCGACGCGCCCGCGCCGATCAGGAGCAGGCCGACGCCGATGTCCCAGCGCAGGTCGAAGCCGGTGAACGGCAGCGTGCTCGCTTTGGGGCTGGTGGCCGTCGTCGTCGTCGCCGCTGTTTCTTTTGCGGGCGCCGGTTTTTCGGCTTCTTTCGACGGCAGCGTGCCCGTTGTCGGCGTCGTCGTGGTCGGTTTGTTGGGTTCCTGTTTGTATCCCGACGTGGGTTCCGAGGCGGCGACTGCCGCGCTCGGCAGGAGCGCCAGCGCGAGCAGCAACGCCACCGCCACGATCGAAAGCCTGCGCGCGGCGCTGGACGATCCCCGTCCCGCCGGCGCGGCTGCTTGTGTGCTTGGCCCACTCGAGGCCATGACATCGGTCCGAGTCATGCCAACCTCCGATTGATCGTCTGGTGAACGCTGTGGCCCCGGGTAGGGCGTCCTTCCATGCTTGTCCGGTCCCAGTGCTTGCGCCGGGCACCATCTTTGTTCGCCGTCGGCAGGCCCGTGCCTGCCTGGCAGCCGTGAAGGTGTATCAGCTCTTGCGGTCGCTGCACCCGCTCGCAGTCGCCCGTACCCGCCTGCGCGGCGGGGCAAGCCCCCTCATGGCACTCGCACGCGACCCTCGAGGGATCCTTCCGCGAGACGTCCTCGCAGCACCTTCTTGTCGAACTTGCCGACGCTCGTCTTGGGGATCTCCGAGACGAACGCGAACTCGTCGGGAAGCCACCACTTGGCGACCTTGTCGCGCAGGTGCTCCACCAGCTGCGGGCGCGTCCACCGACGAGGGCTCACGCAGGACCACGCAACACAGCGGGCGCTCTGCCCAGCGCTCGTCGGGCTTGGCGATCACCGCCGCCTCGAGCACGTCCGGGTGCGACATCAGCTCGTTCTCGAGCTCCACCGAGGAGATCCACTCGCCCCCGGACTTGATCACGTCCTTGGAGCGGTCCGTGATCCGCACGTTGCCGCTGTCGTCCACGGCGGCGATGTCGCCGGTGCGCAGCCATCCGGTCGCGAACTTCTCGTCTTCGGAGCTGTCGGCGAAGTAGCGCGAGGCGACCCACGGACCGCGCACTTCGATCTCGCCGGTGGACTCCCCGTCCCACGGCACCTCCGCGCCGTCTTCGCCGGCGAGGCGCAGCTCGACCCAGGGGAGCGGCCGTCCCTGCGTGGCACGCTCGTCCCAGTAGGAGTCGTCATGCTCGCGGTCGCGTTCGCGCGGGCGCGAGTAGGTGGCGACCGGGCTCGTCTCGGTCATCCCCCACGCCTGGAAGATGCGCACGTCGTAGCGCTCCTCGAAGTCCTTCATCAGCTGGCGCGGCACGGCCGAGCCGCCGCAGGCGGCGTTCGACAGCGAGGAGAGGTCGACGTGCGGGTGCTGCTCGACGTAGTTGAGCAGGCCCTGGAAGATCGTCGGCACGCAGCCCATCAGCGTGGGGCGCTCGCTCGCGATCAGGGCCGCGAGCGGCTCCGGCTGCAGGTGACGGTCGGGGAGGATCAGGTCGGCGCCCGCGAGCGCGGCGCCGTACGGGAGGCCCCACGCGTTGACGTGGAACATCGGCACCACGGCGAGGATCCGGTCTTCGTGGGAGATGCCCGTGCCGGCCCTCGTGAGGGTGACCGTCGAATGCAGGCTGATCGAGCGGTGGGAGTAGAGCACGCCCTTTGGATTGCCGGTGGTGCCGCTCGTGTAGCACAGCGCCGCCGCCTGGCGCTCGTCGATCTCCGGGATACTCGAACGGCTCGTCCGGCGCCGGCTTCGGCGAGCGAGCTCCTCGTAGCGGATCGCGTTGGGCAGCTCGCGCCCAGTCGACCGTCGCCCATCACCACGAAGCGCTCGACCGTCTCGAAGGTGGGCGCGAGCTTCGCGAGCTGGGGCACCAGCGAGTCGTCGACGAAGATGATCCTGTCCTGGGCGTGGTTGACGATGTAGGTCACCTGCTCCTCGAACAGGCGGATGTTCAGCGTGTGCAGCACAGCGCCGATGCACGGCACGGCGAAGTACAGCTCGAAGTGACGCTGGTTGTTCCAGGCGAACGTCGCGACCCGCTCTCCCTGCTGCACGCCCAGCGACGTGAGCGCGCGCGCGAGGCGGTCCGCGCGGGCGGAGACCTCGGCGTGGCTCGCGCGCGTGACCGAGGTCCCGTCGGCCGTCCAGCGTCACGACCTCCGCGCCCTGGTTGCAGGTAGCGAGCCTGCCCCTCAGGTGGTTCAGGGTCAGCGGGAAGTCATCCTGCATCAGACCCTGCAGCATCTGCGTCATCCTCTCCGAGCCTCCTCCTGTGGCGCCAACTTGTGCTGGGCATCGTAGATGCCACGCGTGCGCAGGGCGACGTCTTCCCAGTCGAAGCGCAGCACGTGCTCCGACGCTTCGGTCACGAGGCGGTCCCGCAGCGCCTCGTCGACGAGCAGGCGTTCGATCATCACGCCCAGGTGCTCGGCGTCGCCGCCGTTGAAGCGCAGGCCCACCCGCTCGCCGACGGGAACGACCTCGCGCAGCCCGCCGGTGTCGGCGACGATGCACGGACAGCCGGAGGCCATCGCCTCGAGCGCCACCAGCCCGAACGGCTCGTAGATGGACGGCACCACGCACAGATCGGAGATGCCGTAGAGGCGATGCAGCACGTCGTCGCCGATCCAGCCGAGGAACGTCCCGTGGCTGGAGAGGCCGAGCCGCTCGGCCTGGGCCTTGAGCTCGGCCTCGTGGGTGCCGCTGCCGGCGACGAGGAAGCGCACGTCGCCCACCTCGATCGATCACGCCCGGGAGCGCGTCGAGCGCGAGCTGGAAGCCCTTCTCGTAGACGAGCCGTCCGACCAGCAGCACGAGCTTCTCGTGCGGCGCCGCGAACTCGCATGCGCAGCGCGCCGAGATCGCCGGTCGGCGCAGTTCGTTCGGGTCGACGCCGTTGGGGATGACGGCGACCCGGCGCTCGTCGATGTCGAAGATGTCGGCCACGTGCCCGCGCATGTAGTACGAGCACACGATCACCCCGTCGGCGCGATGGGCCATCCAGCGCTCGACGGCGTGGATGTGCGACTGCGGCGGATTCTGTACCCAGCCCTGGTGGCGCCCGTGCTCGGTCGCGTGGATCGTCGTGACGTAGCGGAACGCCGAGCGCTCGGCGAGCGTGGCCGCCGCCTGCGCGACGAGCCAGTCGTGGCCGTGGACGAGGTCGTAGGAGTGCTCCTGCGCGAGCGCTTCGCCGGCCGCGAGCATGTCGCGGTTCATCTGCTCGACCCACGCCACGAAGCGGTCGAGGTCGCGCGGCCAGCTCGGCTCGCGCACGCGGTGGACCGTCACGCCGCCGCCGTCCTGATGCCGCGCGCTCGCCGTCGCTCCTCGCCGCCGACCCGCGCGTGAGCACGTCCACGCGCCACGCCTTGGCGCACGAGCGCCTGCGCGAGCTTGCGCACGTGCCGCGCGAGACCGCCCTCGATCACGGGCGGGTACTCCCACGAGAGGATCAGCACGCGGCCGCTCATCGCGCCGGAGACCCTATCTGCCCCGCCAGTGAACATCCGCCGCCGGGCGCTCATGGGCGGGCGCGAACGACGACGCGTACGCGCACGCGGGCACCCTCAGCGCCCGTCGGTGTCCGCGCCCGGGGCGAGGTCGATCTGCAGCTGGCGCGGGGAGGGCGCAGCGGCTCGCGCGTCTGCGCGCGGGCGTCCCCGCTTGGCCCAATGGCCCATGACCTCGCGGCTTCGGCACGAGTAGTAGTTGACGCGCCGTCGGTGGGCTGGATCGCGAGGCCCGCCGGGGGTCGACCGGTGACGAGCGCGTGGAAGCGCCGCCCCTTGCGATCGACCTCGACGATGTCTCCGGTGTGGATGCCCTCGAGCCGCATGGCGCGCAGAACTCCAGCATGAACACGGCCTGCAGCGGCGCGCACGGGCGCAGCCGGGCGTCTCGAGGCGGCCACGCGCTCGGCGACGCGGCCTTCTACGCTTGCGCCGTGCGCTGGCTCGTGGACGGGATGAACGTGATCGGAACGCGGCCAGACGCGTGGTGGAAGGATCGGCACGCGGCGATGGTCAGGCTCGTGGACATGCTCGAGCGCTGGGCCGCGAGCAACGGCGCCGACGTGACGGTCGTCTTCGAGCAGCCGCCCTCTCCGCCGATCCGCTCGACGGTGATCGTCGTCGCCCACGCGCCGCGCCCGCGCCGCGACTCGGCCGACGATGAGATCATGCGGCTGCTGGTGGCGGACGGCCAGCCCGGCGCGATCCGTGTGGTCACCTCCGATCTGTGGCTGTCCGACCGCGTGCACGCCGCCGGGGGCGAGCGTCGAGCCCGCGGCCCCGTTTCGCGCGCTGATCGAAGACAGCTGATGGCGCCGACGACCAGGTACACGCGCAGCGGCGATGCCAGCATCGCCTACCAGGTCGTTGGCGACGGTCCGCTGGACTGCTGTTCCTGACGGGCTGGCTGACCCAGCTCGAGCAGCTGTGGGAGGCGCCCGGCCAACCGCCGCTTCCTCGAGCGGCTGACCAGCTTCGGCCGCCTGATCCTGTTCGACAGCCGCGGCACGGGGCTCTCCGAGCGGATGCTGGAGACCTACTCGCTCGAGCAGGAGCCCGCGACGCGCTCGCGGTGCTCGACGCCGCCGCGCAGCGAACGCGCGGCGCTGTTCACCTACGCGCAGGGAGGGCTCGTGGGTGCGCTGCTCGCCGCGGAGAACCCGAGCGGATCGGCGCGCTGATCATGTACGCCTCGATCGCGCGCACGTCGTGGGCGCCGGACTACGACTGGGCGATGACGCGCGAGGAGCGCGAGGCGCTGCAGCGAGCGCAACATCGCCTCCTGGGGCGAGCCGGGGGGCGACTGCGATGTCGGACGTGGGCGCCATCGATGGCCGAGCGACCCGGCGCTGGTCGGCGTGGTTCGCGCGGATGCAGCGGCTGGCCGCCAGCCCGGGCGAGGCGCGGATCGATCTCCAGGGCGATGAGTCGACCTCGACGTACGCGACGCGCTCCCGCGCATCCGCGTGCCGACGCTCATCATGCACCGGCCCGAACGAGCGGGTGTGGGACGTGCGCCACTCGCGCTATCTCGCCGAGCACATCGAGGACGCTCGCTACGTCGAGCTCGAGGGAGTCGACTCGTTGCCGCTTCGTCGGCGACAGCGACGCGATCGTGGAGGAGGTCGAGGAGTTCCTCACGGGCGTGCGCACCGGCGGAGAAGCTCGCGCGCGCTCTGCTGACGGTGCTGTTCACCGACATCGTCGACGCGACAGCGCACGCGGCGCGGCTCGGCGACGGGCGCTGGCGCGACCTGCTCGCCGACCACGACGGGCAGGTGCGGGCCGAGCTCGGCGCGCTTCGGCGGACGCGAGGTGAAGACCGTCGGCGACGGCTTCCTGGCGACCTTCGCGGGCCCCCCCTCGCGCGCGCTGCGCTGCGCGCTGGCGATCACCCGCGCCGCCCGCGAGCTCGGCATCGAGGTGCGTGTCGGCGGGCACACGGGCGAGTGCGAGCTGATCGGCGAGGACGTGGGCGGCATGGCAGTCCACATCGCCTCGCGCGTCAGCGCGCTCGCCGGAGGCCGGCGAGGTGCTCGTGTCGGGCACCGTGTTCGGGACGGTCGTGGGCGGACCGTTCACCTTCGAGGATCGCGGCCTTCACGAGCTCAAGGGCGTGCCCGGACCGTGGCCGCTGTTCGCGCTCGCCTCCTAACGCTGGAAAGAAGTGCTCGTGACGCGCCGAAGCGGGGACCACAGCGCGCCACGAGCCGACGGAGTGCCAGCCTTGGCCCCATCGTCTAGCGAGACGCCGCGCGCACGGATTCCTTCCCGGCGATTTGCGAACGCGTCGATCGCCCCGGTCGCGCCCGGGCGCGGCGCACTCCGCGGAGGACCTCGCCAGCCCGCGAATGCGGGCTGGCGAGGCGTCTCCACCCCCAGGGAGCGCCGCCAGCCAGGAGCGCGAGCAGGGCGGCCTTCTCGAGAGCTCACCCGATGATCAGGCCGGCCTCGTGCGCGACTTCGCGGACGGCGCCGTCGGCGCCCAGGCCTGCGACGTAGCTCATCGGGTCTCCTGATCGGGTTGCCGGGTCGTGGCCGCGCGGACATGCCCCCGGGTCGAGCCGTCCCCCGGGTCGCCGTCGCTGTCGTCTACGCGCAGGGAACGAACGCAGATCACATCTGCGAGTCACTCGCAGTTGGCGAATGATCCGCACCTGACAGTCGCCCGTATACGGAAATCAACGACACGGACCAGCGGCCGTGCCGACGATTTCCCGTCGAGTGGAGGATGACCCTGTGAGCATGCGGGATGTGGACTATCGGGCGCAGGAGCCAGGCGCCGCGGCACGCGCCGCGCGAGGCGGAACACGCGCGCCGGTGCTCGAGGATCTGAGCTCGGCGATGGCGGTGATACGTGAGCGGGGCCTGCGCGTGTCCTCAGCGCGCCGGCTCGTGATCGAGGCGCTTCTCGCGGCCGACGGGCCGATGTCCGCCGAGCAGATCGCTGAAGGGATCGGCGGACGCGTACCGGCCTCGGACATAGGCTCGGTCTACCGCAATCTGCAGGCACTCGAGGACATAGGCGTCGTTCGACACGTGCACCTCGGCCACGGTCCCGGTCTGCATGCGCTGGCGGTGACCGGTGAGCGGGAGTACCTCACGTGCGAGCGCTGTGCCGACTACCGAGCCCTCGCACCGGAGGAGCTCAACCCGGTCCGAGAGCTGATCGAGCGCCAATTCGGCTACCGGGCGAGCTTCATCCATTTTCCGATCGTGGGCCTGTGTCCCGAGTGCGCCGCCGCGGTGCGGGGCGGTCCGCGATCGCGGCGGGGACAGCTGTGAGCCGTTAGATCCGCGCCAGAGCTGCTGGCTGGCGTGCTCAGCGGTCCGACTCCAATCAATTCACGCAAAAGGAGAAGTCAATGAAGCCCGTGCCCGGCAGCTCAGGGAATGCCAACGCCAACGGCGGAGGGAGCGCTCGGCCTGGGGCGCTCGTGCGTGTTGCCCAGCTGCTCAAGACGCTCACTCCCGAAGAGCGCCGTCGCGTCGGCGTCATGTTCGCGACCATCACCGCCCTGCACGTCATCGGCTTCGGCATCTTCATCGCCTTCGTCGTCCCCTCTCACTACAAGGGGCTCGGAATCGGCGTCTCGGGCCTGGCCTACATGCTCGGCCTGCGGCACGCGTTCGACGCGGACCACATCTCCGCGATCGACAACACCACCCGCAAGCTGATGAACGAAGGCAAGCGCCCGCTCAGCATCGGATACTGGTTCTCGCTCGGGCACTCGACGATCGTGGTTGCGATCGGGGTCGGGATCGTCGTCGCGGAGAAGGCCGTCTACGGGGCCGTCGCTGACAGCAACTCGGACCTCGAGCGGTTCGGCGGGATCTTCGGCACGATCGTCTCGGCCGGGTTCCTGTATCTGATTGCCCTGCTCAACCTCGTCATCCTCGCGGGGATCTTTCGCGTCTTCCGATCGATGCGCCACGGTGAGTACAACGAGGTCGAGCTCGAGCGCCAGCTCAACAACCGCGGCCTGATGTTCCGCTTCTTCGGCAGGTGGATGAGGACGATCGACAGGGAGTGGAAGATCTACCCGGTCGGGGTCGTGTTCGGCATGGGCTTCGACACTGCGACCGAGGTGGCTCTGCTCGCGACCACCGCGCTGCTCGCTTCCCAGCACCTGCCGTTCTACTCGATCATGTGCCTGCCCATCCTGTTCACCGCCGGCATGTGCCTGATGGACACAGTCGACGGCGTGTTCATGAACTTCGCGTACTCGTGGGCCTTCTTCAACCCGGTCCGGAAGGTGTACTACAACCTCGCCATCACCGGGCTATCGGTGGCGATCTGCTTCTTCATCGGCACGATCGAGGTGCTCAGCCTGCTGCCGATGGAGCTCGGCGGCCTGCACGGGTCGTTCTGGAACTACATGGCCAACTTCGACATCAACAAGGCGGGCTTCGTGATCGTCGGCATGTTCGTCGTCTGCTGGGCCAGCGCGCTCGCCTTCTGGAGGTTTGGCCGCGTCGAGGAGCGGTGGAGCGCGCGGCTGCCGGGGCGAGACGTCGCCGACGCCGTCGACGCCGCGGGCTAGGGCCCTGACGATGGCCCGCGTGTTCGGCGCGGGCTCCGGCAGGCGAATGGCCGCCTCGAGAGGACGCTGGCGCGCGGGTCCGAGCCCGAGCTCAGCCCGCCATCTGGCCCTCTACGACTTTCAGCGCGGCATGGAGCATGCCCAGTGTCACCCACGGGTACTGCCCGGCCCGAACGCGCAGCCCCACATCGCCATCGGGCCGCAGGACCTCCACGATCGTGATCACCCGGCCGATCTGGTAGTCGTCGCCAAACTCCGTTTCGATGCCGTCCATCTCGTCGGCCACTTCCTGCATGAGCTTGGCCCTGGGATCTGGTTCCCCGCCCTCGCGTCGCCGTGCCGCGTCTCCCGCGTCTGCCATGACCAACCTCCATTCCGATGACCTGAAGAGGCAGATCATGCCACTCGTGGAAACGGTCGCCTTCAGCCGCGACTGGGCAGCTGCCCGTCGCCGTCCTGCGCGGACGAGCACATCGCCTGCGCAGGACGGTCGGACGAAGGACGGACGATCAGAGCTCAGGCCGCAAGCGGCGCCGAGCCGGGCTCCAGCGTGCCCGTGGTCCAGTCGAGCTCGGAGACGGCGCCACCGGTGACGATGACTCCGCGCGTGCGCGCGGAGTCATCGACCCACAGCGTGTAGCTGCCGTCCCTGATTTTGTCGAACACGGCGGTGAACGCCGGATGTCCGTTGATCTCGCGCTCGAGCACATCCTTGTGAGTGCGCTGATCGTCGTGGCCGGTGGCGCTGATCTCCACCTCGACGCCGTGCATTGCGGCGTCGGTGTGAACGATCAGCGCCCCCATCGCGCCGCCGATGTCCAGGATCACGGACTCGGGGTGTCGACGAGCGCAGTGGCTCTCTGCACCGGCCCCATGACGGTGACCATGATCATGGTCTTGGCCGTGGCTGTGGTCATGGTTGTGCATGGTCGATGCCGCGCTCCTAGCTCGTTTCCGACGGCTCGTTGAAGCCGCTGTGCGGAGTGCCGACGTACGGGAATGTGTCCTGCGCGCGGATCGGCAGCGGTTCCAGGCCCTGTTCGAGCAGGTTCGCCGCGGCGTCTGGAGTGAAGCTCGGTTCCACGAGCGGCAGCGCCGCCCCGGCCACGGCCCGGAGCGAGATCGCTCCAGCGTCGTCGGTCAGGCGTCGCCCGTTCGGGTAGCCGGCGAGGTCGCCGCCGAGGATCCCGAACCTGTTGGGCTCCTTGCTCGGCGGGATCGCGACGTTGAGCCTCATCAGGTCGGCCACCACGCCTTTTTTGCTGGCGTTCTGGAAGCCCGGAATCACGCCCGACGGAATGCCGGTCAGGAGGATCGCAACGAGATCGTTGCGCGCGCCCGTGAAGGCCTGCAGGTTCGGGAACACTTCGGGGTAGAGCACCGGCAGCAGCTCTGCCAGTTCGGGGTGTTCCACGAACTGTTTGAACTGCGCTTCTTCGCTCGGGCTCGTGCCGTTCCACTGATCCTTGCGGGCCATCGGGATGAGGACCTCGTTGAACAACGGGTTGGCCAGTCGCGAGACCTGCACGAACGGGCCGGACTCCATGCGTTCGTCGCCTTCGCCGGCCATGCGCACCTTGCGCCGGCTCGCCGACCCCCAGATGCCCAGCACCGCTTTCGGACTCATCACTTTCGGCTTCACGCCATTCCCGGTGAGGCTGGTGATCGGGACCTGGATCACGATCGCGTGGACGTTGAGCGTCGCCAGCGTGTCCGTGCCCTTCGTTGCCGGTTCCGGGAAGATGTGCAGGTTCTGGAACGGACGCAGGTCCCCGAGGTCGAAGATCGACCCGATGTCAACGAAGAACGGGTCGTTGCGCTGCCCAGCGAACACCGTCTGGCCGCCGGGGAGCGAGTGGATGGCTTCGCTGGCGAGCGATTCGTAGTTGGGGGTCGAGCGCGGGCCGATGTTCGAGGGCGGGCATGCGAGCCCTTCCCCGAGCACGGTCGTCCCGGTCTTGTCTACGCGCGTGACCGTGTAGAACTGGCGTTTGCTCCAGTTCGGGTCAGTCAGCGATTTGATCGGACCGGTGTTGTACAGGAACGTGTTGGGGTTTTCGATCTTCGATTCGAACGTGAACTGGTACTGGATGTCGGCCTTGCCGTCGCCGTTGTTGTCGATGTGGATCGTGTACTGGACGTCGTTGCCGAACTCGTAGAAGGTCGGCCCACCGGCGGGCGCCTCAGCCGGAAGGTAGTTGGTGATGATCGTGACGGTGTCCGGGTTGTCCGGGCTGACGAACGCGTAGGTGTCCGTGTTGTCTGCGACGGGATCCTTGCTGATCTCCGGCGCCTCGCGGTGCGATGACATATCTGCTCTGCCTTTCTTGGTCTAGGGAAGGGGTCAGTGGGCTGCGTCGAGCATGCGCTTGACGAGCGCCGGATCGCGGTAGGTCGTCTCGTGCTTGCCGGACATCACGGTCACCTCGCCACGCTCGGCGTCGCGCACGAATGCCGTGATCGGTTCACGCGGCGCGCGCCCGGTGGGCTCGGTGACGACGGCCTTCGGCTCTGCAGCCGGGGCGGAGCCGCCGGTGTCGAGCGCGACGGCGGCGACCTTGGGGGTGGCCAGGATCACGGCAGCGCCGGCAGCCGCGCCGGCGGTGCCCTGGAGGAAGGCCTTGCGGCTGGTGCCCTCGTCTGTCGCCGCCTGGGACACGCCGCTGACGGCCGGGATCGCGGCCGGCAGGCCAAGCCGGGGCTTCAGAAACGATCGGCGACTTTGCTTATCCATGTGAAGTTCCTCTCAGTTTTGAGTGGTGAATGTAGGTCTCGTTGAACGTAACAGCGGATAGCCGGAATCTGACCCGATTTTGTGCGAGCTCCTCGCAGTTACGAGAGCGGTGCAGCCCTCCCGTGGCGTGCACTACCATCGAGCCACGTGCGACGGGCCACTGCCACGAGCGGCTACTTCGATGAGAGCTCCATGCTGCGCCGCGTCCAGCGGGAGCGAGTGGTCGCGCTGTCGGGTCCGCGCGCGCTGCTGATGCAGGCCGCACATCCGCTGGCCGTGTTCGGACTGCTCGCACACTCGAGCGCACTCGACGAGCCCTACGCGCGCCTCGCACGGACGGCCGCGACGATGAACACGATCGCATTCGGCTCGCGCGAGGATGCCGACCGCATCACACGGCGCGTGCGCGCGATGCACCGGCGCGTGCGCGGGAAGCTACCCGAACAGGTCGGACGCCACCCAGCCGGCACGCCCTACCGCGCAGACGATCCCGAGCTCTTGCTGTGGGTGCTGTTCACGTTGGTTGATTCGGCGCTCGTCGTCTACGGCCGCTACGTTCGCTCGCTCTCCGACGACGAGCGGGCGGCGTTCTGGGAGGACTACAAGGTCGTGGGCAGGCTGTTCGGTCTCGCGGTCAAGGACATGCCGGACACGCTCGAGGAGTTGGACTCCTATCGGACGCGCATGCTCGCCGGCGACGAGCTGCTGGTCACCGATTGGGCCAGGCGGCGCGCCCGTCAGATCGTGCTCGCCCCGCCCGTGCCGCTGCTCGCCCGCCCGCTGCTCGAGACCGTCAACTTCGTCACTATCGCCCTGCTCCCCGATGCGATCCGCGCGCAATACGGCTTCTCGGCCATGCCGCCGCCCCTGTTGCGCAAGGTACTCGTCGCCGGCGGCGCGGACTACCTCAAGCGCGCGGTGATCCCATTCCTGCCGGGTAGCGTGAGGCTGATCCCGAGCGCACGGGCCGCATAGCGCCAGGCGCTCGGACGTAGACGGCAGACACCGAGCCCGCGGCCGCGTGCACGGCCCGATCGCTGTCCGGTCCTGCCGATCCGTCTACGCCCAGCACCCCGCAACCTCATGCTTTCTCGATTCACGCCGATAACGGGATGGCGTGTAAAACCAGCCAGGAGGCGAGGTCGTAATGCAACGGAACGAAGGTATCGGACTCACGCGAGGAATTGCTCCCCGCTCCTGGCTGAGCGCACCGCTCGCCGCCGCACTCGCGCTGTCTCTTGCGCTCGCCTTCCTGCTGAGCCTCGCCGGCGTCGCGCTCGGCGCCACGCGTGCTCGCGCCAACGACTTCGCCGTACCGCTCGACCGCGTGGCACAGCCCTTCGATGGCGTGCCGGCGCTCGGGGCAGCGCCCACGGTCGAATGGATCGAACCTGCACTGGGATCGACGGCCGGAGGCACCGAAGTCGTGATCGCGGGCACCGGGTTCACGTCCGGCGCGAAAGTCACGATCGGAGGCGACGAAGCGGCGGAAGTCAAAATCGAAGCGGAAACCGAAATCAAGGCGAAGACCCCCGCCCATGCAACCGGCGCCGCGGAAGTCGTCGTCACCGCTGAAGGCCAGAGTTCGACCGGAGGCCCCGACTTCACGTATATCGCTCCCCCGAAAGTCTCGGGGATCACGCCCGCGGAAGGCACCAGCGCCGGCGGCACGAACGTGAAGATCAAAGGCATTGGGTTCCGCGAAGGCGCCAAAGTCAAAATCGGCAGCGAAGCGAAATCGGTGGCCGTCGTCTCGGAAACGGAAATCACGGCAAGGACTGCGGCTTCAAGTGCGGGCAAAGATGAAGTTGTGGTGAGTGATGCTGATGGGACGTCGACTGGTGGTCCGGACTTCAGCTACATCAAACCGCCGACGGTCACGAAAGTTGAACCGTCTGAAGGCACGACGGCTGGTGGTGCTGCGGTGAAGATCACGGGCACTGGGTTCTTGAAAGGCGCGACCGTCGCGATCGGCGGGGCCGCCACCTCGGTGGTCGTCGTCGGCGAAACCGAAATCACCGCGAAGACCCCCGCGCATGCTGCTGGGTCGGTTCCGGTGGTCGTGACCGAGGGCGGCGTGAGCTCCGGCTCGAGCGTCGAATACACGTATGTGACGCCGCCGACGGTGACGTCTGTGACGCCGGCGGAAGGCTCGACGGCTGGTGGCGCGACGCTGAAAATCAAAGGCACCGGGTTCACCGAACCCGCGACCGTGAAGATCGGCAACGAAACGACAGAAGTGACGGTCGTCTCGACCACCGAAATCACGGCGAAGACGGCGTCGGTCTCGAGCGCGGGCAAAGACGAAGTGATCGTCACGGACGGCAAAGGCGTGTCGGTCAGTGGTATCGACTACACCTACATCACGCCGCCGACGGTCACCAAAGTCGAACCGGCCGAAGGCACGACGCTCGGCGGCACCACGGTCAAAATCAAGGGCACCGGGTTCCTCAAAGGCGCGACCGTCGCGATCGGCGGGGCCGCTACCTCGGTCGTCGTCGTCGGCGAAACCGAAATCACCGCGAAGACGCCCGCGCACGCAGCCGGGGCCGTCCCGGTGGTCGTGACCGAGGGCGGCGTCAGCTCCGGCTCGAGCGTCGAATACACCTACGTCACGCCGCCGTCGGTGACGAAGATCGAACCGGCGAACGGGCCGACTACGGGCGGCACCGAAGTCGTGATCACGGGCACCGGGTTCACGACCGGCGCGAAAGTCAAAATCGGTAGCGAAACGACCGAAGTGACGGTCGAATCGTTGACCGAAATCAAGGCCAAGACCGCAGCCACAGCCGCTGGCAAAGACGAAGTCGTCGTCACGGACAGCAAAGGTGTCTCCGGCAGCGGTCCGAGCTTCACCTACATCGGCCCGCCGACGGTGACGTCGATCACGCCGGCGGAAGGCTCGACGGCTGGTGGCACGGCGGTGAAAATCAAAGGCACCGGGTTCCAGGCCGGCTCGAAAGTCAAAATCGGCAGCGAAGCGACCGAACCGACCGTCGTCTCGGAAACCGAAATGACGGCGAAGACCGCGTCGGCTTCGGGTGCGGGCAAAGACGAAGTGATCGTCAGCGACGCTGATGGCACCTCGACGAAAGGCCCCGAATTCACCTACATCAAACCGCCGACGGTCACCAAAGTCGAACCGTCTGAAGGCACGACGCTCGGTGGCGCCGCGGTGAAGATCACGGGCACCGGGTTCCTCAAAGGCGCGACCGTCGCGATCGGCGGGGCCGCCACCTCGGTCGTCGTCGTCGGCGAAACCGAAATCACCGCGAAGACCCCCGCGCACGCAGCCGGGGCCGTCCCCGTGGTCGTGACCGAGGGCGGCGTCAGCTCCGGCTCGAGCGTCGAATACACCTACGTCACACCGCCGACGGTGACCTCGGTCACGCCCGCGGAAGGCTCGACGGCCGGTGGCGCGACGCTGAAAATCAAAGGCACCGGGTTCACCGAACCCGCGACCGTGAAGATCGGCAACGAAACGACAGAAGTGACGGTCGTCTCGACCACCGAAATCACGGCGAAGACGGCGTCGGTCTCGAGCGCGGGCAAAGACGAAGTGATCGTCACCGACGGCAAAGGCGTGTCCTCCAGCGGCATCGACTACACCTACATCACGCCGCCGACGGTCACCAAAGTCGAACCGGCCGAAGGCACCACGCTCGGCGGCACCACGGTCAAAATCAAGGGCACCGGGTTCCTCAAAGGCGCGACCGTCGCGATCGGCGGAGCCGCTACCTCGGTCGTCGTCGTCGGCGAAACCGAAATCACCGCGAAGACCCCCGCACACGCAGCCGGGGCCATCCCCGTGGTCGTGACCGAGGGCGGCGTCAGCTCCGGCTCGAGCGTCGAATACACCTACGTCACACCGCCATCGGTCACGAAGATCGAACCCGCCTCCGGCCCAGCCACAGGCGGCACCGAAGTCGTGATCACCGGCACCGGGTTCACGACCGGCGCAAAAGTCAAAATCGGCAGCGAAACGACCGAAGTCACAGTCGAATCGCTCACCGAAATCAAGGCCAAGACCGCAGCCACAGCAGCCGGCAAAGACGAAGTCATCGTCACCGACAGCAAAGGCGTCTCCAGCAGCGGCCCCACCTTCACCTACATCCCCGCACCCAAAGTGTCCGGGGTGACGCCCGCGGAAGGCTCGACGGCCGGTGGCACAGTCGTGAAAATCAAAGGCACCAGCTTCCAGACGGGCGCGAAAGTCACGATCGGCGCCGAAGCGACCGAACCGACGGTCGTCTCGGAAACCGAAATGACGGCGAAGACCGCCTCGGCTTCGGGTGCCGCGAAAGATGAAGTTGTGGTGAGTGATGCTGATGGGACGTCGACTGGTGGTCCGGACTTCAGCTACATCAAACCGCCGACGGTCACGAAAGTTGAACCGTCTGAAGGCACGACGGCTGGTGGTGCTGCGGTGAAGATCACGGGCACTGGGTTCTTGAAAGGCGCGACCGTCGCGATCGGCGGGGCCGCCACCTCGGTGGTCGTCGTCGGCGAAACCGAAATCACCGCGAAGACCCCCGCGCATGCTGCTGGGTCGGTTCCGGTGGTCGTGACCGAGGGCGGCGTGAGCTCCGGCTCGAGCGTCGAATACACGTATGTGACGCCGCCGACGGTGACGTCTGTGACGCCGGCGGAAGGCTCGACGGCTGGTGGCGCGACGCTGAAAATCAAAGGCACCGGGTTCACCGAACCCGCGACCGTGAAGATCGGCAACGAAACGACGGAAGTGACGGTCGTCTCGACCACGGAAATCACGGCGAAGACGGCGTCGGTCTCGAGCGCGGGCAAAGACGAAGTGATCGTCACGGACGGCAAAGGCGTGTCGGTCAGTGGTATCGACTACACCTACATCACGCCGCCGACGGTCACCAAAGTCGAACCGGCCGAAGGCACGACGCTCGGCGGCACCACGGTCAAAATCAAGGGCACCGGGTTCCTCAAAGGCGCGACCGTCGCGATCGGCGGGGCCGCTACCTCGGTCGTCGTCGTCGGCGAAACCGAAATCACCGCGAAGACGCCCGCGCACGCAGCCGGGGCCGTCCCGGTGGTCGTGACCGAGGGCGGCGTCAGCTCCGGCTCGAGCGTCGAATACACCTACGTCACGCCGCCGTCGGTGACGAAGATCGAACCGGCGAACGGGCCGACTACGGGCGGCACCGAAGTCGTGATCACGGGCACCGGGTTCACGACCGGCGCGAAAGTCAAAATCGGTAGCGAAACGACCGAAGTGACGGTCGAATCGTTGACCGAAATCAAGGCCAAGACCGCAGCCACAGCCGCTGGCAAAGACGAAGTCGTCGTCACGGACAGCAAAGGTGTCTCCGGCAGCGGTCCGAGCTTCACCTACATCGGCCCGCCGACGGTGACGTCGATCACGCCGGCGGAAGGCTCGACGGCTGGTGGCACGGCGGTGAAAATCAAAGGCACCGGGTTCCAGGCCGGCTCGAAAGTCAAAATCGGCAGCGAAGCGACCGAACCGACCGTCGTCTCGGAAACCGAAATGACGGCGAAGACCGCGTCGGCTTCGGGTGCGGGCAAAGACGAAGTGATCGTCAGCGACGCTGATGGCACCTCGACGAAAGGCCCCGAATTCACCTACATCAAACCGCCGACGGTCACCAAAGTCGAACCGTCTGAAGGCACGACGCTCGGTGGCGCCGCGGTGAAGATCACGGGCACCGGGTTCCTCAAAGGCGCGACCGTCGCGATCGGCGGGGCCGCTACCTCGGTCGTCGTCGTCGGCGAAACCGAAATCACCGCGAAGACCCCCGCGCACGCAGCCGGGGCCGTCCCCGTGGTCGTGACCGAGGGCGGCGTCAGCTCCGGCTCGAGCGTCGAATACACCTACGTCACACCGCCGACGGTGACCTCGGTCACGCCCGCGGAAGGCTCGACGGCCGGTGGCGCGACGCTGAAAATCAAAGGCACCGGGTTCACCGAACCCGCGACCGTGAAGATCGGCAACGAAACGACAGAAGTGACGGTCGTCTCGACCACCGAAATCACGGCGAAGACGGCGTCGGTCTCGAGCGCGGGCAAAGACGAAGTGATCGTCACCGACGGCAAAGGCGTGTCCTCCAGCGGCATCGACTACACCTACATCACGCCGCCGACGGTCACCAAAGTCGAACCGGCCGAAGGCACCACGCTCGGCGGCACCACGGTCAAAATCAAGGGCACCGGGTTCCTCAAAGGCGCGACCGTCGCGATCGGCGGAGCCGCTACCTCGGTCGTCGTCGTCGGCGAAACCGAAATCACCGCGAAGACCCCCGCACACGCAGCCGGGGCCATCCCCGTGGTCGTGACCGAGGGCGGCGTCAGCTCCGGCTCGAGCGTCGAATACACCTACGTCACACCGCCATCGGTCACGAAGATCGAACCCGCCTCCGGCCCAGCCACAGGCGGCACCGAAGTCGTGATCACCGGCACCGGGTTCACGACCGGCGCAAAAGTCAAAATCGGCAGCGAAACGACCGAAGTCACAGTCGAATCGCTCACCGAAATCAAGGCCAAGACCGCAGCCACAGCAGCCGGCAAAGACGAAGTCATCGTCACCGACAGCAAAGGCGTCTCCAGCAGCGGCCCCACCTTCACCTACATCCCCGCACCCAAAGTCACATCGATCAGCCCGGCCGAAGGCACCACCGCTGGTGGCACAGTCGTGAAAATCAAAGGCACCAGCTTCCAGACGGGCGCGAAAGTCAAAATCGGCAGTGAAGCGACCGAACCGACCGTCGTCTCCGAAACCGAAATCACCGCCAAGACCGCATCCGGCACGGGCAAACCCGAAGTCGTCGTCACCGACGCCGACGGTGCGTCCACCGGTGGCCCGGACTTCACGTACATCACACCGCCGACGGTCACGAAAGTCGAACCGTCTGAAGGCACGACGGCCGGTGGCGCTGCGGTGAAGATCACGGGCACCGGGTTCCTGAAAGGCGCGACCGTCGCGATCGGCGGGGCCGCCACCTCGGTGGTCGTCGTCGGCGAAACCGAAATCACCGCGAAGACCCCCGCGCATGCTGCTGGGTCGGTTCCGGTGGTCGTGACCGAGGGCGGCGTCAGCTCCGGCTCGAGCGTCGAATACACCTACGTCACACCGCCGACGATCACGAAGATCGAACCGTCCACCGGTCCCCACACCGGCGGCAGGGAAGTGGTGCTCACCGGCACGGGCTTCACGACCGGCGCGAAAGTCACGATCGGCGGCACCGAAGCCACCGAAGTGACGGTCGTCTCGGGAACGGAAATCACGGCGAAGACGCCTGCCGGCACCGTCGGCAAAGCCGAAGTGGTCGTCACGGACAGCAAAGGCGTTTCGACCAGCGCCATCGGCTACACCTACACGTAGCCCAGCGGGGGAGCGGCCTGCGTCGATCGGCGCAGGCCGCGCGTGGGCCACAGGCCGAGCTACGGCATCGTTCCGTATTCGCCGGCGACCGTCAGGTCTTTGCCGCCGAAGATCGATGAGTAGCCGCCGGTCGCCTGGTTTTCAAAGCCGCCGCTGACCGAGGCCTCATTGCCTTCGGCCTTGTTCTTCTCACCGCCGGTGACTGACGCACCAATGCCGCCGCTGCCCGTCGCGTTTTCATAGCCGCCGCCGACCGAGGACCACTCGCCGGCGGCTTCGTTTGTGTAGCCGCCGAGGATCGATGAGTAGCTGCCGGAGGCGCTGTTCTTGTCGCCGCCGGCGATCGACGAGTATTCGCCTTCGGACTTGTTGTGGCTGCCGCCGCTGATCGTGGTCTGTTCGCCGACGGCTTCGTTTCCGAGGCCGCCGCTGACCGACACGCCGAAGCTCCCAGTGCCGGTCTCGTTTTCGTTGCCCCCACCGATCGAGGACCATTCCCCGGCAGCCGTGTTTTCATGGCCGCCACTCACCGAGGCGGCCGTGCCGGTCGCTTCGGTCTCATTGTCCGAGCCGAACACGTCACTGTATGGAGCTTCAGCGACGTCCTCCTCTCCGCCCACGATCGCTCCGTAGGACGCGAATCCCTGCCCGATGCTGCCGATCACGAGGTTGTTCGCACCCGCTTGGGACCCAGGGCTCTGGTCGTAGCCGACGACCAGGTTTCCCTCCCCGTCGAGCGTTTCCTCTTTGCCCGCGCCGCTCAGCACCTGCACGTTGGCGCCGGAGAAGCGGATCGTGGGCTTGCCGCCGACGCCGTCGGCCACGAAGCTCATGTAGGGCAGGATCTTCTTCAGTTCTTCCTGTTCGCCTTCCGAGAGCTTCGACAATCCCGAGCCGGGTTTGCCTTCTTTGCCGGTGCCGCCTTCTTTACCCGCGACGCCTTCTTTACCCGTGGCGCCTTCCTTGCCGGCGACTCCTTCTTTGCCGGGGACTCCTTCTTTGCCGGCCGCTCCAGGCGCGATCCTGCTCGCGATCTTGACTTCCAGCGCTTTCAAGACCTTCGGGCTGATCTGGCTGGTCGAGGTGATGAGGTAGTGCGTGGCGGCGACGGCGCTGCCGCCCATCGCGAGCACCAGGGCCATGGTCGCCACAACGTTCGCATAGCTCACGTGCCTGCGCAGGGATGAGACCATTCAAAACCTCGATCGTTCCGGTGGAGCGCGGCCAGCACGGTTGCCATCCGCAGGAGCACTCGATTGAACCAGGCCATTCGGATGGTCCAGGCTCGACTGGGCCAGGGGTGCGCGCACGCGACCGCGGCCGGCGATGCATGCGAGCGAGGTCCGTCAGCTGCTCTTACTCGCGGCCGTCTCGCGCACGGCCGTCTCCTGGCCTGTGGCGTGCGTACCCGCTTGGGTGGGCGGGGGCGCGACGGCGGTCGGCGGAGGTGGGCCAAATGGCGGCCCTCCGCGGCCGGTGATCGCGCCCAGCGCCAGTCGCGCGCCCTCGCGGCGAGCGTCGGCGTCGGCGCCCGCGGCACCGGCGGTGGCGGCACGAATGAGGTGCCCGACGCCGATCGCGGAGATGTACAGGCCGCGGTGCGCGCGGCCGAAGTGCTTGTGGGCGTACTGCCTGCGGGAGTAGGCGTCCTGGGCCACCATGCGCGGCACCACGCCCGCTTTGTGGGCGAGGTGGACGATCGTCATCTGTGGCAGGTGGCGGACCTGCCACCCGGCGCACTTGATGCGCAGGCACAGGTCTGGCTCCTCGGACTGCAGGAAGAAACGCTCGTCGAGCAGGCCCGCGCCCAGCAGCGCCTCGCGACGCGCGAGCATGAACGAGCCCGAGGTCCAATCGCATTCGCCCTCGCGCTCGTAGGCAGCGGCGTCCAGCACCCGTTCGCCGGCCCAGGCCGGATGAAACGGCCAGTGCTCGGAGTACAGCGCCTCGCCCAGCGTGCGACTGGCGCTGGGGAAACGGCGGATGGTGCGCAGCAGCTTGCCCTCGCCGTTGACCTGGCGCACGCCCGCGAGACCCACAGCGGGGCGGGCGTCCATCAGCCGCACCAGATCCCCGAAGGTGCCCTCGAGCACTTCCGTGTCCGGGTTCAGCAGCAGCATGTAGCGGGCGTTCGCGTGTTCCAGGCCGCGGTTGTTGCCGTAGGCGAAGCCGCGGTTGAGCGAGGTGACCACGCTTGCCTGGGGGAAGCACGACTCGACCATCTCGCGAGTTCCGTCGGTGGAGGAGTTGTCGACCACGATCACCTGCAGGCTGGCGTCGCCGGCGTGGTCGAAGACGGTCCGCAGGCAGGGTTCCACCCAGTGCGCCTCGTTGGTTGAGATCACGACGATGGCGACGTCCGCCATGTCCTCCCGCCTCGCCTGCTCCCCATTGCCGCGATTCACCATCTCGCAAACCTAACGAGGACGTCCGGGGGGTTCTTTCGCGACCGCGCGCCGCCGTCGGCGCTGCTCGCGGCTCAGCTGTTCGCTGGCTTCGCAGGAAATGAAGGTATCGGGGCGGCGGGATTTGAACCCACGACCCCCTGCTCCCAAAGCAGGTGCGCTACCAGGCTGCGCCACGCCCCGTGCCCCACAGCGTAGAGCCCCGGAGGCCGATCGCCCGACACACGGCCTGCATCGCCGATGTGACCGCGGTGCTGCTAGCCTCCGCCACCGCCGTGGCCGACGTCCAACCCCTGCGCGCTCTGCACTACGACCCAGCCGTGGTAGGCCCCTTGGCAAACGTCGTGGCACCCCCATACGACGTGATCGACGCGGGCCAGCGGGCGGAGCTGCTAGCGCGCTCGCCGTTCAACGTGGTGGCGGTCGACCTCCCCGAGGCCGGACCCGACCACCCGGATCCGTACGCGGCCGCGGGCGAGCTGTTCGAGGCCTGGCAGACCGACGGAGCGCTCGTCCGCGACGCCGAGCCCGCGCTGTGGGCGCACACGCAGGACTACACGGGCCCGGACGGACGGGCGCGCACGCGTCGGGGCTTCTTCTGCCGCGTGCGCATCGAGGACTACGGGGCGGGGCGGGTGCGCCCCCACGAGCGCACGCACCCCGGGCCCAAGGAGGATCGACTGCGCCTGACCCGGGCGACGCACGCGAACGTCTCCCCCATCTTCTCGCTGTACTCGGATCCCGAGCAGACCGCCTGGCGAGCGCTCGCTCCGGCCACCGAGGGGCTGCCGTGGGCGCAGATCACCGACGCCGACGGCACCGTCCACCGTCTGTGGCGGGTGAGCGACGAGGGTGCGATCGCGACCGTGCAGACAGGCCACGCGGGACGCCGAGCTGCTGATCGCCGACGGCCACCACCGCTACGAGACGATGCACGCGTACGCCGAGGAGGTCGGCGGCGACGGCGATCACCGCTACATCCTCATGTGCCTCGTCGCGCTCGAGGATCCCGGGCTGACCGTGTTCCCCACCCACCGCCTGATCGGCGGCCTGGACGACGAGCGTCGGCGCGCGCTCGCAGCAGGCCCTCGAGCGCGACTTCGACATGGCGGAGGTGCCGATCGAGCAGATCGCGCCGGATCCCGGGCGCGGCCCGCTGCAGCTCGGCTACATCGACGGCCGCGACGGACGGGCATTGCGACTGACGCTCAAGGACCAGGCGATCGCGGACGCCGCGCTGCCCGAGCACTCGGCCGCCTACCGCGAGCTCGACACGGGCGTGCTGGAGACGCTGCTGCTGAAGAACGCGCTCGGACTACAGCGACGAGGACATCTCCCACTTCAACGGCCTGTTCTATGCGCGCGACACCGCCGAGGCGCTGGCGATGGTGCGCTCGGGCGAGTACGACGCGGCGTTCCTCATGCGCCCCACGCCCGTGGAGCAGGTCCGCGAGGTCGCGGCCGCCGGCGAGAACATGCCCCCGAAGTCGACCTATTTCTTCCCGAAGCTGCTCACCGGCCTGCTCTTCAACCCGCTTGGCCCGCCGGAGCGAGGAGTATCATGAGGGGTGCAACAGTCGCAGTCGATTCGAGGGGATCGCGATGAACGCAAACGCAAGGGCTCACAAGGATGAAGGCCTCCGCGCGGCGCGATGGCGCGACGTTCAGGCACACGGTGCAGGTGCGCGACCACCAGGTGACGGTGGACGAGCCGCTGGACGCGGGTGGCGACGACGGCGGGCCCGACCCCCAGGAGCTGCTGGCGGTGAGCCTGGCGTCGTGCACTGCGATCACGATGGAGATGTACGCGGCGCGCAAGGGCTGGGACATCGGCCACGTGGAGGTGGACGTCGAGTACACCCCCGCCGAGCGTGGCTGCCCGACGCGGTTCCAGCTGGTGATGCGCCTGCCGGACGACCTCCCGGAGGACCAGGTCGAGAGGCTGCGCGTGATCGCCGCGAAGTGCCCGGTGCACCGCGTGCTCGAGGGCGAGGTCATGTTCCAGGAGCGCATTGAGCGCGTTCACCTGGCCGCCTGACGTCGCCGAGCTCCAGCCTCGGCCCAGTCCGCGCCCGGCAGCGGGCGAGCAGATCCCGGCGGCGGTGCTCGTGCCGCTGTTCCTCGCGGCGCCGACGGCGAGCCGCACGTCGTCCTCACCAAGCGCCGCGCCGACCTGCGCCGCCACGCCGGCGAGATCTCCTTCCCGGGGGGGCGCCGCGACCCCGAGGACGCGCGATCTGTGGACACGGCGCTGCGCGAGGCCGAAGAGGAGATCGGCCTGCCGCGCGCGCAGGTCGAGCTGCTCGGCGGGCTGCCCGCGACCTCGACGTTCGCGACCGATACACGATCCATCCGTTCGTCGGCGAGATCCCCGCGGGCGTGGCCTGGCGACCCTCGGCGAGGGAGGTGGACGCGGTGCTGGAGCTGCCGCTCGGCGAGGTGCGCGCGGGCGCACGCGAAGGCGCGATCGAACGCCGCGGCATCACCTTCGAGACCGACGCTTACGTGGTCGGCGAGCACGTCATCTGGGGCGCCACCGCCCGCATCCTCGCGCACCTGCTCGAGCGGCTGCGTGCCGGCCGGCGCGGGCGACGGCCGGCCTGTCGCTGAGCTCCCCTCGCTAGCGGTTCCGCTAGCTCGTGGGCTGCGGGACGATGCGGATGTAGGGCCGCGGCTCCTCCCACCCGTCGGGGTAGGTCTCCTTGGCCTGGTCGTTGGAGACGGAGCCGGCGATGATCACCTTCTCGCCCGGCTGCCAGTTGACGGGCGTTGCGACCTTGTGCTTGGCGGTCAGCTGCAGCGAGTCGATCACACGCAGCACCTCGTCGAAGTTGCGCCCGGTGGTCATCGGGTAGACGAGGATCAGCTTGACCTTCTTGTCGGGGCCGATCACGAACACGTTGCGGACGGTCTGGTTGTCGGCGGGCGTGCGCGCGGCGGGGTCGCCGGAGACGTCGGCGGGGAGCATCCCGTAGAGCTTGGAGACGTTGAAGTCGCTGTCGCTGATGATCGGGTAGTTGGGGGCCGCGCCCTGCGTGTCCTCGATGTCCTTGGCCCACTGCTCGTGCTTGTCGAGCGGATCGACGGACAGGCCGATGATCTTCACGCCGCGCGGTCGAACTCGGGCTTGGCGTTGGCCATGTAGCCGAGCTCGGTGGTGCACACCGGGGTGAAGTCCTTGGGGTGCGAGAACAGCACGGCCCAGGAGTCGCCGATCCAGTCGTGGAATTTGATGCGCCCCTCGGTGGTGTCGGCCTCGAAGTCGGGCGCTACGTCGCCAAGTTTCAGCGCCATAGGTGATGCTCCTTTCTCGACAGTGGGCCGTCGAGCTGTACGAAGACTCCGGCCTTCTGCGAAATCCTGATCGGCTTAAGGGTGATTACACGGTCAAGGATAGCGTTCCGCGCGCCACGGGCAGGGCTCGCCGAATGCGGCGGGGTGCCAGGGGGTGGTGGCGCTCAGCCCTGGCGGGTCCACCCGGACAGGCCGGGCCACGCGCCCTGGACGAGCGCGTCGAAGGCCGGCGCCGAGTAGGCGCAGCGCGGCCACATGCCGCCCAACGCGATCGCGACGGAGCCAAGCAGCGCCAGCCACGAGCCCTCCCGCAGCGACAGCGCGAGCAGTTCGCCGGTGGGCGGATCGACCATCCGGTACAGCGCGCACGCGGCGGCGAGGAGCCCGAGCACCCCGACCGCGCCGCCCGCGCCCCCAGGGACGGGCGCGCCTCTGCGCGCGAGCGGAACCGCCACGTCGAGCAGCGCGAGCACGGCGAGCACGAGCAGAGCCACGCTGAGGCCGGGAAGCGCGTGGATCGCGCGTGGCGAGTCGCGCCCGCCGATGGCTTCGATGCCCACGCGCGGGTCGCCGACGCCGAGGCTTGCGGCGACGCGCCAGCGACCTGGGCGGCGTCGCGTCCTTCGTGGCGTGCGAGCGCGGCCGCGCCGGAGCTGGCGCCGTACCAGGGCCGAACACCGACGCGGCGAGAACGACCGCGCCGAGAGCCGACACGACAGGCCTAGCGAGAACGATCGCCAACCATCTACAGGCTGGCATCGGCTCCGACGCGGCGAGCTTGACAGCAGTCGACGATTGTGCGTCCAGCAGTCAACGACTACAGGCCGGTGAGCAGGGCGTGGATCGCCGCGCCGGCGTCGGCGATCCAGCCCTCCGGCTCGCCCGGATCGGCGCTCAGGTAAGGCGGCGGGGATAGCGTTGCGCTCGACGACGCCGCGCACCGTGCGCTCGCCCGCGGCGAGCACGGCGGGCGGGGTGGTGGTGCCGCGCGCCTCGTACAGGAAGCCGCGAACGGTGCTGTCGACGGCCTGCGTGAGGAACATCTCCAGGCGCGCGGTGTGCAGCGCCAGCGCGCCGGCTCCTCCCCGCTGCACGAGCCGAGCAGCCAGCAGCGACGGCGACCCCGTCGAGGGACCCGCGCAGCGTGGCGAGACGGTCGGGCGTGCCCACCCAGCACTCGGCGCCGAGCGCCTCGATCGCCGCGCGACCGCGCTCGCTGCGCGTGGTGATGCGCACGGCGTGCCCCTCGTCGATCATCGCCGCGGCCAGCGCCGGCCGCGGCAGCCGCCTGCGACGATGAGTATTCGCGCCACCGCGCGCATCCTAGGGACGCCTGCCCGCGCGGGTCCAACACGCGTGGCGCAAGGGCTCGTCTAGCATCCGCTGCCCGGCCATGACCGACGACCCCCCACGAGCCCAGACGTAGTGACGATGGAGAAGATCGTCGCGCTGTGCAAGCGCCGCGGGTTCATCTTCCCGTCCTCAGAGATCTACGGCGGCGTGGGCTCGACCTACGACTTCGGCCACTACGGCGTGCTGCTGAAGGCGAACGTCAAGAACGAGTGGTGGCGCGCGATGCTGCAGGAGCGCGACGACATCGTGGCGATGGACTCGGCGATCCTGCAGCACCCGAAGGTATGGGAGGCCTCCGGCCACCTGGCGGGCTTCACCGACCCGCTCGTCGACTGCCGTACCTGCAAGCAGCGCTTCCGCGCGGACCACCTGCAGGAGCTGCCGTGCGGGCGCAAACCGTCCAAGCACCCCGGCGAGACCGACGAGTGCGATCTGACGGAGGCGCGCGACTTCAACCTCATGTTCGAGACCACGATCGGCCCCGTGAAGGAGTCGGGCTCCACGGCCTACCTGCGCCCGGAGACGGCGCAGGGCATCTTCATCAACTTCAAGAACGTGCTGCAGTTCTCGCGCAAGAAACCGCCGTTCGGGATCGCGCAGGTGGGCAAGTCCTTCCGCAACGAGATCACGCCCGGCAACTTCATCTTCCGCACGCGCGAGTTCGAGCAGATGGAGATGGAGTTCTTCGTGCCGCCCGCGGACGCGCAGCGGTGGTTCGAGCACTGGCTGGCCGAGCGCGAGCGCTGGTACACCGAGCTGGGCATCCGCCCGGACCACCTGCGGCTGCGCGCGCACGACGCAGGACGAGCTCTCGCACTACTCCTCGGGCACCAGCGACGTCGAGTACCTGTTCCCCATCGGCTGGTCGGAGCTCGAGGGGATCGCCAACCGCGGCGACTTCGACCTGACCCAGCACGCGCAGCACTCGGGCGAGAAGCTCGAGTACTTCGACCAGGGCAGCGGCGAGCGCTACGTGCCGCACGTGATCGAGCCGGCGGCGGGGGCGGACCGCGCGACGCTGGCGTTCCTGGTGGACGCCTACGACGAGGAACTGGTGGAGCGCGAGGGCGCGGGCGCGGGCGAGACGCGCACGCTGCTGCGCCTGCATCCGCGGCTTGCGCCGGTGAAGGCGGCGGTGCTGCCGCTGGTCGAACAAGGACGGCCAGCCGGAGCTCGCGCGCGAGGTGCAGCGCGCGCTCCGCGAGCGCGTGCAGTGCGGAGTACGACGAGGGCGGCGCGATCGGCAGGCGCTACCGCCGCCAGGATGAGATCGGAACGCCGTTCTGTCTTACTATTGACCACCAGAGCGTCGAGGACGGCACGCTGACGTTGCGCGATCGTGACTCGCTGGCGCAGGAGCGGGTGGCGATCGAGGGGATCGCCGAGGAGATCGAGCGGCGCGTCCACGCCCCGTGGACGCACGCCCAAGCTCGGCCGACGGCGTATAGCATGGATCGAGATAACGCGAGGAGCAGCATGGACTTCGACCTGACCGACGAGCAGCGCCTGATCAAGGACACGGCGCGCGAGTTCGCCGATAAAGAGATCGTGGTGCAGTCGCGTGAAAACGCGCGCAACCACCACTTCGACATGGAGATGGTGAAGAAGGTCGCCGACCAGGGCTACCTCGGCGCGATCGTGCCCGCGGAGTACGGCGGCGCGGGCCTCGACTACCTCAGCTACGGCTTGGTCGTCGAGGAGATCGGTCGCGCGGACTCCTCGATCCGGACGGTGATCTCGGTGCAGACCTCGCTGGTGTGCTCGGGCATCCTCAAGTTCGGCACGGAGGAGCAGAAGCACAAGTACCTGCCGAAGCTGTGCTCGGGCGAGTGGCTGGGGTGCTTCGGCCTGACGGAGCCGGACACGGGCTCGGACGCGGCCAACCAGAAGACGCGCGCGAAGAAGACGGAGTGCGGCTGGGTGATCAACGGCGCGAAGATGTGGATCTCGATGGCGAGCTACGCGAAGGTCGCGTTGATCTTCGCGCAGACCGATCCGGAGCTCGGTTACAAGGGGATCGCGTGCTTCATGGTGGACACCGACCAGCCGGGCTTCACGACGCAGACGATCGAGCACAAGATGGGGCTACACGCCTCGGACACGGCCTCGATCTCCCTGGAAGACGTGGAGGTCTCAGACGACCAGATGCTCGGCAAGGTCGGCGACGGCTTCAAAGTGGCGCTGTCGAACCTCGAGTCGGGACGCTACTCGGTGGCGTGCGGCGCGGTGGGCATCTGCCAGGGCTGCGTGGAGGAGTCGGTGAAGTACGCGAAGGAGCGCGAGCAGTTCGGCAAACCGATCGCGAGCTTCCAGCTGGTGCAGGCGATGATCGCGGAAATGGTGCTGAAAACGGACGCCTCGCGGATGCTGGCGTGGCGCGCGGGCTTCCTCAAGGACCAGGGCCGCCCGAACACGATGGAGACCTCGATCGCCAAGCTGCACGCGACGGAAGCGTCGCTGGAATGCGCGAACCTGGCGATCCAGGTGCACGGCGGCGCGGGCTATGTCGATGACCATCCGGTCGAGCGCTACTTCCGCGACGCGCGCGTGACGACCATCTACGAGGGCACCTCGCAGATCCAGCAGATGCTGATCGGGCGCGCGATGACGGGCGTGAACGCGCTCGTGCCGGTCTGAGCGCGGCGGGAGGGAACGAGCGATGGCAACCCAGGAGGAGACACGACGACTTCAAATGAGGCCGGCTCCGCCGGCGGGGCGGGTCGCGCAGCGTCGATGATCGGCGTGCTGGGCGCCGGCACGATGGGCAACGGCATCGCGCAGCTGGCCGCGCGCTCGGGAGCGCGAACGCTGCTGTACGACCCGTTCCCGGAGGCGCTCGAGAAGGGCGTCGAGAGCGCGCGCAGGGGGCTCGCGCAAGGAAGCGGAGAAGGGCAAGCTCGAGCGAGGAGCAGGCACGCAAGGCGGCGCGAGAGCCTGCAGCCGGTCGACGACATGGCGGCGCTCGCGGACGTGCGAGCTCGTGATCGAGGCGGCGCCGGAGCGCCTGGAGCTCAAGCACGAGATGTACGCGCAAGCTCTCGGAGATCGTCAGCGAGGAGTGCGTGCTCGCGACGAACACCTCCTCGCTGCTGGTCACGGCGATCGCGACCGGCGCGACCCACCCCGAGCGGGTGGTGGGCATGCACTTCTTCAACCCCGCCCCGTTGATGGCGCTGCTGGAGGTGGTCGCAGGCGTGGAGTCCTCGCGCGGGCGCTCGCGCTGGCGAGCGCCACGGGCGAGGCGATGGGCAAGACGGTGATCGTGGCCAAGGACGGGCCTGGCTTCATCGTCAACCGCTGCAACCGTCCGTTCGGCCTGGAGTCGTTGCGCCTGCTGCAGGAGCAGATCGCGGACGTCGAGACGATCGACCGCATCTGCCGGATGGAGGGAGGCTTTCGCATGGGGCCGTTCGAGCTGATGGACCTCGTGGGCGTGGACACGGGCCGGAGATCTCCGAAAGCTTCTACGCGCAGAGCTTCGGCGAGCCGCGCTGGCGCCCGTCGATGATCGCGGCGCGCCAGGTGGCGGCGGGGCTCTACGGCCGCAAGAGCGGCCGCGGCTACTACGACTACTCCGACGGCCCCGGCAAGCACCGGCCGCAGGACCCGCCGCCGCTGCAGGGCGGGGCGCCCGGTCACGGGGAGGGCGTGGTCGTGATCTCCGGCGAGGGCGTGATCGCCGAGGAGCTGCGCGCGACGGCCGGCGAAGCCGGCTACGAGGTGCGCTCGCCCCACGCCCCCACCGGCGGCGTGCTGCCGGCACTGTTCGTCGATTGCGACTGCGCGCCCGCGTCCGCGCGCTCGGAGGTTGCGCCCGGCGCCCCGCCGGATCGCCGTGGTGGCTCCGCGCAGCCTCCAGGGGGCGCGCGCGTGGTGCTGTGCGCGAGCGGCTCGCTGAGCGCGCTCGATCCGGACGGCAGCGCCGTCGGCTTTCACGTGCTGCCGCCGCTCGAGCAGGCCGGGCTGGTGGAGCTGACGCGCGCCGAGAGCTCCTCGCCGGTGGCGGCGGCACGCGCGGAACGCTTCTTCCAGGCGCTGGGCAAGCACGTCGAGTGGGTGGGCGACGCGCCCGGACTGGTGCTCGGCAGGATCGTCTGTCAGGTGATCAACGAGTCGGCGTTCGCGCTCGGCGAAGGGGTGGGGCGCGCCGAGGACATCGACACGGGCATGGTGCTCGGCCTCAGCCACCCGCGCGGGCCGCTCGAGTGGGCCGACGCGATCGGCGTGGACCACGTGCTGACGGTGTTGGACGCGCTCTGCGACGAGTACCGCGAGGAGCGCTACCGGCCGGCGCCCTCGCTGCGCCGGCTCGTGCGCGCCGGGCGCACGGGGCGGGCGAGCGGCGCGGGGTTCTTCGAGCACGAGGACTGACTGCCCCCTCGCGAGCGCACCGCCGACGAGCGCACCCTCGTGAGCGCATCGCGGGCGAGCGCGCACCTGGCGAGCGGACGCTCGGGTGGGCCTCACGTTCCTGGCATGGCCCACGTTCTACGAGCGTGAGCGAGAGCCTGCCACCCTTCCAGCGCTTCCTGGACGCCCACCGCGACTGCGTGTGGCGCTTCCTCGCCGCCTCGGTCGGGCCGACGGAGGCGGACGACTGCTTTCAGGAGACGTTCATCGCGGCGCTGCGCGCCTATCCGCGCCTGCGCGCGGACTCGAACCTGCGCGCGTGGGTGCTGACGATCGCGCACCGCAAGGCGATCGACGCCCACCGGGCGCGGGCGCGGCGCGCGCTGCCGATCGAGGACGTGACGGCGGTGGACGGCCGCAGCGCCGCCTCGCCGCACGCGCACGACGAGGCCCTGTGGGACGCGGTGCGCGAGCTGCCGCCGCGCCAGCGCTCGGCGGTGGCGCTTCGCTACGTGGCGGACCTCCCCCATCGCGAGATCGCGCACGCGATCGGCTGCTCGGAGGAGGCCGCGCGGCGCTCACTGCACGAGGGACTGACGAAGCTGAGAAAGGTGGTGGTCACGCTGATGCGGGAGATCGCGACGAACAGCTCGAGCGTGCGCTGCGCGGCGGCGCGCGGCGAGCGGGGCGACGAGGCCGCGGCGGCGGCCGGCGCGCGTGGGCGAGCGCATCGCCAGGCGAGGGACTCGCCGACGTGGGCTACGCGCCCGTCGACTCGCCGTTCGGGACGCTGCTGGCGGCGAGCACCCGCAAGGGCCTCGTGCGCGTGGCGTTCCCCGAGGAGGACGCGGACGTCGTGCTCGACGGACCTCGCGCGCGCGGATCTCGCCGCGCATCATCGAGGCCCCCGCGCCGCTGGATCGCGTGCGTGCGCGAGCTGGACGAGTACTTCTGCGGGCGCCGGCGTACGTTCGAGCTCCCCCAGGACTGGGCGCTGATCCGGCACGTTCATGCGGCGGGTGCTGCGCGCCACCTACGCGATCCCATACGGCGAGCGTCTCCAGCTACGGCGAGGTGGCCGCGGATGCGGGCAGCCCGCGCGGCTCGCGCGCGGCCGGCAACGCCCTCGGCGCAAACCCGATCCCGATCGTCGTGCCCTGCCACCGCGTGCTGCGCAGCGGGCGGCGTCGCTCGGCGGCTACGGCGGCGGGCCCGAGCGCAAGCGCTTCCTGCTCGAGCTCGAGGGCGCCCTCTAGGACGCGGCGTCGCTCGCCGCGGGCGCGTACTGCGCCTCGGCGGGGTCGCCCATCGGCATTCCCTCGGGCACTGGGATCCCGGGGGTGTCGCGCAGGTACCACTCGGCGTCGAGCGCCGCCTGGCAGCCGGAGCCGGCGGCGGTGATCGCCTGGCGGTAGGTGTGGTCGACGAGGTCGCCCGCGGCGAACACGCCGGGGCGGTTGGTGCGCGTGGAGTGGCCGTCGGTGACGACGTAGCCGTTCTCGTCGACTCGATCTGCCCGCGCACGAGCTCGGACTGCGGCTCGTGGCCGATCGCGATGAACGCGCCCGAGATCGGTAGCTCGTCGCTCCTCGCCGGTCTCGACGTTGCTGAGCGTGGCGTGACCGAGCGCGCCGTTCTCGCCGGCGACGAACTCCTTGACGATGTACGGAGTGAGCAACTCGATGTTCGCCTGCGCGCGCGCGCGCTCGAGCATGATCTTCGACGCGCGGAACTCGTCGCGGCGGTTGACCACCGTCACCTTCGAGGCGAACTTCGACAGGAAGATCGCCTCCTCCATCGCCGAGTCGCCGCCGCCGACGATGACCGTTGTGCGCGTCGCGGAAGAACGCGGCGTCACAGGTGGCGCAGTAGCTGACGCCGCGACCGGACAGCTCCTGCTCGCCGGGGACGCCGAGCTTCTTGTGCTCGGCGCCCATCGCCAGCACGATCGGTGCGCGCCTGGTGCTCGGTGTCGCCGACCCACACGCGGTGCACGCCCCCGGGCTCGCTCGGCGAGCTCGACGCGCTCGGCCTGGTCGGTGATCAGGCGCGCGCCGAAGCGCTCGGCCTGGTCGCGGAACTTCTGCATCATCTCCGGGCCCATCATGCCGTCGGGGAAGCCCGGGTAGTTCTCGACGTCGGTCGTCTGCTGCAGCAGCCCGCCCCATGCGAAGCCCTCGACCACGAGCGGGTGGAGGTTGGCGCGCGCGGTGTACAGCGCCGCGGTGTAGCCGGCGGGGCCGCTGCCGATGATGATCACGTTCTCGACGTCGCCCATGTGCTCTCCCGTGGTGGTCACGATAGCTCCCTCATCCGCCCGCACTGCCGTGCGAGGAGGTCGCTTTACTTTGTATAGTATAGCAAGGACAGGCGCTCTGTGCGTTGGCGGGCGAGCGGCTGGCGGCGTCATCGGCCCCGGCTCGCTCAGAGGCTCTGCAGCGCGTTTGCCGGCGCTGACGTCCGCTGCGCCCGGAGGCGGCGCTGAGCGTACCCTGCTCGTCGCGCCAGCGCGCGACCGTGCGGCGCAGCTGGAAGTACGCGATCGCGCCCGGGATCGTGGGCAGCCAGAAGGAGATCGCGCGATAGGCGAGCACCGCGAGCACCGCGAGGTTGAAGTCCACCCCGAACGCGACGAACGCCCCGATCATGCCGCCCTCGACGCCTCCCAGGCCGCCGGGGAGCGGCAGCAGGTTGGCGAGCAGGCCCACGAAGTAGGCCATCCAGATGACGGTGAACGGCGGTGGCGAGCCAAACGCGTGGAACATCGCCCACAGGACGCGCGATGTCGAAGCCCCACCACGCCGGCGCGCCCAGCAGGCCGGGGTCGCGGGTGCGGATCAGCCCGATGGCGGTGCGCACGCCGCTGGCCGCCAGCGCTGGGACGGCGACCGCGCGCGCGATCCACTGCGCGTGCCGGGACCGAGCCCGGCCGCCCACCTGCCCAGCGGCCGTTCGAGATCGTCCGGCAAGAGCGCGCGCCGGCCGCGATCCGCGAACAGGATCGCGGCCACGATCGCCGGGCACGATCGTGATCGCGAACGAGCCGCCGCCGGGGAAGATCCCCGACACCCAGCCCGATGCCGTCGAGCAGCAGCGAGCCCGCGTAGATCGACGTACAGGAGCACCATGAACGCCACCATCCGGCACGCGACCAGCCGCGGGGCCATGCCCGAGCGCCGCAGCGCCCATGCCGTGAGCGCGACACCGCCGGCGCCCGCGGCCGCGAACAGCCGCGTGGCGACGAGGCCGGCCATCGTGATCTCGTAGCTCTCGCGCCAGCCGATGCGCGCGGGCTGCTCGGCGTTACGACGTTGCGACGAACACGAGCGGAACAGCACGACGTATCCGCGCGAAGGAGAGCAGCTCGAACACAACGCCGACGGCGATCCACCACTTGTCGCCGCTCTCGAGGTGGTGCACCGTCGTGCCCACCCCGGCGAGCTGCGGCAGCACGAAGTAGAGGAAGCCGACGACGAGCAGCGCGAACACCCCGAAGGCGACGATCTGCCGGCGCGTGAGCAGCACACGCGGCATCTCGTCCTCGCCGCCGGCCAGGCCCGCCGGCCGGCGTCGGCCGCTCGTCTCGATCGACCCGGCCGCTTCGCCTGCCTCGCCTTGCCCCATCCCGCTCGTCCTCTCCCCCTCGCCTTCAGCCCGCCTCGTGCGCGATCCGCTCGAGCCTCGCCACCACGGCGCCCGAGCCGCTCGAGCGCCGGTCCCGCACGCGGGCCGAGCCGGCGCACGGCGAGCGTGAGCGCCACCCCGGCCAGCAGGTCGACCGCGTAGTGCTCGCCCAGGTACACGAGCGCGAACCCGAGCGTGGCCGTGTAGCCGAAGCCGAGCGCGCCGGCGAGCGCCCCGACTCGGCGAGCAGGAGTGCGGCCATAGCGGACGTGGCGAAGTGCAGGGAGGGCATGGCGGCCAGCGGATTGCCTCCGAACACACTGTAGAGCGAGCCCCAGCCGTCCTGCCAGAAGTACTCCCCGTACTCGACCATCAGCCGTCGCACGGGCACTGCGTGCTCGTCCACCTCCCCCTGCGGGGACGATGCGGCGTTCGCCTGAGTGGCATACCACGGCGGCGCGGTGGGCAGGAGCCAGTACACGCTGGCGCCGATGTCGAACACCGCGTAGGTGAGCAGGGCTGCACGGGCGAAGCGTGGACGATCGCGCACGAGGATGCACGCGAGGGTACCGTGCGGGAAGGCGAACCAGCTCCAGTGCGTCCACACGAGCACGCGATCGAGCGTCGTCCAGTCGGCCCCCGTACGCCCCCCGGCGCGAGCGCCCGCTGCAGGCGCACGGTCGGCAGCTCGCCGAAGCCGAGCACACGGTCGGCGAGGATCGGATAGGACACGTGCACACGCCGGCGCTGTGCCTGCTCGTCGTCGTGGGGGGACTTGTACTCGGCGAGGTACGCCCACATCTGCAGCACGCAGACGGCCACATCTCGCGTGCGGGAGCGACGTACGGCCACGCACAGCCCCAGCGGCGCGCCGAAGGCGACCGCCTGCACGATGAGCGGCGGCGCGCTCACCCGCTTGCGCACGAGCGGCGCGGCGACCCCCGCCACCACCATCCCCCAGGCGGTTGCTCTGATCGCCCTCGACAGCCGCACTGGGCGGGCAGTATATGGCGCCCCTCCCGCGCTCTCGCGTCTCCTCGGCGACGTCCGGGCGCCGGCGCGGACGTGGCGGGTGCTAGTCGGCACGCGGGCGCCGGCCGCCTCGACCAGCGCGCCCACCACCGAGCTCGCCAGGTCGGCCTCGGGATGCCACTGCACGCCCAGCACGAAGCGACGATCGGATGGCTCGCCCTCCCACTCGATCGCCTCCGGCAGCTCATCGAGCGTCGAGACGCCGCTGACCACGAGGCCCTCGCCCACGCGGTCCACTCCCTGGTGGTGGTGGGACTTGGTTGCGTGCAGCAGCTCGCCCGCGGCGCGCGCCGCCAGCGAGCCCTCGCTGAGGAGCACGTCGTGGTCTGCGCCGTCGAAGGAGCCGACCACGCGCCGGTGCTCGTGATGGCCGTAGCGCTCGGGCAGGTGCTGAACGAGCGTGCCACCGCATGCGACGTTGATCAACTGCATGCCGCGACAGATGCCCAGCACCGGCATGTCGCGCTCGATCGCCGCGCGCGTCGAGCGCCAGCTCGAAGGCGTCGCGCTCGGGCACGGTGTCGACGGTCTCCGGGTGCGGCCTGCTGGGCATAGGTCGAGGGGTCGATGTCGGCGCCGCCGGCGAGCATCAACCCGTCGATCAGCTCGAGCGCCCGCTGGGGCTCCTCGACGAGCACCGGGTCGGGCACCAGCGCCACCGCCATGCCCCCGGCACGCTGGACCGCCTCGGCATAGCCCATCGGGACCAGCGCCGCAAGCTGGTCCCACACGCTCCATCTGGCCCGCTCGAGCGCAGCGCAGATGCCGATCACGGGACGTTCCATGCTCCACACCATAGGATCAACGCGAGCCGAAAGCGAGCGAAGGGAGAACCATGACGGAGCCGACAGCGCAGCTCGAGACGGTCAACGTCCGCGTGCACGACGCGGCGGCGACGATCGAGCTGAACCGACCGCAGGCGCTGAACGCGTGGAACGCGCAGCTTGGAGCGGACCTGCTCGGGCGCGCTGCGCGACGCCGCCGCCGATGAGGCCGTGCGCGCGATCGTGATCACCGGCGCCGGCCGCGGCTTCTCCTCGGGCGCCGACCTCAGGGACATCAGCGGCGGTGCCACCGTGGACGGGCGCCCGGACGTGTACACGACGCTAACCGAGCGCTACCACCCGATCATGAAGGCGATCCGCGAGGCGCCGAAGCCGGTGCTCGCGGCGGTCAATGGCCCGGCGGTGGGCATCGGCTGCTCGCTGGCGCTGTGCTGCGATCTGATCATGGCGGCCGAGAGCGCGTACTTCCTGCTCGCGTTCGTCAACATCGGCCTCGTTCCCGACGGCGGCTCCTCGGTGTTCGTGCCCGCCCGCGTGGGCATGGCGCGCGCCAGCGAGCTGTCGATGCTGGGCGAGCGGCTGCCCGCGCGGCGAGCGCTGGAATGGGGCCTGATCAACCGCGTGGTCGCAGACGACGCGCTGCCCGAGCAGGCCGCGGCGCTGGCCGCGCGCCTGGCGAGCGGCCCCACGCGCTCCTACGCGGGCAGCAAGCGCCAGCTCAACAACTGGCTGTATGCGCGCATGGACGAGCAGCTCGAGCTCGAGGCTCGACTCCAGCAGGAGTCGGCCGGCAGCGAGGACTTCGTCGAGGGCGTGAGCGCGTTCGTCGAGAAGCGTCCCGCACGCTTCAGCGGGCGCTAGCGGCGGTGCGCCGAGCGCCGCGCGCGAGGGCAGGGAGGCTTGTGGCAATCGTTATCAAGCGCTTACCGCCCGAGCCTGAATAGAATCCCCGCCGCCTTGGGCCACCTGCTCCCCTCAACGCTCGCGTTCTTCACGCCCGCCAACGGCGCCTCACCCAACGCGAAAGAGATCCACACGCTGTACGTGATCACGCTGGTGATCGCGCTCGTCATCTTCTTCCGCGTCGAGGGCGCCCTGTGCTACGCGCTCCTCAAGTACCGCAAGCGCAAGGGCGCCGTGCCGGCGCAGATCCACGGCAACACCCGCCTGGAGGTGAGCTGGACGTCTGCCGCCGCAGTGATCCTGCTGGGGCTCGCGATCCTCACGTTCGCCAAGCTCGCCTCCATCCAGGACCCGCCCAACTCCAGCCCGGACGGCGCGACCCTGGGAGAACAGAACAACCTGATCTACGCGAGCAACCAGCGAGCGCTGCCGCCCGACCGCAAAGCGCTCGAAATCACGGTCATCGGGCGCCAGTACATCTGGCAGTACGTGTACCCGGGCGCCAACGAACCGGACGGCCTGGGCGCACCGTACTCATATGAGGAAATGGTCGTGCCGACCAAGACCACGGTCGAGCTGAACATCGTGTCATCGGATGTCGTGCACTCGTGGTGGGTGCCGGAACTGGGCGGCAAGTTCCAGGCGGTGCCCGGCTACCACAACTACACGTGGTTCAAGGTCGAAAAGCCCGGCACCTTCCGCGGCCAGTGCGCGTTCCTGTGCGGGCGCGGGCATGCGCGCATGATCGCGACGGTGCGAGCGGTGGAACCTGCCGAATTCGAAACGTGGCTGGCGCGCCAGAAGGTGCTGATCGCCGAAGCGAATCACGAAGCCGAGATCGCGCGAGCGAAACTCAAGACACAGACCGGCGCCGGAGCCGTGGAAAACCCCTAGGACACCGAGGAGACCAGCGCACGAGATGGCCACCTACGCAGCCCCGATCCCACAGGTAAGCGCCGATCGCGCCGAGCGCGAGGGCCGAGGATGGACGAGCTGGATAACGACCACCGATCACAAGCGGATCGGGATCATGTACATGGTCACGACGTTCGTGTTCTTCTGCCTCGGGGGCACCGAGGCGCTGATGATCCGCCTGCAGCTGGGCGCACCGAACAACACGCTGGTGACGCCGGAAATCTACAACCAGCTGTTCACCATGCACGGCACGACGATGATCTTCCTGTTCGTCGTGCCGATGATGGCCGGCATCGCCAACTACTTCCTGCCGCTGATGATCGGCGCCCGCGACATGGCCTTCCCGCGGCTGAACGCTCTGTCCTACTGGCTGCTGCTCGCCGGCGGCATCGTCTTCTACGCATCCCTGTTCTGGCACCCGCCCGAAGCTGGCTGGACGAGCTACCCGCCGCTCTCGGAAACGCTGTACTCACCCTCCGGCGGCCAGGACGCGTGGATCTACCTGATCCACCTGACGGGCCTCTCCTCGCTGCTGGGAGCGATCAACTTCTACGCGACCATCGCCAACATGCGCGCACGCGGCATGAGCTGGGGGCGTCTGCCGCTGTTCGTATGGGCGATCCTCACGTACTCGGTGCTGCTGATCTTCGCGCTGCCGGTGATCGCGGCGGCGGTCACGATGCTGCTCACCGACCGCCACTTCGGCACGCACTTCTTCAACCCCGCGCTAGGGCGGCTCGCCGCTGTTGTGGCAGAACCTGTTCTGGTTCTTCGGACATCCCGAGGTCTACATCATGGTGCTGCCGGGGTTCGGCATCGTCTCGGAGATCCTGCCGGTGTTCGCGCGAAAGCCGATCTTCGGCTACAAGGCGATCGCCGCTTCGACCGTGGCGATCGCGTTCCTGGGCTTCCTCACGTGGGCGCACCACATGTTCACGGCGCCGATCCCCGAGGCGATCCTCGTGTTCGTGATGCTCAGCTCGTTCCTGATCGCGGTGCCGACGGGCGTGAAGATCATCAACTGGATCGCCACGCTGTGGCGCGGCACGATCGAATTCACGACGCCGCTGCTGTTCTGCGCCGGCTTCATCGCGCTGTTCCTGATCGGCGGGATCTCTGGCGTGTTCCTGGCGATCTTCCCCGTCGACTGGCAGCTCAACGAAACCTACTTCGTGGTCGCGCACATCCACTTCGTGCTGATGGGCGGCGCGGTGCTGCCGATCTTCGCCGGCATCTACTACTGGTTCCCGAAGATCACCGGGCGTATGCTCAGCGAGGGGCTGGGCAAGCTGAGCTTCTGTCTGATGTTCATCGGCATCCTGGCCACCTTCCTGATCCAGCATGTGATGGGACTCGACGGCATGCCGCGGCGCATCTACGAGTACGACAACGTCGGGCACCTGGCGCTGTACAACCAGATCTCGACGGTCGGCGCGTTCATCCTCGCCTCGGGCGTGCTCGTGACGATCGTCAACGTCTGGCGCAGCCTGAAGGTCGGCGTGGTCGCCGGACCGGACCCGTGGAAGGCCAACACGCTCGAGTGGTTCACGAGCTCGCCGCCGCCGGTCAACAACTTCGACGCGATCCCGCTGGTGCGCTCGGCCGAACCGATGAAGGACATCCGTCGCGAGGTCGAGCGGCGGACGTCGGACACGGGCACGGCCACCGTCCCCGCGGGAGCCACGCAGGTGGGCGTGTAGTGTCGAGGGCGAGCGCACCGTGAGCCCCGCGCCCCCCACGAGCGCGACGCCGGCGCTCGAGACGCCCGGCATCGCGCTGGCCACGACGCGACCCGCGCGCGCGTTCGCGCTGTTGGGCGACTACCTGGAGCTGACCAAGCCGAAGGTCCAGTCGCTGCTGCTGTTGAGCACGATCGCCACCATGTACGTGGCCGGCGACCCCTCGCCCCTGCTGGTCGCGCTGACGTGCCTGGGCGGCTACCTGTCGGCCGGCGGGGCGGGCGCGGTCAACCACTGGTTCGACCGCGACATCGATGCGCAGATGAAGCGCACGGCAACGCGTCCGATCCCCGCCGGACGCATCGCCCCGACGGCCGCCCTCGCGTTCGGGTGCACGCTAGCCGGACTGTCCGTGCTCGAGCTGTCGCTGACCGTCAACCCGCTGGCGGCGGCACTGTCGTTCTCGGGTTTCGTGGGGTACGTGCTGGTGTACACGATGTGGCTCAAGCGGCGCACGCCGCAGAACATCGTGATCGGCGGAGCGGCCGGCGCCGTGCCCCCGCTGGTCGGCTGGGCCGCGGTCACCGGATCGGTGAGCGGGATCGCGGTGATGCTGTTCTTCATCGTGTTCTTCTGGACGCCACCGCACTTCTGGGCGCTGTCGCTGCTGATGAAGGACGAGTACGCGAAGGTGGGCGTGCCGATGCTGCCGGTGGTGCGCGGAGAGGCGGAGACGCGCAGGCAGATCCTGCTGTACGCGGTGCTGCTGTACGCGGTCACGCAGCTGCCGTTCTGCGCGGGCGGCTTCGGCCTCCTGTACCTCGTGGCCTCGATGCTCTTGGGCCTCGGCTTCATCGCCGGCGCCGTGCGCCTGTACAGGCGGGCCGACCGGCGCTCGGCGCTGCGCCTGTACCTCTACTCGCTGGCCTATCTCGCGCTGCTGTTCAGCGCGATGGTGGCCGACCGCCACCTGTAGGATCGAGGCTCGGACGGTCGCCTTGCGAGCACCGTCGGGACGGGCGCATCAGCTAATCTTCCGCGCATGAGTCGTCGACTGGCACGCAAGAACATCCGCACGGCCTTGATCGTGAGCGCGATCTGCATGTTCATGTTCGGCATCACGTTCGTGGTCGCCGCCGCATACGTGTCGTGAGCTCACTCGATCCAGAGATCCCGCCGGTCGGCGAGGAGATCCACCTTCCGGGCCCGAGCATCCTGCCGCTGCTCACCGCCGTGGGGATCACGCTGGCGCTGGTCGGCGTGACCACGTTCATCGAGTTCACGATCGTGGGCGTGATCATGACCGTGTGGTGCATCGTGCGCTGGATCAAAGACACGCGCAGGGAAATCGACGAGCTGCCACTCGACGAGCACTGACCGTCGCGGCGACGGCCTGTCCCGGCAGACCGTGCGGCTTCCCCGCTCAGAGCCCGCAGGCCCTCATCCGACGGCCATCCTGGCCGGCACCGGGCAGATCGCACCGTCGTCCGTCCAGCAGCGCACGACGTCGCGCACCGACAGGATTCCCACGGTCTCTCCCCGCTCGCAGACGATCAGGTGGCGAAACCCGCCCCGCACCATCGCCGCCGCGGCCTCCTCGAGCGACCAGTCCGGGGCGGCGAACACGACGTCCCGCGTGAGATGGTCGGCGACGGCCTCGCGGTCGGGGTCCTCTCCGCTCCCGAGCGATAGGAGGATGTCGCGCTCGGTGATGATCCCCGGCCCATGTCCGTCCGGATCCATGACCACGGCCGCGCCCACCTTGCGCTGCGCCATCAGGCGGGCGACGCCTCGGAGCGTGTGACCGGGCGCCACCGTCAGAACCATGTGCGTCATGCCTTCGCTGACCTGCATGCCCTCACCTCCAGGTCTTTGCAACGATTGCCGCAATCTAGTCGTTAATACCCGCCACGTCAAGGTCTCAAGCGCTCGCGGGCACAGACCTGACACTCCGTGGGCGGAGGTATTAGGATCCGCCCGGGATGGAGTGGAACAGCGCACACGCAGCGAGCGGGACTGCCGCACGTGTCTAGACGACGCTCGCTGACCGCGGCCGGAATCGCCGGGGTGATCGCCGTGGCGCTCGGCATCTGGATCAGCTTCGAAATCCACTGGTTCCCGGTCGAGGCATCCACCCAGGCCCGCAACACCGATCGGCTCTACCACGTCCTGGTGATCGCCACGATCCCCATCTTCGTGCTGGTGGTCGGCGTGATCCTCTACTGCGTCTGGCAGTTCCGCATGAGGCCCGGCGAGGAGCTCAAGGACGGCCCGCCGATACACGGGAACACCCGGCTGGAGGTCTTCTGGACGGCGCTGCCGACGGTGCTGCTCCTGAGCATGGTCGGCTACTCGTTCGTGGTCCTCGCCCAGAACGAAAAGAAACCGGCGCACGAAATCCAGGTGGGGGTGACCGGCCAGCAGTTCTACTGGTCCTTTCAGTACCCGCCGTCGGTGACCGGCGGCGCCACCATCAACACCTACCAGCTCTACCTGCCGGACAACGAAACGGTGCAGTTCAACATGCGCTCCAAGGACGTCATCCACGCCTTCTGGATCCCCGCATTCCGCCTGCAGGAGGACGTCGTCCCGGGCATCACCACCCACTACCGCGCCACGCCCGACCGGCTCGGCGACTATCCGGCCATCTGCAACCTGCTGTGCGGCGTCGGGCCACTCGCTGATGCGCACGACCGTGCATGTGGTCACGCCAACCCAGTTTCGGGCATGGATCGCCAAGGAGTTGAGCACGAGCAGCTCCAGCACCGCCAGCTCCACCGGCGGGGGGACGACCGGCTAATGTTCGGGGAGCTGATGGCTGGTGCCGGGGAGACACCGATGACACGACCGCTGGTCGCCCGCTGATGGCCGCGAAATTCCGCGCGCCCGGCTTCTATCGCGCGAGCTGGATGATGGTCGGCGCCGTCGGCTTCTCGGTGCTGTTGACATGGCTCGTGCGGCTCAGCACCGGCCACACCACCTTCCCGCACTTCGTCTCCGGCGATGCGATCCTGACGGTCTCGCTGATCGCCGTGCCGTTTGCCTTCCTCATCGGGATCGGCGGCTTCGACTACTGGTTCTACTGGGCCTCGGGCCGCCCGACGCGCCCGGAGGACCACTCGGGGCACGGCGCGTACACGTGGCGCGACTACTTCCGCATCAACACCGACCACAAGGTGATCGGTGTCCAGTACACGGTCAACTCGTTCATCTTCCTGCTGATAGGCGGCCTGCTGGCGATGCTTATGCGCGCCCAGCTGGCCCAGCCCGGATCGCACTTCGTGAGCGCCGCCACCTACAACAGCCTCTTCTCGGTTCACGCCACGCTGCTGATCTTCCTGTTCATCATCCCCGTATTCGCGGGCCTCGGCAACTTCGTGATCCCGATCATGATCGGCGCCCCCGACATGGCGTTCCCGCGCCTGAACGCGCTGTCGTTCTGGCTGCTGCCGGTCGCGGGCGTGATCATGCTCGCCAGCTTCTTGGCGCCTGGGGGCGCGTTCGCGGACGGCTGGACGGCCTACGCCCCGCTGTCGGTCGACATGCCGATCGGGCAGACGTTCTTCTGCGTCGGAGTGCAGTTCGCGGGCGCCTCCTCGATCATGACCGCGCTCAACTTCCTCGTGACGATCATCACGATGCGCGCGCCGGGGATGAGCTTCTTCCGCATGCCCCTCTTGGTGTGGGCCAACTTCGCGACCTCGCTGCTGGTGGTGATCGCCACGCCGTTCATCGCCGCGTCGCAGTTCTTCGTGCTGCTCGACCGCGCGCTGGGCTTCAACTTCTTCAACGCGGCCAAGGGCGGCGACGTGTTGATGTACCAGCACGTGTTCTGGTTCTACTCGCACCCGGCCGTCTACATCATGATCCTGCCCGGCTTCGGGATCATCAGCGAAATCATCGCGGTGAAGTCGCGCAAGCCGATCTTCGGCTACCGCATGATGGCCTTCTCGCTGCTCGCGATCGTCGGCCTCGGCTTCACCGTGTGGGCCCACCACATGTTCACCTCCGGGATGGCCGCCTGGATCCGCATTCCGATGGCGATCACCACGGCGATCATCGCGGTTCCCACCGGCATCAAGGTCTTCTCGTGGCTGGCGACGCTGTGGCGAGGAGTGCTGCGCCTGGATACGCCGATGCTGTTCGCGCTCGGCTTCCTGACCACGTTCACGCTGGGCGGGATCAGCGGCGTGATGCTCGCGATGATCCCCTTCGACATCCACGTCAGCTCGAGCTACTTCATCGTGGCCCACATCCACTACGTCCTGTTCGGCGGGTCGCTGATGACGATCTTCGCGGGCGTGTACTACTGGTTCCCGAAGATGACCGGGCGCATGTACGACGAGCGCCTGGGCAAATGGCACTTCTGGTCCACCTTCATCTTTATGAACCTGACCTTCGGGCCCATGCACATCCTCGGCCTGCAGGGCATGCCACGGCGGGTGGCGACCTACGCGGCAAAGTTCGCCGACCTCAACCTGTTCATCTCGCTGGCGAGCTTCGCGCTCGGGCTGAGCACGCTGATCTTCCTCTACAACATGGTCAACAGCTGGCGCGGCGGCCCCAAGGCAGTGAGCAACCCGTGGCGTGGGATGACGCTCGAGTGGATGGTGTCCTCGCCGCCGCCGATCTTCAACTTCGACCGTGTGCCCACGGTGGTGGGCGGTCCGTATGAGTACGGAGTCCCCGGGGCCGTCCACGGCATCCTCGAGCCGCCGATCCCCGCCACGGTGGGGGCTGCGGCAGGGACAGCGCAGGTGCCAAGTCAATGACGAGGAGGGAAGAGCGGTGAAGGAAGTACTGGTGGTGGCGAACCGCACGCTCGGCGGGGCGAAGCTGCTCGAGGCGGTGCGCGAGCGCGCGGCCGCCGGCGACGTGCGCTTCCGTCTGGTGGTACCCCAGACCAATCCCTCGGCGGGGCTGGTGATCTACGACGAGGCGGTGCGCGAATCGGCGCAGGTGCGCGTCGACCTCGCGCTCTCGGCGGTCGCGGCGGAGGGCATCGAGGCGACCGGCGAAGTCGGCGACTCCGACCCGTTCATGGCGACGATGGATGCGGTTGCGGCGCGCAGGCCCGACGAGATCATCCTCTCGACCTACCCGGCGCAGGCCTCGGGCTGGCTGCGACGCGACCTGGTGGAGCGCGTCCGCAACGCGAGCGCGCTGCCGGTGCACCACATCGTCGCGGACATCGCTCACGAAGGGCTGTCGTTCAAGGTGACGCTGGTGCTCGCCCACAAGACCTCCAGCGGCGACGAGCTCCTCGCCCACCTCCGTGAGAAGGCCGCCGCTGGTGGTCCCCGCCTGTTCATCGCCGTGGTGCCCCAACTCGACGGCAGCGGCGGCGCCCCGCGCGAGGCCCGCGCACGGCTGGCGAGCATGCTCGACCGTCTGCACGCCGCCGGACTGCTCAGCTCGGGGATGATCGGTGACCCCGACCCGTACACGGCGACTCTGAACGCGCTCGAGCTGTTCCACGTCGATGACGTGGTCATCTCCACACTGCCGGGAGAGCGCTCCGGCTGGCTTCGCTCGCAGCTGATCGAGCGTGTCCGCGGCGCCACGTCGGTGCCGGTGGACCACGTGGTCGTCGACACCGCGGTCGCGGCGAGCGCGGCGTAGCGGGCAGCACGGTGGAGGCAGCAAGCATCGGTCGTTTGGGCAGCGCCCACGCCGCCCACGGCGACGCTTCCGAGCACCACGGGCCGCCGCCCGCCAACAAGAGCTCGCGCGTGGACGCGCCGCTGCTCGGGATGCTGCTTTTCATCATCTCCGAGATAATGATCTTCGGGGCGTTCTTCACCGCCTACTTCTTCATCCGCATCGCCGAAGGTGACCCATGGCCAGCGCCCGGCATGCACCTCCCGGTGCCCGTCGCAGGGGTCAACGCCGGCATCCTGATCTCCTCGTCGTTCACGCTGCACTGGGCGGAGAAGTGCATCAAGGAAGGCAACCGCTTCGGCTTCAGGGCCGGCATGCTCACCACGTTCCTGCTCGGCTGCACGTTCCTGTTCATCCAGATCAACGAGTACGCCAACATCGGCTTCGCCCCCCAGGACCATGCGCAGCAGACCATCTTCTACTCGCTCACCGGCCTGCACGGCGCCCACGTGTTCATCGGCCTGTGCCTGCTGCTGATCGTCACCGTCCGCGCGTTCCGCGGCCACTACAGTCCCGAGGAGCATCGCGGCGTCGAGATTCCCGGGATCTACTGGCACTTCGTGGACATCATGTGGATCGTCGTCTACACCACCGTCTACATCCTCTGACGGTCGTGGACACGGCGCGGACCCGCGTCCTCACCAACGACTTCGTCGTCGGTGCCGGCTCGCGATGCTGAACCCGCTGCGCTCCGAGGATGAGGCGTTCCGTCTGCTGCTCGGGGTGATCGCGGTATTCGTGGTGATCATCGCCCTGATCCTGATCGTGCGGGCGATCGTGTAGTCGCCGGCCAGGGCCCCGCCAGCGCTTCCGCTACTTGACCGTGAGCGTGCCGTACATGCCGGCTGCGCGGTGCCCGGGGGCCTGGCAGAAGAAGGTGTACTTTCCGGGCTTCAGCTTGACCGTCACCGACGTGGTGCCCTTGCTGATGAAGCTGCTCGCACCGATCGGAGCGACCTTCTGGGTGGCGCCGTTTTCGCCTTCTTCGACGGCGATGTTGTGCATCACGCCAGACATGTTGGACATCGTGATCGTCACCGGCCCGGGCGTGGCTTCGGCCTTGCTGGTGGTGTACGCGAGCTGACCCGTGGGGTTGGCGTCTAGCTCCAGCTTGCCGGCCTTCTCCACGGCCGGCTTGCCCGCGCCGACCGCTTCTACTGCGCTCGCGAGCAGGCCGGTGTCGGGCCCGGGGGCGTCGGCCGATTGGGCGACGTAGGCGGCGATGTCAGCCAGCGTGGCGCCGCTGGCGAGATGCTGCGGCATGACGCCCTCGGGGTTCGGGTTCTGAACCTGCCCTTCGACGACCGTGCGCACGGCATTGCGCTCCTCGCCTTCGGCGAGGCTGGTCTTGAAGACAGCGTCGAGGTTGGGCCCAACGATGCCTTTGGTGTTGGCGCGGGCGAGCGTGTGGCAGGCTCCGCACTTGGCCACGAACGCCTGCTTGCCGAGGATCAGGTTGGCGTTGTCGGCGCCCTTTACGGCGCAACCCGACAGGCCGACCGCGACCGCGACCAGCAGGCCGCATGCACCCGCTCGTGGCGCAACGCGATGCGCGCCGCCCGCACGGCGGGCGCGCGGGAGCAGACTGCCATCCCCAACCCTCATAGCGTCCAACACTATCTCAAGCGGCGGGTGATTCGACTGCAGCTCGGCGCTCGCCGCGGGCACCGAGATGGACGCCCAGCGGCTGAGATAGAGTTTCGCCGATGAGCACCAAACAGCGTTACCGTCTACGCAGCCCGAGCTCCGGCCGAGAAGTCGTGATCGAGGCCGTTCCCGAGCGCGTGTACCGCGACCGCGAGTCCGGAGAGCCGCTGGAGATCGTGGGCAAGATGCTGCCGCTGGCGCCGACGAGCTCGCGGCTGCCGTGGGCGGTCGAGAACCTCCGCTTCTGTCCGTGGTGCAACCAGCACTCCCAGCGCGACCTCAACGACTGCCCCACGTGCGGCAGGCGCATGGGCCCGTTGTGAGCGCTCGCGCTCCCCTCGCAATGGGCGCGGCGCTGTTGTGCGCTCTGGTGCTCGGCGCCTGCGGCGGCACCAGCGTCTCGGATGCTGTCCCCAAGAGCACGCCCGAAATCACGCCGCCGACGGACACGAGCGCGGAAGCGGCGGCCGCGCAGACGACCTCGACCTCCACGACCACGAGCAAAACGACGGCAAAGACCGGCGAAGGCGCCTCCGCGAGCAACGAAGCGGCGAGCGGGGCCAGCGAACCATCCTCGAGCGCCGGTACCCCGACGCCTGCGAGCGCCTCAGGGGGAGCCGCGCCCACCGAACCGGAAAAACCGGCCACCGAAGGCGCCTCAAAACCGAGCGAATCGGCGCCGCCGCCGGCAAGCGCCTCGGGCGGCGCCAGCGCGCCCTAGGTGCCGCCATCCGCCGCCCAGCGGACGGCCTAGGGAGTTGAGATCTCGGTCGCGCTGTAGGTCAGGCGCGCGGTCTGATACAGGCAGTAGTACTGCGCGGCGCTGCCCACCACCGTCTGCACGCTCTGGGCGCTGGTGCTCCTGCACCCTGACCTCGGCCTGCTGGCCCTCCAGGACGTGTCATCGCCGAAGTTCAGCGCGAGGGCGGGCGCCCAGGTGGGCACGGTCAGGGCCACCACGTAGCCCTTTTTGATCGGGATCGTGGCTTCCAGGGGGAACTGGGCGGTCTCGCCGAAGTAGGGCTGCAGTTTGACCATCGGGCTCTGGGCCACCAGCTTGTAGGTGAGGTTCGGCTTGGGCTGAGGCGCGAGCACGGCGATGCCGGCTTCCGCGGGGCCGCCCTCGTTGCTTTCGAGGAATTTGATCTGGGTGGCGTTCGGCTTGCCCTGGTTGATCGTCCACGCGACGATCGTGCCGTTGCGCGTGGCGCTGAGCAGGTTGCGAGCCGAGCCGACCTTCACCTGGAAGCCGGTCGTGCGGCTGACCACTTCACAGCTGGCGGGGCAGCTCGGGACGGTCGCCGGGCTCGTTTCGCCGAGCACGCCGACTTCGCTGATCGTCGCGGGCGCCAGCGCAGGGAACGCGAGCACGAGCACGGAGCTCGCTAGCAAGGCCATGGATATGCGTCTCATCTCTGCCATTGAACACACCACCACGCCCGATGTCGCGGTTTGAGTATTTCGCTACGCAACCGACAGTTCCTGCGCCGTGCGCGCGATCTGCTCTTGATCGCCCTCCCCGGGGATCCACGGCAGGCGCAGCGGATCGCCCTCGTAGCGCGGGATCACGTGCAGATGGAAGTGGAAGACCGTCTGCCACGCAGCGGCCCCACACGAGTTGATGAGGTTGATCCCGTCGGCGCCCAGACGCTCCTTGATGCGCACTGCCAGGCGCTGGCCGGCGAGCGCCACGGCGCACAGGTCCTCGGCCCCGATCTCCAGCAGATCGCGGGAGTGGGCGCGGGGAATCACGAGCGCATGCCCGCGCGTGGCGGGCGCAATGTCCATGAAGGAGAGCGTGCGCTCGTCCTGGTCGATGATGCGCGCGGGCAGCTCGGCGGCGGCGATCTTGCAGAAGATGCAGTCGGGGTCGGCCATCGGGGGCAGATCCTATGTCAAGCGCAAATACGCGAGCGCGTCGGCGCGTGTGACGAGCTCGCCGGCATACTGCGCGGCGGCCAGCTCGTCGAGCAGCTCCCCTACCCGGGGCCCGGTCGGTATGCCGAGCTCACGTGCCAGCTCGTCGCCGCGCAGCAGCGGCGTGGGCGGACCGTGCGCGCGCCAGTCGAGTGCGTCGGCGAGCATCCGGCTGGCGAGCGCCAGGTGGGCCTCGACGGCCTCCTGGGCGCGATCGCCGCGGGTGGCCAGACGATCGGCGATCGACAGCAGGGTCACGTCGACCTCGACGGGCGTGCATGCGCGCAGGTAGGCGAACACGCTGCGCCGGGACAGCGGCTGGGGCTCGTGGACGAGGAACCCGAGGCGCAGGTGGTGGCGTACGAGCGCGGCCACATGGGCACGCAGCCGCTCGCTCGCGTGCAGCCGCGCGAGCACATCGCGGGCGAGCTGCGCGCCGCGGACGTCGTGGCCGATGAACGTCACACGCCCGTCGGCCGGCCGTATCGCGTGCGTCAGCGGCTTGGCCGCGTCGTGGAGCAGCGCGCCCCAACGCAGTGCCTCGCCGCGCGTGAGCTCGTCCGCGAGCGGCTCCGCGAGCACCGCACTGACCCGCTCGCGCTGCCCGCCGATGGACTCCCACAGCTCGCGCGTGGCCGCTGTTACAGCCGTGCTCGGCGCGGGCGCTCCGTCGCTCGTAAGCTCGACCGTGCGGTCGAGCACCTCGAGCGTGTGGCCGAGGACGTCGAGGTGATGGAAGCGGCTCTGCGCCACCCCGCGCAGCGCCTCCAGCTCCGGCAGGACCACCGCCGTCGCGCCGATCGCGTGCATCATCTCGAGGCCCGCGCGCACCCGAGCGGCGGCGATGATCCGCCGCAGCTCGATGAACACGCGCTCGGCGGAAACGCCGCTCAGGCGCTGCGCGTGGATGGCGGCGCTGCGCAGCGTCTCAGCGTCGGGCTCGAGCTCCAGCTCGAGCGCCAGGCGCACCAGGCGCAGCACCCGCAGCGGGTCGTCGACGAACGCGCTGCGGGCGGCCATTCGCAGACGCCTGGCGCCCAGATCCGCGATGCCGCCGAGCGGGTCGATCGGTGGCCCGCCGCCCAGCGGCTCGGCGATGGCGTTGACCGTGAAGTCGCGCAGCACGAGGTCCTGCTCGATCTGTCCACCCCGCATCGGCTCGACGTCGCACTGCCAGGCACGGTCGCGTGCGACCACCCGCCACGTGCCGAAGACCTCTGACAGCGCAAAGCACGCCGCGCGTCCGGCCGCGCGCGAGACGGCGCGGGCGGCGCGCTCGGGATCGCCATCGACGACCACGTCGAGATCCACCGTCTCCCTGCCGAGCAGCCGGTCGCGCACCGCTCCGCCGACCAGCCATGCGCGGCTGTCGGCCAGTGCGGCGCGGGCGATCTCCAGGCCCGCCTGTGCGCCGCTCACACCTCGCGAGCGCCCCATCGTCCCCCAAGGGGGAGCGCCGACTTGGGCGCCGGTGCGTCGATGACAGCCGGAGCACCGTCGCGGCTGTACACGCGCACCACGCGCGGCGTCAGGGCGCACGTGACCTCGTAGTTGATCGTGTCCAGGCGCCGCGCGACCTCCTCCGCGGTGATCCGCTCGCTGCCTTGGATGCCGATCAGGATCGCGCGCTGTCCACGCGTCTGCTCGGGCTCGCCCTCGACGCCCAGGTCGACGGTCACGCTGTCCATGCTCACCGTCCCCACCAGCGGGTGGCGGCGCCCGCCGATCAGCACGTCCGCGTTGTTGGACAGGCCGCGCCGCCAGCCGTCCCCGTAGCCGATCGGCAGCACGCCGATGTAGGTGTCGCTCTCGGCTACGAACTGGCGTCCGTAGCCCGCGCTCTCCCCCTTTCGCGCGAGCTTGACGTCGGCCACGTAGAGCTCAGCTCGAGCGCCGGCTCGAGCGCGCGGGCGGCCGGGTCCTTGCCGAACGGGTCCATTCCGTAGATCGCTATCCCGCAGCGCACCATGTCGAAGTGCGCCTCCGGCTCGCGCATGGTGGCGGCGCTGTTGGCGGCGTGCACGACGATCTCGGGGTGCTCGGCCTTGACCCTGCGGGCCCAGCTCGAGAAGAGGGCGAGCTGGGCCGCGAAGAAGCCATCATCGTCGAGCTGGTCGGCGGTGGCGAAGTGGGTCATGGCGCCAGCCAGTCGCACACCGTCGAGCCGCGCCGCCGCGGCCGCCACGCGTGTGGCCTCCTGCGCGTCGCGCGTGCCGAGCCGCCCCATCCCCGAGTCGAGCTTGACGTGCACGCGTCCGCCGCCGACAGCGGCGACCAGCTCGAGGTAGGGCTCACTCCATACGACCACGTCGGCGTCGACCGCCAGGGCTTGCTCGAGCTCGGCCCGGGTGAGAGCGCCCATGACCAGCACTCGCGCCCGGTTCAGGCCCGCCTCGCGCAGCTCTCGCGCCTCGCGCGCGTCGGCCACCGCCAGCCAGCTCGCGCCGCCGGCGAGCGCGGCCCGCGCGCTGTGCGCGGCGCCGTGCCCGTACCCGTCGGCCTTGACCACCGCGCACAGCGCGGTGTCGCCACGCAGCTGCGTGCGCAGGCGAGCGCAGTTGCGCTTGATCGCTGCGACGTTCACGTTGGCCTGTGCCCTGGCGCCTTCAGCCATCCTCGCCCTCCCCGCTGACCCGCCCATCAAACACTATGTGGCGGCGGCTGGCGGGCAGCGCGGCGATCACGTCGGATGCGATCACGCCCTCGCTGGCACCCGCGCGGCGCGCGGCCTCCCGACCCGCCTGCGCGTGCAGCCACACCCCGGCGGCGGCCGCCGTGAAGGCATCCAGGCCCTGCGCGAGTACGGCTGCGATGACCCCTGTCAGCACGTCGCCGGTGCCCGCCGTGGCGAGCGCCGGGCTCCCGCCGGGGCTGACGGCGACAGTACCGTCCGGAGCGCAGATGAGCGTGTCATCGCCCTTCAGCACCACCACCGCATCGGCCAGCTCGGCGGCCGCTCGGACGTAGCGCAGGCGCTCTCGCTCGATCTCGGAGCTGTCGCACTCGAGCAGCCGCCCGAGCTCGCCGGCGTGCGGGGTGAGCACCGTCGGCACGGTCCGTCGCGCCAGCTCGCCCAGCCTGCCCGCGTGCGCGTTCAGCCCGTCGGCGTCCAGGACCATCGGCACCTGCGCCTCGCGCGCGAGCGCGCGCGCGAACGCGGACGCTGTCTCGCTGCGACCCAGCCCGGGACCAAGCGCCAGTGCGCCGCCGCGGGCGCTCGCATCCTCGACCGCGCCGACCCCCTCGGGTGTGAGCGCGCCGTCCTCGTCAGGCAGCCCGCGGGTCATCATCTCCGGAAGTCCTGCGCCCGCGAGGATGTCCTGCAACGAGGCGGGGACGCAGGCCGTCACGTAGCCCGCCCCCGCCCGCATGCTCGCCTCGGCGGCCATCCTCGGCGCACCGGTGAGCCCGCGCGAGCCGCCGGCGACGAGCACGTGGCCAGAGACGAACTTCGTGGATGACGCGTCCCTGCGGGGGAGCAGCGCGCGCACCGCGGGTGTGATCAGGCCGATGCTCGCGCGCACGGGCGCCCCTCGCGGGATGCCGATGTCGAGCGTGTGCACCGTCCCCGCGTGCGCCTTGCCCGGCCTGATCCACAGGCCGGGCTTGGCGGCGTGGAAGGTGACGGTCGTGCGCGCCCGCACAGCGACGCCGCGCACGACGCCGGTCGAGGCGTCGACGCCGCTGGGCACGTCCACGCTGACCACCGGTGCGCTCGCGCCGTTGAGTGCCTCGATCGCGTGCGCCACCGCGCCGTGGGGCTCGCCGGCGAAGCCGGTGCCGAGCAGCGCGTCGACGAGCACGGCCTGCGCGCCGAACACCTCTTCGAGCGGCGCCCCCTGCTCGCTCGCATCGGCTGTCCAAGGAGCTCCGTTCAGCCGCACGGGCGGCTCGCCGGGGAGACGCTCGAGGTTCGCGCGGGCGTCCCCGGAGAGCTCGGCGGGCGCTGTCGCGCACACGACCGTGACGTGCCTGCCCGACTCACGCGCCAGGCGTGCCACGACGAGCCCGTCACCGCCATTGTTGCCCTTGCCGCACACGACGGTCACCGGCCCGTCCGGCGCCAAGCGCTCGAGCACGCGCAGGACCCCCGCGCCTGCACGCTCCATCAGCTCGAGCGAGGCCACGCCGCGATCCTCGATCGCCCAACGGTCGACATCGCGCATCGTCTGCGCGTCTGGAAGCGCCTCAAGCCAGGCGGGGAGCGTGCCCATTCACGCGATGCTAGTCCTCCACCGTGAGCCGCCCGAGACACACGCGCGATCGCCCGCAGGCGGCAGCGGTGGATCCTCGCTCCGGGGGCCGGCCGCTCGAGGCTACTTGCGGACCAGCGGACTGCGTGCGTGGCTCCACTGCTCGGCCAGCACCCGCACCGGGAGGGTGAGCAGGTCGATCAGGGCGATCTGCTCCAAGAGCTCGTCGCCGAACGCCGCCTCGGTCTCGGTGACCGCGTCCACGAGCGCCGCATAGCGGTCGCGGTAGCCCTCGAGCAGGCTGCGGGTCTCGGCCGCTGGGAGCGATTCGCGGAAGTGCAGGTGCAGCAGCGTCATCCCGCAGACCACGCCAGCGTCGGTCTCGGGGACGAGGATCAGACTGCGTCCATCGCGACCCCCGACCGCGACGGTGACCTCGCGCTCCTGTGCCGCACGGTGCTTTGCGCCGAGCAGACGATCATCGGACTCGGTGCGCGAGGGCAGCTCGACGGCGATGCCGCCGCGGTTGACGATGGCGATGGTGGCGGCCGCGGTGACGTCGCCCTCGATCCGGTACCGCGTGAAGCCTTCGACCTCGAGGACCGCGCGGTCGAGCCCGGCGAGCGTGCGCAGCCCGCGGTAGGAGAGCCTCTGCACCGACGCGCCGGCCGCGAGCGCGCTGGCGACCAGGGGCACGCCGAGCAGCTCGTCCTCGCTGTGGGAGATCCCGACCGTGACGGTCTTCGCCTGATGCTTGATGGCGTCGACCGGTCGGGTCAGCTCGCCGATGGCCGCGGTCAGCGCCTCGGCCAGGTCCTCGACGATCGCGTCGGGCGTGCCGACGCGTTCGTATTCGAGTTCGTATCCCTCGACGGGGAGCGCGCCGGTGGCGTACCGCAGCAGCGACGCCACGCCGACCGCGGTGGCCGCCTCGAGGGCCCCGTTGTAAGCGCCCGAGCGCAAGGCGGCGAAGAACTGCGCCGCCGGAGCCTCGAGCGATGGTCCGAGCGCGCGCAGCACGACGTCTCCAGAGCCGACCATGCCATCCGCCAGCCGTTCGATCGCGGAGCGCGCCTCACGCAGGGGCAGTGCGTGGGCGTCGATCGCCAGCGCGGCCTCGTAGCCGAACAGGTGGCCGACGATGACCGACAGCACGAACGCCAGCTCGGGCTCGACGGCAGGGACGACGATGACGTAGGACGAGGCCGCGAAGCGGGCCTCCTCGCCGCGGTCGACCACGACGATCGGGGCGGCCTTGTGCGCGGCGAAGATCGCCACCTCCTTGGCTGCATCGTCGGCGGTGGCGCCCGACAGCCCGGCGGCGCACACGAGCACGAGCGGTTCGGATGAGAGGTCGATGTGCTTCTTGTCCTCGGTGCCGTCGCACGCGACCGAGTGGTAGCAGAGCTCCGAGAGCTTGATGCGGATCTCCTCGGCGGCGATGCGGTTGGAGCCGCTGCCGACAACGGCCCAATGGCGCCGGTAGGGCGCGAGCTGCGCCGCGGCGGCTGCGATCGTCGCGCGCTCGGCGAGCACCTGCTCCATGGCCTCGGGCAGCGTCCGCAGGGCCCTGAGCAGGCGGTCCGAATCGCGCTCGTCGCGACAGCCGAGGTGCTCGGCGAGCGCCTGCGAGAGCAGCAGCCCGGCTGCCACCTGTGCGTAGAAGGCCTTGGTGGAGGCGACGCTCATCTCGACGTCGCGCCCGTCAGAGGTGTAGATCACGCCGTCGGACTTGCCCACGAGATCGCTGTTGCGCCGGTTGACGATCGCGAGCACGAGAGCCCCGCGGCTGCGCACCAGGTCGACGGTGCGGTTCGTGTCGGTGGTGGTCCCCGACTGGCTGACCGCGATCACGAGCGTGTCGCCCATGTCGTCGGCGAGCTCGAAGCCCGAGAGCTCGGTGGCGAGCACGGCGTCGACACGGATCGGCAGCGAGCGGAGCGCGGCGGCGATCGAGGCGGCGACGCTCTGGGCGGCCACCGCCGCGGTGCCCTGGGCGACCACCCGCACCCGTGCGATCCGGTCGCTGCGCAGCCGCTCGATGACCGCATCGGCCAGGACCTCCGATCCCAGCTTCACGCTGAGGAGCCCGTGATCGTCGCTCACGATCTTGCCCCGGAGCGTCTTCATGAACGATCGCGGCGCCTCGGAGACCTCCTTGAGCAGGAAGTGTGGGAACCCGGAGCGGTCGATGTCGCGGGCGGTGATCTCGGCGGTGCGCACCTCGGTCTCCGCGAGCGGACGCGGCGCGCCGTCGTAGCCGGTCCGCTCGATCCCGGCGAGCGTGCCTGCGCCGTCGCGGTGGAGCACCACAACCTGACCAGAGCTGCCGTCAGCAGCGCCCTCTCCCTCCATCGGCACGTAGCGCGCGGTCTCCTGGACGACGCCGTAGGGCTCGCTGGCGACGACGAACGCGTGGTCGGCGAGCCCTACGTAGAGAGACTGTCCGCTCCCGCGGAGCGCCAGGTGCAGGCGGTCGGGGGTGCCGGCGGCGCTGAGCGCGATCGCGGCCGATCCCTCGCAGCGGGCGACCGTGGCCGAGAAGGCATCGTCGACCGAGTCGCCCCGCGCCAGCCGGCGGGCGACGAGCGCGGGAAGGACCTTGCTGTCGGTCGTGATCTCCGCCGCCAGGCGCAGTCCCTCGGCGTCACGCAGCTCACGGTGGTTGTCGATGTCGCCGTTGACGGCGGCCACGACGTAGGGCTCGCCCGCGGCGCCGATCTCGTCGCTGTTCAAAGGGTGGGCGTTGGCCTCGGAGATCGCGCCCACGCTCGCCCAGCGGGTGTGGCCGAGGACGGTCACCGTGGCGTCTGGCCCCGACAGTGCGCGGTGCAGGAGGGCATCGCTGCGGATCGCGCTCCTCAGCGCGTGCGTGTTGTAGCCGAGCTCCCCGATCTCGGCCGCGACCTTGTACACGAAGCTCAGATGCCCCTGGGGCGTGCGCACCGCCATCGACGTGAACAGCTCGTCCGAGCGGGCGGCGAGCAGCGCGCCGACGTCGGGCTGGTCGGGGTCGATCGCGTGGCCGGTGACCAGGATGTGCAGACCCGCGGAGTCGCGTCCGCGCACCTCGAGCCGGTCGATCGCCGACAGGGCCACCTGGATCGCCCAGTACGCGGTGACGGCCGAGCTGGACGCGCCGGCGTCACCCTGCGCCAGCTCGGCGACCCCGCGGGCGGTGGCCGTGCGATCGTGGCCGAGCGCCCACACGGCGTCCTTGAGGCGGACGATGACCGCGTTGCCAGCCTCCAGCTCATCGGGAGCCCAGCTCGCCGTGCCGTCGTCGAGGGCGGATTCGAGCTCCCGCAGAAGGGATTCGAGCGTCGCAGCCTGCGCTTCGATCCTGACGGCGGCCTCGAGCCCCGGCATCGCGACCAGCGCCATGGTCCCGAGCGGGCCCCGCAGGGAGGCGTCCTGTGCCTCGATCTCAGCCGCGATCGACGCCAGCTCGGCGGCGTCGGGCTGGGTTGCGCCCGCGCGCAGGCGCTCGACCGTCTCGTCGAGCTCGCGGAGGATGCGCTCGATGTCTGGCACAGCGCCAGGCTGGCGCCGATGGAGGATGGCGATGATCCCGCACACGGACTAGAGGCTAGCGGGGAGCCTGTTGGCCGAGCTCACGCTCGACGAGTGACACGAGACGAGCGCATACCTCCTCGGCCTCCTCCTCGCTGGGCGCCTCCACCATGACCCTCACGAGCGGCTCGGTGCCGCTCGGGCGCACGAGCACGCGCCCGCGACCGGCGAGCGCGCGCTCGGCGTCGCGTACGGCGGCGCCCACCTCCTGGGCCTGCTCCAGCGCGTCGCGGTCGCGCACGCGCACGTTGACCAGCCGCTGCGGGAGCTTGGACATGGCGTCGCGCTCGCTGAGGTCGCGCCCCGCGAGCGCCTCGAGCGTGAGCAGCGCGCTGGCGATGCCGTCGCCCGTGCGGTTGAAGCCCATGTCGATGATGTGCCCGGACTGCTCTCCGCCGAGCGTCCAGCCGCGGGCGCGGAGCTCCTCCAACACGTAGCGGTCGCCGACCTGCGTGCTCGCCACGTTCACCCCTGCCCGCTCCATGGCCGCATGGAAGCCGTAGTTGCTCATCACCGTCACCACCACGCCGTCGCCGGGCAGGCGCCCCCGTGTGCGCAGGTGCATGACGGCGAGCGCCAGCAGCTCATCCCCGTCGACCACCTGGCCGCGACGGTCCACGGCCAGCACGCGGTCGCCGTCGCCGTCGAAGGCGAAGCCCACCGCGTGGCCGCCCGCGAGCACCTCCCGGGCGAGCTCCTCCACGTGGGTGGAGCCACAGCCGGCGTTGATGTTGCGCCCGTCTGGCACGTCCGCGCGGACCGACACGGTGGCGCCCAGACGACGGAAGATCTCGGGGGCCACCTCGTAGGTGGCCCCGTTGGCGCAGTCCAGCAGCACATCCACCCCGTGCAGGTCGAGATCCTGGAAGCGCACGTGCAGCTCGCGCAGGTAATCCTCGGGCGCGCCCCGCAGCTCGCGCACCCGCCCGATGGAGCGCGTGGGCTCCTCGAGGCTGGCGCCGGCGAATGGAGGACCGTCACGCTGCGCCGCGAGCTCCAGCTCGCGCTCGATCGCCAGCTCGGTCTCGTCGGAGAGCTTGTAGCCATCGCCGGCGAAGAACTTGATGCCGTTGTCGCGATAGGAGTTGTGCGAGGCCGACAGCACGACCCCCAGGTGAAAGCCGTAGCGGGCGATCAGCAGCGGCGCGGCCGGCGTCGGCAGCACGCCGCCGAGCAGCGCGTCACCACCTGCTGCGCTGACCCCGGCGGCGACGGCCGCCTCGAGCATCTCGCCCGACTCGCGGGTGTCGCGCACGATCAGCGCCTGTGGACGCTCCCCGTTCGAGCTCGATGCGACCTCCGTGTGCAGCGTGGCCGCGCGAGCGAGCGCCAGCGCCAGCTCGGCGGTCAGGAACTCGCCGGCGACGCCGCGAACGCCGTCTGTCCCGAACAGCTTGCGGGCCATGCGTGTCCTGTGACCGCCGGGGCGCCCTAGCGCTTGGAGAACTGCGGACGCTTGCGCGCCTTCTTGAGACCGGCCTTCTTGCGCTCCTTGGCGCGCGAGTCGCGCGTCAGGAAGCCCCTGCGCTTGAGCTCCCCGCGCAGATTGGGGTCCGCCTCGAGCAGCGCGCGAGAGACGCCGTGGCGCAGAGCGCCAGCCTGCGCGGAGATGCCGCCTCCGTGCAGCCGCGCGACCACGTCCATGCGGTCCTGGTAGCCGACGGTCTCCAGCGGCTGGCGGATGTTGCGCTGCAACGTCACCCGTGGGAAGTGCTCCTCCAGCGCGCGCCCGTTGACCAGATAGGTGCCCGTACCCGGGCGCAGGGTCACGCGTGCGATCGCCGACTTGCGCTTGCCGGTCGCCCGGTAGCGCGCGCCGGATGCGAGATCGATGGCGGCGGTGGAGATCGGTTGCGCGAGCGCCTCCTCGGACTCCTCCTCCTCGGCGCTCGCCTCTCCCTGATCCTCGTCGGTCGCGTACGGATCGACGGCGTATACGTCCTCGTAGCCATGCTCCCGGGCCAGCGGGTCGACCCCCTCGGGGACGATGTCCACTTCGAGATGCGCTCCGGGGACAGACGGCTTCTCGCGCGGCGCGGGCTCCTCCTCGTCCTCCTCCTCGGCCACCGGCTGGGCGGCCGTGGCCGGCTCCTCGGTCGCGGCGGACCCCTGCGCGGACGGCTCCTGCGCGGACGGCTCCTGCGCGGACGGCTCCTGCGCTGCTATGGGCTCCTCGTTGGCAGGCTCTGCGGCGGGCGCGGATGCCTCTGGGGGCGTTGCGCTGGCCTGGCTGTCGGGGGCGCCCGCGGGCTCCTGCTCCTGCGAGGACGATGCCGGCTGCTGCTCGTCTGCCATCAGGCGTCTATCTCCAAGGGTTGTGGCTTCTGGGCGATGTGGGGGTGCTCGGGTCCGGCGTAGATCTTGAGCTTGGTGATCTGCTTGCGCGCGAGACGGTTGCGAGGCATCATGCCCTTGACCGCCAGCCTGAGGATGTCCTCGGGGCGCTTGGCGAGCATTTCCTCGAAGGTCCGCGAGCGCAGCCCGCCGGGGTAGCCGGAGTGACGGTAGTAGCGCTTGTCCTGGCGCTTGTTGCCGCTGACGTGAACCTTCTCCGCGTTGATCACCACAACGAAGTCGCCCGTGTCGATGTGCGGTGTGTACTCCGGCTTGCGCTTGCCGCGCAGCACGTCCGCGATCTGGGTGGCCAGACGCCCGAGCGTCTTGCCGTTGGCGTCAACGAGCAGCCAGTTGCGCTCGCGGTCGCTCGGCTTGGCTACGTAGGTTCGTACAGAGGGTGCCATGGGCATGAAAACGCCACGCGAATATGGCGCGCGGCAAGGCGCACATCATAGACGAACCCCGCGGTGGCGCCGGCCCACCTCAGCGCGCACACGTCGCACGGTTCACAACGGGCTGGCCCCAGCCAAGCGCAGGTCGCTCGGGCTCGATGCTCACGTCAGTCTGCATCGAGTCAAAGCAACCGAAGCGCTACTCCCACTCGATGGTTCCGGGCGGCTTGGATGTGATGTCGAGCACCACCCGGTTGACCTCGCGCAGCTCGTTGATCATGCGCGAGGCGATCGTCTCGAGCAGGTCGTAGGGAAGGCGCGCCCAGTCGGCTGTCATGGCGTCGTCGCTGGTGACCGCGCGGATCACGACGACGTAGCCGTAGGTGCGCTCGTCGCCCTGCACGCCAACCGTGCGCACGTCCGGCAGCACGCAGAAGGACTGCCAAAGCTCCCGGTAGAGGCCCGCTGCGCGGATCTCCTCCTGCAGGATGTGGTCGGCCTCGCGCAGCAGGTCCAGGCGCTCCCTGGTGGCCTCGCCGCCGATGATGCGGATGGCGAGCCCCGGACCAGGGAACGGCTGGCGCCAGACGAGGCGCTCGGGCAGCCCGAGCTCGGCGCCGACGGCGCGGACCTCGTCCTTGAACAGCGCGCGCAGCGGCTCCACCAGCTCGAACTGCAGATCCTCGGGCAGGCCGCCGACGTTGTGATGGGACTTGATGGTCGCCGCCCCCGTCCCGCCGCCGGACTCGATCACGTCCGAGTACAGCGTGCCCTGAACCAGAAAGCGCGCCGGTCGCGCAGCGCCCTCGTGACCCGCGTCGCCGGGGTCCGCGCCGGCCTCGGCGAGCTTGCCGGCCTCCTCCTCGAACACGCGGATGAACTCCGCGCCGATCGCCTTGCGCTTGGCCTCGGGATCGCTCACCCCTTTGAGCCTCTCGAGGAAGCGCTCCTGTGCGTCGACTGCCACCAGGGGGACCTTGAACGTGTCGCGGAATGTGCGCACCACCTGCTCGCCCTCGTCCTTGCGCATCAGGCCGTGGTCGACGAACACGCACGTCAGCTGCTCGCCCACGGCGCGGTGCACGAGCAGCGCCGCAACGGAGGAGTCGACGCCGCCGGACAGGCCGCAGATGACGCTGCCCTCCCCCACCTGCTCGCGAATGCGCCTGATCTGCTCCTCGACGATCGACGCCGCCGACCAGGTCCGCTCGCAGCCGCACACGTCGGTGAGAAAACGCGTCAGGATCTCCTCGCCGTATGGGGTGTGTACGACCTCGGGGTGGAACTGGATGCCGTAGATGCCGCGGGCGGTGTCCTCCACGGCGGCCACCGGCGAGGCGCTCGAGGAGGCCAGGGCGCTGAAGCCGGGCGGCGGCTCGAACACGGTGTCCCGGTGCGACATCCAGCAGGTCTGCTCGTGCGGCGTCCCCCGCAGCAGCGTGCCGCCGTTCGACACGTGCAGGTCCGAGCGCCCGAACTCGCCCACCTCCGCCTGCTCCACGCGCCCACCGAGGGTGTGCACCAGCAACTGCATGCCGTAGCAGATGCCCATCACCGGCACGCCCAGCTCCAACAGCCCGGTGTCGAGCGCGGGCGCGCCGTCTGCGTACACCGATGCGGGCCCGCCCGAGAGGATGATCCCGCGCGGGGCGCGCGCGGCGATCTCGGCGAGCGGCGTGTGGTGGGGCAGCAGCTCGCTGAACACGCCGCAGTCGCGGATGCGCCGCGCGATCAGCTGCGAGTACTGGCCGCCGTAGTCGAGCACGACGACCTCCGGGACACCTCCGGAATCGCCCGGCTGCGTCCTCGTTCGCTCGTGTGCCGAGCGGACTTCGCTCGCTGCGTCCTTGCCATGCTCGCCGGGAACGTCCCGGACCGCCACCTGCGCTTCAGCGACTGACACGGCGTCAGTCATGAACGAGGGCGGCTGCCTTCCCGTTGGTCGCACCCATGCCCACGCCCTGATCGCGCTGGAGCGCCTTGCCCTCGGTCTGCAGCGACGGGGCGACCACGACCTCCGCGCGATTGAACTCCGCGAGGTCCTTGTGCCCGCAGGTGGCCATCGACGTGCGCAGGCCGCCGAACAGGTTGAAGGTGCCGTCGTTCTCGCGCGCGGGTCCGACGAGGATCTCCTCGAGCGTGCCGTTCTGCGCGGTGGCCACACGCGCACCGCGCGGCAGGCTCGGGTGGAAGGTCGCCATGCCCCAGTGAAAGCCCCGACCGGGGGCCTCGTAGGCGCGCGCGAGCGGGGAGCCGATCATCACCGCGTCGGCGCCGAGGGCGATCGCCTTGGACACGTCGCCGCCGTTGCGCATGCCTCCGTCGGCGATCACCTGGCAGTACTCGCCGGTCTCGAGCATGTGCGTGGAGCGCGCGTGGGCGACATCCGCGATCGCGGTCGCCTGCGGGACGCCGATGCCGAGCACGCCGCGCGTGGTGCACGCGGCGCCGGGCCCCACGCCCACGAGCACGCCGGCCGCTCCGGTGCGCATCAGGTGCAGGCCGGTGTGGTAGGAGGCGCAGCCGCCGACCACCACCGGCACTTCGAGGCCGGGGATGAACTCCTTCAGGTTCAGCGGCTCGGAGACCGTGGAGACGTGTTCCCCGGAGACCACCGTCCCCTGGATGACGAGCACGTCCAGCCCGGCCTCCATCGCGATCTCGTGGTAGTTGAGGACCCGCTGCGGCGTCAGCGAGGCGGCCACGACGACCTTCTGATCCTTGATCTCGCGGATCCGCTGCGCGATCAGCTCGGGCTTGACCGGCTCGCGGTAGATCTCCTGCATCTCGCGCGTGGCGAGCATCCTTCGGCAGCGACGCGATTCGCTCGAGCTGCTCCTCGGCGTCCTCGTAGCGGGTGAAGATGCCCTCGAGGTTCAGTACCGCGAGGCCACCGAGGCGCCCGATGATGGCGGCCGTCTCAGGTGAGACCACGCCATCCATCGCGGAGGCCAGCATGGGCAGCTCGAACTGGTAGGGGCCGAGCTTCCACGAGATGTCGATGTCATCGGGATCGCGCGTGCGCCTGGAGGGCACGATGGCGATGTCGTCGAAGCCGTACGCCCGTCGACCCTTCTTGCCGCGTCCGATCTCTATCTCCATCGCGGCATCTTTGCAGTCGTCACGGACATTCTCGCCAAGGGATGCTGAGCATAGCAATGGTCACACCGCGGCTTAGGCCCTCGGATATCCTCGCTTGAGATGGTCGAGACCCACAGCCGCTATGAGCCCACGCGATCGAGGCCCGCCGCCAGGCGGCGTGGCGCGCGCGCGACGGCTTTCCGCACGCCGCCGCTCGCGGAGGAGCGCGCCCATCTGTACATCAAGCCCTCCGCGCCGTTCACCTCCGGCAACGTCCACATCGGTCACGTGCGCAGCTACTCGATCGGCGACGCGTACGCGCGCTTTCGCCGCGCGCGCGGCGAGGACGTGCTGTTCGCGTTCGGCTTCGACGCCTTCGGCCTACCCGCCGAGCTGGGTGCAATCGCTGGCGGCGAGTCGCCGAACGAGTGGGTGAATCGCTGCGCGGCGCACATGACCGGGCAGCTCCGGCGGCTGGGCTTCTCGTTCGACTGGGAGCGCTCGTTCATGAGCTCGGACCCGATCATGTACCGCTGGTCGCAATGGCTGTTCCTGACGCTGCTGGACGCCGGCCTGATCTACCGCGGCACGGGCAACGTCGACTGGTGCGAGCACTGCCAGACGACGCTCGCGTCGATCCAGGTAGAGGCGGGCGGCACCTGCTGGCGTTGCCACGGTCCCGTGAGGCTGATCCAGCTGCCGCAGTGGTACCTGCGGATCAGCGCCTACCTCCAGGAGAACGACCGCCGGCTGGGCGAGCGCGCGGCGAGCGGAATATGGGACGAGGTGGCGCTCGCCTCCCAGCAGATCGTGCTCGGCCGCGTCGACGGCGTCGAGCTCGACATGGCGCTCCCGGACGGCCGCGAGCTGGTGGTCTTCACGCCCCACACCGAGGCGCTCGCCGCGGGCGCGCTTCGTGCTGATGTCCGCGCGCCACCCCGACGCCGACGCGTGGGCGGGCGGAGCCCGCTGTCGCGAGCAGCTCGAGCGCTGCGCTCGGGCGGCTGGGAGCGCAGCGCGCGCGAGGCCGAGACGATCCCGGTGATCGACACCGGGCGTACGGTGTCGCGGCCGCGGGGCGAGCGGCTGCCGCTGTACGTCTCGCCGCTGGTGGACTCGCGCTTCGGCGCCGACGGTCGTGCTCGGGGTGCCCGGCGAGCGACAAGACCGACGAGGTGATCGCGCGGCGGATGGGCTTCGACGCCGAGCAGCCCGCCGAGGCCGAGGGCGACTGGCGCGTGCGGCGTCTGGCGGGACCGGCCGCCGTGCGCTACAAGGCGTCGGACTGGGTCATCTCGCGCCAGCGCTCGTGGGGCACACCGATCCCGATCGTGTACTGCGAGGAGCTGTGGGACCGTGCCGCTCGAGACGCGGAGCTGCCGGTGCTGCTCCCGCTGGACATCAAGCCGACCGGGACTGGCAACCCGCTCGCGGAGCTCGATGATTTTATTAATACGACGTGTCCGCGCTGCGGGGGTCCGGCGCGCCGCGAGACGGACACGCTCGACTGTCACTTCGATGCGCTGTGGCTGTGGGTGCCGGTGTGCGTTCCGCCACAGGAGCGCGGGAGGAGCTCGCTCGAGGAGATATTCGCGCTGGCCGACCTGCGCCACTGGCTGCCCTCCGAGCGCGTCGTGGCCGGCTCGGACAGCGGCAACTTCGTGTTCGACCAGCGCACGATGACGAAGGCGCTGCGTGATATCGGGCCGCTGGCGTTCCTCGCCGACGGCGAGCCCTTCGCCGGGTGCCTGTTTCACGAGATGGTGACGGCCGACGGACGCAAGATGAGCAAGCATCTGGGCAACGTCGTGGACCCCGACGAGCTCGTCGAGCGCTACGGCGCGGACACGGTGCAGGCTGGCGGTCCTGTATGCCGCGCGTCCCCAGAAGGCGCTGAACTGGAGCGACTCGGCGGTGCTCCGCTGCCATCGCTTCCTGACGCAGGTGTGGGAGTACACGCATGCGATGATCGATCTGCGCGAGGCCACGGGCGAGTCCCAGGGTGAGCGCAGTCGGGGCGCACGCGTCGGCAACGGCGACGAGGGCGAGCGAGCCGCCGAGAGACATGACCGAGCACCTGCGGCTGAAACTCGCGCAGTGGCGTGAGGCGGGCGTGGGCGAGGATCACGAAGGACATGGAGGAGCTGGAGATGCACAGCGCGGTGCGCAACGTGATGCGCCTGTTCGACCGCATCAAGGACTTCGAGAAACGCGTGCTCGCGCGGGAGCCGGCGCTGCGGGGCGCAGAACCTCGACGCGCTGCTGGAGGCGCTGGGCGTGCTTGCGCAGGCGCTCGGGCCATTCGCCCCGCACATGGCGGAGGAGCTGTGGATCGCGCTCGGCCACGACGCAGCGTCGCCCGCAGGGGGAGCACGGCGCACAGACGCCGTGGCCAGGCGTATCGTTCGGGTGTACCGGCATGAGTGCCCAGACCGCACAGAGCCCCATCAGGCAGCGGACGCGCTCGTGCGCGACCAGTCTTGCCTGCCACCGCTGCGGGAACAGCTACCAGCTCGAGCAGACAGTGTTCGCGTGCCCGGACTGCGGCAAGGGTCTGGACGTCGTCTACGACTACGAGCTCGCGGCCCGCCACTTCCTTGACGTGCCCGCGCTCCGAGCGCCCGCAGAACATCTGGCACTTCGAGGAGCTGCTGCCGATCGTGGACGCCTCCGCGCAGGCGCGCGTGGGACGCCACGCGGGTTACACGCCACTGATCCACGCCGACCGCCTTGGCGCCGAGCTTGGGATCGCCAACCTGTATCTGAAGGACGACTCCAGCAACCGCCCGAGCTTCTCCTACAAGGACCGCGTGGTGTCGATGTCGGTCGCGAGGCTGCTCGAGCAGGGCAGAGAGCGAGATCGGCTGCGTGTCCACGGGCAACGTGGGCACCGCGGTGGCCTCGCTGGCGGCGAAGGCGGGCGTGGACGCGTACGTGTTCTACCCCAACCGCCTGGAGGACACCAAGGCGCGCGCGTGCATGGCGCTGGGCGCGAAGGTGTGCCAGGTGGAGGGCAACTACGACGAAGCCAACAAGCGCTGCCGCGAACTGGCGGAAACGACGGGCATGGAGTTCGCGAACATCACGCTGCGCCCGTTCTACGCCGAGGGCGCGAAGACGGCGTCGTTCGAGATCGTCGAGCAGCTCGACTGGCGCGCGCCCGACCACATCATGACGGCGGCCGCCGGCGGCACTTTGTCCTCGCGCCTGCACAAGGGGCTCGTGGAGCTGCAGCTGCTGGAGCTCTCCGAGACGGACGCGACGCGGATCCACATCGCCCAGCCCAGCGGCTGCAACCCGATCGCCAGCGGCGATCATCGCCGAGGAGGCGGAGATCCACCCGGTGACGCCGGAGACGGCTGCGCACTCGCTGGCGATCGGCGCTCCAGGCGACGGCTACCTGGTGATCGACGCGGTCCGCAAACGGGGCGGCACCGGCGGCTTCGCCTCGGACCCCGAGATCTTCGCCGGGATCGATCTGCTCGCCGCCACCGAGGGGCTGTTGACGGAGCCCGCGGGCGGCACCACGGTGGCGGTGCTGGAGAAGCTCGCGGCGACGGGTCGCTTCGCCGCCGACGAGACGGTCGTTGCGATCATCACCGGCAACGGCCTGAAGACGCTCGACGATCACCCGCCCAAGCCGTGGCCGGCGAAGATCGACTGCGAGCTCGACGCCATGACGCACGGCGCTCGAGGAGCTCAAGCGCAGCGGCACGCTCGTTGAAAGCGCGCGCGAGCAGTTGCACTTCTAGGCGCTGGGCGCGGGCGGGCGGGATTCAACTGGTTGGCACGCCCTCAGCAGGAGCACGTCCCAGCGTAGCCGGCAGGTATAAACACGCAGCGATGGCAAGTCCATTCGCATCGCCGCAGGAGTTCCGTGAGGTGATGGACCGCGTCTTTCGCGATGATGAGCGAGGATCCCGACGATGGGACCGCGGCTGCGCGAGGCGGACGTTCCGCAGCGCTTCGAGTTCGACGACTCGATCTGGTGCTGAACGTCGAGGCCCGGCCGCGCCGGCGAGCAGGCGAACCTGGCGTGGGCATGGAGCGACGAGGTGGACTGGTCGCCGAAGGTGCGATGACGATGTCCTCGCCACGGCCAACCGCTACTTCCAGGGCCGCGAAAACTTCGCCTACGCGATTGCGAGCCGGCGCATCAAGACGAGCGGCGAGCTGCGCGTCGGCGCTCGAGCTGACTCCCATCACCAAGCCTGTTCGCGAGCGCTATCGCGAGCTGGTCGCCGCCGAGTACCCGCATCTGGCGGTCTAGCGTCCGACGCAGCGACCGCCGTTCGCCGGCGCCGTCGTCTTTTGTCCAACCGGCAAGCGCGGCATGCGGGGCGACGCGCGGGCGCGGCTAAGGTCGGGGCATGCGCATGGCGAGCCTGCTCGTGGCCGTGGTTAGCAGCGGCGGCGTTTCCGGCTGCGACGAAGCGCGACTCCGGCGGGCCTCCCGCGCGCGCTCGCGGCCGCCTCACACACAGCGAAGCGCCGTGCTGCGGCGCGAGGATCGCGGGCTCTATGTGGCGTACTGCCCCCGCGCCAGGAAGCGGCGAGCATCGCCTCGCGCTCTCCGCGGGCGAGGAGGCGGCAGCGGAAGCGACGAGCCCGCCGGCGCGGGTCGCGGAGGCGAACCACGAAGGCTGGCCACGCGACGAATGCCTGAAGATGGACAAGGGACCGGCGGGCGACAGCCACACGCTGATCGGCCTCGAGCACATCCACAACTGGTTGCTCGGCGGGTACGGCAACGACACCCTCTTCGCCGGCGACGCGGGGGACGTGATGTGGGGCGACTACCACCCCGAAGGCCAGTCGGAAGCCCAGCGCGACTACATCCACGGGGGCGCGGGGAAGACTGGATCTACTCCAGCCACGGCTACAACGAAATCTGGACCGGCGCCGGGAACGACCACTTGGCGCTCGTGTATGGCCATGGGGTGGTGTTCTGCGACGGCGGCGGGCGTGAAGACGTTCGTGATGCGCTACCTGCGCGAGAACCGCCCTGGAAGCTCGTGGGCTGCACGCACAAAGTGCTCGTGCGCTATCGCGCGTGACCGCGTCAGCGAGTCCTTGGCGGTCGCTTGGCGCAGGCGGCCGGTGGGCTAGGTAGCTCGGCTCGCGCGGAGCTCAGCCTCGTGCCTACGCGCGTCGGTGACGTCGTTCAGCCGGACGATGGCGCCGCGTAGGCGTCCCCTATGGTCGATGGCGGGCCTCGCGGCCACCTCGAGCAGCGCTTCGCGTTGACGGATGCGGACGAGCATTTCCACGCCGCGAACCACTTCCCCGGCGAGCGCGCGGATCGGAGGGAGATCCTCACGGGGCATGGGGATACCGGAGGGCATCCTGGGCCGCAGCGTCTCGAGCCAGACGTCAGGGCAGGTGCCAAGCGCGCAGTCGCCGCCGATCAACTCGAAGGGCTGCGGGGTTGGCGTAGGTGAGGCGGCAGTCGACGGAGCAGGCGAGAACGGGGACATCGACGCACTCGAGCAGCGCGTCGAGCAGATAGTGGCCATCGGTCCGGCGACACCTGACACGGCGCGCACGTAAGGCAGAGAGCAGGGTCGCTATCGCCAGATCGTCCCGTGCGCCTTCGCGGAGGTCAATACCTCACAAGGGGGATCTTGCTGGGTCCGGCAGGCAGCCCTCGTGCAGCAGCTCCTCGGCGCACAGCGTGACCGCGACCAGCTGCGCGCGGGTGTGGACGTCGAGCTTGGACATGGCGTTGCGAACGTGACTGCGGACGGTTTCGGGCGAGATGTGCAGGTCGGCGGCGATCTCGTTGGTCTGGCGCCCGAGGGCGATGAGCGTCACCACTTCACGCTCGCGGTCGGTGAGTGGCAGCTCGGTCTTGACGTGACCGCCCTCCAGCTCGCGTTCGCTGTTGTCGTTCGCCACGTACACCGCGAGCCGCCGTCCGCCGACGAGCGCAAGGCGAGCGGCGAAGGCGACCCGCACGCTCGTCCCGTCCGCCCGAATCAGGTCGCGGCTACCCGAGTAGTCGCCGGATTGCAGGAACGCCTGCCACTCGCGGGTTGCCACCCGCCGCTCGGAGGGGTCGATGCTGTCGACCATCGAGCGGCCGGCCAGCTCGCGGCGGGAGCCGCCCCAGAGCGCCACGGCGGCATCGTTGGCGTCGACGATCCGTCGCTCGTCGTCGAGCAGGACGATCGGATGGGAGCTTCGTTCGAACACGAGCCAGAAGAGCCGCTCCCATCCTGCCTGCCCGCCGGGCGAGCCCATGACTCGAGCGCTCGCCACCCTGAGATCAGTCCACATCCTGCGGGGCGAGCGGCCCGTCGTCGAATGGGGCGCAGCTCTGCTGCACGACGAGCACGCGCAGCTCCAAGCCACGCACCAAGCTCTCGCCGATCTGTGGCTGGCAGTAGGCGAAGGCCGTCGAGCTATCGATGCGGCCAACGATCGACGGGTGGTCCATCACGGAAGGGTACCGGCACCCACGCGCCATCTAGCGCCGGTGATGAGCCGACCGCAGCGTATGCTCGCGGCTGAGCAGCTCGAACTCGCTGATTGGATGGATGGCCGGGCCGAGGATGCGCCTCGCGCTGGCGCTCACCTGGCCGGCGACGGAGTCGTCGATGGCGAGGTTGATCGCCACCGTGGGGTCGACGTGGGTGATGCTGAGCATGTACTCGCTCGCCTGTCCCGCCGAGCCGAGGCCGCGGCGCCGGCCGATTGCATGCAGGCGCGCGAACGTCACGCGTCCCTGGATCACCATCCCGTTGCCGGCCTCGAGCGCGAGGCCAACGCCTTCTTTGACGAACGCGCCGTGGGGGTTGAAGTACACGTCCACGGTCGAGCCCAGGCGGACGACCTTGTCGATGGTCGGAGCGCTCGGCGTGGGCAGCGCGGGCGCCGTGTAGGTGCTGAGCGTGAGCGTCTGGCTGGGGATGCCTTCTTCGTTGGACAGGAATGCCTTGATCGTGTGGGTCGCGCCGAAGCTGGTGACCGGTTTGAACAACAGGGGTAGCCCGCCGCTGGGGATCATGCTCGTACTGATGTGGCTGGCGAGCACCTCCTCTCCGCTCGGCGACTCGTCGATGATCGCGACCGTCCCTCTCCACTTGCTGGGCACCTTGAGCTGCACGGCGCGGAGCAACCCCATGTCGATCGAGGGGACGTCCACGTCTGCGGCGCTCGGGTGTTCGAGCTGGGTGCGAATCTGCGGCGTCTTCGGCGGGATCTCCACCGAGGGCGAGAGCAGCAGGTGGTGGTCGGCGATGAGCGTGTCGAGCTTGTCAGTGGTGGCTGGGAGCTCGAGCCTTTTGGTCGTGGCCGAGAGGTGGGCGAGCACGCCGTGGAAGCTCTGGCTCAGCACCACCGGGCGCACCACGGGGTTGAACTCGCCGGCGCTGACCGGCGGCTCTGGCTGGGCGACCGACACGTCGATGATGGGCGGCGAGCCCTGGTCGACGCTCAGCGTCCATTCGCCCTTGCCGGGGTCAGCGACGAAGATGGTGGTGGTGACCACCTTCGGGCAGGTTCCGGGAAGGCTCGTGAGGGTAGTCTTTTCGCCCTCGGTGCAGTACGCGGAGCTGCCTTCGACCTGATCGTACATAGGGACTGGATCGGGGTCGACGAAGGCGCTGCCCTCGTTGGCCGGTCCGGGCGGTGTGAGGTCGGTGCCCGCCGGCGTGTAGCCGAATTCGTCGGGGGTGCCCGGGGTGGTGATCACGCGGGGGTCTTCGGGGCCGGGGCCGGTGAGCGTCACCTCGGGCACGTTGCCGACGCCCGCCTGGCTCGCCAGGGAGTGCACCTGCACGGCAACGGCGCCCTTCGTGCAAGCCGTTTCGTCCTTGGGGGTGCACAGGTTGCCGGCGTTGAGGGTGAGCGTCTCGTGGCCTCCGGCTTCCAGCACGGACTGCGGGGCGGCGCCGGCGGCGTGCGCCATCGGTCGGGCGCCGGTCGGGGCGCTCGCGCCCGGCGGCGAGCCGCGTGTGACGCCGGGGACCCGAAGGGTGGGAATCTCGCGCGCGAACGTGACATTGCGCAGCGACGGCGGCCGGTAGCCGCTGAGGTCGCAGCCGGTGAAGAGGTGCACGCCGGAGTTGGGTCCGCTCCACAGCACCCCCACGCCGGCGCTGACGGTCACGAACAGGAGGTTGATTTCTCCGCACGCGGCGAGCCCGATGTTCGACACGATGCCTTTGGCGCCGAGACAGATCCACAGGCAGGCTTTGCCGCTGCCTTCCATGAAGAACGCGAATTCGGGGTCGAACTCCATCGCTCCCTGCACCGCGAGTTCGAGTTCGGCCGGACCGAACTGCTCGTCGATGTCGACCCTCAGCTTGGTGATGTTCTTTTCGATCACCAGCTCGAACCCGCCGAGCCTGATGCCGCCGATGGGCAGGATGACGGTGCCTTCGATCGCGACTTCGGGCGTCTGCGGCTTGACGACTGTGGCGGCTTCGACGCCTATGATGTCGGCGATCGACGCCTCGATCGCGCCGGCGACGACCGTGGGGTCGGTCTGGATGTCGAACTTCAGCTCGTTGAGGAACACCGGGCCGATGGGGACGTTGCCTTTGATCTCGCCGCCGGCGTCGATCAGGCGCCCGTGCCCGATCTCGAAGCCGACTTCCACGCCTTCCAGGGGGAAAACGGCGGGGGCGGGGATGTTTACCTTGACGTTGCCGGTGTAGTCCCCCGTTTCCTTGTCGTAGCAGAAGTGAACACCGATAGGCATTTCGATCGGCCCCACTTCGTCGCCCTGCGGTACTTCGAGTTCGTTGGGGTTGTGCTTCGTGGGATTGCAGTTGGGGACCGGCGGGAAGCCGATTTCGGCGGCGTGCCCCCTCAGCCGCAGGTGACGGGCGGAGGCCGTGGACTGGCTGCCGTCGATCACGCGCTCGCTCCTGCGCCGCCGGGCGACGTTGGCGTAGCTGTTGGTTTCGAGGAGACTGACGACGGGCACGTCCTTGCCTTCCATCCTGATCAGCGAGGTGGCGGCCTTGCCGTGCCTGAAGAATTCTTCGGGGAGCGAGTCGAGGAATTCGAGGTGGGATTCGTCACTGGTGGTGAACTCGACGCAGGGCTCGCTTGCCACGGTGAACCCCTGGAACCCGGCTGCCTTGCCCCCCGATTCCTTGGCGATCGCCCACGGCTTCGAGCCGGGAAGTTCGCCGCACGGCCCCATCCTCGTCCCTCCCGGCAGCGGCCCGAACGTCTGGCGGGCCTTGGAGGAACTGAATCCTGCCTGCGCACCAATGCCGGGGGGAGACTGGTTCTGGCCACCCCCGATCGCCAGGTAGATCGTGCCGAGGTCCCTCTGCGGGCAGTCGCCGTTCGCGGCCGAGGGGGTTGCTTCGAACGCGGAGAACTTGCAGGGCGCGACGAAGATTTCGGCTTCGTTTTTGTTTTCGCGGCCGATCGGACGGACCACAATGGCGTCTCCCTGCTGCGCTCGCAGCGGCACGCCGTCGATGTCGATGGTGGTCTTGCTCACGTACAGCAGCGGATGGCCTTCGCCGTTGTGGGCGCTGGTGGCGGCAGTAACGATGCTCACGCACTCACCGGAGAACCCCAGGTTGACTTCGTGGTCTTTGTCGTTGGGGTCGCGGATCCTGATGGGGATGGAGTTGACGGCCTCGCATGGTCCGTCCTTGACGGCCTTGGTCGCCTCGAAGCCGTCGATGCGCGTGATCGCGCCGAGACCCGACGTGTTGTATGCGGCGACCGACACCGAGTACTTGCCTTCGTGGGGGAATTCGAACGGGAGCCCGCTGGCGGCGGCGCTGGCGCTCGTGCTCACCTGCACGGGCGCGAGAGGATCGGCGTTTGCCTCATGTGCGCGCGCGCGCTCCCGGGAGCGCACGGAGGCGATGTGGGCAGGTTCGTTGGGCCCGCCGGAGGGCAGCGCCGGCGGCTTCGCATTGGCGTTGACCGTGCGCTGCGCGTAGGCCGCGCATTCGTGGTAGGGGAAGGCGCCGGACAACAGGTCGCTGAAGACCGGGATCGGGAACGGGATAGCCTTTTCACCGGTGATGAGCTCGTCGACTGGGTTGACGACCACGCCGCCACCACCCGGTTTGCTTACGGCGGCGGCCGTGCGCGCGCGCAGCGATGCGTGCTCGGGTGAGGGCCCATGGTGGACTTCGGTCGGGCCTTCGCCGACCGGGACGTGCGTTTCCCTGAGGCCTCCCGGGCGTTCGGTGGACGGCTCGAAATAGGGGGCGCCACCCGATTCGCATTCTTCCTTGTAGTTGGGCTGGCCCACCGATGTGCCGTAGTAGGCGATCGGGTCGCTGCCGCCGTTGCTGCCGGTGGTTTTGAAGCGCAGGGTGTCCTTTTCGGTGATTGGGAATGGCAGTGGCTTTTTCTCTCCAGTCTGTACGCACGGCGAGCCGGCGGTGACGTCTTCCACGCATACGTCGAGCGTGGGGTTGGTGGCGGGTGTGAGCGGCACGCTCTGGGTGGCCGGTTCGGAGGCGACACCCTCGGCGTCGTAGGCGACCATGGTCACGGTGCGCGGGACGAGCGTCTTGCCGATCGGGGTCTCGCGCTCGCCGGTGGCGGGTCCGTCGGGCCAGTCGAGCGAGGTGTCGACACCGACGACGGTGGCGTAGTTGTAGAGGAAGTTCCATTCGTCCTCATGGTGCTGCACGCTCCCGGGGCCGAGTTGGGCGAGGTCCCTCGGAAAGAAGCCGGTGCCCTGGCCCGCGAGGCAGACGAGGTTGTCGCCGCAGTCTTCTTTGTTGGGTTCGCCGCCCGAGTAGCATTCGGGCGCGACGGGGAAGCCGCGCCCACCGCCTAGTGGATAGCCCGTGAAGCACGAGCCGACGCACAGGCCGTCCTTGCCGATTTCAGCGCCGCCGAAGAGCGCCGTGCCGAGGTGGTAGGAGGGTTCGCACAGGTACGAGTCGCCGGTTCCCTGCTCGCCGTCTATCCCATTTGCCTGAGCGAGGTTGACGCTGGTGAGCGGCGGGTAGCCGATCGCTGCGGGCAGGCGTTCGTAGAAGCCGGAGGACTTCGGGTTGGACGCCTCGGGCGGGAGCGTGGCGATCGGGCTGGCAGACGAACCGATGGCGGCGAGCGCGGCGTTCCAGAAGTTGACCGAGAAGGACTCGAAGCCGTCGGTGGGTGAGGAGTACTGCTCTTTGAAGCTCGAGCAACTGTCGCCGCCGTGGATCGCCAGGACGCAGCCGCCGAACTGGTCCAACTCGCCCAGCACCGTGGGGACAGGTGTGCCGAACTGCGTGAGCTCACCTGTGCCGTCGTTGCCCAGCCCCGGAATCTGTTCGAGTTCGTCGGGCGAGGGAACGCTCGAGGGCGTGAGCGGTACGCTGCCGTCGTAGCGTCCGCATACGCCGTCGGAGAGGCATGTGAGGTCGGGGGGACCGGCGTCCTGACTGTTGAGCCAGAAGTCCTCGCGGACGATGCGGTCTCCGGCGTTGGCGTCGGATTCGTTGATGGCGGCCTGGGGAACGATGGTCACCGGTTTGGTGACGACGGTGGTGGTGCCGGTGCCTTCGTTGTTCTTCTGGGCGCGCAGCAGCTGGAAGTGCGCGGTGGGCCGTTGCACGGGGATCACGACCACCCGTTGCGGCGTGGCCGACACTGGCGTGCCGCCCTGAGGGACGACGGCCTGCGCGCGCACGAGGTACACGGCGAACGGCGATCCGTTCGCGCACTGGCTGCCGGGACACAGGCTGCCATTGGCGGCGTCGTCGAGGACGGGCGGGCTCGGGTAGGCGTAGGTGACGCTCGTGCCGGTCGCCTCGACGACGAACGGGGCACTGGCGGAGTCCAGCGGGGAGTCCTTGTCGCCGAAGTCCCACTGGTAGCTGACGCCGGGCTCGGGGTTGATGATGGCGAAGGTGTAGGTCTTCAGCGAGATCAGCGGGTCGCTGTCAGGGGTGATGGTGAAGGCGACGCTCGCAGGCGGTGTGATAAAGGCAGGCAGCGTCTTGAACGTCTGCTCCCGGCCCTGGCCGGTGCCCGCGAGGTTACTCGCGGTGACGCGGTAGTGATACTACGCCGGGCGGGTAAATAGGGGTCATGCTGCTTTGGCGTAGGCGACGTGTTCCTCTTGGAAGTAGCGGGCGACGAGCTGGGGTTTTCGTTGGGTGGAGCGTAGGTAGCTGCGGGTGTCACCGATCATCTGGTCTTGGGTGTGGGGGCGGCGGCGGCCGAGGGAGTTGGTCTTGACGTCTTGGTTGAGCAGCTCAGTCGGGTTGAGCTCGGGGCTGTAGCCGGGGAGGAATTGAAGCTCGATCTGATCGGCGTGTGCCTGTACCCAGGCTTTCACCTTCTTTGAGCGGTGAACGGGGTGCCCGTCAAGGATCAGGATAATCTTCTGCCCGTTGCTTTGGCGGATGAGGCGGTGGAGGAAGTCGATGAACACCTTGGCGACGAATTTGTCCTTGAAGACCCGGAACTGCAGGTGCCCCTTGTTGGAGATCGCAGAGATCACGTTCGCGCCGAAGCGCTGGCCGGTGCCCTCCACGACGGGAGTCCTCCCGACCGGACTCCACGACCTCCCGGCGGTGTGATCGGAACGCAAACCCATCTCATCGGCCCACAGAATCAGGGATTTCTCGCGCCGGGCACGCTGCTCGATCTCCGGGTAGCGCTCATCCAGCCATCGTGCCACCATCTCGGGATTCTGCTCAAACGCACGCCTAGCGGGCTTCTGCGGGCTGAACCCCCACGCTCGCAGATACCGGCCCGCGGTCTTCTCCGCGACACGGATCCCAAACCGCCGCTCGATCAACTCACACACCAGTGCCCGTGTCCACAGAAACCCCGGCAGCCGCAACTGATCGGGGTTCTTCTCGCGGATCGCCTTGGAGATCTGCGCCTGCTGGGACGGCATGAGCGCTGTCTTCTCACCCGGCCGCCGTCCACGCTTCCCAGCCGCCAATGCCTGATCCCCCCGGACTCGGTGCGCTCGCACCCAACGGCCAACGGCCTGCCGGCGCACACCCAGCGTCTCCGCGACCTCGACCTGCGTCTTGCCCAGATCAACCAGCCTCACGGCCCGTCGTCGCAGCTCCTCCTGCGCAGCCTGCGGCAACGAGCGAGCATCCCGATCAACCATCCCCAAACACTACCACAAAAGGACTCTATTTACCGGCCCGGAGTAGTACCTCACGAGCTTTCTCTATGAGCCGCCTAGTTCAGAGATGATTTTCTGAACGTCTGAGAGTACGGCCGGGCGCAGTGCCGCCATGATCGCGACGACCAAGCTGACGAGCATGATCGTGAGCCCGAGCCACGGCAGAACCTCCCCGCGCTCGTCCTCGAGCGAACGATGCGCTCCGGTCAGCAGGGCAATCCAAAGCCGTTCCAAGATGCCCATTTTCTTTTCCTCCTTTACGTCGAGTTGGCGAGAACGTGAAGAAAGCCGTAAGCGAGAATCAGGAGCATCACCCCGGCCAGCGGGGCGATCCAAAGCTGCATCCGGCGATAGGCGCTGTCAGCGGTGCGTTCGAGGTGGCGGTCCTGGTCGGCGCGCAGCGCCTTCGCCTGCGTGCGCAGGAACGCGAGGTATGGAGACTCCTTCGCGGCCAGCAGCTCGGCGAAGCGAGTAAATCCGGGCTCGCCGTTTTCGTGTGCGACCACGACCAACGCCTCGCGCTCGCCGAGCGTCTTATCGCGGCGCGCGAGTGACAGCGCTCGCGTCAGCTCATCCCCGAGCGGTCCCTGACAGTCCTGCGCCGCCAGCTCCAACGCTTGCCGCAACGACTGGCCGGCGCCCAGTGACAGCGCCATGACCGCCAGCGCATCCGGCAAATCCAACAGCAGTGCCTCCCTGCGCTGCTTGGTTTCCATGCGCAGAGCCAGGTCGGGGAGAAAGAACCCGAACACGGCGAGCACGAGCAGCACGACGGCTGAGGGCAGACGACCGGCCGCCGCTGCGTAGATAACGAGTGGACACCACGGCACAGCGAAGGCAAACAGCGCCTTCTTGGCAAGCAGCCGCGCGACGGTTTCGCTCCTGCCCGCCTTGCGCAGCGCATCGGCGTAGCTCAAGCGCACACGCTCACTCCACGCACGCAGCGACTCGGGGATGCTGGCCTCGATCGTGCCTGGGAGTGCCGGCCGTCCGCCGCGAGCGCGAGCCAGCCTGACCGACAGCGCTACGCGGCGCCGGGAGAGAGCGTGCTCGCAGAGCAGAAGCCCACCGACGACCAAGCACAGCGAGGCGAACAGCAGCCCGCCGTTCACGACCGGCCGCCTTCACTTGGACGTGTTCGGCGCGGCTCGGGCACGCGTCCTAGCCGTCGCATCGCGGCGTAGCAGCCGTAGATGAGAAGGCCGCCGATGAGCAGGACGAACGTGCCGCCCGCGGTGCGGTAGGCGCTCAAGAACTCCGGCGAGGTCGAGCCGAACAGCAGCAGAATCAGGATCGGGCTCAACGCGACGATGGCCGCCTCGACACGCAGGTTCGCCGCTCTCGTGCGGGCCTTCTCCCGCGCCTGCAACCGTTCGGAGAGAACGCTCGCCAGCTCGCGCAGGACAGGCGCAAGCCCACCCGTAGGCGTCTCGACAAGCGCCGCGCGCAGCAGCAGCGCCACCGAATCGGCGGTGCGTTCGCCGATGCCTCGAAGACCCTCAACGGCGCTCGCTATGTCATCGCCACGCAGCCGTGCGCCGAACGCCGCAAACTCACCGCGCAGCACCACCGGGCCAGACGCCGTGACGTGCGCGACCGCAGCCGGAAACGCGATGCCCGACTCAAGCGCATCGGCAAGCTGATTCAACACCGCCGGCCACGCTCGCTCACGCTCTCGCAGCAGGTGATCCCTGCGACTGCGTGCCCACCCGATCGGGACGAACGCGCCACCCAACACCCCGGCCGCCACAAGCGCCGGCACGTCGATGATCCACCAAACGAGCAGCGCCGCCGACACCGCGCAGGCCGCGACGATCACAATGAACACGAGCGCCGGCACGCCAATCGCGCCATCCCTAAGCAACGCGGTCAACCTCCCGGGTGCCGTCGGGCTCGACAGGCGCACCCCGACCACGACGCCGAGCCATATCAGCGCCACGCCAGCACCGAAACAAAGCCCCAGCAGGAAGCCAGTCACTTTCCGCCTCCCGCCGATGCCAGGAACGCTCGCTCCTCACTCACCGGGTAAGTCAGAGAATCAGCCGTCGAGCGGGTAGGTAGCGCGCCGGTTCTCGTGACCGGGCCATGCGCCGTGAAAGTGACGCCCCATTCAACGCGTCGCGGTCACGGTGTACCCGTCAGGACCACAGCTCGCCAGCACATACGGATCGTGCCCTTGATCGCCAGGCAGGCAACGCGTCTGGTAATCGTGCAGGATCGCGTCAGAGGGCACGGACCCCGACTGGTAGGGCAGCCCTGCCCCGCCAGCCAGCGAGGAGCCATCACCGAATATCCAGCGCACCGCATTCGCTGTCGCAGTCACTGTGACGTGCTCTCCGCGCTCGGCCACGGATACCGTTCGCGTCGAGGGAGGCGCGGGCGAGAGCCAGAACCAGCTCGGAGTGCCCGTCAGTCCCGCCGTTCGCGTGGACGGGCTCGGCTTGTATGTGTCCAGCGTCGAGCGGCAGACGGTTAGCAGCGGCTACGGCGAGCGCACAGGATTGACCGGTTCTGGCGCGGCTTCTGCAGGCCCACCGGCCTGCACGACGTTGAAGCAGACACCGTCGCTGGCCGGCGACATAGATGCAGCGTTCGCCTTGACCGTCGTGATACCAAAACGAACCAGGCCCAGAGGACGTGGATTGGCGAGCCTCGGTGAAGTGCTCGGCAGCGTCGGATTGCCGGCGGTGAAGGGCCGGATGACGCTTCGCTGTTGGCTTCCGACGAGTCAGAGGCAGGCGCCGATGGCGCTTTGCCGGACGACCGACGAGTCGAGGACACCTGACCGAAGCACCGATCGACGCATGGCTAGTTCCGCTCTGCTGGGAGTACAATTCGTAGCGTAACTCGCAGCTATGAGCCTGCCGCCGCGGACAGCGGAGCGAGAGACCGACCGCAAGTCCGGGCGAGTGTGACACCATTCTCGGTGCTCGCCCTAGCTCCAGACCACGAACGTCAGCCGCTCGCTCGGCGAAGTGTGAACTGTGCCTGTTCGTCCGCCTACAATCGAGTGACCGAGAGCTGTGACCCTTACGGAGCGGTCACAACTCGACTGCTCTCCGTCACATCCGCCGTCGCAGTTGCAAACGAGGAGCGATAGGTCGATGGATGAGATTTGAACATGCGTGCGACAACGACATGAATCTGTAGGTGCCCGCTACTGCGTTGGCTGCGGAGCCCGGATCCCCGAGAGCGCCGGGGCCGCCGTGGACCGCGCGCCCACGGTGGGACGCGTTGTGCCGAGCACCTAGTTCGACAGTTCGCCGTTCTGCTGTAGAGCAGTACGTACTGCCTGTTCGAGCTGCGCTGTAGCGTTGACGGTGGCGTGGTGGTCGTGCTTGTCGGTTGTCGTGCTAGCGGTAGTGACGGCTGGCTCCTCCGCATCCGGCGATCAGGAGGCACGCGAGCAGCGCGGGGAGTGTCCGTCTCATTGGGGGCTCCGGTAGCCGGTGCGTTCGAGATCGTCTAGGAAGCTCGGTCCTGTTGCGGCCCATTGCAGGTCGGCGCCGCTGCCGGTGAATAGTGGGTTGAGACTCATGCGGCGGCCCTCGACGCCCGCGACCTCCACGATTTCGTCTATGCGTCTGGGGAGGAAATGGCGCTCGCCGGCAACGTTGCTGCGTGGCCGGTCGCAGTGGACGACAACGTGAACGTCGCGTAGCCAGTCGCGGGCTTGCTCGCCGTCAATGTTCGTGCCTGATGTGAGGGCGAAGCGGACGAGGTTGTTCATGGTGTGCTCGGCGGACTCGCCGTGGACTGAACTCATGCCGGCGTGGCCGCTGGCGAGCGCCCATAGGAGTGCCATTGCCTCCGGGCCGCGGCACTCGCCGACGATGATGCGGTCTGGGTTTGCGCGCAGTGCTTCGGCGACCAACTTCGCAAGGGCGATCTCGGCGAGCCCGTCGGCGCTCGCGGGCCTTGCCTCCAAGCCGATGCAGTTCTGGAGCACTTGGGGCAGTTGCAACTCGGCGCTGGACTCGCAGACGACGACGCGCTCGCTTCCGGGGATCGCTTGACCGAGCGCGTTCAGCAACGTCGTCTTGCCGGTCGAGACAGGGCCGGCGACGATGATGTTCTTGCCTGCCTTCACGCAGGCGCTGAGGAAGTCGGCGGCTTGGTCGCTTAGGAACTCCAGCGTCACGAGTTCTTGGAGGGTCATCGCCACGAGCCGGAAGCGGCGGATAGTGCAGATCACGTTGCCGTTGCTGCTGATCGGCGGCAGCGTCGCGCTGATTCGTGACCCGTCCGGCAAGCCGCGCCTCGACCATCGGAGTGAGGCGGTCGAGCTTCTTGCCCTCGACCTGCTCCAACAGCCTTTCGATGAAGTTGCGGACTTGGCGGTTGTCCCTGAAGACCACATCGGTGACGCGTTCGATGCGCTCGCCGTTGTCCTTGAAAACGCGCTTGGGGGCGTTGACCATCCACTCCTGCGCGTCGGGGTCGGCGAGCATCTTCTCCGCGATCGTGCCGAGCCCGATGAAGTCGTCGCGTAGTGCGCGTGTCAGCTCGGCGCGGTCTTGGTCGGTGAACTCGCCGCCGTTTTGGCCGCTGAGCGCTTGTGCTTGGTAGGCGTTGACGGCCTGCTCGATGATCCGCTCTGTCTGCTCGCGTCCTGTCTCGCTGGCAAGGTTGACCTCACCATCGGCGAGCGCGCTTCTCGACCTCCTCGCGGACGGTCTTCTCGACGGCTACCGCTGCCATACGACCGTCTCCTCCTCATCACGGGCGCGGGTGACCGTCACCGGCAGACGGCGCTTGCGCCGCTTCGGTGCGGGCGTCGTGGCGGGCATGAACAGCTCGTCAAGCAGCCGCGTGATCGCGCGGGCGTAGGCACCGCGTCTGCGGGCGAGGGCGAGCGGCGTGCCTCTACGGCCCGCGCGAGCGAGCGCGCGACCGTCCCACGGCACCCACGCGTCGATGCTGACCTCTCGATGAGCGAGGAAGTCGGCCGCGCTGTCGAGGACCGCGCGACGAGCTCGCTGCGCCTGGGGCACCGACGCCGTTGACGATGACGCGCAGCCGCTCGGGCGGGATCGCAAGCTGGTCGCGTAGGAGGTCGAGTTGGCGTAGGCCGTGGCGCAGCTGCGCCTCGCGGGCGCCGAGCACGAGCAGTACCGCGTCGGCGGCTATCAGTGCTTCGCGGTGCGTGCGCGCGGCAGCGGGAAGCTGGGCACCGTCGGCGAGCGGAAAACCAACGTCGGCGACGACGACCGGGTACAGCCCGCAGAGCGCGTGCAGTGCACTCGTGATCGCGCCCGGGCTCGGCGCACTCGGCGAGCGCTTCGCTGTCGGGCGGCGCGAGCAGCACGGGCGGCCAACCCTCGCGGGAGGTCAGCCAGTGCTCGACAAGCTCGCGCAGCGCGCCGCCGCCGTCCTGACTGCTGCTGGCCCGCACGAGCCCGAGCAGCGACCCTTGATGGGCGTCGGCGCCGAGCCGCACGTCAAGGCCGCCGCCGAGCGCGTCGACCTCGACTAGGACCGTCGGCCAGCGGTCGTGCGCGAGCGCCGCGAGCGATGCGGCGCACTCGCTCGCTCCGGGGGCGCCACGCCCACCGATGACGGCCAGGACGCTGCCGGCGTCCTCGGGCCGCTGCACGCGCGACGGCGACGCAGCGACGGCGGGCGGGGCTGCCGGCTCGTGTGTCTCGCCTTGAGTGGCTGCGATCAGCTCCTCGCGGGAGACGGAGGACTCGACGGTCAGGTCAACGCCGATGGACGCGAGCGCGTTGGTGTCGCGCTGGTCGAGCGCGAGGCCGACGAGCCGCACGCCTGCGGAGCGGACGCGCTCGCAGTGTCCGGGCGTGAGCCCGGCCAGGCCTGGGGAGAGCAGCACGGCGTCGGGTCGTTCCTCGCTGATCGTGCGCAGCAATTCGTCGGCTTCGCCGACGCTGCACAGCAGCTCAAGCGAGGTTCTCGCCGTCGAACAGGGTGCCTTCGATCGCGCGCTCGGCGAGCGGCGTCAGCGCGAGCACGAGCCTCGGACGCGCGCTCATTCGACGCTTCCTGGGTTGACGGACGGGATCGGCGAGGTCGAGCCGCCCGAGCCTTCCACGAGGAGGTCGATCTTGGCGTCCTCGTTGGCGAGCGCGAGGGACGGCGCGACCGACGGGCTGCTCAGCGAAATCGTCACCGGGACGGTGGTGGTGGCCGGGTCCAAGTTGGCGGGCGCTTCGCCGACGGTGAGCACCTGCACGTCGCGCGCGACGGGGCGCGTGGTCGCGGACTGTCCGCCGCCAGCGTTGAACGTCGCCAGGACCGTGATGCGCTCGCCGGCTTGAAGGGCGGTGCCGGTCACGTCGTACTCGGGGACCGCGAGCGTGAACTCGGAGGACGGCTGCGCGTGCTGGGTGCCCATCGCGCCAGCGGCCAGCGGCGTCCCGGCTGGCACTTCGGATGAGAGCCGGCGCCCGATCACTTGCCCTAGCTCGTGCTCGGGCACGAGTGCGCTGAGCACCGATCCTTCGCCTGCCAGTTCGCCGGTACGAAGGTCGCCCGCGCTCAGCACCGTGCCGGCAGGGAGCGCGTGCGTGGCGAGCAAGATCGGGGTGCGTTTGGTCGATGAGGCGTACACCGACCAATAGGCAATGACCGCGATCAGCACGAGCACCATGCCGGCAAGCGGGAGCGGCTGTAGGAGCCGCCGCGGCTTTGCCTCCTGCGTAGTGGTTGCGGGCGGTGTCTCGGTACGCCGAGGCGGTCGTAGTCTCGGCGGCGAGCCATTGGCGACGGCAGCTGACCCGTTCGCGTCGCGACCTGAGAGGAGCGAGGTAAGGCGGGGCGTGTTCATGGGCCTATTCCTTCCTGCCAGCACTGACACAGCGCTGACACGCGACTAACACGGCACTTACAGCGCCCACAATCCAGCGCGAATCGGCCTCGTGCCCTTAGGGAACGAGGCCGGCTGAACGGCCACGAGGACGAGACTGCAAGCGTCATCGCGGCGGTGGGTAGAGGGGCGGGGAACCGACGCCTGGAGGCGAGTAGGCACACGGGCGCCTAAGCGCGTCGCTGTCCGCGGCGGCGTCCTTTGCCGGTTTGGTTGTCGCGGCATGACGCATCTGTGGACCTCAGGCTTGCTTTCCGTGCCTTTTATGGATACCCAGGAAGCGCGCAGGAAAACCAGCTAGGTCGAACTGCGCCGGTTAGTGGCGTGTAAGCGCTGGGTCATCGAGCGCGGGCACCCTCGCGGCAACGCGACGAAAGGGAGTGCCCGATGCCCGTGAACACGCTTGCAAGTGACTGGAACCGAGAGCTTGGCTCACCGGTCTTTCGCGCTCGCTTCAGGGCAGCGCGGGAGGCCGAGCCGGTGCTGTCGCGGTTCGTCGATGCGGTGGCGCTCGTGCGCTTCATGCGCCGCCCGGCAGCACCCGCTGCGAAGGACGCCGTGCTGTGCGCGCTGCTGGCCTGGGCGAAGGACGAGCCGGTGGGCGGGCGTGTCGTGCTTGAGGCGATCCGCCCCGGCCTGTTGAACATGGCTGGCCGGCTTTTGAGCGACACGCGCGACGCCGAGGAGCTGTGGGCGATCATCTGCGCGGCCCTCTGGGAGGGGATTCGCTCCTATCCCCTGCACCGCAGGCGCAGGGTCGCGGCAAACCTGCTGCTCGACACGATGCACCGGACGCTCGTGGTGCTCGGGCGCGAGAGCGAATGGCGCTCGCTGTGGGTCGGGTTCGACCAGAAGACCCCGGCGCCCGAAGTCGTTGAAGGCGACGTTGAGGCGCTGCTCGATGAAGCGGTGCGGGCGTGCGCGATCTCCGAGCAGGAGGCGGAGGTCATCTGCGCGAGTCGGATCGACGGTGTTCCCGTGGCGGACCTCGCGCGCTCGGTGGGCGTCTCCTACAACACGATGAAGCTGCGCCGCCAGCGTGCGGAGCGACGGCTTCTCATGTTCCTCGGCTACCGGCCTGTACCGCGAGGACAGCAAAACCGGCCTTTGTCACTTGCTCGGGTCACCGGCGCTGGGTCACACGGCCCGGTCGGTTGAGAGAAGCCAGTCGAGTTAGACGAAGGAGGTGATTTCGGGTCCGCCCCGCGCCGGACCCGAGCAAGTCTTATGACACGCAGACTCGCCATAGCGATCGCATCGGCGCTGCTGGCGGCACTGCTTGTTCCGCAGGTAGCCGACGCCGCAGCGACAAGCCTGAATCAGGTCGTAGACAACCTGCGGGTTTGGTTGATCGGCCTGCTCGTCGGGCTGGCGTCGCTGCTGTTGACGGTCGCGGGTATCCGCTACCTGATCTCGGGCGGTGACCCGAACCAGATCGAACGCGCCAAGAGCGCGCTCAAAGCAGCGCTCTGGGGGTACGGGCTCGCGGCGCTCGCGCCCGTGATGGTCACGGTTCTGCAGCACATCGTCGGGTGAGCACGCGGCGGAGAACCCTCGCCGTGCTGCTCGCCGCCGCCGTGGTGCTGCTCAGCCTCGCCGCCCCAGCAGCCGGCCAGGGCTCGCACGCGACGACGCCGACGGCCAGCACCGCGTCGGCGCCGGCCGCGTCGCCGCCGCTGCCCGGCTCGGCGCTCGAAAGCATGGCGCCGGAAGGCGGCATCGAAGTGGGGCCCGCGCTGCCGAAGCCGCCCGCGCCGTCGAAGGGCGGGAGCGTGAGTGCCGGCAAGGCCTCACACCCGGGGTTCTTCGACATCACCGGGAAAATCGAGGCCGCGATAAATGAATGGTTCGCGGGGCTCGTCAAGTCCGCGTTGAACCCGGCGATGGAGCTTGTCGGCCGGGCGCTGCTGTCCACGCCGCAGATCGTGGACCAAGCCAACGTCCGCTCCTACTGGCAGTTGGCGGTCGGGATCGCGGACGCGCTGCTCGTGCTCGTGGTGATGGTGGCCGGCGCGCTAGTGATGACTCACGAGACGCTGCAAACCTCCTACGCGCTCAAGGACGCGATCCCGCGTCTGGTCATCGCCGCCATCGCGACCAACGCGAGCCTGTCCATCTCCGGGCAGATGGTGAGCATCGCCAACGCGCTCTCGGGCGCGCTGCTCGGCAACGGCGTCGATCCGATGCAGGCCGGGCACACGCTTGAGCTGCTGGTAGTCGAGTCGATCACCGACGGCGGCATCTTCCTCGTACTGCTCGGGCTCGTCTGCGCCGTGCTCGCGGTCGCGCTGTTGATCCTCTATCTCGTCCGGGCGGCGCTGATCGTGCTCCTGGTCTGCGCCGCTCCTATCTGTCTGCTCGCGCACGGGCTCCCGCAGACTGAAGGGCTGGCGCGGCTTTGGTGGCGCGCGATGATCGGCGCGCTCGGCGTGCAGGTCGCTCAAGCGTTGACGCTCGCCGCGATCGTCCACGTCTTCTTCGCGTCGAGCAGCAGCGTCCTGGGGCTCAGCGCGAGCGGCGCGCTGATCGACCTGCTGCTCGTTATCTGCCTCTTTTATGTGCTGCTGCGCATCCCGTTCTGGGTGCGCGAGCTTGTGTTCTCGGGACGACCCTCGACCGTTGGGCGGGTCGCAAAGTCCTACATCGCATACAAGGTCGTAAAGGGAGCGATCGGGGGTGCGCTGTGAACGAGCAGCGCATCCGGCTCCCCGCCGACGTGGAGATGGAGGACCGTCTCGCATGGGGGCTCAGCGCACGGCAGCTCGTGATCCTCGTAGTGACCGCGATCGTCTGCTACGCGATCTTCGAGGCCGTCGCGTCGCTCTTGCCGATGCCGTTGCCGGCCGTGCTCGCCGCACCGTTCGCGCTCGTGGGCGTCGGCCTCGCGCTGGGGCGCCTGGACGGCCTCTCGGGCGAGCGGATCGCGCTCGCCGCCGCCCGCCAATCCACGCAATCCAAGCTGCGGATCGCGGCGCCCGATGGGGTGCCCGCGAAGCTGCCGGGTGCGCCCGTCCAGCCGGCCGTCTCGCTGCTACGGGTGCCGGTGAAGGCGATCCTCAGGAGCGGCGTCGTGGAGCTGTCCGACGGCACAAGCGTCCTGCTGTTGACGGCGAGCGGGACGAGCTGGGCGCTTCGCTCAAGCGAGGAGCAGGCAGCGCTCGCCGACGCCTATGGCAAGTGGCTGAACAGCCTCGTCGCGCCGTGCGCGATCACGGTTCGCTCAGAACTCGTGGACCTCACCGAGCGCGCCGAGGCGATCGAGCGCGCCGCACCGGGGCTGCCTCACCCCGCGCTTGAGCGCTGCGCCCGCGACTACGCACAGTTCCTCTCCAACTTCGCCACCGACGGCGAAGGTCTGAGGCGCCGGCAAATCCTGCTCGTGCTGAGCACCCACGCCCGCGAGCGCGCGGCTGCCAGCGCCGATCTCGAGCGACACGCCAGCGAGAGCGCGAACCTGCTGCGCGCTGCCGGAGTGACGCTTGACCGGCTCGACGGTGAAGCCGCCACGACGCTGCTGCTCGGCGCCCTGGAAGCGCCCGGCCCGCCAGCCGGATCGCACCTGAACGGGGTGATCCACCGATGCTGAACCATCTCCCCCATGTAGTTAAGGGAGCGCGCCGGCACGACGGCGATGGGCGGATACCCGTGCCGGCTGCGGTGGAGGTCGAGCGCGACCGTCTGCTCGCCGGGGATACGTGGCAGCGAACGCTCGCGGTCGTCGGCTACCCGCGCGAGGTCACGCAGGGTTGGCTCGCGCCACTGCTGAAGGCCGCTGGCGAGCTTGACCTGACCCTCCATGTCGGGCCGATCCCGCCCGCGCTCGCCGCCGACCGGCTGCGTCGCCAGCGCGCGCGGCTTGAGTCCTCGCGGCGGATCGACGCCGACCGTGGCCGGCTCTCGGACCCGATGCTCGCCGCCGCCGCTGAGGATGCCGACGCGCTGGCGAGCGCGCTCGCTCGGGGTGAAAGCCGGCTGTTCCGCGCCGGCCTATACCTGTCGGTCACCGCGCCGAGCAGAGAGGAGCTGCAAGAGCGCACCGAACGAGTGAAAGCGCTGTGCGCGTCGCTGCTGATGCACGTCGTACCGGCGACGTTCCGCTCGCTCGACGGGTGGCTCTCCACGCTGCCGCTCGGCAGCGACCGGCTACGGCTCGCGCGGACGTTCGACACGCCAGCGCTGGCCGCCGGCTTCCCGTTCGCGTCGTCTGACCCGCCGCTTGAGGACGGCGTGCTCTACGGCGTCACCGACAGCGGCGCCCCGGTGCTCGTGGACCGCTTCTCCCGCGCCAACTTCAACACGGTTCTACTGGCCGACTCGGGCGGCGGCAAGTCCTACGCCGCGAAGCTCGAAGCGCTGCACTTGTTGTTCGACGGCGTGCAGGTGTTCGTGCTCGACCCCGAGGACGAGTACCACCCGCTCTGTGAGAAAGTCGGCGGCGCCTATCTGCCGTTCACCGGCCCGCACGCGGTTGCGCTGAACCCGCTCGACCTGCCCGCCTCAAGCGACGAGACACGGGTGCTGGACGATCGGATTCTGTTCCTCGCCGACTTGGTGGAACTGCTCGCTGGAGGCCTCGACGGTGGCGAGCTTGCCGTGCTCGACCGTGGCGCGCGCGCCGCCTACCAAGCAGCCGGGATCACCGCCGACCCCGCCACGCACCGACGCCCGGCGCCGCTGCTGTGCGACCTCGTGCGCGCGCTCGAAGCCGAGAGCGAAACGGGCAAGCGGCTCGCTGAGCGCCTTTCCCCCTACGCGACCGGCTCGCACTCCTCGCTGTTCGACAGGCCGACCTCCGTGCAGCCGGACAGTCATCTCGTGTGCTTCTCGCTGCGGGGGCTGCCCGAGCGGATGCGCGGCCCGGCGCTGATGCTCGCGCTCGACGCTATCTGGCGCTCGCTTGAGGGTCCGCTACGCCGCCGCGTGGTGTTGGTCGACGAGGCATGGGACCTGATGCGCGAGACGCCGACAGCGGGACGCGAGGCGCCCGGCGCGCGGTTCTTGTTCCGGTTGGCGAAGAAGGCCCGCAAGCGCTGGACGGGGCTCTCCACGATCACGCAGGACCCCGGCGACTTGCTGGACTCCGCGCTCGGGCAGGCGGTCGTCGCCAATGCCCGTCAGCACTTCCTTCTGCACCAATCCCCGCAGGCGATCGACCGCGTTGGGCAAGCCTTCTCTTTGACGGCCGGGGAGCGCTCCTATCTGCTTACCTGCCCGGTCGGCCACGGGTTGCTGTTGACCGACGGGCAGCGCGTCCCGCTCAGGGTGATGGCGAGCCCTGCCGAGCACGAGCTTGTCACCAGCGACCCGGCCGAGCTTGCACAGAACCGATGAAGCGTGCGCTGCTCAGCTCGTGCGCGCTCGTGGTGCTGTTGCCCGTGCTGTTCATCGGCGCCGCGCTCGGCGTGCTCGACGGCGGTGCGGGCGTCAGCCTCGGCCAGCCCGCCGCCGATGTCGAATCGGTTGCGGGGATCCCGAGTGAATACCTGCGGCTGTTCGAGGCGGCCGGCGCTCGTTATGGCATCCCGTGGGAGGTACTTGCCGGGATAGGGAAGGTCGAGTGCGACGACGGGCAAGACCCAGACCCGTCGTGTACTCAAGAGGGCGCGGTCAACTACGCGGGCGCGGGCGGCCCGATGCAGTTCCTCGCTTCCACCTGGGCCAGCTACGGCGTCAGCCCCGGCGGCGGGCGCCCTGACCGGTGGAACCCCGCCGATGCGATCTACAGCGCCGCGAACTACCTGCGCGCCAACGGCGCCCCGCAGGAAATCCGCCGCGCGATCTTCGCCTACAACCACTCGAACGCCTACGTCGAAGAAGTCCTGCGCTGGGCCGCCACCTACGAACACGAAGCCGAATCAGCTACACCGCAGACAGCGAATGGTGCTGGCGGTGTCGCGCTCGCGTTCGCGCTCAGCCAGCGCGGCGTGCCCTACCTGTGGGGCGGTGAGAGCGCCAGCGGCTATGACTGCTCGGGCCTCGCGCAAGCCTCATATCGCGCTGCCGGCATCTCCATCCCGCGCACGGCGCAAGAACAGTTCGATGCCGGGCCGCACCTTCCCGCGAGCGCACAGCTACAGCCCGGCGATCTCGTTTTCTTCGGGACGAGCACCAGCAATGTGACGCACGTTGGGATCGTCGTTGAAGGCGGCGAGATGGTGGACGCGCCGCACAAAGGGACCGTTGTGCAAACCGAGTCGTTCCCCACCACAATCGGCGCGCGCTGGGGTGAAGACCTCTATCTCGGCGCGACACGGCCGGCAGCGAAATGACACACCGCTCCCATCACCCCGCGCCTCAGGTTCAACGGTGGCTTGACGAACCGAACCGGCCGCTGCGCTCGCTGCCGACGCTCGCCCACCATGCCCTGTCCAACGTTGGACCCTTCCTGCCGATCCTCGCCGTGCTCGTGGCCGGCGCGCTCGCGCTCGCCGTGGTTCTCGGTCGTGTGCGGTGCTGGCGCCTCGCGCGCGGCGCGCGGCTCGTGCGGATCGGGATTCCGCCCGAAGTCCAGCCGCGCGGCGCGCTGCTGTTGTGGTCGGCGCTGCACGACCTCCTGCTGCCCAACCCTGCGCGGCTGCTCACCGGGCAGCCGCATCTCTCCTGGGAGATCGCCGCCAGTGAGGACGGCACGGTGTTCCAGCTCTGGGTGCCGAAGGTAGTCCCGCTCGGCCTGATCGAGCGCGCCGTCGAATCCGCTTGGCCGGGCGCGAGCACGACCATCGAAGCCGTCGCCTCCGCGCCCGCCAGCTCCGCGCTCGTGTCAGAGCTCGTGATCGCCGGGCCGGATTGGTTCGCGCTCGACAGCAGCACCGACCCCGATCCGTTGCGGGTGATCCTCGGGCAGCTCTCGGGGCTCGGTGAGGGCGAGAGCGCGCTCGTGCAAGTGCTCGCACGGCCAGCGACGGCACGCGAGCAGCGCCGGCTACGCATGACCGCGCGACGCCTACGCGCTGGCGTGCCGACCGGGCGAGCAGCACGCGCGTTTGAGCTGCTGAGCCCGAACCCGCCGAAGCGCACCGCCGCCGATCCGACCGTCAACCCCGACGTGCGCGACGTGCTCGACAAGAGCGCCCAACCCCTCTACCGCTGTCTCGTCCGCATCGCCGTCTCCTCGCCCTCGCCGTCGCTTGCTCGTGGACGGCTGGCCGGCGTGATCGGCGGCTTCGCACCGTATGAGGGAAGGGCTGCGTTGCGCCGCCGTGGCGTACGCCGCGCAATGGTGAAGCTGCACGGTCGTTGGCTGACACGGAGAGCGTTCACCGTGAGCGTGCCCGAGCTTGCGGCACTCGCGCACCTGCCAGCCGACGCGGCGATCCCCGGCCTCGTGCGCGCAAGCGCCCGGCAAGTCGCCTCGCCGCCAGGACTCAGCACGAACGAGAAGCCGCTCGGGATCACATCGAGCGGCCGGCAGGCCGGCATCGGCGTCGTAGACGCGCGCCAGCACCTGCACGTTCTCGGGCCGACCGGTGTTGGCAAGTCCACGCTCATCGCACGGCTCGCGCTCGCCGACTTTCACGCGCGACGCGGCGCGTTGGTGATCGACCCGAAAGGCGATTTGGTGGATGACGTGCTCGCACGCATACCGCCCGGTGAGGAGAGCCGGGTGGACCTGCTCAACCCCTCAGACGATGCGCCGCTGACGTTGAACATGCTCGACAACCCTGATCGTGACCTCGGCGTCGATCAGCTCGTGAGCATCTTCAGGCGCGTGTTCGAGCGTGACTGGGGCACGCGCACCGATGACATTTTCCGCTCCGCGCTGCTGACGCTTACCGCGACCGTCCCGAACGCCACGCTCGCCGACGTGCCCCGGCTGCTCAGCGACGCCGAGTGGCGTGCGCCGCTAGTCGCGCAGATAGACGATCCCGTGGGCCTCGGCCCGTTCTGGGACTGGTATCAGGAACTCCCCGACTCCGGGCGCAGCCAGGCGGTCGGGCCGCTGTTGAACAAGCTGCGCGCGTTCCTGCTGCGCCGGCCCGTGCGCGCGATCGTCGCGCACCCAAAGACGACGCTCGACATTCCCGGCGCTCTCAACGAGGGTCGGCTGCTGCTCGCTCGCCTGCCGAAGGGCACGCTCGGCGAAGACACGAGCCGGCTGCTCGGCTCGATGATCGTCGCGCGCGCATGGCAGGCCGGGCAGGCACGCGCGTCGCTCGCTCCCGATCAGCGCCGAGACTGCGCGCTGTACGTCGATGAGGCCCACAACTATCTCGGGCTCCCGACTCCGATAGATGAGGTACTTGCCGAGGCGCGCGGCTACCGCTTCTCGTTCTGCCTCGCCCACCAGCACCTAGCGCAGCTCACGCCCGAGCTGCGCGCAGGCATCAACGCCAACGCTCGCACCAAGGTCTATTTCCAGCTCAGCCAGGAAGACGCCCACCATCTCGCGCCCGAAGTCTCCCCCGAGCTTTCCGAGTACGACCTCGCCAACCTGCCCCGCTACACCGCCGCCGTGCGCGCGGTCCACGACGGCCAGCGAACCCGGCCGTTCACGCTCACCACCGAGGACCTGCCGCCAGCCGAGCCCGGACGCGTCGAGGCCGTCCGCGCGATCCTCACCCGCCGCGCTCACTCCCAGCACGAGCCGACGCCCGCTCGCTGCGAGGGACGCCGGCACTCCACGTCGTTGCAGCGTCGTCCACGCCTCCCGTCAAGCGAGTAAGGAACCCAAAGTGCCCCCGTTCTCCCCTCCGTCCTGTCCTCCGTTCTCTCCTCCGCTCTGCCCTCCGGTTAAGAGCGGAGGGGCTTTTACCGTCAAAACCGCTGCAAATCACACTTTCTCGTGCGGTGGACAACGGCACGTTGTCAGATGAAATCGCGCTCTCGTCCAGCACGCGTCGCGCTCACGCACGTCGTCGGCCTCGGCTCGCGGCTCACTGACCGCGACCGGCAGATAGCGCTCGACTGTTACGAGCACCACGCTCTCACCACCACCCAGCTACAGCGCCTGCACTTCGACGGCATCAGGACGGCACGCGCGCGACTCGAAACGCTGCATCGCCTCCGCGTGCTCGACCGCTTCCGCCCACCCGCGCCGCACGGCACCGGCAGCGCCCCCTACCACTGGGTACTCGATGAGGCCGGCGCGCACGTCGTCGCCGCGCAATACGGCATCGAGCGCCGCGAACTGAAATGGCGCCACGCCACCGCGCTCGCCCTCGCTGACTCCCCGAAGCTCCGCCATCACATCGAGATCAACGAGTTCTTTGCGCAGCTCGCGCAGGAAGCCTCCACCATCGGCGGCACCCTCTCGGAGTGGTATGGCGAGCGCACGATCCACGGCCTTTTCGACGGCCTCATATGGCCGGACGGATACGGCGTCCTCACGCTCCCCGACCGCGCACCGCTCCATCTACTGCTTGAGCTTGACCGCGCGACCGAGCCCGCCACCCAGCTACGCGACAAGGCCATGCGCTACGCCAAGGCCATACCCCGAAGCACCCTCGCCCGCCACCGCCCCGTCGTCATCCTCGCCGTACCAACTACCGGACGCGTCCGGGTGGCAGACGAAGCCACGGCCAAGACAGGAGCGCCAATCCTCGCCGCGCGCTGGACAGCGCGTGCCCCGTCCTCAGCGCTGGGGATCGTCACCGCCGCTGCCGAGACTTTCGTTGTCTATTCGCCGGAGGGCGAGCTACCGTCAAGAGCATGGGACCAGACGCCACCTACCTGAGCCAGATGCTAGATCGCCAGCTCGCCTTCCTCATCGAGCAGGAGGACCACGCGGTGATCACATCGATTCCGGGCTTCCTACAAGCGCTCAGACACGAGCCGCAACTGGCGATCCATCTGGGCGATCTCCACGACGAGGCGGAGGCGCTTGGGCGTGCCTTGCACGCCGAAGAATACGACGGTGGCAACCCGGGCCAGCTTCTAGAACTTGGATTCGATGAGGTCGGTAGCAAGCTCATGCGGGGCGCCCCGGTAGACGCGTACATGGAGAAGGCCACTGCCTTCAAAGGACTCCTCGGTGCTTTCAACCATCCGTTCGTCCTTCCCTTTCCTGGGACAAGTCAGGAAGCGGTCGGCCGTGTAGCGACTTTGTTGGTGTCGCTAGCTCAGCTCGCGGAGCTGGTGCCGAGCGGCGTGTTGCAGCTACAAAGTTCCGGGCATATCGCAATGGCCGAGCGTAATGACCGGATACAAGAAAGCGCGCGGTTTCACACCCGAACCGATCCCGGCGTCGCGCTTCTACTACTCCGGGCCGGTAAATAGAGTCCTTTTGTGGTAGTGTTTGGGGATGGTTGATCGGGATGCTCGCTCGTTGCCGCAGGCTGCGCAGGAGGAGCTGCGACGACGGGCCGTGAGGCTGGTTGATCTGGGCAAGACGCAGGTCGAGGTCGCGGAGACGCTGGGTGTGCGCCGGCAGGCCGTTGGCCGTTGGGTGCGAGCGCACCGAGTCCGGGGGGATCAGGCATTGGCGGCTGGGAAGCGTGGACGGCGGCCGGGTGAGAAGACAGCGCTCATGCCGTCCCAGCAGGCGCAGATCTCCAAGGCGATCCGCGAGAAGAACCCCGATCAGTTGCGGCTGCCGGGGTTTCTGTGGACACGGGCACTGGTGTGTGAGTTGATCGAGCGGCGGTTTGGGATCCGTGTCGCGGAGAAGACCGCGGGCCGGTATCTGCGAGCGTGGGGGTTCAGCCCGCAGAAGCCCGCTAGGCGTGCGTTTGAGCAGAATCCCGAGATGGTGGCACGATGGCTGGATGAGCGCTACCCGGAGATCGAGCAGCGTGCCCGGCGCGAGAAATCCCTGATTCTGTGGGCCGATGAGATGGGTTTGCGTTCCGATCACACCGCCGGGAGGTCGTGGAGTCCGGTCGGGAGGACTCCCGTCGTGGAGGGCACCGGCCAGCGCTTCGGCGCGAACGTGATCTCTGCGATCTCCAACAAGGGGCACCTGCAGTTCCGGGTCTTCAAGGACAAATTCGTCGCCAAGGTGTTCATCGACTTCCTCCACCGCCTCATCCGCCAAAGCAACGGGCAGAAGATTATCCTGATCCTTGACGGGCACCCCGTTCACCGCTCAAAGAAGGTGAAAGCCTGGGTACAGGCACACGCCGATCAGATCGAGCTTCAATTCCTCCCCGGCTACAGCCCCGAGCTCAACCCGACTGAGCTGCTCAACCAAGACGTAAAGACCAACTCCCTCGGCCGCCGCCGCCCCCACACCCAAGACCAGATGATCGGTGACACCCGCAGCTACCTACGCTCCACCCAACGAAAACCCCAGCTCGTCGCCCGCTACTTCCAAGAGGAACACGTCGCCTACGCCAAAGCAGCATGACCCCTATTTACCCGCCCGGCGTAGTAAGTCTTGAGGCAGTGGAGAATCTTCTGCTCGAAAGTAAGGCGATTGCCGAGTCCCGAGACGAGGGTGCGTCGCTGCGCGTACAGATCGTTGGCTCGGCTGTCGGGCCGGTGCGGGCTGCTGCTAACGAGCATCTTTCGACAGCGTTGACGGATGCGCTCCGGCCTATCGCGTCCGACGCGAGACGTGCTGCAAGGCTGCTAGTCCTTGATTTGCACCGTCGTCTTTACACGATGCGCGGACGGCTCGGCGTCGTGCATCGCTTCAAGGCACGGTGTGAGTGGCATGATCGTGACCGTCTCCGACTGCTGGCAGACGACGCCCAAGCAGCACACAGATCACCGGAGCACGCGCTGAGAGACGAGCTGACGCTTTATCTCTTTGATCAGGGCCTTAACCCTCTAGCCGAGACTGTATTGGGAACATCATCTCGCGCAGACGTGTTTGACCCATCAGCAGGCCCATCCTTCTATGTCGAGGCAAAGCAATACAGCGCGGGCACAGGTATCGACACACTCTTGCGGGCTGCGTTTCGTCAGGCCCTCGACACAGCCGGCAACCTCACTGGCGCTGGCTACTCAATAGATGAGGCGTTTATCGTTCTTTTTCGACGGAGCGGTTCACGAGCACTCCTTCCGACTGAGCCCGTGATCGCCGATGGTCTGCGCTGGCACTTCGTCCTAATCAACATCGCCGCTGCGCAAGACGACGCGAGCCAGAACAAGGCCACCCCCGTCGAGTTCTCCACCGACGAGCTACGCGAGATGCTGCTCCACGTACGCGCCGAGCAGCAGACAGGCTCCTAAATTACTTTCGACGCTTCCGTGACCGCGCCGCCTTCACGTAGACCGTCCAGACGATCCTGCCGTCGGGTTCCTTCAACGGCACCACGTCGTCGCGCTCAAGATGGCCTCCGTGTGACAATCACGACACAGCCATTGCACGTCAAGAGGCTCCGAGTAGTCAACGTGGTCCGCGACGATCGCAGAGCGACCGTCGCGATCCCGCGGGGGCACGCGTCCGCACCGCTCACAACGCTCGGGACGCACCAACTCGCCACGACGAACAGCCCGTTGCACAGACCTCTGCGCTCTCCGCTTCTCCGGGTTCGTTGATGGCACCACCGGATTTGTACCGCCCTGGACCCGAAGCACGCTCGCCCCGCGTCGCCAGAGCGGCCGTCGCCACGCGGAGCGAGCAGACCAGACAACCCGCGCTCACGATCGTTACCAGTGCTTCCGATGCCTTCGATCCCTCCGACGACGCCATGTGGACCTAGACTCTCGAACGCGATGCAGCGGATACTCGATTTGGATTTGGACTTCTTTCTCGATGGAGCCGCGACGTGGCGTGGCCGGGAGCACGATCGGCTAGAGGCCGCCGACTACCCGCCGTGGCCGCTCGCGCAGGTGTTCTCGTTCCTACGGGAGAGATGCGGTCTGGATCGCCGCTTGCCGGGGTTCGTTGTTGAGCATCATGGAGAACTGTTCCCCCTGTGGCGCGACGCGATCGACGCTCGCCGGCTCACCCCGCCCTTTCACGTAACCCACGTTGACGCACACGCAGACTTGGGCCTCGGAGACTCGGGGTACAGCTACCTGATGACCTCGCTGCTGTTCGAGGAGCCCGAGCATCGCCGTTTTCCAAAGGAAGGCGAAGGTGGATTGGAGGATGGTAATTACCTCTCATTTGCGATCGCGTGCCGCTGGCTGTCGGAGCTTGTCTACGTCCACAACGGCAGCAGCGGCGGAGATGATGTCCTCCCGTACTACCGGGAGGGATTCGATCTTGGCGCCGAGAACCTTCAACTCGTCGGGATTCGCAGCCAAACCGAACTACGTGAAAACCTCCTCACTCCCAAGAACCTGCAAATCGCTCATCGTGAGCCAACAGTGCCGTTCCGGGCGGTGATTTGGGATCAGTTCCAGGTCGATCAGCCGTTTGACTTCATCTGCCTAGCCCGCTCACCGCCCTTTACACCACCGGAGTCCGACCCGATCTTCGACGCGATACGTGAGCAGTTCATCGAGGAGATGTAGTTCCGCTCGCGGGAGGCAGCGACTCTAGCTGCCGTGGTTTTCAATTCCCGCGTGGTATGCCTCTGCCTGATCGCCTTCGGCTGCGTAGTCTAGGAAGCTCCGAATCGCCCAAACGAGATTGCTGACGTGCTTGTCTAGTGCTGCGAGGTCGATGAATGGCGGGCGTTGGTGCCTCTTTCCGTCTCGGTCCACGGGGTAGCGGTAGGTGTGGGAGGACTGATCCGATTCGTCGAGCAGGGTGACAAGCTCGGTTCCCGCGCCGTCGATAAACTGCCACTCATCTGAGTCTCTACCGAGCGTTTCAGCGCAAAGGTGCCAGAGCGCAGGTAGCGAATGCGGTGATTTGATCGTGCGCAGATCGGCTTTGCGCGCGTCGAGCAGTTCCTTAAGCGCCAGCTCGACCCGATGGCGCTGAAGGAAGAACACGACGAGCCCGACTTGATCGATCGCGGCGCCCAACTCCGCCCGATGCTCCGTGAGAACGCGCGCCGCCTCCTCGAAGCCGATCGACGTATAGCCCCACCCCTCGGCCCACTCCGTCTGCACGAAGTCCGGGTGTCGTTCGCTGGGGAATATCTCGTCGGCAAGGCCCATATCGCCAGGATAGCCGCCGTCAGGCGAGGTTAATCGCCGTCGAGAAATCCCTCATTCCGGCTTGTACCGCAAGGGCGCGTTTGGACCCCTTTGTTCGTTGCAAGGGCTCCTCAACCGACGCCCACCAATTGCCAGAAAAGGAAAGAAAGACTGCTGACCTGCCGCTTGCGATTTGGCCGTGTGCGCAGCAGACGAGCCAATGGCAGCGATACGAACGCTACGTGCCGGCCTCGCACCGGCATCCGGCGAAGATGCTCCCGGCGCTCGCGCGCCGTGCAATCGAGACATACTCCGAGCGTGGTGATCTCGTGGTCGATCCGATGTGCGGGATCGGTACGACAGCCGTGGAGGCCGTCGATCTCGGGCGCCGTGCTGTCGGTGTGGAGCTTGAGCCACGCTGGGCGGCGCTCGCGCAAGCGAACCTCGATCACGTTCACAAAGACCCCCGCACTCGCTCGCGTGGGGAAGTGTTCGTGGGCGATGCCCGCGAACTTCCACGGCTGCTGACACTCCACGCTCAACGGCTACTGCGTCCGAGCGGCAGCGTGCATGATGACGCTGACGCGCGGCTCGCGCACGGCGCCGTCGACCTGCTCCTGACCTCGCCGCCGTACGCGTGCGAGGTCGCCGACGTGAACCCCGTAAACGGTCCCGAGCCGCTGCGCCGGCAGGACACGACCAACTACAGCGCGAACCGGAGCAATCTCGGGCACGCGAGGGGCGCCACGTACTGCGTGGCGATGGCAGACGTGTACGAAGCGTGCGCGTCGGTGCTCAAGCCCGGTGGGTTCCTCGTGGTGGTAACGAAGGACATGCGCTCGGCCGGCGGTGGCGCGCTGCGCAATCTCTCGGGCGAGACGATCGCGCTGTGCGAAGACGCGGGGCTGCTCTACTGGCAGCGCGTCATCTCGTTGCTGGCGACCGTCCGCGACAGCGAGCTGGTCATGCGCCCGTCGTTCTGGCAAACGCTCCAAGCGCGACGGCGCCGGGCGAAAGGTGACCGCACGCAGGTCGTCGCGCACGAGGACGTGCTCGTGTTCCGCAAGCCCGGCTGGACGCCGGTACGCACGGCGCCCTCGCACCGCGCCAGGAAGGCGGTGTGATGGCGTCGGCCTGTCGATCGGGAGTGCCGCCAGGCACTCCCTGTCAGGGCCTTGAGATCGCCGCCGTGGTCTGGTCTGATCGAAGTGAGCCATGCGCCACGCCCGTCGGACACGTCGAGCAGCGACGACCGCGACGGCCCTCCGTCCGGCACCCCGCGCAGGGCATCGCCGGCCATGCGAGCGGCGGCGCCTTCGACTCGGGCGCATGACCGGGCACATGGACGGGATCGTCGCGCCCACGGTCGAGCCGTGGGTGACCAAGCAGACGCTCGCCGATCACCTGCTCGTCACGCGCCGTTGGATCGAGCTTCAACAGCACCACGGGCTGCCCTTCCTGCGCATGGGCAGCATGAACCGCTACCGCATCTCCGAAGTCGAGTCGTGGCTGCGCGAACGCTACGCGCAAGGAGACGAGACGACCGATGCCGATTAACCGCGGCACTCGCCACAAGCCGACGTGGGCGGGACACGTCAGGTACAAGGGCCGGCGCAAGTGGGTCGGCTCTCACGACAGCATGGAGGAGTTCCGAGTCGCTGAGGCGCGGTGCCTTGCCGAACTGCGCGAGGAAGTCGATAACCCTCCGTCCGCCGCAGCGCCGCCGCGAGTCCCGACCGTGATTGAGTTCGCTCGCGCGGAGATTCACGAGAACGGCCGAGTCACGATGGAGTGGCCGGACGGCGAGCGCGCGCAGAAGGACACCGGCCGCCGGGACTCAACCGTGCGGCATCTGCGCGAGGGCTTGCGAGCGTTTATCCGCGAGTTCCACGACCGGCCGCTTGACAGCTTCTCCCGCAACGAGGCGCTGACGTGGATACGCCCCAAGGGCGCCAATATCCAACAAGCAGTCCGACAATTCTTCAACCACGCACTCGAACGCGAGTTGATCCCCCGCAACCAGTTCGTACGACTCGGCGCCAGCAAGAAAAGCGCCGCGTTGACCGGCCGGACTTCGAGATCATCACCAACGAGCAGTACGAGCGCCTACGCCATTGCGCGCGCGAAAGCCGCACCGACGAGTACGGACAAGTGCTTGAAGGCATGGTCCTCGCAGTAGGAGAGACGGCGATGCGCCCGGCCGAAATCTTCGCGCTGCACTGGCCCGAGATTCGCCTTGACGAAAACCTCGTTCACGTCAAGCGGAGCATTGATCTCGACACCGGCAAGCTCACATGGCCGAAGGACGACGACGGCCGCCTCGTCGTGATGAGCCCCGCCTTCCGCGAACACATCGAGACGATGCCCCGCACGGGCAAGATCGTCAACCGGGACATGGGCCAAATCGTCTACCCCGCACCGCAAGGCGGATACATGCGCCGCAGCAATTGGTCCTCATACTGGAACGCGATACGCGTCGCCGCAGGGATGCCCGGCCAAGACTTCTACGAGCTAAAGCACCGCGCGATTCAATGGATGGTCGATCCCATCGAGGACGGCGGGCTCGGCCTCGACTCCGCGACCGCCGCCGAGATGGTCGGCCACGACGATGGCGGCTATCTCATCGCCACCGTCTACACCAAGCTCGCCAAACGTCGCGCCATCGCCCGCGCACAGCGCGCGATGGACGCATACCAACAGCGCCGTGACGCCGCCAACGCCGAGCCACCACGCCTCGAAGTCGTCCGAGAGGCCGGCTAACCCGTGGGCGAGCTTCCAGACAAAGAGCTGATGGCGCTCGGCACGTCGCTTCGGCAAGCCCGCGAAGCGAAGGCGATAACCCCGGCCGAGCTTGCCAGTGCCGCGAGCGTCGAGCGCGAAGACCTCGAAGCGCTCGAAGCGGGCCGGCTCGCTCCGTCCAGTGACTTCATGCTCGCGCTCAGCACCGGACTCGGCATCGAGCCCAGCGCCCTCGGCGGTTACCTCGACCCGGCCGCCGCCGTCGCCGCGTTCGGCCGCCGGCTGCGCGAAGTGCGCGAAAGCGGCGGCCTCTCACGAGAAGCGCTCGGCTATCTGACGGGCGTGCATCCGACCGCTATCCAGAGGTTCGAGAAGGGCCGAAGAGACCCCCGCCTCACGTCGATCCTGCGTCTCGCACGCGGACTGCGGGTGCCGCCGCGAGCATTGGTCGAAGATGACGACAGCGCCGTGCTCGGAGCCTCGCCGGATGCTCTCGCCTGAACGTGCTGCTGATAGCTGAGTGCAGATGAACGATTGGCAGACAATGGCAGCAAGGCGCGGGCGCGCGATCCACTGGCCGGCGGCTGGCTCAACCCCTTGCGGTCGGCAATCCGGCCGCAAAACGACCGCAAGGCGCCGTCTGCGGCCACTGTGCGGTCACCGAAGCCATCGAACAGCAGCGAACACAAGCAAACGGCGTTCCGCGAGGCCCAGCGTTTTCGGGGGTTTTCTCCCGTGTTCGCTGGCCTTCGCAGGAAATGAAGGTATCGGGGAGACAGGATTTGAACCTGCGACCGCCCGGCCCCCAGCCGCAAAGATGGGGTCTTGCGGAGTCACGGTCGCCCGGATTCATTGAGGTTTCTGCTCGTGAGTAGGCCCAGGTTCTCCTCAATTTGTTCCCCAGATTGTTCCGCGAACGTGTGTTCGCGTCATGCCCTCGCTGCCAACGCGCCACTCGATCGACGCCGTCGCCGCCGACCGACCTCCAACGACGATCCGGGCCAATCGGCACCGCAGCAAGCCGAGTCGGCGGAACGTTCCGCGAGCACCCCGTCGGCCACTGCTGTGGTACAGAGAGACATGCGTCCACCGGCTCTCGCCCGCAGGTTCCAGATCGACACCGCAGACCAAGACCTCGTGGTGGTGTACAAGGCCGCGGCGATGTGCGTGGGCCTTGCCGCCGCGGCTTCGCTCGCCGGTGCCCTCACGGATCCCCGACTCCGCGGCCGAGAGCGCTCGGTCAGCGCCGTCGTTGAGGGCGGGCTCGCTCTCCTAGCGGCTCAGGCCGCAAGGGACACCGCTTGGTGGACGCGCATTGCGCGACTCCATCCAGCGCGATTTGCCGGCGTGCTTGGCTTCTCGGCCGTTGCCGGGCCTATCGCTGGCGGCGTCAATTCGCCCCAGTTCCTTTCGTCAGTGATGCTGACCGCAATGGGCGCAGGCGTGACACGACGACCCAACGCCACCCGCTACGCCGCTCTGATCTCGACCGGCTATGTCCTCAGCGAGCTCGCGGCCAGCCCCCTCGCGGCTGTGCGGAACCGCCCCGGCTGGGCGATAGTTGTGCCGATCACGTCGCTGGTCAACGCGGGACGGATCGGGGCGCGGGTCGGTGACCTATCGCTTCGACTCCGTGCCCTCGAGGACCAGTACCTCCGGGACGCTGGGTCCGCAGCTGCGTTGAAAGCGGGGGTCGATGACCTGCGCGGGCGGGCTCAGGCGTTCGACTCGCTAGCAGCCAGGCTAGAGCCGTCTCTGCTCAAGGCGGCCGATCCTGAAGCCGCGGCGACCCTTTCTCGCCTCCGACAGAGTCGCGTCGACGTCCGAGCCGCCCTCGCCCGCCTCGGATCCGACCAGCGCGGGTTCGGCGCTGATCTTGCAAGAACAATTAGGCAGGCGGGTCAACGCCTCCCTGCTGGGACCGTCTCGCTGCGGTCGACGTCTGATCTCCCTAATCGCGTCCCGCAGGCGGTCTATCGCGAGGTGAATCACCTGATTTGGCTCGCACTAGACAACGTGTATGACAAGTACGCAGAGACCCCGTCGAACGTGGAGGTGTCGGTTGTGCTCGCCGAACAGGTGGTCTCGATAGTCGTGACGGACGTAGCCCGCGGGTGCGATGCAGCGTCAACCATGCAGGCCCTCGACCAAACCGATCACTCATTGCTCCCGCATGGTCACGGTCTAGCCGCAGCGCGTATGTCCCTGAGACTGCTCGGCGGAGACCTCCATCTGCAGGTTGTCGACGACGGCGCGCGTGTCGCCGCGACCATCCCGCTCGAACCATCCCCGTTTCTCGATCCCGCGCTGGTGGCAGAGGGCAGTCGCGCCCGCGACGTCGTTCGAGCCGTTTCGGCGTCCTTGCGCGACTGCCGACGCACGACGATCGCTCACGCTGCCGCGCATACGCTCCTTGACGACGACAGCCGCAGCGAGCGACCACTTCCTGCGGCAACACGGGTGGCACTCTCTACGGTGATCGCGGGGGAGCTCGTCGATGTACTGTCTTCTGGCCGAAGCGCAGCGCGAGCGCGTGCGGCACTCCTCGTCGTCGCCTCGTCCATGGGCTCGTGGGATGCGAAGCTGCCGCTATCGGGCTGGGCCGCATCGGTAGTCGGCGAACTCGCTTGGCAGGGGGACCAGCGCGCGAGCCTGCTCGTGGTGGCCACCACGTCGGCTCTCTCAGCGGCCCGCGGGCGTTGGCCGAAGACGACAAGAGGCCGCGCTTTCACGGCTGGCTGGGAGCTCGGCTTCCCGCTCATGTGCGCGGTGCTAGTCCTCTACGCGCGGAAGCAGCTCAGCACAGTCGTTGAGTGGGAGGCGACGGTCGGGAGCCCAGCCCAGCGCGAGAGAGCAGCGATGGACTTCGCCGAAGAGTTCCGCCTCATACATCTCATCGCGAACCAGGTCGTCGAGGCAGCCGCAGCGACACTTCCTGACCACGAGGCGTCCAAGGAACTGAGAGCCGAAGCCCGAGCTGCCAGCCAAGCCGCCGCGCAACTGCAACACACGCTCAGTAGCGCGGACGAGCTGGACGTCGAAGCGCTGCTCGGCGGCGCACTCGCTCGCCGCCTCTCTCCGCTCGGCGTCGACGTGTACGGATCCCTGCCCCCTGTGCGACGTCCCGTCGACCCCGTTTCTGCCGCCGGGAGATACGCGCAGATCACGGCGCTGGTCAATCTGCTCGACCAGGTGGGCGACTGGTTTCAGTCTGCGTATCCGCCCACCGCCTCCGCTTCCCCAATCCTGTCGGCCGTCGTCGTGAGACTGGAGACGAGCGAGCGAGCGCTCCACGTTTCCGTCAGGCCGGTGATGCGCAGCCGGCCACATCGCGACTCCTCGCCGAGCGTTGACGCCGTCGAGCGCGCCCTCGCGGAAATGGGCGGCGTGCTGACCCGTCACAGCGCGACCGATGGCCTCGAGTTCGAGTTGCTGCGCGCGACACTTGGTCTATGACGGCTCCCCTAGTCATCGTGTACGACCCAGACCCGGAACAGGTCCGCACTCGCAAACGTTGGATCGAACGCGACCTCGAACGCGAAGGACGACGCGATGTCGAGCTAGTGGGGACCTCGAGCCGCCGCGTCCTTCTTCAAACGATTGCGAGCACTGGACGCCGCTCGCGGAGCGATGAGCAGCGCTCAACGCTCGCCCTGATCGACCTATTCGACGACGGAAGTCTCGCGCTGGATTGCGGGCGCGTCATTGAGACGATCCGCCGACACGCTGCCCTCTCCCACGCTGTCCCGATCGCGCTCACTGGTTACGCGGGATCTACCATCGTCAGCCACGTTCGCCTCTATGGGGCCTATGCGATCGTCACAACGGACTTTGCGGTTGACGGGATCACAAAAGTGATCGCTTGGGGTGAGCAGATAAGAGCTACACCGTTTGGACCGACACCCACGGGAGTCGAAGTGTTTGCGCATGCGGCCGACATCGACAGCGATCGTCGCACGCCCCGCGAACGACTTGCAGAGCGGCTCGCTGGCGTACAGGTGGAGGTGTGGGCCCCGTGGATCATTGAAGAACTCGCAGCCGGAATGACCGTTTCGGACCTAGCCCGCGAACTCGCCACGGCGGAAAAAGCCACCGCGACCCAAATGCGACGGCTCATCGACGGCCTGATAAACCAGCTACCCGGCTATCGAGGGGCACGCGGCGAGCGTCGCATAGAACGTGCGGCGGCGAATGTTTTGCGAGACATCGGACTACCTGTCGTCCACTCCGAGGCCGACCTCCCAATGCTCCCAGACGTCGAACGCTGGGCGACGAACGAGACGCTCCGCGCCGTCGCATTCGTTGACGAGGAGGCAGATCGGCATGCAGGATGGGCCTGGACGGCGTATTCACGCCCGGCTCCGACATCGCGTGAGCGCGACGAACTCCGAAAGGCGACTCAGGATGCAATCGCAGCAGCTGTTGAGCGAAGCCCCGAGAGCGAAATCGTCGCTCGCCGAGCCGTGATTCGCGGCCTTCTCGGGTTTCGCGACGCGCAACTCGACCTCGAACGAAATCCGATGCCCTAGATGCAGCGGAACGTTCCGGTATGGCTGCCGCCGATAGGCAGGATCATCCGCTTTGCAGTCCAGTGACCCTCGACACGAGTTGGAGTCCATGATGAAAACCCGCACCATGCCGTACCCGGGAGCGCCCGGTAGTCCGGGCGGCCCACCGCCTCGACCGGGCCCGCCTCCGCCCCGTCGCGGCGGCCTCCTCACTACCTAGCCCTGAGCAGTCGCCACAGGGCTAGGACGCCTGGTTGGCCCGGCTGTTGCAGCCGGGCCAACTGACGTCCGACCGCATGGAGATCGATTTCGCGCACGAGAAGGCACCGGCGAGGCGCGCGGTCCACCTCGTATGCGAGGCTCCATTCCCGTGGAAGGCCCTGAGATCATCGCGCGGTCGATCAGCGACGCGCGTATCCCTGACAAGTACGGCAACGTCTGGCAGTACCACTCGCGCTCTGACCGGCACTCGAAGATCGCCTGCTGGGTGATCGCGTTCGAGTTGATGCAGAGCTGCGAGCTCGTACGCGAGCACGTCGCCGAGGGCAAGGTGATCCTCGGCGTCAACCACACCCTCCGTGATTTCCAGACGCAGCGCAAGAAGGATCTCGACCTCGTGATCGCGCAACCCTCGGAGCCGATTCCGTCCAAGCCGAAGCGGACGTTCGCACGCATGGCCGAGGACTACGGGATCGTCCTGACGAGCGCCCAGGAGGCCGTTCTCGGTGCGCTCCCGCCAGCTCCCGAAAGCCCCGGTCGGTTCGGTGCTCGTCGCGCTCGAGGCGAAGGCGTGCATGACAGCTCACGTCCGAGCGCTTCCCCGCTTGCACGACGAGCTCGACTCGAGCCACTCGACTACGCACGGGAACTCCGAACACGCTCTTGCCGTGGGGTTCGTGATGGTCAATGCCGGCGAGACCTTCAGGAGCCCCGACATGAACAAGTTCGACCTCTCCAAAGCTCCTGCAAACGTCAACAAGCACCGCCAGCCGCAGGACGCGGAACGCGTGATCGCGAAGGTCAGCGAGATCCGCCGACGCTCCGGCGGTAGCCCGACCGGCTTCGACGCGATCGGCGTGATGGTCGTAGACATGGCGAACGACGGCTCGCCGATGAAGTTGCTCGACAAGCCCGATCCGGTCTTCCCGTATGAGCAGATGGTTCAGCGCGTAGCGCACGAGTACGTCGCAGCCTTCTCCAAGCTTTAGGCGGGAACTACACGCCTCGCGCTGCTCAGGCTGGGATAGACGCGCAACGAGCACGGACGGCCTTCTCGACGCGATCAGCCGCGGCCGACGCGTCCTCGTGCTCCCACACACGCACGACTTGCCAGCTGGCCTCGGCGAGCCTGCGATCGGTGTCGAGGTCGCGCTGCTTGTTCGCCTGGATCTTCTCTCGCCAGAAGTCGGCGTTGTGCTTCGGCCAGGTCGCGTGCTCCGGGCACCCGTGCCAGAAGCAGCCGTCGACCATCACCGCGACGTGAGCGCGGGTGAAGACGAGATCCGCGCGGCGACGGACGCCTTGAAGGACTGCGCGATCGACGCGGAAGCGCAGTCCGCGCGCGTGCAGCTCACGTCGCAGCTCTATCTCAGGCTTCGTGTCCCGTGAGCCAGTCCGCGCCATCCGGCTGCTCGTCGATGGCGACGAGGATTGCTTGTGAGCGAAGCTGGGACCGGCGAAAGTCGTCAGGCGACGAGGGAGAGCTGCCGGTTCATCGCTTCCAGGTGTGCTTCGGCCTCGCAAATCAGATCCTCGGGGATCCGCAGCGTACCGCGGCGCGTGCGCGAGAGGAAACCGGCGGTTGCCCGGGCGGACAGGAGCTTTGGCTCGAACTTGAGGAACTCGTGCAGATGCGTCCGCGGTTCTGCGACCGGCCACATCGAGACGTCGACGGCGACGCGCGTGTTCGCGCGCCCCCAGGCTGCCCGTGGCCAGCGTGCGTCGGGCGCGAGCTCGTGCTCGGCTGCCGCGTCGTACTGGTCATTTTTGGTCAGGCGCTCGCCGAGCCAACGTGCGACGGGGACGCTGACCGCGTTGCCGATCAGCTTCCAGCGGGTCGTGTTGCGACGAGCCCGCACCCCGTCAGCCGGCGCCGTCCAGTCGACCGGAAAGCCTTGCAGACACTCGGCGTCGCGCAACTCGGGGGTCACGATCCGCTCCGACCCCGGCTGCCAGATCGCGGGCGGCGAGGGTATCCCGATCGTCGAACCGCCCTTGAGGGTCGGTATCGCGTCGACTGCCCAACCGAGCCCGCGTATGCCCTCAGTCCAGTAGAAGCCGCACGCGAGCGTCCCGCGGTCCTCGATCTCGACCTCGCCGTGATCCTGGCCGAAGAGCACTGGCCTCGGATCCTCAGTGCGCGATGCAAGCAGCAGCACTCGCTGCCGGCGTTGCGGTAGTCCGAACGCGCGTGTGTCCACGACGCGGTAGGCCCAGGTGTAGCCGCGGCTGTCGAGCTCGGCGGTGAGCCAGCGCATCGCCTCGCCGCGGTCGAGCTGCAGCATGAACGGCACGTTCTCGAGCAGAAGCCAGCGCGGCTCGGAGCGGACGTTGTCGAGGAGGCGGAACACGTGCTCGACGAGCCCGGAGCGGCTGCCTCCGATGCCCACTGTTCGGCCTGCTTGGCTGAGGTCCTGGCATGGAAATCCTGCTGTCACGAGGTCGCAGTCGGGCAGCTCGGCGAGCTCCTGGATGTCGCCCGTGAGCGGGACCTCGGGGAAGCGCGCCGACAGAACGGTTGAGGCGGCCTCATCGAGCTCGCAGACCGCGACGGTCTGGTGGCCGTGAGCGTGCATGCCGAGCTCGATGCCGCCGATTCCGGCGAACAATCCGACGATGCGCAGTGAGGTGTTCTCGGGGGGCATGGTCGAGGAACTCAACCAGCTGCTGCGGATGGCCTAGGAGATCGGGCCACGCGCGAACCCGGCTGCGTTGGCATGCCCATTCCCGGTGCCATGCACGCCAAACGCCGCGTTGACGATCTCGACCTCGTGCGCGGAGGGTGCGTAGTGCGCGTAGATCTGTGTGGTCTTGCTGTCGGCGTGCCCGAGGAACTCCTGGATCGTGCGCAGCGGCTGCCCGGACGCCGCGAGGCGTGTGGCGAACGTGTGGCGGAGGTCGTGAAAACGGACGGGGCGCACGCTGGCGTCGCGGCAGGCTGCCTTGAAGCGTCGGGTGATCTTCGTGCCGTCGAGCGGGGAACCGATCTGCGGGTGCGCGAAGACGAGGTCGTCGTCCTCGGGGTATTGCGTGCGCTTAGAAGCCCTTTCAAAATGAGGCGAGGCGTCGCCAGCAGAGGATTGAGCAGGCGAGTGTCAGAAATGCGGTGTGCATGTCGGGGTCACGCTCGTAGCGAATTCGCAGACGTCGGAAGTTGTGCAGGTGCGCAAAGCCGCGCTCGACGACCCAGCGCTCGCGGCCCAGGCCGGAGCCGTGCTCTGTTCCGCGTCGGGCGATCACGGGTGTGATCCCGAGCGCTCGCAGCAGGCGGCGGTGCTTGTCGTGGTCATAGCCACGGTCGGCGAGTAGCCGGTCGGGCTTCTGGCGCGGCCGTCCGACCTTGCCAGTAACCGGCCGGCTGTGGAGGTCTTCGATCAGCGGCAACAGCTGGGTGACGTCGTTGCGGTGCCCGCCGGTCAGGCTGATCGCTAACGGGATGCCACTGGCATCGACGAGCAGATGGTGCTTTGAGCCCGTGCGGGCACGGTCAACCGGGGATGGCCCGGTCAGGAGCCCCCCAAAAGGGCGCGGATATGGCTGGCGTCTACCGAGGCGCGCGACCAGTCGATCTTCCCGGCGGCATTCAGCTTGACCAGGAGCTTCTGGTGCAGCGCGTCCCACACCCCGGCCTTCTGCCAGGTGCGCAGCCGCCGCCAGCACGTCACCCCCGAGCCATAGCCGTACTCGCGTGGCAGGTCCTCCCAGGCGATCCCGGTGTGCAGCACGTGCAGGATCCCGTTGAGCGCCAGCCGATCATCGATCGCCTTGCGACCTGGATAGCGACGCCGACGCTCACGCACGGGGATCAACGGCTGGACCTCTGCCCACAGCTCGTCACTGATCTCGAATCGAGAGGGCACCTCCACGACCTCCAATCCTCGGGGACATAACCCCGGGATTCAAGACCGCACCCCGCAACCCTTCATTTTGAAAGACCTTCTTAGACCAGCGGTCGAGCTCGCCGGCGAGGCGATCGGCCATCGGCACGGAGCGGCGTGTGGAGAGGTCGGACTTGCCGGCGGTCGAGTGCTCACCCCGAACGAATGTGTTGCGGACGCGGATCCGCTGGGCCGCCCAGTCGACGTCGCGCCAGCGCAGGCCGAGCAGCTCGGAGCGCCGGAGTCCGGTCATCGCGGCCGCGAGCACGATCACACGGAGCACGGGTCCAAGCACGTCTGCTGGCGGCGGCGGCGCTGGTCCACCCCGGCCTCTGCGACTGGGCGCGGGAGCTCTCGTGATTACGCTGTCGGGGATCGCCGCGATCACGGCATCGAGCTCCTCTAGCGTGAGGAACTGGAGGTCGGGGTCGATGTCACCTTGCCGTCGGCGACCCGGGCGGGTCGCGCGCCGCACTGGGTTCTCGCGGGCCCAGCCGCGGTCGATCGCGTGCTCAAAGATCGAGTGCAGGAAGCTCAGGACGTTGCGGACCGTCTTCGGTGAGCGGCCGGAGCGCAGCATTGCGCCGGCGAGCGCTTCGACGTCCGCGGTCGTGACGCGGGTCGCGTCGAGACCTCCGAGTCGCGGCTCGATGTGTACGCGTTGCATCGACTCGCAGCACTCGAGGTATGCCTTGCGGGCGCCGCCGAGCTCGAGCTTTCGGCGCAGCGAGTCGCCGGTGTCGGAGACGGTCGGGGCGTGGGCGTCGTGTGCTGGGCGTGGCGCTTGGTCCTCTGCTTCCTGGAGGCGTCGGAACTGTTTCTCGGCTTGTGAGCGGGTGAGCCCGTCGTGCTCGCCGATGTTCCGGACTTTGCCGATCTTGCGGTTGAGCAGCCGCCCGTCGGCCGCGCGCCAGCGGCCGTAGTAGGAGCCGCTCTTCTCATAGAGATGCCCAGTGCCCTGTGAACGCCTCCTCCCCACCTCCTCACCCCACGTGGCGTGCGTGGCGGTCGGAACCGTGTTCGAGCTCGGCGATCCACTTGAGCACCGCTGAGCGGCGGTAGCGCACGTAGCGACCGAGCCGCACGTGAGGTATCCGCTGCCCGCGCGTCTCGGCATACACCCAGGACTTCGTGACGCGTAGGAGCGCCGCGACCTCCTCGGCCGTCAGGAGGGGGTCCGCTCGCGGTGGCCGCTCACCGCTCCACGGCGGAGCCGCAATGGCACGCCGAAACATCGACCGCGCCCGGCCATGGCGGCCGCGCTCGAGGCTGGCTCCCGAGCGCATGCGCCCGACAGGGTGGTTGGCAATCATCGTCAGGGTTCGCATCGTCTCTCCATGATTTGTTGTGGTTCCTGTAGGTGTGCAGGGCTCGCCCTGCACACCTCGCTGATCCTTGGCGGAGGGGGTGGGTTCTGTCCGGGCCGGGCCGTCAGGCCCCGCCGCAGGCGGTCCCAGAGGGACGGCCTTGACAGGTTCCGCCCCCGGAGCTACTGGCAACGCCGGCTGTCGCGACCGGCGCCGCGAAGGCTGTTCGAAGGAGAGCGCCATCGGGTCTCCCAGAGAGAGCGCCGATGCTGCCGCGGGCGTCACGCTGGCCTCGCTTTCCCGGACTCCTGCTCGACAGCGGGCGTTGTCGCGTGCGCGGCGGTGCGGAGGCGGTCGACGCGTAACTCTGTCGGCGGGTGGGTGTGCTCCGTCAACCAGATCATCGGGACGGGCTGGTCGTGGATGAGTGCGTGGATTTCGAGGAAGTCCGCGAGCTCATCAGCTTGCCCGAGGGTCGCGGCGTAGTGGTCTGCGTGGTACTCGCGGCCGCGCCAGTAGTGCCCCCACAGCAGGCTGGTGGCGTAGAGGCCGATGCCGCCTCTGATCGGGAACATGATCATCCGGAAGATCCAGCGGACGAGCAATGCGAGGGTCGGGAATGGCTCGTTATGTGGCTCTTGGCTTGGTGTCCAGAGCAGGAGGCGGTTGATGGCGGCGGTGAGTCTGCCGTCGGGGGTTGCGAGGTGTCCGAGCTCGTGTGCGATCACGGCGGGGAGGTGCTCGCTTTCGATCAGCCCACGGGAGAGCATCAGCGTTTCCCCGCAGACCGCCGCGTCGGGCTGCGGGGTGTCGGTGACGAACCAGTCGTGCGGCAACGGCAGCGGCGCGGCGGCGTGCCCGCGCAAGAGCTCGACGGAGTCCTGGTAGGCAAGCTGCTCGCGTTCGGACGGTTGGCGGCCGCCGAGGCGTTGCTTCCACCACCAGCCGGTGCCGATCGGTGCTGCGAGCGCGATCACCGACCACGCGAATGGCACGAGCGGGAGATAGATCCAGGCTGTGGCGGGCGCGTGCCCGTTGATCAGCGCGTAGATCCCGAGGATCACGCTGAGGATCAACAACCGGATCAGGAGGACGGGGAGTTCTGCGATCAGCGTGATCGCATACATCGAGAGCTCGCCGGGCGAGTAGAGCTGTCGATGTCCTGCTCGCATGATCGATCCTCCTCTAGAAAGGCAGCCTGTCCACTTGCTCCGACACAGCTATGTCGCGCGGGACAGCCGTTTGACCCCCCTGCGACATTGCGGGTAGCTCACCGCGCACGTCAGATGCGCGTTGGACGGCGATCTTCATCGCCATCCCCCGACTGATCACGAACGCCTGCCCGGGAGGTAGAGCACGGACCTTGTTCGGGTCGACCTTGAACTGGTGCTGGATACGCGCGGAGCCTTCCCCGGTCGCGCCGTCCGGCGCGTAGTGGCTCGAGTACTCCATCGCCCGCTTCGTGCCGGCGAGCGCGATGATCTCCTCGGGTGTGTTCACGCGGTGGCAGATCACCGTCTCAACGCTCCCGAGGATCCGCGCTGCCTCAGCCTCATCACCCATGCCGGCGACGACCTGTGGGGCGAGGATCAGGCTCGTGTTGAAGCCGCGGGCCTGCTCCACCCGGCCGGCCATCCCGATCCCGTCGGCCAGGGCGGAGAACTCATCGACGATCAACACGACGAACTGATCACGGGGCTTGCGGCTCGTGAAGTAGTGCGCGAAGTCCTCGAAGAGCATCCGCGCCAACCCGGCGGTCTCCTCACGCAACGCGAGGCTGTCTAGCAGCAGGTAGGCGGCGTTCGTGTCCTCCCAGGCCCACTCCCCGTCGAGCGCGCCGCGGGTCTGCCCGAAGAACGCCTCGTAGCGCAGCCGCACCTGACGAACCTGCTGCGCGTTCAGCGCCAAAAGCGCACTCGACCCCTGATGCGCCCGCTCGAGCACATCCGGATCCATCCGGCACAAGACCTCACTGGAGGATCGTGGTGGTCCGTCGGGGTGCTCGCACACCAAGCGCAGCACGTTCTTCGCGACATCGCGATACCACGCGGCAGGCCCTTCGCTCGAGTAGTCGATGATCTCCATCAGTCGCCCGTGGATCTCGTGCGGCTCCCCACGCCATGCGTCAAACGGCTCGTTCGGGAACACCCGGGACGCGCGGCCGGCGTCCGCCATCAGCCCACAGAAACGCTCGGCTGTCTCGCGGTCACCCTTGCCGTCGAGATAGAACACCGGAGCGTCGCTTTCGCGCGCGATCCCCCACGCCAACCGGAGCACGGTCTCGGTCTTGCCCGACCCGGTGGCGCCACAGACCAGGACGTGCCGGCACAGCCGGCTTTCAGACAAGCGCACGAGCCCGCTCGCGACGGGGAGCGCGCGTTCGCCCGCGAGACGCGTCGCAAACGCAAAATCCCGCCCACCCGACGGCGCAGCTTCAGGCCCGCACCCAACGTGCGACGGGACCGAGCGAGAGCGACCGAAAAACACGCCGGGCGAACGACGGCGCCCGTTGCGATCGCGAGCGACGCGACTCATAGGGCGTCACCCGTGGTCGGTAGCTCGCGCACCCCGAGCTTTGGCCACGCGCCGCTCTCGGCGAGCTCGGTGAGCTGGCGGTGCGGGCCGGATGCGCAGAAATAGAGCACGGCATCAAAGCGCCCGGAGAGCTCGTCGAGGATCGCACGAACGCGCCGCTGGCTCTTCACGGTCAGCTCGCCCTCGATCGCGACCCGCTGACCCCCGATGAGCACGACGCCGTCAGCGAGGTGCTCACCCGCCGCGCGATCACGCGCGAGCACCCGCTCCGGAACCCACTCGCTCTGGGGAGAGCGAGCCTGGACGTGCAGCCGCACTTCGTTGACGGCCGCGACGTGCGCCAACAGCCCGATCCGCGGACGCCAGACACCGAAGCTCTGCCCGGCCGCACGCAGCCCCGCGCCGGTAGGGATCACCCATGCCGGTTCGCCGACGAGCAGCCGGCGCGTGAGGACGAGCCCGTGTGCGCGAAGTCGCATCAGGACACGCTGCACCGTTCGCGGCCCACAGTCCAGCAGCGTCTCCAACTGATCCACGCGCGCGGCGTACTGCTCCCCTAGCCACGCCAGCAGGTCGAGATCGCGACATCGCAACGCCTCCTCCGCCACGGCCCCGTTAGCAGCGCCCGCCCGCCCGCCTGCCGGTCTCGATTCGCGATCGGCAAGCGCGATGCTCACGGCTAGTCCGTCCCAGACTTCGGCTCACGCAAATACCAGCCGTCGCTGCGGCTGATGAACCGTGTCGTCTTCGCGCGATACAGATGCGCCGAGACACGTCCGGGGCTAACGCCAAGCGCTTTCGCGATCTCCCCCGGCTTCGCCCCCGGATGCTCCGCGAGAAACGCGGCTACCTGGTCCTGGGTGATCTGCCCAGCCGGGCTCTCCCCGAGCACGGTCGCTCTAGCGATACGCAGCCGCTCGCGTTCGGCCAACAGCTCCTCATGCGCGGCGAGCTGCTCATCGAGACTCTTCAGGCGCTCGTCGATCTCAGCAACAACACCACGAGAAGCTCTGCCAACGCCACGTGAAGCTCTAGCCACAGTCAACCTCCAAGATCGATGACAAGAACATCATACGCCTCAATCATATGCCTGTCAAGAACATCATCAGATACATATCATGTAGGAGGTAAGCGCCCGGGCCCGCGCCACGCACGGGCCGGGCCTTACCCGCCTTGCCAGGCACCACAACAACGAGCCATCACGTCCAGATCCGTCCACACCACAACCACCACCACCAGACCAACCACCACCGCACCCTGCCACCAACAACACAAACCACACTGCCTGCCCCCAACCCCCAGAACCAGGTCATTGACCACCACATCAAAGCGAAGCGGAGAGGGGGTGGTCAATGACCTGGCCCCCACCAACCCCGGACCAGCCCCGGCAGGCAGAACAGCTCTACAAAGCCAAAAGCAGGGTGCGCGACCCGCCGGCAAGCCGACGCAGAACCTGACGCGCACGACGACAGGAACCACGACAGCCCGCGCACCTCAAATCGCGATCAGCTCCAGCGCATCAAGCCGTCGCAACGCTGGCGACGGATACACCCGCCGCCGCGTCACGAGCACCACCTCCGCTGCCGCGAGACTCGCTACCGCCTCCGCGATCGGCTCGCGCTCGATCGGCCACAGCCGTCTCACCAACCGCGCCTGCGGCAAGCCCTCGCCGCACGCCAACACATGGACGACTACGAGCCGCTCTGCGCGCGAGGCCGCACCGACAGGATCCTGCTTGGATTCATCCCGCATGGGAAGGACCAACCTTTCCGTGCCACGGCCCCGGGCAGCTACAACTGCGCCGGGGCCAACTTTTGCCAACGAGCCGACGCTACAGCGTGCTCCACGCGAGTACCAAGAGAGCAGCACAACCCGGCGCGCTAACGCTCAACGTTGGCCGCCGCGTGGAGACGCCGTCCTACGGGCCGAGAAGCTCTCGCCCTAGAGGAACGTACGTTGCGAGTCGCCACTCTGTGGACCTCCCGGACGCGAAGCCAGCTTGTAGCTCAGGCGTTTCCCAGAACTTTTCAACTTTTGCCTTGAGGTCAGTGCCGACCGGCTTTCGTCGCAACAGCCGATAGCCCACAGCGGACGCCAGCGCCTCAAAAGACGTATTCAGGAACGGCCCCTTGAAACGAGCCTCCTCCGGGTAGTACCGGCGGAAAAAATCACTACCTGCCTGCTCGGCGATCTGCTCGACAGTCTCCAAGAACACCCGCCCGAGCTTCTCCGTACGTTTCGACGGATACTCCGCCGCAAGCGAGGTGCCCAGATCGTCCAACAGCTTCGGGAAGTCGCGAAGCTCCACTGCACGAAGCGTCTCGGCCTCAACGAGATAGAAGAACCTGAGGACCAGCTCGATGTCGTACTGGCGCTCAAGCTGGCGCTCGCTCAGCGCCAGCAACTCGGGGGTATCACCATCTCGCGCAAGACTTGCGAGCCACGCAAGACAGTCCCCATTTGCGCTCGCGATAAGGGCCGCACGCATCTCCTGAGGCGTCAGCGGCTCTCCATAGCTGTTCAGCCGTCTGAAGACGTCGTACTTCGCCTGCTCACCGGACGTCCGCTGGATCAAGGTTGCGTCGAGCTTGGCGAACTGGATGTCGCTCCGCTGCGCATCCGTCAGCACTCCCTGGACATCCAACCCTTGTGAACGCGCCCGGAGCTCGGCATCCTCGTCCCACGTCAGGCCCTCAAGCTGCGTCAAATACTGCCCGGCCGTCATCACGAGAGGCGGACGAAGCTCTAGAGTGTCCTTCTCCCCAGGCCCAAGCAGTACGGCTCGGAGTTGGAGTAGCGTGGACAAGCGCTGAACGCCGTCTACAACCTCAAGCACGCCCTCGTCAGTCTGTGCGAGAAACAGAGGCGGAATCGGCAGCCCCAGCAGCACCGACTCGACCAGGTATGTCTTCTGCGTGTCGCTCCAACGGAAGAACCGCTGAAAGGCCGGGTTGATCTCGAGCTCGCTGCGGGCGTACAGCGAGAACACCTCTCCAACCGACACTGACCACTGGACCGTCCGGACCTCAGCACGATGCTTCTTGATTTCTGCGTCAAGGCTCGCCATGTGCCTCCCGCCCCTCTGCGTCCACGAGGACCGCGGCCGTATCGACCGCCTCCGTGGTGGCTCCGAGTTTGCTGACATCCTCTCCCTCAGACGCGCCCGCGATCTGCCGCTGGAAATATTGCGCGTCGAGCTCGCGAGCGAGGCCGTCCAAATCGGGAAATGCAGCAAACTCGCCGATACCGACGAGTCGAAGGGCATTTTCCCATTCCGGCTTGGAACCCTCGAGGCGCACCTTGCAGAGGGTGTCTTGTGCCGGCTGCAACAGTGGCGCCTGGTCATCCAAGCTCTGAGAACCGTCAGGAGCTCGCGTGCCAAAGACCGTGAAAACACCCCGCTGTGCAGCGATTCGCGTGGCGAACTCGGGCCCGGCGATCGCCAGCGCATACTGCTGTGCGCTCCCTCGGCTCATCGGCCCACTTGGGCCGTAGCCAGCGGCGATCCCCTCGGTGAGCTCACTGATGACGCCGGACGGCCCTGCTGCGGCGACCCCACCCTCGCCCACCGTCTTGGCGTTCCAGTCCCTCGGTTTGAACATAAAAACGGCCGGCGGGTCGTCCGTATCCGCCCAGGCCTCGCGATCACTGACAGCGAAATACGAGCCGATCAGCAGATTGCGCGACCAGTCGAGAAGACGCGTGGGCAACCGGTGATGTTGCATCAGAAAGAATAGCTCCCAATCACCCCTCGCATTCGAACGCTCAGCGACCATGCGAGACCGGTTGTTGAAGTCGAGGAACAGCATCTCCTCTATCGCCAGCGCCTTCGGAACATCCGGTTCGCGCCGATAGAGCGAAGGCTGCAAGCTCCAACTGCTCCTGCCCTGACCGCGGAACCAGAGCTCGACGTCCGCGGGGTCGGAACCTGCGACGTCAAGCGCCAGTTGAACAAGCCCCGGAAGGTTCGATGCCGTCTCCTCCCGCACGCTGGGCACGATACACGCAGCGTCGGAGCCCGGAGGCCATGACTCTGGCTGCCGTGACGCGCTGCGTGATCCCCTCGCTGACGCGCGCGCCTGACAGCCAGCCGTGCGGCAATCCGCGGGTATCGAGTGAGCGAGCATCTTGAGACGCCAGCAAAACACGCAGCTTCAAATACCTGCGCACCGCGGAGAGGATTTGTTCCCCAACTGTTCCCCAGCGCGCATGCAGACGCACTGGTGCTGCCCGAAAATATCGCTTATTTGCAGGGCTTTCTTCTATCGGGGAGACAGGATTTGAACCTGCGACCGCCCGGCCCCCAGCCGGGTGCGCTACCAGACTGCGCCACTCCCCGTGGCTTGCAAGCGGGCGACGGGAATCGAACCCGCCCTAGAAGCTTGGAAGGCTTCTGTGCAACCACAACACTTCGCCCGCACGCTTTCGGTCATGTTACCGCCGCTCTCAGGGGGTACCTACCGCCGCTCCTCCGTGGGCACCTCGCCCGACTCGTCCGCGAGGCCCGGCGGGGGCCACGGGCCGCACCAGTTGTCGCGCGCGCCGTCGAGCGTGATCGTCGAGCCGCTGAACGCGCGCCCGAGCGGCGAGGCGAGCAGCGCGACCAGCCACGCGTGCTCGGCGACCGTGCCGAGCCGCTGCAGCGGCACCGTAGCGCGACGCCCGCGCGCACGCTGGCGGGGTACTTGGCGAGCACCTCCGTGTCGAAGTGCCCCGCGGCCACCGCCGTCACCGCGACGCCCGCCGGCGGCCAGCGGCCGGCGAGCTCGCGCGTGAGCGCCTCGACGGTCGCCCGCGCGGCCCCCGAGTGCGCCATCCCGGGCATGCCGTGGTGGGGCGAGAGCGTCACGTTCACGACCGTCCCCTCCCCGCCGCGCTCGAGCGCCAGCTCGAACGCCGCCTCGGCCATGTTCAGCATGCCTTCGACGTTCAGCCGCCACACCGCCCGCCAGCCCTTCGCCGCGATCAGCTCCGCCGGGCTGAAGAACTGGCCGCCCGCGTTGTTGACGAGCAGATCCAGCCGCCCGTGGCGCTCGAGCACCGTCTCGACCAGCCGCCGTGCGTCCTCGCGCCTCGCGCACGTCGCCCGCCACCCAATCGCACCGCGTCGCCGCCAGCCCGCGTCGATCTCCGCCGCCGCCTGCTCCAGCACCTCCGCGCGGCGCCCGCGATCGTCACGCTGCGCGCCGCAGCGCGCCAGCTCCAGCGCGCTGGCCCTGCCGAGGCCGGTGCCGCCGCCCGTGACCAGCGCCACCAGCCCCTCGAGCAGCCCCGGCGCGAACACCTCCGACCGCCCGTCGATGCGGCGCTCATGGCCAGCGATCATAGGCCGCCTCCGTCCGCTCGGCGCTGTCCGTCCCCGAACAGGTCTAGGGTTTGCGCGTGTCCCACAGACCGCTGGTCCTCGTTTCCGGGCTCACCGTCGGCGACTACCTGCTGTGGAACTGGTCGCTCGAACGGCAATCACGACGTGCTCGCGCTCGTCTCCGGGCTGACGCTCTGCCGCCGCTGGCCGTCGCGTGCTGTGGCTGCTCGTCGCTCGGCGCTCGCCCGCTTGCTCGCGCGTCGCCCACGAGCGTCCCGACGCGAGCGCCGCCGCCGCGCACTGTGCCGTCGCACGCCGCCGGCGCGGCCGCCGCACGCCGGCCACGCGCCGGCGCAGCCGCATGCCTGCGGGGAGCCCGCCGACCGCGACGCACGCCGCCGGCACGTCCTCGCGCAAGCTCGCCGCCTGAGCGGCCCGTCCGCGCCGGTGAGCGACCGCCGCAGGCGCCTGCTCCCCCGCTCCAGACGCGCGCTCATCGCGCTCGTCGCGCTCGCGGCGCTCGTCGTGCTCGTGCTCGCGGCGCGCGCTCGGCGGCTACCTCTACGAGCGCCACCGCACCGGCAGCATCTACCACCCGCACGCGCGCTTCGTCGCCGCAGCCCACGCCCACACTGCCCGCCCGCGGACCCAGCGCGCTTCGCCTGGCCGCTGTACGGCTACAACAAGGAACACACGCGCTTCTTCCCCGCGCCCGCACGCGTGCACCCCCCTTCAAGCGCCTGTGGGTGCACAACAGCCACTCGCTGCTCGAGTTCCCGCCCGTGATCTACGGCGAACGCATCTTCCAGCTCGCCGACGACGCCGTGCTGCAGCGCGATCGACAAGCACACCGGGCGCGTGCTCTGGTCGCGCCGGCTCGGGCAGCTCTCCGCCTCCACCCCGGCCGTCACCGCCAACACCGTCTACGTCACGATCCTCTCCAGCGGGCACCCGCACAAGCCCGGCCGCATCGTCGCGCTGAACAGCGCCACCGGCGCGATCCGCTGGTTTCGCTCGCTGCCCAGCCCCAGCGAGTCCTCGCCGCTGCTCGACCACGGGCGCCTGTTCTTCGGCTCGCAGAACGGCACCGTGTACGCGCTCAACGATCGCAACGGCGCCGTCATCTGGACCTACCACGCCGCCGGCGCGGTCAAGGCCAGCCCCACCCTGTCCGGCGGCGTCCTCTACTTCGGCGACTACTCCGGGCACCTGCAGGCGATCTCCGAGCAGCACCGGGCGGCGGCTGTGGGTGAGCGGCTCCGAAGGCGCGCTGCTCGGCAGCGGCACCTTCTACTCGACCGCCGCCGTCGTCTACGGGCGCGTGTTCCTCGGCAACACCGACGGGCGCGTGTACGCCTACGACGCCTCCAACGGCAAGCTCGACTGGGCGGTGCAGACCGGCGCCTACGTGTACGCCTCGCCCGCCGTCACCAACGCCCCCGGGCTCGGGCCGACCGTGTACGTCGGCTCCTACGACGGCGACTTCTACGCGCATCAACGCCCGCTCCGGGCACGTCAGCTGGCGCTTCAACGCCCACGGGCGCATCTCCGGCTCGGCGACCATCATCGGGCGCACCGTCTACTTCGCCGACCTCGGCCAGCACCGCACCTACGGCCTCGGCATCTCCACCGGCCGCGTGCTGTTCGAAAGGCACACCGGCGCCTTCGACCCGGTCGATCAGCGACGGCAACGACATCTACCTCACCGGCTACACCAGCCTGTACGCGCTCGCGCCCGACTGAGCGCCCAACCGTCCGGCCGCCGTGGCCGAGCGCATCGATCAGCCGGAGCACGAGCCGCCCGGTGCCGAACGCGCGCGCGAGCGAGAAGCGCGCCGTCACGACCACCGTGCCCGGCGCGCGCGCGTTCACCTGCCGTCCAGCCGCCCGGCGCCGCTCGCCACGCAGCCCGCCCCTCGCGTCGAGCGTCCAGTAGCGGGTGAAGCGCACGCGCACCACGAAGCGTCCCGGCGCGCGCGCGAGCAGCGCGAACGAGTCGTGCCCGAGCGACGTCAGCCGGCCCGGGCCGCTCACGCAGCGGCGTCGCGCGAGAGCACGCGGAAGATGCGCCAGTGCGCGCTCGCTGAACACCTCCCGCAGGTACGGCAGGCCGCCGCGGATCAGGCGGCCCTCCTGGGCGCTCGAGGGGTCCAGCGGCACGTCCGGCAGCGCCACGTACGCGACCGCCTGTTCGTGCAGCCAGCGCTCGTAGCCCGGCCGCTGTCAGTCCGCGCGCGAGCAGCACGCCGTCGTAGCGCGTCTCCAGCTGCTTCTCCCAGCCGCGCGCCAGCGACACGCTCGGCGCCAGCAGCGCCGCCTCCCAGTGCGAGCGCGTCAGCGGCACCTCCACCCGCACCGGGCCCGGCCGCGCTGCGTCGGCCAGGAAGCGCTCGACCGGCGCGTAGTAGGCGGCGCTCGTCGCTTCGCTGCCCGCCACCGCCAGCGTCTCGCGCACCGGCCCCCACACCACCCACACGCGCGATCACCGCCAGCGCCGCGACCCGCCGCCGGCGTCATCCGCGCGCTCGCCGCCGCGCCCGCGCTCGGCGCAGCCAGCAGTGCGCACAGCAGCAGCGGCCCCGCCAGCAGCACCCCGTAGCGCTCGACGTTGCTGCCCATCGGCGAGTGCACCAGCAGGCACGCCAGGCACGCCAGCAGATACACGTACGCCCCCGATCCGCAGGACCCGCGCGCCCGGCGGCAGCGCCCACAGGAACGCCGCCGACCACCAGCGCCGTCGCCGCGAACGACAGCGAGCGGATAAGGCTCGTAGCCGCCTTCGGGGAACAGCGCGCCAGCGCCAGCACGACGAGCGCCGCCGGAACCGCCAGCACCAGCAGCACGCGCGGCGAGCGCCGCGCGAGCGCCACCGACAGGCCCGCCAGCCCGAGCAGCGCGCCCGCCACCGGGCTCGCGGCCGCGCACAGCGCCGCCAGCACCGCCGCCGCCAGCCAGCGCTCGCGCGCGAGCGCCAGCGCCCGCCGCCAGCGCGAGCGACACCCCCAGCGCGAACGTCAGCCGCCCGCTCCACACGTCCCCCAGCGCCGCCACCGCGAACCACGCCGCGCCCCAGCGCGCCGCCCGCGCCGTAGACCGAGCCCGCGCGAGGCGCGCGAACAGCACGGTCGAGGCCAGCACGCACAGCGCCGCCAGCGCGCGCATGCCCCAGCAGCGACGCGAGCGGCGGGTACAGCAGGCTGTACGCCGGGCAGGCTGTGGCCGGCGTACCAGTGCTCGTCCCACACCGCGAAGCCGAGCTGGCGGTACAGGCCCACGCGATACACCTGCGCGGCGAGGTCCGGGGTGCGCGGGTCCACCACCAGCCACAGCGGCGATCAGCGCCGCCGTCCAACGCGACCAGTCCGAGTCCGGCACGTCGGCCAGCCGGCGCGACCCACGCGCGCCGTCGCGCGTGCGAACATCGACCGGGGTCCGGTGTGCTACCCCACCGGACCCCGGCTTCATCCGCCGAGGTCTCGGCGGGGTGGCACTCGTATGAACAGTCCGGGGGCCCGGAAGTAGCTGTGGCGGTCTCGATCGGCGTCGTGGTTCGCGCGCGCACGCCAAGATAATGACGGCCATGACCGCCGCCACGCCCACGCAACCCACTGCCTCGCGCGGCCAGGAACGCGCTCGCGCTGCGGCGTCGTGCTGCGTCGCGCTCGCGCTCGCCGGCTGCGGCACGAGCCACCCGCGCCCGCTCGCCGCGCGCCTCGCTCGCCGAAGCCCAGACGTTCCCGTACTACCGCGTCTACTGGGTCGGCCCGAGCTTCCTCGGGCACCCGCTGGCCGCCGCCGACGGCCTGCAAGGGCTACATCCCCACGGTCGGCGACAGCGTCTACTACGGCGACTGCGTGCAGAGCAAGGGCATCTTCGGCGGCGGCAGCTGCCAGCTGCCGCTGCAGGTCACCACCGTCGATCTACGCGCTGCACTCCAACGCCGCGCTCGGCGCCGCAGCGCAACATCCTCGTCCGCGGCGTCCCCGCGACCGTCTACGACGAAGGCCGCTCGATCGAGATCTACACCGGCAGGGTCGCCATCGACGTCTTCTCCGACACCTTCGCGCACGCGCTCGCCGCCACGAGCCTGCTGCGCCCGCTGAACGCCCCCGGCTCGTCCTCCGCCGACCTGCCCGCCCCCGTCTACTGCCCCGGCCTGTCCGGGCCCGAGTCCGCCGCCGTCGCCTCAGACGTGATGGCCGAGCCTCCCGCGCCACGCCTGCCAGCAGCGCCGTCGCCGAGGAAGTCGTACACCCGCTCGGTAGCAGGGCCCCGAAGCCGCTCGCCGCACGGGAACTGCCGCGCCGGTGTCGCGCCTAACTCGGCGACCGGCGGCGCGACCGGCTTGCCGATCTCGCGGCGCAGGCTCAGCGAACGCCACCGAGCCGATCAGCGCGGGGACCCACAGCGAGATCGCGCGGTACACGATCACCGCGGCCACCACCACCGACGCGGGGCGCACGCCGAACAGCAGCAGCATCCCGACCAGCCCGCCTTCCACCGCCACGAAGCCGCCCGGGCACGGGCAGCGAGTTCGCGAGCATGCCCACCAGGTAGGCCATCGCCACCACCCAGAACGACGGCGCGTGGCCGAACGCGGCGAGGCACGCGTACAGCACGAGGTTGTCGAACAGCCAGTAGCCGACCGCCCCCGAGCAGCCTCCAGTCGTGCGCGCGGATCAGCGCCAGCGGCGTCGTACACGCCGCCGCTCGAGCGCGGTCAGCGCGACCGTCAGCGCGCCCGCCCTGCAGGCGCCGCGCGGCCGCCGCGCGCCGTGCCCACGCCGCCACCGCCAGCGTGCCCACGATCGTCGCCAGCGCCGCCAGCCGCCGGCAGCAGCGTCAGCAGCGGGTTGCTGCGAGCCGGGCACCACGCCCCAGCCACATCAGCAGGCCGATCACCAGCACCGCGCCGACGTTCACCGCGCTCGTCAGCACGAAGATCAGCACCGAGCGCTTGGCGATCCGCTCGACCGACACGCCCTTCGTGCGCAGCACCCACGCTCCCAGCGCGATGCCCGCGAGACCGCTCACGGACACCACCGAGTTGACCGCCAGCTCCGCCAGCGACAGCCGCGAGCTGAGGCTGCGCCCGAGCCTGCCGAACACCAGCTCGAACAGCAACACGTAGCCGAGGCACGACAGCAGCTCGAACGCCACACCCGCGAGGATCCACGCGCATGTTCGCGTCGGCGATGCGGTCGGCCGCTGCGTTCAGGCCGGGACGGCGAGCAGCAGCGCGACCACCAGCGCGAAGAAGATCGCCAGGCTGATGATGCTGTTGCGCAGCGTGCGCGACTGCACCGCCAGCGCGTCCGCGCGCTGTCCTGCTCGCATCGCGGCGCGCTCGTCGGGCTCGACGATGCTCCTCTCCTCCAATTCTTAGCATTCTCTTCGCTCTGCCTTACCGGATGGCACGCGGCATCCATCACGCTAGCCTGATAACTGCGTCTTTCCCCTGCGACTGCGCGCCGGCGAGCGCAAGCACGGAGCGGGGCGGCTGCGAAACATGGCCGAGCAAGCACGCATACTGGTCGTAGACGACGAGCCCGCCGTGCAGAACGCGCTGTTCAGGGCGCTGACGCTCGAACACTACGACGTGGCCAAGGCGAGCGACGGACACGAGGCGCTCGAGCGCCTGGGGGAGGGCGCCGTACGAGGCGATCATCCTCGACATCGCGATGCCGCGCGTGGACGGCCTGGAGGTGTGCAGGCGCCTGCGCGAAGGCGGCGACAGCACGCCCGTGCTGATGCTCACCGCGCGCGGCGAGGTCGACGACCGCGTCGCCGGCCTGGACGCCGGCGCCGACGACTACCTGGTCAAGCCGTTCGCGCTGCGCGAGCTGCTCGCGCGGGTGCGCGCGCTGCTGCGCCGGGCGAGCGAGGAGGGCGGCAACGAGGAGCTGCTCACGTTCGAGGACCTGCGCCTGGACCTGCGCGCCCACGAGGCGTGGCGGGGCGAGCGGCCGCTCGCGCTCACGCGCACCGAGTTCCTGCTGCTCGAGCTGTTCCTGCGCCACCCCCGCCAGGTGCTCACCCGCTCGGCGATCTTCGAGAGCGTGTGGGGCTATGACTTCGGCTCGAGCTCCAACTCGCTGGGCGTGTACATGGGCTACCTGCGACGCAAGACCGAGGTCGGCGACGAGCCGCGCCTGCTGCACACGGTGCGCGGCGTCGGCTACGTGCTGCGAGCGCCGCGCATGAGCTTCCGCCGGCGCATCGCGATCGCCTCCGCCGCCGCCGTGGCCATCGCCGTGGTGCTGGCGTCGATCCTCACCTACGTGCTCACCTCCAACCAGCTGCACAGACAGGTCGACACGCAGCTGCGCAACCGCGGTCTCGAGCGCACGCTGCTGCTGCGCAGGCTCGACGCAAGGGGCCAGGGCGGCAAGGCCGACAGGCGTCGAGAACGGCTGCGACTCGCCGCCGAAGGCGAGCTCGGCGAGAGCACCCCGGGGGCGCCGCCACTGGTTCACCGCGGCGGACGCACGGGGGCGGGCGGCGCGGCCGTCGGCAACCTCTTCGGCGGACTGCACGCTCGCGCCCGACCAGGTGCGCGGCTACCAGCAGGTCGTCAACGCCAACGGCGACATCGTCGAACGCTCGCGCGCGGCCGGCCCCGTGTCGCTGCCCGTCGAAGCGCGCACCCGCGCGCTGGCCGCCGCACGGGGGGGAACCGTTCTTCCGCGACGCCGAACGTCGACGGCATCCATCTGCGCGTGCTCGCCGAGCCGCTCGGCAAGGGGCACGCGGTGCAGTTCGCCCAGCCGCTCACCGAAGTCGACAGCCTGCTCGCTCGCCTGCGCCTGATCCTCGTTCTGCTCGTGTTCGTCGGCGGCATCGCCCTCGCCGCGCTGCTCGGCCGGCTCGTCGCGGGCGCGGCCGTGCTGCCGCTCAAGCGCCTGACCAGGGCCGCCGAGCACGTGGCCCTCACGCAGGACCTGAGCGGGCGCATCGAGCCCTACCCCTCCCGCGGCGACGCCAGGGAGGACGAGCTGGGCCGCCTGGCGGGCAGCTTCAACGCCATGCTCGACGCCCTCGAGCACTCGATGAGCGCGCTCGACGACTCCGTCCACGCCCAGCGCCAGCTCGTCGCCGACGCCTCGCACGAGCTGCGCACACCGGTCACCAGCCTGCGCACCAACATCGAGATCCTGCAGCAGCAGGGTCAGTACATGGACGCCGAGGAACACGACCGCCTGCTCGACGACGTGGTCGAGCAGATCGAGCCAGCTGACGCTGCTGATGAACGACCTGATCGATCTCGCCCGCGGCGAGGAGCCGCGATCGGACACCGAGGACGTCGGCCTCGACGTGCTCGTCACCGAGGTCATCGAGCGCGTCGCCCGGCACGCTCCGGCCACCCCCCTGCACGCCACGCTCGAGCCCAGCGATCGTCGTGCGGCGTGCCCGCCCGCCTCGAGCGGGCGGTCGGCAACCTGGTGGACAACGCCGTCAAGTACAGCCCCCCGGGCGAGCCGGTCGAGGTGGAGCTGGTGCGGCGGCGAGCTGTCCGTCCGCGACCACGGGCCGGGGATATCCGCCGAAGATCTGCCGCACGTGTTCGACCGCTTCTACCGCGGCGCCGAGGCCCGCGGGCGGCCGGGCTCCGGACTGGGGCTGGCGATCGTCCGCCAGGTGGCCGCCGAGCACGGCGGCACGGTCACCGCCGAGGCGGCGCCCGGCGGCGGAACGCTCATGCGCCTGTGCCTGCCGGGTGCCGAGACGCTCGCTTCCCCGCAGGGCGAGCCCCCAGCGTCCGCCGACGGGAAGGCCGCCTACGAACGCTCGCTCGCCTGAAGCGCCGCGTCGCGAAAGCGCCCCGGCGAGAGCCCGTAGCGGCGCCGAAACGCGCGCGCGAAGTGCGGTCCCTGGCTGTAGCCCACGAGGCGCGCCACGTCCTCCACCGGGATCGAGCGCTGCTCGATCAGCAACTGCGCCCCCACCTCCATGCGACGAGCCAGCAGATCCTCGCGGAAGGACATCTCCCCGAACTGCGCATACGCGCGCTGGAGCTGGCGCGGCGAGCTCGCGAGCGCACGCGCGACCATCGGCAGGGTGAGCTCGAGGCGGTAGTGACGCGCGACCACCACCCGCGCGAGCAGGTACAGCCGCCGTCGGCTCGACACCGTCTCGGAGCGCACACCTGCCACTCCGACAGCCGGCCCCGGTGAGGACATGCGTCCGCGGCGCCGCTCGCAGCGTCCGCCACCGCCGGAGGCCCGCTCAGCCGGCGTAGCGGCGGGCGGCGCGCTCGGCCGCCATCGCGTAGGAGCCGCCGAACAGCACCGTGTGCACCAGCAGCGGCAGCAGCTGGTAGAGCTCGACGCGCTCGCGCCATCCCGCGGCCAGCGGCCAGACCTCCTGGTAGGCGTCGAACAGCGCCTGCGGGGGCGAGCCGAAGAGCGTGAGCATCGCCAGATCGATCTCACGATGCCCTCCGTAGGCGGAGGGGTCGATCAGCCAGGGGCGGCCGTCGCGGTCGCTCATCACGTTGCCCGACCACAGGTCGCCGTGCAGCCGTGCGGCCGGCTCGCTCGGCCCGGCGAGCTCGTGCATGCGCTCGCTCACCCGCTCGACGGCCGCCACGCCCGAGGCCGCCAGCGCGCCCCGTTCATGGGCGATCCTCGCCAGCGGGAGCAGGCGCCGCTCGGCGTAGAAGCTCGGCCACTCCTCGGTGGGCTCGTTGGAGAGCTGCAGCGAGCCGAAGCGCGCGGTTGCGCCCGGGCCACCGGCGACGCCGAAGCACGGCGCGCCCGCCTGGTGGGTCAGAGCCAGGCCGCGTCCGAGCGCCCGCGCCCCGGTGCCGGTCGGTCCGCCGCCCGGCGCCGACGGGATCCACTCGAGCGCCAGATAGCGCTCGTCGAGCTCCAGCACCTGGGGCGTGCGCAGCGCGCCCGGCTCGGCCAGCCAGCCCAGGCCCGCGGCCTCGGCCGCGTACTCGCCCGGCGCGGCGTGCTCGCGAGTCTTCACGAACGCCTCACGCCCGTCGCCCAGCAGCACCCGGTAGGCGTCGTTGATGTCGCCGCCGCCGACCCGGCGCACGTCGCTAGCGCCCGCGGGAAGCGTCACTGCGGCTGGCGGACCGGCAGACCGTCGCGAAGCTGCTCGAGCAGGCCCTCGCAGGCGGCGTACACGAGCTCGAACACCTCGGCGAAGCCATCGCCCTCGCCGTAGTAGGGATCGGGCACGTCCAGATCGGCCGAGCCCGCGCTCGCCGGATCGAACTCGCGCAGCAGCCGCACCTTAGCCCGCTCCTCGTCGCCCGGCGCCAGCCGCCTCAGCTCGCGCGCGTTTTCGCGGTCCATGGCCAGCAGGAGATCAAAATTATTGAAGTCCTCGACGCGAACCTGGCGGGCGGCGCCCTCGAGCTCCACGCCACGAGCGCGGGCGGCGTGGGTTGCACGCGCGTCGGGAGCGCTGCCCACGTGCCACGCGCCCGTGCCCGCCGATTCGAGCTGGACGCTCCGCTCGAGGCCCTGTTCCCTCACCAACGCCCGCATCACGCCCTCGGCTGTGGGCGAGCGGCAGATGTTGCCCAGGCACACGAACAGCAGTCTCATGGCTCTACTCTAGGCCGCCACTACGCGCGGCGGCGCGTCCAGCTGGCGTACGGGCACTCGCGCTTGGCGCCGCTCGCATCACGGCGCCAAGCGCTGGGCGCAGCCCCTCAGTTGAGCGACAGGCGCTGTCCGCCGTAGGCAGCCAGCCCGTAGATGATCAGGATGTCGATCGCGAACACGCACAGCGCCCAGAACGGGTAGGCCGGGATCGACAGCAGGGCGGCGATCGCGTTGGCGGCGGCCGCGAGGATCCCCACCCAGCGCCCGAACTGCCCGCCGGCCCAGATGGACAGCGCGGCAAAGAGCTCCACCACCCCGATGATCAGCACGATCCAGCCCCACGTTTTCAGTTCGGTGAGGATGTAGGTCGCGTTCGCGGTGAAGAACTTCGAGTTGCTGATCGCGGCAATACCCCAGATCACGTTCAGCACCCCCGCGATCGCGACCATGATCGACGCGAACAGGAGCCAGCCCGAGCCTTCGGGTTCACTCGCCTGGTAGCGCTCCTGGGAAGGGGACTCGCGTTGGAACCGTTGCGCTTCCGCTTGGGTCGGTGCAGCTGTAGCCGTTCCCTCGTCCGGCATCTTGGCCTCCTTCGAGTGAGCTGCCAACCACACCAGCGGCACGGCCGGCAGGAAGTGTCATTTGCCACTACCTACCCCCGGACCGCCCGAGGGTTTCACCTCTCTGAGGAGGTTTGCACGCCCGGCGCGCCGGGCGGTCATGAGCCCGCTCACCCGATCGGGGTTCACCCCTCGCCAGATGCCACGAACGCAGCACGCGGCAGGCCGTCGTCGAGCCGTTCGACCCTCAGCACGCAGGCGTCGACGGCGGCGCCGGCGCAAAGGTCGGTGCTGAGCGCACCGGCGTCCGGCGCCTACTCCTCCCCCAGCTCCAGCACCGCGAGGAAGGCCTCCTGGGGCACCTCCACGCGGCCCACCTGCTTCATCCGTTTCTTGCCCTCCTTCTGCTTTCCAGGAGCTTTTTCTTGCGCGTGATGTCGCCGCCGTAGCAGCCCGCGATCACGTCCTTGCGAAACGCCTTGACCGTCTCCCGCGCGATCACGTGCGAGCCGATCGCCGCCTGGATCGGAACGTCGTACTGCTGGCGCGGGATCCGCTTGCGCAGCTTCTCCGTCAGCGCGCGCCCCATCTCGTAGGCCTTCTCACGGTGGACCACCATCGACAGCGCGTCCACCGTGTCGCCCGCGAGCAGCACGTCGAGCTTGACCAGATCGGAGGGCTTCATGCCGCTCAGCTCGTAGTCGAGGGAGGCGTAGCCGCGCGTGCGCGACTTGAGCTGGTCGAAGAAGTCCAGCACGATTTCCGCGAGCGGCAGCTCGTAGGTCATCTGCACGCGCTCGGGGGACAGATAGTGCATGCCGGTGTGCTCGCCGCGGCGCTCCTGGCAGAGCCCCATGACGGCGCCGACGAACTCTTTCGGGGCGATCATCGACGCGGTGATGAACGGCTCGCGGATCTCCGCGATGGTGCCCGGGTCGGGCATGTCAGAGGGGTTGTGAACCTCAAGCTCCTGGGCGTTCGTGAGCGTCACGTCGAACTCCACCGAGGGCATCGTGGCGAGCAGCTCGAGGTCGTACTCGCGCTCGAGGCGCTCGCGCACGATGTCCATGTGCAGCAGGCCAGGAAGCCGCAGCGAAAGCCGAAGCCGAGCGCGTCCGAGGTCTCCGGCTCCCACGACAGCGCGGCGTCGTTGAGCACGAGCTTCTCGAGCGCGTCGCGCAGGTCGGGGTAGTCGTCGGAGTCGATCGGGAACAGGCCGCAGAACACCATCGGCTTGACCTCCCGATAGCCCGGGAGCGCCTCGGTGGCTTCGGGGTGCGCCGGCTCCCCCGCGGCTGACCCTGCCTTCGCCCGCGTGGTGAGCGTGTCGCCCACGCGCAGCAGCGTGACGTCCTTCAGGCCCGTGATCAGATAGCCGACCTCGCCCGCGGCGAGTTGGTCCGTGGGCATCATCTGCGGGCTGAAGAAGCCGATGTCGTCGATGTCCGCCTCCGTGCCCGTGGCCATCGCGCGGATCGGCTCGCCCTTGCGGAAGACGCCGTCCACGACCCTGATGTAGGCGATCACCCCGCGGTACTGGTCGAACTCGGAGTCGAAGATCAGCGCCCGCGGAGGGCCTCCGGATCGCCTGCCGGAGGCGGCACGCGCGCGATCAGCTCCTCCAGCACGTCCCCCACGCCCTCGCCGGTCTTGCCGCTGATCTGAAGGATCGACTCAGGCGGCTCGCCGATCAGCTCGCTGACTTCCCCGGCCACCCGCTCGGGCTCGGCGCCCGGCAGGTCGATCTTGTTCAGGCAGGGGATCAACTCGAGGCCGGAGTCGATCGCCAGGTAGGTGTTGGCGACGGTCTGCGCCTCCACGCCCTGGGCGGCGTCCACCACCAGCAGCGCGCCCTCGCACGCGGCCAGCGAGCGCGACACCTCGTAGGTGAAGTCCACGTGCCCGGGCGTGTCGATCAGGTGCAGCTGGTAGGTCTCGCCGTCGCGCGCGGTGAAGAACACGCGCACGGCCTGCGCCTTGATCGTGATGCCGCGCTCGCGCTCGAGGTCCATGGAGTCGAGCAGCTGCGCGCGCATCTCCCGCGCTGCCACCGTGTGCGTGAGCTCGAGGATGCGATCGGCGAGCGTGGACTTGCCGTGGTCGATGTGGGCGATGATGCGAGAAGTTGCGGATGTGCTGCCTGATCCATAAGGGTTCGCGTCACGATAGATGGTGGGTTGAGGCGGTCGGGCCGTGGATGGCAGGCGTCACACGCGAGCGCAGGCGTGCCGGTGGCACGTCGAGCATCGTGGGTGGCGTATGCCGCCGCGGAACGGCCGCATCGAGCCGGCAGATATCGGGACGTGGACCCCAGCCGCTACAGCGTAGAGGCCGCTAGTGCGAGCGCTTGACCTGGCGCGCGATCAGCTTCGCCGAGGCGCTCTCCACCTGGGTGCTCATGCGCAGCTTGAACATCGCCAGCAGTGCCTCCGAGGCGATCGCGTCGGAGCGCGCCGATCGCGTCGATCACCTCGTCCCAGCGCTCCTCCGGGCGGCCCGCCTCGGCGAACGGCTCCCACAGCTCCTTCAGGTACAGGCGCACGAACGCCCGGGAGATCGACTCGCAGTCGCGGCTCACGCGCTCGATCAGGCCGAGCGCCGCGTGCGGCGAGATGCCCAGCGCGGTGACCTCTTCGGCGGCCCGCATCAGCGCCGGGCTGGGCACCTCGAAGCGCCCGTCGCCGAGCGGCACGAGCAGCCTCAGCCTGCGGATCCGCTCGGCGTCCTTGGGGTCGACCTCGCCGAAGCGCTCGCGCAGCTCCTGCGCCGTGAGCACCTCCGGCGTCTCGCTCTCGAACGGCGCGGCCAGCGCGTTGCGGAGGTTGAGCAGGCGCGCGGCCGAGCCCCCCGAGGCGCTCAGCAGGCGCTCGATCGCCGTCAGGTTGAAGCCGTCGGCCTGCAGGTCGAGGATCAACCGCAGGCGCGCCACGTGCTCGGCGCTGTAGTAGCCCACGCGCGCGCGCACCTCCGGCGGGGGCAGCAGGCCGCGGGAGTGGTGGTTGCGGATGTTGCGCACCGACATCCCCACCTCCGCCGCCAGCTGCTCGATCGTCAGATCCGCCATCGGAGCGTCTCGCTGCGTGTCCGAGCTCACACTCGCCATCTCCATCCAAGGATACTGTGTTTGATGTAACCTCAAACGAGGTAACATCGGATCAGGTCGTATGAGCAGGCCCTCCCCCACCAACCCCGTGCACCCCTCCCGCGTCCCGCGCACTCCCTCCCGTATCCCGCTCAGCCCCTCCCCGCGAGCGCCCGAGCGCGCCGATGGCTGAGCGCGGCGCCCTCCCCGAGGTCTCACCCGTCCGCCGCCGCGCGCTGCGGCTGATCGGCTCGTTCACCTCCCCGCTGGCGCCCGACGACTACCTCGAGCTCGTCAACCCGCTGTGGTCCACGCGCGAGCTGCGGGGGCGCGTGCAGAGCGTGCGCCGCGAGAGCGCCGACGCGGTGACCGTGCTGATCAAGCCCGGCTGGGACTGGCCCGGGCACCGTCCGGGACAGTACGTGCGACTCGGCGTGGCCGTCGAGGGCGTGCACCACTGGCGCGCCTACTCGCTCACCTCCGAGCCGCGACGCGCCGACGGCTGCATCGCGATCACCCCCAAGCTCGTCGAGGGCGGCAGGGTCTCCCCGTTCCTCAACCGGCGTCTGCGCCGCGGGACGATCGTGCGCCTGGGCGGTGTCGAAGGGACGTTCGTGCTGCCCGAGCCGACGCCCGCGCGGCTGCTGTTCGTGAGCGCCGGCAGCGGCATCACGCCGATCGCCAGCATGCTGCGCGCGCTCGCGGCCGCGGGCGAGCTGCGCGACGTCGTGCACGTGCACTGCTCACGCACCCGCGAGGGCGTCGCCTTCGCGCGCGAGCTCGCCGCGCTCCACGTCGCGAGCAACGGCTACAGCCTGCACCTGCACATCAGCGGCGAGCGCGGCCGCCTCGCGCCGTGCGCGCTCGACGCGCTGTGCCCGGACTGGAGCGAGCGCGAGGCGTTCCTGTGCGGGCCGGCCGGCCTGCGTCGAGGAGCTCACGCCGCGCCTGGCACGAGGAGGGCGATCCTGAGCGCCTGCACCTCGAGCGCTTCCAGCCACACGCGGACATCGGCGACGGCGAGCGCGGCCGCGGCGGCGCGATCCGCCTGCGCCGCAGCGGCGTGGAGGCGCGCAGCGACGGCGAGCAGCCGATCCTGCCACGCCGCAGAGGCCGCCGGGGCGACGCTGCCGTTCGGATGTCGCATGGGCATCTGCCACAGCTGCGTCGGGCGCCTGCGCTCGGGCTGCGTGCGCGACCTGCGTACGGGCCGCGTGCACGGGCAACCCGGGGAGCTGCTGCAGACCTGCGTGAACGCGCCCGAGGGCGCGGTCGAGATCGACCTCTGACCGAGCCGCCAGCCGACCCATCCATCTCTAAAAGACAAAAAGAGGAACGAGCAATGTCCGCGATCGTCACCGAGCACGCAGCGAGCGCACTCCCCGGAGGGCGAGCCGAGCCACCCGCTCACGGGCGCCCCCGTATCTCCGAGGATCGGGAGAGCCCGCTCGCGCGGCTCATCGCCCGCGCAGCTCGAGCAGCTCGGGAGGCGAGCTGGACGCGATCCACGACGAGGTGTTCGCCGACCTCGGCGAGCGCGACGCGCGCTACATCCGGCGCACGATCAGGCTGCACCGCCAGCTCGTGCTCGGCGCGCGCCTCGCGCTGCTCGGCTCGCGCCGGCGGCCGCTGTGGCTGGCGGGAACGGCCGCGCTGTCGCTGGCGAAGGTGCTCGAGAACATGGAGATCGGCCACAACGTCATGCACGGGCAGTGGGACTGGATGAACGACCCCGACATCAACTCCCGCAGCTGGGACTGGGACACGGCCTCGCCCGCCGACGCGTGGCGGCACTCCCACAACTACGAGCACCACACGTTCACGAACATCCGCGGCAAGGACCGCGACCTGGGCTACGAGATCATGCGCGTCGACCCGCATCAGCGCTGGCACCCCATCTACCTGCTCCAGCCCCTCTACAACCTGCTGCTGATGGGCTTCTTCGAGTGGGGCGTGGCGATCCACGACCTCAACTTCGAGGCCATGCGCTCGGGCGAGAAGAGCAAGGAGCAGGTGCTGCGAGGAGCTGAGGGCGATCGGCGTGAAGGCGCGCCGGCAGATCGTCAAGGACTACCTCGCCTTCCCCGCGCTCTCGGCGCTTCTGGCGGGCGCGCTCGCCGCGCGGGCGGGCGGGCCGTCGCGACGGCCCTCGACCAGTGCCCGCGAGGCTGCGAGGGGCACGTTCAGGTCCACGCTCGCAGCCGACTTCACGGCCAACATCGTGCGCAACGTGTGGGCCCACTCGATCATCTTCTGCGGGCACTTCCCCGACCAGACCTACACCTTCAGCGAGGAGGTGCTCGAGGGCGAGACCCGTGGCGGCTGGTACGTGCGACAGCTGCTCGGCGCCGCCAACATCGAAGGCGGGGCGCTCTTCCACTTCCTCTCCGGCAACCTCAGCTTCCAGGTCGAGCACCACCTGTTCCCCGACATGCCCTCGAGCCGCTACGCGGAGGTGGCGCCGCGCGTGCGCGAGGTGTGCGCGCGCTACGGGCTCCCCTACAACACCGGGCCCGTTCCACAAGCAGCTCGGGAGCGTGCACCGCACGATCCTTCGCCTCGCGTTTCCGGGCGGGCGTCCACGGCCCAAGCCCGTCCGCTCGCCGATGCACTAGCCTGGAAGGTCCGGCGGATCGCCAACTCGACTACGGGCCCTCGAGGTCCAACCGCGGCTACGCGCCAGATGGGTATCCACCCACCCGGCGGCCTGTCCAGGTGTCGGGAGTGTCACGCCGCCCAGGCAAAGACACAGTCCTGGGACGTATGAAGTAAGCGGCGATCTCTGATCGGGTGCAAGCTGGGGTGGGCTCGGCCCACCCCAGCCTCTGCTCGCGCGGGAGCGCCCGCGGCCCCTTCCAGGGGTCTAGGCGCGTGCGAACCGCGCGCGGATCATGTTCCCCACCTGGTGGGCCTCGGGGATGCGCATCGCGAGGACCGCGCGCACGTACACGGTCACGCCCGCCACGCCCGCTCCGCCGACGCTGATGATCTGCGCCGGCAGCGAGGTCCCGAGCAGCCTGTCCAGCAGTTACCACACCAGCCATGACACCCCCCCGAGCAGCGCCGAGGCGACCAGGATGCGCGCCGTGACCATCAGCGTCTGCGTGCCTTCCAGCCGGCCGTTCAGGCCGCGCCGCAGGCGCGTGCACTGCAGGGCGGTCATGACCATGTTGGCCGTGATCGTGCCGATGATCAGCCCGGCGATGCCCAGCGGCTTGTACAGGGCGATGCTCACGATGATGTCCACGACGATGTTCATCGCCGCGAGGCGCGTGGGGATCCACGGCCGCTGCACCGCGAAGAACGTCCTCGTGAGCAGCAGGTTGATGCCGCCGAACGGCAGGCTGAAGGCGAACCAGAACAGCGCGATCGAGACCAGGTGCGTGGACTGCGCGTTGAATTCCCCGCGTTCGAACAGCAGCCGCACGATCGGCGTGGGCAGCGACGATCATGAACGCCGCCGCCGGGATCAGCATCAGGTTGATCTGGCGCATGCCATTGCCGACCGTGCGGCGCATCGCGGCCGCGTCGCGGCTCGAGGCCATGCGGCTGAGCGTCGGGAACAGCACCGTCGCGATCGCCACGCTGAACATGCCCTGCGGCAGCATGTAGACGCGGAAGGCGTTGTCGATCGCGCGCGGCGCTTCGCCCGAGACGAGGCTGCCGAAGGCCGAGTTGATGAGCTGGTCGAGGTTGACGATCCCCAGCCCGATGGTCACCGGCAGCATCAACATGAACACCTGCCTGATGCGCGGATCGTGCCAGTCGACCTGCACGCGCAGGCGGAAGTCGATCCGCCCGAGCGCCGCAAACGCCAGCAGCACCTGCACGACCGTCGCCACGAGGATGCCGATCGCGAACGCGTAGATCTCGTCTTCGCCATGGAAGTGGGGCGCCAGCGCCACCAGCAGCACGATGATCACCGTGTTCCACACCGCCGGCGAGATCGCGGGGATCGTGAAGTGGTCGTAGGACTGCAGGATCCCCACCAGCAGGCCGTTCAGCCCGAGCAGCAGGATCGACCGGGAACAGCACACGCGAGAGGCCCACGGTGAGGGCCGTCTCGGTCCACCAACTTGGGGCCGATGAACAGCGGCATGACCACCCCGGCGGCGAGGATGAAGAACGCGGTGATCGCGCCCAGGGCGATCAGCATGATCCAGAACAGCGTCGAGGCCAGGCGCATCGCCTCTTTGCGGCGGCCCTTCTGCAGCAGGTCGGTGAACACCGGCACGAACGCCGCGGACAGCGCCGACTGCGCGAACAGCTGGGCCACCAGTTGGGGACGAGCGAGGCGATCGTGTACGCGGACGCGTACGGAGTCGTGCCGAAGTAGCTCGCGAACAGGATTTCCCGCAGCAGCCCCACGATCCGCGAGAATGCCGGTGCCGATCGAGAAGATCGCCGTGTTGCGTGCCACGCCGCCACTACCCGATCCCCGCCCACCCGCCGGGGCGACTGGCTCCTCGGCGAAGGCTTCGGCGCTGGCGGACAAGGCCGCTATAGTACGGCGCGCTGCGGCGGGTCCTCCCACCGATGTCCGCGCGCTCCGACAACCATGGCCAACATCCACTCCCAGAAGAAGCGGATCCTGCGCTCAGAGCGTGAGCGTCTGGAGAACCGCCGCTACACGTCCACCATCAAGACGTACTTCCGTCGCCTGGAGTCGCTGGTGGGCGACGGCGAGCGGGCGGGCGCCGACAGCGCGCACCGCGAGCTGGTGAGCACGATCGACAAGGCAGTCAAGCGCGGCGCCATGCACAAGCAACACCGGCGCCCGCAAGAAGTCCCGCGCCGCGCGCACGCTCGCCGGCAGTCCTGCTAGCGAGTAATCGCCTCGATCGCGCGCAACGCGAGGCGTGTCCTCGTCGAGCCCCGCCAACGGCGTGCGGCTGCTCGCCAGCGGCGCGCCGCCCGCGTGTCCAGCTCGAGTGGCGCGAGCGTCCGCGAGCGCCTGCCGCAGGCGCTCCAGATCGCTGCGTGCGACGTCCGCGACGAAGCGCTCGGCGGCACGCGCGGGCATGCGCAGCGTGCGCTTGACCTCCGCCACCGACTCGCCCGCCTGCAGGCGCACGGCGACCGCGAGCGCATCGCGCAGCCGCGTGCGCCATCAGGTAGCTGAGGCCGGACAGGCGCTCGCCCTGCTGGCGCAGGCGCAGATAGGTGCGGGTCGCCTCGCGCGCGTCCGCCGCGACGAGCGCGTCCGCAAGCGCATAAGCGCGCCACTCGCTCGAATGGGCCGCGCGCCGCTCTCGATGTCCACCACGGCCCGCACGGCTCGCCGTCGTCGGCGCCTTCCAGCGCCAGCTTCTCGAGCTCGCGCAGCAGGCGCTGCTGGCGCTCGCCGACCTGCGCGACCAGCGCCTTCGCCGCCGCGGCGTCCAGCGACGAGTCCAAGGCGGGCGCCCTGCTCGCGTGCCCACTTGGCGAGCTCCCACGGCTTGACCGTCATCTGCGCCACGACCTGGCCCGCCGACCCGCTTGACCGCCCGTGCAGGGCCGCCGGCGCCTTCGCCCGAGCCTCCTCGCGCGCGAACAGCGCGAGCGTCGTCTCCGGCGGCATCTGCGCGAGGGCGCCGGCTCGAGGTCCCGCTCGACGTCGGCCTGGCGCCAGCGCTCGACGCCTTCCACGATGATCACGCGGCGCCCGACCGCGAGCGTCATCGCCGCCAGCGCCGCCGCCACGCCCGCCGGCGTGGCCAGCCTCGCCTTCGAGCATCTCCACGCTCGCGCCCCCCCCTCCCCGCCTTCGCCCAGCGCGCGCAGCCCCGCCCGCCGCTCGGCCACCGCGCCGTGGTCGTCGCCGTGGATCAGGTATGCAGGCTTGAGCTCGGGCATGCGCGCCCGAGTGTATGCCAACCACGCGCCACTCGCCCAACCACGCGCCACTTGCCCAACCACGCGCCACTTGCCCAACCACGCGCCACTTGCCCAACCACGCGCCACTTGCCCAACCGCGCGCCAAGTCGCCCACCACGCGCTCGTCGTCCGAGAGGCAAGCGAGGCAAGGACGCAGGGAGCGTGGCGTGCTTTGCACGCGAGCGACCGAGGACGCCGCCTCGCGCCGCCTATCGGACGACTAGGTTCACGAGCTTGCCGGGGACGACTATCTCCTTGACGATCTCCTTGCCGTCCACGTGCGCATGCACGTTGGGCGCCGCGCGGCAGAAGCTCCTTGAGCTCCTGGGCGCTCGCGTCGCGCGCTGACCTGCACGCGGTCGCGGACCTTGCCGTTGACCTGGCACACGAGCTCGTAGACCTCGCGCTCGAGCAGCGCCTCGTCGGCCTGCGGCCACGGCTGCTCCCACACGCGCTCGCCGGTGAGCCGCTCGTAGATGTCCGCGCTGACGTGCGGGGCGAACGGGAACAGCAGCGATGCGGCGCTCGCGAGCGCGAAGCGCAGCGTGTCCGCGCGCGACCGCGTCGCGCAGGCGCGAGCAGTCGTTGAGCAGCTCCATGACGGCGGCGATGGCGGTGTTGAACGCGAAGCGACGCAGGTCGCCGCTGACCTTGTCGATCGCCCAGTGGGTCTTGCGCAGCAGCGTCGAGATCGCTCGCCGGCGCAGGTCCGCGGGCGTCGTGAGCTCGGCGCTCGGCGCTCCGGCGCGCTCGGCGGTCTCGGCCGCCAGCCGCCACAGCCGCCCGAGGAAGCGGTGCACGCCCTTCGACGCCGTCGTCGGACCAGTCGGCGTCCTGGTCGGGCGGGCCGACGAACAGGATGTAGCAGCGCGCGGTGTCGGCGCCGACGCGCTCGACGATCGAAGCGGGCGAGACGACGTTGCCCCTGGACTTGCTCATCTTCGCGCCGTCCTTGGTGACCATGCCCTGGGTGAACAGCGCCTGGAAGGGCTCCTGGAAGTCGACGTGCCCGAGGTCGGCGAGCGCCTTGGTGAAGAAGCGCGCGTACATCAGGTGCAGGATCGCGTGCTCGACGCCGCCGATGTACTGGTCCACGGGCATCCACTCGCGCAGCGCCGCCGGGTCCCAGGCGGCGTGTTCGTTGCGCGCGTCGCAGTAGCGCATGAAGTACCAGGAGGAGTCGACGAACGTGTCCATCGTGTCGGTCTCCCGGCGCGCCGCGCCGCCGCACGCGGGACAGCTCGCGTTCACCCAGTCCTCCGCGCCGGCGAGCGGCGAGCGGCCTTTCGGCGTGTAGTCCTCGATGTCCGGGAGCTCCACGGGCAGCTGGTCGTCGGGGACCGGCACCATCCCGCAGCGCTCGCAGTGGACGATCGGGATCGGCGCGCCCCAGTAGCGCTGGCGCGAGACGAGCCAGTCGCGCAGGCGGTAGTTGACCGAGGCGTGGCCCTTGCCCTCGCGGTCGAGCCAGCGCGACGATCGCGCCGAGCGCCTCGCGGTTGGGCATGCCGTCGAAGTTCGCGTGCGAGTCGATCAGCGATGCCGTCGCCGCTGTACGGCAGGCCCTCCTCGCCGGGCGCCGCCTCGGCGGCGTGTCGGAGAGGCGACGGTCGGCCGGACACGATCACGCGCTTGATCGGCAGCTCGAATGCGCGCGCGAAGTCGTAGTCGCGCTCGTCGTGTCCGGGGACCGCCATGATCGCGCCGGTGCCGTACTCCATCAGGACGTAGTCGGCGACGTACATCGGGATCTGCTCGCCGTTGACCGGATTGGTGACGGTGCGCCCGAGCGGCACGCCCGTCTTGGGCTTCTCGGCGTTGCCGCGCTCCTCGTTGGTCTCGGTTAGCGCATGGTTGACGTAGTCGTGGACCGCCTGCTCGTACTCGGTGCCGCTGCGCCAGGCGCATGACGTCGGGGTGCTCGGGCGCCATCACGAAGAAGGTCGCGCCGAACAGCGTGTCCGGGCGGGTGGTGAAGACGGGATAGTCGACGTCGATCTAAGTCCTCGCAGCGGAACGTCACCTCGGCGCCCTCGCTGCGGCCGATCCAGTTGCGCTGCATCGTCTTCACGTGCTCGGGCCACTCGATCTCGTCGAGGTCGCTCGAGCAGCCGCTCGGCGTAGTCGGTGATGCGCAGGAACCACTGCTCGAGCTGCCTGACTTCGACGAGCGCCCCGCAGCGCTCGCAGCGCCCGTCGGCGTCGACCTGCTCGTTCGCAAGCACCGTCTGGTCGTTCGGGCACCACTTGACCGCGGCCTCCTTGCGGTAGGCGAGGCCGGCGCGGAACAGCTCGAGGAAGATCCACTGCGTCCAGCGGTAGTAGGACGGTTCGTCGCGTCGCCAGCTCGCGCGACCAGTCGATCGAGATCCCCCACGAGCGGAACTGGCGCTGGAAGGAGGCGATCGACTCCGCGGTCGACTCGCGCGGGTGCACGCCCGTCTTGATCGCGTGGTTCTCGGCGGGCAGCCCGAACGCGTCATAGCCCATCGGGTGCAGCACGCGCGCGCCGAGGCGGCGACGGAAGTGGGCGATCGCGTCGCCGACCGAGTAGCACTTCAGATGCCCGATGTGCGGCTCGCCGCTCGGGATAGGGGAGCATCTCGAGCACGTAGGAGCTGGGCGGCGACCCGCCCCTGCCCGCCGCCGCCCCGTCCCGGCGCGGCGTCCGCACGCTGGTCGGCGCCGTTTGCGAACCTCCCAGGTGCGCTCGACGCGCCCACACCGCCTGCCAGCGCGGCTCGATCTCGTGCGGGTCGTAGCGGTGCTCTGCCATCGGCAGTCGCAGGTTAGCGGGCGGCCTGGGACGAAACGCCGTGGGCGCCCGCCACGCCGACCGGCGACGTGGCCGCCGCCCGTCCACGGCGCCGAGTGAATCAGCGTCAGGCGAGCGCCTCGCGCGACTGCCCCTGGATGCGGGGACTGCGCGCGCGCAGCAGCTCGACGATCTCCGCCGGCGCCTTGCTGCGGCGAGCCGGCGTCGAACGGGGGCTGCGGGTCGTACTCGATCCCCAGCTGGATCGCCTGGGCGACCGTCGTCGCCGGCGACCGCGCGGCGAGCGTGAGCGCCATGTCGATGCCCGCGGAGACGCCCGCGGCGGTGACCAGCTTGCCGTCGAACACCACGCGCTCATCGACCGGCTCGGCGCCCAGGCGGCGCAGTTCCTCGAGCGCCAGCCAGTGGCTGGTCGCGCGCCTGCCCGTCGAGCAGGCCGGCGGCGGCGAGGATCAGCGAGCCGGTGCACACGGACGTCGTCCACGTGCTCGTGCGATCGGCCTCGCGCAGCCACTCGAGCACGGCCTCCCCGGCGCGGGCGACCACATCGCCGGGGCCGCCCGGGGACGAGCACGATGTCCGGCTGCGCGAGCTCCGCCAGCGAGCGCTCGGCGAGCAGCGTGAGCATGCCGTTGTCGGTGCGCACGGGGCCGGCTCGGCACGCGGCGAACGTGACGCTGCGCGCCGGGCAGGCGGCTGAGCACCTCAGCCGGCCCGATCGCGTCGAGCGCGGTGAAGTTGTCGTAGAGGACGATCGCGATGTTCATGCTGCCGTCGGCGCTTTGTGCTCGTTGGCGGTGGTTCGCTCATGCGGCTGTCTCCTTGCGGCGGGGGCGTGAAAGCGGCGGCGGTACTCGGCAGGGCCCGACGTGGAGCGTGCGCAGGAAGGCGCGGCGCATCGTCTCGGCGCTGGCGAAGCCGCAGTCGCGCGGCGACCGTCGGCGATCGGGTCGCTCGGTGTCCTCGAGCCGGCGCCGCGCGGCCTCCAGGCGCACGCGCTCGACGTGGCGGGCGGGCGTGACGCCGGTCTCGGCGCGGAACGCACGGGCGAAGTGGCGCGGGCTCATGTGGGCGCGAGCGGCCATCGCCTCGACCGAGTGATCGCCCGCGACGTCCTCGAGCACCGCGCGCTGGACCTCGCGCAGCGGCTCGCGTCCGGCCTGCTGCGCGGCGAGCGTGGCGCTGAACTGCGACTGGTTGCCGGGGCGGCGCAGGAACAGCACGAGGTGGCGCGCGATCGTCAGCGCGACGTCGCGGTCGAGGTCCTCCTCGACGAGCGCCAGCGCCAGGTCCATGCCGGCGGTCACGCCGGCGGAGGTCCAGATCGTGCCGTCGCGGATGAAGATCGGCTCGGCGTCGACGCGTACGTGCGGGTAGGCGACGCTGGAGCTCCCGCGCCGACGCCCAGTGCGTGGTCGCGCGGCGGCCGTCGAGCAGCCCGGCCGCGGCGAGCAGGAAGGCGCCGGTGCACACGGAGGCGGTGCGCCTGGCTCGCGCGGAGGCGCGCGCGATCCAGTCGCACGAGCGCGCGATCGCGGCAGCGCCTGCGCGTGGCCGGACCCGCCGGCGACGATCAGCGTGTCGAGCTGCGTGGCGCTGCGCCCGCGGCAGCGCGCCGTCGGGGATGACGCCGAGGCCGCTCGAGGTGCGCAGCGGCTGGCCGTCGCGGCTGAGCACCCGCACCTCGTAGCCGCGCTCGGCGCCCGCCCGTCGCTTCGATCAGCTGCTGGGCGCCGGTGAACACCTCGAGCGGCCCGGTCACGTCGAGGCTCTGCACGCCGGGGTACACGACGATCGACGATCAGGCGGGGGTCGCGGGCGTGTGGCGTCATGGGAGCGATCATCGCCGAACGTGGATCTGTCCGCAAGGACGAATTTCCAACGTTTCCTGCCATGGCAACGCTCGGCGCCGCGTCCGGCAGCGGCAGCGCACGACACATCGGTGGCGCGTCCACGCACGGTGGGCGGCCCGCCGAGCGCATCCGCGCGGGTGCGGCACGCGCCGGCGCGGCGCTTTACGATGGCCGCATGGAGGCCGCGCCAGACGCCGCAGCCCGAATTCGGAGCTCGAGGCCGGAGCGCTGCGTCGTCGACGACGGCAGCGACCCGACGCGCTGAGCGCGGCGCCGGGCCGCGTGGCGAGCATCGTCAGCCGCGGCCGAACAGCGCCGCGCTGGAGCTGCGCGAGCAGGCCGAGGTGCGCGCACGCGAGCGCATCGAGGAGGCCGACCGCGCCGCGGAGAACCGCGTGCTCGCCGCCGAGGAGGAGGCCGAGGAGCTGCTCGACGCCGCGCGCGGGCAGGCCGAGGCGCGCGACGAGCGAGGCCGAGGCGGCTGCCGCGCAGCTGCAGGACGAGACGCACGCGCCGACACGAGGAGGCCACGCGCACGCTCGAGCAGGCGCGCGAGCAGGCCGAGCGCGCTGCTCGGCCGACGCCCGCAGGGAGTCCGAGCAGGTGTGGGCGACCGCCCATCAGGAGTCAGAGCGCGTGCGCGCGTCGGCGCAGGGAGGAATCCCAGCAGCTGCGCGCCGCGGCACGCAGCAGGCACAGTCCGAGCGAGCAGCTGCTCGACAGCGCGCGCAACGGCGCCGAGCGCATCGCCCAGGAGACACGCGAGCAGACCGAGCAGCCTGCTCGCAGGCGCGCCGCGAGGAGCTCGCGCGGCTGCACGAGGAGGCCGAGAAGCGAGGCGAGGGAGATCAAGGCCAAGGCGCGCGCGGAAGCGCGCGAGATCACCAGCGAGGCGCACCTCGTCGCTCGCGCGACATCCTCGTCGAGGGCACCGAGATCTCGCGCAACCTGCGCGAGCTGTCCGTCTCGCTGCGCAACAACGCCGAACGGCTGATGCGCGACGTGCGCCTGACCCACGGCGGCATGACCGCGCGCCTCGATCAGGTGACCACGACGGCCGGCGAGACGATCGACGAACGCACGGCGAACGGCGAGCCGCCGGCGCGGCGCCGCGACGGCGACCCGCCCTATGACGACGAACCCGACGCGCGCAGCGCGAAGGCGCGCCGGCGACGACTCCAACGACGAGCTCGACGTGCCCGAGTTCATCCGCGCGACGCTAGCTGGTGGCTACACTCTCGGAGTTGATCGCGGGGCTATAGCTCAGCTGGGAGAGCGTCGCGCTGGCAGCGCGAAGGTCGTCGGTTCGAGCCCGACTAGCTCCACTTCTGCGACACCGAAGTCGCCGGAGGCCGATGCCGGACACCACCTGCCACATGTCGATGTCGCTCGACGGCTTCGTCGCCGGGCCGCACCAGAGCCGGGAGAGTCCGCTGGGGAAGCGCGGCAGGGAGCTCCACAGCTGGCACCTCGGCGACGAGCGCGCGAACGATGCCGACGCGACGGCAGAGGGCTGGCTCATGCGACCGCGCGGGGCGTACGTCATGGGCCGCAACATGTTCGGGCCGATCCGCGGCGAGTGGGACGAGGACTGGGATGGATGGTGGGGCTCCGAGCCGCCCTACCACGCGCCGGTCTTCGTGCTCACCCACCACGCCCGCGAGCCGATCGAGATGGAGGGCGGCACGAGCTTCCACTTCGTCACCCAGGGCTTCGCGACCGCCTACGCGCAGGCGCGTGAGACGGCCGGCGAGCACGGCATCGACATCGCGGGCGGCGCCTCGACCGTCCGTCAGGCGCTCGCCGCCGGAGTGATCGACGAACTCACGCTCGACGTCGTCCCCGTCCTGTTCGGGTCCGGTGAGCGGCTGTTCGACGGAGTCGAGTCCCTCGGGTTCGAGCCGGTCGAGGTGCTCCACTCTCCGCTCGCCACGCACATCCGCTACCGGCGAGCGGGGTGAGGGGAGCTCCTGGTGTTGGTGGTGCAATTACTACCTTCAAAGCGTGGTCAACACCTCGACGTCAGCTCCGCCGGCAATGGCGCGTGTGCCCGCGTCGAACGTGACCAGGCGCACGCCGCGGCGATGAGCGAGTGTCAGCAGATGAGCATCGGTCACCTGCCGGTAGCCGACGATGGTCGGCACGTCACCGTCACTCATCGACACGTCATCGCTGAGGAATTGATGGCCTGGGTGTGCGCGTAGTGCCGAGAGCACCCCTCGTGCCGCGTCGACGCCGATCGCGGCCGGCAGCACGATCGGGTTGGACGACACCCGCACGAAGCCGCTCTCCGTGATCGGACACGTCGCCCATCCCGCGGGGCCGTTCGCCGTGAACCACGCACGCATCGACGCATGGTGTACGTGCGAGTCCCAAGCCAGCGCGACAAGCGCGTTGACGTCCAGCAGCGCCACTGCGACGGCTCAATCCTCGTCGAGTGCTCGCCGCACCATCTCTGGCGTGATTGGCGGCGTGCCTGCCGGCACGCGGATGACCGGTAGTCCGTCGTCGGCCTCGACCCGAGCGGGGGTCAGCCCTCGACGAGCAAGCTCGGAGATGACGGAGCCGAGCGAGCGGTGCTCCCCAACGGCGAGCTGCCGCGCAAGCGCGACCACGTCCTCGTCGATGTTCAAGGTCGTCCGCACGAGATGATGTTAGCGCATCACCGCATCACCCGTACCGCCCAGGTCCCCCCGGCGGCGTCGAGCACTTCCTCCAGAGTGCAGGAATTGATCGCGTCGACCAGGAGCGGATAGCCGCCGGCAACTGGGAAGCGCTGGTGGCTGAAATCCGACGCTGATCTGCGGGTCGCGCCGCGAGGCGGCGCGTCAGGACCCGTCGTTGACGAACGCCTCGTAGGTGCGGCAGGGCTCGTTGCGCAGGCTCGGGCACGCGGGCAGCGCCGTCGGCACGCTCACTCCCGGGACGATCGGGAGGGTGAGGCTCGACGGCATGCTCGGGCGAGAAGGCGATCGACTCCGTCGCCGTCGTGCCGGCCGGTTCTGTTTGGCTGAAGGACCAAATCGGCTGTGTTCCGTTGGGTGCGGCGATCGTGACCCTGATGCGCGAGCCGGCCCGGTAGGCATGGCCCTCGAAGTACAGCGGGATCGTGACGGGGACGAATTCGTTCGCGGGCATCGCTTCCTCGTCGGATGCGAGGAACGTCGGGATCGGCTGCAGGAGCGTCGGCTTCTGCTTGAACATGTTCTTCGCGTTCGTTGAGAGCTTGCGCTCGCTGGCCCTGCAGCCAGCCGTTCTGGACGAACGTCTCGTTGCCGTCGGGACGCACCTCGCTGACGGTCGCCTGGAAATCGACGTTCGGGGTGGAGGACTTCACCCACAGGTGGACCGCTCCGCCGCCGATCGCGGTCGTGTTGGCCGTGAGCGGCGCCGAGACGTAGGACACGGCGGAGCCTGCCGGCGGCTGCGCCCAGTTCCATTCCCACTGCGACGCGTTGCCCCACAGGCCGCCCGAGCCGGTGTTCGCTCCGAAGTCCGTCAGCGGCGTGGCGCTCGCGTCAGAGGTGTAGGAGTCGACGCCTTCCGCGGTCGGCTGCTGTTCGGTGAGCGTGCCGTCCGGCCCGAGGTACCAGCTCTGCGCCTTCGTGCCGGGGATCGGGAAGCTCGAGAACGAGTCTTCGAATCCCGGGTACGGATCGCCGGCCGTGGTCGTGCCCAGCGGCGAGGCGCCTGCGCCGTTGTCGAACAGGACCCTGATCGACGGGAGCGCTTCGAAGGCGGCCAGCGCCGATTCGTAGGTCGGCTTTTCCTGGATCGGATCCGACGGGAGCGTGACCAGGTCGGTTTTCGGCAGCCCCATCGCTTCGTCGTAGATGACCGGGGCCGCGGCATGGATCACCGCCGCATTGACGATCGGCGCCTGATGCGCGACGTACAGCTCCAGGAAGTCGTAGAGCCGGTCGAAGGTGTACGGATCGAGCGAGTCGACGTGGGCGCCGTTGGTGAACGTGAACCACTTGCGGCTCGTGCCCGTGAAGTGCTGCGCCAGGTCGGCGCAGTGCCCGCCGGTCTGCTCGTCCTCCCACTGGCAGGCCATGAACGTCGGCACGTCGATCTTCTTCACGAACGTGACCGGGTCCAGCGGGTCGGCGACCGGCGGGTTGTAGGTCGCGTTGGCCTTGATCTTTTCCATCAGGTTCGCGGCCTCGCCGTGCAGCGTCCTGGTTGGCCGCGCACGTCTGATCGCCTTCTTCGATCCGCTTCGTCGCCCACGCCTGCCCGTGGCCGGGACTGGCCGGTTCGGCGTTCTGCTGGCGCTGTTCGGCCCACGCCACCGCGAAGCCGGTGTTGAGGATGCCGCCGGGATAGAGCGTCGAAGCCGTCGCGTCGATCGTCGACAGCGGCGCGATCGCCTCGAGGCCCGCGGGCTGGGTCTGCGCCGTGAACAGCTGGCTGATCGCGCCGTAGGAGATGCCGAGCATGCCGACCTTGTTGCCGAGCACCCACGGCTGGTGCGCGATCGTTTCGATCACGTCGTAGCCGTCGAGGTTCTGCAGCGGTTCGAAGAAGTCGTAGGCGCCGCCGGAGCAGCCCGTCCCGCGCATGTTCACGTCGACGACGGCGAAGCCCATCAGGTTGGCGAGCACGGCGATGCCGTTTTCGGGGCCGGCCGGGTTCGCGTACCCGTAGCCCGAGTACTCGATCAGCGTCGGGTACGGCGGCGTGTAGTCCCCTGTACGCCGGCGAAGCTCGGAAAGTGAAATTCCGACGGCACGCCCGGCTCACCCGCCGGGCTCGTCGGCGGGTGGACGTCGATCGCCAGCTTGGTGCCGTCGCGCGTCGTCAGATAGGTGTAGCCGTTGTCAGGGATTTCCTGGTTGTAGATGCTCGGATCCCACGGCGCCGAGGTGTCCTTGTGTACCGTGATCGGTTCAGACGCTTCGCCCGTCGAGACGACGAAGCACCCGGTACTTCTTGCCGGGCTTGACGTTCCGGAACAGCAGGCCTCCCTGCGCGTCGGCTTCCTGCGTGTACACGGTCGCACCGCTCTTGCTCAGCAGCGAGGCCTGGGCGTTCGGCGCGAGGCCGGTGACGTCCACCTGTTCCACGCTCCCCTGCACGGTGAACGCGGATGCGCTCGCGGCCACCAGCAGCCAGAGCGAGATTGCCGCGAGCCCGACGATCGCCCTGATTCCTCCACGGCGCCCGATCACAGATCCAGGCACCGAGCGGCGATTCGGCGCCGGGCTCATGACGTCACGATCACTGCTGACTCGATTGGCTGGCCGCAACTTTCACCCCCGCTCCCCGTGGATTCACTGTCCCTCGTTCCGGCCGGGCCCTGTCGGCCCGGAATCGGTGCAATGAATCGTTGCTACCCATGTGCACGGGCATCGAAACGCGGGGGCCCGACTTCTCCTAACGCAGGCTCGCCGGGTCGGTCGCGAGCCCCTACTCACGAGCTCGCGGACACCACAGCTGACGAGGTGGCGCCGCCTCGGTCGGCCGCTGCCACGCGGGCCGCGTCGCAGCCGGCGGCCGGCTTCTCAGCGCTCGACGTGCAGCGCCGGCAGCATCGCAGGGCTGATGCCCTGCTCGATGCACGCCAGATAGGCGATGCCGCGGTGGATCCCGTCGATGATCAGCAGCGTGCCGTCGAACACACCGACGCGCATGACCACGCTGCCCCGCCACCTGTTCGCAGCCATGTCGTCCACGAAACGCTCGACCCGCAGGTCGTCCGCGTGGTCATCACCGGGGTCGATGGCCCTGCTGCGGGCCCGATAGATCGTTCGCAGCTGGCCGAGGGTCTTGTGGCTCGTGCCCATGTAGCCCATGAAGCTGGCGAACAGCGTAGGGGTGCCGGCGAGCTCGTCCGCAGATAGGGGCATGAGCGCCACGGAGCCGATCGTCGCGGCGGCGAGGGCGCGGTCATATGGTCGGACGGCCAAAGATGTCCCACGGCGTCGTGACGATCGTCCAGGAAGTGACGATCGTCACAATCTCGGTGCCTCGCGTGCCTCGCGTGCCTCGCGTGCCTCGCGTTCCTCGCGTGCCTCGCACGCCTCCGCGGATCAGCTGCGGGCGCCGAGCTCCGCTAGGTCCACGGTGCTGGCGATCGTGTGGAACTTGACGTCGGGGGGAGCCGCCACGGCGCCGAGGATGGCCTTCATGAACTTCGCTATGTGCGGCGTGCCGAAGTGCCTCTCGAGCGCCTGCTGGCTCTCCCACTCCTCGACGAACACGAACTTATCGGCGTCGGTGGTGTCCGCATAGAGCGCGTAGCTAAGACACCCGTCCTCGGCCCGCGAAGCGCTGGCCACCTCCTGCCCGATGCGAACGAGCTCGTCTCGCCGCTCGGCGTCCGTCGTCACCCTTCCGACCACCACGATCATGTCGCTGCTCCAGTCCTCGATTGCCTGACGCTTCGCCGCGGCGGGCGCGACCGGCGAAGCCTACGCCGGGAGAGCTAGACTCGCGCGCATGAGCAGCATCCAACGGCGAGGCGAGGACGCCTATCGCGCCGCCGGCGTCGACTACGCCGTGCTGGACGCGGGCAAGCGGCTCGCTGTGAACGCTGCGCTCGCGACCTCGACGCACATGCAGGCCCGGGGCGGCACGGCGCTGGACGCATCCCGCGGAGAGTCCGCCTTCGTGTTCAAGGCAGGCGAGCAGACGCTGGCGCTGGTGCTGGAGGGCCTCGGCACGAAGTCGATCATCGCGCGAGCGGTCGCCGAGCAGGGACGCAACCACTTCGATGCCGTGGCCTACGACACGGTGGCAGCGATCATCAACGACCTCTGCTGCGTGGGCGCCCGACCGCTCGTGGTGAACGCGTACTTCTCGACCGGCAAGCCGGACTGGTTTCGCCACGAGCAGTGGTATGAGCGTCTGATCGAAGGCTGGTTCAACGCGTGCGTGGACGCGGGCTGCACGTGGGGAGGCGGCGAGTCGCCGTCGCTGCCCGAACTGGTGTGTGGCGAGGAGATCGAGCTCGCTGGCAGCGCGGTGGGCGTGATCCCGGCCGGCTACGAGCCGATCCTCGGCGAGCGCCTGGCGGCGGGCGACGAGATCGTCCTCGTGGCCAGCAGCGGGCTGCACGCCAACGGCTCGTCGCTCGCGCGCATGATCGCGTCCGAGCTCCCGGACGGCTACGAGACGGCGCTGCCCAGCGGTGAGCTGTTCGGGGAGGCCCTGCTGCACCCGTCCTACATGTACGCCGGGCTCGTCGATTCGGTCCTCGAGGCGGGCCTGCCGGTCACCTACATGAGCCACATCACCGGCCACGGGTTCCTGAAGCTGATGCGCCCGGCGCGCGCGCTCACCTACAGGATCACTCGCCTGCTGCCCGTGCCGGAGGTGCTCTGCTTCCTCGTCGAGCGAGCCGGGATGACCCCGCGCGTCGCCTACTCGACGTTCAACATGGGCAACGGGTTCGCGCTCTACTGCGCCGCCGGCAGTGGCGAGAAGCTCGTCGAGCTGGCCCGCGAGAAGGGCCTGGCGGCGATCGTCGCGGGACAGGTCGAGTCCGGCGGGCGGAGCGTGGTGATCGAGCCGCTCGATATCGAGTTCGGCAGCGAGGAGCTGCGACTCGGTCCCGACCAGTAGCTGTCGCAGCCGCTGCCAGCGGGCTCAGCCGTATTCGATCGGCCCCGCGAAGAACACGAGCCAGACGAGGAAGCCGATCACCACCACATACACGTTCGCGACGACGATGCGCTCGAGCAGCGTCACGCCGACGCGCTGGCTGATGTGACCCTCTGCCTCGGCCCGCATGCTGCGCAGCCACGGCGAACGCCGTTCGATCGTCGGTCTCTCCACGAGCTCGTCATAGGTGTTGTTCAGCCACCCGAGCAGAGCTGCCATCACGAACACGAGCACGGCCAGCGCCACGACCACGACCACTATCCCGGTCATGCTCAGCGCGCGTTGGTCCACGGCCTGGGAGCCGACCCACAGCGCGAGCACCGGGCAGCCGGTCCAGATGTTGACGGTCACGAACGCGGTGGCGGCGGCGAGGGTCAAGCGCCTGGCAAGCAGGTGATCGACCGTGCGGTGCTGCTCGTGAGCGGCGTCTTGCATGGGAGTGCCCCTAACCTCGACAACCACGCTAGCGCGCTTACCGGCACGCAGCGGCCCGGTCGCGGCGAGGGGCCGTGGCTCCTCAGCTGTGAGCGCCGGCCGAGCATGCCTGCAGCGTGCTCGTGCCAGCGGGCAGGGCGACGGTGGCGGTGCCGGCGGCGGAGGCGGTGGCGAGCGTGTTGCCGGCCTCGCTGACCGCGCTTTCGGGGCGCAGCGCGAGCAGTGTGAGTGCCGTGGCGCCATCGGTTGTGGCGGTGATCGTGGCGCACTTGAGCTTTGCGGCGGCCGTGTTCACGGCCAGCGCCGCCACGTCGGTGAGGCCGAGCTGGAGCGTCTGGCGCGCGCGGGAGCTGGCTCCCGGCGTCCACGTGAGCGAGTCGGTGACGGCCGGCGTGGGGCCGTCGGCGGTGCCGGTGTGGTGTTCGACGAGCTCTTCGGGTTCGCGGATCGCCGCCGAGGAGGCGCTCACGGTGGCCAGTTCGCCGGGTCTGTCGGTGCGGGCTTCCAGGCCGCTCACCCAGTAGTCGCCCGTGGGGCCGATGCCGAGCGCACTGGAGTCGACATCGGGGTACCAGCGGAACGTGAAGGAGCCGGGGTCCTGCTTGCGTTCGAGCTCGCCCAGCTGCGAGTCGGCGGGCGCGAAGTCGTTCTGGGAGGCGAACACGAGGTGGTCCTCGGCCGGATAGAGGACCGCGTAGTAGCGGTAGCCGAGCGCCTCGAACGCTTCGATCTGCGCGAGCCCGCCGGTGAACGGGACGAGCTCGTCCAGCGCCCCGTAGGTCATCACGTAGGGAATCCACTTGCCGTTCACGATCAACGGCGTCGTGTTGCCGTCAGCTTCACACTGCCCGCCGCTGCCCGCGGCCGTTTCCACCCCTTCTACGAGCTTCTCGCCGCACACCACCGGCCCCTCGAGCGGCATCGCCTGCGCGAACAGGTCGGGGTATTCGAAAGCGAGCTTGTATGAGGCGAAGCCGCCCATCGAGTAGCCGGAGATGACCGTGTCGTCGGGGTTCAGGTCGTAGTCGCTGGCGAGCTGGTGCCAGACGTCCCAGAAGTCGACCTGCGCGGCACCGAAGTACCAGCCGCCGTCGCTGAAGCCCTCGGTGGTCGCGCAGATGCTGTCGCGGTCCTGGCACTCTTCTTCGATCTGCGTGGGCGCCAGCGCGCCGTACTGGTTCAGGTTGACGCCGAGCGAGTGCAGCATCCACGTCAACGAGGTCGGCTTGGGCTTGGAAGCGCGGTAGCCGGTCGGGATGTACACCGCATAGGGCTGTACCCGCCCCAGGTATGTGGGTCCGGTGTACGTGTTGGCCCCTTCGGCGTCGGTGACGCCTTCGCCGAGCGCCAGCGGCGTGACATACCAGCGGTTGGAGTACCCCGTCGGCTCCGGTTCCGGGGTCTGCTGCTTGGCGGCGAGCTGCGCCCAGTCGACGGCGAGCGCGTACTTGGAGACGTCTCCCGTGGCGAGCGTGTTCGCCTGGTCGTTTTCCATCCAGAAGTTGCCGCACTCGAGCACCGGGACGTGGTCCCTTTCACCTTCGACGCCGAGTTCGCCTTCGATCGCGGCGGTCAACGCGGAGGAGTCCGGCAGGGCTTCCGTGGGGCACACCAACGGCGCCTCCTGGGCGTAGGTGCGGAAGGTCACGTTGTACACGTTGGTCGCACCGGGAATGCCGCCGTCTTCTGGTCCGACCGTGGCGAATTCCGTTCCTTCGGGGTTCGCCAACCCGGCCGCCAGGCGCACCTGCCAGTTGCCGCTCACGGGCAGCACGCTCGTGGGAATGCGAACGATGAACGAGTGGGCGGCCACGTTCACTTCGGTGTGGAGCTCGGCGCCGGCAACCGGCTTGCCGGTGGCCACTTCCAGGAGCTGTGCGTGCTGCGCTGAGACGACCAGCGCGTACTGGATGCCCGCGGAGCGCACCTTTGCGTTGGCCGGCCACTGTTCGCCGCTGGCGGGCGTCGCCGAGCCGGTGCTGAAGGTCCACTCGGCGATCGGCACGTCGGCGTTTGCCAGCGTGTTCCAGTCCACGCGCCAGTAGCTGGCTTCGGGCGTGTAGCCGACACCCGCCCGGAAGATGTCGGCGCCGTCTTTGTCGGCGGCGCCTTCGGGGTATTCGAAGCCCCCGTGAACCTCGGCCAGCGATGAGACTTTGGCGTTGTCAGCGATCCCCACGGGACTGCCGAGCGGCCCGTGGTCGTCGTAGAGGAAGTCCGTCCACAGGCTCGCGCCGTCCGCCAGCAGGCCGGTGCCCGAGGTGTGGGAGAAGTCGCTCGGGAAGGGCCATTCCGCGTTGCTGGGCTCGGGCAGCGTCGGTTCGGGCGCGGTGGCGGCGGAGGGGACGCCGGTGGGCAGTCCCGGTATGCCTGGCACGCTGTCGGCGCTGCGCCGCGCAGCGCTCATCCCCAGCGCGTACGCGGGCGCGAGCGCCGCCGCGGCGGCCAGCGCCGTCACCGCCAGCAACGCGAGCGCGACCGGGTTGGCATGCAACCCTCGCGGCTTCAGGCGTCGCAGCGCCGTCCGCAACGGTCCCCTCCCGCTCCATCCCCGTCCCCGAGCCGCTCTCGCCTCACGGTGACATATTGCCCGGAGTGTCACATGTGTAAACCAAAACGTGGCCCAAATCCACCTGCGGCGCGGCGCGCGGGCTCGCGCTACTGTTGAGTGCGATGAGAGCGAGCGGGAAGCAGCTGCTTTCTCGGACCCGCTTGGGCGGAGCGGCGCGCGGGTCGTGAGCGTCGCCGGCGCGATATCGGTGATCGCCAGCTACCGGGGCGGCAGCACCTACGCGCCCGTGTACGAAACCTTCGTGATCGTCCCGCTGATCGTCGTGATGGCGCTCGCGGCCGTGCTGATCGCGCTGTATCTGCGCCGCCGCCACCGCCGTCCCAAGCCTGTGGCCGACCAGTGGCAGGCGATGGCGGTGATGGGCGAGCTGTGCCCCCACGGGTGGCAGGCCCAGATCACGCTGTACGGGTGGGGCGCGCCGGTGCCGTCCGACGCTCCGAGCTCGCGCGTGCCCCTGGTCGAGCTCGAGTGGAAGCAGTTCGAGGAGGAGCCCGGGCGGGTGGCCGTGGCGCGGCGCGCCTGGGCGCCGACGATCGCCGAGGCGCTGCAGCTGATGGTCCAGGATCGCCGCACCGACCTGGCGCTCGAGCAGATCGAGCAGGCGGCCGCCGAAGAGGGCGAGACGTGGTGGAACGACTGATCGCCCGCGGGCGCGAGCGCAGGCGCGGACGTGGGCGCGGGCTGAGCCCGAACCGGCGCGTCGCGCGGCTGCGGATGTGCGCGTCGCCGGGCTTTCGCGTTGCGGCCCTCAAGTAAACGCATGGCTCTCGCCGATAGAGGGTCATGGCGGCAACGTACAGCCTCGCTAGGCCCCGGATCTAGAGGCCACGCTCGGACGCGAGCGAGCTGCTGTGCTGCCGGGCACGTCCCCCTGACGAGTTCCCTCGATACCGGAGCACCACTAATGGAAATAGGCATCAAGCAGCCAGTCAGACCGTCGGCACCGGAGGTGCTGGCAAGCTGGGAGGAGTACCGGCGCAGCGGCGATCCCCGCGTGCGCGACCGGGTGATCTTCATGCTGATGCCGATGGTTCGCTACATCGTGCACCGCAAGATCCGCGTCGTCCCCACCCACTGCGACGTGGAGGACTTCATGTCGTGCGGGCTGGAGGCTCTGATCGCGGCCATCGAGCGCTACGACCCCGGCAAGGGGGCCACGCTCGAACAGTATGCGTGGACCCGCGTGCAGGGAGCGGTGCTCGACGAGCTGCGCCGCCAGGACTGGGCACCGCGCTCGCTCAGGCGCGACGAGCGGACGATCAACGGCGCGCGGGAGAGCTTCGCGGGCACGCACGAACGCGAGCCCAGCCGTGAGGAGCTGGCCAAGGCGGTGGGCATGACCCCGCGCGAGCTCGTCGGCAGGCTCGACCAGGTGGCACTCGCGGAGATCGCCTCGCTGAACCAGGCTGTGCGCTCCGAGGAGGGCGCGACGATCGAGCAGATCGACACGCTGCAGAGCCACGACGTGGAGAGCGACCCCGCGGCGAGCGCCGAGCGCCAGGAAGCGAAGGCACGCTTCCGCCGTGCGTTCGCGCGCCTGTCCAAGCAGGAGCGCGAAGTGGCGGTGCTGCTGTACGTGGAGAACTGGACCCTGCGTGACATCGGCGCGCGCCTCGGCGTGTCCGAGAGCCGCGTCTCGCAGATCCACACCAAGCTGCGCAAGCGCCTGTACGAACAGCTCTCGGGCGAGCTGCAGCTGTTCAGCGAGATCGGCTGACCGCGCTCGCGGCGCCGCGCTCGCGGCCGAGCGGCGGCCAGGCGCTTCCCGCCGCTCCCGACTTCAGCGATCATGTGCGCATGCTGCTGCTCGCGGTCAAGCTGCTGCTGGCCCCGGCCTTCGTGGTCGGCGCGTCGCTGGTGGCGCGGCGCTTCGGCGCCCGGGTGGGTGGGCTGATCGGCGGCCTGCCGGTGGTCGCGGGCCCGATCCTGCTTGCGTACGCGCTCGCACACGGCCGCCCGTTCGCGGCGGGCGCGGCGGCGGGCACGCTGCTCGGACTCGTCTCGCTGATCGCCTTCGTGGTCGTCTACGCCCGACTCGCCGGACGCCTGCCGTGGGGCGCGAGCATGCTCGGCGGCTGGCTGGCGTTCGCCGTGGCGACGTTGGTTTTCAGCGCGCTGTCCGTGCCGTTGGGCGCCGCGCTGGGGTTGGCGGGAGTGGCGCTCGCGCTCGGCCTGGCGGCGCTCCCGCGACCGGCCGGAGCGGCACCGTCGCACACCACGCCGCCGGCGTGGGACCTGCCGCTGCGGGCGGCGTGCGCGGCTGCGCTGGTGCTGATCCTGACGGCCATCGCCGGCTGGCTCGGCCCGCAGCTCAGCGGGCTGCTGGCGCCGTTCCCGATCATCGCCACGGTGCTCGCCACGTTCACGCACGCCCAGCGCGGCACCGACGAGCTCAGACGCCTGCTGCGCGGGCTGATCAGCGGCTTCGGCGCGTTCGCGCTGTTCTGCTTCGCCCTGGCGGTGGCGCTGCGACGACTCGACACAGCCGCCGCGTTCGGGCTGGCGACGGGGCTCGCGCTGCTCACGCAGACGCTCGTGCTCGCGCTGGTACACGAGCACCCGGCTGCGCCCACCCCCGTGCGGGCGGTCCAGAAGGGCTGATGAGCCGATTCCACACTGCCGGCCGCGGACGCCGGCTATGTGGAGATCCCCTCGCCCACCGGCTGGTGTCGCACGCGCTCGCGCACGTCGGCGTAGCGCACCGCCTCGTAGAGGATCAGCACGACGAGCACGACGGCGAGCAGCGCGAGCGTGACGAGCGCGGGCAGCGCGGCGCCGGCGGGGAGCAGGGCGAGCAGGACGATCGCGCACAGCAGGCGCCGGACGCTGAGCGAGCCGGTGTTGCGCAGGCGGAAGGCGACATGGGCCAGCAGGTACATGGCGGCGCCGCCGAGCAGCGCGGCGGCCGGCACGAGCTCGAGCGGACGATCGACGCCGAGCAGCGTGCGCTTGATGCCGACCGCGATCAGGGCGATGCCGGCGATCATCGGGAAGTGCAGGTAGGAGTAGGAGTCGCGGGCGATTTCGTTGCGTTCGCGTCCCGCGGCCGCGTGGGCGAGTCGCCTGGCGGCGATGATCGCGGTGACGTCGAAGTAGGTCCACCACAGGGCTGCCGCGATCACCACTCCCAGCACCGCCGCTGCGACCACGCCGGCGCCGATCGTGGGCCTGGCCCCGATGCCGATCGCGACGATGGACTCGCCGAGCGCGATGATCACGATTGCGCCATGGCGCTCGGCGAAGTGCCCGGGGACGAGTTTCCAGCCCTCGACGCCGAACAGGTAGGGACCGCCGAGGTCGATCAGCAGCGCGAGACCCCACAGGGCGAGCTGGAGGGTGCCGTCGGTGAACGCGGCGGTGAGCAGCAGGCACACGCCGATCGCGGTGCTGATGGCGAGCCCGAGGACCGAATGGCGCAGCTGCGGATCCTCGCGGCTGGCGATCATGAACAGGGCGATGTGGGCGCCACGGACGGCCGCGTAGGCGCAGGCGAACAGCACGGCCTCGGAGCCGAACGCTCCAGGCACGCACAGCGCGGCGACGAGGAAGGCGGCCATGGCGGCGAACATCGCCAGGCGGACCGTCCCCTCCTCGGGGTCGACGACGCTCGTCAGCCAGGCGTAACCGCCCCACGACCACCACAGCACGCCGAGCACGAGCATCGCCTTGAGCACGCCCTCCCAGGTGGGCGTGCGGGTGACGAGGGTTGTGCACTGCGTGAGGGCGAGCACGAACACGAGGTCGAAGAACAGCTCGAGCGGGGTCACTCTCTCCCCCTCGCGCATGACCGCCCTCACGCGCGGCGCATGGCCTGCACCAGTGCTCACGGTTCGCTCCCCGGCTAGGAGCCTTCGCTGGCGCGGCGCGCGTCCCCGGCGGGCGCCGATGCACTGCCTGCGGCGGGCGCGGCGGGAGCCTCTGCGGCTGTGGGCGCACTCCCTGCGCCGGCGCGAGAGGGCGCCTCGCCCCAGAGCTGCTCGAGCCGGTAGAACTTGCGTGTCTCGGGGGTGAAGATGTGCACGACCACGTCGAGGTAGTCCATCAGGATCCAGCCGGCGTGGGCCGCTCCCTCGACGCGGCGGGGCAGCATGTCGTGCTGGTGCTTGAGCCCCTCGAGGATGCCGTCGTGGATGGCCTTGGCCTGGCGGCCGGTGTTGCCCGAGCAGATGAGGAAGTAGTCGGTGTAGCCGAGCACGCCCCGCAGGTCGAGCTCGACCACGTCGACGGCCTTCTTGTCGGCTGCATACCGCGCGATCTCGTTGACCAGCTGCTCGGCCTGCAGGGGCGAGCGCTCGGGGGTGGCGCGCGGCCCGGGGGTGGACGCTCCGCTGCCGCTCACGCGCCCGCCCTGCTGGCCACGCGGTACAGGCCGTGATCGGCGATGTAACGGGCGACGCCGGCGCCCACGAGCTCCTCGATCGGCTGGCCGTGGGCGGCACGGTCGCGCACCATCGAGGAGGAGACGTCGAGCGCGGGCATCTCCAGCGAGCTGCTGCGCGCGCCGTCTGCGAGCACCGGGGGTGGTGCGCCCGGGCGCCCGGCGACGGCCAGGTGGGCGAGCGCCAACAGCTCCGCGGGTTCGCGCCACGAGCCGATGGTGCTGGCGACGTCACCCCCGACGATCAACGTCAGCTCCGCCTCGGGATGGCTGGCATGCAGGGCTCTGAGCGTATCGACGGTGTAGGACACCCCACCGCGCTCGATCTCCAGCGCGCACACGCTCACGCCGTCGACCTCCGCGACGGCGAGCCGGCACATCGCCAGACGCTCGCTCGGACCGGGGTCCTCGTCGCGGCCCGGCTTGTTGGGAGCGGTGTTGGCGGGCACCAGCAGCACCCGCTCGAGCGCGAGCTGGCGCCGCGCGTGGATGGCGAGCGCCAGATGCCCGCGGTGCGGCGGGTTGAATGTGCCTCCGAGAATGCCGAGCCGGCGCATCGTCGCCGCGGGGGGAGCAGGAGGCGAGGGGACCGGGCGGTCAATGACGGACGTGCCCGTCGCCCTCGATCAGATACTTGAACGTGCACAGCTCGCGCAGGCCGATCGGCCCGCGTGCGTGGAGCTTCTGGGTGGAGTTGCCGATCTCGGCGCCCATCCCGAACTCGCCCCCGTCGGTGAAGCGCGTGGAGGCGTTCACGTACACGCAGGCAGCGTCCACGCCGAGCTGGAAGGCGCGCGCGGCGGCCGTGTCGCGGGTGACGATCGCCTCCGAGTGCCCGCTGCCGTAGCGCGCGATGTGCTCGATGGCCTGCTCGAGCGAGTCCACCACGGCGACGGCGATCACCGGCGCGAGGTACTCGGTGGCCCAGTCATCCGCGCCGGCGTTTTCGATTATCAGATCGGGGATGGCGTGGTGCTCGCCGATCGCGTGGCGGGTGCGTGCGTCGGCCCGTATGGCCACGCCGGCGTCGGCGAGGGCGCGCGTCACCCGCGGCAGGAACTCCACTGCGGCGCGCTCGTGCACGAGCAGCGTCTCCGCCGCATTGCACACGCCCGGGCGCTGGGTCTTGGCGTTGATGACGATCGCGAGCGCCTGCTCCTGGTCGGCGTAGGCGTCGACGTACACGTGGCAGTTGCCCGAGGCGGCGTAGATGACGGGCACGGTGGCGACGGCCTGGAGCGCGTCCTTCAGCCCCTCTCCCCCGCGCGGAATGATGAGATCGACGTTGTCCTTCTGGGTGGCGAGCTCGGCGAGCTCGTCGTGCCCGCCACCGGCGACGAGCGAGACACAGCCGGCCGGCAGCCCGGCCGCGACCGCAGCCTGAGAGGCCACCTGGGCGAGCACCGCGTTGGAGTGGGCGGCCGAGGAGGAGCCGCGCAGGACGATCGCGTTGCCCGACTTCAGACACAGGGCGCCCGCATCGATGGTGACGTTGGGGCGCGCCTCGTACACCACCGCTACCACCCCGAGGGGAACGCGGACCTTGCGCACGTCGAGCCCGTTGGGCAGGCGGTGGCCGTCGATGACCTCGCCGACGGGATCGGCGAGCGCGCGAATCTCACGTACTGCGCGCGCAATCGCCGCTACGCGACCCTCATCTAGATAAAGACGGTCGAGGAGAGCCTCGCCGATGTCCGCTTCACGCCCGGCGAGCATGTCGCGCTCGTTGGCCGCGAGGATCTCATCCAGGCGCTCGCTCAGCGCCACCGCGATCGCCTCCAGGGCGCCGTCCTTGACGGCGGTGTCGGTCCGCGCGAGCACGCGTGCCGCGCGCTTGGCCTCGGCGCACGTGTCGGCGACGGATGAGACTGCGATTGCCATTCACACAGCGTACGACAGCCGGCCGTTCACGCGGGCGCGACGGTGCTCACACGGTATGCCCCGAGCCGACGTTGTACAGCCATCGCCATACGGATTCCGCCGGCGACCCACCCACACGCCTCGCACACGCCCGGGTCACTCGAGCACGAGGTAGTCACGGTGCACGGCCTCGTCGCTGGCGCGCGGCAGGATCCCGCGTATGGCCTCGGACTTGAGCCCGAGCACCTGGCGCAGCTCGACGGCCGAGTAGCTGCAGATGCCCTTGGCCACCGGTCGGCGGGGCTCGTCGCCCGACAGGGCGCGCGCGACGATCTCGACGGCGTCACCCGCGTCGAACTCGCCCTCGACCTCGGTCACCCCCACGGGCAGCAGGCTGGCGCTGCCCTCGCGCAGGGCGCTCGCGGCGCCCTGGTCGATGATCAGCCTCCCGCGGGCGGGCTTGGCGTACTTCAGCCACAGCTTGAAGCTGGAGTAGCGGGCCTCCCGCGCGGGGAAGCGCGTGCCCTCGGGTTCGCCGGCGAGCACCGCGCGCAGGGCCTCCGGGCGCAGGCCGTTGCAGATCACGGTGGCGATCCCCGCGGCCGTGGCCATCTCCGCGGCCACCACCTTCGAGCGCATCCCGCCGGAGCCGAGCGCAGAGGTGGTGTGGCCGATCTCGAGCTCCTGGAGCGCCGCGAAGTCGCTCACCTCGCTGACCACGCGAGCGTCCGCGTGCAGGCGCGGGTCGGCGGTGTAGAGGCCGTCGATGCCCGTCACGAGGATCAGCTCGTCGGCGGCGACGAGCACGGCGACCTGGGCGGCGAGGAAGTCGTTGTCGCCGAAGGAGATCTCATCCGTGGCGGTGGTGTCGTTCTCGTTGATCACCGGCAGCACCCGCCACTCCAGCAGCGTGCTGAGCGTCTGGCGGGCGTTCAGGTAGTGGGTGCGTGCGCTCATGTCGAAGAACGTGAGCAGCAGCTGGGCGCTGGTCACGCCGCGCTCGCGCAGCAGCTCGTCATACACCCGGTAGAGCTTGCCCTGGCCGACCGCGCTCGCCGCCTGCAGCGCGCCGATCGAGCTCGGGCGCTGGGGCAGCTCCATCACCCGCATGCCGCGGGCGATCGCGCCGCTGGTGACGAGGATCACCTCCCCACCCTGATCGTGGACCGCGGTCGCCGCGTCGCAGACGTGGGCGAGCGCGTCCGCGCGCAGCTCGCCGTGATCGTCGGCGACGACGCTCGAGCCGAGCTTGATGACCACGCGCCTCATGGCTGAGGGAGCGTAGACGCTCACCGCCTTGCGATGGGTTGGGTCGGCCTCCGCCGAGCGGCGGGCGTCTACGCGGGCGCGCTCGGGTCCAGCTCGAAGCTGACGCCGGCGATCTCGATCTCGTCCCCCGGTTGGAAGCCCTTCGCCTCCAACGCGGCCAGCACCCCGATCCGCCGCAGCCTGCCCTCGAAGTAGGTCATCGCGTCCTCGTTGTCGACGTCGAAGCGCGCCAGCAGCCGCTCGATGCCACGGCCTCTGACGGCGAACACGCCCGGTGCGAGCTGTTCGACATGGAAGCCCGCGCCGGCTGTCGGCCGGAAGACCATGTGCTCGGCGAGCTCCGGCTCGCCGAGCCTACGCTGGCCCGCGGCGCCCCCGCGCGCGCCCGCCACGTACGCGGCGCGCGCGCCTGCCTGCCCCGAGCCCCCGCCGGCCTCGAGCTCGTCGGCCTCGAGCTCCTCGGCCTCGAGCTGGGCGAAGTGACGCAGCAGCTCCTTCTGCAGTTGGTCGATCCCCTGCCCGGTGGCGCTGGAGGTGGCGATCACGGGAACCTCGCTGCCGAGGCGCCGTTCCCACTCGGCCACCCTCGCTTGCACGGCGCGCGCGTCCATGAGATCCGCCTTGGAGAGCGCGAGCAGGCGCGGCAGGCGCGCGAGGCGGGGGTCGTGCGCGGCGAGCTCGCGCTCGATCGTGGCGTGGTTGTCCGCGGCGCCGGCGGGGTTGGTGGGGTCCAGATCGCTGGACAGCTCGGGAGCGAGGTCGAGCACGTGCACCAGCAGGCGGGTGCGCTCGACGTGGGCGAGGAAGTCGTGTCCGAGCCCGGCCCCCTCGCTGGCGCCCTCGATCAGGCCGGGGATGTCGGCGATCACGAGCTGGCGATCATCGCTTTCGAGCACGCCGAGCACGGGCGAGAGGGTTGTGAAGGGGTAGCTTGCGACCTTCGGCGCGGCACGGGTGAGACGCGCGAGCAGCGAGGACTTGCCCGCGTTGGGCAGCCCCACCAGGCCCACATCTGCGAGCAGCTTCAGCCGCAACTCGAGCCAGCCCTCCTCGCCGGACAGGCCCCGCTCGGCGAACCGCGGCGCCTGGCGGGTGGCGGTGGCGAAGCGCTTGTTGCCCCTGCCGCCGCTCCCGCCTCGTGCGACGGTGGCCCGCTGTCCATCAGCGAGCAGCTCCCAACGACGTCCTTCCAGGTCTCCGCCTTCGCCGTCCGGCCCGCTCGACCTCGGTTCCCGGTGGCACCCGCAGCGTGAGCGCGTGCCCGTCGGCGCCATGGCGCAGCGAGCCCTCGCCGTGTCCGCCGCGACCAGCGCGGTAGTGAGCCTTGCGCTTGAAGCTCTGGAGGTCGCGCAGCGAGTCGTCGCATGCGACCACCACGTCCCCCCCGCGCCCGCCGTCGCCGCCGTCGGGTCCGCCCCGCGGCACGTGCGCTTCACGACGGAAGCTCGTGCTGCCCTCGCCGCCGGCGCCCGCCTGGACATGGATCCTCGCGTGATCGTGAAGCATCGCGATCCATCGTGACAGCAGGGGAGCCGAAATCGGATATGGGTAGAGGCTGAACAGAGCCGTCCACACGAGAACGAAGGAGAACCCAGGCCATGGACACGGAGACATCGACCACAGACCGGGTCCTGCTGATCACGGGCGCGTCCTCCGGTATCGGTGCGGCCACCGCCCGTCACGCACGCGCGGCCGGCTGGCGCATGGTGCTGGCGGCCCGCTCACTCGAGCGCCTGAAAGAGCTCGCGGCCGAGCTGGGCGCTGAGCATGCGCTGGCAGTGCGCTGCGACGTGACCGACTGGGAGCAGCAGCAGCACGCGGTGGATGCGGCGCTGCGAGGCGTTCGGCCGTGTGGACGCGGCGTTCGCCAACGCGGGCTTCGGAGGCCCGCGCGGCTTCCTCAACGACACCATCGAGCACTGGCGCGAGATGGTGCTCACCAACGTATATGGCGCCGCGCTGACCATCCGCGCGTGCATCCCTGCCCTGAAGGACTCGCGCGGTCACCTGCTGCTGACCTCCAGCGTCGCCGGCCGCCGGGTGCTGCCGGGCTCGCTGTACTCGTGCACCAAGCACGCCGTCACCGCCATGGGCGAGGCCGCCCGCCAGGATCTGCACGGCACCGGCGTTCGCGTGACCTCGATCGAGCCCGGGATGACCGACACGCCCTTCTTCGACCAGCGCCCCACGGAGGCGCTGCTGGACGAGGACATCGCCCGGGCGGTGATGTACGCGATCTCACAGCCGCCCCACGTGAACGTCAACGAGATCCTCGTCCGCCCGACGGGGCAGCAGGGCTAGCTGTCAGGTCCGGAAGGACGCTGACCACCCGTCCGCGCCGGCCGGTCGTGAACTGCACGGTTCCGGCGCGCCCGCGCGTACAGCGTGTCGTCTTTGCCGATGCCCACGCCGTCGCCCGGCTTGAAGCGCGTGCCGCGCTGGCGCACGATGATCTCGCCGCCGCTGACGCTCTGCCCGGCGAATGTCTTCACGCCGAGGCGCTGTGCGTTCGAGTCGCGGCCGTTGCGGCTCGACCCGAGCCCCTTCTTATGAGCCATCTAGGCGTCCTCCTGCTTCGGTTTCGCAGCTTTGGCTTTGGCTTTCGCCTCGGCTTTCTCTTTGGGCTCAGCCTTCGCTTTCGGCGCGGCTTTCGCTTTCGGCGCGGCTTTCGCTTTCGGCGCGGCTTTCGCTTTCGGGGCTTTGGCTGCCGGCTCGGCCTCAGCAGCCGGCTTCGCCTCCCCGGCGGGCTTGGCCTCGGCGGCGGGCTTGGCCTCAGCCGCGGGCTTGGCCTCAGCCGCGAGCTTGGCCTGCGCGGCAGGCTCAGCCTGGGCCGCGGGCTCTGCCTCAGCGGCCGGCGCCTGGGCGGGCTTGGCCGCGGCTTTCGCTTTGGGCGCCTTGCCCGCGCGATCTCGATGACCTCGATCTGCGTGAGCTCCTGGCGGTGACCGTTACGTCGTTTGTAGCCGCGCTTGGGCTTGAACTTGAACACGCGCAGCTTCTCGCCGCGGACGTGCGCGACGACCTTGGCGGTGACCTTCACGTTGGCCAGGCCAGCCGCGTCGAACACGGCCTCATCGGAGCGGTAGAGCATCGGCTCGAGCGCCACGTCGGCGCCCTCGGCGCCGGCAGGCGCTCGACGAGCAGCTTCTGACCGCGCTCGACGCGGTACTGCTTGCCGCCGGTCTTCACGATCGCGTACATGTATGTGGTTCTCGAATCTCGTTGGTTTGGAGGGCTCGCCCCGGCCCGACGCTCAGCCTGGACGGCGCGTGCTACTCTGGGGTGGCCTTGGCCTTGGCAGCCGAACGGCGTCGTCCGCCCCTGCGGCCACGACGCCGAGGTTTGGATTGTAGGCCATCCTCGCCGGCCTCGTCCGTGCCGGCGCGATCCGCCGCGAGCGGCGTCCACCGCGCGGCTCCTCCTCGGGCTCGGCGTCGATCGCGGCGGGGGCTCGCTCAGGCCGGCTTCGCGACGCGCCTCGGCGTCCTCGCTGTCGACGGGCGCGCGGCGGCGGCGACCGCGCGACTCGCGGCTGCCGGCTGCGCTGCCCGCGATCGGCGCTCGACGCCGGGGAGCGGCGCCTGCGCCCGTTGGACGCGCGTGTCGAGTCGCGCGCACGGGCGCGCTGACCACCTCGCCGGACTCGTCCAGCAGCAGCGCGCTCGCGGCGGTGCGACCGACCTGGTCGATGCGCACCATCCGCTTCTCGCCCACATACGGCGAGGCGCCGGCGATCGAGATGATGTAGCCGTCGATTTTGGCGACCGCGTCGTCGACGTCGTACATGTGCGGCTCGACGATCTCGACGAGCACCTCGTCGCCCTGGCGGAACGGCAGCGCGCGCTCCTCGACCTCGCGCGCGGGTGCCCATGAACGTGATCGCGAAGTGGTCGAGCGTCGAGCCCTTCGGAGCCCTCGAACAGGAACGACTTGCCGGTGTCGCGCCTCGAGCGCGTGCAGCACGCGCGAGCCGTGGCCGGTGAACTGCGTGCTCACGCGTGGGTTGATCTGCACGAGGAACGCCTCGGCGTCGGGGTGTTCGACCGCGACGTCGCGCAGCTTGCGCTCGAATTCGATCGCGATCGTCTCCTCCGAGCGGATCACGCCCTCGCCCTCGCAGGTGGGGCACGGGCGGCTCATGATCTCGCGTACGCCCTCGGTGACGTTCTGGCGGGTCATCTCGACCAGGCCGAGCTTGGAGATCTCGGCGGTGAACGTCTTCGTGCGGTCCTCGTCGAGCGTCTTGCGCAGCGTCTTCATGACCGCGTCGCGGTTGCGCGCGCGCGCCATGTCGATGAAGTCGATGACGATGATGCCGCCGATGTCGCGCAGGCGCAGCTGGTTGACGACCTCCTCGGCGGCCTCGAGGTTCGTCTTGGTGATCGTGTCCTCGAGCGCCGGCGCCCTTGCCGCGCCCGATGAAGCTGCCGGAGTTGACGTCGATCACCGTCAGCGCCTCGGCGTAGTCGATGATCAGATAGCCGCCGCTGGGCAGGTCGACGCGCCGCGAGAGCACGCCCTCGATCGCCTTGTCGACGCGCGTATGCCTCGAACAGCGGCTCGCGCTCCTGCCACAGCTCGACCCGCTCGACGAGCTCGGGGGCGGTACGCGTGAAGAACGACACGAGCCGGTGGTACTGCTGCTCGTCGTCGACGATCGCGCGCTCGAAGTGCGCCGAGAAGATGTCGCGCACGACGCGCACCGAGAGGTCGGCCTCCTGGAAGACGAGATCCGGCGCGGTGGTCTCCTGCACGCGTTTGTCGAGCACCTCGTGCAGCTTGTGCAGGTACTTGAGCTCGCGCTCGAAGTCCTCACGCTTGGCGCCGTGCGCGGCGGTGCGCACGATCACGCCGCCGCCGTCGAGCGCGAGGTTGAGCGTCTGGCGGCGCAGCCGTTCGCGCTCGTTGTCCTCGAGGCGGCGCGACACGCCGACGCCCTCGCCGGTCGGCGCGTAGACCATGTAGCGACCGGCGATCGTCAGCTCCATCGACAGGCGCGCGCCCTTGGTCTTCAGCGGGTCCTTGACGACCTGCACGACGATCTCCTGGCCGGGCTTCAGCAGGTCGGCGATCTTGCGTCCGCCGCCGCTGCCGCGCCCGCGCTTGGGCGTCTCGACGCCCGGCAGCACGATCTCGTCGACATGCAGGAAGCCGTTCTTCTCGAGGCCGATGTCGACGAACGCGGCCTCCAGGCCGGGCAGGACGTTGTCGACCTTGCCCTTGTAGATGTTGCCGACGATCGAGCGCTCCCCGCGACGCTCTATGTAGAGCTCAGCGACGCGATAGCCCTCCTTCGGCCGCCGCTGCGCTTGCGGGCGTTGGCGGCTGCTGGCGGATTTCGTCGCCGCCGCCGAGGAACGTGAGGCGGCGGGCGTTCCGCTGGCCTCCAGAAGCGCCACGCGCGTCTCCGCGCGATCGACGCTGACAAGCACTTGCTTTTTCAATTTGATCCAGTCTTTCGATGTGGAAGGGCGAGCGGGGAGCGCCGAGCGTCCGGGCAGAGCGGGCGCCGACGCGGCGGCGAGCCTGCGCGCACCCGGGAGCGCCCGGCGGGAGACGCCTCGCGCGAATGGGCGCCGGCGGGCTGAGGTTGGGGATGCTCGGCAAACATTCGTGTCTAGTAGCGCAGTACGCGACCCTTCAGTGCTGCTGAGGCGCGCGCCTGGACGTAGATCGATTGGAGTAGGCCGACGCCCAGCAGGGTGGCGATCACCGACGAGCCGCCATAGCTCATGAGCGGAAGCGTGACGCCGGTGATGGGCATGATCCCAATTGTCATCCCTACGTTGACGAAGACCTGAAACATGAGCATAGCTGCTACGCCGGCCGCGATCAGTGAGCCGAACAGGTCCTTGGCCATCACCAGCACGCGCAGCGTGCGCGAGATCAGCAACGCGTACAGGAGCAGTATCAACCCCGCGCCGACGAAGCCGTAGCGTTCGCCGACGGCGGCGAACACGAAGTCGGTGTCGCTCTCCGGCACGAAGCCGTAGGAGACCTGGCCGCCGTGCGCGCCGCGGCCGGTCTTGCCGCCCGAGCCGATCGCGATCTTCGACTCTTCCTGCTGGTAGGAGGGGTCCGTGGCTTCGGTGCCTTCCTTGGGTTCCTTGCCTTCAGCCCTTCCTTCGCTTCCGTGGCTTCTTTCTGCGCGCGCGAGGCCGGCGAGACGGGTGCAGGAAGGCCGTCAGACGTTCGGTCTGATAGGGCTTGAGCACCTTCACGCCGACGGCCGGGCCGGCGACGAGCACGAACGCGATCGCGACGCAGACGAGCACCGCGAGCGCGGCCAGATGCCGCCAGGAGGTGCCCGCGACGAACAGCAGCATGCACGCGATCGTCATGTACACGAGCCCCGAGCCGAGGTCGGGCTGCGCGATCACGAAGATCGTCGGCACGAGCGCCGCGATCAGCACGCGCACGGTCGTGTCACGCGATCGCAGCTGCCGTGCGCGGTCGACGATCAGCGCCGACAGCGACACGATCAGCAGCATCTTGCCGAGCTCGGAGGCCTGAAAGGAGAACAGCGGGAAGTTGATCGAGCGGATCGCGCCGTTGGCGCAGTGGCCGAGCCCGAGCACCGCGAGGATGCTCACGATCAAGGCCGCGTAGATCGCGTTTTTGTAACGGCGCAGGCGCCCGTAGTCCAGACGCGACAGGCCGAGCATCGCCACGAAGCCGATCGCCAGGTAGACCGTCTGGCGCACGACGTAGTAGTGGGACCGCCGGGCAGATCGCGCGTGGCGCCGGAGCGTGACGATCGAGCAGATGCCGAGTCCGATCACCGCGAGCGTCAGCAGCGGGTCGAGCGGCAGGCGCAGCGTGCGCGGCGGCGCCGCCGGGGCCTCGTCGGGACGGCTTGATCGGGCTGAGCGGGCTCAAAACGTCTTCGAGCGTGCCGGCGACGAACTTTTTCGGCTTGCCGTACCACTGCGAGGCGATCAGGCGGGCGATCGGCGCGGCGGTTTCCGCGCCGAAGCCGCCTTCCTCGACGGTCACCGCGATCACGATCGGGCGCTGCGCGTTGCCGAGGTAGCACATGTACCAGGACTGTTCCACGTGTCCGGCGCGTTCGGCCGTGCCCGTCTTGCCGAAGACCGGGTGCTTCCGCCTGGTTCCAGCCGCCCCACACGTCCGTCGAGGTGCCGCCCGGCGCGGTGGCGGCCTCGTGGATGCCTTCCATCACCAGGCCGAGGTCTTCGTCGTTGAGGTGCACGTGGCGGCTGGGGAAGCGCAGCGTCTGCAGCAGGCTGCCGTTGGCTTCGTCGATCTGCTTGCCGAGGTGCGGGGTCACGACCGTGCCGTTGCCGCCGTTGCGGTAGGCGTTGGCGAGCGTCGAGTAGGCGACGGCCATCTGCAGCGGGTCGGTCAGCAGCTCGCCCTGCCCGACCGCGAGGTCCATGTTGTAGCCGACCGTCCACGGCGCGCCGGGTTCGGCGACGATGTAGCAGCGGTGCCCGTGGTGCTCGCGCTCGCATTTGGTTTCGAGCGCGTTCTGTTCGGCCAGCCAGCTGCGGCTCGGGATCACGCCGGGGAACTCGCTCGGCAGGTCGATCCCGGTGGGCTCGCCCACGCCCAGCTCGTGCGCCTTGTGCTGGATGACTTCGCCGACGTGTTCGTTGGCGAGCTTGCCGACGTTCGAAGAAGTACGTGTCCGAGGACTCCTTCAGCGCTTCCACGAGCGTCGCGTCCCCGTATTCGGCGTGCCCGGCGTTGCAGAACGGCTCGGTCGAGACGAAGATGCACTGCCCCGCCCCGAGGCCCTCGCTCGGCGTGATCACGCCGGCTTCCAGCGCCGCCATCGCGGTGATCGGCTTGAAGGTCGAGCCCGTCGGGTATTCGCCTTCGTCGGCGAGATCGGTGAGCCGGCCGGGTTCTTCGCCGTGGCGCCGCCGCTGAGCTCGTCGTATTCGCGCGTAGGTGAGCGGTTTGGCGAACTTGTTCGGGTCGAAGCTCGGCGAGGAGCCCATGGCGAGCACTTCGCCGTTGAGCGGATCCATCGCGACGAAGGCGCCGGCGATCGCGGGTTTGCCGCCCGCGCGCGCGTGTTCCATGCCTTCCAGCAGCGCCTTTTCGCTGGCTTTCTGCAGACCGAGGTCGAGCGTCGTCTGCAGCGTGTGACCGGCCTGCGGCGGTATCGGCGCGAGTTTGCTCGGGACCGGCTGGCCTTCGGCGTTGACCGCGACGCGCTGCTCGCCCGGAATGCCGCGCAGGTAGCGGTCGTAGTAGTACTCGAGGCCGGCCTGGCCGACGACGGTGCCCTGCTGGACGCCCTGGAACGCGCGCATGCTTGAGCTCGGGTTCGGTGACCTGGCCGACGTAGCCGATCACCTGCGCGGCCATTTCGCCGAACGGGTATTCGCGAATCGACACCGGTTCCTGCACGACCCCGGGGAATTCGCGGCGCGCTCGCCGAGCACCGTCAGCGCTCCGCGCCCGCCGGCGGCCTTGATCGTGACGTGCGCGTACGGAATGGCCGTGATGCCCTCGACCACGCGTTCGTCGATCTTGCGCGGGCTGACACCGATCACGCGGCCGAGGCGCCTGAACAGCTGCTGGCGAGCGAGCGCCGAGGCTGGCAGCGGCGGCACCGCGATCCGCGGCGGGCCGGTGGCGCTGCGCAGGCGATCGAGCTCGCGCCGCTGCGCGTGCGAGAGGTGTCGAACGCCGCCGAGCGCGGCCTCGTAGCGCGAGAGCTGCGCGACCGCCTTGTGGCGCACCGCTTCGGCTCTGAACAGGCTCGCCTGGTATTCGGCGACCTGCGGCGCGATCCCGGGCGGCAGCTCGTCGGGCACGATCTGCACCGCGTTGGTGACGGTGCTGCCCACGATCGGCTGGCCGTTCGCGGTCGAGGATCTCCCCGCGCGGCGGCGGGATCGGCAGGTGGCGCGCCTGGTTGGCGTCCGCCTGCGTCACGTACTGTTCGCCGGAGAGGACCTGCAGGTACCAGAGGCGGAAGAAGATCACCCCGAACAGCACCATCGCGACGCCGCCGATGATCGCCACGCGCAGCGCCAGCTGCGGCGAGACCGGACACGCGCGGGTCGCGCGGCTTGACTGGCTCGATCGCGCTCATGCTTTGATCAGGGGGCTCAGACCCCCGGTCGTGTAGGAGCGCCGGCGCCGGCGCCGGCGCGGATCCTCGGGCAGGGCGCTGTCGAGGACGCGGCGCGTCAGCGCCCACATCGGCAGCGCGACGACGGCGTTGACGAGCACGCCCAGCACGATCTGGCCGAGCAGCTCGAAGCTGACGGGCGCGTCGACGCCGAGCATGAACTCCATCAGCGAGTAGCCGAACAGCGAGACCGCCGAGGCCGCCGCCCCGACGATCAGCGGCGTGAACGGCGCCTGCGGGTCGCGCAGCTCGCGCAGCCTGCCGCACCAGTAGCCGACCAGCGTGAACATCAGCGAGCTCAGCCCGAGCGTCTGCAGGAGCGCGAGATCGATCGAGCAGGCCGACCGCGAAGCCGGTGGCGGCGCCGACCGTGGAGCCGCACAGCAGCCCGACGAACGCGACCAGCAGCGAGCACAGGTCGGCGTTGACGCCGAACACGGGGAGCTCGGAGACGACGCCGATCTGGAAGAACACGACGATCAGGGCGAAGCCCGCCAGCCGCGGCAACAGCGAGCTGGGCGCGGCGCCGTTCATTCACCCACCTGCGTCGAGGCGAGCTGTTCGCCGGTCGGAGTGGTGGTGGCGGCTCTGTCCGGCCGACAGGCTGGCAGCGAGGCCGCTGAGGTTCGCGGGCCGCGTGTGCGCGCCGGCGGTCAGCACCTGGACGATGTCGAGGCCGTGCAGGTTGGCGATCGGTTGCACGTTGACGGACTCATACGCGCTTTCTTCGTTGACCGAGGCGACCCGTCCGATCAGGATGCCCGGCGGGTACAGCGATTCGTCGGTTGGAGACGGTGCCGGAGGTTACGACGTATTCGCCGGGGTTGGGCCGGTAGTTGGCTGGCAGGTACTGCAGCAGCAGGTCGTTCGGTTCGCCCACTTTCGGCTGCAGCAGCCCGGTCGCGGCGTTGGCGCCGATTCGCGCGGATACGCCCATCGAGCTGTCGGTGATCAGGTCGACCTGGGCGCCGTCGGGACGCGACCGGCGCGACCCGCCCGACGAGCCCTTCGTCGTTGATCACCGGGTCGTTGACGCGGATACCGGCCGATTCGCCCTTGTCGATGTTGACCGTCTAGTACCAGAGGTTCGGGATTTTTGTCGACCACCGTGGCCGTCACCGGGTGGTAGTCGCTGACGCCGAGCTGGTCGAGGTGATCGAGCGACGGCAGCTGGTGGTAGGAGCGTTTTTCGGCCTGCTCGGCGACGAGTTCGCGGCGCAGTTGCTCGTTCTGCTTGAGCAGTTCGTTGCGCTGGCTTTTCGCGTGCAGCGTGTCGCCGAACCAGCTGAACAGGTCGCGCACGGGCTTCAGCGCCTTGTTGGCGCCGTCCTGGATCGGCGAGACGACCGTCAGGAAGTCGCGCTGCACGCCGTGCAGGCGTCCGTTCGGGGCCTCGCCGAAGTAGGCGGTCAGGAGCAGCAGGGAGAGCACGACGAGCAGCCCGAGGACCGCCCGTCGACGCCGAACCGTCTTGTCGTGCACCGATCATTACCTTCCGAAGCGTTCAAAGCGACAGACTACCCACGACGCGGGCGGCAGGCGCGAGCGCGCCTCGCGCGCGCCGGCGAGGCTCGGTCAGCGCGGCTCACCGGCGGCGGCGGTTGCGCGAGGTGCGGTTCGAGCGGTGGATCGCCTCGAACTCCTCCAGCGAGCGACCCGAGCCGACCGCCACGCACGTCAGCGGCGACTCGGCCAGGTGCGCGGGCATCTGCGTCTCCTCGCGCAGGCGCTCGTCGAGGCCCTGCAGCAGCGAGCCGCCGCCCGCGAGCATGATGCCGCGGTCCATGATGTCCGAGGCCAGCTCGGGGGGCGTGCGATCGAGCGTCTCCTTGACGGCATCGATGATCTGGTTGAGCGGTTCGGCCAGCGCCTGGCGGATCTCCTCGCTCGTCAACACCACCGTCTTGGGAAGCCCGGCGACCATGTCGCGCCCACGGATCTCGGCCTGCAGCTCCTCGGCCATCGGGCAGGCCGAGCCGATCTCGAGCTTGAGCTCCTCCGCGGTCTGCTGGCCGATCAAGAGCTTGTACTCCTTCTTGGCGTAGTTGATGATCGCCTCGTCCATCTCGTCGCCGCCGACGCGGATCGACTGCGAGACGACGATCCCGCCCAGCGAGATGACCGCCACCTCGGAGGTGCCGCCGCCGATGTCCACGACCATCGAGCCCGTCGGCTCGCCCACCGGCAGCCCGGCGCCGATCGCCGCCGCCATCGGCTCCTCGATCAGATAGGCAGTGCGCGCTCCCGCCGACAGGCACGCCTCCTCGACCGCGCGCTTCTCCACGCCGGTCACCCCCGAAGGCACGCACACGACCACGCGCGGGTGCGCCCAGCGGTTCTGGTGGACCTTCTGGATGAAGTGCCTGAGCATCTGCTCGGTCACGTCGAAGTCCGCGATCACGCCGTCCTTGAGCGGCCGGATCGCCTGGATCGTGCCCGGCGTGCGCCCGAGCATGCGCTTGGCCTCGATGCCCACGGCGTGCACTTCGCCGCTGCGCGAGTCGATCGCCACGACGCTCGGCTCGGACAGCACGATGCCGCGCCCACGGACGTAGACGAGCGTGTTCGCCGTTCCCAGGTCGACCGCCATGTCGCGGCCGCCGAATCCTGTCAGATAACTGAAGATGCCCATTTAGAGAGAGCGGGCACGCTCGCATCCGGGGCGGCTCCTCAGCCGAGCGGAGCTCGGCCGGCGGCATCCTCGGCGGCCCGCGCTCATCGGGCGCGTACCCGGGGCGCAGTCTAGCGGACGTCGGTGTGCGCCCGGCAACTCCTGCCAGCGCCTTTGCAGGGGAAATGCCGCTCGGGCGGTCAGCGCGCGAGCAGTTGGGGACAGAGCTCGAGCAGCGCCGCCACCGGTAGGCCGACGACGTTCTCCTCCTCGCCTTCCACCGCGTGCGCCAGCCTGGAGCCGGCGCCCTGGATCGCATAGCCGCCCGAGCGCCCCGCCACTCCCCGGTCGCCACGTACCAGTCGAGCAGCCCGTCGTCCAGCGCACGGAAGCTGACCCGCGTGCGGGCCACCGCCGTGCGCTCGATGATCGGCGACTGCTCGCCAGGGGACAGCACGGCCAGGCCGCTGAGCACTTCGTGGGTGCGCCCGCCGAGAGCGCTCAGCGTCCGCCGTGCGGCGGCGGCGTCGGGGGGCTTGCCGTAGATCACGCCGTCGAGCACCACGATCGTGTCGCAGCCGAGCACGATCTCTGGCGCCCCCTCGGCGGCGAGGCTCGCCGCGCGCGCCTTGCGCAGCGCGTTCTCCACCGCCACCTGCGCCGGGTCCTCGCCCTGCTCGATCTCCTCGGCGTCCGTGGCCCTGACCGTGAATGCGACGCCGAGGCGTTCGAGCAGCACCCTGCGCTGGGGCGAGCCCGAGGCGAGGACGAGCGGCGGGCGCTCAGACAGCTTTGGCTAGAGCTCCTCGAAGAACAGGGCCGCCTCACGCGCGGCGGACTCGGGCGAGTCCGAGCCGTGCACCATGTTGGCGCCCATCTCGATCGCGAACTCGCCACGGATCGAGCCCGGTGCGGCCTCCAGCGGGTCGGTGGCGCCGATCACCTGGCGCGCGGCGCGCACGGCGTCGGTGCCCTCCAGCACCATCGCCACGATCGGTCCGGAGGTGATGAAGTCCACCAGCTCGCCGAAGAACGGACGCTCAGCGTGCTCGGCGTAGTGGCGCTGCGCGAGCTCGCGCGTGACCGTCAGATGGCGGAGGGCGACGATGCGCAGGCCCTTGCGCTCGAAGCGGGCGATGATCTCGCCGCTCAGGCCGCGGGCGAATGCGTCGGGCTTTACGAGGATCAGCGTTCGATCCATACGCTCGCTTTCGTGTCGAGGGTGCTCGGAGTGGGTGCTCGGAGTGGTGCTCGGGGCGGGTTGCTCAGGTGCTCGGGCGCGTACGGCCACCGGGACGGCTCGCGCGTCCGCTGCCGGCCGCCCGCCGCTCGGCCGAGCGCCGCTCGGCAGGCGTCATCGTCGGCTCCGCGTCGGCTGCCGGGCCAGACCCCGCCGCCACCCCTGCGCTCGCCGGCTCGGCCTCCTCCAGCTCCCCCTCCGGGGACAACGCCGCGGCGACCGGCGCCGCGTCGCCCGTGGGCGACAACGCGAGCTCGCTCAAGTCGCCCTCGAGCGAGCCGGCGCCGCGACGCCGGCGTGAGCGCGAGGGCGCGATGCCGGGTACGTCGGCCTCGCAGTACGGGCAGATCGTCCAGGCCCGGTCGAGCGGGCGCGAGCAGTTGGCGCAGGGCTCCTTGAGCTTGCGCAGGCAGCTCGGGCAGCGGATGAAGTCGCGCTCGACGCGATAGCTGCAGTGGGGGCAGAGCGTCTGCTCCTGCTCGCGCACGCGGGCCTCCGCGGCCTGCGTCTCGAGCTCTCGCTCGCGCACGTCCTCGAGGTACTCGGGAGGGCGCACGATCATGTAGATGACGGTGCCCACGAACGGGAACAGCGAGGCCACGCACGCGCAGCCGACGAGCATCGGATCCTGGATCCTGCGACGCGCATCCACGTAGGTCCAGTAGATCAGCGAGAAGTACAGAACGACGACGAACAGAATCAGCAGATCGACTGCGAGATTCAGGCCACTGCTTTCGATTCCGAAATATGCGAACGGTGGCATCGGCCGGCTGAGTTTAGAGAAACAGCCGGCCAAAACCATAGCCAGCAGCGAAAAATACGAGTATGACGAGCGCGACGAACAGCGCCACGCCACCGATCATCGCGAGCACCGAGGGCGTGGGCGGGGTGGGTGGGCCGTGATCGGGGTTCACCTGGCGGAGCTCCGCGAGGTCTCCTGGACGCCAGGCTCGGCCGCGCCCGGCCGAAGCCACGCGAGCAGATCCCCGACGAGGTACACCGACCCCGTGACGAGCACCGCGCCCCCGTGCTCGCGCGCCCACGCCCGCGCCTGCTCCAGCGCATGCGAGGGCTTTGGCTCGCAGACGGTGGCCTCGAAGCCGAGTTGACGCGCGAGCGACTGCAGCGCGGCGGGCGAGAGGGCGCGAGAGCTGGGGGGCGCGGTGAACCACGCGCACGCGACCACCGGCATCAGCGCCGCGAGCATGCTCGCGGCGTCCTTGTCCTCGAGCACGCCCAGGACCAGCGCGATCGGGATTGGACGCCCCCCCTCCCCCCACCCACCGGCCCAGCCAACACCTCCGGCAACGACTCCACCAGCGCGCGCACCGCGTCGGGGTTGTGCGCGCCGTCGAGAACGGTCGGCGCGTCTCCGTCCAGGAGCTGCAGGCGCCCGGGGACCTGCGTGCTCGCGGCCGCCCGCGCGATCGCCGGCTCGCTCACGCGCAGGCCGGCGATGTCCAGATACGCTTCGGCAGCCGCACGCGCGAGCGCGAAGTTGCGCCGCTGGAAGGCGCCGCGCGCGAGCAGCTTCGCGGGCGCCGCCAGGCGCGGGCGGGCGATGCGCACCTCGCGCTCGCGTGCCACGCGCTCGGCCACCGCGAGCGCGGAGGCGTCCAACGCCTCGCCGAGCACGAGCGTCGTGCCCGGCCTCACCGCTGCGAGCTTCTCCTCAGCGATGTCCTTGACGGTCGGCCCCAACCAGCGTGTGTGCTCGAGCCCGACGTTCGTGAGGACGCTCACACGCGGCTCGATCACGCTGGTCGCGTCGTAGCGTCCGCCGAGCCCCGCCTCGATCACCGCCACGTCGACCTGCGCCCGCCCCATCTCCCACAGCGCTGCAGCGGTGAGCAGTTCGAACTGCGTGACGTGGTCGTCTTCGGCGAGCGTGCGGTTTACGCGCCTGGCGGCCCATACGGCGCGGTCGATCGCCGCCGCGAACGCATCGGGGGCGAGCTCGCGCCCGTCGATGAGCACCCGCTCGCGGTATGAGATCAGATGCGGGGAGAGGTACGCGCCGGTTCGCACCCCGTGGGCTTCGAGGATCGCCGCCGTCATGCGCGTGGTGGAGGACTTGCCGTTGGTGCCCAGCACGTGGATGGTGTGAAAGGACCGCTCCGGCGAGCCCAGCGCGGTCATCATGCGTCGCATCCGCTCCAGGCCGAAGCGCATCCCGAACAGCTCCAGCGAGCGCAGCTCGCGCTCGGCCTGCGCCTCGGTCCAGACGGTGCGTTCGCTCACGCGCGGGCGCGGCGAAGGCGACGGCGCCGGCCGCGTCCTCGGCGAACGAGCGCTAGCAGTTCGCCCACGAGACCCCGCAGCTCGAGCCTGCCGACCAGCTTGCGCAGCTCGGCGCGCTCCCTGCCGTTGAGGTTGCTGGCCCGGCCCTGGGAGTCACGGATCAGGCGCGCGAGGCGGGCCCGGTCCTTCCCTGAGAGCGCATGCCAGCGCCGGCCGACGAGCACGAGGACCTGCAGCAGCATGCCCCACGGCAGGGTCCGCAAGCGCTCGGACCTGGACTTGTGCGCGGCGGTGCGCCTGGACACAATCGCGATGGTAGCGGTCGCGCCCGCCGAGCGCCGGCGGCGCCGGCCGGCCGCCCTCAGGCGGACTCCTCGCGCAGGGCCGCGTCGTCGGCCTCCTCTGGAGCGGCTTCGGTGACGAGCGTCGGCGTCAGGCCCTTCTCGACGGTCTCCTTGGTCACCACGCACTTCTTCACGTCGCGGCGGGACGGCAGCTCGAACTGCACCTCGAGCAGGATCTCCTCGATGATCGACCGCAGACCGCGAGCCCCGGTTTCGCGCTCGAGCCCGCGCTCGGCGACCGCCACGAGCGAGTCCTCCGAGAACACCAGCTCGATGCCGTCGAACGCGAAGAAGCGCTGGAACTGCTTGACGAGGGCGTTGCGCGGCTCGACCAGGATCGAGACCAGATCCTCGCGCGTGAGCTGGTGTACGGCTGACATCACCGGCAGGCGTCCGATGAACTCGGGGATCAGGCCGTACTCGATGAGGTCCTCGGGCAGGCACTGCTCGAACACTTCACCGGTGTCGCGCTCGGCCTTGGCCTCGATCGCGGCGGCGAAGCCGACGCCTTTGTGGCCGATGCGCCGCTCGATCACCTTGTCGAGGTTGGCGAACGCGCCGCCGCAGATGAAGAGCACGTTGGTCGTGTCGATCGTCAGGAACTCCTGGTGGGGGTGCTTGCGACCGCCTTGCGGCGGCACCGACGCCTGGGTGCCCTCGAGGATCTTCAGGAGCGCCTGCTGGACGCCCTCGCCGGAGACATCGCGCGTGATCGACGGGTTGTCGGCCTTGCGCGCGATCTTGTCGACCTCGTCGATGTAGATGATCCCCGTTTCCGCCTTCTTGACGTCGTAGTCGGCGGCCTGGATCAGCTTCAGCAGGATGTTCTCCACGTCCTCGCCCACATACCCCGCCTCGGTCAGCGCGGTGGCATCTGCGATCGCGAACGGCACGTTGAGGATGCGCGCGAGCGTCTGAGCGAGCAGCGTCTTGCCGCAGCCGGTGGGACCGAGCAGCAGGATGTTGGACTTCTGCAGCTCGATGTCCGCGTCGCCGGAGGTCATCATCTGCACGCGCTTGTAGTGGTTGTAGACGGCCACCGAGAGCGTGCGCTTGGAAGGGTCCTGGCCGACGACGTACTCGTCCAGCACCTCGTAGATCTCGCGCGGCTTGGGCAGGCTCTCGATATCGAAGGCCGGCGGCGCCGAGAGCTCCTCGTCGATGATCTCGTTGCAGAGATCGATGCACTCGTCGCAGATGTAGACGCCAGGGCCTGCGATCAGCTTCTTGACCTGGCGCTGTGACTTGCCGCAGAAGCTACAGAGAAGCTGCTCGTTGGAGTCGGTCGGTCTTGCCATGTCCCTTGCTGTCCTCCCTGAGCCCAGCTCCGTCCATGCTACCCCGGATCAGTGCTCCGAAATCACACGATCGATGATTCCATACTCCTTGGCCTCTTCCGAGCTCATGAAGTAATCACGCTCGGTGTCGGTGCGTACCCGGTCGAGGTCTTTGCCCGTGTGCTTGGCGATGATCTCGTCCAATCGGCGGCGCACGTCGATGATCTCCTTGGCGTGGATCTCGATGTCGGTCGCCTGCCCCTGAAAGCTCGATGAGACCTGGTGGATGAGGATCTTGGCGTTGGGCAGCGCCATGCGCTTGCCGTGCGCGCCCCCCGCCAGCAGCAGCGCACCCATCGACATCGCGATGCCCACGCAGATCGTCTGCACGTCAGGCTTGATGAACTGCATGGTGTCGTAGATCGCCAGGCCCGCGTACACCGACCCGCCGGGCGAGTTGATGTACAGCGAGACATCCTTCTCGGGATCCTCGGACTCCAGGTGCAGGAGCTGCGCGACGATCAGGTTCGCGATCTGATCGTCGACGGGCGTGCCGAGGAAGATGATGCGCTCGTTGAGCAGGCGGCTGTAGATGTCGAACGCGCGCTCGCCACGCGAGGTCTGCTCGACGACCATCGGCACCAGCGGGCTCATCGTCGGTCCTCGCGGTGTTGCATTGCGCTCATCGTCCTCGCTTCCAGGGCATGGTCCCCGCCATTGTTTCGCCTCGCCAGCCAGATTCCTCTAGAAGAGGCTAGCTGGCCGAAGTCCGATCGGTGCCGGGTGTCCACAACCGTGCGGGCGGCTCCTGCGCCTGCGGCGCCCCCGCCGGCGCACGCTCCGCGGCCTTTGCGGGAGTCCAGAGCTGCTCGCGCGCCTCTGCCTGCGCGATCGGGATCGGCTTGGCGGCAGCCGCGATCGCCTCGACCGCATTGCGGGCCGCGAGGTCCTCGCGCGCCTCCTCCAGGCGCCCGGCGGTGCGCAGCCGGGCGAACAGCTCTTCCGGCTCGATCTGTTCGCGCACGGCCACCGGCGCGAGCGCCTCGAGCACCTCCTCGTCGGACGGGCTGATGTCCTCGGCCGCGACCACCGCGGTGATCACCGCCTCGCGGCGTAGCGCCAGCTCGGCCTCGGGACGCATCTCGGCGAGGATGTCCTGCTCCTGGCGATCGAGCAGGCGCAGGTAGGTCTCGCGCGTGACGCCCCGGTGTGCGAGCGAATGGAGCATGCGCTCCCACATCTCGTGCGCGCGCGCCGCCACCAGCTCCTCGGTCACCGGCACCTTTGCGCCGGCCACGGCAGCGTCGAGCGCCGCCTGGCGGAACTCCGACGCGATCTGCTCCTCGTCGAGCTCGGTCATCCGCCGGCGGATGTCCTCCCGCAGCTCCTCGAGGTCATCGAAGCCGGCGTCGATGGCGAAGTCCTCATCGACGGCAGGGAGCTCCTTGAGCTTGACCTCCTTGACGCTCACCTCGAACGACGCGTCCCGCCCGGCGAGAGCCTCGTTGCCGTACTCCTCGGGGAAGCGCAGGGCGATCGTGCGGGTATCACCGGCGCTCGCGCCCAGCAGGCCCTCCTCGAAACCGGGGATCAGGTTGCCGCCGCCCAGCTCCACGAGCTGGTCGCGTCCCTCGCCGCCCTCGAAGGGCTCCCACAGCGGCTCCTCGCCGGCGTCCTCCCCCTCCGCGGACGATGCGACGGCGAGCGCGCCGACATAGTCGACGACGACGTAGTCGCCGCTGGCGGCGGCCCGCTCGGTGGTCTGCAGGCGTGCGAGGCGCTCGCGCATGGCTTCGATCTCCTGCTCGATCTGGGCGTCGGCCACCTCGGGCTCACGCCGTCCCACCTCGAGGCCCTTGTACTCGCCGAGCTCGGCTTTGGGCAGCACGCCGATCTCGATCGAGAACTCGAGCGCCTGGCCCTGTGGGGGCAGCTCACCGAGATCGAGCTTGGGGTCGCCCACAGGCACGATCCCGGCGCCGTCGATGGCGTCGGAGTACCAGCTCGAGAGCGTGTCGCGGACCGCTTCCTCGAGCACCGCTTCGCGTCCGATGCGCTGGATCACGAGGGGCGCGGGCACCTTGCCGCGGCGGAAGCCCGGGAGCTTCAGCTCGCGCCCGAGCTGACGGGCCTTGCGCTCGAGGCGCTCCTCGACCTCACTTGCGGGCACCTGCACCTGCAGGCGCACGCGCGAGTCGCCGAGCTCGGTGACCGTGGTCTTCAAGGCCCCCTGCCGGCTCGGGGATGCAGGCCGGTCCGGGGCCGCCCGCGAAGCAGGTGTCTCGCGGCCCGGCGGAGTGAGTGTCTCCCGGTTCGGCACCTACGCCACGATACCGTGCCGCCCGTTGAGCCCGGAGCCACACAGCCCATGGCACAGGCGCGCCGAGGCGAGGCTGTGGACCGGCCCGCTGGGGCACCTGGTGGGCGGCTCGCTGGACTTCGCGGTGGCGCTCACGCGCTTCTGGTGCGCCCGCTTGCGGGCGCGCACGGCCGAAGGACCCGGCCGCCGCGCGTACGCGACCGGGTCCTTCGCGCGTGTGCTTGCTAGGCGGCGGCGGGGGCGCCCACGCCGCTGAACGCGAGCTTCTGGCCGCGGGCCAGCACCAGCACTGGGCAGGTGGCGGTCTCGATCAGGTGCGACGCCGAGGAGCTCACGGAGACGCGGCCGGGTGCGACGTCGGCACGCGAGTCGATCACGAGCAGATCGGTGTCCTCACCGACGACCGGCGCGACCGTCGCGCCGAACGCCCCGGCGAGCGCCGCGGCTGTGTCGAGGGCGCCACCATCGGCGTCGCCGACCGCGACGATGTTCCGCACGGGTGTGCTGTCCACGCGCTCTGCGAGGTCCACGGGCGCGATCGCGATCGCCGCGACGCCGCCCTCCAGCAGGCGCTCGGCGGATGTGCCGATCGAGACGTGGCCCTTGGCCGTGTGCGAGTCCGAGCAGAACACGATCACGTCCGCGTGCTCGGCCTGGGCGAGCCTGCTGAGGCCCTCGGGGGTGGAGCGGTCGGTGACCACGTGCAGCTTGGCCGCGGAGTCGCCGAGCAGCTGCGAGCCGCCCTCGAGCACCCCGTGTGCCTGGGCTTCTACGGCCTGCTCGCGATTCGCGTCGGCCTCGGGGGCGTGGCGCACGTAAGCGAGCGATACCTCTGCGCCGGCACGGCCGAACAGGCGACCGAGGGCGATCGCGTCGTCCTCGTTGGCAGTGCCGTCGTAGGAGACGATGACCTTGACTGACATTGAAGTTCCTCCTTCGGTGATTTTGTGGCGTGTGGGGGTTTGCCTGGATGCTTGTGGCGGGGTTCTGCCCAATCTTGACACTATCCTGCCATCAGTCCAGATAATCATTATTATATCTGATATAAGCTGATCTAATGCTAAACGTCGTCCGCCTGAAGATCCTCAAGGAGGTCGCCTACCGCGGCTCGTTCTCGGCGGCCGCCACCGCGCTCTCCTACACCCAGTCGGCCGTCTCCCAGCAGATCGCGGCGCTCGAGGCGGAAACCGGGATGACCCTGCTGGAGCGCCATCCTCGGGGCGTCAGCCTGACCGCCGCGGGACAGACGCTCGTCGGCCACACGGAGGGCATCCTCGCGCGCCTGGATGCGGCCGAGGCGTCGATGTCGGCGATCTCCGGGCTGCGGGGCGGGAGGCTGCGCGTAGCCTCGTTCCCAACGGCCGGCGCCACCTTGATGCCCTTGGCGATCGCCACCTTCCGCTCCTCCTACCCGGCGGTCGAGCTGACCCTCATCGAGGGCGAGCCGGAGCGGATCGTGCCGCGGCTGCGCGCCGGCGAGCTCGACCTGGCGCTGCTGTTCGAGTTCCCCGGCGAGGAGCTGGCGCAGGACGAGACGATACGCACGGAGCTGCTCGAGGACCCGATGTACCTGGCGCTGCCGCGCGAGCATCCGCTGGCCGGCAAGGACAGGCTGCGGCTGGAGGATCTCGCCGGCGAAGCATGGGTGCAGACCGCCCGCTCGAGCCCGTGCGCACGCCATGTGGTGCGCATCTGCCACGCCGCCGGCTTCGAGCCCCACGTGACCTTCGAGAGCGACGACTACCAGACCGTCCAGGGCCTGGTGGCGGCCGGCGTGGGCGTCGCCCTGATCCCCGAGCTCGCGCTCTCGGTGGTGCGTGAGCAGATCGCCGTGCGCGCGCTCTCCCCCTCGCCGCCCGTGCGCCAGGTGATCGCGGCGATGCCCGCCGGCGCGCGGCTGGTTCCGGCGGCCCCGGCGATGCTGAGCATCCTCGTAGCCGCCGCGCGCGAGTACGAGCAGCAGAAGGGGCGCCCGGCCTAGTCGCTCGGGCGCCCCTTGTCCGCTTACTTCAATGTCGCTCTACGGCTATCTCGCCGGGTTTTTCTGGTACGCCTTGTTGACCAGCTTCGCGATCGCTTCGTAGCCCACGATCGTCGGGTGGATGTCGCCGTCCTTGCCGAACAGCGGGCTGCTTTCTTCCAGACCGGGACCGCTCTGCACGTTCGGGTTGCACATTTCCGTGTACCTGCAGATGTTTTCCTGCTCCTCCGCGGCCGTGGTGTGCGCGTTCTTCACATTGAACACCGGGAACGGGTTCGCGAACGTCACGTTCGGGAAGTGCGGCAGGATGTCCGCTTCAACCGCTTCGTTGGTCGCCTCCTGCAGCCCGTCACTCCCCGGCAGCACGAACGAGTCCGGGTTGTAGAAGCCGAGCAGGATGATCGGCCCGTGGTAGTAGGTGTCCAACACGCCGAGGATGTCACCGATGTTTTTCAGGATGTGCGGCACGGTGATTTCCGAGGCTGTTTTGGCGATGCACAGCGTGATTGCTGCTTCAGGCGTGGCGCCGCCGTACTTGCTTTTGCCTTCTGCTGTGAATTCGGCGATGACTTCGTCCTCGCACTGGGTGATCTGCGCGAGCTCGTCGTTGGAGCCGATGTTCAGCGTGATGGCGCCGACTTTGTTCGGTTCATGCGTGAACGGGTTGTCGGTCGTCAGGATGCTGATCGCGTCTTCCAACTGCGAGATCGACTGCCCGCCGACGCTGAGCGAGTTGTGCAGCGGCAGACCGTCGACGTTGTTGTACGCGCACGGGTGCCAGTCGCCCAGGTACTGCGGGTTGTGCCCAGCCGGTTCGGTTGATTTCTGACCGCCGAGCTCTTCGTTTTCGCCGATCAGCCCGTTCGAGGTCTCACCCGGGCAGGCGTCGTTGACGAGCCTTACGCTCTTGCCGATCTCGCTGGCTTTCGTGAGATCCTTGGCGAAGTCGTTTGTGAACCCTTCTTCGAAGAAGGACGGGGAATCGTTCGGTTCATGGATTTTGAACTTTTCCGCGGTGTAGCCAAAGGAGATCGAATCTCCGAGGGCCAGGTACGTGGTGGTCGTTTCGGCGACCGGTTTGAATTCTTTCGCGCTGGCCGACGCCGGCGCGAGCACGACCGCGCAGAGCGTCAACGCGAGCCCGACACACAGGCCGAGCATACGCCCGCGCCCATGGGACGAGAAAGCAGAGCCATTCATGGCTGACATCTCAGATCCTCCAATACATATGCGGGCCAGGCCCGCAGGCACAGCCCCTCAATGAACACATCCCTCAATGCAAGGACTCCCCGAGCCAGAAAGCCCCGGGGAGGTTGCCATAACAATAGTCGGCCGGATCTAACGTGTCAACCTGGATGTGCAGGGGTCAAGCCCCCGGCTGGCCCTGACCGCGGCACGCGAGCATGCGAGCTCGCGCCACCGGCGCCGGCTCATGCTTGCGCGCGCAGAGGCGGTCGGCCGGCCCGCGTCGGCGCTTGCGCACTCGCCGCCGTACCGTCCGAGACGAGCGTCATCTTTGTGGTTTCGCCCTGGCTTGGTAGTCGTCGTCGGAGGGACATACAACCGTGAACATCGTGCTGCTGGCCGTTGGAATCCTGCTCGGCGCAGGGGTGGCCGCGCTGCTGGCGAGATCGGCGCGCGGGCGCACGCATGACGAGCTGACGGCGATCTCCGTGGACGTGCTCGCGCAGACCGGAGAGTCGCTGGCACAGCGCGTGGCCGAGTCGCGCAGGGCTGAGCAGGAGCGTGCGGCGGGCGAGATGGCCCGTCGCACGGAGGAGATCAAGGGGATCGTCGCCCCCGTGCAGGAGAAACTCGGCAGAATGGAGAGCGAGATCTCCCGCCTCGAGCGCGAGCGCCGCCAGGCGCAGGGAGAGCTCGCGCAGATGATCCGCCAGCTCGGCGAGGGCGTGGGCACGCTGCGCCATGAGACCGGCAACCTCGTGTCGGCGCTCAAGCGTCCGAGCACGCGCGGCTCCTGGGGCGAGATCCAGCTTCGCAACGTGGTGGAGATGGCGGGCATGGTCTCCCATTGCGACTTCCTCGAGCAGAGCACGATCCAGACCGCAGAGGGAGCGCTGCGACCGGACATGCTCGTGCGCCTGCCCGGCGGCAAGCTCGTGGTGGTCGACTCGAAGGTGCCGCTGGACGCGTACCTGTCCTCGCTGGAGGCCGCGGACGAGGGCGAGCGCGAGCTGCACACCGCGCGCCACGCGCGCCAGACCCGCGAGCACATCGCAAAGCTCGCCGCCAAGGGCTATCAGCGCCAGTTCGACTCCACGCCCGAGTTCGTCGTCATGTTCGTGCCCTCCGATGGCATCTACCAGGCGGCGCTCGCGCAGGACCCGGCGCTGATCGAGTACGGCGTCGGCCAGCAGGTGCTGATGGCCACGCCGACGACGCTGATCGGCCTGCTGTGGGCCGTGCACTACGGCTGGCGCCAGGAGCTGATCGCGCAGTCCGCCCGCGAGATCGCAGAGTCGGCGCGCGAGCTGCACGCTCGCCTGGCCCGGTTCGTGACCCCGCTCGCCAAGGTGGGACGCCAGCTCGACTCGGCGGTCAGCGCCTACAACGAGGCGATCGGCTCCTTCGAGCACCGCGTCATCCCCCAGGTGCGACGCATCGAGCAGGCCGGAGCGTCGTCCGAGCGCGACGTGCTCGCCCCGCCGGCGCTGGAGATCACGGCGCGCGCGCTCACGGCGAAGCCCGAGCCCGGGGCTGGCGAGAATCCCGCGCACCCGGCGCCGCCCCGCGCCGAGGAGCTCTCCGAATTCCCCGCGCGAACGAGAATCTCACGCGGCGCGTGAGCACGGTGAGGATCAGCGCCAGCGCGACCGGCACCGTCGCTGGCAGCTCGTCGACGAAGAAGAACAGCAGGTCGAAGGACATCGCCAGCAGGGCCGTCAGCGCGGCGGCGCGCAACTGCAGCGAGCGGCCGAGCGTGGCGGCGAGCAGGCCGCCCAGAGCGGCCGCGATGAACAGATCGCCGTAGCCCATCACGGCCGACCCGAACGTCGCGTCCTGGAGCTGGGGCAGGCCCGCAACCGGGCGCGCGGCGTTGAGCGCGTTGTTTGGCTGCTGCAGCAGATCGGATACGACCAATGCGGTGTCGGCGAGCGCCATCGCTACGATTCCCGCCGCGAGCCATCGCGGCGGCGTGACCGCCGCCAGCAGCACGCCGAGCGCCACGCAGCTCAGCGCCGAGAGCACGACCGCCGCGCCCTCCCCCGCCAGTCCGCTGCGATCGGCCCAGGCGAGCGCGAACAACGGCAGCACGAGCAGCGCCTGAAGCGGTCGTGGCGGACGCGCGTTCCACACGAGCCAGCCCAGCGCGAGCGCGGCGAGCAGCGGCACCGCGATCAGCGCGAGATACGTGAGCCCCTGAGCGCTCGCGTGTTCGGCCGCACGCGCGCCGAATACGAAGGCGATCACCGACAGCGGCGGGATGATCGCCCAGCGCCGGCTGCGCAAGCCCTCCGGCAGGACGTCCCTGAGCGTGCCGGGCAGCGCCACGAGCGCACCCTGCGCGAGCGACAGCAGCGCGATCGAGATCCAGAACGGGAGCACCACGTGCAGCGTACGATGCGAACGTCAGTGACCGAGCTGGACCGTCTTCACGACCAACAGCACCACGGCCACCACGAGGTAGCCGCGCAGCAGCAGCATCCCCGCCTTACGCCCTGGAGACCACGCCGGGCGCTCGAGCAGGGCGAGCGGGGGCATCGTCCAGGTGCCGCGCCGCTCGCTCCTCGCCCTCGCCACCTGCACGCTGGCCCGCGGACGGCTGTAGAGCGCGTACAACCCCATCCCCGCGAGCGTGACCGCCAGCACCGCCGACAGGAAGAGGAACAGGTGCGTGACGTTCACGCCGGGGAACAGCGTGCTCGCCATGAGGATCAGCGAGAGCTCCACCAGCGCGCCGATGATCACGCTGGCGATCGCATTCAGCCACGGCGCGTTGCACCACGGTCCGAGCACCTCGCGATCGTTGCAGAGCAGCAGCAGGAAGACGGTGGCGCTGGGCAGCAGCACGCCTGCGAGCGCCTGGACGGAGGTCGTGATCAGACCGAGGGGGGCGCCGGGTATCAGCACGATCCCCGCGGCGGCGGCCACCATCAGCGTGAACGTGGCGTAGAACAGCTTCGCGTCGAGCGGCCCGCGGTTGAGCGAGTGCTTGGCTCCGAACACGTCGCCGAATGCGTAGGAGGTGGCGAGCGTGACGGCCGCCGCGCCGATCAGCGAAGCGTTCAGCAACACGATCGCAAAGCACGTCCCGGCGGCCGATCCCAGGTGTTCTCCCAGCCCGACCGCCACGGCGCCGGCATTGGTGAAGTGCCCGAAGTCCGGGGTGCCGGCGAAGGCGAACGCGGTCACGACCATCAGCGCGCCCGCGCCGATCACCACGACGAACGCGCCGATCACCGTGTCCGCGCGCTCGTAGTTGATCCAGCGTGGGGTGATGCGCTTGTCGATGATGTTCGACTGCTGGAAGAACAGCTGCCACGGCGCCACGGTGGTGCCCACGATGGCGATGATCAACAGCACCGCCGTCGAGCTGGCGCCGCCGTGGATGCCCGGGATGAACGTGTGGCGCACGGCGTCCCCCACGTTGGGATGGGCGAGCACGAGCAGCGGGATCACGAGGAAGTTGGCGACCACGAATACGTACATGAAACGCTCCCAGCTGCGAAAGCTGCCGGTCGAGGTGATCGCGACCAGGGCCGCCGCGGCAAGCGGGACCGCCAGGTACTGACTGACGCCGAAGTAGCCGAGCGCCAGGCTCACACCGATGAACTCCGTGATGATCGTCAGGAAGTTCAACACGAACAGATCGCCGACCGAGAACCAGCCCCAGAAGCGTCCAAAGCGCTCGTTGATAAGCCGTGCGTGGCCGACTCCGGTGACAGCGCCAAGGCGGATGACCATCTCCTGGTTGACGATCAGCACGGGTATCAGCAGCACCAGCACCCACAGCAGGCTCGTGCCGAAGTTCTGACCTGCCTGGGCATAGGTGGAGACGCCGCCGGCGTCGTTGTCGCCCACCATCACGATCAGGCCCGGACCCATGATCGCGAGCAATGCCATCGCACGCGAACGCCAGCCGTGACGCTCACCGGTGTCGTGCATGCGAATCGTCCCCAGGGCGCCGCGGATGTCGCCGATGTGCGCGTCGTCCAGGACGGGAGGCACGCCGTCGGGCCGGCTGTCGGCTCCCACCAGCACGGTCTGCTCGTCACTCATCTGCGGCTCCTCCTTTCCTGTCGCGGGACTGCAAATCGCCTGCCGGTGGCGCGCGTGCGCGTTCGAGCGCGCGCGCCTCATCAACGGCGCACGCCGGCTGGACGTTGTCCCGTGCGAGTGCTAGGCCAGGAGGGACGGGCCCGACGGGCGTGCGGCCGGCTGCATACTTCGTGGCTGTTCTCGATCCATGCCGGCCTCCTTTCTACGCGCCGCGCAGGTGAACTCGTCTGCAGCTCAGCCTAGCAACGGAGCCACCGCGATGCACGCGAAAATCAGTCGCGCGCGACGCCGAAGCGCCGCCGCCAACCGCTCGGCAGCGTGAGCTCCAGCACGTCGTCGACCGTGACCACTCCGACCATGCGCTCGTCGGCGTCGAGCACCGGGAGCATCACCAGGTTGTAGTCGGTCATCATGCGCGCCACCTCGGGGAGATCGGCATCGGTGGACACCGACACGGGCTCGCGCTCGGCGATCTGCTCGAGCGGCGTGTGTGGATCGGAGCGCACCAGCGTGACGATGAACACCGAGCCGCGCAGGAGCCCGTCGTCGTCGAGCAGGTAGACGCTCGTGAGCATGCCGGCGCCGAGCTCGCTCTCGCGCACCTTGCCGAGCGCCCGCGACGCCACGTCGGTGGGGGCCAGGGCGATGAAGTCCGGGCTCATCAAGCCGCCGGCGGTCGAAGGGTTGTAGCCGAGCAGCGCTTCGATCTGATGGCGCTGGGTGGCGGGCAGCAACGCCAGTATCCGGCCCCTGCGCTCCTGGTCGATCTCCTCGATCAGATCGGCCGCGTCATCGGCGGCCATGCGCGCCACCACGGCCGCCGCCTGCGCGTCCGGGCGCTCGCGCAGGAACTCGAGTTGATGATGCTCGTCGAGCTCCTCGAACACGTCGGCCTCGAGCTCCCGATCCTGCGCGATCGCCTCGATCAGCTCCTCGCCCTCATCGTGTGAGGCGGCCTCCACCAGGTCGGCGATCTCCGCCGGATGCAGATTCGCGAGCTTGCGATGGGAGAAGTGAAGGCGTGAGCTGGGGACGTGGCCGACGAACGGCTCCATGTCCGACCAGTCGAGGAAGGCACCGTCCGCGACCATTCCCCGCAGGCGCCGCGGCAGGGCGCGGCGCAACTGCGCGCGCGTGCTGTGATCGACGCCCACCACGCGCCACCAGCCATCGATGCACGCGAGCTCGATCTCGTGGGCGGTGATCAGGCGCGGCGGGTCGGCCTCCACGTCGACGAGCTTGCGGCCGAGCACGTCGCCTCCCAGCAGCGCCTCGCCGACGCGACGCTCGAAGCGGCGCAGGCTCAGCTTTTCGCCGGACAGCCGAACCGCCCCGGGCTCGAGCGAGTCGACGCGGTCGACCGGCACGAACAGCTCGCGTCCGCCGATCCTCGCCTTCAGGCCGGTCACTGGCGGATAGCCGCCGTCGGCGAGCCGCACGATCAGATCCTCGACGCGCCCCAGCCGCTCCCCTGCCCGGTCGAGCAGCGGACTGCGCAGCACCGACGACAGATGCATGACCGGCTGTGGCACGTCCGAGCTAACGTTAGCCGCCGCTGCCGACGAGCACGATCACGTCGATCGGGTTGGCTCCCCGCGTGACCTCGCGCAGCACCGTCCCCGCGCGTGCAACACCGCTCGAACCCACGCCTGCGCCGCTCGCGGGATAAAGAAGGGGCGCCACGGGCTTTAGGCGAATTTAAGCCCCGCTTGCAGGCTTTCTTCGCCGCGTCTTACAGCTCGCAACCAGTATCTAGGTGAACCGTAATGAGCGATCGCACGAGAGCATCCTGGCTCATCTACGCACTGGGTGCCCTCTGCATCGGTGCGATCGCAGCCGCCGTGCTCGTGGTCGGTCCCGCGTCGAGCAGCCAGGCGACCGTGACGCGCACCGCCGTCGTCGCGAGCGGCGTGGTGCAGTCGACCGTGTCCGGCAGCGGCAACCTCCAGGCGGCCAGCCAGCTCAACCTCGGCTTCAAGACGAGCGGCACGGTCACGCACATCTACGTCAGCCAGGGCCAGCAGGTCGCGCAGGGCCAGCTGCTCGCCGCGCTCGATCCCCAGAGCGCCGAAGTGACGCTCGAACAGTCCAAGGCCGACCTGCAGTCCGCCGAAGCCAACCTCGCCAAGGAGGAAGAAACCGACGGCGAAGGATCCACCGCCCAGAGCTCGAGCGGATCGAGCGCCGTCAACGCAGCCGAGATCGCCTATGTCGCCAGCGCACCCACCAGCACCGGGCCTGGCACGCCGCCCACCGGGACCGGGACCGCCACGGGCACCACCCCGTCGACCACCGGCACCGCGCCAACCACCGCAGCGCCGAGCCAGAGCACGACGGCGCCCGCGAGCAGCGCCCCGGCGGCCGGGACGGGGGCCGGCGGCGCACCTGCCGGCTCGACGCCCGCGACGAGCACCGCGCCGAAGCAGAGCACGACCCCGAAGCAGAGCACGACGACCACCGATGAGCGCACGGGAGCAGACACGGAATCCGGCTCGAGCTCGTCGAAGTCGAGCTCATCGACGCCGACCACGACCGTCAGCGCGGCCACGCGCGAAGCCAACCTCGCCTCCGCCAGAGCCGCCGTCAAGAGCGACAGGCTGACGGTCCAAAGCGACGAACAGGCCGTCCAGGACACCAAGCTGTACGCGCCCGAGAGCGGCACCATCGTTTCGCTCTCCGGCCAGGTCGGGGAAGTCGTCACCGGCAGCGGGACGACCAGGGCCTCGAGTGCTCCTCCTCCTCCTCGAGCACAAGCACCTCGGGTGCGAGCGGCTCGGGCGCCGCGGCCACCACGGGGCGCTCGGCGAGCACCGCCGCCACCGGCTCGAGCGCCTCGAGCACAGGGTCAAGCGGCTCGTCGAGCTCGACCTTCGCGGTCCTCAGCGACCTCAGCTCGATGCAGCTCGTGGTACCCCTGAGCGAATCGGAAATCGGCAACGTCAAGGACGGCCAGATCGCCACCGTGACCGTGGAAGCGCTCGAAGGCCGCAAGCTGGCAGCACACGTCAGCGAAGTGGCACTGCTCTCGACGAGCAGCAGCGGCGCGGTCAGCTACGACGTCACCTTCCAGCTCGACCAGCTCGACCCGGGCCTGAAGCTCGGCATGAGCGCCACCGGCCGAAGTCGTGGTCAAGCAGGCCGAAGGCATCAACGTGCCGACGAGCGCGATCACGCGCCGACACGGTGACCGTGGTGCGTGGCGGCAAGCAGGTGCGCCAGCGCGTGGCCACCGGACTCGCCGGCAACAGCTCGACGATCATCCTCAGCGGCCTGAAGGCGGGAGAAACGGTCGTGCTGCCGACGGCGAGCACTACCAGCTCGGGCGCGAGCAGCCTCACCTCGAGGCTCGGCCGCCTCGCCGGCGGCGGCCTCGGCGGGGGCGGCCTGGGCGCAGGCGGCGGCGGCTTCCCGGCGGTGGCGGCGCGCTGCTTCAGAGGCGGCGGCTGATGCACCGTCCCCTCCGCCCGCGACGGGCAGTCGCGCGCGCGGGTTCCCCGCAGCCAGCCCCTCGTCCGGCGGACGCTTCCGGGCGGCGAACCAGCGCCCGGCGAGGCGCGCGCCCGGCCGCCGACATCCCGTGATCGACGTACACGACGTGACGAAGGTCTTCGACGTTGGGCCAGATCCGGGTGCGCGCGCTGCGCGACGTCTCGCTGCGCATCGAGACGCGGCGACCTCGTGGCGATCATGGGCAGCTCGGGCAGCGGCAAGAGCACGCTGATGAACATCCTCGGCTGCCTGGACGTGCCCACGAGCGGCCGCTATCTGATCGACGGCGTGGACGTCCGCCAGATGGACGAGGACGATCTCGCCGACCTGCGCAACCGCAAGATCGGCTTCGTCTTCCAGAGCTTCAACCTCGTCGCCCGCACGAGCGCGCTCGTCAACGTCGAGCTGCCGCTCGCCTACGCCGGCCTGCGGGGCGCGGAGCGCAGAGGTCGCGCCGAGCGGGCGCTGCGCTCGGTGGGCATGGGCCACCGCCTCGACCACCAGCCCTCCGAGCTCTCCGGCGGCCAGCAGCAGCGTGTCGCGGTCGCGCGCGCGATCGTGACCAACCCCTCGCTGATCCTCGCCGACGAGCCGACCGGCAACCTCGACTCGCACTCCACCGAGGAGGTGCTGCGGATCTTCGCCCGCCTGAACGAGGAAGGCCGCACGGTGGTGCTGATCACGCACGAGCCCGACGTCGCCGAACAGAGCAAGCGGGTGATCCGCCTGAGCGACGGCGAAGTCGTCGAGGACACGCCGCTCGCGCGGCGTGCACGACGCCCCGCCGGTGCTCCAGAGCCAGAAGTCCGCCCACGGCCGCTCCGCGTGGTCGCGTCGAGGCGCGGCCGTGATCGGCGCGGAGATGCTGCGCATCGCCTGGAGCGGGATCACCGCGAACAAGCTGCGCTCCGGCCTGACGATCCTCGGCATGACGATCGGCGTCGCCTCGGTGATCGTCCTGATCGCCGTCGGCAACGGCTCCTCCAAGGCCGTCCAGTCGCACGATCCAGAGCCTCGGCACCAACGTGCTGGTCGTGCAGGCCAGCGGCGGCTTTCGCGGCGGCGCGCGGGCGAGCACGCACGGCGAGCGTGTCGCTGACCAAGCAGGACGCCGAAGCGCTGCAGGATCCCAGCCTCGCACCCGACGTCAAGAGCGCCTCGCCGGTGGTCGACGCCACCGAGCGTCAAGCTCGTCTACGGCGGCATCGAGCTACGAACCGTCGTCGTTCATCGGCACCACCCCCTCCTACCTGACCGCGCACAGCTACAAGATCGCCGAAGGCGCCTCGTTCACCGCCGAAGACGTCAGCAAGCACCGGCGCGTGGCGGTGATCGGGCAGAAGTCGTGCAGGAACTGTTCGCCGGGCAGAGCGCCGTCGGCCAGAACATGAAGGTCAACGGCAGCAACTACGAAGTCGTCGGCGTGCTCGCCAAAAAGGGCACCAACGGGGCGACCAACGAGGACGACGTCGTGATGGCCCCGATCACGACCGTGCAGGACTCGATCACGGGCGCCGGGCCGATCGACTCGATCACCGTCCAGGCGAAGTCCGAATCCTCGCTCGACGCCGCCGAAGCGGAGGTCACGCAGATCCTCGAGGAACGCCACAAGATCAAGGACACCGCCGAACCGGGCTTCAGCGTGCTCAACCAGGGCTCGCTGCTGGAAACCTCGAGCTCGACGAGCAGCGTGTTCACGACCCTGCTCGGCGAGGTGGCCGCGATCTCGCTGCTCGTCGGCGGGATCGGCGTGATGAACATCATGCTCGTGAGCGTCACCGAGCGCACCCGCGAGATCGGCATCCGCAAGGCGATCGGCGCCCGGCGCGCGCGACATCCTCACGCAGTTCCTGACCGAGGCGGTGCTCGTCTCGCTGTTCGGCGGCGTCACCGGCGTGCTCGTCGGCGTGATCGGCAGCCAGTTCGAAATCGCCGGCGTGCACCCCGAGATCGCCACCTACTCGATCTTCCTCGCGTTCGGCGCGGCGCTCGCCTCGGGCCTGTTCTTCGGCACCTATCCCGGCCGCCCGCGCGGCCGGCCTGCGACCGATCGAGGCGCTGCGCTTTGAGTGAGCCACCTTCCCCCCACCAGGAGCCCGCGATGCCCCACAGGAGCCCACGATCCCCGAGCAGCCGCCGCGACTCGACGCGACGCCGCCCTGCCGAGGACGGCTGCCGCGGCCGCGCGACGCACCGCCGACCGCGGACGAGCTCGCCCACGAGCCGCTCGCCGAGGACGACGAGTGGCTCGAGGAGCCCGAGGAGCTGCCCCGCCGGCCGCGCCGGCGCCTGCTCGGGACGGGCGCCAACCCCGTCGCCGCTCGCGCTGCTCGGCGTGCTGCTGATCGCCTGCGGGTTCATCGGCGGCGTGCTCGTGGAGAAGGGCCAGAGCTCATCCTCGAGCGCCGCCGGCAGCGGCGCGGCTCGGGGCTCGCCTCGCGCTTCGCGGCGCTGCGCGGCGGCGCGGCGCGGCGCCGGCACCGGCGTCACCGGCGGCTGCGGGCGCGGGCGGCGCGCCGGCCGCCGGCCGGGCGGCTTCGCGCGCGGCCGACCGCCGGCACGGTCGCCTACCTCGCGGCAGCACCCTGTACGTGACCAACGCCGAAGGCAACACCGTCAAGGTCACGACCTCGCCGGCCACGAGCGTCACCAAGACCGTGAAAGCCGAGCGTCACGGCATCCATCCCGGCGAAACCGTGACCGTCACCGGCGCACCGGCGCGAACGGCGCGGTCAGCGCCGAATCGATCAGCGTCGGCTCAAGCGGCGGCGGTCTGGCGGCGCTGTTCGGCGGCGGCGCGGCGCAGCGTGCGAGCAGCGGCGGCAGCTCGCGGCGGCGGCGAACCGGCGCTGTTCGGCACGGCGGCTGAGCGCTTAGCGAGGACGCGAGCCGGCCGCGCACGCATTCGACCTGCGGACTCGCGCAGCAACGCGCGATGCCGCAGGACGATCACGACAAGGAGCTCAATGCCTCACACTCACACAGCAGACGCAGACGCAACCGCGATCCGCGGCAGCGCTGCTCCTCGCTGCTCGCCGGCCTCGCTGCTGGCGGCCTGCGGAGGCTCCTCGAGCAGCTCGCCGCCACGACCGCCAGACGAGCGCGAGCACGAGCACCGGCGCCACGGCCCGACCGCGGGCAGGCTCGGGCGCCGCGGCGCGTTCACGGCGCTGCGCGAATGCCTGCAGAAGAACGGCATCACGCTGCCCGACGCGCACACCCGGCCAGCGTCCGCACGGGCGCGCGGCGGCTTCCTCGGCGGCGGCTGGCCGGCGCTGCCCGAAGGGCGTGACGCGCGCGCAGTACGAAGCCGCGCTGAAGAAGTGCGGCGGCGGCAGCGCGTGGCTTCGCCGGCGGCACGGCTGCGCGCTTCAACACCCCCGCCGCCAAACGGCGCTCGCCAAGTTCGCGGCGTGCATGCGCTGAAAACGGCGTGAAGTGCCGGCGCCCAACACCTCGGGCAACGGCCCGATCTTCAACACCAAGGGCCTCGACACGAACAGCGCCGCAGTTCAAGGCCGCCGAGGCCAAGTGCCGCGTGGACCTGCCGGCGCGTTCCGGCGCGGCCGGGAGCCCGGCGGGCCGCCCAGCGGCAGCCGGCACTCCACGCGGCTGCCGGCGCCTGCGACCGCAGGGCGCCGCGCTGCAGCGGCCGAGACCGCGGTCGTCGCGGCTCAGCGGCCCAGCCGGGCTCGGCTACGGGCGCTTCGGGCTGCGGGTCGGGGATCGCCGCCGAGCTCGGCTTGCTGGCGATCGTCGGCATCGGCAGCGCGGCGACGCGCACCATCAGCTGGTTCCACTGCGCCGCGCTGAGCGCGCTCGTCGCGACGACCGGCGCGGGCGCCGTGCGACCCGTGCTCGCCGAGTGCGCCAGCGGTCGCGGTCGCCGCAGCGGTCGAGCGCCGGCGTCGCGGCCGGCGGGCGGAAGTCGAGCTCGATGCGGTTGCAGTCGGCCGGCGAGGCGTGCGTGCTCGGCGAGCCGGGTAGTGCATCAGGCTGACGATCTCGTGCGGCACGAAGCCGCGCGGGAGCGTCAGCAGCGTGCGGATCGTCAGGTCGGTGATCGTTTCCGGGCCCTGGTGGCCGGCGATCGGGGTGCCGTTGATCGCGGAGATGTCCACCTGCGTCGCCGCGTGGCCGGCGAGGCCGCGCTCGGCACCGTGACTGGCGCTGGCGCAGCGGCAGCGCGCTGACGGTCGGCTCGAGCCCGCTGCGCGAGAGGAACGCGAGCACCGCCAGCACGCGCTTGTCGACCATGCCCGAGGCGACTTCGTGGCGCCCGCACGCGTCGATCGAGATGCCGGGGTCCGACAGCACCGCGCGCTCGAGCTGCGCCTTGGAGAGCAGGAACACGTCGCTCGCGGTCGCCCCGAGCAGCGCGTTCGTGGCCTTCGCGCCCTGCGGGTGCAGCGCGCTCTGCAGCTGCGCCCAGTTCGCGAGGATCGGCCCGGGATCGACCGTTTCGGCGTCGCCGGCGGGCTGGATCGCGAAGCGCAGGTGGCCGTCGTGCGCGCCTGGCGGCACGCGCACACGTCCGAGCACCGTGCCCGTCGGCGACGACCGCGCCCGGCGCGCAGCGCGCAGGCGCCCGCCGACGCGTGTTGCTCCTGGCCTTCCTGGCGGCGCTGGCGACGGCCGCCGCGCGCGCGTCGGGGTTGCCCGGGTGGGCGAACAGGCGCACCCTGTCCATGCCGGCGGGCGCGGCTTCCTGCTGCGGTGGACTCGACCGACGACGCGTTCGGTGAGACCGGGCTCTGGGCGCGACGGGCGCCTTCACCTGCAGCGTGACCGGCGGCTGCGTGCCCGCGCTGGCCGGCTGCGAGGGGCGGGATCGCGCGTGCTGGCCGCTTCGACGACGGGCGAGCGCACGCGCGCCGCCGAGGACCTTCGGCAGCACGTAGGTCGGGCGCGATGCTGCCGAGGCCGGCGTAGGTGAAGACGTCGCCGTAGACGTCGCGCAGGACCAGGTACTTGCCGAGCTTGCGCGAGTCGCCGAGCGCGACGATGCGTCCGTCCTGCACCGCCACCACCGAGGCGTTCGGCGCGCTCATCAGGTCGACGAGCTGCAGCGGGTGCTCGACCCGCTTGCCGCCGCGAGACGTTGCCGCCGCAGCTGCCGCGGCCGGTGACAGCGGCGGCGTCGAGCCGGGAGCGGCTGCCGGGGTCGCTCGGCGCTCGGCGCCGCTGGCTGCGGAGGCGGCCACGGCCGGGCTCGGAGCGCTCCCGCGAGCGGCTGAGGCGCCGGCTGTGGCGCTCGACGTCGAGGACGCCGCCAGCGGATCCCAGGCGAGCTGCCTGCCGGTGACGGGCAGGCGGCCGTCGATCAGGCCGGTGAGCGTGGCGATCACGTCCTTGGGATAGCTCGAGATCAGCTTCGCTCGCAGGAGCACCGATTCGACGTATTCTTCGGAGTGGTTGTAGGCGAGGATCGCCGCGCGCAGGTTGGTGGCGGCGCCGGCCGCACGCAGGTAGCGCGCGGCGGCGAAGATCGCGTCGACCGGGTTGTACGGGTCGGCGTAGCCCGCGTTGAGCGCGTCAACGCCGTACTGCAGCCAGGTGCTCGGCATGAACTGCATCCAGCCGACGGCGCCGGCGGTGGAGACCGACAGGTCGCTGCCGTAGTCGGTCTCGATTTCGTTGATCGCGGCGAGGATCTGCCAGGGCACGCCGTACTGGACGGCCGCAGCCTTGTAGATCGGCAGCAGGAACAGCGGGATGCGGTAGAAGCTGAGCGCCTGCGCCGAGGCTTCCGAGGAGGCGAGCAGCGCCGCCAGCGCGCCTGCCTCGGCGGCGACGGTCTGCGGCGATGCCGCCACGTTGTTGGGGCCCGCGGCCTTCTTGCTCGTGGGTGCCGACTTGCCGGCGCTGCCGTTCGCCGTGGTGCTCGTCCCGGTCGCGGTCGAGGGTACGCTGGGCGTGGGCTTCTGCTTGCGCTTGAGCACCACCGTCGGGGCTTCCACGCTCGCCGGCGCAGGCGCGCTCGGCTGCGGAGTGCTGCTGGGCGCCGGCGGGGTGGTGGTCGTAGACGGCGTGCTCGGCGTGGTGCTCGTGGGCGGGCTCGCGCTGGGGGCGGTGGTGGTGGGCGGTTCGGGCGTTGGCGTGCTCGAGGTTTCCGTGGGCGGGGTGGCAGGCGGCGGCGTCGTGCTGGTCGTTTCGGACTGCGCCTTGCTGCCTTCGCCTTCTGTGGAGCCGCCCGGCGCTTCCGCGCTCGGGGCGCCGGTCGTGGTGGTCGTGGTCGCACCGACCGCCGAGCCCGCGAGCGGGCCGGCGAGGCCTGCGGCCGTCAGCCCGCTGCCCGCGAGGGCGGAGATGATCGCGCGCACGGCTCGCTGGCGGGCGCGGTTCAGGGTCGGCATCGGCGGTGATCGATCATGTCGGGGACGTCCCAGGTTTGTGGTCGGCGCAGCTTGCCCACAACGTGCGGGGTACGCCCACCGGCATTCTTATCGGCAGCGAACCATGAATCCGTAAAGGATTCGTAATCACCTTGACAAATCCTGGCCGGCCGACGGCCGCTTGTATCGTCCGTCGCGAGCGCCTATGGTTGACAGTCGAGGATCGGTTCTGTTGACAGCAGCAAGCGGGCGCACGGGGCGGCTCGACCGACCTGTCGGTACCCTCGCCGATCACGCATGCTGACGTGTTTGGCCCGGCGGGGCTCACTCTAAACCTCGAAGGCAGCGCCACATGCCTGCGCGAAGCGCTCGAAGGCCGTGCGAGGCTACCCACAGCGCCCGGCGACGCGATACCCTTTGCAGCGTGGAAACGATCCTCTCCGTCCTGCAGGTGGCCATAGCCGTGATCTTGATCCTGCTGGTGCTGATGCACTCGGGCAAGGACTCCGGCCTGTCGGGCGCCTTCGGGGTCGGCAGCGGCACCGGGCCGCTCGGCGGTGGCTCGCTGGTCGAGCGCAACCTCAACCGCTGGACGATCTTCTTCGCGGTGCTGTTCTTCTTCAACGCGTTCGTGTTGCTCAAGCGCCCGTGGGCGTGAGCGACCCGCGCTGATCTGCGGGCGCGCATCTAGGGCTCGGTGCCCTCGGATCCCGCAGTCGACTCGTTCCCCGCGACCGCGCCGCCCGCGCGTTCCAGCTGATTGAGGATCTCGATCGCCTCCGCACGCAGGTCCGCGTCGATCGTCCGGTAGTCCTCGGACGAGAGCTTGCCGGTGCGATAGTCGAGCTCCACGTCGCGGATCTCCCGGTACTTGGCCTCGCGTGCGGCCTCGAGGCCCTCGCGCTCATACCAGGCCGCCGCGGCGGACCGCTCGGTGATCTCGCCGGCCACGGCGCCGGGGGCCGTCGAGCCCACTGCGTGGCGCGAGCGCGCGCGGCGCAGCGGGGCGCTGACCACCACCACGACCACGCCGACGAGCAGCAGCGACAGGAGCACGATCAAGAAGCCCACGCTCGCAGGGTGTCAGAGACCGCTCCGCTAGGCGCGGGCGAGGCCATGCAGCGCCCGCGCGCGCGAGCGCGCGGCCACACGACGACGGACCACGCTCGGCGCGGGCCAGATCGCGATCACGGCCCCGCCGAACACGATCAGCCCGCCCACCCAGATCCACATCACGAGCGGCGAGACGATCAGGTTGAACTGCGCCGGAGGCGGATCTTTGAGGTACGCGCGCGCCAGGTAGGCGATCCCGATGATCCCGTCTTCGGGCGGCAGCGTCTTGTTGCCGACCGTCACGATCCGCTTCAGGGGCCCGGTTTCTATGTCGGGCTGCGATCGCCGTCCAGACGTTGCGTGTGAGCCCCACGTCCATGCCGATGTGGCTGACCGGCTGGCCGCCGATCAGGTTTCCAACGGTGCCCTGGCTGGCTTCGCCGGAGGAATAGAAGCCCTCGCTCGGGTTCGAGCGTGGCCACATGGCGCCCGCTCTTGGTGACGTTGAGGACCGCGCCGAGGCTCAGCGTCGAGCCAGTGTGCGCCTGGTCGTACTTGGGCGTGATCGTCGCCGTGGGGTGCAGGTAGTGGACGTCGTAGGAACCGACCCGCGCGGACTGGCCGGGCGAGAGGCTCAGCTCGTTGGCGTGCTGGAAGGACGAGGACGCGGCCACGCCGATGAACAGCACGGCCATGCCGACGTGCACGATGTAGCCGCCGTAGCGCCTGCGGTTGCGGCGCACCAGCGCCACCAACGCCAGCGGCGGCGCCTCGCCCGCCATCGCACGCCTCGCGCGCGCGCCCCGGAAGAACTCCTGCCCGACGCTGGCGAGCGCGAAGGCCGCGCAGCAGAACATCGCAAGCGCCAGCGGCTTGGAGTCGACGCCACCGAGCACCAGCACCGCCAGCACGAGCAGCGCGCCCGCGAGCGGCACGAGGAAGTTGCGACGCGCGTTGGCGAGCGTCGCGCGGCGCCAGGTGATCACCGGTCCGATGCCGCTCAACAGCACCAGTACGAGCGCGAGCGGCACGGTGTAGCGGTCGAACCACGGCGGCCCGACCGACGCTTCCTGGCCGGTGATCGCCTCGGAGATCAGCGGGAAGTACGTGCCCCACAGAATCACGAACACGAGCCCCACCAGCACGAGGTTGTTGAGCAGGAACATCGCCTCGCGCGAGAGCAACGAGTCGAGCCGGTGCTCGGAGCGCAGCATCTCGCGACGCGAGACCACGAGGTAGATGGAGCCGCTGATCAGCGCCGCGATCAGGATCACAAACGGCACCCCCAGGGTCTGACCGCCGAAGGCGTGGATCGAGTTGAGCACGCCGCTGCGCACGAGGAAGGTGCCCATGATCGCCAGCGTGCCGGTGGCGAGCGCCAGCGAGACGTTCCACACCTTCAGCATCCCCCGCTTCTCCTGGATCATCAGCGAGTGCAGGAACGCGGTGCCCGTCAGCCACGGCAGCAGCGCCGCGTTCTCGACCGCGTCCCAGCCCCAGTAGCCGCCCCAGCCGAGCTCCGAGTAGGACCACAGCGCGCCGAGCAGGATGCCGGCGCCAAGGAACATCCAGGCGGCCAGGGCGAAGCGCCGGATCGCTCTGATCCAGTCGGCGTCGACCCGGCGCGCCAGGAGCGCGCCCATGCCGAAGGCCAGCGGGATCGTGCACAGCGTGTAGCCCGAGTACAGCATCGGGGGATGGATCATCATCGTCGGGAAGCGCAGCAGCGGATCGAGGCCGACGCCTTCGGCTGGAGCCGGGCTGGTGGTAGCGAAGGGGTTCGCGTAGACCACCATCAGGAACACGAAGAACGCGCCGAAGCCGAGCATGATGGCTGTTGCGTATGCCGCCACGTCACGGATGTGCTTGCGCGTGAGGAACAGCGCCAGCGTCGACCACAGCGACATCAGCCACGCCCACACCAGCAGCGAGCCTTCCTGAGAGGACCAGATCGCGGCCGCCTTGTACAGGCCCGGCGTGGTGCGAGAGGAGGTGTCGGCGACGGTGTTGAAAGCGAAGTCGCTGCGCAGGAACGCGATCTCCAGCACGAGCACCGCAACCGAGAGGATGCCCGCCAGCGCATACACCGAACGCCTGCCCGAGTCCGCGTACTCCATGCGCCCGCTGCGCACGCCATACAGCGACGCGCCGATGCCGTACGCGCAGACGGCCAGCGCCAGCAGCAGGCAGATGAAGCCGAAGCCGGACATCAGCGCCTAGGCCAGCTCCCGTCGCGTGCCATCGAAGGTGGCACTCAGGCGTTCTGGTTCTCGCTCGACGGAGCGGTCTTGTACTTCGACGGACACTTGGTGATCAGCGAGTTGCGTTCGCCGACATACCTGTCGCCCTGCTTCTCCACCGTCACGATCACCTCGCGGCCTTCGTGGAACGGGTCCGGCACGATGCCGGTGTACGCGAGCGCCACCGCCGCGCCTCCGACGCGGTCCTCGACGCTGAAATCGAGCACTGCGCCTTCGCGGTGCACCGAGCCCTTGGCGACCGTGCCGGTGAGCTGGTAGCTGCGTCCGGGCTGGGCCTGGCGCAGCAGCTGCGTGGGCGTGAGCGCCGGGCTGGCGGCGCTGAAGCTCGTGTAGATCAGCGCGCTGGCCAGCACCACGGCCGTGGTGAGCGCGACGACCAAGCGCACAGTCCGCTTGCGCGAGGGGTTCATCGTCGCCAAGTATCGCAAACCCGCCGCAGCACGAGCGCCGCCCGGCGGGCGCCCGGCGTTCGCGGCGCCCCGAGCAGGCGCGGCGAGGAAACCATGCACTCACGGCGAAACCTTTGGCTGTCGATGAGGTTGTAAGAGCTAGCGACATGAGACCGAGCCTCCTGAACCCCCGCGGCCAACGGCGTCCCCAGCGACGCCAGCGCCAGCACCACGCGGCGAGCGCGATCGAGCCGGCCCCTCGGGCGTGCGATCCGGCGGTCGAGCGCGTCCGCCAGGCCGGCGGCCCGGTCGACAGCGCCTCCTACGCCTGCGCCTGCGGCTATCTGTTCCGCGCGTCGGTCTCGACCAGCGTCAGCTGCCCGCACTGCGGCGCCGACCAGGCCTGGTAGAGCGGACTACCTCGTCCCACCCCCCCCCCCCCCCCCCCCCCCCAGAGGGCCCCGCGGACGCGGAGCCCTCTGGCCGGCAGGCGGCCTCGCGCGCGATCAGCGCGACTTGGCCTTCACCTGGAAGACCGGCTGGAAGCCCGTCCATTCGCCGGCGATGCTGAACGTGCCGACGGTGCCCTCGCCACCGTACATCACGCTGTACAGCGAGTTGACGTATGCGTTTTCGGGCAGCGGGTCGCTACCGACCGAGGGTGGCACCGGCATCGGTTCGGTGAAGCTGGCCGGTTCGGTCAGCCCGACGTTCAGCGAGTCCTCGCCGACGCTCGGTTCGTGCGTCGGCTCGGCGCCGTAGTCGGAGGTGTTGAAGGCCACGCTGACGATCGCTTCGGATGGCAACGTGACGCCTTCCAGCGGGAACTTGACCCTGAACTCCCTGCCGTTGAAGCATTCGCTGGTGAAGCCCACCACGCCTTCTTCGGTGAGGTGACAGCGCTTGTTGTTGGCCGACGGTCGATACGGAACGCTCACCGCCAGCGTCTTGCTGGCGATCTTCGCGCCCGGTTCGTTGCCGGCGCCGAGGTCATACACGTTGAGCGTGATCGGCCACATGAAGCTCGCCCCGGGCGAGGTCTGGCAGGCGGCTCCACCCATCAGGTTCCCGCACGCCCAGCTGCTCATCGTGACCGTGACCACCGGGCTGTTGCGAGCGCTGCCCGCGAACTTGACCAGACCGCCGAACTCAGAGGTCTGCGTCGCCTCGAAGCTCTCGGACACGAGGTTCTTGGCGTGCGCTGGCGCGTTGTTGTAGATCGTTTCCGCGCTGGCCACCCCGGCGCTCATCGCCAATAGGCCGGTTGCCGCGAGCATCGCGGCAACCAGAGTGGCAGGCCGCGTTGGAATCCTTCCGTTCATGGTGTCTCCATTCGTTGACTGGCAATCAGGCCTCCCCTCGGAGGCCACTGGCACCGGGTCCTTGCGAACCCGCGCCATGGGAAACCGTGACCCACTGCGTGCGCACACGACCATTGCTCGTCGTGCGGCCTGCAGTGCACCATGACGGACCTACCCCCCAACCGCCCGGCATCCCTCGGCACAGACGCTAGTCGAGGTGTCCGCCCCCTGTCAACCCCGCCGGCCGCGCACTCGGGCACGGCGCGCAAGCACCAGGCGTCACGGCAGCGGCGCCCAACTCGCGCCAGCGGGCACCTCGCTACTGGATGTGCATCCCTGAGATCGCCCGCGCGATCACCAGCTGCTGGATCTCGGCGGTGCCCTCGAAGATGTCGTAGATCTTCGCGTCGCGGTGCCAGCGCTCCACGGGAAACTCGCGCGTGTAGCCGTTGCCGCCGAGGATCTGGATCGCGCGCTCGGTCACCCACACGGCGACCTCGCCGGCCTTCAGCTTGCTCATCGAGCCCTCGGCATTCTCGAAGCGAACCTGGCTCTTGCCCATCCAGGACGCTCTCCACACGAGCAGGCGCGCGGCGTCGATCTCGAGCTTCATGCGCGCGAGCGTGAACGCGACGGCCTGGTTCTCGACGATCTTGCGGCCGAACTGCTCGCGCTCCTTGGCGTACTCGAGCGCGTATTCGTAGGCGGCGCGGGCGATTCCCAGTGCCTGCGCACCGACGGTTGGGCGGGAGGACTCGAAGGTCTGCATCGCGGCCTGCGAGTTGCCCCTCTTGCCCTCGCGCACGCGTGCGATGCGTTCGTCCAGCTTCTCCTTGCCGCCGAGCACGTAGCCGGCGGGCACGCGACAGTCATCGAGGAACACATCCGCGGTGTGCGACGCACGCAGACCGTGCTTGGAGACCTTCGTCCCCTGCGAGATGCCGTTGGCTTCGCTCATCGGCACGACGAACGCGGCGTGCCCGCGCGCGCCGAGCTCCGGGTCGAGCGTGGCGATCACCACGTGCACGTCGGCGATGCCGCCGTTCGTGGCCCATGCCTTCTGGCCGTTGATGACCCACTCGCCGGTCGCCTCATCGAACTTCGCCCGCGTGCGCATGGCCGAGACGTCCGAGCCGGCGTTCGGCTCGGAGGCGCAGAAGGCCGCCACCTTGACGTCATCCTCGCTCCCGAAGCAGCGCGGAATCCATTCGCCGACCTGCTCGCCGGAGCCCTGTCCGAAGATCGCGGCCACCGCCAGCGCCGTGCCCATGATCGACATGCCGATGCCGGCGTCGCCCCAGAAGAGCTCCTCGTTGACGATCGGCAGGGTGAGCCCGGTCGGATCCGAGAAGAACTGGGCGAGCCCTTCAAAACCGTACAGGCCGATCTTGGCGGCCTCCTGGATGATCGGCCAGGGCGTCTGCTCCTTCTCGTCCCACTCGTGCGCCGCCGGACGAACGACGTCAGCGGCGAAGCCGTGGACCCACTCGCGGATGTCCTTCTGGTCCTGTGTGAGCGCGAGCGAGAACGTCGCCTCCTGGCCGGCCGCGTCAGCACTTGCCGCAACTGCCGCCTCCGCGGCGTCGGCCACCGTTGAGGGCACGTCGGACGAAGCTGCAGGCGGGGCGGACATCGTTGGGGATCTCCTTCTATGTAGTGGGGGCGGCTGGCTTGCGCCAGGACGGATTATCGGCGCTGTTGCTGGCCGAGCAATCCTTGACAGCGCCGCGCGGTGGCCCTTGACAGCCTAACCCAAGCCGTCCGCGCGTGGCACGGCACTCGGCGTGGGCTTTCGCGCTCCTACACATTGCCCGGCTAGCGCGTCTGCCATGCCTCCTCGTGGCGCGTGAGCGCCATCACGTCCTTGGGGATCCTCCCCGTGGCGACGTCCTCGACGGTCACCTGCTCGAGCACTTTGCGCAGGTTCGCGCGCAGCGCGATCCACACCTGCTTGAGGCTCTCGGAGGAGCCGGCGTACTCGACCTCCTCGGGACGCTGACCGCGAACGCCCACGAGCGGACCCTCCACCGCACGGATGATCTGGGCGAGGTTGACCTCGTCGGCGGGCTTCGCAAGCCAGTAGCCGCCCTCGGGACCGCGCTGACTGCGCACGAGGCCGGAGGAGCGCAACTGCGTGAGGATGTTCTCCAGGAAGGACACCGGGATGTGCTGGGCCTGGGCGACTTCGTCGACCTTGCGCGGCGCGTCCTGAGAGCTACCGGCGAGCTCGACCACCGCGCGCACGGCGTAATCGGCCTTGGCGGTCACGTGCATAGTGTGATTCTCACGTATTCGGCGGCGCACCGGCGCCGCCGCCAAGCGGCGGTGCGTCGGTTAGGCAACCCTAACGCTGTGCTACGGTGCTTTCGCGGTCATCCCGACCGCGTAGATCGGATTTGCTAGATGAACAGTGGCAAGCTCCCCCCCTTCAGCACGCTCGCGCGCAGGGGGCCGCGCCGATGAGCAGCCTGTCGGTGCGCGGGCTGTGGAAGGGCTACGGGGAAACCCCCGTCCTCGAGGGTGTCGAGCTCGACGTGCCGGCGGGATCCCTGACGGCGGTGCTCGGCCTCTCCGGCTGTGGCAAGACCACGCTGCTGCGGGTGATCGCGGGCTTCGAGCGCGCAGAGCGCGGCTCGGTGTCGCTCGGCGGCCGGACGCTCGACGACGGGCGCACGTGTCTCGAGCCCGAGCGACGCGGCGTCGGTTACGTGCCCCAGGAGGGTGCGTTGTTTCCCCATCTGAGCGTCCAGGAGAACGTCGCCTTCGGTCTCTCTCGCCGCGAGCGCCGTGGCGACGCCGTCGCCGGGCTGCTCGAGATGGTGGGGATCGCGCCGCTGGCGCGGCGGCTCCCGCACGAGCTCTCCGGCGGCGAGCAGCAGCGCGTTGCGCTCGCCCGCGCGCTCGCGTGCCGCCCCGACGCGCTGCTGCTCGACGAGCCGTTCTCCTCACTCGACGCCTCGTTGCGCAGCCACGTGCGCGAGGAGGTCCACGCACTGCTGCGCGAGCAGGGCGTGACCACCGTGCTCGTCACCCACGACCAGGAGGAGGCCTTGTCGCTGGCCGACGTCGTGGCTGTCCTGCGAGCCGGGAGGATCGTCCAGCAGGCCGTCCCCGCGGAGCTCTACGAGCGGCCCGTAGACGAGCAGCTGGCGCGCTTCCTCGGCGCGGTCAACGTGGTCGAGGCGCAGTTCGAGGACGGTGTCGCGCGCACCCCGCTGGGCGCGCTCGAGTTGGGCCGCGCCCCAAACGACGACACCGGGGCGAGACCCGCGCCGCCGAGGGGGATCGTGATGGTCCGGCCCGAGCAGCTCGACGTGCGCCCGCGCGAGGGGGGCAGCGACACCTCAGGCGCACGGGAGGGCCTGCGCGGGAGGATCGAGCAGTGTCGCTACTACGGACACGACGCGCTGCTGCACATCCGCCCGGAGGAGACCGGCAGCGCGGAGCTGCTGCTCGCGCGTGTCCATGGCGGACAGGCGTTGCCGGTCGGCACGCCCGTCAGCGTCGCCGCGCACGGGCCCGTCGCGCCGCTCGAACGAGCGCCTGGGCCGGTGGACTGACTCGCGACGGCGGGGCCCGGCGGATCCTCGCCAGCGCCGCCAACCCCACCCACGGCCCAGCGCGATGGGTCCGCCCCGAAGCGCCGCCCAGGCCGCGATGACGCTATTAGGGTGCCCTAAGCTGTGATACGGTCCGCATACCCGAGTCCTCTGGTCGGATTTCCTGTCGACGCTCCGCGCAATGCCCCTCATCCACCAGCGCCCGCAACAGCCGCAGCCGCCCTTCGGCCACGATTGGGCTGCGCGCCCAGCGCGCCGAGGCGCGATCCTCCTCTCCGTCGCGCTCGCCCCGGCGCTGCTGGGAGCGTGCGGGTCGTCCTCCCCACCGACCGCCAACGCCGAGCTCGAGCGTACGTGCAGGCAGGTCGAAGCGGTGCTCAGCGACGGCCCTGAACCGGCAGCCGACCCGGCGGGCTACGCGCAGGCCCAGGTCCTGCCACTTCTGGAGATCCGCACCTCGGACAGCCGGCTGCACGAAGCGATCTCACGCCTGGCGGGCGCGTACCGCGCATTTGCCAGCGACCAGGCGGCTGGGCGGGCAGCCAAGAGCGCTGTCAGCGCCGCCGTGGACGGCGTCGACGCGATCTGCCGCGGGGCCGCCTCGTGATCGCCCTGCTCGGGGCCCCGAGGGTCCGCGTGCGTGCGGCCGTGCTGACGCTGACGCTCGGTCTGCTCGCCGGCTGCGGGAGCTCGACCAGCCAGTCGATCACGCTCTACAGCGGCCAGCACGAGCAGACGACCGACGCGCTCGTCGCCGGCTTCGAAAAAGCGAGTGGCATCACCGTGAACGTGCGCAGCGACGACGAGGACACGCTCGCCGATCAGATCGTGACCGAGGGCTCGAGCTCGCCCGCGGACGTCATCTACACGGAGAACTCGCCCGCCCTCGAGTACCTGCAGGACAAGGGCCTGCTCGCTCCGGTCGACCCGTCGACGCTCGCGCAGACCCCCAGCCGCTATGACTCGCCGCACGGCGACTGGGTGGGTGTGTCAGCCCGCGTGAGCGTGTTGATCTACAACCCGAGCCTGATCAGCGCGAGCGAGCTTCCGAAGACGGTGCTGGCGCTCGCCGAACCGCGCTTCAAGGGCAAGCTCGCGTTTGCCGCCGGCGAGACCGACTTCCAGCCGATCGTGACGTCGGTCGCGCACTTCTATGGTGAAGCCACCGCGCTGAGTTGGCTGCGGGGCATCGACGCGAACGCGGGCGCCCACATATACCCGGACAACGAGACGATCGCCGACGAGGTCAATCGCGGGGCGGTCGCCTTCGGCGTGGTCAACCAGTACTACTGGTATCGGCTACGGGCCGAGCTCGGCGCGTCGAACGTGCACTCGCAGATCACCTATTTCGCGCCGCGCGACCCGGGCTATGTGATCAACGTATCTGGCGCAGGGATCCTCAGGTCCTCCGACCACAAGGCAGCGGCGCAGAAGTTCCTCGCCTTCCTCGTAAGCAAGCAGGGCCAGGAAATCATCGACCACTCGATCAGCTTCGAGTATCCGATCGCCTCCGGTGTCACGAGCACCCAGCCCGAGACCCCCTTCGCGCAGCTGCAGCCGAACCAGATCACGATCCCGCAGCTCGGCGACGGCGCGACCGCGATCGCGCTTCTGCGCAAGGCCGGGCTGCTGTGAGGCACGGCCCGTGCACGGGCGCCGAGTGATGGCGAGGCCGGCGCCGCTCGCAGCCGGGGCGCAGCCCGTCAGCCATCACAGCCGGCATGCTCGGGGGCGGCACGCCCGGCGGCCGTGGGGTCTGATCGTGCTCAGCGCCGGCGTCACCGTGGTGCTGGCGTTGCCGCTCGTGTTCCTGCTCATCGAGGCGCACGGCGCGGGGATCTCGACGATCGTCGACCTCGTCTTCAGGTCGCTGACCGCCACCCTGCTGTGGAACACGATCCGCCTTACGGTCGTCGTCACGATCCTGTGCGCCGTGATCGGTACCGCCACGGCATGGTTCGTCGAGCGGACCGACCTGCCCGGACGCCGCGTGTGGGCCGTGCTGGTGGTCCTCCCGCTCGCCATCCCGGACTTCGTGGTGAGCTTTGGCTGGGCCTCGCTCAGCACGTGGGTTCAGGGGTTTCGGGGCGCGGTGCTCGTGATGACCCTGGCGATCTACCCACTCGTGTACCTACCCGTCGCGGCCAGCTTCCGCGGCGCGGACCCCGGTCAGGAGGAGGTCGCACGCAGCCTCGGCGTCGGGCGCCTGCGGACGTTCTGGCGGATCACGATCGGGCAGGCGCGCGTGGCGATCCTCGGCGGCTGTCTGCTCGTGACCCTCGTGCTGCTCGCCGAGTATGGCGCGTTCGAGATCCTCGGCTACCAGACCTTCACCACCGAGATCTTCACCGAGTTCAACGTCTCGTTCAACGTGCCGACGGCCTGCGCGCTGGCGCTCGTGCTCGTGCTAGTCAGCCTGCTGGTGCTCTTCGGCGAGAGGCTGGCGCGCGGACGCGGGCGGATCAGCAGGTCGGGTCCGCTCGCGCAACGGGTCGCCCACCCGCGACGGCTGGGACGCGCGAAGCCCGCGGTGCTCGCTGGCTTCGTCGTGCTCGTCGCACTCGCGCTCGGAGTCCCGGTGGGCGCCAGCATCTACTGGATGCTCGAGGCCGGCCACGCCTTTCTCACCGGCGTGTCGATCCTCGACGCAGCCTGGCACACCGCCCTCTACAGCGGGCTCGCCGCGCTGCTCGCCACCGCCATGGCGGTCCCGGTCGCTCTGCTTGCCGTCCGCCATCGGGGACGGGCCTACGAGCTGCTCGAGCGCAGCACCTACCTGGTGCTGGCGATGCCCGGCCTCGTGATCGCGCTGGCCTTCTCGTACTTCACCGAGCGCTACGCGGGCGGATTCCTCTATCAGAGCGCGCCGCTGCTCGTGATCGCCTACGCGGTGCTGTTCTTCCCGCTCGCGCTCGTCGGTGTGAAGGCGTCGGTCGCGCAGGCGCCGGTCCGCGCTCGAGGAGGTCGCCCGCTCGCTCGGCCAGCGACGAGCGAGCGTGCTGTGGCGGGTGACACTTCCACTGGTCGGCCCTGGCCTGGCCGCCGCCTTCTGCCTGGTGTTCCTCTCGGCGGTGACCGAGCTCACCGCCACGCTGATCCTGATCCCCACCGGGGTGCAGACGCTCGCCACCCAGTTCTGGGCTTATCAGCAGAACCTCGCCTACGGGCAGGCCGCGCCGTTCGCGCTAGCGATCATCGCGATCGCCGCTGTTCCGAGCTACGTGCTCGGCCGCTTCTTCGACCGGATGCCGTACCGCGGGCTGGCGAGCCGGCCACCTCGGTAGGCGGGGCACGGCTCGGCGCACGCGCGATACGCTCACGCGGTGGTGAATCCGAGCCCGCCGGACCGCTCGCGGGCCGGACTGCTCGCGGGGGTGCTCGTGCTCGCGCTCATGCTCTCGGGCTGTGGCGGCGGCGCGCCCGCCCCCGCCAGCTCGACGCGGACGAGCGTGCCCGCGTACGTGACCAAACCGTTCAGCCAAGAGCAGAAGCTCGTCGTGCAGGGCGCGCATCTGGTCGTCAGCGAGGGCTGCTCGGCGTGTCACCTCAACTCCAGCGCGCCCGGCATCGCCCCGGACTTCCTGAGCTTCGCCGGTCACCGCGTGAAGCTGAGCGACGGGCGCAGCGTGTTGGTCGACGAACGCTTCGTGCGCGCGGGCCTGCTCCACCCGACCGCGAACGAGATCAGCGGATATGACCCGGCGCCGATGCTCCACGCGCTGGCACGCCTGCACCTCGGCGAGCACCCGGCCCAGGTCGCCGAGCTGGCGGCGTTCATCGAGCAGATCGGCCCCGAAACGGAATGAGCGCTCGTCGCGGCGGCCGTGGGCGCGCCCGCCGCGACGAGACGGTACGGATCCGGCTACTTCTTCTTTTTCGGCTTGGGCAGGTACTTCTTGGCCAGTTCCGCCGACGTTTCCGCGAGCGTTCCGTTCATGATCGCCGTGCTCTGTCCGGCGGACGCCGGCAGGCCCACGTCGGCGTCGACCGCCAGGTCCACCACCGCTGACAACTGCCCGCCGCAGCCGCTGGCTCCCGGCACGGTGAAGTCGTTGTCGACCAGCGAGGTGTCCTGGAAGGTGCTGATCCTGTTTTTGTCCTCGCCCGCAAACGTCCCCTTGCTCCCCTTGATCGGCTGCGTCGGGGACGGAGGGCTGGTGGTCCCGGTGGTGAGGTGCAGGACGATCGGTTCTGTGTTCGAGCCGATGTAGCAGTCTTCGCCGAGGATTTCGTTGCTGAGCTTGATCTTCAACGGCAGTATCACCGCCGGTTCCTGCCCGAAGACGAAGCCTGCCTCGCTGATGGTCACCGAGCTCGGCGGGCCGGCCAGTTCGGCCGTCGCCGTGACTTCTCCTCCGAGCCCTTCGATTCCCGCGAGACCGCCGGGAACGGTGAGCGGGGTGAGCGACAGCGTTTCGCCGCCGACGGCGCCGATCAGCGACTGTGCCGTCAGAGCGTGTGAGGCGAGTCCGCCCTGGAGGGTGATGGTCTTGTCGATCGTGACCGCCTTGCGGCCGAGGACGAATTCACCGCCGGTGGTGGTGGCGAGGACGCACACCGCAGCCGATTCCACCGGACAGTCGGCGAACGGCGCGAACTCTTCCTTGACCGTCGAGGACGCCAGCGCAGGCTGCGCGGCTCCGATGCTCGCCAGTACAACCGCCGCGGCAATCGCGAGCGCACCAGCCGTGCACCTGCGGGCGCGGACCGTGCGGCGCTCGGGCCTCTCGGACGTCGGTTTCATCGCTCCCCTACCCCTCCTTGTCGTGATGAGCTTGTCGGGGACTCGCCGACGGGCATGATCCCTCCCGACGAGAGTGAGCGCGGAGCACACGCGACTCGGGCTCGCACTCCCGCGAGCACCAGCCGGATGACTCCATGCACCTAAATCCCCATTCGCGTGTCAAGTCCCAGAATACCCGCACCGGCGCATCGCAAACCCACGGGCAGCCAGCACGACCGGGCGTCCCCCGCCGATGCAGCCGCTACCTTCGTGGCTGAGGTGAGCGATGGACATTGACGGACTGCACGCGCGACGCGAGCGACGCCGCCGCGCGATCCGCCGGCGCCGGCTCGTGGCCACCGCGGTGGTCGTCGCCGCGCTGGCTGTGGTGGCGGTCACCGTGCTGGCGACGGGCGGCTCGGGCCCACACGCACACAGCGTCACGAGCGCCGGCGCGGGCGCGGACAGGGCACTCAAGCGCAGCGGCGAAGCGGCGGCGAGGACCGCCACCAGCCAGCCGACCGGGCCACCCGGACAGGAGCCGGTCCCGATCCTCATCTACCACGTGATCGCCCCCCCGCCGAGCGGCGCACCGTTCCCTGGCCTGTACGTGGAACCGGCCGAGTTCGCCGAACAGATGCAGGCGCTCAAGGATGCTGGCTGGCACGCGGTGACCCAGAACGAGGTCGAGGCCTACTGGCGCCGGGGGGTGGCGCTCGGCGCGGGCAAACCGGTCGTGGTCAGCTTCGACAACGGCTACAACTCGCAGTACACGCAGGCGCTGCCGGTGCTGCGCCGCCTCGGCTGGGTGGGCGTCGAGAACCTGCAGCTGTCCGGCCTGCCCCCCTCGCAGGGAGGGCTCGGGCAGGAACAGATTCGCGGCTTGCTGGCAGCGGGCTGGGAGCTCGACACCCAGGGCATCAGCCACGCGGCGCTGATCACGTTGGATGCCGAACAGCTCCACTACCAGGTGGCGGTCGCCCGGGAAACGCTACGCCAGCGCTACCACGTCCCCGTGAACTGGTTCTGCTACCCCTCCGGCCAGTTCGACGCCACGGTCGAAGCGGCGGTCAAGGCGGCCGGCTTCATCGGCTCGACCACCGTGGTGCCAGGGTGGGCGCACCCTAGTGATGACCCCTACCGCCTGCCTCGCGTGCGCGTGCTCGGTGGCACCACGGGCGCCCAGCTCTTGCAACTGCTGGGCGACACCCGGCAAGACCCGCCTGCTCCCGCCTCCTACACCGCCTGAGCTCGAGCTGCGGCCTCGCCCTCAGTGCATGCGCGGATCGACGAACACGTCGTCGATGCGGCTGCCGCCGGTGAGCGCGGTGAAGCGCAGCGCCACCTCGGCGGTGCCGCCGGAGAGCGCTCCGGTCACGACCGAGCCGGTGAGCATCGGCAGCGTCGGCTCCCATTGCTCGCTGAGTGCGACGACGCCGAGGGGCAGCGCGACGGTGCCGAGAAGCGTCTTGTAGACGACCTGGGCAACCACGGTCGAGGCGAGTCCTTCGTTGCGCGCGAAGAAGCGGAACGTCGGGTAGGCCGCGTCGACGCAGGTGAAGGGGGACTGTGCCGACGCGCCCGCGGGCAGGGCGAGCGAGTAAGAGCCCACCGAGCCGCTTGCCCCGTAGGGCTCGCTGCCGGGCACTCGCTGTGCGCCGCCGCCGAGTGTCCAGCCGGCGAGCGAGCCCTCGAAGTCACCGCCCGGCACCAGCTCGTAGGAGCTGGTGTCACCCCAGCGCAGGAACGGTTGGGAGAGGGCTGCTTCGTTGCAGGCGCCGGTGCTGATCAGCGCCGCCTGGGCTGGCGCGACGCTGAGCATGCTGACCACGCTCGCGGCCAACGCGACGGCGAGCGGGACCCGAGGGAGCCTGACGGAGGGGCATCGGAAGGATGAGAGGAGCGGGGGGAGCGAGAGCACTGGGAGCCTCCATGCGTTTGCTGGCGGCTGAGCTATCTCGTGCCCGAGACCTCTCGCTTTGCGTCCCCACCTCGCGGTGGGTTTGCCCTTGCAGTCGTGTTGTGCGGGTGCTGTGCAGCATGCGACTCCGCGCGCCCGCTGGCAAGCCAAGCGGACGGTTGTTCGAGCGGGACCGGTCTGCGCCGGCCTGAAAGTTCCAATGATTCGATCTTCGCTCGGCAAATGTGCACCGCTGCGTAGAGCTGTATTGGGTAGAGGCGCGTTCGTGACGATACGCCCGCAACAGTCACATGTCCGTCCACGCCTTCACACAATCCGAGCGTCTGCGCGCGTCGTTCGCCGGACGCGCGCAGCACATGGCGCAGAGCGAGCGGCGCTCGGCGCTGATCATCGGCACGAGCTTCCTGCTGGCCGCGTTCGCGCTGGCGCTGCTGGCGGGCCCTCAGGCGACGTGGTCGCTGCCCGTGGGGGCGCTGTACCTCCTGGGGATGGCCGCCGCCAGCGAGGTGCATGTAGAGATCGGCCACGGCTTCACCGTGCCGACGCAGGTGGTGTTCGTGCCGATGGTCTTCGCCCTGCCCAGCTCACTCGTGCCGCTGTTCGTGGCGAGCGCGTTCGCGCTGGCGATGTTGCCGGGATCCTCACCGGGCGGGCCCCCGTCACGCGTCTGTTGACGGCACCCGGAAACAGCTGGTTCGCGGTCGGACCCGCGCTCGTGCTCACGCTCGCGCACGATCACAATCCAGATGGACGCTGGGGCGTGCTCGTGCTCGCGCTGCTCGCCCAGTTCACCTGCGACTTCTGCTCCAACGCCGCCTGGGAACACCTGCGCGACGGGCTGACGATCAGAGAGATGGCCACGGAGATGCGTCAGGTCTACCTGATCGACCTGGCACTCGCGCCGCTCGGGCTCGCTGTGGCGATCGCCGCCGAGGAGCGTCCGTGGGCGGTGCTGCTGATCGTGCCGTTGTTCGGGGTGCTCAGGTGGTTCTCCAAAGAGCGCCGCGTGCGGATGGAGCAGCTGATCGAGCTCAACGACGCATACCGCGGCACGGCGCTGCTGCTGGGAGACGTGGTCGAGGCCGACGACACGTACACCGGTGAGCACTGCAAGGACGTGGTTCTGCTGGCGCTCCAGGTCTCGCGCGAGCTGGGACTGGATGCCGACCAGCAGCGCCTCGTCGAGTTCGGAGCGCTGCTGCACGACATCGGCAAGATCGCGGTGCCCAAGGAGATCGTCAACAAGCCCGGCAAGCTCAACCCGAGCGAGTGGGAGATCATCAAGACCCACACCGTCGAGGGCCAGCGGATGCTGGACCGCGTCGGCGGGTTCATGGGCAGCGTGGGACGCATCGTTCGCTGCCACCACGAGCGCTGGGACGGAGGCGGCTATCCCGACGGGCTGTGCGGTAGCGCCATCCCCCTGGAGGCCCGGATCATCTCCTGCTGCGACGCCTACAACGCGATGACCACCGACCGCTCCTACCGCAGAGCCATGCCCCGCGGGCTCGCGCTCGCCGAGCTGGTGGAGCACGCCGGGGCGCAGTTCGACCCTGCGGTCGTGGACGCGCTGTGCGCGTTCGTCGCGCGGGCGTATGGCGAGAGCCCAGGCGACGAGCGCGCGCCGCAGGGAAGCCTGCGCATGGTTGCCGCCGCGCCCGACACAGTTGGCCCGTAGCAAACGCAAGCGGACTATCGGTCAAGCGATCAAGCACGGTTCGCCGCGTGCCGATCCGCTGGAGCGATGTCTCGCGCACGACCAATCTCCGAGGCCGCCGAGCTACGTCAGCTCGGGCGAGCGGTGAACGCCCGCACCGACGAGGTGGTAGCGGCGATGGTGCGCCGCACCGACGAATCGGACTGCAAGCTCGAGGCGGGGGTCGAGGAGCGGTTCGCGCGCATCGGCGCGGTGTCGACCATCGCGGTCGCCAGGTGGATGGCGGGCGAGGGCCCGGATGTCGCACGCGAGGTCGGGCAGGAGGCGTGGCAGATCTTCGGAGCGCTGGCCTCCCAAAGGGCGGCGCCGTTGAACGAGGTGACCAAGCGCTGCCTGCGCTGGAGCGACGCGGCGCGTGAGATCGTCCACGACAGCTCCCGGCAGCTCGAGCTCCCACCGATCGTGCTGGCGCGGGCACTGGCGATGCTACAGCGCAGCCTCAACGTCACGCTCGTGCGCATGTGCGAGTCCTTCGAGTCAGAGCGCCAGCGCGCGGATGAGGAGCTCGCGCACCGCCAGCGCGAGCTCGCGTTCCTGGCGACCCACGATGCGCTCACCGGACTTCCAAACCGCACGCTGATCCTCGATCGCGTCGAGCAGCTCATGCCGCGCTCGCGCCGCGAGCAGACACCGATCGCCGCGCTGTTCATCGATCTGGACAACTTCAAGACGATCAACGACTCGCTCGGTCACGCGGTCGGCGATGAGCTGCTGCGCGCGGTCGCCGAACGGCTGACGCGCCGTGGTGCGCGAGTCCGACGCCGTCGGACGACTCGGCGGCGATGAGTTCGTGGTGATCGCCAGCGAGCTCTCCTTCGCGTCCGGCCCCGAGCTCGTCGCCGAGCGCCTGCTGGAAGCGCTGGAGCAGCCGTTCATGATCGCCGGCTGCCCGCAGACGCCGCTGAAGGTGACCGCGAGCATCGGCATCGCCCGCGGCGAGCGCGAAAGCGCGGAAGAGCTGCTGCGCGACGCCGACATGGCCATGTACCAGGCCAAGTGGGACGGGCGCCACCGCTACGTGATCTTCGAATCTGGCATGCACTCGGCGGTGCAGACGCGGATGGAGCTCGAGATGGACCTGCGCATGGCGCTCGAGCACGACGAGTTCTTCCTGGTCTACCAGCCGACGTTCAACCTGCGAGAGATGAGCCCCACGGGCATGGAGGCGCTGATCCGCTGGAAGAGCCCCACGCGCGGCATCGTCCAGCCGAACGACTTCATCCCGCTGCTGGAGGAGACCGGGCTGGTGGTCGAAGTCGGTAGCTGGGTCCTCTACGAGGCGTGCCACCAGTGCGTGCGCTGGCGCGACGCCGGCCACGCGGTCGGCGTGGCCGTCAACGTCTCCGCGCGCCAGCTCGACAGTGACGAGTTCGTGACCGATGTCGAGCGGGCGCTCGCCGACAGCGCGCTGGACGCGGACTCGCTCACGCTCGAGATCACCGAGACGGCCGTCATGCGCGACATCGAGCAGGCCGCTGTGCGCCTCGCCTGCGTCAAGCGAGTTGGGCGTGCGGATCGCGATCGACGACTTCGGCACGGGCTACTCCTCGATGGCCCATCTGCAGAGGCTGTCGGTCGACGCGCTCAAGATCGACCGCTCGTTCATCACGCAGATGAACGACAACGAGGAGGGCGAGACGATCATCCGCACGCTCGTGCGCCTCGGCAAGGCACTGTCGATCGAGACCTTCGCCGAGGGCATCGAGCAGGCCCACGAGCTCACGGTGCTGCAGGGCGAGCGCTGCGACAGCGGCCAGGGCTTCCTGCTCGCCCGCCCGCTCGAGGCGTCCGACACGGCGGCGTTCCTGCGCAACTGGAGCCCACAGCAGGCGCTCGCGAGACCTGCGGCTTGAGCGCTCGCGCGCCGGCCCCCTCACGCGGAGCGCAACGGGGCAGGACATCAACCTCATCGGCGGGGTCTCAACCGAGAGCCTCACCCAGGCCGCAGGCGTGCAGGAGCGCCAGGGTCAGAGACGCGTGCTGACATTCGTCTGCACGCGTCTTAGCCTTGAGGGGTCGCGTCGAGCCTGCGCGCCCGCGGTCGTTGGTAGCCGGAGGGGCGCGCCGGCTCGTGGGCGGCGATACGGCGCGAGGTTCACAAGGAGTAGGTGTAGCGCCCTCGCGTGCTGTGCGTGAGGGCCCGGAGGTGGTCGAGCCGGGCCCTCACCGCGCGGCGCTCGCGTCCGCGGGCGCCAGCGCTCGGGCCGACGGCCGCTGCTCCACCGGGCCGCCGCGGGCCACGTGGCCCGCGGCGGTGGTCCGGTTCAGGTCGGCGTGGGGTGTCAGCCGCTGATGCCGCTGCTCGAGATGTAGATGGAGTTGATGCCCAGAGGGTTGATCAGCACCGCCGGGGTCTGGCAGCTCGCGGGCAGGCTCACCGTCGCTTCGATCGTGCCGTCGCCCTTTGACGACAGGGGCGAGGTTGCGGTGGTGGCCGCAGGGGTGGTTTCGTTGGCACAGTAGAGCGAGGCGTCGATCGAGGTGACCGGTCCCGGCGTGCCCAGCTCCGGAATGATCAGACCTTGAACCGCGACCTTGAGTGCCCCATCTGCGCTCAGTTTGATGAACCCGTGCTTGAGCACCCAGGGAGCCGACCCGGCTTCCACGCCGTGCAGGATCGCATCGGTGGGCACGCTCGGTTCAACCTGGCTCCGGAACAGTGTTTCCATGTCCGAGCCGGGCTGGAAGCCGCTGCTGGCGATGTAGATCGAGTTGATGCCCAGAGGGTTGATCAGCACCGCCGGGGTCTGGCAGCTCGCGGGCAGGCTCACCGTGGCTCTGATCAGCCCGTCACCCGCAGACGACAGCGGAAACGTGCCGGTCGTCGCCGCCGGCGTGGTTTCGTTGGCACAGAAGATCGACGCGTCGATCGACGTGACCGGACCCGGCGTGCCGAGCTCGGGGATGATCAGGCCTTTGACGTCGACCTTCAGCTGACCGTCACCACTGAGTCTGATCACACCGCGTTCCAGCACCCAGGGCGCCGATCCGGCTTCCACCCCATGCAGGGCCGGGTCGGTGGGAACGCTCGGGTCCACCGAGCTCTTGAGGATCGGTTCCATGCTCGGGCTCGCCAGGGCGTTCGTTGCCGTCATGGCGGTGATCGCGAATGCAGCGACTGTGAGCAGCGCTACAGCAGTGCGCTTCGATGTCCGCATTACGTCTCTCCTTTTTTAGGTTGGACGGGCCCCCGCCAAAGGGCGCACAAAAGCCCCCGGGCCGTGGCCCGGTCCTTGGTCCTAGCTAAAGACCTCGCCGGTACGGGATCCTTCCGCCGGGGCCAGATTCTTGGTGTGTGGAGGTGGACGCAGCGGTGCGCGGACGGCGGTTCACGACGCTCACCCCGGCCGTCCAGGCTCACGGACTCCAGCGACACATCTCCTGCAGGAGCTCGAAGGCGTCGGGGTCGCCGGGCAGATCCGCGAGCGCCACCGCGACCTCGACCGCCCTCGCGATCGTCGCCGCGGGCGTCTCCGTTATCCACCGCGCGAGCCATCGCAACGCCCAGGTGTCGTACTCGACCGGACTCTGCCGAGCGACGAGCGCCAGCAGCTGGAGCGCTACGCCGAGTGGGATCGGGTGGCCGCGTTCGCGTGAGTAGTCGCGGCTCAGGGAGACGGCCATGCGCAGGTCGCCGCGCTCGGTCTCGTGCTCGATCTCGCGCAGCGGCCTGAACGGCGGGTTCCCCATGCGAACATATGTTCGCATACAGGTGGGCGGGAGGGGCAGCCCCTCAGGCGAAGCCGAGCTGCACGACGAGCACCCCGGCGATGGCGAGCACGCAGAAGACGTGCCCCCGGAAGATCGAGCGCGCGAGCGCGCTCTGTCCCGCTGCCGTCTCGGTGCGAGTGCCGAGCTCCACGGCGCTGGGCACGATGCGCGCTGCGGCCAGCGCCACCGCCGGCGCGGCCAGCGCGAGCGAGACGAGGCCGATCCAGCGGGCGGGACGGCCGTTGACGATCTCGACCACGATCGCGGCCAGCATGCCCAGCATGACCCCCGCCACCAGCCGGTTCATGGGGCGCGCGGCCGTCGTGACCCGAGCGTAGTAGGCGGCGATCGACGAGAGCACCGCCTCAGGCAGCACGCTTTCGTGGTGAGGGACAACCTGCACGTCGAACATCAGGTCAAACCACAGCACCGCCACCAGGAACCCCGCCCCGGCTGCTACGAACGCGCTCACGCGACCACCCTAGTGTCTCGCGGTTCTGCGGCGCTCGGTCCGGCGGGGACGCTCGCCGCCACGCGGAGCCGAGGAGTACGCTCCGGACACCGGGTCGCCGCGGCCCGGAAACAGAGAGGGGCGCGACGGCGTGGCTCAGCGGTCCGGCGTTGGAGCATCCTGCAGGCACAGCCCGACGCTCCCGCATACGCTCGTGCGCTCCCCGGCAAACGGCACGAGGAGGACACGATGACGACGAAGCGCCACATGTGCGCTGCGCTGCCGGCAGTCGCGATGCTCGCGGCGATGGCATTCTCCGCCCAGGCGGAAACCATTCCCCATTGGCTGAGTGAAGGCAAGGAAATAGTCGGCCAGCCGGTATCGGTGAAGACAAGCGGCACGCTCGCGTTTGATCTGACGCAATTCGGCGTGACCGTCACGTGCAAGGTGAAAGACACCGAGACGATCACCAATCCAGCCAGCGGTGGACCCGGCACCGACGAAATGACGACGTTCAAGCTCTCTCATTGCACGGAGGTTGGCCCCGCGCCGCTGTGTACGACGGTGATGGAAGTTACGGCCCTCGGCCTTCCGTGGCATTCGCACCTGGTCAGCGAACCACCCGTGGTCCGCGACGTGATCGAAGGAATCGTGCTCGCGTTCAAGTGCAAGAAAGGCATGTCATTTGGTGCGTTCACGGGATCGCTGGACCCCAAAGTCGGCAGTAGCGTGCTCGAATTCGAAGGCGGCAAAGCGCTGTCGGGCGAATTCGGAACGGTCACGGTCAAAGGGAACGACAACCTGAGAGGGCCGAAGGGCGACAGGAAGATCACGGTGAGCTGACCGACTCGCCGGACAGAGACAGACCGGGAGCGTGCGTGGGTGCGGTACGGCCCACGCACGAGCTCGCGGGCTCCGAGCGCGAGCGCGTGCTCAGCTGGGACGGGCGGGCGCTGGGCGGCGCAGCGAGCTCGCGGCGCCGCGTCTGGGCGCACGGCGCCCGGACGCCTTCGCGCGGCCTGGCGAGCTGAGCCACCGGGGAATGACCTCCAGATCGGTGGTCGGCCTGCCCAGCAGATATCCCTGCGCGGCGTGCAGCCCCAGCTCGTTCGCGACCTGGAGGTCCTCTGGCCGTTCGACGCCCTCGGCCACGACGTTCGCGCCGAGGTCCAGCGCGAGCGACAGGAACGCGCCGACCGCGACGCGCCGGGCATGGTCGCGCGCGATGCCGTGGATCAGCCACCTGTCCACCTTGATGAAGTCGGGTCGCAGCTCGAGGACGTGGCGCAGCGAGGCGTAGCCCGCACCGGCGTCGTCGACGGCGATGCGCAGCCCCTGCTCGCGCAGAGGAGCGAGCTCCTGGTGCAGCGACTCGTAGCAGTCGACCACCGAGTGCTCGGTGACCTCCACCACGAGCTGCGAAAGCGGAAGGTTTTGCCGCTGGTTCGCCCGTCGCGCCAGCTCCACCAACGCGTCGGGGGACACGTTCAGCGCGAGGAACTGCCCGGGACCGAGCGCCGGCAGGATCTTCCATGCCTGACGAATGACCAGGCGTTCGAGTTCCAGCCCGAGGCCGAACCGCTCGGCGTCGGCGAGCGTCGAATCGGGTCGGGTGAATGGCTCGGGGAAGCGGGCCAGCGCCTCGATGCCGAGACATTCGTCGTTGCTCAGGGCCACGATCGGCTGATACGCGACCTTCAGGTCCTCGAGCTCGACCAGGCGCAGGATGTCCGAGCGCAGCGCGTCCTGGCTGTGCAGCTCGTCGAGGTCGTTGATGCTGGACTCGCTGAGCATCGACATGAACTGCACGTCGCGCTGGTCCAGCTGCGGGCGGGGCGTGCGGCTGAGGCCGCAGAGCGCCCCGAACAGCCGGCCATCGGAGAGTCGCAGCGGGACGCCGATGACGGCGCCGATCTGCGCACCGTGGGTCTTGGCGAGATCGACGAGTCGCTCGTCTGCTGCCGCGTCGACGATCACATTGGGGATATCGCCGTCAACCAGGCGCCGGCAGTACGTGGTGGTCGCGACCGCATCGCCGTCGAGCACGACGTTGAACGACGCCACGTGTCCGGCGGCGGCACGGTACACCTCGCCGGCATCTGTCAGCTGGACGATGTAGGTGACGTCCAACCCGAGGTGGCGGTGGGCGAGCTCGACCACGCGCTCGAGCCCGATCCGTCCAACCTCTCCGCCAAACAGGTCATTCATGTTTCAGCAATCCGTGCATAGGTTCCCTCGGGCTGCGGGCCTCGCGCCGCGCCGACGGCGCGAGCTCGCTCGGAGCCTGGCATATCATCGGCAGCCCCCGGCGCGGGCGTTAGGCAGTGGGCACGGACGCGCCGCGGGCGTCGTCGATCGCATGCCCTGCGCCAGATTTGACGTAGTCAGATGTTGTAAAGCGCGATGCGGGCCGCGCGGCGATGGGCGGTGGCCGAAAAACGGCTATGTAGCTCAAGTAATCGCTCCATCGAGCCGATCTGTGCGTCTGATATGGCGAGACGGGGGTCGAGCGTTGCGCAGGACGACGGGCACGCGCCAGCTTCGCTCGCGCCGCTGGCTGACGAGCTGCGTCGCCTCGGGGAGGCGCTGGGGTCTCGCTCGGCTGAGGTGCTCCAACGGACGGTGGATCGTACGATTCGCTCGGGCGAAGTTGTCGATCCCCTGATCCAGGAGAGCTTCGAGCGGATCTGCAGCGAGACGACGCCCGCCGTTGCGCTTTGGATCGCAGGCGAGGATCTCGAGGTAACGGTCGAGTCGAGCAGGGAGTGCTCGAAGATCTTCGGCGAGCTCGCAGCGCACCGAGCGGCATCGCTGCACGAGGTCACGAGGCGCAGCATCTGGTGGCGCAAGGTGATGGCCGAGGTGCTGCGCGAGTGCGCGACCGAGCTGGAGGTCGGCCGGGAGGCACTGCACGCGGCCCTGGACATGCTCCAGGCGAGCCTCGAGTTCAGCTTGCTGCGGGTGTGTGAATCGTTCGAGGCCGAGCGCAAGCGCACCGACGAGGAGCTCACTCGGCGCGAGGAGGAGCTCGCGTTCCTTGCCACCCACGACCCGCTGACCGAGCTCCCCAACCGAACCCTGATCCTGGCGCGCCTCGAGGGGATGCTGGCGCGCTCGGCGCGCACGCAGACACCGACGGCGGCGCTGTTCATCGACCTGGACGACTTCAAGAGCGTCAACGACACGCTCGGCCACGCGGTCGGCGATGAGCTGCTCGAATCGGTGGCGGCGAGGCTGAAGGGCGTCGTGCGTCAGGCGGACGCGCTCGGACGCCTGGGCGGGGACGAGTTCGTGGTGATCGCCGAGGAACTCGCGCCGGGCGCCGGCCCGGAGTTGGTTGCCGAGCGCCTGCTCGCGGCACTGGCAGCGCCGTTCAAGCTCGGCGAGAACAAGGACATCTGCCTGAACGTGAGCGCGAGCATCGGCATCGCCGCCGGTCAGCAGACCTCCGCCGGGGACCTCCTGCGTGACGCCGACATCGCCATGTACCGGGCGAAGTGGGATGGCAGGAATCGCTATGCGGTGTTCGAGACCGGGATGCAGGAGACGGTCCAGACCCGGGTCGAGCTCGAAGCGGACCTGCGCGATGCGCTCGAGAGGCAGGAGTTCCGGCTCGCCTATCAGCCCACGCTCGACCTCAGCGAGATGAGGCCCACGGGCGTGGAGGCGCTGATCCGCTGGGAGCACCCAGCGCGAGGCCTCGTGCAACCCGACGCGTTCATCCCGCTGCTCGAGGAGACCGGGCTGATCACCGAGGTCGGGAGGTGGGTGCTGGAGGAGGCCTGCTGTCAGGCCGCCGCCTGGCAGCGGTCAGGACGCAAGATCATGATGGCGGTGAACGTCTCCGGACGTCAGCTCGAAAGCGACGCGATCATCGTCCACGTAGAAGACGCGCTCGCCAAGAGCGGCCTCGATCCGGCAGCGCTCACGATCGAGATCACGGAGACGACCCTGATGCGCAACGTTCAGGAAACCGCCGACCGCCTCGCCGCGATCAAGAAGCTGGGCGTCCGCGTGGCGATCGACGACTTCGGAACCGGCTACTCATCGCTCGCGCATCTCCAGCGCTTCCCCGTCGACGCACTGAAGATCGACCGCTCGTTCATCACCGGGCTGCAGAACAACAAGGAGGGCGAGACGCTGATCCACACGCTCGTGCAGCTCGGCAAGGCCCTCTCGCTCGAGACCTTCGCCGAGGGCATCGAGGTGCAGCACGAGCTCTCACTGTTGAGGGCGGAGGACTGCGACAGCGGACAGGGCTTCCTGTTCGCCCGGCCGTTGGACGCGGCTGCCACCGAGGCCTTCTTCGAGCGCTGGTCCGACGAGGTCGGCGGCGAAACGCCCGGCGGCTCCGGCCCCGGACAGGCGGGCCGTGCCAGCGAGGGCAAGCCCGACAGGCCCAAACGGCGCACGACCAAGACCTCGGGCCGTACGGCGAAGGCATCGCGGCGGGCTGCCAAGCCGTCATCGCCGGCGCGGTGAGCTGAACGGCTCATTCGTTGCGAATGCGGTTCGTAGGCATCTCGAGCCGGCCCGGCCACCCGCCGTCGACGTTGTCTACGCCTCCAGACCCACGGCTTTCAGGGTCTCGGACCAACTCGGGAACGAGCGAACCTCGCGGAACTCGCCGTCGCAGAAGCCGGCAATCACGAATCCGCGTCGTTGACTGACCTCGGAGCTCGAGTGCTTGATCCGTCCGATCATGTCAACGAGCGCGACGACCCGATCTTGCGCGGCGCGGACGTCGTGGACCTCATAGCGGAAGTCCTCGAAGTTCTCGGAAAACGCCGCCGCGAGCCTGCGCATGCCGTCATGCCCACGGTACACGGAGTCATCCAACCAACGATCGATGGGGTACCAGACGACATCGGGCGAGAAGAACGACAGCGCAGCGTCAATTCCGTCCGCGCTGAAGGTCTGGAACGCGTTGCGCACGATCTCCACGTTCTGCTGCGACACGGCCTACCCACGTTCCTGTGCGAGGCGTTGGGCGGCTGCCGTCGCCGCCCTCGAACACGCTGGGCGAGTGACGCGCACCATTTCACTGAGCCCCTCGGTGGGATCTCTCATGAAGTGAACGACAAGTTGCGCGAGAGCCGCGTCGAATGCCTGGTCCGCAAAAGGCAACCGCTCCGCCGAGCCAAGCCGCACGTCGGCGCCGGGGTGACGGTCTCGGGCCGCCGAGACGAAGAGCTCGGAAGGGTCGTCCGCCGAAACGAAGTCCGCTCCCAACCGCCTTGCCAGCTCGGTGGTGAGAGCGCCTGGACCGCAGCCGACGTCGAGCACTCGCTGACCGGCCGTGATCGTTGCGAAATCGGCAAGCTGCGGAGCCAGCAGCACCGAGTAGCGACCCATGAAGCGGTCATATGCATCAGCCCCAGCGAGGAAGCTCACTGAGCGAACCTAGCGCTACCGAGCACCGCCGGGTGTCGCCCCCTTCGACGGGAACTCCGCGGAGTGGATCCTCGAGCGGCCGGCGCCCAGCTTGTGTGCCTCGGCGCGGCTGTAGAGCAGCGCGAGCAGGTGCTGCTCAGTGGTCGATGGGAACGGGTGCGGCGCGCCCATCGCGCTGAGCGTTACCACGCGGGCCCCACCACGAACCCGAGATAGTCCTCAGTCTGTTCGGAGCGACCTCGGGTGCAGGATGGGAAGAAGAGCGACTCACAAGCTCGCCAGCGCAGCCAGTAGGAGGGCACACCGCGCACGGGCGCGGGCAGCGCAGTGACCTTGATCTGGCCGAAGAATGGTTTCGCCTTCCGGCCCTCCGCTTCGACGCTACCGCCGCCGATCGCGCGCGCGCTCCCGGCCGTCAGGGCATTCTTGAGGCACTCGCGCCCGCGGGCGCTCCGAATGGACGCAAGCTCGTGCTTCGCGCCGGCTGGACTCCCCAGCACATAGACGACGGATTGCACGCTTTCGATCGGGAAGAGCGAGAGTGCGCCGTCGGAACGTTCGAGGCTGTGTTTGAACCTGTTGGACGGCACTCGGATGGCATCTGCACTGGAAACCGTGCTGCCGTCGCACGTTTCCACCGCGAGGCCGAGCGGGCCGGGCATCGTAGTGGTTTCAACCACGGGCTTCTTCGCTACGAGACCACGCACGTCGGATGCGCGCAGGTTGACCGCATCGGCAAACGCCAGCGCTTCTCCGCTCGTGACAGATTGGGTTCCACCGTCGGACGGGACGACGCCGCTGGTCCCGCACGCCGTGAGCAGCGCGACGCTCGGCGCAAGGGCCAGCCAGAGGGCGGCGATCCGAAGCATCGACACGATCATCCCAGCGGGCGACGCTGGACGCTTATGCGTTTGGCAGATGCAGTCGGTCAGCCCGGTCGATCGCCTCCCCGAGGTCGGAGAGGGTCGCGTCCAGGGCGTCTACCAAGCGCAGGACCGTGCTCCAGTGAGGGTAGGCCCCGTGTTTACTGGCCCCACCGCTGTAAGCGGCGAACGGGTCTCGAACCCGCGACCTCAAGCTTGGGAAGCTTGCGCTCTACCAACTGAGCTACCGCCGCGCTGCCCGGATTCTAGGGCTTCCACGACCGATTGGCCCATCGTCCGACAGCGGTATGGAAACGCGGAAACATCAGCCCTGAGCGCACCGCCAGCGCAAACGCGCTAGCAGACCGTGAACTTCGCGGTGAGCGTCTTGGTGACCGTCACGGTGGTCTTGTGGCCGTGCTTGGTCTTGGTCTCCCTGTAGGAGAGCTTGACGGTCAGCGTGTTGGTGCCCGCCTTCAGAGCTGCGGTCGACAGCTCGAGCGTGACGGGGACATGATGCGCGACCGCGTTCGCGGAGTAGGTGATCACGATCACCGTCTTCTTCCGCCCATTGCGCGTATGGATCGTCTTCTTGTGGGTGTGCTTGACGCCCTTGTCGAGGAAGAAGTTGGCGCTCGAGAAGCGCAGCTTCGCGGCCTTGGACCCCGCGATCCTCGCCGAGCTGAGCGTCACGGCGAGCTTCGCACCGGGCATTGTGCACAGAAGCGGCGAAGGCGTCGTCAGCGTGATCCGCTGATCAGCGAACGTAGCCTTCGTGACCAGCGGCGACGGCGGCAGCGAGAGCAGCGAGGGTGCCGGCGCGGCGATCGTCAGCGTGGCGGTTGCAGTGTTCGAGCTGCCCTGCGAGTCGCTTGCCATGTAGCTGAAGGAGTCGGGCCCGCTGTAGCCGAGCGCGGGGGTGTAGGTCACCTGGCCGGATGGGCTGATCGCGCCGAGCGTCCCGTGCGCGGGGTTCGCGACGGTCGCGAGCGTCAGGGGCACGGGGTCGGCGTCGGTGCAGCTCAGCGCGATCGTGATCGGCGTGTCGAAGGCGACGCTGCCGGCGACGTTGGCGCACAGCACCGGCGGCAGCACACGCGAGAACTCGTCGATCGCGTCCGAGTCGTGCGAGGCCGCGTAGACGCTGCTGCCGTCTGCGCTGAGCGCGACCGACTCCGGCTGGCTGACCGCTTCGCCCGGCGTCGTCGCCGTGCATTTCGCGAGCTTGCCGATGCAGCCGGTGAACGTCAGCGCGCCGCTCGAGCTGTTGCGCGAGAACACATCGATGACGTTCGATTCGGAGGAGGCGGCGTAGACGCTGCTGCCGTCGGCGCTGATCGCTACCGACGTCGGCGCGTCGATGGCGTTGGACGGGGTGGTCGCCGTGCATTCTTTGAGTTCGCCGATGCAGCCGGTGAACGTCAGCGCGCCGCTCGAGGTGTTGCGCGCGAAGGTATCGACGACGCTCGAGTCAACGGAGGTGGCGTAGACGTTGCTGCCATCGGGGCTCACCGCAACCGACTCCAGGCCCTCGGCGGCGGCCGCCGGGGTCGTGGCCGTGCATTCCGCGAGGTCGCCGATGCAGCCGGTGGAGGTCAGCGCGCCGGTCGAGCTGTTGCGCGAGAACGTGTCCATCACGAACGAGCCGACATACACGCTGCTGCCGTCGGGGCTCAGCGCGACCGCCTCCGGAAAATCGAGCGCGTCGGCCGGTTTGGTCGGTGTGCATTTTGCGAGCGCGCCGTTGCAGCCCGCGAACGTCAGCGCGCCCGTCGAGGTGTTGCGCGAGAACACGTCGATCAACTCCGAGTCCTCGGACGCGGCGTAGACGCTGCTGCCGTCGGCGCTGACCGCAACCGAGAATGGATCGTCGACGGCTTCGGCGGGTGTGGTCGTCGTACAGCCTTTGAGTTTGCCAATGCAGCCGGTGTAGGTCAGCGCGCCCGTCGAGGCGTTGCGCGAGAACATCGCGAGCACATCTTCGTCGGCCGAGGCAGCGTACACGTTGCGCCCGTCGGGGCTGACGGTGACGGAGGACACGAACCTGAGCGCATCGCTCGGGTCGGTCGCCGTGCATTCCGCACCGTCGCCGATGCAGCCGCTGAAGGTCAGCGCGCCGCTCGAGCTGTTGCGCGAGAACTCGGTGACCGAACTGAACGAGGCGGCGTACACGCTGCTCCCATCGGAGCTCACCGCGACCGCGTTCGGATCGTCGAGCCCGTCACCCGAAGCCGTAGCGCAGCCGGTGAGTTCGCCGATGCAGCCGGTGAAGTTCAGATCGCCGACGGCGCCGAGCGCGCCGGGCGGAGCAACCCAAGCACACCCCAGCACCGCCACCACAGCGAGCAGCCCGGAGGGAGCACCGAACGCCTGCATACCCGCCCGGGTTGATCTCCCCAACAACGTGCCGGCGAGCCTATCACCGCCGTCCTCGAGCAGTACAGTGGAACGATGGGAAGGCAGGCAGGCGTCGTGCTTTATGTACTCGCGCTGGTGGCCGTCGTGGTCGGCGTCGACGTCCTGTTCTTCAGGCATCGGCTCTGGGAGCGCCTGATCGTGAACGTCGGGACTGTCATGGTGTTCGCTGCGTTCTATTTGAGGTTCCTGAAGCCAGCATGAGCGGTAGGCCCCGATCAACGCACCCAACCGCAACACCGCCGCGAGACGTCTGCGCGAGTGGTGGGCATCTCCCCCGAGATCCGGCTGCCGCTCGCTCCGCGGCTGCCCGAGCCTGAGCCCGCGCACGTCGAGCCCACCAGACGCAGGGCGCGGCACATCGTCACACCACGAGTGCCACCCGGGCGGCGGTTCGTGACGCGCCCAGCGAGGCCGCGACCACCAGCGCAATGCCCAGCAGCGCGCGCGCGCCGAGCTGCTGGCCGAGGACGAGGAAGCCGGCGAGCGCCGCGATCCCCGGCTCGAGGCTCATCAGCACCCCGAAGGTCGGGGGCGCAATGCGCCGAAGCGCCTCGAGCTCGAACGTGTAGGGGATCACCGACGAGAGCATGCCCACGGCCGATCCGAGCGCGAGCGAGGCAGGTTCCAGCAGGTGCCCGTCGCCTCCGGTGATGCCCACGGGCAACACCGCCAGGGCCCCGACGCACATCGCGAGCGTGAGACCCGTCGTGCCCTCGAAGGCTCGGCCGAGTCGCGCGTTCAGCACGATGTAGGCGCCCCACAGACAGCCGGCTGCCAGCGCGAGCACGACTCCGAGGTGGTCGAGCCCGTGTGCGGGGCCGCGGGTGAGTGCGAGGATGCCCACGAGCGCGAGCGCCACCCAGAGGCGGTCGGCCGGACGGCGAGAGCCCGCGACCGCGACCGTCAGCGGTCCGAGGAACTCGATCGCTACGGCGATCCCCAGCGGGATCCTGTCGATCGCCTCATAGAAGCTCAGGTTCATCCCAGCCAGCACCAGCCCGAAGACGCCGGCGAGCAGCAGCTGCTGCCGGGTGTGCCCGCGCAGCCGTGGCCGCCACAGCAGGAGCAGGACGGCCGCCGCCGAGGCCAGGCGCAGGAACACGGTGCCGCCCGGACCGAGCCGCTCGAACAGGGTGGTGGCCAGCGCCGAGCCGAACTGCACGGATGCGATGGCGCCGACCACCAGGCCGCCCGACGGGGCGCTGGCGAGCGGACTGGCACGGCTGGCGGAGCCATCGGCCATCGCTTGCGATCGTAACGCCGCCGACCGGCGCGATCACCGCTGGCGGAAACCCGCGTGGCCCTCTACATCACGGGCAGCTCCATTCGCCGTGGTGCGCGCGCAGCGTCTGCCCCACGAGCGCGCTACCGGACAGGTACGGGCGCGAGACGACCTTGCACTTGGACTTGGACGTGCGGGAGGCGTTGGAGGGGATCGCTGCAACCCCTACGGGCACCGCCACCACAGCCAGCCCGGCTGCGAGCCGGCGGATCAGCTTCCGAGCATGCGGTTTTGGCCGGCGTGAAGCATCACGCATCGCACACGCTCCTCTCGTCCTCGGGTGGCACCGCCCCGCGAGCGGGCGGTGGGGAGCCCAAGTACTACCCACTGCCAGCGCCCTCACACATGGCCGCTGCCGCCGCGCGCGCGAACTGGAGCTCCAACCGCCTCAGATGCTCCGCCCCGCGTCTAATCTTGGGGAGCCGTGAGACTGCGACCCCTGCCGATCCTCGCAACGCTCGCCGGCGCAGCTGTGGTGGCGCTGCTGCTGTACGGCGTGTCCACCCAGGCGCCCAACCGCACGCTCGACGAACTCGTCGCCCGCGGGCACTACCCGGCGGCGCCGGACGCGGCCCACGGCCTGCCGGTGCTGGGGGCCGCGGGCGAGCGCTCGCTGGCCTCGCTCAGGGGCAAGGTGGTGGTGCTGAACTTCTGGGCCTCGTGGTGCACGCCCTGCCAGGCGGAGGCGCCGATGCTCGAGCAGGCGCAGGGCGATCTGGAACGCCACGACGCTACCGTGCTCGGCGTGACCTACCAGGACGACTCGCCCGCGTCGGAGAGCTTCGTGCGCCAGTACCACCTCACGTACCCCATCCTGCGCGACGCCACCGGAGAATTCGCCCACTCGTTCGGCACCCGCCAGGTTCCCGAGAGCTTCCTCATCAACCGCCAGGGACGGATCGTCCAGATCGAACGGGGCGAGATCGAACAGGGCTTCGTCAAGCGCGCGCTGGCGCTCGCGGAAAGCTCGTGAGGCGCTCGCGGGCGAGGCGCGCGCTGCTCGCCGCCCTCGCGCTGGGCGCGGCCGCGCTGGCGCTCACACCCGCTGCCGGCACGGCAGCGGCTGCGCGACCGCGGGTGTCGCTGGCGCTGATCGAACGCCAGGCGATGTGCGTGACGTGCAAAGTGGCGCTCAACGAGTCGCAGTCCCCCCAGGCGGACCTCGAGCGCGAATACATCAAGGAACTGATCGACAAGGACGAGGACGAAGCCGAAATCAAGCGCGCGCTGGTCGCCCAGTTCGGCCCCACCGTGCTCGGCCTGCCGAGCACCCACGGCTTCGAGCTGGCCGTGTACCTGGTCCCCGCGGCGGTCGTGCTCGCGCTGCTCGCGACGGTGCTCGTCGCGCTCCCCAGATGGCGCCGCCGCGCCCGCCGAGCGCGCGCGTCAGCGCCCGCCAGCACGGCAACGCTCAGCCCGGCCGACGCTGCCCGCCTCGACTCGGACCTCGCGCGCTTCGACTGAGCCGACGCGCCCTGACCGGGCTACATGCGCTCGGGTGCGCTGACGCCGAGCAGTCCCAGGCAGCGCGCGATCACCCGCGCGCTGGCCACGCTGAGGGCGATTCGCAGCGATTCGACCCCGTGCCGGTCCGCGGCGCCGTCCGCCTCGGGCGTCTCCTCCGCCGCCAGGCCCACGACCTGGCAGTCACGGTAGAACGCGGTGAACGTCTGCGCGAGCGCGAGCGCGTAGGCGGCGATGCGATGCGGCGCCCGGCGCTCCGCAGCCTCGGCGAGCTCGGCGGGGAACGCGAGCAGCTGTTGGATGAGAGCGCGCTCGCTCGGGTGCAGGGACACCGCCGTCCCGCCGGCCGCCGTCTCCGATACATCGGAGACGGCGCTCGCCACGCGCTCGGCCCCCGCCCGGTCGAGCACTGAGGCGATGCGCGCGTGGGCGTACTGCACGTAGTACACGTCGTTCTCGTTGGACTGCTGGCGGGCGAGATCCAGGTCGAGCTCCACGGTGGTGTCGTGCGAGCGCGCGAGCAGGTACCAGCGCGCGGCGTCCACGCCGATCTCAGCGATCAGCTCGTCGAGCGTCACGAACTCGCCTGAGCGCTTTGACATCTGGGCGCGCGCGCCCGAGCTGACCAGGTGCACGAGCTGCATGATCAGCAGCTCCAGCTCCTGAGGGTCGCCGCCGAGCGCCTGGTAGGCGGCGTGCATGCGCGCCACGTAGCCGTGGTGGTCGGCGCCCCACACGTTGATCTGGCGCTGGAAGCCGCGATCGTGTCGGTCCTCGTGGTAGGCGATGTCAGACAGGAAGTACGTGTGCTCGCCGCCCGTGCGCACGAGCACACGGTCCTTGTCGTCACCGAACGCGGTGGTGCGCAGCCACAGCGCGCCGTCCTGCGAGTAGGTGCGGTCCTGCTGCTCGAGCAGCGTCAACGTGCGCTGCACAGGGCTGGGGTCGCCCTCGTGCAGCGAGCTCTCGTAGAACCAGCGGTCAAACGGCTGTACGCCGAACGCCGCGAGCGAGGCCTCGATGCCTGCCGTCATCAGCGCCACCGCCGCTCGTCCGAGCGCGGCCGACCCCTCCGGGGAGGATGCGGTGCCCGCCGCGTCCGAGAGACGGACAGCGAGCTCGGCCACGTAGTCGCCCTTGTAGCCGTCCTCGGGCACGGGCTCGCCCCGCGCGAGCGCCGCGATCGACTCGCCCAGTTTGCGCACCTGGGACCCGGCGTCGTTGACGTAGTACTCGCGCTCGACGCTGTGCCCGTGCAGCGCCAGCATGCGCGCCAGCGAGTCTCCGTAGGCGGCGTTGCGCGCGTGGCCGACGTGCATCGGTCCGGTGGGGTTGGCGGACACGAATTCCACGAGGATCCGCTCGGGATGCGCGGCCATGCCCGCGCCGTAGCGCTCGCCCGCGGCCAGCACCCGGGCGAGCGCGGAGGTGAGCCAGGCATCGGCCATGAACAGGTTGACGAAGCCCGGGCCGGCAACCTCGAAGCGCTCGAGGCTCACCCCCAGCTTCCCCTGCAGGGCGCCGCCGAGACGCTCGGCCAGCTCGCGCGGCGCGATCCCCACGGCGGGTGCCAGCAGCAGCGCGGCGTTGGTGGAGTAGTCGCCGAACTGCGCGTGCCGCGGGCGCTCCAGCGTGATCGACCAGCGCCCCGCTCCGGCCGGCTCGCCGGCGATCTCCTCCGCGGAGCGCATCACCTCCGCGCGCAGGCGCTCGAGCGGTGTGCCGCGCGTCCCTGCTGCGGTGTCGAGTGAAGGCTCGGTCATGGGTCCGTGGTCAGGGTTGCGATACTAGCTGTGTGACCGACCAAGACTCAGGCGCCGAGCGCCATATCAACATCCATCTCTCCCCCGAGATCATGGGAGGGGTGTACGCCAACTTCGCCAACGTCAGCCACTCCGACTACGAGTTCACCGTCACCTTCGCGCGCGTCGACCACGAGGTGGAGGCGGAGGAGGTTCCGGGCGTGGTCGTCTCGCGCGTGAACCTCTCTCCGCGTTTCATGCGCGAGCTGATCGACGCGATGGAGGACAACTACTCGAAGTGGCGCACCCGCGAGGGGATCAAGAACCTGCCCGAGTACGGCGGGGCCGAGGCCGGCTCGGACGCCGACTAGGCCCGACCGCGGGCGGGCGGACACCTGCACGAGCGCCGGGCGTGGAACGCACGTGCGCCGATGGTGTTCCTACCCTGCAAGGATGAAGGTCGCGGTCATCTCTGACATCCACGCCAACAGGCACGCGTTCGAGGCCACGCTCGAGGCGGTCGCGGCCAGCGACGCTGCCGAGCTGTGGTGCCTGGGCGATCTGGTTGGCTATGGGGCCGAGCCGGACGCGTGCGTGGAACTGGCGCGCGAGCACGCCGCGGTGTGCCTGGCGGGAAACCACGACATGGCCGTCACCGGCGAGATCCCGCTGGACGAGTTCTCGCGCGGCGCGAGCCTGGCCGCGCAGTGGACGCGTGACGTGATCGCGCCGGAGAACCTGAAGTTCCTGAAGGGCCTCGTTCCGCAGGGCCAGGAGGAGTCGGTGGGGCTGTTTCACGCCAGCCCGCGCGACCCGGTGTGGGAGTACGTGCTGTCGGCGCTGCTGGCCGAGCTGTGCATGGACACCCAGGCTCAGCGCATCTGCCTGATCGGGCACTCGCACGTGGCGCTGTCGTTCGCCCGCCACGAGGGCGAGCTGGCCACCGGCGAGCCGCGTCGCGCGGACGTGCGTCTTGACGTGGGCGAAGGCGAGTGGCTGCTGAACCCCGGCAGCGTGGGGCAGCCGCGCGACGGCGACCCGCGCGCCTCGTGGCTGCTGCTCGACCTCGACGGCATGGCCGTGTCGTTCCACCGCGCCGAATACGACATCGCGGGCGCGGCTGCGGCCATCCGCGCCGCGCGCCTGCCCGACTCGCTGGCCGAGCGTCTGGAGTACGGCCAGTGAGCCGCGTGACCCGGGGCGCGATCCTCCGCGTGCTGCTGACCGCCGCCCTCGGCGTGGGCGCCGCGCTGGTGGTGTCCGCGTGCGGCTCCAGCGACAAGCTCATCCCGGTGGCCGCCGCCGTCCCGCTGCAGAGCGACTTCGAATCGGTGGCCCAGGCGGCGGAAGGCGGCGGCGGCAACTGCTCGACCACGGAAGCGGCGCTGCTGAAGACCGAACAGGACTTCAGCGCGCTGCCCGCGACCGTCGACAGCGGGCTGCACGCCCGCCTGCAGGAAGGCATCGCCAAGCTGCGCGAAGACGCGCTCGCGCGCTGCGCCAAGCCGCTCGGCTCGAGCAACACGACCTCCACATCCAAAGCGCCCGCCAGGCCCGCTCCCACCAAGACCCAGACGACGAGCACGAGCACCGAAACACAGTCCACGAGCACGCAGACGACGACCACGGGCAGCACGCCTACGAGCACCGGCCCCGGCGGCGGCACGCAGGCCCCCGAAGAAGGCACGGCCGGCTCCGGACAGCCGGGAGCCGGGGAACAGAGCCCCGGTACACAGAGCCCGCCTGCGCAGGGCCCGGGCGGGAAGGGCGGCGGCACGGGCGTGGGCGAAGCCGAAGGCACCGGCGCGGGAACGCCCGGCGCGGGAGAAGGCGTCAAATGAGCGCGGTGGAGATCGGGGGGCGCTACCGCCTGGAGAGCCGCCTGGGCTACGGGGGGATGTCCACGGTGCACCTGGCGCTGGACGTGCGCCTGGAGCGCCAGGTGGCGGTCAAGCTGCTGGCCGAGCATCTCGCTGACGAACCGGCCTTCGTGTCGCGCTTCCAGCGCGAGGCGCAGGCGGCGGCGCGCCTGGTGCACCCCAACATCGTCCAGGTGTTCGATTCCGGGCGCGACGAGCGCACGGGTCAGTACTTCATCGTCATGGAGTACATCGAGGGCTCCTCGTGCGCGGAGATCCTGCGCGACCAGGGCTGGGTGGACGTGCCCGAAGCCCTGGCGATCATCGAACAGGCGTGCGAGGGCCTGCACTACGCGCACCGCCACGGCGTGGTCCACCGCGACGTCAAGCCGGGCAACCTGCTGCGCGCGCGCGAAGGCGAGGTCAAGCTGGCGGACTTCGGCATCGCCAAGGCCACCGAGCAGTCGAGCATCACCCAGGTGGGCTCGGTCCTGGGCACGGCCGCGTACCTGGCGCCCGAGCAGGCGCGCGGTGAGGAGGCGGGTCCCAGCGCGGACCTGTACGGCCTTGGCGTCGTCACCTATCAACTGATCTCGGGACGCCTGCCGTACGAGGCGACGTCGCTCACCGAGCTGGCCCTCAAGCAGCAGCAGGAGGAGCCCGCCAGGCTCGACTCGCTGGTCGCGGCCGTCAACCCCGAGCTGGCCGAGGCGGTGGCGATCGCGCTCGCGCTCGACCCTCGCGACCGCTACAAGACCGCCCTGGAGATGCGTCACGGGCTCAGCGACGGCGCACGGGGCATCGCGCCCGGCGAGCCGCGCCGGCCCACGCGCGCCGGGCGCGTGCCCGCGGCCACGGCCGCCACCAGCGTGCTCACGCGCTCTCGACGCACCGGCCCCGCGCCGAGCACGGTGCCCGTCCGCAACCCGCGGCCCGGACCGCCCCGCACGAGGAGCGCTGGCTCGCAGTCGGCCGTGCGCCCACCCGCTGCCCGGCGGCGACGCTCGGGGCGGCTGGCGCTGGCGTTGCTCGGGCTGCTGGCGCTCGCGGCCGCGGTCGTCGCCGTGGTGGTCCTCACCGCCCCCTCGCCCGCCAAGGTGGTGCTGCGCAACGTCGTGTACTCCGATGTCCAGAAGGCGTCCACGGCGCTCAAGCAGCTCGTCTCCGAAAACACCCAGTAAGGGGTCCGCGGTCCCCCAACCGAGCCGCCACCCCGCCCGCGCCACCCGACCCGGCTGATGCTGGCGGCCATCGTCAACGTCGACCACCTGGTCGAGACGTTCGGCTACCCGCTGCTGTTCGTGCTGGTCATGAGCGAGTCCGCGGGCGTGCCCATCCCGGGTGAGACCGCGCTGATCGCCTCCGCGGTGCTCGCCAGCCAGGGCAAACTGGAGATCGGCGCGGTGATCGCGGTGGCGGCGTTGGCGGCGATCGTGGGCGACAACATCGGCTACGTGATCGGACGCAAGGGAGGTCGCTGGCTGCTCGAGCGCCCGGGCGCCTTCGAACGCCAGCGCCACGAGGTGCTGCGCGTGGGCGAGCCGTTCTTCGAAGCGCACGGCCCGAAGGCGGTGTTCTTCGGGCGCTTCGTGCTCGGTCTGCGCGTGTGGGCGTCGTGGCTGGCGGGCGCCACGCGCATGCACTGGCGCTCGTTCTTTCTGTGGAACGCCCTGGGCGGGATCTGTTGGGCGACCGGCGTGGGCTTGATCGCGTACTTCCTCGGCCACTCGGCCGGCGGGACGATCGAAGCGTTCGGCGTGTACGGCCTCGTGGCGGTGGCGGTGGCGATCCTCAGCACGTTCATCCTGCATCGCCGCCACGCGGCCCACGTTCGCCAGGCCTCCGCGCCAGGCGTGCACAGCGCGCCGCCGTCAGCGCGCGATCCCGCGCTCGCGGATCCCGACCCCGCGCCCCTCGAGGGAGCGCGGGACCAGGGACGCGAGGACTAGGTGCTCGCGCCCGCGGGCTCGGCGCTCTGCTCGGGGGAGCCGCCTGCCTGCTGCGGCTCGGCCTCGCCCTGCGCGGGCCGGCCGGCGTCGCTCGGCAGCGCGGTGGCGCCGGCGGCGACGTCGATGCTCACACGGTGGGGCTGGGGCTGCTCGGGCTTGGGCACGCTCACCTCGAGCACGCCGTTCTCATAACGCGCGTGCACGGCCTTGGGGTCGACCCCGTCGGGCAGCAGCAGCGAGCGCGAGAAGCGGCCGCTGGAGCGCTCGACGCGGTAGTAGCCGTCCCTGCGATGCTCGTGCTCGGCGTGGCGCTCGCCGGAGACGGTCAGGACGTTGTCGTTGACCTCGACCTTCACGTCCTGCTCACGCACGCCGGGAAGATCAGCGCGCAGCACGTACCGCTCGCCCTCCTCCACGAGATCCACGGCGGGAACCCAGCGTCGCAGCGCACGTGCATGGCCACCGCCGGCCTGGCTGTCGAAGAATGTGCCGAACAGGCGGTTGACCTCCTGGTGCAAGCTCTGCAGCTCCCTGGCTGGTTCACGTCTGATCAATGCCATCGTCAATACCTCCAAAGGATCGGATTCAGCTGGTTGCTGCCGACCATTATAAAATCTAAGTCGTCTCCTATCAAGTTTATTTAGAGAGGGTCGCGCAGGGCTGACCGTTGGCCAGATGGGCGGTTGACGGAGCCGATGGCCCCCAGGGCGTGTCCGCATCGCTAGATCTCGGCTACGGCGGGTCAGCCGGGACCGCAGTAGCTGCTTTCGGCAGCGGCGTAGATCCTGTGGCAGCGACCGCTCCGTTGGCAACCGCGCCGCTCGCCGGCCGTCTCTAGCTCGCCTGGGCGTAGGCGCGCGCCGCCCGCGGTTCGCGCAGCACTTCATCGGTGACCAGCCCGTCGCGGGTGCGGACGCGCGGCTCAGCAGCCGTTACAGGGAGCGATCCGCTCCCACATGTCAGCCAGACTGCCGAGCTCGGTCTCGGAGAAATGCGACAGGAACTGCTCGCGGATGACCGCGAGGTGGGTGCCACGGGCGGCCTGCAGCCGCTCGCGTCCGGTCTCTGTAAGGCACGCGTACGCGCCGCGGGCGTCGTGTTCGCACGAGCAGCGCTCGAGCAGGCCGTCGCGCTCGAGGCGGTCCACGAGGCGTGTGAGCCCGCTGCGCGAGAGCCGCGCCTGTTCAGCCAGTTCGCACATGCGCATGCGCCCGCCGCTCGCCTCCTCGAGGTGGCCGAGAACCTCGTAGGAGCTCATCGGCAGCCCGTGCTCGCGCTCCAGCTCCGCGTCCAAGCGCTTGGCCAGACACGCGTGCGCGCGCAGGAACGCCCGCCAGGCGCGCTGCCCCACGAGCGACTGCCCGGGCGCGCCCGCGCCGCAATCCCCAACCTCGAGGGCATCCTGCTCGGAGGGAAGGCTCTTGACGACTGTGACAGTAGACATGGCGGTCTTGCCTGACTAAAAACCCTGCTCAAGCGAACATAGCAGCGTCCGCGCAGCCAGCTCGGGCGATCCTTCCCGCGGCTCGGCGCGCCCGCGGGCTGCCACGCTCATCGCCTCGTCGCCCGCCACGCCCACACCATCATCAGCGGCTGCAGCGGCAGGCGCGCGTACAGCGCCCAGCGGGGCACGCGGCCGAAGCGCTCGTGCTCGCGCAGCATGTACACGTTCGCGGGGAACACCGCGAGCAGCAGCGCGATCAGGCCGAGCCCGGACGCGCGCCGCGTCGAGGGCAACAGCACGCCCACGCCGCCCGCGATCTCCGCCAGGCCGCTCACCTGCACGACGCGCCTGGCGTGGCCGCGCAGCGGCGGCGGCACGATCGCCTCATACGCGCGCCCCATCACGAAGTGGTTCACACCCGCGCCGATGAAGAAGTTGGCCAGCAGACGCCAAGACACGCCGCGGCCTGCCCGCCGGCCCTCATCCTCGACCACCTCTCCCTGTGTTCCCATCGCGCGACCCTCCTCTATCTGAATGAAAATCTAGCGGGCCTCGATCAGCGAGCGCCCGGTCATCTGCGCCGGCTGCTCGATCCCCAACGCGCCGAGCACCGTCGGCGCGACATCCGCGAGGATGCCGCCGTCCGCTCGGAGCTCCACGCCCGGGCAGGTCACGATCAGCGGCACCGGGTTCAGTGAGTGCGCGGTGTTGGGGCTGCCGTCCGGCTCGAGCATGTGGTCCGCGTTGCCGTGGTCGGCCGTCACCACGCATACGCCCCCGCTCTCGTGCACCGCGCTGAGCACCTGGCCAAGGCACTCGTCCACCGTCTCCACCGCCGTGACGGCCGCGGCGATCACGCCCGTGTGACCCACCATGTCCGCGTTGGCGAAGTTGATGATCCCGAACCGATAGCCGCCCTCGCCGCCGTCGCGCCACGCGGACACGAACGCCCCCGCCGCCTCGCGGGCGCTCATCTGCGGCTTGTGGTCGTAGGTGGGGACGTCGCGCGGCGAGGCCACCAGCTCGCGGCGCTCACCCTTCATCGGCGTCTCGTCGCCGCCGTTGAAGAAGTAGGTCACGTGCGCGTACTTCTCCGTCTCGGCCACGTGCAACTGGCTCGCGCCCGCCCGCTCGAGGGCCTCGGGCAGCGTGCTCTGCGGGTGCTCGGGCGAGAACACCACGGGGTAGGGCCAGTCCTCCTCGTAGCGGGTGAGCGTGGTGTAGCGCGAGATCGGCTGGGCACTGCCGCGGTCGATCTCGGCGAAGCCGGGCTCGGCCAGCGCGCGCGTGATCTGGCGCATGCGGTCGGGGCGGAAGTTGAACGCGATCACGCTGTCGCCCGGTCGGATCCGCGCCTCGGCACCGACCAGCGTGGGCTCGATGAACTCGTCCGTCTCGCCTCTGCGATACGCGTCCTCGACCGCCTGCTCGCCGCTCCTGGCGTGGTGCGGCGCCCGGCCGTGCACGAGCATGTCGTAGGCCCGCTGGGTGCGCTCCCAGCGGCGATCGCGGTCCATCGCCCAGTAGCGCCCCACCACCGAGCCCAGGCGCGCGCCGGGCGCCCGATCGAGCTCGCGCAGGTAGCCCACGCCGGCGTGGGGCAGCGTGTCGCGCCCATCGGTGAACGCGTGCACCACCAGATCGTTGACCGCCAGCATCCGCCCCAGCTCGATCAGCGCCAGCAGATGGCGCAGCGAGGAGTGCACGCCGCCGTCCGAGGTCAGCCCGAGCAGGTGCACCCGCTCAGCGTCCGCGAACGCCGCCCGCAACGTCTCGTTCTGGGCGAGCTCGCCGCTGCCCGCCCGGCCGTCGCCGATCGCGTCGTCGATCCGCACCAGGTCCTGGCGCACGACCGCCCCCGCGCCGAGGTTCAGATGGCCGACCTCGCTGTTGCCCATCTGCCCGTCCGGCAGACCCACCGCGCGGCCGCTCGCCTGCAGAGTTGTGTGCGGGTAGGAGTGCCACAGCTCGTCGAACACCGGCGTGCGCGCCAACGAGATCGCGTTGCCCGGGCCCGGCTCCGCCAGGCCCCAGCCGTCGAGCACGATCAGACAAGCGCGCGCAGCGGGCAGCTCCGCCGGACCCGACGGCAGCGCGCTCATCGCGCAGGCGGCGCCGACGTGGTCGCCGCCAGGACGATCTGCGCGAAGGACTCCGCGTCCAGCGACGCCCCGCCCACGAGGGCGCCGTCCACGTCCCCAAGCGCCAGCAGCTCGGCGGCGTTCTCCGGCTTGACAGAGCCGCCGTAGAGCACCCGCAGCTGCTCCGCTGCCCGCTTGTCGCGGTCGCCCACGAGCGCGCGGATGAACGCGATCGCCTCCTGGGCCTGCTCGGGCGTGGCCACACGACCGGTGCCGATCGCCCAGATCGGCTCGTACGCGATCACGACCTCCGCCAGGCGCTCGCTGGCCACCCCCGTGAGGTCGTCCCTGATCTGCTGGCGCAGCTTGCGGTCGGTGTCGTGGTTGTCACGCTCTTCCTCGGTCTCCCCCACGCACAGGATCGGCACGAGACCCGCCTCGAGCGCCGCAGGCACCTTCAGCGCGAGCGCCCTGTCGGTCTCCCCGAAGAGCGCCCGGCGCTCGGAGTGCCCGAGCACCACGCCGCGCACGTCCAGCTCGCGCAGCATCGGCGCGGACACCTCACCGGTGAACGGGCCCTCCGCCTCCTGGTGCATGTTCTGCGCGTACACCTCCACGCGTGAGCCCCGTGCGCTGTCCACCATCGCCTGCAGGTCGGTGAACGGCACGCAGATCGCCACGTCGACGCCGTCCACCGCCGAAACCCGCGGCAGCAGCGCCTGGATCTGCTCCTCGGCCTGCTCTTGCGTCTTGTGCATCTTCCAGTTGCCCGCGATCAGCGGCGTGCGCGCGGCGCTCAGAGTCCCACCCCCCCTGCCACTCCCGCGCCTTCGAGCGCCGCCACGCCCGGCAGGCTCGCGCCCTCGACGAGCTCGAGCGTGGCGCCGCCGCCGGTGGAGAGGTGATCGACCTCTTGCTCGAGCCCGAAGTGCGCGAGCGCGGCCGCCGAGTCCCCGCCGCCGACCACCGTCAGACCGGGGGCCCTGGCCACCGCTTCGGCCACCGCCCGGGTGCCCGCGGCGAACGGCTCGTACTCGAACGCCCCCATCGGGCCGTTCCAGAAGACCGTCCCGGCGCGCTGTATCTCGTGGTCGTAGCGTTCCGCCGTCTCCGGTCCGATGTCGAGGCCCATGCAGCCGGCGGGCACCTCCACGCCGTGCAGCACGCGGTGCTCCGCGTCGTCGGCGAGCCGGTCGCCGATCACCAGGTCGCTCGGCACCAGCAGGCGCGCCCTCCCGGGCTGCGGCGAATCGGTGTCGCTCGCCCGCGCGAGCAGCTTGCGCGCGTGCACGGTGTCGTCGTCTTCGCACAGCGACTCGCCCACTTTGTGCCCCTGCGCACACAGAAACGGGAAGCACATGGCGCCCCCGATCATCACCACGTCAGCGCTCTGCAGGAAGCGGTCGATCACGCCGATCTTGTCCGCCACCTTGGAGCCGCCGATGATCGCCACCAGCGGGCGAGTGGGTTCGTCGAGGATGCGCGTCAGCGTCCTCACCTCGCTTTCCAGCAGGCGGCCCGCGGCGCTCGGCAGCAGGTGCGCGACGCCCTCGGTGCTCGCGTGCGCGCGGTGGGCGGCGCCGAAGGCATCGTTGACGTACACGTCCGCCAGCTCCGCCAGCGCATGGGCGAGCGCCGGATCGTTGCTCGTCTCGCCCTCCTCGAAGCGCACGTTCTCGAGCAGCAGCATCTCGCCGTCGCCCAGTCCTTCGGTCAGCGCCCTGACCTCCTCGCCCACCACCCCCGGGGCCAGCGCCACATCCGCTCCCGTCAGCTCGCTCAGCCGCGCTGCCACCGGCGCCATCGACAGCGCCTCCTCGACCTGCCCGTCGGGCCTGCCCAGATGCGACACCAGGATCACCCTCGCGCCGAGCCCGCGCAGCTCTTCGATCGTCTTCAGCGCCGCCACGATGCGTGTGTCGTCGCTCACCCGCACCCCGCCGCCCGTGTCCTGTTCCATCGGGACGTTGAAGTCGACCCTCACGAGCACCCTGCGGCCCCGCACGTCCAGGTCGTCAATGCTCCTCATCGAGCGCCCTCCCATCGTTCGTGCTCCGTCACGATATCCGCCCCGAAAGCCCTCCTGGCCAGCCGGCCCGCCTCCCGCGATCGGCGGCTGAGCGCGCCTGGCGGGTGGGCCACTCGCCTCACAGAACCCTCTGCACGAGATCCACCAGGCGGTTGGAGTAGCCCCACTCGTTGTCATACCAGGCGACCACCTTCAGCATCGTGCCGTCGATCACCGACGTGAGCAACGAGTCCACGATCGAGGAGAACGGCGAGGCGACGATGTCGGTGGAGACGATCGGGTCCTCGGTGTAGCGCATGATGCCCTCCAGGGGTCCGCTCTCGGTGGCCGCCCGCAGCGCCGCGTTGACCTCCTCGACGCTCGTCTCGCGGGGGCACTCGACGGTCAGGTCCACCACCGAGCCGGTGGGCACGGGGGCGCGGATCGCAAAGCCGTTGAGCTTGCCCTGGAGCTGCGGTATCACCAGCCCGATCGCCTTCGCCGCCCCTGTCGATGCGGGGATCAGGTTGATCGCCGCCGCGCGTGCGCGGCGCAGGTCCGTGTGCGGCATGTCCTGGAGGCGCTGGTCGGCGGTGTACGCGTGGATCGTGGTCATCAGGCCGTGCTTGATGCCGACCGTGTCCACCAGCACCTTCGCCACCGGGGCCAGGCAGTTGGTGGTGCACGACGCGTTGGAGATCACGTGATGGCGCGCGCGGTCGTACGCCTGATCGAAGTTCACGCCCAGGACCACCGTCACGTCCGCGTCGCTGGCGGCCGTCGAGATCACCACCTTCTTGGCTCCCTGCTCCAGGTGCTTGGCGGCGTGCTCGCGGTCGCTGAACAGGCCCGTCGACTCGATCACCACGTCCACGCCCAGCTCCCCCCAGGGCAGCGCCCCGGGGTCGCGCTCGGCCAGCACCTTCAGCTCGACGCCGTCAACGTCGATCGCATCCTCACCCCGCGCCATCACCGTGCCCGGGTAGGGGCCGAGGATGGAGTCGTACTGGAGCAGGTGCGCGAGCGTGCGCGCGTCCGTCAGGTCGTTGACCGCCACCCACTCGATGTCATCCCCCAGATCCCCACCTCGGGCCTGCGCAGCGCGAAACACGTTTCGCCCGATCCGCCCGAATCCGTTGATCCCAACGCGTACCGGCAATTCGTTTGCCTCCTACAAGCAAAAATGAACGATGCCGGGCCTCAGAGGGCGCCACTACCGCCACTCCATCGCCCGGCGTGCCCGCTGGAGGCTATCAGCGCGCCGGCTCTGGCGGCTCGGGTCCGGCTCGCCTCGCGTCACTGTCCACCATCGCTTACGAACTACACGCGCGAGGGGCCCGCGCTCAGGTGTTTTCCGGGCTCCTGTCGATGTCCCTGTGCGCGACCGCCACGTCGAGATCGTCGTGGTCGTGATAGCGCGCCGCCAGATGCTCGGCGATCGCCACCGAACGATGGCGCCCGCCGGTGCAGCCGATGGCGATCACCATGTGGGCCTTGCCCTCGGCCACATACTCCGGGAGCAGGAAGTCGAGTAGCGCGTGCAGCCTCACGTACAGCTCCTGCAGGCGACCGTCGCGTCCGATGTACTCGACCACCGCCTCGTCCAGCCCGGTCAGCTCGCGCAGCTCGGGCTCGTAGTGAGGGTTGGCGAGGAAGCGCACGTCGAAGGCCAGGTCCTCCTCGCGCGGCGGACCGTGCTTGAAGCCGAAGCTCATGAACGTGACCGCCAGTCGCCCGGCGGTTGAGCGGGGCAGGAACTCCTCGGCGATCTTCGCGCGCAGCACCGCCGCGGACATACCCGTAGTGTCGATCACCAGATCCGCGCGACCGCGCAGCGGCTCGAGCAGGGCACGCTCGCGCGCAACCCCCGCCGCCACGCTCCCCTGCGGCGCCAGCGGATGACGCCGGCGCGTCTCCTTGTAGCGCGTCACGAGCGTCTGCTCGGAGGCATCGAGGAACAGCAGATGGTGGTTGAGGCCGAGCGCGTCCAGATCGTCCACCACCGCGCGCAGCGCCTCGAAGTACACGCCGCCACGCACGTCTGAGACGACGGCCGCGCGCTCGACCTTGGAGCCCTTGTGCACGAACAGCTCCACCAGCGAGCGGATCATCTCGGGCGGCAGGTTGTCCACGCAGAAGTAGCCCGCGTCCTCGAACACGTTCATCGCCGTCGACTTGCCCGCGCCGGAGAATCCGGTGATCACCACGAAGTCCTCCAGGCGCGACTCGCTCGCCGGCTGGTCAGCCTTCTCGCCGGCCACCCGCAGCGGGCGCAGGGTCCTGATCACTGCCATCACACCTATTGTGTCGCCAAATGCCGGCGGCCGCGTCAATCTGCAGCGAAGCTTTCACAAGCGATCGAGGACGCCGCCTGACGCCGGCCATCGGTCGGCTCAGCCGGCGCGGTGGAGATAGGCGTGTAGATCCCGCCCGAGCTTCGCTGGCAACCCGGGCACCGTCTGCAGTTCCTCGCTGGTGGCGGCGACGACCGCCTCGGGCGAGCCGAAGTGGGTGAGCAGCGCACGCTTGCGCGCGGGACCCACGCCGGGCAGCTCGTCCAGCAGCGAGCTCTTCATCGCGCGGTCGCGGCGGCTGCGGTGGTGGGTGATGGCGAAGCGGTGCGCCTCGTCGCGCACGCGCTGCAGCAGTTGCAGCTCGGGCGTGGAGTGGTCGAGCACCAGCGGCGCCGGCCGTCCCGGCATGAACACCTCCTCGATGCGCTTGGCCAGCGCCACGACCGCCACGCCGCGCTCGCGAAAGCCCCGCAGCGGCTCTAGGCCCGCCGCGAGCTGTCCCTTGCCGCCATCGATCACCACGAGGTTGGGCAGGGACGCGAAGCTCTGGTCGTAGGCGCTGTCGTGCGGTGAGATGTCCGCCTGGTGCTCCCACTGCGCAAAGCGCCGGCCGAGCACCTCCGCCATCGACGCGAAGTCGTCGGGAGCGCCCTCGGTCGAGCGGATCGTGAAGCGGCGGTAGTCGGACTTCTTCGGCGCCCCGCCCTCGAAGACCACCATCGAGGCGACCGTGTGGGTGCCGCCGAGGTTGGAGATGTCGAAGCACTCGATGCGGATCGGCGGCGCGTCCAGCCCGAGCGCCTGCTGCAGCCCCTCGAGTGCCTCCACGCGGCTCTGGCGGCGGCGCTCGGAGCGCAGACGCTCCTGGTCGAGAGCGAGCAGCGCGTTGCGCTGTGCCAGTTCGAGGATCCGCCGCTTCTCGCCGCGCTCCGCCGCCCGCAGCTCCACCGGCCCGCCGCGGCGGCTGGCCAGCGCGTCCGCCAGGGCGGGGCGCTGACCGAGCTCGCGCTGGACCACGAGCAGCGCCGGGATCGACGTGTAGCCGCCGTAGTACTGCAGCATGAACTCCTCCCCCACCTCCGCCAGCTCACGCTCGGTCTCGTTGGCCAGGTAGAAGGACTGCCGGTCGGACAGGACGCCGTCGCGCACCTGGAAGACCTGCGCGTTGGCCTCGCGCCCGTCGACCGCCACCGCGACCGCATCGAACGTGCCGACCGCCTCGGCGGTCACGCGCCTGCGCTCGAGCAGCGAGCGCACCGCCTGCAGCCGGTTGCGCTCGAGCGTCGCCTGCTCGAACTCCTCCTCCGCCGCCGCCGCCAGCATGCGCGCCTGCAGGTCGCGCTCGATCGCGGAGAAGCGCCCGGAGAGGAAGTCGATCACGCCGTCGATGCTCGCGCGGTACTCCTGCTTGGACACGTACCCGACGCACGGTGCACCGCAGCGCTTGATGTAGTAGTCCAGGCAGGGGCTGCCGCTGCGCCGGCCGGGCTCCACGCCGGTGCACGAACGGAACATGAACACCTTCGCCAGCACCTCCAGCGTGGAGCGCACGCGCTTGGCATTCGAGTAGGGGCCGAAGTACGCACGACCCGAGCGGTGACGCTCGCGGGTGAAGTACACCCGCGGGTAGTCCTCCTCGAGGGAGATGGCGATGAACGGGTAGGACTTGTCGTCGCGCAGGCGGATGTTGAAGCGCGGGCGGTACTGCTTGATGAAGCTCTGCTCCGCCAGCAGCGCCTCCGCCTCGGTAGCCACGACCACGCACTCGATGTGCTCCACCGCCGCCACCATCTCCGCGTGCCCCGATGATGAGGCTCCCCGCCCGCCCCCCTGCGCCTTGCTGAAGTGCGAGGCCACCCGCTTTCGCACAGACTTGGCCTTGCCCACGTAGATCACCCGCCCGCGCTCGTCTCGGAAGAGGTACACGCCCGGCTGGTCGGGCAGCGCGCGGCGCTGCTCGACCAGGCTGGCGCCGTCCTGCGCATGCGCGGACGATGCGTTCTCGCTCAGCTCCTCGGTGGCGGCCATCGCATCGAGGATAGGCCGGATGCACGCCCACCCGTCCCGGCAGCGCCCGCACCCGGCCCACCCGCCACCCATGCCGCTCGGCGGCGCGGGTGGTGGGTCAGTAGCGGCGCGCGTGGCGGTATACGACGACCAGCGAGTACACCACCAGACCCGCCAGCGCGAACCACAGGATCTCTCCCAGGCTGTTCCACCGGTGCACCTGCACCAGTTCCCCACCGCGCACCTCGAGCGCGTACCACATGCGCGGGCGCACCGCCCACAGGAACACCGCCAGCCCCACCGCCCCGTACAGCAGCCCGCGGTAGCGGTCGCCGAGGCCGAACAGCGCGACACGGTGTTCGCGGTACTGGCGCAGAGCCAGGAAGCCGATCGCGAGCGCGAACGCGGTGAGCAGCGCAGCTTCGAAGGTGCTCGCCGCGCGCCCACCGCCCGGGATGAAGAACACGGCGGCGGCGATCGCCAGGATGATCGCCACGTTGCGGGCGTTCTTCATGCTCTCGGACATGGGCACAGGGTAGCTGCGCCGGCTCGGGGTGGGCGGGCTCCGGGTGGGCGCCTCGCCGCTAGTCGACGAGCGCCTCCAGGCGCGCATACGCGTTCTCCACGGCGCGCGTCGCAGCCGTGTGGCGCGCTTCGGACTTCGCCGCCTCGTAGCGCGTCGCCCATGCCGCCGGATCCGCCAGCTCGCCTTCGAGCGTGTGCAGCGCCGCCTCCGCCGCTTCGATCGCCCGCTCAGCCTTCTGTTGCTCGCTGAGGCGGTTCTTGGAGGGCCCCTTCGGCTTCTGCCTGGGCTTGGCCTGCTCGAGCGCGGGCAAGGCGTCCGTCGCACCCCGCGCCCCGGACCCGTCCTGCGCCCGCGACGCATCGGCGCCCGCACGCGAGGACGGGTCGCTGGTGCCGGGCGCCGGCGACAGCGACCCGTTGGACGCGGCACCGCCCGCACGGAGCTCGTCACGCACGCGCACGTACTCCGGCCAGCCGCCCACGTAGCTGCGCAGCGAGCGCTCCTCCACGGCGATCGTCCGCGTGCCCACCGCGTCGAGCAGCGCACGATCATGGGACACGAGCAGGATCGCTCCGGGGAACGCGCCCAGGGCGTCCTCGAGCGCCTCGCGGCTCTCGATGTCCAGATGGTTGGTCGGCTCGTCCAGGATCAGCACGTTCGCACCGGAGCTCACGAGCACCGCCAGCGACAACCGTCGCCGCTCCCCGCCCGACAGGCCGCTCAGCGGTTTTTCGGCGTCCTCGCCCGAGAACAGGAAGCGTCCCAGCAGGCTGCGCGCCTTGCCCGGGGTCAGCTTCGTGGCTCGCTGCGCGGCCTCCAGCACGCTCTGGCCGGGCGGGCCGCCGGCCCCGAGCTCCTCGGCGTGCTGGGAGAGGTAGCCCAGCTTCACGTTGTGGCCGGTGGACAGCTTGCCAGCGGCCAGCGGGCGGCGAGCGGCGAGGGTCTCGATCAAGGTCGTCTTGCCCGTCCCGTTGGGCCCCACGAGCGACACGTGCTCGCCGCGCTCCAACCACAGCTCCACGTCCTCGAGCAGGACGATCGGACCCCCATCCGTGCCCTCGCCCACCTCGACGCGCCCATCGACTAGCTCGAAGATGACCCGGCCCGTGCGCTCGGGCTTGGCGAACACGAACTCGAGGCCCTTGGCTTCCGCGGGATCGCGCTCGATGAGCTCCAGCTTCGAGAGTTTCTTCACGCGCGACTGCGCCTGGCGCGCCTTGGTTGCCTTGTAGCGGAAGCGCTCGATGAAACGCTCCATGCGCGCGATCTCGGCGCGCTGCTTGTCGATCGCCTTGCCCAGCGCCATCTCCCGCGCGGCCTGCTCGCGCCGCCACTGGTGCCAGGTGCCGGCAAAGAAGCGCGAGCGCGTGGGCGCGCTCCCGTACAGCTCCAGCACCGCCGTGCCCACCGCCTCCAGGAACCAGCGGTCGTGCGCCACCAGCACAACCGCCGCATCGAGGTCGACGAGCGTCTGCTCGAGCCACTCGAGCGACTCGATGTCCAAATGGTTGGTGGGCTCGTCCAGCAGCAGCACGTCCGCTCCCGTTGCCAGCGCCCGCGCGAGCGACGCCCGCGTCAGCTGGCCGCCGGAGAACGTGTCCAGCGTGCGGTCGAGGTCCGCGTCGCGGAAGCCCAGGCCGTGGGCCATGGCGCTCGCACGGTTACGCCACAGGTAGCCGCCGCGTGCCTCCAGGCGCGCCTGCGCGGAGGCGTAGCGGGACAGCGTCTGCTCGTCGCTGGCCCCACCCGCCATCTTCGTCTCCAGCTCCGCGAGCTGGGCCTCGATCTCGAGCTCCTCAGCGCATCCCGACAGCAGGTAGTCGCGCAGCGCCATGTCGCGCGCTCGCGGCGGACGCTGGTCGTGCAGCGCGATCCGCACCCCCTTGGCCACGCTCAGCTCGCCGCCGTCGACTGAGGTCTCGCCCGCGAGCATCCGCAGCAGCGTCGTCTTGCCCGCGCCGTTTCGCCCGGCCAGCGTCAGGCGTTCGCGCCGCTCGAGCTTGAACGAAACGCCCTGCAGCAGCGGCTGCCCGGCGATGTCCTTGTGTAGGTCGGATGCGATCAGAACGGCCATCGGCTGCTGATGGTAGGCGGTGAGATAGCATCCGCTCCGATGCTCCGCAAACGGCTGTTCGCGATGTCGTTCTCGCTGGCGCTGCTCGTACCGCTGGCGCTCGCCCCGGTGGCGAGCGCGGCCAACGACGGGCGTGGCCTCTACGGTGCCACCAAGGACGTGGTGATCACCAACGCGGGCTTCATCCTGATCATCTTCTTCCCCACCTTCGTGTTCGTCATGAGCATGATCCAGCGCCATCTCGACAAGCGCAAGGAAGCGCGCAAAGCCGCGCAGAAGGCCTACCTGGCCAACGGCCAGTGGCGCGGCGGCTGGTAGCAGCCGCCCGCGCATGAGCGAGCCCGACTCCTCGGCGGTTGCACACACCGCCGCGGGCTCCCATGCCGAGGCGACGCCGGCCGCAGCCTCGCTGCCGGTGCGCTACGAGCGCCGGGGTGCAGCTGCGGTCATCACCATCGACCGCCAGCATCGACGCAACGCCGTCGACGGTCCTACGGCCGCGGCCCTCCACGAGGCCTACCTGCGCTTCGAGGACGAGGACGACGCGCGCGTGCTGGTGCTGACCGGCGCCGGCGGGATCTCCTTCTGCGCCGGCGCCGACCTGAAGGCGACCGACACGATGGTCGAGCGACTGATGAGCGCCGAGGGGCCGATGGGCTTCACGCGGCTGACCCCATCCAAGCCCACCATCGCGGCGATCTCGGGCTTCTGCCTGGCGGGGGGACTGGAGCTGGCGTTGTGGTGCGACCTGCGGATCGCCACCGAGGGCTCCATGCTCGGCTATCCCGAGCGTCGCTGGGGGGTGCCGCTGATCGACGGCGGCACCCAGCGCCTGCCACGCATCGTCGGCCTCGGTCGCGCCCTCGACCTGATCCTCACGGGACGCATGATCGGCGCTCAGGAGGCGCTGTCCATGGGGCTCGTCACCGAGCTGGTCGCCCCCGGCGCCCACCTCGAGCGCGCGCTCGCGCTCGCCGAGGGACTCGCGCGCTTCCCACAGCGCACGATGCTCGCCGACCGGCGCGCCGCGATCGAGGGTCTCGGCATGCCGCTCGCGGACGCGCTCGCGATGGAGGCCGAGGCCGGGCCGGAGGTGTTCGAGGACGGCGCACGCGGCGCCGCGCGCTTCGCCGCCGGCGAGGGCCGTGGGGGAGCGGGCGCGGGGGCCTGATCGACGCCAACGAGACGACCGGGCCAGGCTTCTCGGCTCCCGGTATGCTCGCTTGAGCATGGCCTACTTCGTCACGGGAGCCACCGGCTTCATCGGAAGGCGCTTGGTGGAGCGTCTGCTGGAACAGCGCCAGGGCACCGTGTACGTGCTCGTCCGCGACAAATCCACGGGGCGCCTGGATGATCTGATCGAGCGCTGGGGCATGGTCACCGGCACCTCCGCGAGAGAGCGTGTCCAGCCCGTGCTGGGTGACCTCCGCCGGCCGCTGCTCGGTGTGGAGAAGGCACAGGTCGCGGAGCTCCGTGGCGAGATCGAGCACTTCTTCCACCTCGCCGCCGTCTATGACATGACCGCCCCTCCCGAGCGCAACACGGCGGTCAACGTCGGCGGCACGACCCACGCCGTCGAGCTCGCCCGCGCAGTCGGCGCCAAGCAGCTGCACCACGTCTCCTCGATCGCCGTCGCGGGCACCTACCGCGGGCTATTCAGCGAGGAGATGTTCGACGAGGGCCAGAAGCTGCCTTCGCCCTATCACCGCACCAAGTACGAGTCCGAGCGCATCGTGCGCGAGCAGCCGTACGTGCCCTGGCGCGTTTACCGGCCGGGCGTGGTGGTGGGCGACTCGCGCACCGGCGAGATGGACAAGATCGACGGGCCGTACTACTTCTTCAAGGCGATCCAGCGGATGCGCCAGCTCCTGCCCGAGTGGGCGCCGCTGGTGGGGCTCGACCTCGGCTACACCAACGTCGTGCCGGTCGACTGGGTCGCCGGCGCGCTCGAGCACATCGCGCACGAGCCCGACCTCGACCGCACGACCTTCCACCTCACCGACCCGCGCCCGCAGCGCGTGGACGCGCTGATCAACGAGCTCGCGAGCGCCGCCCATGCGCCGCGCTTCGCCGTCAGCATCGACAAACGCCTGACCGACCCGCTGCCGAAGTGGCCGCTGCGACTCGGCCTGGCGCTGCCGCCGCTGCGCCAGGCACGCAAACTCGCGCTGCGCGAGCTGGGGATCCCCGAGGAGGTGCTCGCACACATGGAGCTGGTGCCGCGCTTCGACACGCAGGAGGCCGCGCGCGCCCTCGCCGGCACGCCCCTGGAGCAGCCACCGCGGCTGGAGGAGTACGTGCCCCGCCTGTGGGACTACTGGGAGCGCGAGATGGACACCGAGCAGCGGCGCGGCGTCTCGCTCAAGCAGGCGCTCGAGGGCAAGCACGTGATGATCACCGGCGCATCGTCGGGCATCGGACGCTCGGCAGCGGTGAAGATCGCGGCAGCCGGCGGCGTGCCACTGCTGGTGGCACGCAACGTGGAGAACCTCGAGGAGGTGCGCGCGGAGATCGTCGCCGGCGGCGGCACCGCCTACGTGTACGCGGCGGACATCGCCGACATGGACTCGATCGAGCGCCTGCTCGAGCGCGTGCTCGCCGACCACCGCAACGTTGACATGCTCGTCAACAACGCCGGGCGCTCCATCCGTCGCTCGATCGCGCTCAGCTATGACCGCTTCCACGACTTCGAACGCACCATGCAACTCAACTACTTCGGCGCGGTCAAGCTGATCATCGGCCTGTTGCCCCACATGCGCGAGCGCGGCTCCGGGCACATAGTCAACGTCTCCTCGATCGGCGTCCAGGCCAACCCGCCGCGTTTTTCCGCTTATGTCGCCTCGAAGGCCGCGCTCGACGCCTTCTCGCGCGTGGTCGCATCCGAGGTGATTGGCGACGGCGTCACCTTCACCACCATCCACATGCCGCTCGTGCGCACGCCCATGATCGCGCCGACGAAGATGTACGACGCCTTTCCCACGCTCTCCCCGGAGGAGGCCGCGGACATGATCTGCGAGGCGCTGCGGGCGCGTCCCAAGGAGATGGGCACCTGGATGGGCAAGTTCGGCGAAGTCGCCTACACGCTCTCCCCCAGCGCCGTCGACCGCCTGCTGCACCTCGCCTACCGCGTGTTCCCCGACTCGGCCGCCTCCAAGGGCCACAAGGACCTCGAGGAGCACGTCTCCTTTGAGCAGATCGCCATGGCCACGCTGACCAGGGGCGTGCACTGGTAGAGCCGGCAATCGAGGTCGCCGCGCTGCACAAGCGCTATGGCGAGTACGAGGCGGTGCGCGGCATCGACATCACGGTGGCCCGCGGCGAGGTGTTCGGGCTGCTCGGTCCCAACGGCGCCGGCAAGACCACGACCGTAGAGATCCTCGAGGGCTACCGCACCCGCACGAGTGGCGAGGTCTCCGTGCTCGGCGAGGATCCCGCACGTCGTTCCATCGGCCTGCGCCGGCGGATCGGCATCGTGCTGCAGGCCGGCGGCATCTACAGCCACGTCACCCCGCGCGAGGCGCTGCGCCACTGGGCCAGCTTCTATCCGCACCCACGCGAGGTCGAGGAGGTGTTGAGCCTCGTGGGACTGAAGGACAAGGCCGACGTCCGCAGCCGCAGGCTCTCGGGCGGCCAGCTCAGGCGCCTGGACTTCGCGCTCGCGCTCGTCGGCGACCCCGAGCTGATCTTCCTCGACGAGCCCACCACCGGGTTCGATCCGGAGGCGCGGCGAGCGGCGTGGCAGACGGTGCGCTCGCTGCGCGAGCTCGGCAAGACGATCCTCCTGACCACCCACTACCTCGAGGAGGCGCAGGAGCTCGCGGACCGCGTGGCGATCGTCAAGGACGGGCGCGTGCTGGCGATCGGACCGCCGCGCGAGCTGGGCGTGGGCGGGGCGGGCGGAAATCGCTACCGGGTCGCCTATCGCGACTCAGCCGGCGAGCTGATCGAACACGAGACGGACGACCCGACGGCGCTGCTCGCCGAGCTCACCGCCGAGGCGCTCGCGCGAGGGGAGCGGTTGGAGGAGCTGTCGGTGGGCCGCCCGACGCTCGAGGACGTCTACCTAGAGCTCACCGCCGCATCGTCCGGAGACGGGGATGCCTGACGAGCTCGCCCTCACCTGGCGCCAGTACCGGCTCGAGCGCAGGATGTTCTGGCGCAATCCGAGCGCGGCGTTCTTCAACTTCGTGCTTCCGCTGGTGATCCTGGCGGGAGCGGGCGCAGCGCTCAGCGGCAACCAGCATCAGCTCGACCGGCTCGTGCCGATGATCGCCGGCATGAGCGTCATGTCCACGACGTTCACCGCCCTGGCCTACAACATCGTGTTCCTGCGCGAGCGCGGCGTGCTGAAGCGCATCCGCGGCACGCCGTTGCCGACCGTGTCCTACTTCGGCGGGGTGGCCGCCAACGCGGTCACCAACACGGCGATGCAGATCGCCATCATCGTGCTCGCCGGGAAGGTGTTCTTCGGGATCGGCTGGCCGGCGCACTGGGACGAGCTGATCGTGTTCGTGCTCGCGGGGGTCGTCTGCCTAGCTGCACTCGGCGTCGCGTTCGCCCATGTGATCCCCAACTTCGAGTCGACCGCCGCATACGTCAACGCCGTGTTCCTGCCCGTGGTCGCCATCTCCTTCTACGCGTTCGACTCGACCAGCGCCCCGGGGTTCGTGCACACGATCGCCGAAGCGCTGCCGTTGAAGCCACTGATCGACGGGCTCTCGGGGGCGATGGTCACAGGCGTCGGCCTGGGAAGCCAGCTCGACGCGCTCGCCGTGATCGCCCTGTGGGGCGCGTTCGGGCTGTATTTCGCGATCCGCGGGTTCTCGTGGGAGGGGGCGAGGGCGTGACCGGGGCGTGCGCGATCACCGGCCGCGGCGGAGCGGTGGCGTGCGGGAGCTAGCCGACGGCGTGCACGTGCTGCGCGGGTGGCCCGCGAACGCGATCAACGTGTACCTCGCCGGGGACGTGCTGATCGACGCGGCCACGCGCCGGGGCGAGCGGCGCATCATGCGCGAGCTCGCAGGGCGCACGCTGAGCGCCCACGCGCTCACCCATGCCCACCCCGACCACCAGGGCTCGAGCCACGCGATCTGCGAACGGCTGCAGATCCCGTTGTGGTGCGGACGGGGGGACGTGCCGGCGATGGAGACGCCCGGCGCCGTGGCCGGCTCGCAACCGCCGAGCGCGCTCACGTGGGTGCAACGGCGCTTCTGGACGGGGCCCGCGCACCCCGTCTCGCGTGCGCTGGTGGAGGGCGATGAGGTGGCCGGCTTCACCGTGCTGGAGACGCCCGGGCACTCGCGTGGACACGTCGCCTATTGGCGCGAGTCCGACCGCGTGCTGATCCTCGGCGACGTGCTCAACAACATGAACCTGCTCACCGGCAGGAAGGGCCTGCACGAGCCGCCCGCCGCGTTCACCCCGGACCCTGAGCGCAACCGCGCCTCTGCCCGCCGGCTGGCCGCCCTGCGGCCGCGGCTGGCGTGCTTCGGCCATGGCCCACCCCTGCGCGATCCGGGCAGGATCGTCGACTTCGTCGCGGGGCTGGCGCCGGCGCCGACCGATGCGGCGGCCGGGTAGGCACGATGAGCGACAGCGTCTTCCTGGCCGCATCGTCCCCGAAGGCGCAGAGCGGGCGCTTCACGCCGACCGAGCACGCCCGCGGCCCGTGGGACCCCGCCGCGCTGCATGGCGGCGCCCCGGCCGCGCTGATGGCCGCTTCCTTCGAGCGCCTGGAGCCGGGCTCGGATCTACGCATCGCGCGCCTTGGCTTCGAGTTCCTGCGCCCCGTCCCGCTCGCGCCGCTGAAGCTGTCGATACGGATCGTGCGCCCCGGGCGGCGCGTGCAGGAGCTGGCGGGTGAGCTGAGCGTCGAGGCGCCCGCTTCCGGGCCGGGCAACTCGGGCCGGAAGGAAGACACGGGTGAGCTGGTGATCTGCCGCGCCAGCGCGCTGCGCGTACGCGCGATCCCGGACGGCGTTCCCACGACCGACGACGCGCGGTCGCTCGACGGCGCCCGCGAGGCGATGGGCACCCCTGAGACGTGCCCGCCCGTGCACTTCGCGCTCGACGACTCGGAGGAGCCGAGCTTTGCGCTCAGCGCCATGGAGATGCGGGCGCCGGGAGACCCTCGCACGCCCGGGCCTGGTCGGGTGTGGATGCGCCTGCGCCTGCCGCTGGTTGAGGGCGAGCAGGCCACGCCGCTGGCGCGGCTGGCAGCGACCGCCGACTTCGGCAACGGCATCAGCGCGGTGCTGCCGTTTGAGCGCTTCCTGTTCATCAACGCCGACCTCACGATCCACCTGCAGCGCCCGCCGCGCGGCGAGTGGATCGGGCTGGACGCGCGCACGCTCCTGCACACAGGTGGCACCGGTCTCGCCGAGAGCGTCCTGCACGACGTGGACGGGCCGGTCGGCCGGGCCTTTCAGACGCTCGTCGTCGAGCCGCGCTGAGACCGCCTGAGCAGCGTCGCACGAACCCTCGGCGCGACGGCGCAGCCCGCGGCCGCGCGAGGGCGACCGTCGCCCGGCACCTGCGCGGGGGCATCTGGGTCCGGCGTATAGTGACGCCCCGCATGGCTACGGTAACGGCCCGCGGCCTGACCAAGTCCTTCGACGCAGCCCGCGCGGTCGACGGCGTGGATCTGAGCATCACCGAGGGCGAGGTGATGGGCCTGCTGGGCCCGAACGGCGCCGGTAAGACGACGCTCCTGCGGATGCTGCTCGGGCTGGTGCGTCCCGACGACGGCACGATCGAGCTGCTGGGCCACGAGCTCGACGATGCGGTCGCGCCTCTGCCTGAGGGCGTCGCCGGGTTTGTGGAGGACCCGACCTTCTATCCATACCTCTCCGGGCGCGCGAACCTCGAGCTGCTCGCCGAGCTCGATGGGAGCCGCTCGCCGACTCATATCGAGGAAGCGCTCGCGCAGGTGGACCTGGCCGGGCGCGCGGCGGAGCGGGTGAGCGCCTATTCGACGGGCATGCGCCAGCGACTTGGCATCGCGGCGGCACTGTTGCGATCGCCGCGACTGCTGCTGCTCGACGAGCCGACCTCGGGGATGGATCCAGCGGGCGTGCGCTTCCTCGGCGAACTGCTGGCGGAGCTCTCGGCACATGGCGTGAGCATCCTGCTGAGCAGCCACCACATCCGCGAGATCGCAACGATCTGCGACAGCTTCAGCGTGCTCAACCGGGGACGTGTCGTGTGGCGGGGCAGCGCCGAGCAGATGCAGGCGCAGGCCCCGCCGTCGGCGTATCGGATCCATACCAGCGACGACCACCGCGCGCTTGCGATCGCACGCGATCAGCGCGGCGTGCGCGCACAGGCGGCGAGCGGCGCTCTGACGGTGGAGGCGGATGATCGAACGCTCGATCCATACGTGCTCGCACTGGGAGGAGCTGGGGTGGCGGTCCGCAGTCTGGAGCTGGAGGTGAGCTCGCTGGAGTCGATGTTCTTCGCGCTCACCGACAGCTCACGAGCAGACGCGGCCGCCGAGGTGGCGGCCGACCGCCCGACGCGTCCGGGCTCGTGACCGAGCAGCGCGTGTGGGCGCCCGTCATGGCGCGACACGCTCGTCGCGACGCCGGCGCGCCAGCGCGCGCCGGTGGCCTGCTCGGCGTCTATCGCGTCGAGCGGCGCAAGCTCCTCGCCCAGCTCTCCACGCGCGCACTGGCGCTCGTCTGCGCCTTGGGCCCGATCGCGTTCGCTGTGATCCTGCGCCTGCAGAGCGGAGTGCCAGCGGACACGCTGCTGGGCGTGTGGGTCCACACCTCGGGCTACGCCCTCGCGTTCGTCGTGCTCGGCTTCGGGGGCTTCCTGGGGTTCCCCGTGCTCGCCGGCGTGCTGGCCGGCGACCTGTTCGCCTCCGAGGATCGGTACGGGACCTGGAAGACGCTGCTCACCAGGTCGGCCAGCCGCAGAGACGTGTTCGCCGGCAAGGTCCTCGCCGTCGGCACGCTGGCCGCGGCGCTGGTGGGATTGGCGGCACTCGCGAGCCTCGCCGCCGGCCTGTTGCTGACAGGCGCTCAGCCGCTCGTCGGCTTCAGCGGGACGGTCATCCCCGCCGGCGAGTGTCTGCTGCTGGTGTGCGCAAGCTGGGCGCTCGCCGTGCTGCCGGTGCTCGCGTTCACGAGCTTGGCGGTGCTGTTCTCGGTGGCCACCCGCAACGGGATCATGGGCGTGCTCGGGCCGGTGATCGTGGCCCTCGTGATGCAGCTGCTCGCGCTGATCGGGACCGGCACATGGCTGCACCTGCTGCTGGTCAGCTCGGCGTTCGACGACTGGCACGGGCTGCTCGCCACGCACCAGTTCTTCGGTCCGCTGGTCATCGGTAGCTTGGTGGCCGTCGTCTGGACGCTCGCCTGCCTGAGCGCGTCGTGGCTGATCCTTCGCGCGCGCGACTTCGCCGGCACCCCTGTCGCCCGCCGCCCCGGCTGGGTGCTGCCGGTGCGCGCCGCGCTCGGCTCGGCGGTGTTGGTCTTGGTGCTTGCGGCTGCCAGCAACCTCGGCCCCGTCGCGATCACGCAGGCTCGACTCGAGGCCTCGATCACCGTCGCGTTCAACCGTCTCACGCGCCTGCAGCAGAACGAGCTGGGACGATCCGCGTCGAATGCGGGCGAACTCAATGACCGCACGATCTGCGTCAGACGCGCGGGCGCCAGCCGCGGTCCCGGCGACGACTGGAACTGTGCGGTCACGATCGCCACGCCGCGAGCGGGCGAACTGGAAACGGTCGGCTACGACGTGAGCGTCGAATCCGACGGCTGCTACAAGGCGGACGCGCCGACGACGTTCGTCGGCCAGCAGATGATGTACGACGCGCACGGGCACGACGTCGTCAATCCCCTGTTCACCATCTATGGCTGCTTCGACATCGTCGCCGCACCCCCGCGCTGCGCCCGGACCCCTACCTCTGCCTGCGCCGACGCGAGCACCCGCTCGCCAACCGGTCGCACGAACGCCGCCCCCAGGAGCCAGCTCGAAACCGAGCACCTGCGCGAAGCGGAACAGATCGCCGGGCCATCGGTCATGCGCAAGATCGAGGAAGCCGAACGTAAGACGCGGGAAAGCGCGCGGCGAGGCTCGCCGGAAGGCGAACGTCCACCGATCCGTGAGAGCGAACGCCGCGCGAGCAGATGAGCTGGCGCTAAGCGCCGCCGGCCGGCGGCGGGGAGGCGAACGCGCTGAATTCAGGGAGCGCTTCCGCGAACGTGAAGTCGTCCTTCTTGGACGTCGCGCTGGTGCCGTTCGGGGTCGTGACGGTGAGTTGCACGGTCCCGACGGGCGCGGCCGGGGAGACGGCGCTGAGCCCCGTCTTCGAGCTGACCGTGAAGCTGCTGGCAGGGATCGACCCGAACATCACCTCGGTCACTCCCGTGAAGCCGCTACCTGTCACGACGACGCTCGTGCCACCACTGGATGAGCCTGTATCCGGTTCCACCTTCTTGACGATCGGCGCCTGGCCGGGCGCGACGTAGGTGAAGCGATCACCCGGGCCCACGGGGCTGGTGCCGCCGGCGTTGATCACCGTGACGTCGACCGTGCCCGTGCCCGGCGGCGAGATCGCGCTCAGCGAGCTTGGGGATCTGACTTCCACCGTGGTGGCTTCGCTGCGAGCCGAACTTCACGGCCACACCTTCGCTGAAGCTCGAACCGCCGATCACGACGGCGGTTCCTCCCTGCTGGAGACCCGCATCGGGTTCCACCACGGTCACGGTCGGAGCATTGGGCGTGGTCGTGAATTCCTGGTCGGCGCCGTAGCTCGTGCCGACTTCGTTGCTGGCCACGATGCGGTAGTGGTAGCTCGTGACCGCGCTCAGACCGGCGAGCACGGCCGAGACCGCCACGGGCTCGGAGCCCGATCCCGGCGGGGACGCGCACGGCACGCTCGCTTCATAGGAGCTCGAGGTGCCGTATTCGAAACGGCATTCCGTAACCAGCGACGCGTTCGGGTCGACCGTCGCGTTCAACGTGGCCGTGCTCTGCGACACCGACGAGGCGGCGCCCGTCGAGACGGTCGGCGGGGAGGAGGCGGTCGTGAACTGCATGTCCGGGACCCGCGCTCGTGCCGCCGGGGTTGGTGGCGAGGATCCGGAAGTGGTAGGCCGTGCTCGGAGCCAAGCCGGTGAGCGTTGCCGAGACTTCCACCGGGCTCGAACCGGATCCCGGCAGGGACGCGCATGACACGCTCGCGCCGTAGGAGATCGACGTGCCATATTCGAAGTGACAGTCGCTCACCGTCCCGCCATCGGGGTTGACGGTTGCATCGAGCGTCACCGAGCTGGCCCCGGGCGAGGATGGAGGGTCGGTTTCCTCGGCCGGTGGCTGCTGGCTGCCGGGTGGCACCGACGCCGGGCCCGGTCCAGGTTCCGGGGAGAGCAGGACGGGTGCGCGCGGCGACTGGCTGAAGTCGAAGTCAGACGCCAGGCTCCCGAGCCCCGGGGCTTCTTCGCGCACGCCCGGGCGAGGGTCCGGACGCCCATCGGTCTGAGGGTTCAGCCGTTCTCCGCCGAGGAAGTCGTCCTCGATGAACTTCAGGTACACGTCGTGGCTGAGCTGCTGGTGGTCGATGTAGCCGGCTCTGGCAAACGGCGAGATCACGAGTCCGGGCACGCGCAGGCCATAGCCGTTTTCGTCCACGTCGGGGGGCGCGACGCTGTCGTAGTAGCCGCCCCAGTCATCCCACGAGAGGAAGATCGCCGTCGAGCCCCAGCAGGGCGATCGCATGATCGTGTTGATCAGCGTGGTCACGTATGTCTGGCCGGTGTCGATCGGCTCGGGCGGATGTTCGGAGACCGCGAGGCTGGGCACGATCCATGAGACGTCCGGGAGACCACAGGAAGACTGGTCATCGGCCGCTTCGTAGAAGTTCGGAAGCGGCTGGATGTTGCCGAGCTGTTGGTCTTCGGTGACGTCGACGAAATCCGGCAGGGGATTCCAGATGCCGGGCGTCTTGGCGTTCTGGAGGACCTTCGCGCAGGAGACGGCTTCGTCGTCCTCGCAATCCGGCTCGGCTCCTTCGTGGACGTAGTAGCGCCAGCTCACGTCGTGCTTGTGCATCAGATAGGTGAGGTCCGTCCAGGGGTAGGAGGTGCGCCCGGGTTCGATCGGTTTGGCCCAGAATTTCGACGGGTTGCGCGGATCGAGGCTGGCCACACACGCGAACGGGTTCTTCTGTTCCTTCTTGGGACAGCGGGCAGACCAGCCGGACACGAGCGCGAGATGCTCGGGCAGGCTCCACGATGCCTGCGACTCGAACATGTCGTCCTGCAACACGAAATCCTGCGCGTAGGTCCAGTAGTTCGACAGCTCCCGCGCATCGTGGTAGCCCATCACGCCGGTTGCGCATTCGGCCTGCTTCGCGCACTTGCCGCACCCGCCGGTGAGTTCGCATTCGTCTTTTTCCTCGGCCTGCGCGACGAAGCCGTCCATCTTGCCCCCGTCGATGTCGGCGATCGCCGATCCCGTCCCATGAGGGCCACCTTCGGTGTCCTCAGCGGGATCGTAGAACGGCGCCACGCAGCCACCGTGCACGGGGTCCGGCACACACGTCCCGGCGGGGATGCCGTTCGCTCCCGGGTAGGTGCCGAAGTAGTTGTCGAAGGAGTGGTTCTCCTGCATGATCATCACGACATGCTGGATCTTGTGGATGCCTTCCAGTGGCGCCGCTCGCGCAGACGCGGCCAGCGCGAGCGCGCATAAGGCCACCACGAGCGCAGCTGGTGGCGTCCTCATCAGGCCCGTTCCGTGGCCCAGGCGGCGCGCGTCACACCCGGCAGCTTCTCACAGCTTCCGATCCTCGCGCGCCACCTCGGGCTCGGTGCGCGCGGAGGAGGCCTGCACGGCCCACGTGCGGCGCCGGCGCGGTCAGCGCTGGACGACGTCGCCGAGCGCCCCGTCGATCGCTTCGAGCGTGTCGACGCTGAGCACGATCCCGGACGCGCCGGCGTTGGCGTGCACCTGCTCGGGGCGGCTCGCGCCGACGATCGCCGAGGCCACGTTCGACTGGCGCAGGACCCACGCGAGCGCCATCTGGGGCATCGTCAGGCCGGCCTCGCGCGCGACCGGCTCGCAGACGCTGGACGGCCTCGAGCACGGGCGGCTCGATCAGGCGCTCGATGAAGCCGCCCATGGTCTCGCTCGCCGCGCGGGAGTCCGCCGGCGGCTGCTCGCCGGGGCGGTACTTACCGGTCAGCACGCCCTGCGCGAGCGGCGACCACACGATCTGGGAGATGTCCTCGCGCGTCGCACAGCGGCATCACCTCGGCCTCGGGCACGCGCCACAGCATCGAGTACTGCGGCTGGCTGGATACCCAGCGCTCGACGCCCGGCAGCGCGAGCGACTCGCTGATCTGCCCCGCCGAGCACTCGCTGAAGCCGATGTGGCGGGCCTTGCCCGCGCGCACCACTTCGCTGAGCGCGGCCATCGTCTCCTCGATCGGCGTGCGCTGGTCGTAGCGGTGGCACTGGTAGAGATCGACGTAGTCGGTCCGCAGCCGCGCCAGCGAGGCGTCGATCTGCTTGTGGATCTGCGCCGCGGACAGGCCGCGGTCGCTGTCGGACATCGGGAAGAAGACCTTCGTGGCCAGCACGTAGGAGGAGCGCTCGCGCCCGGCGAGGACGTCGCCGAGCAGCGTCTCGGCGGCGCCCCGCCCGTACACGTTGGCGGTGTCGATGAAGTTGATGCCCGCGTCGAAGGCCGCGTTCACGCACGCCCTGGCCTGCTCGCGCTCGACCCCACCGGAGTAGGTCAGCCATGAGCCGAGGCTGATCTCCGAGACATGGATGTCGCTGCTGCCGAGCTTGCGCAGATGCACGCGCCCACACTACCCGTGGTCGGCCCGGTCGCTCACTAACCTCTGGTGAGCGGTGGTCGCGATCGACCCAGCACTGCGCATCGGCACGGTCGAGCTGGCCGTCAGCGATCTGCCGCGCAGCGCCGACTTCTACGAGCGCGTGCTCGGCCTGCCGTTGATCGGGCGCGACCGGCACTCGGCGCGCCTCGGCCCCGATCCCGAGCGCGCCGGCGCTGGTGCTCAGCGACATCGCCGCTCCCGTGCCGCTGGCGCCGGCGGCGCACCGGCCTGTTCCACGTCGCCTGGCTGCACCCCACGCGCGCGGCGCTCGCCGAGACCGTGCGCCGGATCGTCGGCGGCCCGGCTGGATGTTCGAGGGCGCCTCCGACCACGGCGTCTCCGAGGCGCTGTACCTGAGCGACCCCGATGGCCTGGGCATCGAGATCTACGCCGACCGCCCGCGCGAGCACTGGCAGCGACCCGCCGACGGGCACGGCGTGAGCATGGTCACGCTGCCGCTCGACCTCGACGACCTGCTCGCGCAGTGCTCCGAGCGGCAGCCGCGCCGGCGATCGCGGCGCAGGGCACGACGTCGGGCACGTGCACCTGAAGGTCGCCGACGTCGACCGCGCGAGCGCCTTCTACCGCGACGCGCTCGGCTTCGAGGAGCAGGCACGAGATCCCCTCCGCGGCGTTCGTCGTCGGCCGGCGGCTACCACCACCACGTCGGGCTCAACTCGTGGCAGAGCGCCGGGCGGCGCCCGCGCCCGGACACGCGCGCCGGGGCTGCGACGGGTCGAGCTTCGAGCTCGAGCGACGCGGAGGCGCTCGACGCGCTCGAGCGCGCGCTCGTGGACGCGGCGCAGGCGGAGTCGCCGCAGCGCGGCGCGGACGGCGAGCATCGCCGTGCGCGACCCCGACGGACAGCTGCTCAGCGTTCGTGCCACCGACGCTGAGCAGCGACCGGCCGGCGTGCGAGCGCCGGTCAGCCGCTGGCCGCGCGTCGAGGCGCTCGAGCTCATCGGCAGAGAGCTCGAGCGCGGGCGCAGGCGAGCAGCTCGCGAGCTGCTCCGGCGAGGTGGCGCTGGCGATCGGCGCGAGCACGGTCGGCTGGGCGCAGCAGCCACGCGAGCGGCGACGGCGGCGGGCGAGGACTCGCGCGCCGCCGCGACCTCGTCGCAGCGCGTCGAGCACCGCGAAGCCACGCTCGTTGAAGTAGCGCCTCGCGCACGCCGGCCGCGCGCGGGCTGTCGACCTCGGCGCCGTCGCGCGCGGTACTTGCCCGTCAGAAAGCCCCGGGCCAGGCCGAAGTAGGGGATGCACGCGAGCCCGTGGCGCTGCGCACACGCCCGCCAGCTCGCCCTCGTACTCGCCGCGCTCCAGCAGGTTGTAGTGCGGCTGCAGCGCCACATAGGAGGCGATGCCGTCGCGCTCGCCGAGACGCAGCGCCTCTTCCAGACGCGCCGCGCTGTAGTTGGAGGCGGCCGCGTGGAGCGGATCTTGCCCTCGTCGATCAGCTCGCCGAACGCGCCGAGCGTCTCCTCCAGCGGCGTGTCGGGGTCGTCCCTGTGGGCGTAGTAGAGGTCGACACGGCTCGATGCCCAGCCGCTCGAGCGAGCCCTCGATGCCGCGCCTGATCGTCGCCGCCGAGAGGCCCGGGAGCTCCGGCGGACATGCCGACCTTGGTCGCGATCACGAGCTCCTCGCGGTTGCCGCGCGAGGCCATCCAGCGCCCGATGATCCGCTCGGACTCGCCCGCCCCGCCCGGGCCGCGGCGCCCGTAGCTGTCGGCGGTGTCGATGAAGTTGCCGCCCGCCTGGAAGTACGCGTCGAGCACCGCGAACGAGCGCTCCTCGTCGATCGTCCAGCCGAACACGTTCCCGCCGAGACACAGCGGGAAGACGTCGAGATCGGTGCTGCCCAGGCGCGCGATTCGCGGAAGGCTACCCGCTCGCGGGCGGATGCTCAGAACGGCAGTCCACGCACCTCCACGCGCCCGGCGGGCCACGCCGCCCCTGCGGCGCAGCGCGCGCCACATCGCGCGCATGCGGCATCTCGACGGTCCCGGCCGGCTGGCGCGCGCGCACCGGCGCCGCGATCTCGAGCGAACCCCAGTTTCCCGTACAGCGCCATCAGCTCCGTCCGGCAGAACAGCATCGCCCGGTCGGGGCCCATCGTCGCTGGCGGTCTCGAGCAGCGGCTCGAGCAACCGCCGCACGTGGCCGCGCCCGCGCTCGCGCGGCGTCACGAACACGCCGCCGATGCCGACCACCTGGAAGCACCCGGCGCCCTCGACCTCGATGTCCGCGATCGCCGCCCCCGCGATCGCCACGAGCGCTCCGTCGCCCGCGCGCAGCCCGAGGTGGCGCTGCTTGTCCGCCCAGGTCAGCTCTTCCGCCGCCCCGCCCCACGGCTCGCGCTCGCCGGCCGCGAGCTCGCTCCACTGCCGCGAGGTGATTTCGTCCAGCTCAACGAGCTCCACGAACGCGCACGCTAGCGCCTTCTGCCCGTCGCGAAGCTCTGGATCGGCGGGGCCACGGCGCGCATGCTCGAGCCGACCTCGGCGCCCGGCGCGTTCTCCTCCTCGCTGCCCGCCGCGCGCCGGATCTGGCCGCCCTGCTCGACGGGCACGGTGACGGGCAGGCGATGCACCGTGCGCCGGCCTGCGCCGCCCGTCGCCCTCGAGGCCGTCCGGGAGATGGTGTTCGAGCGCCGCCAGCTCGCGCACGATCACGTTGATCACCCCCTGCGAGCGCTCCAGGCGACCCCTGGCGAGCAGCAGCGGCTCGGCCCGCGCCAGCTGGCGGTGGCGCTCGTAGACGGCCTTGGCGACGATCAGGTTGATCGTCCCGAACTCGTCCTCGAACAGCAGGAACATCGTCCCCTTGGCCGTCCCCGGTCGCTGTCTGGCGATCACCAGCCCGGCCACCGCCACCTGGCAGCCGCTGGGCAGCGCGCGGGAGCTGCGCGCTGGTGGCGAGCTTCGGGACGGTCAGGCGCTCGCGCAGGATCGCCATGCGCGTGCTCGCCGACCGTCACGCCGCTGGTGGAGTAGTCGGCGATCAGCCGCTGCCAGCGCCCGAGCCTGCGCAGACGCGGCGCCGGCGGCAGCTCCAGCGGCAGCGCGAGCTGGGTGCCCTCCCCGCCATCCGCGAGCTCCCCGCCGACCGATATCGGCAGGCGCGGCCATTCCCGACTGCCACAGGGCCACCGCCTGGCTGCGCCCATCTGGGCGTGGTGCCCAGTGACCGAGTGCATGGACGTGCCAGCTCTGAGGGCTGTGCCGGCCGCGGCCGATGCGTCTATCAGGGAGTCGCAGGCGCCCGACCAGGCGAGCTGTTCGAGCGTCCCGCGCGTGCAGCGCAACGCGTCCGGCGAGCTCGCCGAGGCTGGTGAACGGCCCGTCCCCGCTCGCGCTCGGCCACCAGCGCGCGCATCTCTGCCTTGGCCGCACCCTTGATGTAGCCGAGACCCAGGCGCACGGCCCCATCCTGGACCGTGCACTGCACGTGGGAGGCGTTGACGTCGAGCCCGAGCACCGCGATCCCTCGGTTCTCGGCCTCGTGCACGAGGCTGTCGGGGGCGTAGAAGCCCATCGGCTGCTCGTTCAAGCAGCGCGCACAGGAACTCCGCTCCGTAGTGGACGCGCAGCCAGGTCGACTGGTAGGCGAGCAGCCCGAAGGCGGCGCTGTGGGCCTTGGGGAAGCCGAAGCCGGCGAAGCCCTCGACCATCGCCCACACGCGCTCGGCCGTCTGCGCGGTCGGCACCGCACGTGCCGCGTGACGGCGCCCTTCGATGAAGCGCTCGCGGTGGCGCTGGAGCATCTCGTGCGAGCGCTTGCGGCTCATCGCCCGGCGCAGGCCATCGGCCTCGCCCGGGGCGAAGCCGGCGAACGCTTCGGCCACCTCCATCACCTGGTCCTGGAAGATGATCGTGCCGAGCGTCTCCGCGAGCACCGGCTCGAGCGACGGGTGCTCGTAGGGGATCTCATATGCGGGGTCTTCGCGCAGGCGCTGGCGGCGCTCGATGTACGGGTTGATCGCCCCGCCCTGGATCGGGCCGGGTCGCACGATCGCGACCTGGATGGTCAGGTCCTCGAGGTTGCGCGGCCGCGTGCGCAGCAGCGACTGCATCTGCGCGCGGCTCTCGATCTGAAAGACGCCGACCGTGTCCGCCGCGCGGATCGCCCGGAAGGTCTCGCTGATCGTCGAAGGGGATGCGCGAGAGGTCGATGCGCTTCCCGTGCACGCGCGCGATTTCCTCCACGCAGCGCTCCACCGCCGAGAGCATCCCCAGGCCCAGCAGGTCGATCTTCAGGAAGCCCGCATCCGCGCAGGAGTCCTTGTCCCACTGAACCATCTGCCTGCCCTCCATCGCGGCGGGCACCACCGGGCAGCAGTCGATCAGCGGCCTGGTCGCGATGACCATCCCGCCGGAGTGCTGGGAGAGATGCCGCGGCAGGCCATGGGCCTGCTCGACCAGCCGGGCCAGCCAGCGCCAGCGCTCGGATGGAGTCCCCGCTCCCCCGCCCACCGCGCCTGCCCCCGTCGCACTGGAGGCCCGCCCGTCCGAGCCGGCGAGCGCGGCGGCGATGTCGTGCTCTGCGAGGCCGGGCCCGCAGGCAGTCGGCGCCGCGTGCCACGCGCTCGATCTCGCCGGCCGGCAGGCCGAGGACCTTGCCCAGCTCGCGGATCGCGCCGCGCGCGCGAAAGGTCGGGAAGGCCGCCACCAGCGCCGCGCGATCGTTGCCGTAGCGCTCGTGCACGCGCGGGATCAGCCGCTCGCGGATGTCGCGGGGGAAGTCCAGGTCGATGTCGGGCAGCCCGTGCAGGTCCTCGTGCAGGAAGCGCCCCAGCGCCAGCTTGTTCGCGATCGGATCGATGTGGGAGAGGCCGGTCAGGTAGCACACCAGCGAGGAGACCGAGGATCCGCGCCCGCGTCCGGGCGCCAGCAGCGCGCGCACGCGAGTCCGGCCCGCGCACCTCCCGAGCGACCTCGCGGGCCAGCTCGAGCATGTCGTGGTGCAGCAGGAAGAAGCCCGCCAGACCGAGCTGCTCGATCACCCGCAGCTCCTGCTCCAGGCGCGCCTGCGCCTCCGCGCGGCGCCGCGCGCGCCCGGCCGGCGGGCGGGCGCGATCGCGATCCGTAGCGCTCATCCAGGCGCGCGCGGCACAGCTCGGCCAGGCGGCGCGTGGGCGTCGCTGCTCCTCGGCGCCCGGGTAGCGGTAGCCGAGGTCCTTGCTCAGGTCGAACGTCAGCCGCTCGGCCAGCGCCAGCGTCTCGCGGACCGCCTCGGGATGGTCGGCGAAGCGGCTGGCCATCGCCTGCGGCGTGCTCATCACGTGGCTGTGGTTGCCGCGGCGCAGCGGCTCGGAGGCATCGAGCGTGGCGTGGTGGCGCGAGCGCCACGAACGCGTCCTGCAGCTCGGCCCTGGCGCGCGTCGTGAGCGTGGACGTCGCCGGTGGCCACGCACCTCACGCCCAGCCGTCCGGCGGCCTGCGGCGAACGCGCGGTTGCGGGCGCGATCGTGGCGGGCATACGGGCGCTGCAGCTCCACGTACAGGTTCTCCGACCCGAACGCGTCCAAGCAGGCTGCCGCTGCCTCGCGCCGACTCGGCCGCTCGGCGCGCCGCGCCGCCGAGCACGGAGCGCTCGGCGCAGCCGGTCAGGCAGACGAGGCCCTCGGCGTGGTCGAGCACCGCCTGCAGGTCGACCCACGGCTCGCCGCGCTCGCGCCGCGCAGCGCCCTCGCGCGTGTGGGCGTGGGCGAGCGTGATGATCCGGCAGAGGTTGCTCCAGCCGCGCTCGTCGCGCACGAGCAGCGTGAGGTGACGGGCGCCGCCCGCGGCCTGCGCACGTCGATCGTGCGGCGTCCGAGATCACGTCGATCTCGGCGCCGTGGATCGCCCTCACCCCGTGCTCGGCGCGCTCTGGGCCAGCTCCATCGAGCCGGAGACGCGAGTTGTGGTCGGTCAGCGCCAGCGCCACATGGCCCAGCTCGCCGGCCCGCTCGCGCCAGCTCCTCGGGCAGCGAGGCGCCGTCCAGGAACGAGTAGGCCGAGTGGCAGTGCAGCTCGACGTACGGAGGGGTCGACTCGGCTGCATCTCGAGCGACTCATCCCTGCAGGAACCAGCGCCCGCGAGCACAGGTCGTGGAAGACGACCACGTTGCGTCCGCGCTCGCCCACGAGCTCCCAGTAGCGGCGGCGCAGCGGCTCGGCGGTCCACCAGCGGTCCTCCACCAGCCAGGACTCCCGCAGCGACTCGATCGCTTCGCCGTTCACCTGCGCCGGGCATGCCCTCGCGCCCAGCGCACGCGCGCCGGGCCGGGGCTGGTTCAGAGCTCGCGTCAGCAGCGCCGAGCCATCACTCAGGGATCGGCGCCAGCACCACCCGCCGCTCGGGCACGCGCGAGTCGGGGTCCACGCACACGGCGCGCAGCGCCGCGTCCTGTCCCGCCACGGCGCGCACCTGGGCGACGGCCTCGCGCAGGCGCGCGGCGCGGCGCTGGACGGCGCTAGGCCGCCCCGAGCCGTGAGACAGTCGTCCGCTGCTCGAACAGCACACCCTGCTCGCTGGCGGGCGGCCCGAAGCGCTCGACGGCCAGCGCCAGCTCGGCGGCCGGGGCGGGAAGCGCGCAGCAGGCGCACGGACAGCGCCAGCCAGATGCGCTCGGGATCCGCGAGCGCCTGGCGGAAGACCACGCGCTCGCGCCAGCCGCCGCCCGCGAGCAGGCGCGCGGAGAGCGTGGCGGCGCGCAGCGTGCGCCCGCGGCGCTCGGCGCGGGCCAGCAGCCGGTCCACGAGCACGCCCAGCACCCGCTTCAGCGCCTCGCCGGAGCTCGCGTCGCCGACCTCCATCGACTCCTCCAGGCGCTCCTCCATCCGGCGCGGGCGCAGCGGGCTGTCCTCGCCGCAGGCCAGCCCGTGGGCGAGCGCGCCCGGCGCCCCGAAGCGGTCGGCTGAGCGCCGCGCGCCCGAGCCTCTGCCAGCTCGCCGAGCGTGCGCACGCCCAGGCGGGTGAGCGGCTCGATCAGCGCCGCGGTGTCCTCGCCGGTAGCCGAGCAGCTCGACCGGGCGCCCGGCGAGCCAGCGCCGGGCCTCCTTGCCCTCCAGCACCAGCGGGCGGCGCGAGCGCACCGCCAGGGCGGCCGGCCAGCGCGCAGAAGCGCGTCGGGCGCAGCGCCGATGCGCACCGGGCGCTGCGAGCGCGCCGCCGGGCGGCCGCGATGCGTCCCCTCCAGCGTGCCGTGGATCCCGCGCAGCGCCGTCGGCCTCGAAGTACGCGAGCCCGGGACGCGGCCGGCTCGACGCGCCGCGCCGATCGACTCCAGCGCGCGCATCGCCGCCTCCCAGGCCTCCGCCACCGCGCACGGGGTCGCCCGGCACGAGCATCAGCTCAGGGCAGCGGGCGAGCGCCTCGCCGAGGACCATCCCCCGGGCCACGCCGCGCGCCTCCGCGGCCCCCGAGACCTCCCCCACGCGCTGCTCTGCGCCGACCAGCGGCGCCACCGCCAGCGCGCGCCCTGCCAGCGTCTGGCGAGCGACCTGCGAGCGCTCGCCGGCGGCCACGACCAGCTCGAAGCGGGGGAGGTGCACGCAGACGACCATACGAACATATGTTCGCATCGACTGTGGCTGCGATCGCAACAGCCAGGTGTCTGCACAGCGCGCGCGGGCCGTGCGCTCGGCTCAGTCCATCGTCAGCGGCCCCTCGGCGGAGCCGCTGAGGAACTGGCGCACGAACGGGTTCTCCGAGGAGAACATCTTCGCGGCGTCGCCCGCTTCGACGATCCGCCCGCGCCACAGCACGCGCGATGTATTCGCCGATCTGCCGCGCCGAGGCGATGTTGTGCGTGACGACGATGTAGGTGCCTCTGTGGATCGCGTGCATCTCCTGGATCAGGTCGCACAGCAGCGCCGTGCGCACCGGGTCCAGGCCCGAGTCGGGCTCGTCGAAGATCACGATGTCCGGCTCCATCACGAGCGCGCGCGCGAAGCCCGCGCGCTTGCGCATGCCGCCGGAGAGCTGCGAGGGCAGCGTCGTCCATCGCGTCCGCCAGCCCGACGTCGGTCAGCCGCTCGCGCACGCGCTCGGCGATCTGCCCCTCGGAGTAGTCGGTGTGCTGGCGCAGCGGGAAGGCGACGTTGTCGAACACGTACATCGAGCCGAACAGCGCGCCGTCCTGGAAGAGCACGCCGATCTTGCGCCGCAGCGCGAGCAGCTCCGGCATCGTCAGGTCTTTGACGACTTGCCCTTTGACGATCACATCGCCGGAGTCGGGGAACATCAGCCCGATGATGTGCTTGATCAGCACGCTCTTGCCGGTGCCCGACGGGCCGAGCACGACGGTGATCGTGTCCTCGGGAAAGGCGACGTTCAGCCGTCGAGGACGGGCACCCCGCCGAGGCGCTTGTGCACGTCCAGGCAGCGGATCGACCACTCGCCGTCGTCTGGGTCGCCGAGGAGATCGAGGTCGGTCGCGTGGTAGTGGTGGTCGGTCCTCGTCGGACATCATTTGCCGGAGCTTTATACACGACGTGCGGGAACTGGCTGGTTTCGCCGTTGAAGGTGAACGGGCCCTGTGGCAGGCACCCGGGCGCGGCCACTTTGTTGGCGGTCTCGGGTTCGTTGGCGATCGGCGATTCGCCGGCGTTGGGGGATGCTGCAGCAGGTTGAGGATTTCTTCGGAGACGTTTCGTTGGCCGGACCGCTCACCGCGGGGGCGGTGTTCGCGCACGAGTCGGAGGTGAACACGGGCAAGCCGCTGGCGAGCGAGCTGTACGCGCCGGAGTGCGGGTAGGCGTTGGCGCGGTTGGTGCCGATCCGGTTCGGGTAGATCGCGAGGCTTTCCGGGGTGAGCACCTGCATCCCGGTGAGCAGGTGCGCCTTCGGCGCCGTCTTGCCGAGGTCGGCGTCTCGGTTCGCTCGCCTGCGTGGCGGCGGTGATGTTGGCGAAGAAGGACTGCAGCTCGGGCACGTATTCACCGAGGTACTGCAGGAACGGATCGAGGTTGTGCAGCACCGGCCTGAAGTTTTCGAGGATCGGGACCGTGAGTTTGAGGGCCTTGGCCATGTCCGGCAGACCGATCTTGGCCGAGGCTGTCAGGGGACCGAGCTTCGTTAGGAAGGCGTTGAATTCGGGCGTGAACGGCTTGGCGGCGCTGAGCAGCGCCGCGAGCTGGCGCTCGGTGGCCTGGAATTCTTCGAAGTACGGGTTGGCGATCGGCCGCGAACTTGTCCGTTTCCTTGAGCGCCACGGTCGAGTTGTGCTCGAAGCTCGGCAGCACGCGGAAGGCTGCCGCCAATGCATCGCTTGCTTCGGCGGCGGCGTGGAAGGTGCGCTCGCCGTTGACGATCGAGCCTTCGAGCTGGTGGTCGCGGCTGGCCAGCGCGTTGAACACCACGCCCGTGTTGTGCACGAGCGCACGCACCGCTCCTTCCTGCTCGTCGAGCAGCGTCACCAGCTTGTTGGCGCTTTCCACGAAGGGTTCGAGCTGGGCGAAGGATGCGTTGATGCCTTCGCCACGCCCGTCGATGCCTTCCGCGACCGATCTCCTGCCAGATCTGGAAGTCGCGCTCTGGTCTTCGCATTGAACGCGGAAAGGATGTCGTCGAGCGTCACCGACGGTTCCACCTGGCTCTCGGGGAGCTGTCCGCCGTCGGGCAGGTACGGTGCCGCTGGAGCCCTCCGGGATCAGCTGCACGTAGGTCTCGCCCAGCAGGGTCTTCTGGCGCAGGATCGCGTGCATGTTGGCGCGTATCGGCGCATAGCGGCCGGCGATTTCGACCGTCGCGTGCGTTGCGCCTTCGCTGTCGGGGTCGAGCGAGACGACGTGGCCGACTTCGACGCCGCTGATGCGCACGTCGGACTCTTCGGCGAGCGCGAACGAGCGCGGGAAGGCGATGCTGAAGCGGTAGCCCTTCGGTTTGAGCGGCAGGGGCCCGCCGAAGGACTCCCACAGGAACATCAGCAGCCCGAAGCAGCTCAGCACGAACAGGACGATCACGAGCAGGTTGCCGAGGGTGGGCGCGCGCTTCTGCATGTCAGCCCTTGCCCCCGAACGGATGCTGATCGAGGTTCGAGAACACGCCGCCCGCGGGCGCTTTCGCGTGAAGCGTGCGCGCTCGCCGGCTGTGGCCGTCGCCCGATTTGGATCACGCCGAGCCGGACGCATTCTTCCTTGGTCGGCGGCTTGAGCAGGCTCAGCAGCAGGTTGACGTTGGGGTTGACTTCCTGGACCGACTTGAAGAATTTGAGGATTTCGCAGTTGAAGTACACGACGCGTGCGGCCCAGTGCGCCGTGGGCGTCGGCGGTGCTGAGCACGCTGTTGAGGTCGTGGTTGCCCCAGTCCAGGAAGAACAGGAAGCCGCCCTTGCTGGGACCGGGGTTGTAGGCGATCTCGTTGAAGAATTCGTTGAGCACCCCGAAGCTCGCGGCGAGCTTCGGCAGTGCTTCGCTGAACTTCTTGGTGGTGGGCTCCAGTTCGTTGACCACCGGCAGGATTTCGCGCGCGAACGGGCGGATGTCGTTCTTGATGATCGGCGTCGTCGTCAGCGCGGCCTTGCGCGTGGCTTCGTTGGCCGGGCCGAGCGCGCGCGCGAACGGCAGCGAGTTCGTGCAGCGCGGGGGTCAGCACGTGCGTGGCGACCGCGAGATGGGCCAGGCCGACGCCCGTCTTGTGCAGCGCGCCCGGGCAGCAGCTCGAGCGTCTTGCGGAAGGCCGCTTCCTCCGCTTGTGAACGTGGCGAACACCGCGTTGGAGGCGTCCACGAGCTGGGAGAGCGACTGGTCCTTGTTGCCGAGCGCTTCGAGCAGCAGGCGGAAGTTGTGGATCGAGCGCGCGACGTTCGTGTGGCGGATTTCCACCTGCTGGGCGATCTCTTCGGTGTACTTGGCGAGCGGATCGAAGCGCTTGAGGTCAGCTGACAGCGCCCTGCTGTTGCCCTTCAGCCCGATCCCCAGGCCGGCCAGCAGCTCTTGCAGATAGAAGCGCGTTTCGGCGTCCAGCCCGGCGAGGAATTCGTCGAAGTCGACGTTCGCCGCGGTCTGCGAGACCGGCAGCACTTCGCCGCTCTGCAGTTTGCCGGTCGAGGGATTGCCCGGGCTGACCTCGACGGTGATGTCCTGCAGCCCCGTCTTCGGGCGCAGCAGCATGGTCGCGTCGTGGTAGATGTACTTGGCGTACTTGGGGTTGACGTTCATCGTCACCAGCGCGACGCCCTGGTTCAGGTCGACGGTCGCGATTTCGCCGATCTTCGCGCCCGCGATCGTCACCGCCTGTCCCTGTCCCGGCGTGACCGCCTGCGCCGTCTGGAACTCGCCCTCCAGTTTGAAGTATTTGTGGCCCAGCACCGGCACCCAGCCGGGAAGTTTGAGGTTCTCGTGCGCGAGGATGTAGCCGCCGACGACCGCGGCGATCGCCACCAGCGACAGCACGGCGATGAACGCCGAGCGGTAGCGCTCGATCTGGTCGCGGACGCTGAGCCCGCCTTCGTGACTGGCGCCGGCCGTGCTCATCCTGCCCCGCTCCCGTCCGCGGGCCCCTGCGCGAGAGGCCCGTTGAAGTTGGGCACCGTCTGCTTGTAGCAGGGGGCTTTCGGCTCATACGGGGGCTCTGCGGCGGGGAAGGCCGGGCGCGTGCCGAGCGGCGCGAGCGGCGTGCGGCCGAGCAGTGGTTCGCCCTTCAGGTCCGTGCCCTGCAACCCGGTGGACGGCGCCTTCAGCGTCTGCCCGCTGTTGCCGACCAGCGCGCTGACCGCCGGGCCGTTGCCGGTGAAGTTCTGGCCGATGCTGTCGAGGCCCACCAGGCTGTACCAGAACTCGCGGTAGTCTTCCACGCCGGTCGTGCTCGCCCCGTCCTGGAGCTTGGCGTTGCCGGCAGGGTAGATGACGTTGGTCATGCACTTGTTGAACAGTTCGGTCTGCGTGTAGAGCGTCGTCTGTTCGGCCGTGAGCTGCGCCAGCGTGGGGAGCGCTTCGGCCAGGCCCTGGGCGACGCCGCCGAGCTCCGTCGGCGACAGCGACGCCTTCACCTGTTCGATCCACGGCAGCGCCGCCGCGACCGTCTGGTTGGTGTTCCTCACGCCGGGCAGGATGTCGTGCGGCGAATTCCCGCGTCGGCGGGAACGATTGATCGAGACCGGCGAGGCCCTGCTGGATGCTCAGCAGCGTGCTCGGCAGCTCGGCCACCAACCGCGTGAGGCTGGTGGACTGCGAGGAGAGCGAGGCGAAGAACGAGTTGAAGTTGGGGAACAGTTCGCTGAGGTCCTGTTCGTGTACGTTCAGGGCGGAGGCGACCTTGTCGATGGAGGCAACGAGCTTTGACAGGTCTTCGGGGTGGGTGCCGGTGATCGCCTGGGTGTCGACTGCCCCGCCGCGCAGCGACTTCGGCGAGCGTTCGTAGGTTTTGTTGAGCGCCTGCGCAGCGTTCACACCGCGGACTTCGGGTTCCTGTTCGGCGTCTTCGGCGGCATTCGGGTAACGCGTGAGCGCCGCGCCGTATTCGATCAGGAAGGTCTGCAGGTTGGCGCGCGTGTCGGTGTTGAGCGCGTCCAGCACCTGATCGAGCTGCACCGGGTCGGCCGTCTGCGCGACCGGGATCGTGTAACCCGAGGAGACGGTGCTAGCTGAGGGGCTCCCGGGCTGCAGGTCGAGGAACCAGTTGCCTTCGAGGAACAGGCGCGGACGGATCTTCGCGGTCGCATCGCTGTGGATCGGCAGGCCGCGCGGTTCGATTTCCATGCTGACCAGGCCGGCGTTGCCCTCGCGCTTGATCGACGTCACGTCGCCGACGTTCACACCGGCGATGCGCACCGGCGATTTGGGCTGGATGTTGACGGCGCTCGCGAACTGGGCGTTGAGGCGGAAGCCGTGTTTGAACGGGACGTGCTTGCTGAAGCCGAAGTACACGCCGATCACGATCACCACGATCAGCACGATCCCGGCGCGCAGCGGGTTCGAGCGCTGCAGCTCCATCACGGGTACTCGGTCCTGGCGGCGCCACATGGGCATCCTGCTCACTTGCCCTTCCCGGTCGACTTGGACTTCGACTTGGGTGCCGGGGTGGGCTTTGCCAGGCCCAGCGCTTCGAGCGTCGGCGTCGAGTACTTTTCGCCGAGCAGGTTCTGTTCGCGGCTCGTGAATTCGCGGTTGTTTTCGCTCGCCGCTGCGTGGCCGAAGACGGCCTTGCCGGCGACGTAGGACTCGTTGCCGGCTTCGCACAGGTTCGCCTGGCCAGGGCCGGTGGTGTTGGGGTAGGCGTTGTAGTGCAGGTGGTTGTTGGGAACGATCACCGAGCTGCCCTTGGCCGCTTTTTCGATGTCCGGGCCGTTGGCGTAGGTGGATGCGGGGAAGCCCTCGTTGTTGACGCCCGTCGGGGACAGCAGCGTGCTCGCGCGCACGAGCGTCCCCACGCCGATGTTCTCCGCCTCGAGGCTCGCGAGGTTGCGGAACGCGAGCGTCCAGTAGTTGCAGTTCACCTGCGAGGGGGTGATCCCGGCGAGCAGCGGGTTGCCGATTTCGAGCGTTTCCGTGAAGTTTTCGAGCGCCAGCGAGACGACCGGGTTGTGGCCGAATTCCTCGAGCGCCTGCGCCGATTCGGCGAGGTTCGTGCTCAGGGCGGTGGCGGCCGTGAGGTTGACGGCGCCGACGCTGAAGGCGTGCCCGAGTTCTGGCGCGACCGTCACCAGGTCGGCGGCGCTTGGGCGCAGGAGGTGCATGAACTCGGCGGCGTTTTCGTAGAACGGCTTCTCGTGAGGGAGCGAGTAGATCGCCTGTTCGAGCGACGGCGGCCCGCCCCTGTTGGCGGCTTCGATCGACGGGGCGACGGCGCCCCAGGCCGTGAAGAAGCGATCGAGCTCTTCGAAGTACGCGGCGTTGGTCTCAGCCACCGGCGCCGTCTGCGAGGCCGCACGGTCGAGCGCGACGAACAGCTCGTGCAGGCCGGTCTGCGGAAGCGCGAGGTTGCGCAGAACCGGGAACGCGTGAGTGACGAGCGGGCGCAGTTCGGCGATCGTGTTGTTCAGGCCGAGCCCCCGTCCGGCGAGGCCGTCGCCGAAGTTGTTGGTGTTGATCTTGATCGCCGTGCGCGTCGGCTGGTTGAACATGTTGAAGAGTTCCTCGATGTCCACCGGTTCGCGGGTCTGGGAGACGGGGATCGTCTGCCCCGCCTTGAGCGTCGTCTTCGAGGTGCCCTTTTCCAGTTCGAGGTACTTCAGGCCGACGGCCGACACCGACTGCACGATCGCCTTGGTGTCGGCGGGCAGCGGTTCGACCTTCTTTTCCAGATGTAGCGTGGCGATCGCTGTGATTTGACCCGTGTGCGGGTTCTGGTGGGGCGTGAGCGCGTTGACGATGCCCACGCGCGTGCCCGCGATGCGGACCTGGTTCGATTCCTGCAGTCCGGAGGCCTCGGGCAGTTCCACCTTGATGTTGTAGGTGGGCACGAACGGCAGCCCGTTGTTCGCGTTGTAGGACAGGAACACGGCCACCACCACGATCAGCGTCGTGATCGCGCCGATCAGCAGCGGGCTTGCGGCGAGGGAGTTTCTGCGCCTGTTCACGGCACGTACCTGAGGACGCAGGGCAAGCTGGGCAAGGACGCCGGGAGCGTGGCGTGCTTCGGTACGCGAGCGACCGAGGACGCAGATCCAGCGCAGCCATGCGTTCTCAGGCTGTTCACGGCGTCTCCGTGGGGTCGCAGTCGAGCAGTTCACCGTCGGTGAACGGCGAGGAGCCGTCGCCGGCGGGCTGGGTGGCGGCGCCGGGACAGCGCCGCAACTGCCCGGTCTTCAGGCCCGCGAGCGCCGCTTCGGGGCTGCTGGCGGGGTGCAGCGTGTTGTTTTCGCCGAGCGTGAAGTCGGGCAGCACGGGGTTGAGGTGGACGTAGTGGCCGTCCGCGTCGTAGTAGCCGGCGCCCGCGCCGAAGGTGCGCAGCGTGCCCGCCAGATCGGGGGCGTAGGGGCCGAACACGGCGGAGATCGGGACGGATTCCTGGAGCGCGGTGACGCTCACCGGCGAGGCCGTGGTCAGCCGCTGGGCGAGCGCGGGCAACGCGCGCACGAGGTCGGTGAGGTCGTTGTTCGCACCCGGCTTGCTGAACACTTCGCTGAAGTTGTGCACGACGGGCGTGGCCGTGATCACCAGCGGGCGCAGGTGTTCGAGCAGTTCGGTCTGCGCTTTGGTGACTGGCCGGGATTCCTTGACGAGCAGGCCGAGCGCCGCGAACGTGGCGGGCAGTTCGGAGAAGGTCTTGTTCCCCTGGTTGAGGGTCACCGGGAGCTGTTTGAGGCCCTTGGCGAGGTTCGCCTGCTCCGAGCCGATCGCCTGAAAGGTCTTGTTCTGGTTTTCGATCAGGTCCGCGAGCGATTCCTGATGGGCGCCGATCGTCGTGACCGCCTTGGCGGTTTCCACGAGGAAGCTCGTGAACACCGGCTGGTCGCGGGACAGCTCGGTGAAGAAGTGCGTCGCCGCCGACAGCGCCGGTGGGAAGTATTCGATCGAGGTGCCGAGGTTCTTGCCCTGGCCCTCGTACTGTTCGGCGGTGCCCTGGATGAATCCCTGCAGACCCTTGCGGGTCTTCGGGTTGAGCGTGTTGAAGAGCTGGTCGAGGTCGGTGACTTCCCCGGTCACGCTCGCAGGCAGCTTCGCGCCGGCCGGGTAAATCGGGTTGTTGTTGGGACCGAGGCTCAGCTCGATGTAGCGGTTGGCGACGCTCGTCAGGGACGGCACGCGCACCTGGGCGGTCGTGCCCTGGTGCAGGGGCACGAGCGAGGAGTCCACGTGGATCGTGACCAGGGCTTTGAAGTCGGGAGTGAGTTCGATGTTGGTGACGCTTCCCACCGGCACGCCGCCGACCTGCACCTGATCGCCCCTGACGAGCTGGTCGGCTTCGTGGAATTCGAGCTTGTAGTTCGAGCCACCCGCCGGGGCGAACACGAGGTAGGCGACGATCAGGATGACCAGCCCCAGCGCGCCCACCGCGATCACGCGCAGCGGGCTGGTGCGCGCGCCTTTCGCTTGGCCCTGCGGGTCGGGGGCGCCCGGCGACGGCGGTGGCGGCGGGGCCGCGGGCGGGCTGGGAGGGCTAGTCGTTGCCACCGGCTTCTCCTGTTGAGCTCGTCGTCGTCGTCGTCGTCGTGGGGTCCTGGATCGCGGCGCTCGAGTGCCCGCCGGCGACGGTCGGATCGGGGATCTCACCGAGCCGGTCGATCAGCTCGATCCACTCGTTGGGCGCCAGCTGTGAGGCGGTCAGCGAGGCCGCATGCGCACCGGCTGCGCCCAGCGCGCCGAAGGCGATGTGGAGCGCGGCGCTCGCATGCGGGCTGGTGATCGCCGCGGCGGCGCCCGGGTAGCTCATGGTGCTCACGATCCGCAGCGGCCGGGAGATGCCCTGGAGCATCAGCAGCTTGCGCACGGTCTCGTCCGCGAGCGATCCCGGTCCCTGGTGGCCCGCGATCGGGATGCCGTTGATGGCGGTGATCTGAACGCCCTTGGCCGTAGCCCCGGCAGACACGTTGGCCGCGGCGGCGGCGGGTGTGGCGGGAGCGCAGGGCAGCCCGGAGACCGAGGGGCGCAGGCCGGACACGGACAGGTACTCGAGCATCGCCAGCACGCGCTTGTCGACTCTCCCCTCCTGCACGTCCTGGCGCGCGCAGGTGCCGAGCCGGATGCCGGCGTCGTGGAGGACCTGCGGCTCGAGCTGCTGCTGTGACTCGAGCAGCACCTGGCCGACCGTCGGCGAGGTCGCCAGGAACGGGTTCTCGCCCTTGGCGCGGAAGATCGAGGTCTCTTCCAGGGCCACCCATCCGTCGAGGATCGGCTTCGGATCGATCAGCGGCGCACCCGCACCGGCGGGCCGGATCTGGAAGAAGATGTGCGGCCCGGCGGCCGCGGCCGTGCCCACGCCCGCCACCCCGTCCGGGGACGATCCGGCGCCGACGTGGCCGAGGACCGTTCCCGCGATCACCTGCACGCCGGGGAGGAGAGGATGCAGATAGACCTGGTCGGGCCCTGCGGCGAAGGAGTGCACGCGCACCGCAGGCGTCGGCGGCGTGGGTGCGTGCACGGGTGCCGGCGCCGGCGCGCTCGGCGGTCCTTCCAGGCCGGCGGCCGCGCCCAGCGCGAGCCCGGAGATGGCGGCTCCCTCGGACAGCGGCGAGCGCGGCTGGGCGCCCGCGCTCGCGGGGCCGCTCGGCGCGGGTTCGTGCTTGGTCGCGCCCGCGCCGTTGATACGGGTGCTGAGGGCGCTGTGGACGTGGGGCTCGAGCACCGGGTAGACGGGCGCGACTTCACCGAGGTCGGCATACACGTAGGTGTTCCCGTAGGCGTCGCGCAGGGCCACGAAGCTCCCGAGCGATGGCGACTGGCCGACTTCCACGACTTCGCCGTCCTGGACTGCGATCACCGGGGCGCCGAGCTGTGAGTAGATGGTCGTGCCGGCGAGCGTCCTGCCGCTGGTCGTGGTCGCGAAGCCATCACTGAAGTGCGACGGCGCGTACACCGGGAAACGAGCCTCCGTCAGCCCCGTGATCGCGCCGAGCAGTTCCGGCGGGGTGCCGCTCAGAAGCTGTGCTCGCAGCATCACCGATTCGACGTACGCCTGCGAGTGGTTGTAGGCGAAGACCGCCGCCTTGATGTTGGTGTCCCCGCCGGCCGCGCGCAGGTACCTGGCGGCCGCGAAGATCGCGTCGGCGGGGTTGTAGGGATCCTCCCAGCCGTCGCCGTTGGCGTCCACGCCGTACTCGTCCCACACCGACGGGAGAAACTGCATCCAGCCCTCGGCGCCCGCGCTCGAGAGGCTGAGGTCGCGCCCGTAGTCGGTCTCCACCTCGTTGATCGCCGCGAGCACCTGCCAGGGGATCCCGTAGGCGGTGCCCGCCGCCTGGAAGATCGGCAGCAGGAACGGCGGGATCTGGAAGCTTTCGATGAAGAACGATGGCAGGCCGCCGAACGGGGAGCTCAGGGAGAACGGCAGCCCCGGCGTGAGCGTGGACGGGGCTGGGGCCTTGTGCTTGGCGCGTACGCCGCCCGTGACGCTTTCACCGGCCGCTGCGCCGCCGGGCGCGGAGAACTTCTTCGACCCCTTCTTGGGGGTCACGGCGCCCGCGCCGCTGGGGCTGGCGCTCTGAGCATGCTGGGCCTGCACCTGCGGCGCCGCCGATTCCACCGTCGGGCTCGCTTCCCCTTCCGCGGAGGACGCGCCCGGCACTGGTTCCCCGGCCGGCGCGGCCGCCGCGGGTGAGCTGGAGCTCGGCGCGGTCGTGGTCGTGGTCGTCGACCCGCCTTCCGCGGGCGGCGGGGATTCGCTGGTCGAGCTCGTGCCGGGTTCGACGGCGAGACTCGCCGCGGGCAGGCTCAGCGCGAGCGCGCCACAGGCGAGCGCGAGCAGCGGCGCGAGCAGGTGGAGGGCGCGTCGGATCATCGCGTCATTCGCTCCCGAGCAGGTAGTTGAGGAGCAGTCCGCCGGCGCCCGCGACTTCGTTGGCCGGCGTGTAGTAGGTGGTGCCCGCCGTCGAGCCGCCGACCGGCGCAGCGCTCGCAGCGGCGCCCGCACCGGTGAGGCCGGGAGCCTGCGCTCCCCCTGCCGCGGTGGTGGCGCCCGGGTATTTCGCGAGCGCCTGCGCCGGGGTGGAGCCGGTCATCACGGCGAGCGTGCGGGCCATCAGCACGCTCGACGAGCTCGAGTCCAGCGCAGCTGCGGCGTTCGCTGAGGTCAGGCTCGTGGATGAGGCCGTCGCGGACGGGCTCGCGGTTTCGCCTTTGACGGTGTTGAACAGTTTCCGCCTGCAGCCGCCGTTGGAGGACGGCGCGACGGCGTACTCGAGGCACACGTTGGCCACGCCCTCGGCGCGCAGGAAGTGGCCGAGCGCGTCGTAGCCGTTGGCCGCGCCCGTCCCCAGGAAGATGAAGTCCATGATCCGCTCGAGACCGCCGGTTTCGCGCAGGCTCTCGAACAGGCTGGAGAAGTTTTCGGTGAACGGCAGCGCGGAGTTGCCGAGCTTCTGCAGCTGTTTGAGCAGCGGCGTGGTGTTCTTCAGCGCGGGGCCTTCCACCTTGGCGGTCTTGCCGGCCGTCTCGAGGAACTTTTCGGTGCCCTGCGAGAACGCCGGCAGGCTCGTGAACGCCTTGTCCAGGCCCGGCGCAGCCTTCAGCAGGTCGGTGAACGTCGGCGTGGTCTGTTCGGCGAAGTGCTGGACACGTTCCACGGCCGGCCCGAGCTGTTCGAGGAACGGCGGGAACAGAGCCAGGTTGCGCGCCAGCGATCCGCGCGTGGCCGCCGTCGCCTGGGCGACCTGGTTGCTCGCCACGATGAAGTGAGCGACGTGTTCGCGCACGCGGGCGAGCGGTTTGAGGGCCTCGTCGGAGTCGACTGCCAGTTTCGCCAGCACGTGGTTCTCGTTGGCGAGGATGTGGAAGACCTTGACGAGTTCCTGGAGGGTCGGGTTGGCGCGCTTGATCACTTCGTTGAGGTCGCTGCCACGCCCGGCAAGGCCGGCGCCGAATTCGTTGAGGATGATGGTCAGGCGCTCGCGTTCGGGCAGGCGGTTGATGTCGTTGAGCAGGTCGGGGTCGACCGGGCTCGAGGTGTTCTGCACGGGCAGCAGGTACTGGCCCGCCCCTTCGTGCCCGCTGGGGATCTTGTGCAGCGGGGGTGGCAGCGCCGTGCCTTCCACGCGCGGCTGGGTGGGCAGGCAGTCGACGTACTTCTCGCCGATCAGCGCCTGGGGGCGGATCTGGCAGCTCGCGTCCGCACGGAAGTCCTGGAAGCCGGGGTTTTCGATGCTCATGACGACCGCCGCCTTGGCCTGGGGCGTCGGCGTGACCGAGCTGACGGTGCCCACCTTTACGCCGTCGATCTTCACGTTCTCGCCGCTGATGAGGTTGCCTGCGTCGTCGAAGATCGCGCGCACGCTGTAGCCGCCCGAGGAGCCGCCGGCGGCGGTCGCGAGCACGGCGACGATGACCAGAGCGACCACGCAGGCGCCGCCGGCGATTCCCCCCGCCAGTCTCCTCCACCCGACCATGTCCCTTCTCAACCCGATCCTTCCTGGCGTTTACAGCGAGCGGGCGGCCCCACCATCGGCGATGAGGCCGCCCATCGAACCTACTTCCTACGAGATTACGCCCTCACCGGCGTAACCCCTCCCGGTCGCTACTTGCGGGGACAAGGAGCGGTGTAGTCGGCGATCACGGGCTCGCGCTTCGATTCTTCGCCGTTTTCGGCGAAGATGACTTCTGTCTTCAGCTTCAGGCCGCCGTGGCAGCTCGTGGGCTCGCGTCCGTAGTAGATGTCCTTCTTCGGGTTGTTTTTCGGTCCGATCGCCGAGCCGAACTTGCCTTCGATCGTCTTGACCGAGGCGAAGGGCGCGCCCGGGACGCTCGGCACGAGCGGCACGATCGTTTCGAGATCGGGGCCGAAGCCGCCGCCGCCGGTGTAGTTGAGGTAGTGGCCGCTGGAGTAGATTTCCAGCGAGGTCGGCGTGTGGCCGTCGGTGAAGAAGATGAAGCCACCGCCGGGTTTGTAGAACGAGAACAGTTCGGAGGTCTCTTCGACTCGTTCGCCGCCGAAGGTCACGAAGCCGAGCACGCTCCCGATGGGGCCGGCCTGCGAGCCTTTCGGACAGGCGATCGGGCCGGACTGGCGCAGCACCTGTTCGTTGCAGGTGGGGAAGCCGGTCGGGTGCAGCTTGACGCCCGTCGGCAGGAAGAAGTTGATGCCGATCACAGGCGGCGGCGAGCCGAAGTATTCGGTGCCTTCGATCTGGTAGGTGGCCTTCAGCGCGGCGCCGGCGCCGAGGATGTTGCCGGTGCCTTTTTCGTAGCCCGGGATTGGTACGGCTTCGGCTTTGAACTTGACCGTCGGCGTCGCCGAGGCGACGCCCGGCAGGGCCAGCAGAGCCAGGCCGAGAACGGCAAGACAGGTGGATGCTCTGCGCATCAGATCTCTCTCTCCTCTATTGATGGACAGGTCCGCCTCGATCCGGGTAGCTCCGGAGCCATGCCGGTCCGGCGACATCGAGATCCCCGACTTGGCCGGGGAACGTGGCGAGTTTCTACCCGGAAACATTATCCGTCACGCTCGATGCGTTCAAGTTGGAGCGGGACGGCCGCCGCTACGACCGATCATTTGATCTGCCGGGCGGCCAACACTGAGCCGGAACTCGAGGCTTACGCCCGGTCCGGAGCGGGACGCTCGCCGGGCGCTCGCCGTGGCGACGGCGTCCGCTCGGCGCATCGGCGATGATTGCAGATGACCGCCGTCACCGCATCGTCCCCGGAGGGAGAGGAAGAGACGAATGGACTTCGAGCCGAGCCAGCGCTGTTCCGAGTTCAAGGAGCGCCTGACGGCGTTCATGGACGAGCACATCTACCCAGCCGAGGAGCTCTACGAGCGCCAGCTGCGCGAGTCGGGCGACCCCCACCACCAGCCCCAGATCATGGAGGAGCTGAAGGTGCGCGCACGGGACGCGGGGCTGTGGAACATGTTCCTGCCGGACGAGGAGCACGGCGCGGGCCTGTCCAACAGCGACTACGCACCGCTCGCGGAGATCCTTGGGCGCTCGCCCATCGCCTCGGAGGCATGCAACTGCTCGGCTCCCGACACGGGCAACATGGAGGTGCTCAGCCAGTTCGGCACGGACGAGCAGAAGGACCGCTGGCTGACGCCGCTGTTGGAGGCAGAGATCAGGTCTGCGTTCGCGATGACTGAGCCCGACGTAGCGAGCTCAGACGCGACCAACGTCGCGCTGAGCATCGAGCGCGATGGCGATGAATACGTCCTCAACGGCCGCAAGTGGTGGATCACCAACGTGTTCCATCCGCACTGCCGCATCATGATCGTGATGGGCAAGACCCAGCCGGACGCGCCGACGTACACCCAGCAGAGCCAGATCCTGGTGCCGCTGGACACGCCGGGGGTGACGGTGCTGCGCAACCTGCCGGTGTTCGGGTACATCGACCAGGACGGCCATGGTGAAATCCTGTTCGAGGACGTGCGGGTGCCGGTGACGAACGTGATCTCCAAGGAGGGCGACGGCTTCATGATCGCCCAGGCGCGCCTCGGCCCGGGACGCATCCACCACTGCATGCGCGCCGTCGGCGCGGCCGAACGGGCGCTGGAGGCGATGTGCAGGCGGGCGGTCTCCCGGGTGACGTTCGGCAAGCCGCTTGCTACACGCGGCAACATCCTCGACTGGATCGCCGAGTCGCGGATCGAGATCGAGATGACGCGGCTGTTGACGTTGAAGGCGGCGTGGATGATGGACACGGTCGGCAACCGCCATGCGCGGACGGAGATCGCGGCGATCAAGGTGGCGGCGCCGAACATGGCGCTGAAGGTGCTCGACCGCGCCATCCAGGTGCACGGGGGCGGCGGCGTGACCGAAGACTTCGGCCTGGCGCGCGCCTACGCGCACCTGCGCACGCTACGCCTGGCCGACGGCCCCGACGAGGTGCACAAGCTGTCGATCGCCCGGCGTGAGCTCGCGCCCTACATCCCGCGCGAGCAGCCGGCGCCGGCGGCTTGAGCGCGCTCGTCTTCCGAGAGCGGCCCGCCGACGGCGAGCCCGCCGGGCTGCTCGTGCTGCACCATGGGCGCGGCGCCGACGAGCACGACCTGCTCGCGCTCGGGGAAGCGCTCGATCCGCGCCGGCGCCTGCACATCGTCACGCCGGGGGGACCGCTGAGCATCGATGGCTTCCCGGGTCGCCACTGGTACAGGGTCTCGCAGGTCGGGTATCCCGACCCCGAGACCTTCGGCGCTGCCTACACGCAGCTCGGCGAGCTCCACGACGAGCTGTGGGAGCGGACCGGGATCTCGCCCGCGCGAACGGTCCTCGGCGGCTTCTCGATGGGCACGGCGATGAGCTACGCCCTCGGTCTGGGCGCCGGGCGCCCCGCGCCCGCCGGGATCCTCGCCTTCTCCGGCTTCATCCCCTCCGTAGCGGGCTGGCAGGCCGATCTCGACGCCAGGCGGGCGGTGCGCGCGTTCATCGCTCACGGGCTCCGCGACCAGGTCATCGACATCGGCTTCGCGCGCGCCGCCGCGCAGCTGCTGCGGGACGCGGGCCTGCCGGTCGACTACCACGAGTCCCAGGCGGGGCACCATATCGATCCCCGCGAGATCCCCGCGGCCGGGGCCTGGATGACGGACGCGCTCGCGCTGGGATCCCCAGCGCGTCCGGCGGCGCCGGGCGCAAGGGCATAAGGTTGGCGGTCAACAACGTGTAGGAGGAGTCCATGTCCGCCACAGCGATGCGTCCAGCGCAGAGCACGAGCCGCGCGATCGAGGTGCTGGTCGTGGGCGCGGGCTTCGGCGGGATCGCCGCGGCGATCGAGCTGCGAAGGCACGGGATCGATGGCGTGAAGATCCTCGAGAAGGCGCCGGATCTGGGCGGGACGTGGTTCTACAACAGCTACCCGGGCGCGGCGTGCGACGTGCCCAGCCACCTGTACTCCCTCTCCTACGCCCAGCGCCGCGACTGGTCGCGGCTGTGCTCGCCCCAGGCCGAGATCCACGCCTACCTGCGCGAGGTGGCGCGCGAGCACGATGTGGAGCGTCTCGTGTGCACCGACACCGAGGTGACCGCGTGCACGTGGGACGCCGCTCGCCAGCGCTGGAGCGTGGACACAGCGCAGGGGCAGAGCTACGAGGCCGACGCACTGATCCTGGCCACGGGACAGCTCCACCAGCCGGTGAGACCATCGATCGAGGGCGCCGAGAGCTTCACCGGCCACAGCTTCCACTCGGCTGAATGGGATCACGAGTACGTGCTCGCGGGCAAGCGCGTGGCGGTCATCGGAACGGGCGCGAGCGCCGTCCAGTTCGTGCCCGAGATCGCCCCGACGGTCAAGTCGCTGACCGTCTTTCAGCGCACCGCCAACTGGTTCATGCCGCGGCTCAACCGCCGTTACAACGCGACCATCAGAAGCGCCATCGAACGCGTCCCAGGGCTACAGGCGCTGCGTCGCGGGTTCGTGTTCCAGTACACCGAGTCGCTGACGTTGGCGATCCGCCACCCGCGGACGATCGGACGCCTGGCCGCCGCGCGCTCGGCCGCGTTCATGCGCTCGCAGCTGAAGGACCCGGACCTCCGCGCCAAGGTCTGGCCCGACTACACGTTCGGCTGCAAGCGCATCCTCTTCAGCTCCCACTTCCTGCCGGCGCTCCAGCGCGCCAACGTCCAACTGGTCACGGAGGCAATCGCACGCATCACGCCTACGGGCATCGTCACCGCCGACGGCGGCACGCACGAGCTCGACTGCATCATCTGGGCGACCGGCTTCAAGACCAACGACTTCATGTTCCCGATGGGCATCACCGGCACCGACGGCCTCGAGCTGCGCGAGTCGTGGTCGGCGGGAGCCCACGCGCACCTCGGCATGTGCGTGCCGGGCTTCCCCAACATGTTCGTGATGTACGGGCCCAACACCAACACCTCCGGCGGCTCGATCATCGTCTACCTGGAGGCGCAGGCCGCCTACCTGCGCCAGGCTCTGCAGGAGCTCCGCCGGCGGGGCGCCGGGGCGATGGAGGTGCGCCCCGAGGTCGAGGCGGCGAGCGACCGCGAGCTGCAGGCGCGCTTCGCCGGCACCGCATGGACGCAATGTGACTCCTGGTATCGCGACGACAGCGGGCGGATCGTCGCCAACTGGCCGGGATACATGCGCGAGTACCTCGAGCGCACCGAGCATCTGCGGGCGGCCGAGTACAGCTTCGCACCCCTGCCCGACCGCGTCGCCGCGGCGCGGGCCCAGGGGAGCTGAGCGAGCGTGGCCGCGTACGAGTATGTGATCGTGGGCGCGGGCTCCGCCGGCTGCGTGCTGGCCAATCGCCTGTCGGAGGACCCCTCGGTGCGCGTGCTGCTGCTCGAGGCCGGCGGCAAGGACCGCTCGCTGAAGATCAAGATCCCGGCGGCGTTCGCCCAGCAGTTCCACACCAAGCTCGACTGGGACTACGCGACCGAGCCCGAGCCGCACGTGGACGGACGCTCGCTGTACATCCCGCGCGGCAAGGCGCTCGGCGGCTCCAGCTCGATGAACGCGATGCTGTACGTGCGCGGGCGCCCGCTGGACTACGACGGCTGGGAGGCCCAGGGTGCGCCGGGCTGGGGCTATGCGGACGTGCTCCCCTACTTCATCAAGGCCGAGGACAACGTCCGTGGGCCATCCGAGTATCACGGTGCGGGCGGTCCCCTGCACGTAGCCGAGCAGCGCTCGCCGCGACCGCTGAACCAGCGCCTGCTGGCGGCCAGCGAGGCGGCCGGCATCCCGCGTATCGCCGACTACAACGGCCCCGAGCAGGATGGCGCCTCGATGTTCCAGGTCACCCAACGCAACGGCGCGCGTTTCAGCGCCGCCGATGCGTACCTGCGCCCGGCGCTCAAGCGACCGAACCTCGAGGTCCGCACGAGGGTCAACGTTCTGGGCATCGAGCTGGAGGACGATCGCGCGATCGGCGTGCGCGTGGGCAGCGGTCGGGGCGCCGGCGAGCTCGTGCGCGCCGAGCGCGAGGTGCTGCTGTCTGCCGGGGCGATCGGCTCGCCGCAGCTGCTGCTGCTGTCGGGGATCGGCGAGCCCACCGAGCTGGGCGCGGCCGGGGTGCAGGTCAAGCACGAGCTCCCGGGCGTGGGGCGCAACCTCCAGGACCACCCCTTCGTGACGGTCATCTGGGAGGTCTCCGACCCGACCACGCTGTACGGGGCCGACAAACAGCTGGGGCCACTTGCGGAGTGGCTGCTGCGCCGCTCGGGCAAGCTCAGCTCGACGGTCGCAGAGGTGGTCGCGTTCACACGCACGCGCGGCGGCCTGCCGGCGGCGGACATCCAGTTCCACATGGGCGCCGCCTACTACGAAGACCACGGCGCCGACACCTACGACGGGCATTGCATGGTGATCGCGCCGGTGCTCGTCTCGCCGAAGGCACGCGGGCAGGTGTGGCTGCGCTCTGCCGACCCCGCCGACAAGCCGCGGATCATCACCAACACGCTGTCCGAGCCCGAGGATGTCGAGTCGCTGCTCGCCGGCACCGAGCTCGCGCGCAAGATCGCCGCGCAGACGCCGTTGAAGGAGCTGGTCGTCAGCGAGCTCAAGCCCGGTGCCCAGAGCGTCGAGCGTGCCGAGCTGGAAGCAGACCTGCGCCAGCGCCTGATGCTGATCTACCACCCCGTCGGCACCAGCCGGATGAGCGACACCCACCCGCAGGCGGTCGTCGACTCCAAGTTGCGCGTGCACGGCCTGAGCGGCCTGCGGGTGATCGACGCCTCGATCATGCCGACCATCACAGGAGGCAACACGAACGCCCCGACGATCATGATCGCCGAGCGCGGCGCCGACCTCGTGAGGGGCCTCGCGTGAGCTGCACGCTGACCTCAACCTCGACCTGAGCCTGAGATGAGCCTCTCGATCAACTACCACCGCGAGGGCGAAGGGCCGCCGCTGGTGCTGCTCCACGGGGTGGGGCACCACTGGCAGGCGTGGGAGCCCGTGATCGCGCGCCTGGCCGGCGAGTTCGACGTGATCGCCTGCGACTCCCCCGGCTTCGGACGCTCGGCGGCGCTGTCAGCGGGGATCGAGCCGACGATCCCCGCGTACGCAGACGCCTTCGAGTGGTTCTTCGCGGAGCTCGGGCTCGAGCGTCCGCACGTGGCCGGCAACTCGATGGGCGGGGCGATCGCGCTCGAGCTCGCCCGCGGTCGAGCCGTCAGCTCGGTGAGCGCGTTCTCGCCGGCGGGCTTCTGGACGGCCTGGGAACTGCGCCTCGTGCAGCTCTCGCTGGGCACGCTCGCCGGTGTCCCCGTCGCGCTGCGCCCTGCGCTCGAGGCACTGGCGCGGACCGGCGCGGGGCGAACGGCGCTGTTCTGGCAGACGTTCGGCTATCCAGCGCGACTGCCGGCCGAGGAGGCGATCGCCACGCTCAGGGACGCCTGGTCCTCGCCCGCGTTCGAGGGCGCGCTGAACGCCTTTCACCACTACCGCTTCGGCGCCCCCGCCCAGCTGCGCAGCGTGCCCGTTGCGATCGCGTGGGGCAACCGCGACCGCCTGCTGAGCTATCGGCGCCAGGCGCCACGAGCGCGCGCGTTGCTGCCGTGGGCCACGCACGTGACCCTGGGCGCCGGGCACGTGCCGTTCTACGATGACCCGGCCGCGGTTGCCGAGGTCATCCGCGCCGGCGCCCGCAAGGCGACGGTCGTGGAAGCTCGTTCCAGCTAGGCGCTCTCGCGCCGGGCGCGCTCTGCGCGCTCGATACCCGACAGCACCTCCGCGCCGAGCACCGCGTCGACCTCGAGCTGGGCGGTCGCCATCACACGCGCGACCATCATGTACTGGCCGATCACCAGCAGCAACTGCGTGATCTGCGCGCGCGTGAAGCGTGCGCTCATGGCCGCGAACGTCGCCTCGTCCGGCGTCGCGTCGCGGACGACCTGGGTGGTGAAGCGCACCACCAGGCGGCCGTCCTCGCCGAGGACCGCGGCCTCCACATCGTCGGCCTCGAGTGCCGCCACCTGCTCACCCGTGCCGCCCACGGCCAGGAGGATCGGCACGTGCTGGGCCCACTCGTACTCGGCGCCCGGGGTCAAATGTGCGACGTGCAGGATGGCGAGCTCGCGCAGGACGGGATCGAACCAGCGCCCATCCAGGCAGTCGCCCCCGAAGCGCAGCCAGTTCACGAACGTGCCCTGCGCGTTGGCCACCGTGGCGAACACCGCCAGCGGCGGCAGGCGCTCGAGCGCCGAGCGTACCTGTGGCTCGGCGTCGGCGGGATCGAGCGGAGGTATGCGCGCCATGCGGCCGGCATCATCGCACGCGCGCGCACCGTCGCGCGGGGGGCGGTGGACGCGCTAGCGTCCGGAGCCCGTGGCGAGCAGTGAACGGCCAGCGCCCGTGCAACGACGCCGCCCGCGCCCGCGGTGGGGCTACGTGGGCGTGCTCGCACTCGCACTCGTCGTGCTCGTCGGGTGGCGCGCCGCGACCGAGCCGGCCCCGCCGGTGGACATCGCTCGTACGCTCGCGCTGTCCGTGCGCGTGCCCGGAGGCACACCCGCCCTCGTCTGGCCGCAAGAAGGCGAGGCCGCCGTGCAGGCACAGGGCGTCGAGGGGGCGATCGCGAGCTCGGGCGGGCAGACGCCGGTGGCGATCGCGAGCGTGGCCAAGGTGATGACCGCCTATCTGACCCTGCTCGCGCATCCCGTCAACGCAGGCCAGCACGGCTTCGTGCTGACCGTCACCCCGGCGGACGTCGCGGAAGAGCAGCGCCGCTCGGCACTCGGCGAGTCGATCCTGCCGGTGCGCGCCGGCGAGCGGATCACCGAGCGCGAGGCGCTGCAGGCGCTGCTGCTGCCGTCGGCCAACAACGTCGCCGCGCTGCTCGCCGCGCACGAGGGGGGCGTGACGGCGTTCGTGGCGAACATGAACGCGACCGCACGGCGACTCGGCATGCGGGCGACGACCTACACCGACCCGAGCGGCTTCGAAGCGAGCACCGTGTCAACGGCTCTCGACCAGCTCACGCTCGCGCGCGTCGCCATGGGGGTGCCGGAGTTCGCGACGATCGTCGACGAGCGCTCGGTCACGCTCCCGGACGCGGGGCGCGTCGCCAACTACAACGCGCTGGTCGGGCAGGATGGCTACGTTGGCGTCAAGACCGGCTCGGATGGCGCGGCCGGGGGATGTCTGGTGTTCGCCAAGCGCACCTCCGTCGCGGGGCGGGCAGTCACCGTTCTGGGGGTGGTGCTCGGTCAGCGTGCCGGCCCGCTGGTGGAAGCCGCGCTGTCGAGCGCACGGCGACTCGGCGACTCGGCGGCTGCGGCCCTGCGCGTGCAGAGCATCGTGCCCGCGGGCGCGCGCGTGCTCAGCGTCAGCGCCCCCGATGGGCGGCGCACCGTCGCCGCGACCGCCGGCGCGCTGCGGACGCTCACATGGAGTGGCCTGACGCTGCCGGTGAGCGTCACCGTCAACCCCACCACGACCAGGCTCAGAGCCGGTCAGCGAGTGGCCAGCGTGAGCGTCGGCGGCTCGATGCCGGCCTCCGCCGCCGTCGTCACCGTGCACCCGCTGGCCGGCCCCTCGCTCGGCTGGCGACTGTCGCACCTGCTCTGAGCTCCGGCCTCAGCCCGTGACGCTGCCCATCCGTGCCGGCAGCGGCGGGCCGGTAGCCCTCGCTCATCAACGTCTGCACGAGCGTGGCGCTGCCGGCCACCAGGATGTCGCCGCCGGGCATCTCCTCGAGCGCCCCGCTGCCGCTATACTAAACCAAATGGTTCACTATGATCTTCGACTCGACGGGACGCTCGCGGCGCTCGCCGACCCGACCCGCCGGCGCGTCCTCGAGCGTCTGGGAGCAGGCGAGGCGACGATCACCGAGCTCTCCCAGCCCTTTGAGATGTCGCTGACGGGCATGAAGAAGCACGTGCGCATCCTCGAGGAGGCCGAGCTCGTGAGCACCGAGAAGCGCGGGCGCGCGCGCCTTTGCCGGCTCGGGCCCCGGCGCCTGGACGACGTCCAGCAGTGGATCGAGACCTATCGCCGGATGCTGGACGGCCGTCTCGAGCGCCTCGGCGAGCTGCTCGCGGAGGACCGTGGACAGCCGGCGAGCGCCGGCGATCAACGCCAACACGACAGAGGAGAGCCGCGATGAGCACCCTGACCCACGACCAGGAGACGACGATGACAGGCAAGACGACGATCACCACCCCCGCTGCGCGCGAGATCGTGAGCGAGCGCGTGTTCGACGCGCCCCGCGAGCGCGTGTTCGCGGTGTGCACCGACCCGCAGCTGATCCCGCGCTGGTGGGGTCCGCGGCGCATGACCACGACGGTCGCGGAGATGGACGTGCGCGTGGGTGGGAAATGGCGCTTCGTGATGCGCGAGTCAGACGGCACCGAGCAGTGCTTCCGCGGCATCTACCGCGAGGTCGCGCCACCCGAACGGCTCGTGCAGACCTTCGAATGGGAGGGTCTCCCCGGCCATGTGATCGTGGAGACGTTCAGCTTCGAGGAGCTCGAGGGGCGTACCAAGCTGACCACCACATCGCTGTTCCACACCACCGAGGAGCGCGACGGGATGCTCGCCTCGGGCATGGAGGGCGGGCTGACGGAATCGCACGATCGCCTCGCCGAGCTGCTGGCCGGCGAGGTCGCGCGCAGCTGAGCGTCGCGCGGCGCTAGAGCTTGACCCGCGCGATCGCCGCGTCCATCGCGGCGCCTGGCGCCTGGACGATCTTCCCGTGTCCGGGCGCCAGGCGCTCGGGGCTGAGCGCCCGTAGCGCCTTTGCGCTGGCCAGCGCCGTCGGTCGGTGCCAGGTGGCGATCGCCATCACGGGAAAGCGCGGGTTGGCGCGCGCCGCTGTGGCCACGCCGCCGAGCGTGGAGTACGCGTCGCCGCAGATCAGGGTGCCCTCGCGGGTATCGAGCAGAGCGAGCTGCCCCGGCGTGTGACCCTTCGCGTCGAAGACCTCGAGTGCGCCCACGCGCTCGCCCGGCGCGATCGTCCGCGTCGGCTGGGTGCTCGCGCCGGGCAGGGTGCCCTTGATCTTCGTCTGCGGCTCGTCGGGGTCGAGCGAGGTGTCCTTCCCCAGCAGGCGCGCGTCGCGCGCCGAGATCAGCACTTCGGCGTCGGGCAGCGCCGCGGCTAGCGCGTCGAGCGAGCCGATGTGATCGCCGTGGGCGTGGGTCAGGACGATCCGCACGATCGGCGCGCCCAGCCGCTCGGCGGCCGCGAGGATCGTCTGTGAGCTACGCGGGATCATCGTGTCGATCAGCGTCAGGCCGTCGTCGTCCTGCACGAGGTAGCAGTTGACCACGCCGTAGCGGGTGACCCGGGTGAGGTTGGCCATTGCCGCTGGAGTATGCCGTGCCGCCGTCGGCGGTGATCGGGCGGCGAGCGTCGGCTACGCTTTCCCCTTGGCCTGGCTGGCCAGCCAGCCGGCGTGTCGAGTGGAAAGGGCGCAGATGAGCAATCGCACGTTTGTGATCGGCGTGGGGATGTCGAAGTTCGACAAGCCCGGCACCAAGGAGGGCGACTATCCCGAGTGGGTGCTGGAGGCGGGATCGAGAGCGCTCGCCGACGCCGGCATCCCCTACGAGCGCATCGAGCAGGCATACGCCGGCTACTGCTACGGCGACTCCACCTACGGGCAGCGAGCGATCTACGGTCTCGGCCTGACGGGCATCCCGGTGGTCAACGTCAACAACAACTGCTCGACCGGCTCGAGCGCGCTGTTCCTGGCCCGCCAAGCGGTCAAGGGCGGGCTCGTCGACTGCGCGCTGGCGGTCGGCTTCGAGAAGATGGAGCGCGGCTCGCTGGGCATGAAGTACACGGACCGCACGCCCGCCATGGACAAGCACATGACGCGCATGTTCGAGCTGCGCCCGCCCGAGGAGTCGCCGTTCGCCCCGCAGATGTTCGGGAACGCCGGACGCGACCACATGGACAAATACGGCTCGACCCCCGACCACTTCGCGTGGATCGGGTGGAAGAACCACAAGCACTCGGTCAACAACCCGTACGCGCAGTTTCAGGACGAGTACTCGATCGCGGACATCAAGGCGGCGAAGATGATCCACGAGCCACTCACCAAGCTGCAATGCTCGCCCACCTCCGACGGCGCAGCCGCGGCGATCGTCGCCAGCGAGCGCTTCGTGGACGAGCACGAGCTGTGGGAGAAGGCGATCGAGATCGCCGGCCAGGCGATGGTCACCGACCTCTCCTCGACCTTCGACGAGGGGGCCGACTGCATCAAGATCGTCGGCTACGACATGAGCGCCGAGGCCGCCCGCCAGGCCTACGAGGAGGCCCAGATCGCCCCCGAGGACATCCAGGTGATCGAGCTCCACGACTGCTTCAGCGCGAACGAGCTGATCACCTACGAGGCGCTCGGCATGGCCGAGGAGGGCCACGGTCACGAGCTCGTGGACGCCCACGACACGACCTACGGCGGGCGCTGGGTCGTCAACCCCTCGGGCGGGCTGATCTCCAAGGGCCACCCGCTCGGCGCCACGGGGCTCGCCCAGTGCAGCGAGCTGTGCTGGCAGCTTCGCGGTCAGGCCGACGCGCGCCAGGTGGACGGGGCGAGCGCCGCCCTGCAGCACAACATCGGCCTCGGCGGAGCCGCCGTGGTGACCGTCTACCGTCCCGCCGCCGGCTGACGGCGCGCCACGTTCGACGCACGGTCCGCCCGCCGCGCTCGCAGCGGCTGACGCGCTGCGGCTATGGCTGGGCCAGGGTGTGCTCGCGCATGAAGCTCCATGCCAGCCACGCAGCGGACACCGTGCTCGCCTGACCGGGATCGGGAGGCAGCGCTCCCGGCATCTGGTGGGCGCCGCCGAAGATCTCGATGTGCTCGACGGCGCTGCCGTCGGCGCAGTCGTTCCACTCGTAGCGCACGACGCGCGGCGCGATGCGCGCGAGGATCGCCCTGCCGACACAACCGTCGCGCGCGCGCCACGCGAACAACCACGGACGCACCGCGCCCGCCCCGCTCCCGGGCGTCCCGTCATAGGGAACGACGCCGTCGGCCGTACCGTGCACCTCGATGATCGACACGGGGTTCGTCGGTTGGCAGCGCGGCAGCGACGCGTAGCCGCCGGCAACCGACGCGATCGCGGCGAAGCGCCCGCTGAGCTGGCACGCCAGCAGCGCGGCCATGCCGCCGCCGTTCGACACCCCGGCCGCGTACACGCGGCTGGGGTCCACGCACAGCTCGCTTTCGACGTAGTCGAGCAGCTGGGCGATGAACTGCACGTCTTCGGGGCCGCCGGGCGCCTCGTCGACGTTCCAGAAGGTGTGCCCGCCGCCAGCCTCGACCGGTGCCGGGTAGACCGCGATGAAGTGTTCGGCATCCGCCAGCACCGAGAAGCCCGAGTACGGCTCGAAGGAGCCGCCGCCTGCGCCGCGCAGGCCGACGAGCAGCGGCAGGCGCTGCCCGGTCACCGCGGGCGGCACGTGCACGATCGCCGAACGTTCGACGCCGTCGCTGAGCAACGTGATTTCGCTGTCGCCCGGCGTCGGCGCCCGCCCGCACGCTTCGCTCACTTCCTGCGCGCCGCTGGGCAGCGCCGCCAGCAGCTGCGCCGCGAGCGCCACCAGCAGTACGAGAAGCGCGAGGTTGCCAGCGCGGGCTGCACCCACGCGCAACACGATATACACGGTCCCACACGAGTCGTGCCCGTCCCGAGCAGCACACCCAACGCCAGCGGCCGCCGATCGCGCGCCCGCCTGCTCGCTCCCACGATCGCGATCGTGCTGTCGGTGTCCGCGTCAACGTGGTTCGCGTCACGCGAGGCCCACGGGCTGCTCGTGTACGGCGCGCCCCAGTCTTTGAGCGGCGAAGGGGGCTGCGTGCGCGACCCGCTGGCCGGGTTGGGCAGCGAACCGACCTGCACCGGCAGCGCCGACGGGCTGGCCGGCGCCCAAGCGCTGGCCGTCAGCCCCGACGGCGCGAACGTGTACGTAGCCGGAGAAGACGCCGTGACGACGCTCGCGCGCGAAGGCGCCAGCGGCGCGCTGCGCCCGGCGCTCTCGCCGTCCGCGCGCGCGTGCACCGCCGCCGCCGCGGGCGAGGGGTGCGCGCTCAGCGACCCAGCCGTGAACGGCGCGGACGCCGTGGCCGTCAGCGCGGGCGGAGGCTTCGTGTACGTGGGCTCCTCGACCAGCGCCAGCGTCAGCGCGTTCGCGCGTGGACCGAGCGGCGTGCTCGTGCCGCTCACCAGCGAGCGCGGCGGCTACTCTGGTTGCGTCTCCGGCGTCGCACTGGCGGGCAGCGCGCCCTCGCGGTGCGCCGCCTTCGACGGCGCGCTCAGCTCCGTCGACGCGCTCGCGATCAGCCCGGACGGGCGCTACCTGTACGCGGTCTCCTCCGGGCTCGCGCCCGGAGAGGACTCGATCGTCGCGCTGCGGCGCGACCCCGCGAGCGGCGCCCTGCGCCCGCTGCCGGGAACACGGGGCTGCGTGCAGAGCCTGCCGGGGCGCGGCTGCCCGGCGGTGGCCGGGCTCGAGGGCGCAAGCGCGATCGCGATCTCCGCCAACGGTCGCTTCGTATACATCGCCTCGGCGCTCAGCGGCGCCGTAAGGGGCTTTGAGCGCAACGGCGCCACGGGCGCGCTCACGCCCATGTTCGGGCTCGGCGGCTGCATCTCCTCCGACGAGCGCGCCGCCGGCGACGTGCCCTGCGTGGTGAAGGTGCCCCAGCTCGCCGGCGCCCGCTCGATCGCCCTCAGCCCGGACGGGCGCGAGCTGTATGTGGCGGCCTTCGACCCGGGCGCCGTGGTCACGCTCACGCGCGATCCGGCCACCGGGCGCCTGGGGGTGGGGCCCCCGAGCTGCCTGGTGACCGAGCCTGACGCCGACTGCCCGACCGGGGTCGCGTCCCTGCGCGGCGCGGCCGCGCTGGCGCTCACACCGGACGGCGCTGTCCTGTACGTGATCGGCGAGAGCGCCAACAGCCTGGTCGAAGTCCTACGCGATCCCAGCGACGGAGGACTCACGCTCGGGGACGCCACCGCCACCACGGTGCCGGAGCTGAGCGGAGCGATCGCGCTCGCGCTCTCCCCAGGCGGGCAGAGCGTATACGTGGCCTCGCCCTTCGACGACGGGGTGGCCGCGCTGACGCGCTAGCCACCAGCCGCTCAGCCGTCGGCGTTGACGCGCTCGATCAGCCCGGCCAGCACCGACTCGGCATCCGCGTTCGCGACCTGGCAGGTCCCGGCGGCCGTGTGTCCGCCGCCGCCGTGGGAGAGCATCAGCGCGCCGACGTCGGTGTTGCTCGAGCGGTCGACGATCGACTTGCCCATCGCGAACACGGTGTTCTGCTGCTTGAGCCCCCAGAGGACGTGGACGGAGATGTTGCACTGCGGATGCAGCGCGTAGATCATGAAGCGGTTCGTCGGATGGATCACCTCGTCCTCGCGCAGGTCGAGCACCACGAGATTGCCGTGGACGGTCGAGCGCGCCAACAGCTGGGCCTCGGCCGCGGCCGCGTGCTCGCGATAGAGCGTCACGCGCTCGGCCACGTCGGGCATCTCGAGCACCTCCTCCACGCTCCGCTCCAGGCACGCATCGATCAGGTCCATCATCAGCTCGTAGTTGGAGATGCGAAAGTCGCGGAAGCGACCGAGCCCGGTGCGCGGGTCCATCAGGAAGCTGAGCAGGATCCAGCCGGTCGGCGCCCTGATCTCATCGAGCGAGAACAGCGCGCTGTCCGCCTTGTCCACGGCCTCCATCAGCGACTCGGTCACGAGCGTGAACCGCTCGGCGCCGCCAAAGTAGTCGTATACGACGCGGGCGGCCGATAGGGCGCCGGGCACGATCACGTGGTTCTCGGCAGCCTCGCCGAGACGCAACGTCTCGCTCTCGTGGTGATCGAAGGCCAGGCGTACGCCCGGCACATACGGAAGGTTGGTGGTGATGTCGCGATCGCTCAGCTCGACGACGCCATCCTGCATGTCCTTGGGGTGGACGAACTTGATCTCATCGAGGATCCCCAGCTCTTTCAACAGCGCCGCGCACACCAGCCCGTCGAAGTCGCTGCGGGTTACCAGGCGACACTTCTCCGTCGTCGTTGCTGCCATCTGCGCTCGGCTCCTTCCGCGTGAGTTCAAAAGAGAACGTCGGCATTTCCGCGCGGATCCTGAAGTGCGACACTGCCACTGCCAATGGAGAACAACAAACACAACGTCCTGCGCCTGACGCTCGCGCTGCTGGCCGGGCTCCTGCTCGCAGCGCCGGTGGTGATCGCGGTCTCGACGGCAGCCGGCCAGAGCGCCCTGGTCCGGATCGGCACGGTGCCGAGGCTCCCGCGTGGAGCGCACGACCTCGGGCCGGCCCCCGCCACCGCGGAGGTCTCGGGCGCGCTCGTGCTGCGCCCGCGCGATGAGCCGGCGCTGAAAGCGTTCATCGCCGCGAGTCGCCAGCAAGGGCTCACCGCTGTTCGGGCGGTACCTCTCCAAGGGTCAGTTCGCCGCCCGCTTCGGGCCCGCGACGAGCGCGATCGCGAGGCTCAGCACGCGTTTGCGCGCGACGGCCTGCGCGTGCAGACCGGCGCCGCAGCGACGGGCTGCTCGTGCGCTTCTCCGGGCCGGCCGCGCGCGTCGCCGAGGCGTTCGCGACCGGCCTCGACGCTACCGGCTCGCGACGGCGGCGTCGTGCGCGCGACGCACCTCGGCGCCGGCGCTGCCGAGCGCGATCGCCGGCTCGGTGGCGACGGTCGTGGGGCTCGACGGCCTCGAGCACGCGCGCCCGCTGCGGTTCGCCGGCGCAGCCTCGCTGCAGGGGCGCTTCCCGGCCGCCAAGGCCGCGACGTTCCCGCACCCCGCGGGATCGCCCACGCCGTGCCGCGCCGCGAGCGCCGCGCGAAGCGCCGACGGAGGCGGGCTGACCGACGACCAGATCGCCTACGCCTACGGCGCGTTCGGCCTGTACGCGACTGGGCGACAGCGGCGCGGGGGTGCACATCGGCGTCTTCGAGCAGGAACCGTTCCTCACGCTCGGACATCCAGCCACTTCGATACCTGCTACTTCGGCGCGGCGGCCGCCGCGGGCATGATCGTCGCGGCTGAACGTGATCCCGCTGGAAGGCGGGATCGCCGACCGGCCCGGGCTCCGAAGGCGAGGCGGTGCTGGACGTCGAGGACGTCTCCGCGATGGCGCCGGGCGCGGACATCGACGTGTACGAGAACCCGGAAACGCTCGCCGGCGAAGTCGCGGAGATCGCCGCGATGGTCGACGAAGACCGCGACCAGATCATCACCTCCAGCTACGGCCAGCCGTGCGAGCAGGAGGAGCAGGCCGGCCAGGCCGGCACCCAGCAGGCCCAGAACTTCCTCTTCCAGCAGGCCGCCGCGCAGGGGCAGACGTTCCTGGGCGCCGCGGGCGACAACGGCAGCGACAGCCTGCGAAGAAGTGCACCGCGAAACCTCCCGCAACCCGGGCAGAACCCGATCTCCACGGGCGAACTCGCGAGCCAGCCGTACGTGCTGGGGGTCGGCGGCACGACGATCACCGACGCCGCCAGCCAGCCGGCGCAGGAGCACGTGTGGAACGACGGGCCCGAAGGCGGCGCTGGGGGCGGTGGCATCTCACAGGCGTTCGCGATGCCGAGCTGGCAGCGCGAGGCGACCGTGCCAGGGATCGCGCTACCGGGGAGCGCCGACTACACCAACGCCGCGAGCGTCGAGCAGCGCTTCGGCTACCCGAGCGGCTTCTGCGACTCGACGCTGCCGGGAGCCGAAGCGACGACGCCGTGCCGGCTGGTGCCGGACGTCGTCCGCCCAAGCGGACGAGTACACGGGCGCGGTGACCGTCTACAGCGAGGAGTTCCGGGGCGAAGGCGAAGAACAGGCGCCCGATGGATGGATCACGACGGGCGGCACCTCCTCGGCCAGCCCGATCTGGGCCGGGATGCTCGCGCTCGCCGACGCCTCGCCGACCTGCCGAGGCGAACCCGGCGACGGCCTCCGGGCTCGGGTTCGTCAGCCCGCTGCTGTACGCGATCGCCTCCGAACCCAGCGCCTACGCGGCGTCGTTCAACGACATCACCGAAGGCAACAACGACCAGTCTACGGCCTCGACGACGGCAAGGTGTTCCCGGCCACGGCCCGGCTACGACCTGGCCTCGGGCCTCGGCTCGCCGCGGATGACCGGCCCGGACGGCTCGGCGGGGCTCGCGTACTACCTGTGCAGCTACGGCGCCCAGCCGAGCCAGGCCCGCCGTCACAGGGCTGACGCCCGAGCTCGGGCACGACCGCCGGCGGGGAGAGCGTCGGAGTCACCGGCACGGGCTTCGAGAGCGCCGGCGCCAGCGAGCAGGTGGCGGCGGTGCAGGTCGGCGCCTGGCAGGTCCGCGGCGAGCGCCGATCCACGTCCTCGGCGCGCGCGTCGCTGACGCGTCACGCTGCCGCCCGCGCGGCGACACGCTGCCGGCGGGCTCGCCCGCGCCCCAGGACGGCGCCGGGCCCGCGGCGGTGATCGTGACGCTCACCGACGGGCAGTCGAGCGCGCCCGGGCCGGCCTCGACGTTCGAGTACGTCGACGTCGAGCGCGAGCGGCTCGCTACCCAGCCGTCACGGCCCTCACGCCCGTACGGCGGCAGCGAGACGGCACCCCGGCGCCGGTGACGATTCTCGGCTCGGGCTTCACGGGCGCAAGGAGCGTGAGCTTCGGCGGCGTCGAACGCCGCGAGCTTCAAGGTGCTCGGCGACTCGCAGATCCTCGTCACGCCGCCCCCATACTCCGCGCACACCGCCTGCTCGCCGCTCCCCACCACCGGCGTGTACGCCGGCGAGGGCACCGGGCAACGACATCTGCCAGGTGCAGGTGGTCGTGCACGGCGCCGCCGGGGCGAGCGCCACGCGGCAGATCCTCGCGCCGTTCGAGGGCGCGCCCAGCTTCGAACAGGACGGGGCGCTGGTGGCCCCAGCGGGCTGCGGCTGCGAGGTCTACCCCGCCCGACGGAGTTCGACTACGCGCCGGCCCCGACCGATCACGCTCCGATCTCGACCTCGGCGGGCGCGGGCAGCCTCGCGAGCGAGACCGGCGGGACGCGTCGATCACGTCCACGGGAGTGGCCTGAACCGCTTCACGCTCGACTACGCCTGGTTCGAGGGGACCGGCCCCGAAGAAGTGCTCGAACTGGGGACGCTGGACGAAACCGTGGCCTTCGCCAGCGGCACCGAGATGCAGATCGAAGCGCCGGCGCTGGTCGAATCTCCGCGAAGAGGCCACCGTCGGCCGCAACGAGCGTGCCGCTGCTGCTGCGCACGCTCGCAGGCGAATCCGTGCCGACGTCCGTCCAGTACGCGGGCGTCCCGCGCGTGTCGGGGGTCGAGAACACGGCCAGCGCGATCAGGCTCGAAGGGCATCAGCGGAGCCCTCGACACGGGCGGCACGCCGATCGCGATCACCGGCAAGGGCATGCTCGGGCAGGTCACCCTCGTGCGTTTCACGACAGCCAGAGCCCGCCGTCGGAAGGCACCAACTTCACGTTCAATGCGACCGGCAACACGCGGCTGAGCACGAACACGGTCGTCGCAGAACCCGGCGCTCGCGGACGTGCGGGTGTGCACCGTGACCGGGTGCAGCGACACATCGCCGTCAGACCTGCTGTTCCTGTACCCGCCAGGCAAGCCGGACGTCGAAGCGGTGACGCCCGACTCGGGCAGCGCGGCCGGCGGCACGAGCGTCGTCGTCCACGGACAGAATCTCGGCTGCCCACTCGGTGTGGCGTTCGGAAGCGGGCAGGCCGAGTCCTTCAGCCCGGTCGCAAGCGCTGCTCGCGTGCGGCTCGACGACCTCGGTGCGAGCGGTCTCACCGCCGGGGCAGGCGGGCAGCACGGTGCCGGTGACGCTCACCACCGCGGAGAGCTACTTCTCCGGTGGCCAGGGCGCCTCGAGCGCGACGTTCACCTACACCAAGCGCTAGGCGGGCAGCGAGCTACCGCTGCCCGGCGCGGGCGGGCGCGCCCTTGCGGGTGGGGGCAGCATGACGCCCCGCCGCGGGAGCGGAGCGCGCCTGCGAGCGGCGTCTGCGCGCCACGCGGGTCGCGGGCCGCTCGTCGTGGCGCGGGTCGGCCGCACCGAGGCCGTGGCTGATCCCCAGCCGATGCGCGAGCTGGCGCATCTCGTGCTGGTCCGCGTGCGAGACGAGCGTGATGCCCACGCCGCGGCGCCCGGCCCGTCCGGTGCGACCGATCCGGTGGACGTAGGTGTCGTGCTCACCGGGCGGGTCGTAGTTGATCACGTGTGAGATTCGATCGACGTCGATGCCGCGCGCGGCCACGTCGGTTGCGACCAGCGTGTCCACACGCCCGGATTGAAAGCGGGCGAGGGCCAGCTCACGCTGGCGCTGGGACTTGTCGCCGTGGATGGCCAGCGCCGTCACACCAGCCTTCTGGAGACGCTTGACGAGGCGGTCGGCTCCTCGCTTGGTGCGAACGAACACCAGCGCCAGATCACGCTCGCGGCCCAGCTCGGCGAGCAGCGCCTGCACCCTGTCCTCGGCGGCCACCGGGACGAAGCGGTGCTCGACGCTGCCCAGCGCGCCCGCGCCCGCGGGCGCGTGGTCGTGGACGACCGCCCGCGTGGTGTAGCGGGCGGCGAGATCGCCGGCGAGACCGTCGAGCGTGGCCGAGAAGAACAACGTCTGACGCACGGCGGGACACGCCTTGACGATCCTGTCGACGGCCGGGCGGAAGCCCATGTCGAGCATGCGATCGGCCTCGTCGAGCACCAACAGGCGAATGGCGGCCAGCGTGAACGCTCTGCGGTCGAGCAGGTCCTCCAGACGCCCGGGGGTAGCCACGAGGATGTGCGACCGCGCCGCCTCCCTCGCCTGGGCGGTGATGCCCACGCCTCCGTACACGGCGCAGATGCGCAGCGACTGAGCGCGCGCGATGTCGCGCAGCTCCTCCACGATCTGACTCGCCAGCTCGCGTGTGGGCGCCAACACCAGCGCCCTCGGGAACGCTCCGTCGCCTGCCCGGCTCTGGACCATGGGGATGCCGAAGGCGAGCGTCTTGCCCGATCCGGTGGGTGACTTGACGAGCACGTCCCTGCCGGCCATCACGTCACCGAGGACGAGACGCTGAACGGGGAACGGCTCCTTGATGCCGCGATGGGCGAGCGCGTGCACGACGTTTGACGGCACGCCAAGATCGGCGAATGACTGCATGAAAATCTGCTCCTTTGAGCGGCTCTGAGGGCCGCGTCGGTTCGGGAGGCTGATGCTGACCCGAACCGCAGAAAGCGGTACTCAAGCGAGCTGCCCCGCGGCCGAGAACGTCGACCGCTGCCAGCAACCTAGCAGGAGCAACGGTCGAAGTCCGAGCACGGGCCAGCAGAAAACGCGCGGTCACCTCCTCGGACAGGCACACATACGCGGTATGCTTTTGGTGAAAGTTCGAGCTGCCCGCGGGCCGCGTAAGGCGGCGCGCGCGTGTAGCGAGCGCCATCTTAGGAGCGAGTACTTGCCAGGCCCCCAGCAGCTCCGCCAGCAGGAACGCCACGAGCAGAAGCTCAAGGACATCCAGGAGCAGGTCGCTCAGGGCAAACTCGTGATCCGCAAGATGACCGCGTCCGAGCGCAAGCGCTACCCACCCCGCGAGGCCGGTGCGCGGGGCTTCAAACGCCAGAGGTAGGGCGTCGGTGAGCGGCGCTTCGCCGGCGTCCCACCGCGCCGGACGCTCGCATGCGAGCCCTCAGGGCTCGTAGGGAGAGCGGAGCGGCAGCTCAGCCGCCGCCTGCGAGCTCGACCGCCGGCAGGTCTCGCACCTGGTCCCTCGTTAGCTCGAGCTGGACGCCGTCGGCTCCCACCGCCTTGACGGCACTGATGGGAATCGCGACCTCCTTCTTGCCCCACAGATGTCCCTCCTGCAGCAGCACGTGGGTGACGTGGTGGTCCCTGGGGTCGATCACGAGCCCCTGCACCCGCCCGATGTCGCCATCGCTGGCATGCACGCTGTCGCCGCGGCGCACCTCGACCTCGCCCACGGGGACACGGTCCTCGATGATCGCCTCGGGATAGGCCGCCATGCCGGCGCCACCCAAGCCGGCGCCACCCAAGCCGCCGCCCAGGCCGTAGTAGGGCAACGCGAGCACCTGCGCGTTCTCGTAGCCGAACTGTTCGTCCACGTCGGGCAGGAAGTGCGTCTCCTCGGCCTCTTCGAGCGCATCGAAGTCCGCGCCACTGCAGCGCAGGGTCATGCCCTCGGCGGTCTCGTCGACCAGCTCGACGGGCACCAACCTCCCGCGCCCGCGCTGGTGCTCGGGCTCGACCACCAGGTGCGTCACCGAGCGCGCGACCGGATCGATGACCACACGGCGCAGGTCTCCGCACACGCCGTCGCTGCAGGAAACCTCGACCCCCATCACGTACTCGGCCATGCTGCTCCCAAACGATCAAATCGGTGGCTAGGCAAGCAGGCAAAGCCTAGCGGACTGTCACCCGGCGGCGGCCACGTCGGCAGCGAGCTCGTTCAGCGCCCGACGCGCTCTTGGCTCATCACCGGTGAGCGCGCGGCGCGCCGGACGATGCGCCGCGTCGCGCTTCGCCCCGTCAGCTCATTGGCCCGCGAACGCGGCCTGCTGCGGCCCCTCACGCGCTCGCGGTCAGCGCCTGCAGCTCACTGAGCGACTCTCGCATGAGCGCTGTCAACGCTCGCTGCTCGCTCGGCTCGACCCAGCGTTCGAATGCGACCCTGAACACGGCTATCCCGGCCTCGGCGCTCAGGCTGGCGGCCGGGTCTGGGACGCCGCGCCGGCGCAACGCCTCGGCGAGTATCACGGCGAGCGATGCGAGCTTGATCAGCTCTCGCTCGCGCAGCTCCGCGTTGGCGACGATCACGGCCTGGCGGCGGCGGGCGTACTCGCGGCGCTCCTGAAGCAGAGCGCCGACCGAGTCGATGGCGAGCGCGACGACCTCGATCGGCGGCGCCGAGTCGGGCGCGTCCGCGACGGCGCCCACGAGGATCTCCTCCAGTACGCCCGCCCCACCGAACAGCACCTCGCGCTTGTCGGCGAAGTACCGAAAGAACGTTCGCTCGGTGAGCCCGGCACGCTTGGCGATCTCCGCCACCGTGGTCTGCTCGAAGCCTCGCTCGCCGTAGAGCTCGAGGGCTGCCTGCTCGAGCCGTCCACGCGCGTTTGGCTCCCAGCGCGTCATCCGCCCATCGTAGCTGATGACATTGACTGACATCGTTTGCTATCGTGATGGCAGTAACTGACATCGAGCCGTCCTCGCGCAGGCGCACGGCGAGGGTGCTCACTGAGCTGGAGGTTCTCTCATGCGTGTTCTCGTCACCGGGGCATCGGGTTGGATCGGCTCCGCGGTCGTCCCGGAACTGATCGACGCGGGGCATCAGGTGGTCGGGCTCGCCCGCTCCGATGCCTCCGCCACCGCCCTCACCGCGGCCGGGGCGGACGTGTGTCGCGGCACGCTCGACGATCTCGACGACCTGCGCGCGGCGGCTGAGGCGTCGGATGGCGTGATCCACCTCGCGTTCAAGCACGATGTGGCATTCACCGGCGACTTCGCGGGCGCAGTCGAGGCCGACCGCTTGGCGATCGAGACCTTCGGCGACGTGCTCGCGGGCTCCGACCGGCCGTTCCTGATCGCCTCGGGGACGCTCGGACTCGCGCCGGGGCGCGTGGCGAGCGAGCGGGACGGGAGGCCGGGCGAGGACACACCGCCGCCGATCGGCACCAGCGGAGCTCACAACCGGCTGGCCAACGCTCACCTGACCCTCTCGCTCGCGTCCCGCGGCGTCCGCTCATCGGTGGTGCGGCTGCCGCCGACCTGCCACGGCGATGGGGACAACGGCTTCATGGCATTTGTGGTGCGTATCGCCCGCGAGCGGGGCGTCTCCGCATACATCGGCGACGGCTCCAACCGCTGGCCGGCGGTGCACCGGCTCGATGCAGCGCGAGTGTTCCGCCTCGCTCTGGAGACAGCCCCGGCGGGATCGGTGCTGCACGCCGTGGCCGAGGAGGGCATGCCGATCCGCACGGTCGCCGAGGTGATCGGACGCCATCTGGAGGTGCCGCTGGCGTCGGTCTCTCCCGAGGACGCAGCCGAGCACTTCGGCTTCCTCGGCGGCTTCCTCGGCGCCGATTGCCCGACCTCGAGCGAGCTCACCCGCGAGCTGCTGGGATGGGAGCCGACGCATCCCGGGCTGATCGACGACCTCGAGGAGGGGCACTACTTCCAGAGCCCAGCCGCGTGATCGACCGCTCGGCGCGAGGGCACCGCTCGGCTGACGCCCGGCTCGTGGGCGACCCTCACGGCGAGCCATGCGGCGAGGATGCCGGGTACGCTTTCAGCCCAACATGGCCTACGATCCCGACCTCGCCAACCGCGTCCGCGAGCAGGTTGCCAATCAGGACGGGGTGAGCGAGAAGGCGATGTTCGGCGGGCTGGCGTTTCTGCTGCACGGCAACATGGCCGTCTCGGCCTTCAGTCGCGGCGGACTGATGGTTCGGGTCGGACCGGACGCCGTCGACGCGGCACTGTCGCGGCCGCACGCACATGCGATCGAGATGAGAGGCCGGCCGATGACGGGTTGGGTCCATGTTGCCGGCGAGGGCCTGGAGACCAGGCGCCAGGTCGCGTCGTGGGTGCGGCGGGCGATGAAGTTCACCGAGACGTTGCCGCCAAAGGGGTGACGGTGGCGATCCACGATCTCGGCCGCCCACGAGAGCGATCCAGCTATTCAAGCCTTGTCGAAGAGGGTGGTGCCGCCCACCGCCGTGCGTTCACGCCCCGAACCAACGAGCGCGGCGGCTCGACCCGAACTGCTCCTTGGCTGCCATCTGCTCCGCTGAAGGCGCGTTGAACGTACCCGTTCTGGTCGGACCGGACAGGAAGTCGATGTCGACGCTGCCGATCCGTCCCTGACCGAACTCGATGTAACAGGTTCCTCGGCCGAGGTGACGCTCGGGCAGCTCGCCGCCTCTCAGCCGCGAGGCGATCGTCTGCGCGACGACGCGAGCCGCGCCCTCCGCGAACACGCCGGCCTTGGGGACTCCTGCGGTCGCAACGTCGCCGACGGCATACACGCCGGGATAGCGCGTCGCCAGGGTGGCGGAGTCGACGGGTATGTAGCCATCCTCGGTCATGCCGCTCGAGATCACCACGTCGGCTGCGCGATGCCTCGGCACACCGAGGAAGAGGTCGAACGGCAGCTCGCTGTCATCGTCGAGCACAGCCACGCTGCGCGAGGGGTCGAGCGCGGCCACCCGCCGCCCGCTGAGCAGTTTGATCTCCCTGGCGGTGAACTCTGCTTCCAGCGCCGCCGAGGTCTCAGGTGACGGTGGCACGGGTGTGCCGAGCGGCATCACCATCGAGATCTCGCAGGCGTCGCGCACGCCGCGCGCCCTGAGCTCGTCGTCGAGCATCAGCGCGCACTCGCTGGGAGCCGGCGGGCACTTGAAGGGAGCACCGCAGATGCCGATCACGGCATGACCGTGCGAGAACGACGGGATGATCCCGGCGAGCCGTTCGGCGCCGGCTACCGAGTAGAACTCGTTGCCGGCCTCGGCGAGACCGGGGGTCGCGTCCATGTCGTAGTCGGCGCCGAGCGCGATCACCAGCACGTCCGCTTCGTGCGTCCCCGCGTCGGTGAGCACCGTCCGCGCCTCAGGGTCGATCGCGGCAATCGTCTCGCACAGCACCCGCACCCCGGGCTTGGCGATATCGCCGTAGGGCATGCGCACAGAGTCCGGCGCGGCGCCGCGGAACATGATGTCGAGCTTGGAGAACCCAAACACGAACGCGTCGGACCTGTCGATCAGCGTGACCTGAGCCTCTTCGCCGAGCGTCTCCGAAACCGTCGTGGCGAGCTCCAAGCCGCCGAAGCCCGCTCCGAGCACAACGATGCGCTCGCTCATATCTGTGCCCCCTTGGTAGAGCGTGCCCGGACCTTCAGCCCGACCTCCGCGCCGCAAGCCTAACGCGAGGGTCAGCGGCCGGACCCTGCCACCGGGTCGACCGCCGTGACGACGGCAACGTCGATGAGCCCCCGGCGGAGGGGCGGTGCTCAGCGCCAGCGGTCGCGAGGCAGCTCGAGATAGTTGGCCTGCCCGTTGCCAAAAGACCAGTCCTCACGGGCGTTCTCGGTGAGCACCACCCCAAGGTCCTCGCGTCGCAGGCCTACGCGCTCGGCAAGGAGCTCGGCGAGGCGACCGTAGAAGGCACGCTTGACGTCCGTCGATCGGCCCGCGGCAAGCGTGATGCGAACGAGTACGAATCGCTCGCTGCGCTCGATCTCGAGGTAGCTGCGGTTGAAGTGGAAGGCGTGCGACTCGTGCTCGGTGACGATCTGGAAGCGGTCACGCTCGGGCACGTCGAGCGCCTCGACGATCGCGTCGTGGACGGCGTCGGCGATACGCCCGAGCTCCTCGGCGGTGCGCCCGGCAAGGAGATCGATCGTCACAGCGGGCATTGGGCTCCTCCGTTGGTCGGGTCTGACGTCGCGGTGGCACCCCCCGCTTTGCGCCGCGTGCGCAACGTCCGAAAAGTGGAGACTAGGGGACGAAGATCAAACCCTGCCGGGCAGCTCTCGGCGCTCCGCCGAGCGCTGCCGCGGTTCGACTCGACTGCTTGCCCTGATCCCGTCGAGCACCAGGTCGGCGAGGTGACGCGGAAGGTCCTCGTCGAGCGGCTCGCTGGTGAGCAGGGCCCTGAGATTCAGGGGAGCGATCAGAGCCTCGAGGGCCAGCCGACCGTCAACCGTGACGGGAAGCTCGCCGCGGGCAACAGCGCGTTCTATCATCGCGCTCGCCAGCTCGTAACGCGTCTGCCAGAAGGCGGTCCGAGCCTCGGCAAGTGCGGGGTCCTCGCCTGTCGTGGCCATCGCGTGGAGGAGCGCTCGGCCGAGTGGCGTCGTGAGGTACGCGGCGAGCTCGGAGGCGAACGCCGCGAGATCCTCGCGCAGCGATCCCGTGTCGGGAATCGGCAGGTGCAGTTCGCTGTAGTTGAGCAGCGCATCGCAGATGAGGTGCTCCCTCGTGCGCCAGCGCCGGCGGATCGACGTTTCGTGTACGCCCGCGCGTCCGGCGACGTCGGCGACCGTGAGCGTGTCCAGGCCGCCCTCGCCGAGCAGCGCCAGGGTGGCGTCGAGGACGGACTGGCGAACACGCGCGGAACGCCCGCCGGGCCGGTGGCGAACTGCGGCCTCGGTCATGCCCCAGAGAATAACGCAGGCCGACTTGCGTTTAGCGCCAGGGTGTGCGAGGCTTAGCGCAGGTGTCCCTGCGTTAGAGGAGCGAGACATGCCATATCAGTGGCCGATGGATCCACAGCAGCTGTTCGTTGAGCGCTATCCACAGATGGTCAACACCGGCCTGCCGGCGTCAGACGCGGACGCGATGCGCGCCACGATCAAGGAGATGTGGGCCGACGCACCGGGCGGGTGGGTATTCGAGTGGTCGCGGCTGGGAGCGCGCTACGTCGAGGAGGGCAACGAGGCTCTCGCGACGCTGGCATACGGCTGGGCGAAGTTCCCGGTCCTGGCCGACAACACCAAGCGCAGGGCGTTGCAGCAGCAGGTCGAGCACTACCTGGTGGCGAGCCGAGGACTTCCCCGTCGACTTCGAGCGCAGGTTCGTGGATGTGCCCTGCCACGGCTCGTCCACGCGCCTACCCGTCCACATCCTCGCCGCACCCGGGCTCCCTGCAGGCGCGCCCATCCTGATCGCCAGCGGCGGTGTCGACTCCTGGAAGATGGACCTCCACGCCCTGTTCGTCGTGTTCGCCCTGAACACCCGTACGCGCGTGCTCGCGTTCGACATCCCGGGTACCGGCGAGTGCCCGATCGCACTCAGTCGCGATTCCGTGGACATGATCAACGGGCTCGTCGACCACGCCCGAGAACTGGGTGACGGGACGGTCGCGCACCTCGGCGTCTCGATGGGGGGCTACTTCTCGGCCGCGACCGGCTTGGCGGGGACCGTGGATGCAGCCATCGTGCTCGGCGGCCCCGTCGATGTCGCCTTCGCCCCCGGCCGCTCGTTTCAATTCGGCATGGCTGACATCGTCGGCAACGCCTTCGGATTCGACCGCCGGCCCAGCGCAGAGGAAATCGCCGCGCGCAGCGCGGGGATGTCTTTGCGGCCGCTGCTCGACGAAGGCACGAACGCGCCGATGATCGTGGTCAACGGGGCCGACGATATCCATGTTCCCCAGGAGGACACCCTCGTGTTCCAAGACCGCCGCGACACGCGGGTGGAGCTGCTCCCTGACACCGGCCACTGTGCCGTGCCCAAGCTCGGCGCGGTGATCCCGCTGATGACCGATTGGCTCAACGAAACCCTCACCACACCGGTGCCTCGATAACGAGGCGATGCAGAGACCGAGTTACGCGCGCCCACGGCTTCGAGCCCGTCGGCCTCGCCGTTGGACCCGGCGGACCTCTGCGACCTTGAGGTGCTCGTGTCATACCGCGGGCGGCCGGCACGCTGCTAGACCTGGATCGTTATCCCCTTCGAAGTGAAGTGCCGGCCGCTCCGCCTACCACAGCCACTATCATCGCCCGCGTTGTGCGACGCGGAGCCACGATCTCGATCATGCTCGTGTGCGTAGCGATTTGCAGTGCTGTGCCCGCGCGGGCGACCTCCGGCCAGCACTGGCGGACCCTCACTATCCACCAGGCGTGGACCATCACGGTGACGGGGGCGCGTCGAGTTGCAAAGCAGGCGGAATCACTCCCCCACGCCTATGGGCCTTCGAGGCCGAGCAGCGTCGATGTCCAACCGCAATCCGCATGCGTGCGACACTCTCGGTATCAGATCGAGTGCCCGTTTACCTATTTCCTTGGCGATACCTCCCTCGAAGTCTATACGCAGTGCCGCGACACCGGGCAGGTGACAGAGGTCGCCGAACAGCGATTCCGGTTCACATCATCCAAACCGCGGTGCCACCTGATCTATGACAAAACGCCCTAGCGCCGCGCCAGGGTGCTGCACTCCCGCCGATCGCGACTTCACGCTCGAGCCGGCAAGTGCTACACCGGTGGGGCGACATGCGGCAAAAAGGTAGGCGGAAAAGCCGCGAAGGCAGTCGAGAACGGCACGTTCACCGGCGTCATCAGCGGTATCAGCCCCTGAGCTCGGTCAGCACCGGTGGATCACGTAGGCCGTTAGCGAGACGGCACTCGACACGCAGCGCTACCCTCACGGGATCGCTCGAGAGCACTCCCAGCTCGACCTGCACCAGCTGACCCTCCACGGTCACCGCATGGCTTACCGCCAGGCTGGCGACGGCCCGGCGCTCGTGTTGATTCATGGCATCACGTCCGACTCCAAGACGTGGGGTCGGGTGATGCCCTCGCTCGCGCGCCGCTTTACGGTGATCGCGCCAGACCTCGCTGGTCACGGCGGATCGGACAAGCCCAAGGGCGACTACTCGCTCGGCGCGCACGCCAGTGCGGTGCGCGATCTGCTGCTCACGCTCGGCCACGATCGTGCGAGCATCGTGGGGCACTCGCTCGGCGGGGGCATCGCGATGCAGTTCTCCTACCAGTTTCCGGAGCGCTGTGAGCGGCTCGTGCTGGTCGATAGTGGCGGCCTCGGGCGCGACGTGAGCCTGCTGCTGCGAGCCGCGACGCTGCCCGGCTCCGAATTCGTGCTGCCCTTGCTCGCAGCCACGCGCCTGCTCGATGCCGGTGAGTTCGCCGGGCGGCTGCTGGACCGTATTGGCCTGCGCGTCCGCACCGACGTGGAGGAGATGGCACACGGCCATGCGACGCTGTCGGACGCCGGCGCGCGGGCGGCCTTCGTGCATACGCTCCGCTCGGTCGTGGAGCCCGGCGGGCAGCGCGTCGACGCCTCCAATCGACTGTACCTGGCGCAGCTCATCCCGTTCCTGCTGATATGGGGCGAGCGCGACTCGATCATCCCCGTCTCCCACGGCCGCGCGACGCACGAGCAGGTGCCCGGCAGCCGCCTGGAGATCTTCGCCGAATCCGGGCACTTTCCGCAGTTGGACGAGCCCGAGCGCTTCATCGATGTCCTGGTCGACTTCATGGACTCGACCGAGCCCGCGGCGCTCGACGCCGAGCGCTGGAGCGGGCTGCTGAGCACCCAGCAGCTCGAGGCCACAATGACCGAAGTGCCCACCGGCGAGGAATAGCCACAGCCCCCACCCGAGCTCACACCGCCGCATCGAGCTCGGCAACCAGCGCGCAGACGCGTCTCTGGATCTCCTCGCGTGTCGCTCTGACCTCTTCTATAGGCCTGGCCTTTGGGTCGGGGAGCTCCCAGTCGATGTAGCGCTTGCCGGGGATATAGGGACAGGCGTCGCCGCAGCCCATCGTCACAACCACACCGGCGCGGTGAGCAAGCTCGTCCGTCAACGCCTGTGGAACGCGATCGGAGAGGTCGATGCCTAGCTCGCGCATGACCTCGATGACCTCTGGGTGAACGTGCTCGCCTGGCGTCGTGCCTGCCGAGAGAGCGGTGTGTCGTCCTTCGGCGGCGAGTCCGAACAGGGCCTGGCTCATCTGTGAGCGCCCGGCGTTGTGCAGGCAGACGAACAGGACGGTTGCCATCGTCAGGTCTGACTCGGAACTGGTTGGCTGACCTGGCCGGCGGCGCCTGTCTCGTGATGTGGCAGGAGGACATCTTCTGCCTCGGCCGGTGTCACGTCGGGGTATAGGACTCGCAACAGCGCGAGCGCCGCCAGGCAGCCGGCGAGCTGTGCGACGACATACCCGGGCACGGATGCGGGTGCGATGCCGGCGAACGTGTTGGAGAACATGCGCCCTACCGTGATCGCCGGGTTCGCGAAACTGGCCGAGCTCGTGAAGAAGTAGGCGGCGCCGATGTACGCGCCGACCGCGGCGGGAATCGTGCTTGCGCGTTTGGTGCGCGCGAGCGAGAAGATCACGAGCAACAGGCCCGCCGTGGCGATCACCTCGCTGAACAGGTGCGCTGGCGACGCGCGATGGTGAGCGGAGATGCTGATCGCGGCCAGCGAGAACATGCCGTTTGCAACGACGGCGCCGAGAACGCAGCCGGCGACCTGCGCGGGGATATAGGCGAGCGCATGGCGCCAGCGGATCCCACCGAAGCTCGCGTCGGCAAGCGAAACGACGGGGTTGAAATGCCCACCGGAGACCGGTCCGAACATCAGGATGATCGTGTACAGCCCCGCGGCCGTCGCGGCCGCGTTCTCGAACAGCTCGAGGCCAACATCGTTTGGCGAAAGCGTCTGCGCCGCGATCCCCGAGCCGATCACGAGCGCCGCGAGAAATGCCGATCCCAACAGCTCGGCGAGCAGCCTTCGTCCGATCGGAGGAGCGTCCACGGCCCGGATCGTATTACATCGACAGACGTGAGTGTTATTGATATAAGTAGATCGATGCCCGTCGAATTGGAGCTGTCGCCCAAGCAAAAGCGCGCGAACGGTTCGCCCTGCTGCGAGCCCGTCGTCTACCCCGACGTGCAGCGCGAGGAAGCGCTGCGAATGGCCGAGGTCGCCAAGGCTCTCGGCGACCCGATCCGCCTGCAGCTCGTCGACGTGCTGCGCAAGCACGCCGGCAAGGTCTGCGTCTGCGAGCTGGTGCCACTGTTCGACATCTCCCAGTCCACCCTCTCCCACCACCTGGGCAAGCTCCGGGCGGCGGGGATCGTGGACTCCGAGCGCAAGGGCCTGTGGGCCTACTACTACGTGATCCCCGACGCCCTACAGGAGCTATCCGCATGGCTGAGCTGAACGCGCCCGACGCGACGACGGCCGACGCGTGCTGCGCCCGTGAGCAGCACGCGAGCCGGCGAGCCGAAGCGCCTTGCCGTGTCCACGTTCTCCCGCGACATCGCCTACTCGTCGACGTCGAGGCCGCTGTCGCCGAGCGAATCGAAGGCCGCGGCTCGCTCCCAGAAGAACTCCAGTCGGGCGATCTCGTCGCCCCGGAACGCGATCACCGTAAAGGCGGGCCTGCTCGTCTGAGCGCCGCTGTTCTTGCCGCGGCCGAATTGTGTCCCGGTCGCGAGGAACAGGCCCGGTGCGGGTTCCTGCAGGTCATGCAACTCGATCCAGTACCGATCCCAGGCGGCCAGGAAACCGCGCATGAAGCGGACCATCTCCGTCCGTCCCGACGCAACGGCCTGGCCCTCTGGTTGGGCAGCGCTGTATCGGATATCGGCGGCGAGTGGCTCGATGCCGGACGCAAAGTCGCCGCGTCCCCAAGCGGCGAAGATCGAACGCACGAGTTCCTCCTTCTCAGACATCGCCTAGGCCCGTTCCGCGGCGAGGCGTTCGGCGGCAGCGCGGGCCTCGTCGACCTCGGAGATCGTGAGGCGTGCGATCAAGCCTTCTACCCAGACGAAGACCCATCCCTCACGCTGTCGAACGTGACCGGCGCTGCTAGCCGGACGACCGTTCTGAACGACCACGGCGAACACAACCCCATTGCCGAGGTCGCGGGCTTCCTCGAGCCCGAACTCCAACTCCTCGTACATGCCAAACCAGTCCTCGAGGAAGCTGCGAATGGCCGTCCGCCCCTCGAAGTGGTCCCCCAGCGCCCTCCCGTCGAAGGTCGCATCTTCGGCGAAGCTGCTGGCCGCCGCGTCGAGATCACGGCGATTCGCAGCCTCAAACGCCCTGCCCACAAGCTCGACCAGGTGGGGGGTCGTGGACTCCTCAGCCATGCGAGCAAGTATCGCCCACGCGGGGGCGGCGTCGAGGGAGAGCCTCATCCCGCATCAGTGCTTGACGCCCGTACCCGCCGGCATCGACCACGGTTCATCCGCGCCACAGACCGGCTCACGATTCGGCTCACGAACGGAGCGCCTTTTGTTGCTGGGGCCGGGTAGCAGGGCTGACCAACAGCGCTCGAGCGGTCACAGGGCTCCGTCGGTGCCGGCTTGAGCGAAGCGGATCACCGTGTCCACGAGCTTGAGCAGTTGGGCGGCTTTCGGCGGGGCTGCCAGGGCCTGGGCTTCGTCGCTCTCGTAGAGCTCTCGCAAGCCGGCGACGGCGGACAGCGCGGCGAGGCGTGGGATCAGGCTATTTGCTGACTGGCCGAGGTCATTGCCGATTGCCTCGGCGAGGACACGCTCGAAGGGGTAATAGCTGGCGCGCGCGCGGCCACGAAGCTCGGGCTCCGTCGTGATGATGTGCGCTCGCAGGGCGCGCCGTTCCCAGAAGCGTCCGTCCAACTCGGACCCGTTGGTCTCAGCTTCCTCCATTGTGCTCGCCATCCAGTCGCGCAGTGCTTCGAGCGCCGATTCGCTCGGTCCTCGCGCCGCGAGACGTCTGCTCAGGCCGTCGAGCGTGAACGGCTCGGCGTCGAAGAGCATTTCCTCCTTGGCGGGGAAGTGCACCGTCACGGTCCTGGGTGCAACCTCGGCCCGTTCGGCGATGTCGTTGATTGTGGTCTCGCGGTAGCCGCACTCGGCGAAGAGCTCCAGAGCCGCTGCCTGGATCGCGCGTCGGGTGCGTCGCTTGCGTCGCTCCTGTCGATCGACCTGTTCTGTAGCCATGGGCCTCATCCTACTTGAAAAGCATTATTGCTATGTTAGCATTATTGCTGATCCAGAACAAGGAGGAACGATGCCAGGCTTCATCTCTGACACCCCACTGGCCCGCGATCTGATCCGCATCGGCGACGAGGCGATCGCCCGTGAGGACGCCGCCGCGCTCCGCGCCTACTTCGCGGAGGACTACGTCTTCCACGGACCCGGCAGTGAGCTCGGCTTCGATGAACTCAGCGCCTACTTCGCCTCGTTGCGCGCCGCTCTCAGCGACCTGCGACTCGTCCGGGAGCAGATCATCGTTGACGGCAACTTCCTGGCGGCGCGCACCACCTTCTCCGGCGACTTCACCGGCGTCCTCACCTACTCGCCCATCGGCCCCGTCGAGCCCACCGGCGAACACCTCGAGTGGGAGCTGATCGGCATCTTCAGGTACGACGGCGACGGGCTACTGGCCGAGGAGTGGGTGCAGACCGACTACCGCAGCTTCCTGACCAAGCTCGGGGTCACCACGACGGAGTCCACCCAGCGGAGAGGTCCTAGCCATGCTCACATCGCGACTCCCAGCTGAGCACTTCAATCGTCTCCCCCGACGAAAGCCCGCGTTTACCGGGCTGTCGGGGGGTCTATGGAGACGGTGGGAATCGAACCCACGTCCTGAAACCCCCGCCGCTCAGGCTAATCGACGGCCAGGCCGATGAAATGCATAGGGCCTAAACGAGGCTCGACCGCTCGGCAGCGCCGGCAGGGCCAGAGGAGGCGCGGGAAGGACGCGGAGCGGTAAGCCCCGGCGAGGCCCCTAGCTTCTGCGGCATGGGCCTTCACGGATTGCTCAGACCAACAAGCCAGCGGAAGGTGTGAGCAATGTCCGTAACGCCCGTAACCAGGAACATCCCCACCGTCGCCAAGGCGATTGACGACTTCCTCGCGTCGCGCCATCGCAAACGCGGGGACAAGGAGCTCGTCTCGACCCTGCGAGGCGCACGCACCAACCGGGTCGTCGGCAAGAGCGCTGCCGGACCGACACTCGCTCACTGCGAGCTGGGTCCCCTCCGGTTCGACCGCGTGTCGGGTCCGGAGTTCGCAGCCTGGCTGCGTCGCCGTCACCCTGACCACCAGGCCGCCTCGACGTTCAAGAAGGGGCGCTCAGCGCTCCGGCAACTGCTGCTCTACGCCATCGCCCATCACTGGGCCGATGAAGCCGTCCTCGCTGACCTGCCCTCGGCGCACGCGAGCCCTCCACGCCGCGAGTGGCTGCGACCCGAGCAGGTCGCCGCGCTGAACCCGCTTGTCACGGAGGAGCACCTCGCGCCGCAACAGTGTTTCATGTGGTCGTGCCTGCTGAACACCGGCCTGCGGCCCGAGGAGCTTGTGCGGCTGCAACCCCGCTCGCTGAATGCCCTCGACGGGACGCTCACGGTCATCGGGAAGGGACGCGGCGACGGCAAGCTACGCCGCGTCCCGTTGGACCCCTCGTTTCAGCGGGCCTTCGAGGAGTACGTGCTCGCCCACAAGCTGCGTCCCGAAAGCTGGCTCTTTCCGGTCATGCAGGTCCGCTTCGTTCCAGGCGAACGCCTGGACTACGTGTATGAGGTGGCCGACGCGTCGCACCACTGCACGACGAAGGCTGTGAGGACAGCGGTGGCAAAGGTCCGTGAGCTGGCCGAGCGGGAGGTTGCAGCGAGGCGGATGGAGCCCGCGCTGCTGCCCTCCTTCTCTCTGACGCCCAAGGTCCTGCGCAGGACCTATGCCTGCACCAACCTCATCGCCTCCGCCCTCATCGGCGCTTCCGCCGGCATGGACCTTCGCAGCCTCCAGGAGGCGATGGGCCACGAGTCTCTGGAAACGACGGCCATCTACCTCAGCGACGTCGCCCACTACCTCACGCTTCACCGCCGTGCGTCGAATGTCGCTGAGGTGGCTGCCCGGATTGCCCAGCTCACCAGTGAAGGTCCTCCCGAGGCCATAGCGGCTTAGCTACTCCGCCCGTCCGAGGCCCACTTCGGGCCTATGGTGTGAACAGCCGTTTCTAATAGGTACCCCTCAAACTCCAAAGAGTGAGAAAAAGGGCGGTCAGGTCCGTGCGCGCGCCTATGGTCAGTCTAACCAACTACCAAAGGAGTCGTACCAATGACTACAAGTAACACCCCCTCATTTCTCACCGACAGTTCACTCACAGGCGGGCTTTCACTGACATGGATATTGTGTGACAACCCGCGCACGATTACCACAAAGACCGGCGAGACGCGCACGCTCGTAGAGCTGCGTGACCCCCGCCGGTTGAGCAACTCCATCGTTATCTGGCTAGATGGCGATGCCGAGGGCCTGTCGCCGGTAACACCCGGCACGCCGGTCACGGTGCTCGTGGAGTCGGTTCGCTCTCGGAGTCGAGAGCAGCTCCGCGAGCTCGTCGGCAACGCAACGCGAGAGGCCGTCGAGGCGGCCTTCGCCCTCGCACTGGAGCAGGCGTCATGACCGCTCCAGTGCGGTGGAAGCCGCCCGCCTTTGGCCCCGGCAACAGCGGAGTACTCCCCGACGGTTCTCTACGGGTGCCCGACTTCCACACCGGGATGCTCCGGCGTTGTCCCGTGCCGCTGCTCCAGCGGGAGGTCGAGCCGTGGTTGAAACCGTCAGGGACCACTGCGTTTCCGTTGCACACCTCGGGAACGCTGGAAATGTTCTCTCGGACGTGGCAGCAGGTCAAAGCCTCGGAGGTGCTCACGGCACTGAGCGACCCAGAAAAGCGATGGCTCCAGCGAGAGTGCTGGCGTATCACCGGCCTTGTGTTCGTTCCGGGCGCGTCCATTCGGGCCGCGCTCGACGCGGCGCGGGAGAGCGCGGAGCTGTGGCCGAAGTTCAACGGCTCGAAGCTCGTGCCGAACGCAATGCGGGCCGAGCAGTTGTCGTTTCTTGCGGCCTGGGCGGTATTCGCTGCCGCGTGTGAGTGGGCGGCCCTGTGAGCGGCCCACTCGTGCTCGCGGGTCGAGCGGTTCTGCTCAGCCACCACGTCGACGGCCTGGAGCTGTCCTGCGCCGTGGAGCGTATTCCTCCACGGCTTGCAGGACGGCCCGACGAGCTTGAGTGCGCCCTCGACCTCTGGCAACGGCGCAGCCGCTCGACCATACCGGCATGGCCGGTGGCGACGAGCTGGAGCTGGGACGGCGAGCCGGTCGAACTGCACCCCAGGGGGATGCGCCCAGGCAAGCGCTACTGCCTTGAGTCGTCGGACTGGATGGTCTTTGTATCCGCCGACAACGCGCCTGGCCCACGCTTCGTAGTCCAGCTGCGGTCGGACTACCTACTCCAGGCCGGCCCCCTTCCCGCGTACGCGGCGGTGCGCACCTGGGTCGAGGAGTCGCTCGTTAGCTTGCTGGACCTCGTGCCCAACAGCACACCCCGGTGGGGCATTGCGCGCCTGGACCTCGCAGCCGACGTGGCAGGGGTCAAGTTGGAGCCCTTCGACCTCGCGCACTTTACAACGCGAGCACGCGCGCGGCGCGCGTTTGACGCGGGAAGCAACCTTGCGAGCACGACGCTCTACAGCGGGCGCTCGCTTACCGGCTACACGTTCGGAAAGCGTGGCTCGCCCTGCCACGCCCGGATTTACGACAAGAGCAAGGAGGCGTCCGCGTCGTCTCCCGTGCGCGAGGTATGGAAGCTCGCGGGATACGACGCTCAGACGCACGGCGAGCAGGTCTGGCGAGTGGAGTACGAGGTGCGGTCTGCGCTGCTCCGAGAGCTAGCGGCAGCAGACAGTCACCTGCCCACCGACCCCGGCGAGCTGCTTGCCCGACATCTCGATGAGCTGTGGGCTTACCTGACCGGCGTCTGGCTTGTCCTACGCGCACCGCGAGCCTCGCGCATTGAACGCTCGCCGGTCGCCGAGTGGTGGGCAGCGCTGAGCGCTGTCATAGGGCTGAACGGCGAGGAGTTCGGCCCGGCCCGCCCGCTCGCTCGCCGACCTCGCCCGCAGTTGGACGCGACAATTCCGCTTCGCCAGGCCGTCGGCCTGCTCGTCTCGGCTGCGGCGGCCAATGGTGGCGACTCATCGTTGGAAAGGGCACTGGAAGCCTTTGGCTCGTATGCGCGCTGCGCCGTGGGCGAGAGGGCCTTCGCGCGTCGTGTCCGCGAGCGCGCCCGTCGCCACCGACCAGCACGAGTGAGCCCGTGCGGTGCACAGCCACAGCCGTAGGCGGTGGCTGTGCGAAGCCGTGCGCAGCACGAAGCGACACGAGAGCGGGAACGGGAGCTGAGCCGCCTCTGCGGTAGCTGACGCCGGCTCCTAACGAGCCGGCACGTCGTCAGCGGCGTCAATGGCGACGCCGAGGAAGGCCGGGCTCAACTGGACGACCACCTCGTCGCCCTCCCAGCGGGCCAGCTCGGTAATGGACAGGCCGATGAGAGCGAGGGTGGCAGCGCGGTGGCGCTGCACCCGCTGCTCGTAGTTCTCGGGGTCCAACGGGCCCTCGCCGTCGTCCCTCTCCCAGGCCGCAACCGCCCGCTCACCGAGCGACTTCGGAAGCCGCACCTCCACGCGAGGCAGCTCAGCGGAAGCGAGCACAGCTCCAAGCTCGCCGAGGACCATCGAGTCCTGGCGCCACTGCCTCTGCTGGTCGGTTTCGGGCATCAGCGAACCCTACGGCTCCTGCAAGGTCGACCCTTCTACTTGGGTCGAGTCTGCCCGCTTGCGCCGCCTGACCCGCCCGCCAATGATTGGCCCGACGGGAACCGCCATCAGCAGGACCGTGACGACGAGCAACACGAGGCCAATGGTGCGGGTAGTGCCGTGCCCGTAGATGGTGAGCAGTAGGCCTACCGGCATCGCCGGAATCGAGAAGCCGTAGTACGCCTAAAAGACGACCCGCTCTTTGGTCGTCATCGCGGCAAACTCTGCTTTGCGCCGCGCCGCTCGTTCGCGCTTTCGCTGCGCTTGCTCCTCCGGGCTCGCGTTGCGAAGGGCGGGCGGCGTTCCCAGCCGCTTCCCGAGCCGCGCCGACGCGACTACGACGGCAGCGAGGATTGCGGCCAACACGACGAAAACGGCGATATCCCCAGCCATGGACATAGAGTAAGCCACGTCGCGGCTTGCGATGGACGCATCGCGGCCCCTGCGGAGTATCTTGCGGCGAGATGAGGTTCAGCTACGACGCCGAGAGCGACGTCGCCTATGTCCGGCTCATCGAGGGCGTCCGCTCCGCGAAACAGGTCGTCGTGCATGACGACGACCTCTGGAAGCCCATCGTCATCGACCTCGACGGTGAAGGGCACGTCGTGGGCTTCGAGTTCCTCGATGCGTCGGAGCTGCTCCGGCGAAGCTCCTAGATGAGTATCGCTAAGCAGCCCTTGCTACCTCGGCTTCGTCCGCCAGGCGACCCTGGTCCGATTACCGCCGCTATGTAGCGCGTGTTACGAGTAGTATTTGGCCTAGAGCAATAAGTGGAGACGGTGGGAATCGAACCCACGTCCGCAATCGCGTGTGAATGGCTTCTACGAGCGTAGCCGGCGCTCTGATCTCATCCCTCGCTAGCCACGCCGGCCGGGTTGCGGGGGACCAGCCTCCTTAGATGTTCCCGGCTTGTCGGAGGCGATCCGCGCCGGGTGAGCCTGCTTTCTGATCCCGGAGATCCCCGCCGCAGGCGAGCAGGGCCCGAGACCTCACGGCTTAGCTATTGACTAAGCGGCGAGGGCGAACTCGTGTGTGTCCGCACTTATGTTTTTCCCGGGTGTTTTACGAGGCCGCCCGAGCACCTCGACTCGCAACCATCCCCACGAGCCGACCACGTCGAAGCCTGTCGTCCCCGGGAATGCTTATGCCCCTCAAGTGTAGCCGCGTCAGGTCGCCGTGCCTCGGTGTGTGCGGTGCGATCAGCGCGGGCGCGGCGCTCAGGCGCACGGCGCCGGGCGTGGCCGGCGACGAAAAGAGACGCGGTCCCAAGCCGTTTGAGGAACCCTGCCAGCTCCAGCCCGAAGGCCTTCGCTGGCGGGTGGCGCGGCCTCACACCTCGTTGGCCTCGCTCTTCGCGGCTCGGTTCCGCGTCTGAATCCAACGTAGCGGGGGTGTGTGCGGGTTGCAACCCCGCGTGGACGTTGATCGCGCATGTTCCGGAAAAAACGCGTGACGCCGGGCACGCGGTGGACAAGGGTTAGGCAAGCGTTAGGAGTGCTGCGAGAATGTGTTCATGGACAATCGCGAGCTCTCCCTGCCGACGGCGACGCCAGGGCCGTTGGTGCCCGCTGCATCGAGCGCGCCGGGCGTGCCGATCGTGCCGGGCGCGCACCCGAGTGGAAGCCCGTTCGGGCAGGAGTCAGAGCGTCCCCACCCGATCCGCAGCCTGCGCAAACGGATCGGCAGCGCGCTCGCTGCGGTGGGCGCACTGATCGCGAAGTTCTTCGCGGCCATCAAAGGCGTGCTGCTGCTGCTGCCGAAAGTGAAGCTGCTGACGACCGCAGGCACGGCGCTGGTGTCGGTGGTCCTGTACTCGCTGGTGTTCGGCTGGTGGTTCGCGGTCGGCTTCGTGGTGCTGCTGTTCGTGCACGAGATGGGGCACGTGATCCAACTGCGCCGCGAGGGGATCCGGGCGACCGCCCCGGTGTTCGTGCCGTTCCTGGGCGCTGTGGTTGGGATGAAGCAGATGCCCCAGGACGCACTGGCGGAGGCGCGCGTGGGGCTTGCGGGCCCGATCCTGGGCACGGCCGGCGCGGCGGTATGCCTGCTGATCGCGCAGTTGACCAACAGCCCGCTGCTGCGCGCGCTCGCGTACGTGGGCTTCTTCCTGAACCTCATCAACCTAGTGCCGCTGGTCCCGTTCGACGGCGGGCGGGCGATGGCGGCGATGGCTCCTGGGCTGTGGTTCGTGGGGCTCGGAGTGATGGTGGTGCTGCTGCTGGTGACTAGGAACCCATTCCTCTTGATCTTCGTCCTGCTGGGCGGCATGGAGACCTACCGGCGGTGGAAGCTGCGGGGCACCCGCTCGCTCGAGCAGGCGGCCTACTACCGCGTGTCTCCGCGCCACCGGATGATGGTGGGCGCGGTGTACATCGGCCTGATGGTGCTGCTCGTGCTGGGCATGATCGGCAGCGAGGTCCTGCACTACGGGAGCCACAGCTTCCACGTGGCCTGACCGCGCGGCTCGCCGCGGCCGGCAGGGGTCCCCTCGGAGATCAGCCCGGCTCAGCGCTGCGCTTCGCGCAGGCCCCGTTCGATGTCCCGCCTGGTGTCCTTCTCGCGCAGCGATTGGCGTTTGTCGTAGAGGTCCTTGCCGCGGGCGAGCGCGATCTCGACCTTGGCGTGGGAGCCAGAGAAGTACATGCGCGTGGGCACGAGCGTGAGCCCGCGCTCCTGCACGCGGCCGTTCAGGCGCTCGAGCTCACGCCGGTGGAGCAGCAGCTTGCGCGGGCGCTCCGGCTCGTGGTTTTCGCGCGAGGCGGGGCCGTATGGCGGAATGTGCACGGAGTGCAGCCACAGCTCGCCGTCCCGCAGCGCGGCGTAGCCGTCCTTGAGCTGGGCTCCGGAGGTGCGCAGCGCCTTGACCTCGGTGCCCTCGAGCACGATCCCGCACTCGAAACGCTCGATCAGGTTGTAGCGATGCGCCGCATACCGGTTAGACGCGACGTCGCCCGCGCCAACCTTGCGCTTGCCCTTGCCCTTTGCCATGAGGGCGAGCCTAGAAGGTTGCGCCCGGGCGCGCCTGCAACAGCGATGACGATGAGGAGGCTCCGCCCTGACGGGCTCCGCCGCGGCGTTCGCGGTGCCGTCAGGAGGCGGGTGCGAGATCGACGCGGCCGCGGATCGCATCGACGCTGTGAACGCGCACGCGTGTGGGGTCGCCGAGGCGCAGCGTGGCGCCCGTTCGCTCGCCGTGCAGGATGGTGCCGTACTCGTTCAGCTCCCACCACTCGCGCGGGGCATCCTCCTGGCCGCCGCGGCCGGCCGGGCGGCCGGGGCGCCGTCCGCCCTGCGCTCCGCGCCCGCCGGCGCCAGCGCCCGCGCCCGCGCCCGCGCCAGCCGAGCCGCCGCTCTTGGGCGCGCGCAGCAGCCGCACAGGGAGCATGCCTTCGAACGACGGCCCAGCCTTGTCCTCCCCCTCCCCCGGGCCGGCACCGAAGGCGACGAAGGCACCGGCTGCGATAAGCCCGACGAGCTCCCCGTCGAACACGCGATCGTGCTCGCCCGCCCGCAGCAGACCCTCGAGCGCAAAGCAGCGCGCGACGTCGTCGGCGTCGCGCTCGATCAGCATCGCGTGACGCTCGCGTTCGGAGGTCCACGCGCCGAGCTCGGCGAGCTCGCCCGCGCGGGGGGCGCGCTCGCCGGCCCCGATCGCGGACAGCAGCGCGCGGTGGCACACGAGATCCGGATAGCGGCGGATGGGCGAGGTGAAGTGGCAGTAGCACGCCGAGCCCAGGCCGGCGTGGCCCAGGTTCTTGGGCGAGTAGTAGGCCTGCATGAGCGAGCGCAGCACCAGCGAGCCGAGCGCCTGGCGCCCGCGCCCGGTGCGGCGCACGTGCCGGTCGACCATCCGTGAGATCTCCCCCACCAGCTCGGCCGCCTGGGTGGAAGACATACGCTCTGGCAGCGGCGGCGTGGGAACCTCGAGCGAGGCGAGCTGGTCGGCGAGGCGGCGCACGCGCTCGGGCTCGGGACGCTCGTGCACGCGATACAGGCACGGCACGGCGCGCCGCGCCAGCAGCTCCGCGACGGCCTCGTTGGCGGCGATCATCAGGTGCTCGATCAGGCGATGGGACTCGGTCTGGGCGCGGGCGGCGACGGCGATGACGTTGCCGTGCTCGTCGAACGCGAACTCGGGCTCCGCCGACTCGATCACCACCGCACCGCCACGCTCGCGCTCGCGCTCGAGCGACGCTGCTGCCTGCCGTGCCCACGCCAGGGCCGTCCCCCACGGCTCGGCGGCGGACTCGGCCCCGGCGAAGATGCGATCGACCTGCTCATAGTCCAGACGAGCATCCGAGCGGATCAGCGAGCGGTGGAAGGCGGCGCGCGCGACGCGAGCGCCGTGCAGCTCGAGCTCGACGGTGACGGCCGCGCGGTCGACTCCGGGCATCAGCGAGCAGGCGTCGCTGGAGAGGGCGTGCGGCAGCATCGGCTCGACCGCCCCCGGTGCGTACACGCTGGTGGCGCGTGTGCGCGCCTCACGGTCGACCGGCGAGCCCTCGCGCACGTGCGCGGCGACGTCAGCGATGTGCACCCACACCCGGATCCCACCCGCCCCGCCGTCGGCCGGGCCACGACCGTCGCGAACGCCCGGCGCCCTCGCCGCTGCGCTCGAACGGTCCGTGAGCTCCGCATCGATGGCTTCGGCGGAGATGGCGTCGTCGAAGTCACGCGCGCCGGCGGGATCGATGGTGAACGTCGGCAGGTGGCGCAGGTCGCGCCGGGCACCGGGCTCACGCCTGACGCGTTCACCCGCGCCGGTGGCCTCGCGCTCGAGCTCGGCGTCGAAGCCGCGGCTGAGGCCGCGGTCGAGGAGCAGCCCCTCGATCACGTCGCGAGCGACATCGGGGCGTCCGATCACGCGTGCCACGCGCGCGCCGCCCCCGCGCCGGGCGGGCTGCACGAGCACCAGCTCGCCGGCGTCGGCGCGCAGCGCTCCGGCGGGGCTCGAGCGTTGGGAGCCGAGGGTGACGCGCACGCCGCCCCGGCGCCCGGGTGACGCCCCCTGCTCTGCATCCCGACGGGACTGCGGGAACAGCGGCTCGGCGGTGAGGAAGCGCCCGCGCCGCTCGAGCACGGCCACGAACGCGTCCGCGGGCGCGGGGCCGGCGGGCGCGTTCCCGCCCCGCCCGCCTGCGCTCTGACGCCCGGCGCCCGGCGCGCGCGGGCCGCGGCTGCTCACTTGACTTTGGCGGCGAGCGTGTCGAGCGCTACGTCGAGGCCGTGGTTGGTGTCCACGCCGACCGGCACGAGCACTTCGGGGATCACGCCGGCGCCCTGCCGGACGCCGCCGCCGCCGAGGTTGCGTCCGTTGGGTGTGAAGAACTCGCCGACGGTGATGTCGAGCGCGCCGCCGTTGGACAGCGGCTGCTCCTCCTGGTAGACGCCCTTGCCGAACGTGTGGGTGCCGACGACGGTCGCCCGGTGGTGGTCCTGGAGGGCGGCGGTGACGATCTCTGCGGAGGAGGCGGTGTTGCGGTCGACGAGCACGACCATGGGGATGGAAGCGGGGATGGCCCCGCCGGTTGCCACCAGCACCTGCGTGGGTTGGGTGCGCCCGCGGGTGGTGACGATGACGCCCTTGGGGATGAAGATGCTGGCGATCAACTGGGCCTCCTCGACCAAGCCGCCGCCGTTGCCGCGCAGGTCGAACACGAGCCCGCGCGCGCCGGCGTGCAGCTCGTGTTCGACCGCTTCGCGCACTTCTGCGTGGGCGCCGGGGCTGAAGGTGGCGAGGGCGACGACGCCGAGCTTGACGCCGTTCACGCTCTTCGTCTCGGATTCGACCACCGGCTCGGAGACGACCGCGCGCATGACGTCGACGCTGCGCGTGCTCGTGAAGTGCGTGTGCGTCGCTGTGCGGACCGTGGACCGCGAGCGTGACGTTCGTGCCCGGCTGTCCCCTGATCAGCGAGGTGGCGGTTTCGGCGGACAGTCGTTCGAGCCTGCGCCCGTCGACGGCGACGATCAGTTCGCCCGCCTTCAGCCCGGCGTGGGCGGCGGGCGAGGAGTTGAACACGCGCTCGATCAGCAGCCCGTGGTTGACATCGAGCTCGGGATCGACGTCAACGCCGATGCCGGTGAAGTGCGGCGGGGAGACGAATTCGTGGTATTCGCTGGGGCTCAGGTAGTGGGAGAAGCGGTCATCGAGACTGGCGACGAGGCCAGAGATGGATGCGCTGGACAGCTTGCTCGTCGAGATCGGGCGGTAGTACTCGGTGGCGATCCGCTGGATCGCTTCGTCGACGACGGCCGTCTGACGGTTCGGGTTCGCCACGAACGCTTCGCGGGCGAACGTGGGCAGGTCTTCGGGGTGCCCGCCGAGCCACAGGCCGACGACGAGCAGCGCGAGGGCCACAAGGATGGCTGTGAGCGACTGCTGGCGGGCGCGGGACATGACTCGGGGCAAGGGTAGTGCAGCCGAACGGCCTCTTGGGGCGCTAGGGTGGCGCCAGATGGCGAACGTGAGCACGACCACGGTGCCCGCCAACGGGCTGCCGATCCACCGTATGGAGCTGGCCGGCACGCGGGCGCTGACGGTGCTGGTGGCGTTCGACGCGGGCGCGCGCAGCGAGCGCCCCGAGGAGAACGGCATGGCGCACTTTCTCGAGCACCTGGTGTTCAAGGGCGGCGAGAGCTACCCGACGTACAAGGACGTCAACGAGACGGCCGAGCGCCTGGGCGGCGTGCTCAACGCGTACACCAGCCACGACCTCGTCGCCTTCCACATCACGGTGCGCGCACGGAGCGCCCCGCAGGCGATCGACCTGCTGAGCGACTTCGTCGGGGCGCCCGCGCCTGGACGGTGAGGAGCTCGACCGCGAGCGCGGCGTGGTGATCCAGGAGATCAACCGCGCGTATGACCAGCCGTCGACGGTGGCCGAGTACCTGATCGAGCGGGCGGCGTTCGGCGAGCACCCGCTGGGGCGTACGGTGCTGGGCCCGGAGGAGAACCTCCGCAGCTTCACCCGCGAGGGGATCGTCGCCTTCCGCGAGCGCCGCTGGTCTGGCGCGCGGGGCGGCGCGTTCCTGGTGGGCAACCTCGAGCACCTCCCCGACGAGGACGAGCTGCAGGAGCGCTTCGCGCGCTTCCCGTCGCTGCCCGAACCGCAGCCGTTCCTGCCCGCGCCGGAGTTCGCGCCGCAGACGCTCGTGGAGGAGCGCGACACCAACCAGTCGCACCTGCGGATGATCTACCGCCCGACGGTCGAACGTCGCCGACGTGCCGCCAGCGCGCGGCGCTGTCGATCTACTCGACGCTGCTGGGCGGCTCGATGGGCTCGCGTCTGTTCGAGGAGATCCGCGAGAAGCGCGGCCTGTGCTACTCGGTGTACGCGGTCGACCATGCGTTCGCGGACGTGCCCATCCTGCAGCTCGGCTCGGGCCTCGAGTCGGCGAAGTGCGTCGAGGCGTACACGCGCATGCGCGAGATCGTCGACGAACTCCGCACGGACGGCCCCACCGAGGAGGAGGTCGAGCGGGCGCGCGCGTACGCCGCCGGGCGGCTCGTGCTGGCGTTCGAGAACACGAACGCCGTCGCCCGCTACGCGGCCAACCAGAAGATCGTGTTCGGCGAGGAGATCGACCCGGACGCGGCGGTCGCGGCGCTCGACGCGGTCACGCTCGAGCAGGTCCGCGAGGTGGCTGCCGGCGTGGCGGACAACCTGGCGGTGGCGTGCGTGGGACCCCACACCGCGGACGAGTTCTAGCCGGACCCGTCCTCCGGTCCGTGGCGCACCGTCGGGCCCAGCGGCGGGGGCTCACCCTGAGAGCGACGATCGTCCCGCAGTGCGGCCAGCTTCGCCACGCGTTCGTCCTCCCCCACCAGCTCGCGGGTCCACCGGATCGCCTCGTCCACGTCGAGCGAGCGCGCCTCGACCATAGCCTCGATGTCGACCCAGTCGCGGGAGCGCGCGAACATCGCCTTGAAGACCGCCAGGCCCGTACAGTCGAGGACCGGGATCGTGCGATCGCCGAAGGACACATGACGGACGTTGCGCTGGACCTCGTCGTGGAGGGGCAGCACGCTGAAGAACAGGTCGATCGGCGTCGCGTCCCACATCACGCGCACCTGCCCGTCGCGTTCGGCCACTTCGAGGTCCCTCCCCGTCACTCTGATCCCCTCCGGCAAAGCTGCGAGCACTTCGCGCGTCCGGCTCGGCGGAACGAACACGTTCACGTCCACGTCCTGCGTACCGCGCGCTTCGAGCGTGCAGTACCCGAGCGCGATCGCACCTCCGATGGCGTGGGGAAAGCCCGCCGCGCCCAGAGCGTCGTGCACGGCCAGCATGCGGTCGGCGACCCCGATCATGAAGCCAGGCGGATCAGCGGCGGATAGGCGAGCTCCGGGCGCGGCTTCGAGGGCATGCGGTCGGCGAGCTCCAACACGTCGGGGAGGATCTTGCCCGCCCGCTCGAGTGCGTCGGCGTCTGACAGCGGCGAGATCGCCAGCTCCAGCCCGGCCGCTCGCGCGATTCGCGCGAGCGCCGACACCGACGGCTGGCGATGGCCGTGCTCGTAGGCGCTCAGCACCGACTGGTGCAGCCCGGAGCGGCGCGCTAGCTCGGCCTGGCTCAGACCGGAGGTGCGCCGCACCTGTGCCATCAGGTCGCGTGCGACGCGATCGTTGCTGCCCGACATAGAGAACATCATAGCATTTACGCCTATTACTAGGTTCAAGAATTAGCGTATTCGCTAGGACTACCCTATCGCCACCATCCTGTCGATCGGCACTCGAGCGCGCTCAGCAACGTCACCGGGCACCCGCACCTCGAAGCGCATGTCCCGCAGCGCGTCGCGCAGCTTGGGCAGCGTGATCATCTTCATGTACACGCACGACGCCTCCGCGTTGGCCGGGATGAAGTCGACGTCCGGGGCGGCCATCTGCAGCGGGTAGAGCATTCCCGTCTCGGTCGCGACGATCGCCTGGCGAGGAGCCCCCAGGTCGCGCTCCGCCTGCTCGGCGTACTTCAGCATCCCGCCCGTGGAGAGCATGTGCACGCCCTCCGGCGACACGTCGCCGGCGGCCACGTACTCCATGATGCTGGTGGTGCAGCCGCACTCGGGGTGGATCAGGAAGTCCGCGCCCGGGTGCGCGGCGCGCGTGGCCGCGATGTCCGCCGGGCGGATGCCCGCGTGCACGTGGCACTCGCCGTCCCACACGTGCATCCGTTTGCCGATCTCCTTCTCCACGAAGGCGCCCAGCCACATGTCGGGACCGAACAGGATCTCCGTGTCCTGACCGTGGGTGGAGTAGATGTGACGCACCACGTCCACGGCGTTGGCCGACGTGCAGCAGTAGTCGGTCAGCGCCTTCACCTCGGCGGTGGTGTTCACGTACATCACGACCACGCCCTCGGGATAGCGTGCGCGCCAGTCCGCCAGCTGCTCGGCGTCGATCGACGCGGCCAGCGAGCAGCCCGCGTCGAGGTCGGGGATCAGCACGGTCTTCTCGGGGCACAGGATGGAGGCCGTCTCGGCCATGAAGTGCACGCCGCAGAACGCGATCACCTCCGCGTCGGTCGCCGCCGCGCGGCGCGAGAGACCCAGCGAGTCTCCCACGTAGTCGGCCACCTGCTGTACCTCGGGCACCTGGTAGTTGTGGGCCAGGATCACCGCGTGGCGCTCGGCTGCGAGTGCCCGCACCTCGTCCTTCAGCTCGGCGATCTCCTGCGACGTGAGCGCCGGCGCGGCTGCGTGTGACGGGATCATCGGCAGCGTCGGCGCTGTCGCCGAGGCGCCACCCGTGGTGCCCGCCGCACCGCTCGAGGGGCTCGCGGCGAGGGGCGGCGTAGGGGCCATCGGGAGGTTCATGAGCTTGCCTCCATCAGTAGCGAGAGATCCAGAGCGGGCGCGGAATGCGTCAGCGCGCCCATCGAGATCCATTCTACCCCCGTGCTCGCCAGCGCCCGCAGCGTGCGCAGGCTGACGCCGCCGCTGGCCTCGAGCTCCGCGCGGCCGGCCACCTGCTCTACCGCCGCGCGCAACTGGGCCTCGTCCATGTTGTCCAGCAGCAGGCGCGGCGCCCCCGCCGCGAGTGCCTGGTCGATCTCATCGCCGTTGCGCACCTCGACCTCGAGCGTGTCCGCCAACTCCGGCGCATGCTCGCGCGCGAGCTCGACCGCCCGGGCGATGCCCCCGGCCGCCGCGATGTGGTTCTCCTTGATCAGGATCGCGTCGAACAGACCCGCGCGGTGATTGCTCGCGCCACCCGCCGCCACCGCCGCCTTCTCGAGCCGGCGCAGGCCAGGAGTGGTCTTACGCGTGTCGAGCACACGCGCGCGCGAGCCCTGCACCTCGCGCGCCGCGCGCGCGGCCAGGGTGGCCACGCCCGACAGGTGCGCGAGGAAGTTCAGCGCAGTGCGCTCGGCGCTCAGCAGCGCGCGCGCGCGAGCCCGCACCGACAGCACCGGCCCACCCTCCTCGCGCCACTCCCCCTCCTCCACCAGTCGCTCGAAGCGGGCGTCCGGATCGAGCGTCGCGAACGCCAGCTCCGCAGCCCGCAGGCCATAGATCACCCCCGGCGCCTTCTGCGTGATCAGCGCGCGGGCGCTCGCCTGCTCGGACACCGTCGCGAGCGTCGTCACGTCGCCGCTGCCGATGTCCTCCGCGAGCGCCGCCCGCACCAGCTCTGCCGTGTCCGCGTCCAGAGTGGAGCTCACTGCGCTTCAGCATAGGATCAAGGCGGATGGATGCACGGTCAGCCACCGACTCGCACGCCACGCTCGCCCATTGGATGGGGCCCCTGGACGCCAACGGCGCCGGCTTCGTGCACGGCGGCACGGTCATGAAGCTGTGCGACGAGGCCGCCGGCCTGGCCGCGGTCAAACACTGCCGCCGGCGGGTGGTCACCGCGAGCATGGACCGCATGACCTTCATGATCCCGCTCCACGTCGCCGAGCTCGTCACCTTCCAGGCCTCCGTCAACGCCGTCTGGCACACCTCGATGGAGGTGGGGGTGCGCGTCGACACCGAGGACCCGCGCACGGGCGAGCGCCGGCACTCCAACAGCGCCTACCTGACGATGGTTGCCGTCGACGACGAGGGCAACCCTGTGCCCGTGCCACCGCTCGAGGTCTCCACCGAGCAGGAGCGCCGCCGCGAGTCAGAGGCCCAGCTGCGCCGGCGCAACCGCCTCGCGGAGCGCGAGCAGATCCAGGCGGGTCGCTGACGCGCAAGCGTATGCGCCGGTCAACTGCTGGCGCACGTCAACCGCCGGCGCGTGCGCGGATCGGGCGACGCCGCCGGTCCTTGCCTGCCATGGCCGCGCCTTAGCGCGGCCGGGCGCGCCGTCGGGGCGCGGCGCCAGTGGAGCGCCGCGCGCGAGCCGCCCCGCCTAGCCCTGCGACGCCGCGCTGGAGAGCAGGTACGCACGCACGAACCCATCAAGATCTCCATCGAGCACGCGCTGCACGTCACCCATCTCGTGGCCCGTGCGGGTGTCCTTGACGAGCGTGTACGGGTGCATCACGTAGGAGCGGATCTGCGAGCCGAAGTTCACGTCCTGCGCGTCCCCCTTCTCGCGCGCGATCTCCTCCTGGCGTTCGCGCTCCTGGCGCTCGAGCAGCTTCGCCCGCAGCATCGCCATCGCGGTCGCGCGGTTGGAGGACTGCGAGCGCTCGTTCTGGCACTGCACCACGACGCCCGTCGGGCGGTGCGTGATGCGCACCGCCGAGTCGGTCTTGTTGACGTGCTGGCCGCCCGCACCCGAAGCCCGGTAGGTATCCACCTGCAGGTCGTCCTCGTTGATCTCGATCTCGCCCGTGTCCTTCACCACCGGCGCCACCTCCACGCCCGCGAAGCTCGTGTGGCGGCGGTGGGCCGAGTCGAACGGCGACAGGCGCACCAGCCGGTGCACGCCCCGCTCGGCGCCGAACAGGCCGTAGGCGTTCTCGCCGGACACGCGGAAGGTGGCCGACTTGATCCCCGCTTCCTCGCCCGCGCTGGCCTCGAGCAGCTCGATCTGAAAGCCTCGCGACTCCGCCCAGCGCATCAGCATCCGCAGCACGATCTCCGCCCAGTCCTGCGCGTCGGTACCGCCCGCCCCAGCGTTCACCGTCACCAGCGCGTCGCCCGAGTCATAGCGCCCGGAGAACAGGCGCTGCAGCTCGAGCTCCGCCAGGCGCTCCTCGACCGACGCTATCTGCTCGTCAACCTCGGCCTGGAGCGAGTCGTCCTCCGCCGCCATCTCCGCCAGGCCGTCGAGGTCCTCGACGTCGCTGCGCAGCGCCGCGAAGCTCTCCAGGCGCCTTGACGTGCGCGCGTGCTCGGCCGACACCGCCGCCGCGCGCTCAGAGTCGTCCCAGAAGCGGGGGTCTTCCATCTCCTGCTCGAGCGCCGCCACGCGCTCGCCCAGACCAGCCGGGTCAAAGATAGTCCGAGAGCAGTTTCATCTGCTCGCGGATGGCAGCCAGGCGCTGGGGAGTCGACTCGCTTGGCGCGGCTGTGGCCATGGCCTCACGCTATCAGCGCGGGCGGCCCGAGCCGAGCGAGCCCACGCCGTGCAGTCCGCGGCGACGTGCCAGGATGCGGGCAGACCCTCCGCCCGGCAGTCGCGGCGGGCACCGGATAGCCTGTTGATCGCGATGGCACAGAGCGACCGGCGAATCGAGGAGAAGGACCGCTGCTCGACGTGCAGCGGAGCCGGCTGGACATGGTGGACCGAGGGCGTGACGCCGCCCGAGACGGGCAGATGGATCGTCTGCCGCGCGTGCATCGGCACGGGGCGAACCGACCAGAAGGGTCGCAAGCGCCAGCTGCCGGCCGAGAGTCCCGGTTGACGGATCGCGGCCCGGTCGCGCTCGCACGCGCCCCCGCCGCGTCAGCCCGGCGTGGCCAGGATGTGGGCCCCCCACCAGGTGGCATCGCGGGGCGCAACCTCGGGCTCCTCGATCGTCTTGACCCGGTAACCGCACGCATCGAGAACGTCCATGACCGGCCCGCTCGTCTTGTGCAGCTCGCAGATCAGCGTCGGTCTCACCTCTGTGAGCAGGGCATTCGCGCCAGCAGTCTCGGCCCCCTCGATATCCATCTTCACGAGCGTGGGTGCAGGGAACCTGTCGAGCTGAGCGTCGATCGTCGACACCTGAACCTCGACCTGGTTTCGCGGCGTTTTTCCGCGGGTGTCGAGTCTGGCCCCGGTCGAGCCCGACCCGTACAGGTTCAACATCGCGGTGCCTACCTGATCGCTGAGCGCGAGGGGCACAACCTCGACGTTGGTCATGTCGTTCAGCTTCAGGTTCTGCTCGATCGCTTCCCGGTTGGACGGCAGCGGCTCGAACGCGATCACCCGGCCGTCACCGACCAGGCGCGAGGCGATGACCGTGTAGAAGCCGATGGCGGCGCCAATGTCCCAGACGACCGAGCCCGGCTCGACGTGAGCCGCGAGGGCATCCTGCAATCTCGGGCTCGGTGGTCCCGAGCGCGTATCCGGGATATGTGCCGAACAGGTTTATCCGCAGGCCCTTTGCCTGGCCGTTCGCGACCAGCTTGGGCCGCGTTCGCAGCCTGCGGGAAGCCACGCGGATGGGCCGGCCTACGTACGGTCGCAAGCGTGGCGCCCGGCCCAACGGATCAGCGGCGCAGGCACGCGCTCCGCTAGACCCATGGCGCTAGGCCCCGTGGCACTTCTTGAACTTCTTGCCGCTGCCGCACCAGCATGGGTCGTTGCGCCCGACCTGGTGCTCGTCGTCGAGCACGCGCTGCTCGACCACCGGCAGCGCTTCCATCTCCCGGCCCTCTTCGCCGAAGGCCGCCTGCGCGGAGCCCATGGCCAGCCCGGCGTTCGCTGCAGCCGCTGCGAGCGCACCCGCACCCGCCGCGCTGTGGCCACCTGAGTAGGACACGCGGCCGGCGCGAGTCGAGTTGCCGGCTGCCGGGAACGGCGCGGCGCCCAGCCCCGCGCCGTTGGGCGCGGGCGGGCCCTCGATGTTGACCTGGACGTTGAAGATCATGCGCGCGTAGTCCGACCACACGGTGTTCATGAGGTCGCCGAACAGCGTGAACGCCTCGTTCTTGTACGCCACCAGCGGATCGATCTGGGCGAAGCCGCGGAGGTGGATGCCCTCGCGCAGGTAGTCCATGTCGAACAGGTGCTCGCGCCAGCGTTCGTCGATCGTCTGCAGCAGCAGGAAGCGCTCGAGCGCACCCATCAGCTCCTCGCCCAGCGCCTGCTCGCGCGCGTTGTAGCGCTCCATCGCTTCATCGCAGATGCGGTCCGTGAGCGTCATCGCGGTCGGCCGCGCTCGCGGGTCGAGTTCCTCGCTGGCGATGTCGAGCGGGAAGAGCTGGCCGAGGGCCGTGAACAGCCCGTCCAGGTCCCAGTCCTCGACGAAGTCGCCTGGCGTGTACTGGTCGATCGTGCGCTCGATCACTTTCGCGACTTCTTCGCGAGCCTCCTCGCCGATGCTCTTGCCTTCCAGCACCTCGTCGCGGTATTTGTAGATCACCCGGCGCTGCTCGTTCATCACGTCGTCGTACTCGAGCACGCGTTTGCGGATCAGGAAGTTCTGCTCCTCGACCTTCTTCTGAGCTTTCTCGATCTGTTTGGAGAGCATCCCCGCCTCGATCGGTTCCTCGTTGCCCTCCTCGTCGACGCCTCCGAGTTTGTCGAGGATGCGGTAGATGCGATCGCCGGCGAACAGGCGCACGAGATCGTCCTCGGCGGACAGGAAGAAGCGCGACTCGCCGGGGTCGCCCTGGCGTCCGGAGCGACCGCGCAGCTGGTTGTCGATGCGCCGGGACTCGTGGCGCTCGGTGCCGCAGATGAACAGTCCGCCTGCGGCCATCACCCGCTCGCGGTTCTCCTGCACCTTGCGCTCGAGCGTCGGGCAGGATCTCCGCCATGCGCCGCTCGTAGGCCTCGGTGTCCTTCGGCGTCGACGCCCTCGCGCGCGAGCTGCAGGCGGGCAAGGTGCTCGGGGTTGCCGCCGAGCTTGATGTCCACGCCGCGGCCGGCCATGTTCGTGGCGATCGTCACGGCGCCAGGCTGACCGGCCTCGGCGACGATCTCGGCCTCGAGCGCCGCGTGCTCGGGCTTGGCGTTGAGCACGGTGTGCTTGATCCCGCGCTTCGTCGAGTCGCTCGCCGAGGAGCTCTGAGACCTCCACCGAGATCGTGCCCACGAGCACCGGCTGGCCGTTCTCGTGGCGCGCGGCGATCTCTTTGACGACCGCGTTCCACTTGCCCTCCTTGGTCTTGTAGACCTGATCGTTGCGGTCCGTCGCGGACCATCTCCATGTTCGTCGGGATCTGCACGACCGGCAGCTCGTAGATCTTCATGAACTCGGTCGCCTCCGTCAGCGCCGTGCCGGTCATGCCCGCGAGCTTGTCGTACAGGCGGAAGTAGTTCTGGTAGGTGATCGTCGCGAGCGTCTGGTTCTCCTCCTGGATCGACACGCCCTCCTTGGCCTCGACCGCCTGGTGCAGGCCCTCCGACCAGCGCCTGCCGTCGAGGATGCGCCCGGTGAACTCGTCGATGATCTTGACCTCGCCGTCGATCACCGCGTAGTCGACGTCGCGTCTTGTAGAGCGCCTGCGCGCGCAGCGACTGGATCAGGTGGTTGACCAGATGGCCGTTCTCGGCGCGGTAGAGGTGGTCGATGCCCAGGAAGCGCTCCGCCTTGGCGACGCCCTGCTCGGTGATCGCCACCGTCTTCTGCTTCTCGTCGATCTCGAAGTCGAAGTCGGCCATGAACTGCTTCTTCATGCGCGGGTCCATGCCTTCGGGGGTCTTGCCGGCCTGCATCTCGCGGCGCCAGGCGGGCGAACTTGACGTACAGGTCGGCCGCCTGTTCGGGGGCGCCGGAGATGATCAGCGGCGTGCGCGCCTCGTCGATCAGGATGTTGTCGACCTCGTCCACGATCGCGAAGGAGTGGCCGCGCTGGACCTTTTCGGCGAGGTCCTTGGCCATGTTGTCGCGCAGGTAGTCGAAGCCGAACTCGGAGTTGGTGCCGTACACCACGTCGCACGCGTAGGCGGCGCTGCTTGTCGTCGTAGGCCTGCAGGTTCTGCAGCACCCCCACGCGACACGCCCAGCGCCTCGTAGATCGGGCTCATCCATTCGGCGTCGCGCCGCGCCAGGTAGTCGTTGACGGTGACCACGTGCACGCCCTTGCGCTCGCGGCGGCCCGCCGGCGTCATCCGATCGGCGTCGGCGAGCGGTCGCGCTCGCGCACGGCGAGCGAGTTGAGCACGACGGCGAGCGTCGCCGTCAGCGTCTTGCCCTCGCCGGTCTTCATCTCCGCGATCTGGCCCTCGTGCAGCGCCATCCCGCCGATCATCTGCACGTCGAAGTGGCGCATGCCCATCGTGCGCTTGCCGGTCTCGCGCACGACCGCGAAGCACTCCGGCAGCAGCGCGTCGAGCGACTCGCCGTCGGCCGCGCGCTGCGCGCAGCTCGTCCATCCGCTCGCGCAGCTCGGCGTCGCTGTCGTGTTCGAGCTCGGCCTCGAACGCGCCGATCAGGGCCACGCGCTTCTGGTATTCCTTGAACTTCTTCGCCTCGCCGACGTTCAGCGCGCGATCCAGCAGGGAAGGCATGCGCCAAGGATAGCCCGCAGCGCTAACGCGGCTCAGACGGACGGCCAGCAGCGGCGCCGGCACGCGAGCGCCGCCGAACGCGCCGGCGCTCGCACCCGGCGCTGCTCCCAGGCGGGCCGTGCTCAGACCGTGGCGCGAGCCATGCGCGCGGCTGCCGCGTGGGCCTCGCGCCGGTGGCGCAGTTTGTCGCGGTGGCGCTTGACCTGGCGCGCGAGCTCGTCGACCACCAGGTTCAGCGAGTGGCGCATCTCCGGGGAGGCGTCGCGGGCGCGCAGCGTCACGCCCTTCAGGTACAGCGTGCACTCCGCCACCTGGCTGTCTGCGACCCGCGGGTTGCGCTCCTTGAAGATCTCGATCTCAAGGCGGGCGAGGTCTGAGACCTGCCGCGCGACCTTGCGCAGACGACGCTCGGCGTGCTGCGCAGCTCGTCGGTGACCGGGACGTTGCGACCCTTGATGTCGATCTGCATCGCAGGCTCCTTCGGTCGGCCTCTGTGTGATGTCGCCATCGATGCTACGCCTGCGGGCGGCGGATGTAAATGGCGCTTGGACACAATGTTGCGCCCGCAAATTGCGATCGTTGGCCAGCTGTCGAATGCCGACTGCCGTACGGCGTGCTATGATGACTCTTGTCATAGTCTCACTTTCCGTGAAGGGGCTCGTTTCGGCGGGCCTCTTCCGCGATCGAGCGCTCTACGCTGCGCCGGGGCGCAGGCTCTGCAGGATGCCGCCGTGACCGGCGATCGCGCCGATCAGGATCGACTCGGCGGCGATCTCGGTGCCCGGGAAGCACGATGCTCTCGCGCAGCTGCGCGCCCTCGCCCACGCTCGCGCCGTCGCCGAGCACGACCGGGCCCATCAGGCGCACGCCCGCGCCGATCTGCACGTCGCGCCCGATCCACGCCGGTCCTTCGATCTCGGCGTCCGCGCGCAGCGGCGACCGCCGCCCGCGACGATCACGCCCGGGCTGACCTCCTCGCCCTCGATCTGCCAGCCGCAGCTCGCCGCGCAGCGCGTCGAAGGTCCCCTGGCGCAGCTCGCCAGCGAGCCGACGTCGTTCCAGTACTCCTGCGAGCTCGTGGATGTGGAACGGGCACGTCGTTCTCGAGCAGCACCGGGAACACGTCCTGCGCCCAGTCCACGAACGGGCGCGCGGGGAAGTAGTCGAAGATCTTCGGGTCGAACATGTAGATGCCGCAGTTGCCGAGGTCCGAGAGCGCCTCCTCGGGGTCGGGCTTCTCCTGAAAGCCGGTGATGCGCCCGTCGCGGTCGTGCAGCACGACGCCGTACTCGCGCGTGTCCGGCACCTGCTTGACCGCCAGCGTCGCCATCCCGCCCGTCTCGCGATGACGGGCGGCGAACGCCTGCAGGTCGATGTCGGTGAGCGCGTCGCCGGAGATCACCAGGAACGGCTCCTCGCCGAAGAAGTCCGCGCAGCCGCGCACGCCCCCGGCGGTGCCCAGCAGCTCCTCCTCGAAGCGGTAGGACAGCCGCTCGCCGAAGTGCTCGCGGATCGAGTCGGGGAAGTAGTGCAGGTTGGCGATCACCTCGCTCGAAGCCGTGCGCGTCGAGCAGGTCGACGATGTGCTCCATCACCGGCCGGTCGAGCACCGGCACCATCGGCTTGGTGATCTCGTACGTCAGCGGCCGCAGGCGCGTGCCGAGCCCCGCCGCCAGGACCATCGCCCTCATCAGGAACTTCGGTCGGGCTAGTAGCGGTAGTGGTCGGGCTTGTACGGCCCGTCGACGGGCACGCCGATGTAGGCGGCCTGCTCGTCGGTGAGCGTCGTGAGCTTCACGCCGAGCGCGTCGAGGTGCAGGCGCGCGACCTTCTCGTCGAGGTGCTTGGGCAGCACGTAGACCCGCTTCTCGTACTCGTCGTTCTTGGTGAACAGCTCGATCTGGGCGATCGTCTGGTTGGAGAACGAGTTGCTCATCACGAAGCTCGGGTGGCCGGTGGCGTTGCCGAGGTTCAGCAGGCGCCCCTCGGAGAGCATGATGATCGCGTGGCCGTCGGGGAACACCCACTTGTCGACCTGCGGCTTGATGTTCACGCGCTCGATCCCGGCGACCTTGGCGAGGCCCGGCGATGTCGATCTCGTTGTCGAAGTGGCCGATGTTGCCGACGATCGCCTGGTGCTTCATGCGCGCCATGTCACGCGCGGTGATGATGTCCTTGTTGCCGGTGGTGGTGATGAAGATGTCGGCGCTCGCGACGACGTCCTCGAGCGTCTTGACCTCGTAGCCCTGCATCGCCGCCTGCAGCGCGCAGATCGGGTCGATCTCGGTGATCACCACGCGCGCGCCCTGGCCCGCGCAGCGATTCCGCGCAGCCCTTGCCGACGTCGCCGAAGCCGCACACGACCGCGACCTTGCCGCCGATCATCACGTCGGTGGCGCGGTTGATGCCGTCGATGAGCGAGTGCCGGCAGCCGTACAGGTTGTCGAACTTGGACTTGGTGACGGAGTCGTTGACGTTGATCGCCGGGAACAGCAGCTCGCCCGTCTCGACCATCTCGTAGAGCCGGTGCACGCCGGTGGTGGTCTCCTCGGTGACGCCTTTGATGCCTGCGCCGATGCGCGTGAAGCGCTGCGGGTCCTCGGCCAGCGAGCGCGTCAGCAGCGAGAGGATCACGCCCGAACTCCTCGGAGTCGGCGCCGGCGGGGTCGGGCACGGCGCCCGCCGCCTCGTACTCGGTGCCCTTGTGCACGAGCAGCGTGGCGTCGCCGCCGTCGTCGAGGATCATGTTCGGGCCGCTCGACCCGTCCTCGCCGTCGCTCGGCCAGCGGAGCACCTGCTCGGTGCACCACCAGTACTCCTCGAGCGTCTCGCCCTTCCAGGCGTACACCGGCACGCCGCGCGGGTCCTCGGGCGGTGCCGTCGGGACCGACCGCGACGGCGGCCGCGGCGTGGTCCTGGGTGGAGAAGATGTTGCAGCTGCACCAGCGGACCTCGGCGCCGAGCGCGGTCAGCGTCTCGATCAGCACGGCCGTCTGGATGGTCATGTGCAGCGAGCCGGTGATGCGCGCGCCCTGCAGCGGCTGGGCGTCGGCGTACTCGCGCGCGGATCGCCATCAGCCCGGGCATCTCGTGCTCGGCGAGCGTGATCTCCTTGCGGCCGAACTCCGCGAGCGAGAGATCGGCGACCTTGAAGTCGTTGGCTACTGCGGTGGGTGTCATTGCGGACATGACGAATCCTCCTGTCCGGTCAGGTGAGCGCCCTTGCTGCAGGGGGGCCGAGCGTGGCGGATCGGAGTCCGTCGCAGCGCTCCTCGGCCGGCCCCGAAGTTATCACACGAGCCCCGGCCGGCTAGCGCTTTGCGAGCGCGGACTTGAGCTCGTCGATCAGCTTCACCGGGCCGGGGTCGACGCCGCGCAGGGCGGCGAGGTAGATCGATACGAGGTCACCGAGCAGCACCAGCGAGATCACGCGCTCGATCGCCGTCTGCCCTCGCGTCTCCACGCGAAAGCTGGCCACGGCGTTGTCGGCGATCAGACGCTCGGTCAGGTCCATCCGCTCCTTCACGCGCGGATGGGCGTCGGAGTCGTCGAGGAACACCGCCGAGAAGCGCCCGAGGTCGCGCGCGCCCTCCCAGCCGGCGATCTCGTTGTGGTCGAGCTCCGGCAGTTCGGCCCAGAAGCAGGGCTGCTTGGCGTTCTCGTTGACCTGCGTCTTCCAGCGGTAGGCGATCGGCGCGGTGAGACCGGCGCCCGCGACGACGGGGATCGTCCCGTGCAAGCCGCGTGCGAGCTCCTTCGCGCGCGAGTCTTCGGGTGCGTCGGGGCCCCACTCGGTGACGAGCTGCTCGGTGTGCGAGGCGGCAACGTCGATCTCCGAGGTAAGCCGCTGGCCGGCGCCGCACAGCGCGGCGACCTCCAGGGCCGCGACGATCATGTACGCGACGGCCGCCCGCGGCTGCAGGCCTCCAGGCAGCGGGATCACGGGCACGCCGTCCGCGCGGGCCATCTCCGCGAGGCGTCCGCCGGTGCTCACGACCGTGCGCCTGGCGCCGAGCGCCCCGCCGACTCGTAGCAGGCGAGCGTCTCCTCGGTCTCGCCCGAGTAGGACGCGCACAGCACCATCGTGTCGGGCGTCGTCCACGACGGCAGCCCGTATGCGCGGGTGACGAAGATCGGCCGCGAGGCGTGATCGCCGAGGGCCGCGCGCGCGAGCGCGCCGCCGATCGCCGAGCCGCCCATGCCCGCGACCACCAGTCCGGCGCTCGTGTCGAAGTCCTGCATGATCGCCGACTCGACGCGCCACAGGGCGTCGCGCAGATGCTCGGGGAGCGCGAGCACGTCGCCGAGCTGGTCGGACGGGTCGACCCGGGCGATGCTCGCGCGCGAGAGCTCCTCTGTGGTGGGTGTCGCGGTCGCGCCGCCGTCGCTCATGTGGTGCTCTCCTCGTGTCGTGCTGGGGGGATCATGGACGTGGACATGGGATGTCTGAGCTCTGTGGGGAGCCCGTGCGGCACGTCGGCCTAGAACTCGATTGCGCCATCGGGCAGTTTCACCCCCGGGAAGATACGCGCCCCGCGCGTGATCACGTTGCGTGCCCCCACGCTGACCCCCTCCCCGAGCACCGCTCCGCCGGTGATCGAGGTGCCGTCCCCCACGGTGCAACCGCCCGCGAGGATGCAGTCGCGCAGCTCGCAGCCGGCGCCGATCTGCGATCCAGCGAGCACTACGGCACGCTCGACGGTCGAGCCGGGGCCGACCGATACGTCGTGCCCGAGCACCACGAGACTGCCGACGTGAGCCCCAGCGGCCACGCGTACGCCGCGCTCGAGCACCGCCGGCGGGATCACCCTGCCATCTGCCTGGGCACCCTCGTCGATCACCAGCCAGTCGTCTCCGAGCCGCTCGACCACCGCGCTCGCCACGTTTCCCGAGAGGATGTCGAAGGTCCCCTGCAGGTAGCGGGCGGGCGTGCCGATGTCCAGCCAGTAGCTGTCCGACGGGAACCCGTACAGGCCGTGATCGACCAGCAACGGCCACACCTCACGCTCGATCGACACGTTGCGCCCGGGCGCCACCAGATCGAGGATCTCGCGCTCGAGCACGTACGCGCCGGCGCTGATCAGGTTGCTCTCGATGCTGTCCGTGCTGGGCTTCTCCACGAAATCGCTGACGGAGTGGTCCTCGCGCAGGATCACCAGGCCGTAGGCGCTGGGGTCGGCGACGGGGACGAGCGCGAGCGTTGCCCGCGCGCCGCTGGCCTCGTGCTGTGCGATCTGAGCGGTCAGGTCGATGTCGGTGAGCACGTCCCCGTTGAGCATCAGGAAGCGTTCGTCGAGCATCGGCTCGGCCAGCTTCAACGCGCCGGCCGTGCCGCGCGGGTCGGGCTCTTCGACGAAGCGCAGACGAATGCCCATCTGCGAGCCGTCGCCGAGCACCCTGCGCACGCCGTCCGCGAGGAACCCGCAGGACATGATCACGTCCTGCACGCCATGCCCGCGCAGCCACTCGAGCATGTAGGCGATGAACGGCCGATCCACGAGCTGCACGACCGGCTTGGGAATCGTCGAGGTCAGGGGGCGCAGGCGTGTGCCCTGGCCGCCGACGAGGATCACCGCCTGCATACCGGCCGCTCGTGCGCGATCGCCGGGCTCATCGCCTGCCGATGCCCTCGTACACCAACCCGGCGCCGCGAACCGCCTCGTGGATCGAGGGCGTTGCGCCCGTCGATCACGAGGTCGCCGGCCATCGTGTCGGCCACCTTCTTCCAGTCGAGCGTCAACAGCTCGCCCCACTCGGTGACGAGCACCACGGCGTCGGCGCCGGCGATGGCACCCATCGGGGACTCGGCGAACGCGATCCCGGTCACCAGCTTTCGCGCCTGCTCCTCGGCGATCGGGTCGTAGGCGGTGACCTGTGCCCCGTCGGCCCGCAGCCGCGCCGAGAGCACGAGCGACGAGGCCTCGCGCATGTCGTCCGTGTTGGGCTTGAACGCCAGCCCCAGCAGCGCCACGCGCTTGCCCGCGAGGCCGCCGAGGTGCTTGTTCAGCTTGCCGATCACACGCCGCTTCTGCAGTTCGTTGACCTCGATCACGGCCGTCAGGAGCTGGAAGTGATAGCCGGAGTTGCCGGCGAGCTGCTTCAGTGCATCGACGTCCTTGGGGAAGCACGAACCCCCGTAGCCGATGCCGGCCTGCAGGAACTTCGGCCCGATGCGGTCGTCCAGGCCCATGCCCCGCGCCACCTCGACGACGTCCGCGCCGGTCTCCTCGCACACGTTGGCGATCTCGTTGATGAACGAGATCTTCGTCGCCAGGAACGCGTTGGAGGCGAGCTTGACCATCTCCGCGCTGGCGACGTCGGTACGCACGAGCGATGCCCCCAGCGGCTCGTACAGCTCGACCACCGCATCCCCGGCCCAGTCGCCGTCGTCGCCGACGACCACGCGATCGGGGTGCAGGAAGTCCTCGACGGCGGAGCCCTCCTTGAGGAACTCGGGGCAGGACACATAGGCAAGGGTGGCCTTGCCCTGTTCGCCGAACACGCGTCGCAGCGCGGCCCCCGTGCCGCACGGGACGGTCGACTTCATCACCAGCGCGTGCCGTCGCCGGCGCCCTGCGCCGACCCGGAGGCGGGGATCGCGTCCGCCACGGCGTGGACGGCCGACAGGTCGGCGTCGCCGGAGTGGGTCGGTGGCGTACCCACAGCGACGAACAGCAGGCGCGCGTGCGCCAGCGCGTCGGCGATCTCTGTGGAGAAGTTCAGGCGCGCGGAGTTGCGCGCCAGCAGCTGCTCGAGCCCGGGCTCATAGATCGGCACCTCACCTGCGCGCAGGCGCTCGACCTTGGCGGCGTCGATGTCCACGCACCAGACGTCGTTGCCGAGCTCGGCGAAGCCCGCAGCGGTGACCAGGCCCACATAGCCTGTGCCGATCACTCCGATTGGCTCGCGCGCGACGCTCATGAGGCGGGGAAGGCTAGCCGGTTGGTCGGTCCAACACATACGTCGCGCACGCGAGCGCAGGTCAGCCTTGCTGGCCGGCCAGCCGATTTGTTGCACTCGGGTTACGTGAGCGCGCTGGGCTTGACGATCATCCCGTGATTCTGCAAGGCTAGCCATCAGACCGAGCTGGTCGCAGGATTCAGCTCGCTGGAATGCGCCTGCGGGGTGCGGCGCACGTCCTTCGGGCTCTGCCTGCTGTCTTCTTCGAGGAGGTTATGGGGATGGGCACTGAGGAGTTGCGCAACGACATGGCAAGGCCTTGCCTGCACGGGCAGACGAGCCGGGCAGACGAACGCGGGCGGCGCGGGCGCGCCCCTTGGAGCGGCGTGCGAGCGGCGGGGATCGCGCTGCTCGCGCCGGCGCTGGCAGTCGCGATTGCGTCGGTTGCGCTGACGGCGAGCGTGGCGCAGGCGGAAGAACTCATACCCCCGGTGAACACGGCGACGCCGACGATCAGCCGGGAAGGCGAAACTGGCACGCCGACCCCGGCCATCGAAGCGAGCCGGCTGACGGCAGAACCCGGCGAGTGGGAAGGCACGCAGCCGATCACCTACGCCTATCGATGGCTGAGCTGCACGCCCGAACTGGAAGGCTGCACGCCGATCGAAGGAGCGACGAGCGCTGCGTTCACGCCCACCGCGGCCTATCTCGGCCGCGCGCTCGAGGTCGAAGTGACGGCCACCAACGCCGCCGGCTCCGCCACGGCGAGCGTCCATAGCTCGGAAGTGCGGGCGCTCGGCGGCAACGTCGTGGCCTTCGGAACGAACACGCACACCGAGCTCGGCGCTGGATACAAGGACGACTACGAGGACCAGCCCGTGGCCGTGACCGGCCTCACGGGCGTCACCCAGGTCGTCTCGAGCTACGAAGACAGCTACCTGCTGCTGAACAACGGCACCGTGCGTTCCTTTGGAGACAACGACTTCGGCCAACTGGGGGACGGACAGCAGGGACAGCCCGGCGAAAACTGGAGCAAGCAGGAGAGCTACGTCACCGTCGCGGGCCTCACGGGCGTGAAGAGCGTCGCGTCGTGGAACGACCACGCGCTCGCACTGCTCGAAAACGGCACGGTCGAGACGTGGGGCAACAACCTCTACGGGCAGATGGGCGACGGCACCGACGGATACTCGGTCGACCGGCCCAAGCCGGTGCCCGGACTGAGCAAGGTGATCGCGATCGCCGCAGGCGGGAGCTCCGACTACGCGCTGCTGAGCAACCACACGATCATGGCTTGGGGCGAGAACACCCACGGTGAACTCGGCATCGGCGAGACCGGGCCGAACGAAGACTGCCACAAGAGCAAAGACACCTGCAGCACGGTGCCCCGCGCGGTGGGCAAACGCGTCAAGAACGGCAAAGGCGAATCGGAAACCACGCCGTTGACGAGCGTCGTGGCGATCTCAGGCGGCGTGAACGCCGCGTACGCGCTGCTCGAAGACGGGCACGTGATGGCGTGGGGCGTCAACAACGAAGGGCAGATGGGCACCGACGTCAAGGAAGGCCTGTCTGAAAACGTGGAACCGGAGGAAGTGAAGACGCGCAGCGGCCAGTCGCTGGAAGGCGTCACGGCGATATCCGGCGGCGAGCACTTCGCGCTCGCGCTGCTCGATAACGGCACCGTCGACGGTTGGGGCCGCGTCGGCAACGGCGGCGAGCTCGGCGAAGTGGAAGCGCCCGAAACCTGCACGAAGGCCCATACGTGCGTCAAAGGCGCGATCCAGGTCAAGGGCCTGGAACACATCTCGGCGATCTCGGCGGGAGAAGGCTACGACCTGGCGCTTGGCGGCGGGACGGTGTACGGGCTCGGCTACAACGAATCGGGCAACCTGGGCAACGGCAACACCGTGAACGAGGCCAAACCCGTGATCGCGAAAGGGATCACCAGCGCCGCAGAGATCTCGGCGGGCGTCGGCAACGGCGACAGCACAGCGACCACGGTGCCGCATTCGCTCGTGCTGCTGCAGAGCGGCGTGCAGGCGCCGGCGCCGCTGCTGAGCCTCGTGCCGGGAGAACACTCGCTGAAGCTCTCCTGGAATCTCACCTCGCCGGAATACGAAGTCAAATACAAAGCGTGGTCCCCGCAGGAATGCGAAGAAAAGGCGGAAGGGGAAGAATCCGGCGGCTCGAGCGAAGAAGGCGAAGAAGGTGAAGAAGGCGAACAGCCGCCGGCAGAAGAATGCGTCGCCCCCGGCAAATGGCTGAACACGTACAAGCTCACGGACGTAACGGGCTTCGAACCGACCGGGCTCGTCGGGGAAGCGACGTATCTCGTGTACGTGAAGAGCCACAACAAAGACGACAACCACAAGGTGCGCTACGTGCTCGGCAAGCCGCTCGGCTGACCGGCTGCGGCCAGGTGCTGGGTGGGGCGGCTGGCCGGCCGCCCTCCCGGCGTCGCTCCCCGCCGGAAGCCGGCGCGAGCCTAGCTTGGCGCCACCGAGAGGAATGCTTCGTAGCGCTTGGCGTCGCGCAGCGCCCGGGCGCGCTCCTCGCTGCCTTCCCCGGCGCGCTCAGCGCTCGCGCGTGCTTCGGAGAGCTTGGTCTCGAAGGTCGGGCGATCGATCTGCTCGGGTGCGAGCGCCTCCTCGACGAGCACGAGCGCGTGGTTCTCGGCGAACTGCAGGTATCCCTCCGCCTGCGCGAAGCGCACGATGTCGCCTTCAGAGCGGTACAGACGCAGCTCGGTCGGCTCCAGGCGCGCCAGGACAGGCTCGTGGTTGGCGAGGATGCCGATCGAGCCGACGGTCGTGACCGTGGAGAGCATTTCGACCTCTTCGGAGAAGACCTCGCCCTCGGGGGTCAGCACGTCGACCGGGAACTTGCTGTGGGCCATGATCAGCTACGCGGGGCCCCCAGCCCCACGTGTCCCCGGTGTGGCCCGCCTCCAGGCGGCCTCGAGCGTTCGGCCGTCGGCCTCATTTCTTTGCCGCCTCGACGACTTCCTCGATCGTGCCCTTGAGGAAGAACGCGCTCTCGGGGACCTCGTCGTGCTTGCCCTCGATGATCTCCTCGAAGCCCCTGATCGTCTCGGCGATCGGCACGTACGCCCCTGGGGTGCCGGTGAACTGCTCGGCCACGAAGAACGGCTGCGAGAGGAAGCGCTCTATCTTGCGCGCCCGCTGCACGATCAGCTTGTCCTCGTCGGAGAGCTCATCGATGCCGAGGATGGCGATGATGTCCTGCAGCTCCTTGTAGCGCTGCAGGATCTCCTTGACCTGGTTGGCCACGCGGAAGTGGTCGTCACCGAGAATGTCGGCCTTGAGGATCGTGGAGGTCGAGTCCAGCGGGTCGACCGCCGGGTAGATGCCTTTTTCGGAGATCGCCCGCGACAGTGCGGTGGTGGCGTTGAGGTGGGCGAACACGGACGCCGGCGCCGGGTCGGTGTAGTCGTCGGCTGGCACGTAGATGGCCTGGATCGAGGTCACCGATCCGCTCTTGGTGGAGGTGATGCGCTCCTGCAGCTGGCCCATCTCCGTCTCCAACGTCGGCTGGTAGCCGACCTGTGAGGGCATGCGCCCGAGCAGCGCCGAGACCTCGGATCCGGCCTGGACGAAGCGGAAGATGTTGTCGATGAACAGCAGCACGTCCTGGCCCTGGTCGCGGAAGTATTCGGCCATCGTCAGGCCCGAGAGAGCGACGCGCATGCGGGCCCCGGGGGGCTCGTTCATCTGCCCGAACACGAGCATGGTCTTGTCGAGCACGCCCGACTCCTTCATCTCCAGCCACAGATCGTTGCCCTCGCGCGAGCGCTCGCCCACGCCGCAGAACGCAGACAGCCCGCCGTGCTCCTTGGCGAGGTTGTGGATGAGCTCCTGGATCAGCACCGTCTTGCCCACGCCCGCACCACCGAACAGCCCGACCTTGCCGCCCTTGGCGTACGGCGCGAGCAGGTCGATGACCTTGATGCCCGTCTCGAACATCTCGGTCGTGGGCGTCAGGTCCTCGACGCGCGGGGCCTCCTGGTGGATCCCCCGCCGCTCGGTGCCGGCGGGCAGCGGCTCGCCGAGGTCGATCGGCTCGCCGAGCAGGTTGAAGATGCGCCCGAGCGTCGCCTCTCCCACAGGCACGGTGATCGGGGCGCCGGTGTCGAGCACCTCGGCGCCGCGCGCCAGGCCGTCGGTGGTGTCCATCGCCACCGCCCTCACGCGGTCATCGCCCAGATGCTGCTGGACCTCGCACACGAGCAGCTCCTCCTCGGCTCCGGCGCTGATCCCGGGGGCCTCCTCCTCGCGGTTTGCGGCGGAGCGGACGATCGTGATCGCGTGGTTGATCTCGGGCAGGCGCTCGGAGAACACAGCCTCGATCACGACGCCCTGGATCTCCTCGATGCGTCCGACGTTGCGCTTGCTCGCGCCGCCGTTGGTGGCGCCTGGTGCCGTCGGTGTCTGCTCGGTGGCGATGCTGGCCTCCATTTTTCTTTGACTCTCCTGTCTATCCGTTCAAGTTCGTATTGATGATGGCAGCGCCCGGCCTAGGTAAGTCCCTCAGCTCCCGCAACTACCTCCATGATCTCCTGCGTGATCTCTGCCTGACGCGCACGGTTCATCTGCAGCGTGTACTCGGTGATGATTTCGCCGGCGTTCTCAGACGCGCTGCGCATCGCCGTCATCTGCGCCCCGAAGAAGCCCGCCGCTGACTCGACGAGCGCGCGATAGATCGAGATCTCGACGTAGTCGGGGACCAGGCGCCTGAGGATCTTCTCGGGGTCCGGCTCGTACTCGACCGAGCCCCTCGCGCCGCTCTTGCGCGCATCCTGGGCGCTCTCATCGGCGCGCCCGTCGCCTCCCGACTCACCCACCAGCGCGTCGCCGGTCAGCGGCAGCAGCGTCTGCTGCGTGACGTGCTGGGTGAGCGGCGAGATGTACGCGTTGTAGACCATCTCCACGCGGTCCACGTGGCCATCCACGTATGCCTGCATCAGATCGTCGGCGATCGTGCGCGCGTCGGCGTACGCGGGTTTGTCCGCGAAGCCTGTGTAGTCGCCGCTGAGCTCGTGGCCACGGAAGGCCAGCGAGGAGACGCCGCGACGCCCCGTGGCGTACCAGCTGCTCTGCAGTCCCTCCTCACCCAGATCCGCCGACAGGCGCACGCCCGCGCGGATGATCTGCGAGTTGAAGCCTCCGGCGAGCCCACGGTCACCGGTGATCAGCAGCAGCGCCACGTTGGTCTGGGACTCGTGCTCGCGCAGCAGCGGCAGCCTGGAGGCCTCGGCGCCCGCGGCCTCCGCGGCCTGACGGGTCATGCGCCCGATCGCGTCCGCATACGGGCGCAGATGGGCAATCCGCTGCTCGGCCCGGCGCAGGCGCGCCGCCGCCACCATCTCCATCGCGCGCGTGATCTTCTGGATGTTCTTCACCGAGGCGATCTTGTTCTTGACGTCGCGCTGCGAGGCCATGGCTTTGCTCAGCGGGCGGCGCTAGGCCGCTGCCGCTGCCTCCTCGCGCTCCGAGCTCGACGCGCTGCGCGCAAGGGGCGCGTCGTCGGCGAGCGGCTGGCCCTCCTCGTCGAGGTCGTAGCCGAAGTCGTTGGCGAACGCGTCGATCGTCTCGCGCACCTCCTTCTGGATCTCATCCGACCAGTCCCCGCCGTGGATCTTCTCGCGCAGGTCCTGGTGTTGGGAGTGCAGGCGTTCGGTGAGGCCGATCAGGAACTCGGGCACACGCTCGACGTTCAGCCGGTCGAGGAAGCCGTTGGTGGCGGCGAAGATCTGCACCGTCTGGTCCTCCACCGCGAGCGGCGCGCGCTCGTGCTGGTTGAGCGTCGCCACCAGGCGCTCACCGCGGGCGAGCGTGCGCTGGGTGTCGGCGTCGAGGTCCGAGCCGAACTGCGCGAACGCCTCGAGGTCGCGGTACTGGGAGAGCTCGAGCTTGATCCTCCCGGCCACTTTCTTCATCGGGCCGATCTGCGCGTTTCCGCCCACGCGCGAGACGGAGATACCCACGTTGATCGCCGGGCGCACGCCCGAGTTGAACAGTTTGGACTCGAGGAAGATCTGGCCGTCGGTGATGGAGATGACGTTCGTGGGGATGTACGCGGACACGTCCCCGGCCTGCGTCTCGATCACCGGCAGCGCCGTCAGCGAGCCGCCGCCGAGCTCGTCGTTGAGCTTGACCGCGCGCTCGAGCAGGCGCGAGTGCAGGTAGAAGACGTCGCCCGGGTAGGCCTCACGGCCGGGCGGGCGGCGCAGCAGCAGCGACATCTGGCGGTAGGCGTACGCGTGCTTGGTCAAGTCGTCGTACACGCACAGCGCGTGGCGCCCGCTGTACAGGAAGTGCTCGCCCATGGCGCAGCCGGCGTAGGGGGCCATGAACTTGATCGGCGCGGCCTCGTCGGCGGACGCGGCCACGATGATCGTGTTGTCCAACGCGCCGTATTCCTCGAGCGTCTGCGCGATCGCCACGACGGTCGCCATGCGCTGGCCGATGGCCACGTACACGGACACCACACCGGTGTCCTTGTTGTTGATGATCGTGTCGACCGCGATCGCCGTCTTGCCCGTCTGGCGGTCGCCGATGATCAGCTCGCGCTGGCCGCGGCCGATCGGGATCATCGCGTCGATCGCCTTCAGGCCGGTCTGCATCGGTTCCTTGACCGGCTGGCGCTGCACGACGCCCGGCGCCTTGAACTCGGCGGGGCGCGTCTCTTTGACGTCGATCTCGCCCTTGCCGTCGAGCGGGCGCCCGAGCGGGTCGACGATGCGCCCGAGCATCTGCTCGCCCACGGGGATCTCGAGCAGCGAGCCCGTGCGCCTGACCGTGTCGCCCTCGGAGATCCGCTCCCACTCGCCGAACAGCACCGCGCCGACGTTGTCGGACTCGAGGTTGAGCGCAAGGCCGGTGACGCCGTGGGGAAGCTCGAGCATCTCGAAGGACATGCAGTTCTCGAGGCCATGCAGGCGGGCGATGCCGTCGGCGACCGACAGCACGGTGCCGATCTCCGTCAGCTCGGCGGTGCCGCTGTCGAGTCCCTCGATGCGACTCTTGAGAATGCTCGTGATCTCGTCTGGGTTGATCTGCATGTCTGTCTCCTAATTGAAGATGAAGAAGAGGGGCCCGGCTTGCCGGCTTTCAGCCGATCGCACCGGGTGGGTGGGCCTTCATCAAGCTCCTTGGGCAACGTGCCTGCGCAGTTGCTCCAGTCGGTTGCGAATAGAGGCGTCGAGGATCGAGTTGCCGACCCTGATGATGATGCCGCCCAGAATGTCCGGGTCAACGCGCGCGGCGAGCGTGACCTTGCGTCCGGCGCGCTCGCCGATCGTCCGTCCAAGGCTCTCGGTGGTGTCGCGGTCGAGCGCAATCGCGCTGGTGATCTCCACCGGCAGCATTCGGTTCTCCTCCTCCCACAGCCGCTCGTACTCCTGGCGGATGCGGAAGATGACCGGCATGCGGTGGTTTTCGATCAGCAGCTGGAGGAAGTTCACGAGGATCTTGTCTGCCCCCTGGAGCAGCCCACCCAGCGACTCCTGCTTCTCCTGCGTGGAGAAGTAGGGCGAGAAGAAGAACACGGCGAGCTCGTGGTTCTGGTCGAGCGCATCCGCGAACTGGCCGAGCTGCTCGCGCAGCTCGTCCACGCGCCCGTGCTCGAGCGCCACGGCGAACAGCGAGCGACCGTATACCTGGGCGAGCTCCTCCATCAGTTGTTCGGAGCTCCCGAAGACAGGCTCGAGAAGTCCAGTTCGCTCAGGGCCTCCTCGACCAGGCGCCGCTGGTCGGCGTCGTTGAGCGTCTTGCGCGTGACCTTCTCGGTGGCCATGATCGTCAGGTCTGCGACCTCGCGGCGGATGTCATCGAGCGCGCGCTTGGTGGCGGCCTCGATGTCGCGCTCGGCCCGCTTGGCGGCTTCGGCGAGGATCTCCTGGCCGTGGTCGCGAGCCTCGCGCTCGTGCGACTCGGCCGTCTGGCGTGCGTGGTGGACGATCTCGTCGGCCTGGGCGCGTGCCTCCCTCAGACGCTCGCGGTATTCCTCGAGCAGCGTGTCGGCGTCCTTGCGCGTCCGCTCGGCCGAGTCGATCGACTCCTCGATCGTGCTGCGGCGTTCGTCGAGGGCGTCGCGGATGCGGGGGAAGACCGCCTTGACGAGGATGTACAGCGAGATCGCAAAGACTGCGAACGTCCAGATCATCAGGCCCACGTTGGGCGTGATCAACCACGACGACGAGCTTGTGGCGAGCGTGCTCGGAATGAGGGCTTGAGCTGGCATCGATCTATAGGAAGAAGGCGATGAAGCCGCCCACCAGGCCGTAGAAGAAGGTCGCCTCGGTGAGCGCGAAGCCGAGCCACTGGATCGAGGTGATCTCGTCGCGCATCTCCGGCTGGCGGGTGACGGACTCGATCACCTTGCCGAACAGCATGCCGATGCCCGCGCCGGCGCCTGCGGCGCCGCCTCCGGCGCCCACGCCGAGCGCGATCGCTCGACCGGCGTTCACCCCGACTTCCTTCGATGCTTCCACGGCCGCCCCCAAGGGGACGCCTATATGAATTGACATGAAAGGCAAGAGGTGAGTCAGCATCGTTCTCCTTGTCGGGTGCTTAGTGGCTTGCGGAGGTAGCGCCACCGAGATAGATGGCAGTCAGAATGGCGAAGATGAAGGCCTGCAGCCCTGCGATCAGCACCGCCTCGAACAGAAAGATGACGACTCCGATCGGAAGCGTCAGCCAGCCGAGCAGCTGCAGACCGAGGAGCACCGCCAGGTTGCCTGCCATGAAGTCGATCAGCAGGTGCCCGGCGAGCAGGTTGGCCCAGAGACGAATGGTGAGCGAGAGCGGCCGCAGGATGAAGTTCGAGAGCATCTCGAGCGGCACGATCAGTATCAGCATCGGCCCACCCACGCCCGAGGGGATCAGGCTTTTCAGGTACCCGAAGAGCCCGTGCGCACGAACCCCTTCGACGTTGTAGGCCACGAACACACCCAGCGCCAGCACGAGCGGCACCGCGACGTTGGTCACCGCTGCGTAGATCTGGAACGACGGGATGTTCGCACCGAAAAGCCTGAACGTGTTCTGCGAGTCCACCGGCAGCGGGATATAGCCGATCAGGTTGGACACCAGGATGAACACGAACAGCGTGAAGACGAACGGGAACCATTTCTTCGTCCTGCGCTCGTCCATGTTCTCGCGCGTCACCTGCGACATCAGGTTGTAGCCCAGCTCGACGGCGACCTGCAGCCGGCCCGGGCGCATGCGCATGTGCGCGGCCACGAACAGCATGACTCCGAGCGTGATCACCGTGGCGATCAGCAGATACAGGACGCCCTTGTTGAAATCGAGCGGACCGGCGATGTGAAACCAGGTTTCGAGGTGAAACGAGTCGATCACTTTGAAGGTTTCGTTTTTGTGGCCTTTGATCCCGAACGCGACGGCGAAGCCGATCAGGCCGACCAGGTACACCAGCGCGATGCTCCAGCCGATCTGCCTGCCCCTGCTCATCGTGCGCGGGTTCATCTCGAGGCCTTGCGCGGTTGCTGCGACCGACCGACGAGCACCCGGACCGCGAACGCCACCGAGTAGGCGCCGAACACCATCAGCGCGCACGCCAGGCCATCGGCGCGCCCGCCCACGACGCCCGCGATGACGATCGCCGCGGCCAGCAGCCAGATGCGACCGAACGCCTCGAACAGGTTGAGGCCCAGCTGCGTGCGTGGCTCGGTGGCGTTGCGGATCCAGCGCCGGTCGAGCTGCGCGAGGACCCGCTGGAGCAGCCAGGCCCCCGCGCCGATCAGCACGCCGAGCGCGGGGGCTCCGAGCGCGATCGCGATCGGGGTCGCGAGCACGACGAGCACAACATCCAGACAGCGCGCGAGCGCCGCCAGGCTGAACGTGGGTTCGAGCGGCTCTCCCGGGGCGACGCCGGGCAGGCGCGCGAAGCCGTTATTGGCATCGAAATCTGGCATCTTTTTGCAGGGCCACCCTACAGATGAGAACCGCCCCCCGCGCTCTTCTGCACCGGAGCCGACTCAGCGTCCCTCAACGCTCTGCGGCAGCGGCGCTAGTCTACCTGGTCTTGCACTTCGTAACAACTTTGTGACAGTCGGTACGGGGATTATCCCCTTGACACAGGGTAGCTGTTCATGTAGAGTCCTTTTTAGTGGACTTGACCCCTGGTTTCCGGGCCTTTTGGGCCTCAGCTAGCACCGCTTCCCGCGCCTTCTTCGGGAACAGCTTCTTCGCGAGCTGTTCGGTGGTCAGCTCATGCGCCTCACGCGGTTTCGGCGTCGGATTGGGCACGTGATGGAGGATACGAACCTCGTCAGCTTGATCGAGCGTTTCGGCAGCGAGGACCGCTGCCGGGAGTACCTGGAGGCGCTGCGCTGGCCCGACGGCCCCGAGTGCCCACGCTGCGACGAGTACGCCGCGGTGTCGCGGCTCGCGTCGCGCAACCAGTTCGAGTGCGCCTCATGCCGCTACCAGTTCAGCGTCACGGCCGGGACGCTGTTCCACGACAGCCACCTGCCGCTGTGGAAGTGGTTTCTGGCGATCTACCTCATGTGCGAGTCCAAGAAGGGCATCTCTGCAAAGCAGCTTCAGCGCATGCTCGGCGGCTCCTACAAGACGAGCTGGTATCTCTGCCACCGCGTGCGCGCAGCGATGGGCGACGGCGAGCAGCCCCTGTTGACCGGCACCGTCGAGGTTGACGAGACGGTCGTCGGCGGGAAACGCAAAGGCTTCGGCAAGGGCTACCGAGGCAACAAGGTCGTCGTCGCGGGCGCGATCGAGCGCGGCGGCGAGATCCGCCTGCGCCTGGTCCCCAACAACCGCCGGCATAACCTGGAGGGCTTCATCGAGTCCAGCGTCGACGACGACGCCTCGATCTACACCGACGAGCTGAAGTCCTACGAAGGCATCGCCGGCAAGGACCACCAGACCGTCAAGCACAAGGACGAGGAATGGGTCCGAGGGAACGTCCACACCAACAGCGTCGAGAGCGTCTGGAGCCTGTTCAAGCGCTCCATCGTGGGGACCTATCATCACATGAGCGTCAAGCACCTGCCGGCCTACCTTGACGAGATGGAGTGGCGATTTAACAACCGCGACAATCCCTACCTGTTCCGCGACACGCTGCTCGTGCTGCTCCACGGCGACGCGCTGCCCTACACGGTCCTGATCGAGCGAGACGACCCCGGCGAGCGCCAGCGCGAGAACGACGCCCTCATGCAGCGCGAGGCGAAGCGGCAGACGCGGCGGCCCTGCTGACCCCGACGTCGCAATCGCGCCGATTTTAGGCTATACTTTAGAAAATATAGTAACGTCGGCAAAGGATCATGGGCGTCAACCGAGAAGCACGGCGTAGCACAGCGCACCAATGGGTAGCGGTCGTTATGATCGCCGCTCGGCCAGATGTCCGCGGCAGGGCTGGGCATATCATGGGGTCTGTTCGGCACGTCGAGGAGGATCGGTAGCAATGCCTATTAGGATCACGCTGGACAACCACGAAGTCATAGAGGCCGACGTAACGCTCGCCGACTGGAGTCAGGCCTTCCAACGAGCCCTTGAGGGCAACACGATGATTCAGATCGCCGGTCCCGACGGCGAGGTTCTAGCGATCAATCCGCAGCGAGTGAACTTGGTGGAGGCGACTGATCCTCCGGCGGCTGCGCAGATGCCCCAAGCCCAAGCCGTCTAGCGCCAGTCGGCGCTTGAAGGAGCGGCGTATCCGTCGACAGCATGGTTTTGTCGATGTGTTCTTTGATTGCAACGACGGAGTCGGCCCGTTCTTCCGCCACGTCCTTGCCGGCTCTCCAGCAGAGGCGGCAGACGATCCCTACCGCGGCGACCACCAACACGTAGCCCACGATCAAGACGAAAGACGGATTCGTGGCGCCAAAGGGAATAGCGCCAAGGATGCCGGCGGCGACGAGCCCGAAGGTGACCTCACTGCGCACCTCCCATTTCTTCGCACGGGAAACCGCTGCTACATGGTCGAGTCGTTCGCTGATTGACTTCAGCTCGATATGACGGACGCCCTTGAGCTCGGCAGTTGCCTCGTAGGAGCGCTCCACCTGCGGTGGCTGCTTGCGAATCGCGTCGGGAGGGTGAGCATCGCTCACTCTGGCTCGTCCATCTCGAAAATGAAGAGCACGTTGATGAGGCGTGTGTATCCGCAGGAGTAACAGACGACTTGTCCCATGGGATACACACCATGGTTCGAGTCAGCAGCGATCGGCCAAGGTGGCGATGTTCGGAGTTCGACCACCTCGGCAATTCCCCAGTCGGTCGAACCACAGACTGGGCACTCGCGTTCGTCTGGCGCCCCCCAGTGGTGGGTGAGCCAGAGGATGAAGCCGTCGCGGTACTCGTCCCAAGTCGTCGGCCTCGGTAACCGCTCTCCGGCTTCAATCCGCCCGAGGTCGGTCTTGATCTTCTCGATTTCCTCGGCCGATGACTCGTCCCCTGGAGGTGGATCGGAGGATGTTTTGTCAGCCACGGCAGCACCCTACACGGCGACCGACGTCCTCGACCGACGCAAGTCGAGGCGGCCCGACTCTCAGCTACCCTGCATCAACGGGATAACCCCCGTCGGTACGCGCGCGGCGCGGATTGCTTGACGGCGCCCGGGCGGCCGATGCGCCCTATCCCCGGCCATCCGCGCGACCGCTCGAACGCGCGCACGATCGCACACGACGCGGCGATCGTGACCAGGCCTCCGAACAGGTCGAGCACGTAGTGGTTGCCGGTGGCCAGCACCGCGAAGCCGGTCACGAACGGGTAGGCGACGGCGAGCGCCCGCACCCACCACTGCCTCCACACCTGCCACACGACGAGCGTGCACCAGACCGCCCAGGCGATGTGCAGTGAGGGCATCGCCGCGTACTGGTTGGCGGCCGACGCGAGCGCGCCCGTGTGCCAGGAGCCGATCGCGTGAGTGGAGGCGACCACGTCCACGAACCCCGCGAGCATGCGCGGCGGTGCGACGGGGAACAGCCAGAAGACGGCGAACGCGAGCACGTTGACGAGCACGAGCACGTTGCGCAGGGGCCGGTAGATGTCGGGGCGCCGCCACCACAGCCAGCCGAGCAGGCCGAGCGTGACGATGAAGTGGGCGTTGTCGTAGTAGTCGGAGACGGCCAGCGCGAGCGTCTGGTGGACCGCCAGCCAGCGGTCGAGCGCATGCTCGGGATCGATGTGCAGAGACTGCTCCAGGCTCAGCACTTTGTGGGCGTCGCCGAGCGCGGCGTGCATCCTCAACGGCGCGAGGTTGGTAATCGCGTCGTAGACCCAGCACAGCCACGCGATCGTCAGCGCCTCCAGCCACCAGCGCGGGCGCGCCTGTGATCGCGACGGCGGAGCGTCGGCGCCGGCAACGGCGGTCGCGGGGCCGGCGTCGATTGGTGCGACCGTTGACAAGCTCCCGATGTTATCCGCCGGGCCAGCCGTGCCCATGGGCCGCGCGCTTCACGGCGCGACCGCCTGCAGGCCGCGCTCGGCGAGCGTCGCGAGCACGCGCGGGAGCGCCTGCGCGGTGCGCCTCCAGGAACCCGGCGCGGAGTAGTCGTCGGCGTCGTGCAGAAGCAGCACGGCGCCCTCGCCCGCGCCGTCGGTGACCTGCATGGCGATCGAGACGGGGGTGGCGCGCTCCTGCCAGTCCAGACCCCAGTGACTCCACATCAGCGTGCGCCAGCCGCGCGCCCGCGCGAGACGCAGCGCGGAGGCGTTGAGCACGCCGTAGGGCGGTCGATACAGCCGGGGCGGGTGACCGGTGTGCGTGACGATGCTGTGGTGTGCCCTGGCGATGTCTTCGCGCACCTGCCGGGGCGTCAGACGCAGCAGATTGCGATGACGATGGCAGTGCAGCCCGACGCCGTGCCCCGCGTGCACGATCTCGCGGGCCAGCGCCGGGTCTCGCAGGATCTGCTCGCCGACGAGGAAGAACGTGGCGTGCACGCGCTCGCGTGCGAGGATCTCCAGCACCGCCGGCGTGCCCTGCGGGTGGGGCCCGTCGTCGAAGGTCAGCGCATAGCCGCGACCGCTGGCGGTGCGGTCCTCGACACCCAACAGCCCGCGCAGAGCGGGCCAGATGGGAGCGGGCGAGCTCGGCCAGCGGTTCGGCCGGGAGCTGGCCAGGGCCGGCAGCGCGTAGGCCACGGTCGCGGCCACCCCGAGCGCGCCGGCGATCGGCGTGACGCTAGTGCGATGATCGTCGGCGGACATGGTGGAACTGGTGCTGGGCATAGGGGCGGCGTTCGGGGCATCCAGCCTGTACAGCGTAGGGATCGCGCTACAGGCCATGGAGGCCAAGGCCGCGCCACACGAGGAGCACCTGCGCCTGGCGCTGCTCGGCGGCCTGCTGCGACGCGCGCGCTGGCTGCTCGGCACCGGGATCTCGATCCTCGGCTGGCCACTTCAGGTCGTGGCGCTGCTGCTCGCGCCGCTCGTGGTGGTGCAGCCGGCGCTCGCCGCCGGCCTGCTGGTGCTGCTGGCGCTGAGCGAGCGGATGCTCGGCGAGCGCGCGGGCCGCTATGAGCATCTGGCGACGCTCGCGATCGTCGTGGGCGTCGCCGGCGCGGGCCTGTTCGCCCCTGCGCGCAGCACCAGCCAGACCGGAGAGCAGCTGACGATCACGCTCGTGCTCGTGGGCCTGGCGCTGGCGAGCGTGCTGCCCTACATCCTGCGCATGATCGGACGCTCCTTCGCGGAGCTGACGATGATCTGCGCGGGCCTCGCGTTCGCCTGGAGCGGCGTGGCCACGAAGCTCGCAGCCGATGACCTGGAAGCCCATCACCTCGCCACGGCCGCACTGTGGGGCCTGTCGACGGCCGCAGCATCGGCGGTGGGCGTGCTCAGCGAGACGAGCTCGTTGCAGGCCCGTCCGGCGATTCAGGTGGCACCGGTGGTGTTCGTGACTCAGACGATCGTGCCGGTGGCGCTCGCGCCGATCCTGTTCGGCGAGCGCTTCACGGCCACCCCGCTGGGCGGCGTGCCGCTGGCGATCTCACTGCTGATCGTGCTCGTCGGCGCCGCCGCGCTGGCGCGTTCACCGTTGCTGCTGGCGCTGATGGACCCCGTGCCCGTCAGCCAGGCGAGCGGCTCGGCGCCCAATCCCGATGCGCCAAGCCAGGCGACGATGCGCGTGACGCCTGCGACGGACGAGGACGACCCGTCGAGCGCGACCACGAGCACGTCGCCCGCGAGCATCCGCCGCTGAGGCAGCGGCGCGGACGCGGTCAGGCGCAACGCCCCCTTGATCGGGATCGCGCCGGCGGTGCGGGCAAGCACCAACTGGCCGACGGACAGGCCGCCGCCGGGCCTCAGGAAGTAGAACTTGTGGTGCAGGCCGAGCGCGCGCGCCTGCGAGCGCAGCACCGAGCGGGTCCGAACCCAGTGGAACAGCCTCGGGCTCGGCACTTCCGGCAGCAGCTCGTCGCCCATCGCGCGCAGCTGCCCGATCTGCAGGCGCGTGGGCACGCCGGAGTCGTCGGCGAAGGACACATGGATCCCCTCGGCGGCGAGCGCGGACGCCACGCGCACGATGTCCTGGTCCGGCGCATGCACGATCACCCCCACCTCCGGCTGTGACGTGCTCACACGCACCAGTTCATGGACGTGCAGCAGCTTGTCCGCGACCGCGGTCACCTCGTCGGTCGACATCGTCCACATGCCCACCAGCAGCAACAGCGTCAGCTGCGTGGCCAACGCGACCAGGCGCAGGCGCCAGCGCGGAATCGGGTGCACCCGCCGCGGGACCCGGAGCACGATCTCACCGGCCGCCGGCTCGCTCGCCGCCGGCGGCGGCGCCTCGGCGCCGCCTCGTTGGGACGCGGCACGCTCCTCGGCGAAGCTCGCCTGTACGTGCGTGCGCAGCTCGTCCGTGTCGTTGGCCAGGCGCAGCAGGTCGAGCGCCGCCATCGCGCGCGTGTTCAGCCGGGCGTGTCCGACCGGCAGGCCGTAGGAGACGACGGGTGTGCCGGCCGCCCGCGCCTCCAGGCAGGTGACCCCGCCGGTCGAGTGCACGAGCACGTCGGCGGCGGCCAGGATCTCGGGCATCTTGTCCGTGAAGCCGTACACGCGCACGCGCGGTTCGTCCGCGAAGGTGCGGCGCAGCTTCTCCGCGAGCTGCTCGTTGCGGCCGGCCAGGCACACGATGCTGCTCACCTCTGACGCCTTGATGAACTCGCCGACCGCGCCGGCGACGTCTCCGACCCCCCAGCCGCCACCCGACACCACGACCGCGCGCCCCTCCTCGGGCAGCCCGAGCGCGCTGCGCGCCTCCACCGGGCAGCGCGGCTCGAGGAACTCCGCGGAGATCAGCGGGCGCACGAGCTGCACGCTGCCGCGCCCGGCGATGCGCTCGACCGACGGCATCGACTCGCCGTACATCACCAGGTGCACGTCGATGCCGGGCTGTGCCCAAAAGAACAGCCCGGTGAGGTCGGTGATGGTGGCGACGGTGGAGCAGCGCACCTCGCCAGTGCGCCGCAGTCGCGCCAGCACGACGGTCACGGCCGGGTAGGTCGAGACGACCACATCGGGGTCGTGTGCGGCGATCGCCCGTGCGAGCGGCCGCGAGCCGGCGAGGCACAGCAGGCGCCGTGCGAGCACGCGTACGGGCATCACCTTCTCGAGCAGCCAGTACACCAGCGTGTAGGTCCATGGGAAGAAGCGAAGCTGCACGCGGTAGCCGTCCTCGACCACCGGGCGCACGAGCGGCCCCATCGCGGCCAGTCCGTCGATCACCGTCACTTCGGTGGGCTGCTCGGATGCCTCGAGCTGCTCCGCCAGCGCACGTGCCGCCGCCGCATGCCCCTCGCCGACGTCGGCCGACAGGATCAGCACGCGGCACGGGCGCGTGGAATCGGGAACTCGGGGCGAGCTGCGTGTGCTGTTGCGACGTCGCATAGGTAGTGGACCCACCGACCCCGCCTCGGGTCGAGATGCGCGCGCGGAAGATCCCCCGCGGGCCACGGTCCTGGAGACAGGTTACCGCCAGTAGGGGACGCCCGCGCCTCGCGCAACCAGCGGGTGGCGAAGATGGCCATACGCCGTCCCGACGGCCTCTTTCCCGGATCATCGGTGGCGAGCCGGGGCCTCCTCCGCGAGCGCACGCAAGAATGTCCTTCATCCAGGCCGCTACTCCGATCTCCTCAGCTCCGCTCGCCCGCTCGGCGGGTGCGCGCGCCGGCCGAGGCGCGGGCTGGCGCGCCCCGGTCCGCGTCGTGCAGGCGCTCGGCGCGCTGGGCCTGGTGGGGGTGGTGGCGTGCGTGCTGCTGTTGAGCGCGGGTGCCGCGTCCGCACCATCCCAGTTCGTGCCAGCGCGCAGCGGCGGATGGCCCGGCTGGCTGGCCGGACCGCTGAGCGGCCTCGGCGTGGGCCTGTCGGGCGCGGGCTTCCAGGCGCTGCTGCTGATCATGTCCGCGAGCTACCTGCTGGTGCTGGCGGCGGCGCGGCGGCTGCCGGCGGCGGCAGTGGCGGGCGCGATCGTGCTGGCCAACGTGATCCTGCTGCTCGGGCCGCCGCTGATCTCCCAGGACGTGTTCGGCTACCTGGCGTTCGGGCGCCTGGGCGTGCTGCACGGGCTCGACCCGTACACGCACGTTGCCGCCGAAGCGCCCACCGACCCGGTGTTCGGATTCATCGGCTGGCCCTTCCAGCACTCCCCGTACGGCCCGCTGTTCACGCTGCTGAGCTACGCGCTCGTGCCGCTGGGGCTGGCGGGCGGGCTGTGGGCATACAAGGCGATCGCGGTGCTCGCAACGCTCGCGGCGGTCGCCCTGATCGCCCGGGCGGCCGGGCGGCTCGGGCACTCTCCGGTGTGGGCGGCGGCGTTCGTCGGGCTGAACCCGGTGACGCTCGCGCTGGCGGTGGGCGGCGCGCACAACGACACGCTGCTGCTGCTGACGATGGCGGCGGCTCTGGCGTGGAGCGCCAGTGCAGTGCCGGCAGCGGCGGTGGGGGGACCGGCGCCCGCCGGCGCGCGGGCGCCGGGAAGCCATCCGCGGGCGGCGGCCGCGGCGCTTGCCGCCGGCGTGGGCATCAAGGTGAGCTCCGGTCTGGTCCTGCCCTTCCTCGTACTGTCCTCGCCGCGCACGCGCGAGCGCGTGCAGATGGCCGTCAGCGCCGCCCTCGCGCTCGTCGCCGTGGCGGTCGTGGGCGTGCTCGGCTTCGGCGTGCACGCGCTCGGGTTTCTGGGCGCCGTGGGCGAGCAGCAGCAGCTCGTGGCCACGCACAGCGTGCCCGCCGAGACCGCCCGTCTGCTCGGCCTGGACGGCACCCCGAGCTGGTGGCGAGAGCTCTACCTGGCGGCCTTTGTGGTGGTGCTCGTGTTCGCCCTGTGGCGCACCGCACGCGGGGCCGACTGGCGCGTGGCGGCCGGCTGGGCCACGATCGCGCTGCTCCTGGCCACCGCCTGGCTGTTGCCCTGGTACGTGATCTGGGTGCTGCCGCTAGCGGCGGTCAGCGGCGACCGACGCCTGCGGGCCGCCGCGCTCGTGCTGTGCGCCTACGCCGTTCTGATCCACCTGCAGCTTGCCAACCCGTTGCTGAGCCCCTCCACGCGCTACATCGCCCCCAACCTCCACATCGCCGTCCCGGGCCTGCGACACCGCCTCGAACTCACCAGTTTCAAGGTCCTTCACGACGTCCAGCTCGATCTCCGCTGGTGAGAGCTCCGGGCTCAGCCGCCGCAGGCGGATGGCGTCCAGGCGCCTGAACTTGAGGATCTCGAGCACGTACACGAGGTACACGCTGGCGGCCACCACGACCAGGCCGATGGCGACCATCACGAGCGTCCAGCCAGTGTGCAGGTGGCCTTTGTGGTCGCTGTAGGGGACGAACCGCAGCGCCAGCGCCAGACCGGCCAGCATCAGCGTCCACGCATACAGGTAGGCGATGGTGCGTCTGCTGGAGAAGCCGATGCGAGCCATGCGGTGATGGAAGTGCTCGCTGTCGGAGCGGTAGATCGGTTGGCCGTACTTGACGCGCTTGAGCACCACGAAGGTGGTGTCCAGGAACGGCACCGCGAGCAGGATCAAAGGCAGCACGAACGACACCACCGCAGCGGTCTTCACCGCGGCCTCGACGGCGATCACGCCCATCAGCAGGCCGAGGAGATTCGCCCCGCAGTCGCCCATGAAGCTGGATGCGGGCGGGAAGTTGTAGAACAGGAAGCCCAGTGCAGCTCCCGCGGTCAGCGCCGCCAGCACCCCGGGCTGCTGGCGGTTCAGGTCGAAGGCGATCACCGCCATGGCGGCGGCGATGATCACGCACACCCCGGCCGCCAGGCCGTCAACGCCGTCGGAGAAGTTGACGACGTTCATCATCACCACCAGGCCGAGCACCGTGAGGATCGGCCCGGCGTCGGCGGGACCCGTGTTGGGGAAGGCGAGTTCACCCACGAACGGCAGCGTGATCGCCTTGACCCCCACGCCGAAGTGCACGACGATCACCGCCGCCAGCACCTGGCCGACCAGCTTGAGCGCCGGGTGCAGGTCGAAGCGGTCGTCGAGGGCGCCGACGAGCGTGATGACCGCTGCGGCGAGCAGCACTCCGTGCCACAGCTGTTGTTCTTCGCCGAAGCCCGCGGGCAGCCAGATCAGCCCGGCGACGAGCGCGCCCGCGAAGATCGCCAGCCCGCCGAGCAGCGGCGTGGGCCGCTCGGACAGGCCCCGCTCGCGCGGCTCGTCGATCATGCCGAGGGCCCTCGCCAGGCGCATCGTCAGGGGCGTCACCAGCGCGGTGACGACCGCGGCGGCGAGGAATGCGTAAAGCGCGTCGAGCTCGGTCGGATGCAGCATCGGCTCGTGCACAGCATCGCAGGCCTGGAGGTCGGGGACGGTCACCGGCTGCGTCGATGCGCTTCGGGCCGCACATGTGCGGCGGCATGCTCGCACGCACATGCCTCCATTTGGAGCTCGAGATGGCGCAACTGGCCTACACCTGGGCGGTGCCGGCGAGCCCGCTCGAGAAGCGCGTGGGGATCTAGACCTGTGCGGTGGCGGCGAGCTGCTCGTAGAGCGGGTAGCGCTCCACGATCGCGGCCACGCGATCGGCCAGCTCGCCCGCCCGTGACTCGTACTCGGAGGTCAGGGCGACAGCCAGGATCCGCCCGACCTCCTCGAAATCGTCGTGCTGCAGCCCGCGGGTGGCCAGCGCGGGCGTGCCGATGCGCAGGCCGGAGGCCTCGATCGGCGGCCGCGGGTCGAACGGCACGGCGTTGCGGTTGACCGTGATCTGGATCTCGTGCAGGCGATCCTCGGCCTGCTTGCCGGTGAGCGCCGGCTGCGTGTCCCGGAGGTCGACGAGGATGAGGTGCACGTCGGTGCCGCCGGTGAGCACGTTGATTCCGTGACCGGCCTCGAGCAGTTGGCCCGCGAGCGTCTGCGCACCCTCGATCGTGCGGCGCTGGCGCTCGGCGAACAGCTCGCTGGCGGCGATCTTGAAGCTCACGGCCTTGGCCGCGATGACGTGCTCGAGCGGGCCGCCCTGCTGGCCGGGGAAGACCGCCGAGTCGATCTTCTTGGCGTACTGCTCCTTGCACAGGATCACGCCCGCACGCGGACCGCCCAGCGTCTTGTGGGTGGTGGTGGTGACCACATCAGCTCCATACTCGACCGGGTTGGGATGAAGGCCCGCGGCGACAAGCCCGGCGAAGTGCGCCATGTCGACCATCAGCAGCGCTCCAACCTCGTCGGCGATCTCCCTGAAGCGCGCGAAGTCGAGCTGGCGGGGATAGGCCGACCAGCCGGCGAGCAGCAGCTTCGGCCGGTGCTCGCGCGCGATGCGCGCGACCTCGTCCATGTCGACCAAGCTCGTCTCGCGGTCGACCTCGTAGGCGGCGATCTCGTACAGCCGCCCGGACACGTTGGCCTTCATACCGTGCGAGAGATGGCCGCCGTGCGCGAGCGACATGCCCATGATCGTGTCCCCCGGCTGCAGCAGCGCGTGGTACGCGGCTGCGTTGGCCTGGGAGCCTGAGTGGGGCTGAACGTTCGCGTGCTCGGCTCCGAACAGCGTCTTGGCGCGGTCGATCGCGAGCTGCTCTGCGACATCCACCCACTCGCAGCCGCCGTAGTAGCGGCGCCCGGGGTAGCCCTCGGCGTACTTGTTGGTGAGCACCGAGCCCTGGCACTCGAGCACCGCTCGGGGCACGAAGTTCTCGGATGCGATCAGCTCGAGCGTGTCCTGCTCGCGCTCGAGCTCGCCGCGCAGGGCGTCGGCGATCTCGGGATCGACCTCGGCGAGCGGACGGTTGAAGTAATCGGGGCTCAGCTCGGACACGGCGCTCTCCTTGGTGAGGACTGTGGTGCCCAGGCGCGCGGCGGATTCGCTGGCCGCTCCCCGGTGGTCGCTTCCACCTCAGGCGCCAGTCGCGGCAGCTTCACGAGGCTATCAGGGCCACCGGGATGGCGCACGGCAGGGGGCGAGCGCCTTTCCGGCTGCGGCAGGTGATACATCTCCTCGATGCAAGTGGCCGCCTCATGCTTCGCATTCCCGCGCGTGGCCCATACGACGGGCAGCGCAGGCCGATGAGCTCTCACACACAGGGGCCGGTCAACATCCGGGCCCGCCGTGCCGTCGCACCCAAGGCACTGAGAACGCTCGTCGAGCGATTCGACCCCGATGTGTTCGATGCGCGCCGGCACGTCACCCGCATCCGCCTGGCGATCGGCGCAGCGTCCCCGACGGCGGAGGAGCACTCGTGGGATGCCGTGCTCGCAGATGGGACAGCGCGCATCGAGCGTCCGGCCTCGCGCCCGGACGCCGTGCTCACGGCGGACGCGCGGACGTGGCGTGAGGTGGCGGGCGACGTGCGCGAGGGCATGGACGCCTACCGCTCCGGGCGTCTGTCCATACGCCGCAACATGCACGCCGGCGTGGGCTTCCTGGCGGCGACGAGCGGGAGCGCCGAGCCGGGGCGCCTGCGCTTCCGCAGCGTCCGGACACGCAGCGCGCGCCTGTCGATCCTCGAAGCGGGCACCGGACCCGCGCTGCTCGCGCTCCATGGCCTGGGAGCCACCAAGGCATCGTTCATGCCCACCGTCACGGCGCTGGCGGACCGCTTTCGGGTGATCGCCGTCGACCAGCCCGGCTTCGGCGACTCGGACAAGCCGATCGGCGCCGCCTACGACGCCCGCTACTTCGCCAGCTCGGCGATCAACCTGCTCGACGCGCTGGAGCTCGAGCGCGCCCACCTGATAGGCAACAGCCTCGGCGGCCGCGTCGCGCTGGAGATCGCCCTGCGCCACCCCGAGCGGGTCAATCGCGTGGGCCTGCTCGCACCCTCGCTGGCGTGGCGGCGCGGGCGCCCGTGGCTGCCGCTGCTGCGCCTCACAAGACCCGAGCTGGGGCTCGTCCAGCCCGCTCCGCGGCCGCTCGTCGAGACGATCGTGCACCGTCTGGTCCCGGACGCACAGGAGGGCTGGACGGGCGCGGGCGTGGACGAGTTCCTGCGCGCCTACCTCACTCCCGCCGGCCGGGTGGCCTTCTACGCGGCCGCCCGCCACATCTATCTCGAGGAGCCGCACGGCCAGGACGGCTTCTGGACGCGCCTGGCGACACTCGAGCCCGCCGCGCTGTTCGTATGGGGACGCCACGACCGACTCGTGCCCCTCGCCTTTGCGCGACACGTCGCCGACACGCTCCCCCAGGCCCGCCACCTCGAGCTGGACTGCGGACACGTTCCCCAGGTCGAGCTGCCACAGGAGACCCACGCGGCGCTCGCCAGGTTCCTCTCCGGCCCGTTCACGGGGCGAGGCGGGCGTCGCAGGCGCAGCGGCGAGACCCTCTCCAGCGCAACGTGACGCGGATCACATGGGCAGCGCAGCCTCGCGGGCGAGAAACAGCGCGAGGGCCCCGTCCACGCGCTCGCGCTCGCCCGTGGTGAGGAGATCGAGCAGCAGGCCGCGCACGACGGCCAGCTCGAGCGTCGCCCGCGCCGGGTCGCGGGCGAGGAGCCAGTCGTCCACCACTCGCTCGAGGAACGGGGCGAAGCTCTCGGGCTGGCGCAGGGCGAGCCCATATGCCTCGAAGAAGGAGCGAAAGAAGGCGAGACGCTCGGGGCTCGAGGTCCAGTCCCAAACGCCCTGCAGGCGGTCGTCCTGCATCTCTGCGCTCATCGCCCGCAAGCGGTCGCGAACGCCGTTGAGGATGGCGCTGAGCAGCTCCTCCTTGCTGCCGAAGTGATGCACGAGCGTGTTGGGCCTGACGCCGATCGCATCCGCCAGAGGGCGCAGCGTCAGGTCCGCCAGCCCACGCTCGATCGCGTAGTCGACGGCCGCCTGCAGCAGCTGCTCGCGTCGCGCTTGGTCCACTTGCCTGGGCATTTGCTCATTTCTTGTACGACTGTGCAATCATAGTCGCGCATGCAGATGCTGGACAGCGACAGGCTCTCGTTCGGATACCTGCTGCCGACGCGCGACGCGATCACGCTCGGGCGCCCGCAGGCGGCGCCGCTGCTCGCGCTCGGCGAGCGCGCCGAGGCCCTCGGGTTCGACGCCGTGTGGGTGGGCGACAGCCCGCTCGCGCGGGCGCGCCACGACCCGCTGACGATGCTCGCGGCGCTCGCCGCTCGCACCCGGCGCGTCGTCCTGGGAACGGGGGTGCTGCTCGCCGCGCTCCGCCCCGCCGTGCTGCTCGCGCAGGCAGTCGCCACGCTCGACCAGATCGCGCAGGGGCGGCTCGTGCTCGGACTCGGCGCGGGCTTCCCTCTAGCGGAAACCGAGCGGGAGTTCGAGGCCGTCGGTGTGCCGTACGCCGGCAGGGTACCTCGTCTGAGCGAGACGATCGCGGCAGCCCAGGCGCTGTGGGCGGCGCCAGGCGAGCGGGTGAGCTTCACCGGTCGCCACGTGCGCCTGCACGATGTGGCCCTCGAGCCGGCCCCCCACCGCCCGGGCGGACCCCCGCTGTGGCTGGCGGGGGCGGGCGAGACGGCCGAGCGGCGAGTGGGAGCGCTCGCCGACGGATGGCTTCCCTACTCACCCACCCCGGGGGTGTATCGCGAGGGCCGGGAGCGGATCGTGGCCGCAGCGGCGGCGGCCGGGCGACGGCGGGCTCCGCTCGGCGCCCTGTATGCGACGGTCGCCCTCGATTCCTCGAGCGAGGTCGCGGACGCGCGCCTGCGGCGCTACATCGAGCGCTACTACGGGCGCCCGCTCGAGCTCGTGCGAGCGATCCAGGCGATGTACGCGGGCACGCCCGAGGGCCTGTCGAGCTGGCTCGAGCCATACATCCGGGCGGGCGCCAGGCACGTCGTGCTGAGGGTCGCCGACGAGGACGCGGAGCGCGGTCTGCGTGCGGCGGGACACGCGCGCGCGGCGCTCGCGGCCGAGCTCGCGCAGGACGTCGCGGCACCGGCATGAGCGAATCGCCCACCGCATCGCAGATCCGCGACGTGATCCCCTTCGCTGCGCTCATCGGGCTCGAGCTGCTCGAGGCCACCCCCGAGCTCGTGCGCGGCAGGCTCCAGTGGTCGCACGAGCGCTGCACGACCGGGGGCATCATGCACGGCGGCGCGCTGATGACGCTCGCCGACACCTGCGGCGCGACCTGCGCCTTTCTCAACCTCCCGGAGGGGGCGCTCGGCACCGCCACGATCGAGTCCAAGACGAACTTCCTGCGCGCGGTGCGCGAGGGCGCGGCCACCGCCACGGCCCGCCCGCTGCATGCCGGCCGCACGACGATCGTCGTCGAGACGGAGATCGTCCGCGACGACGGCTCGCTGGCGGCCAAGGTCAGCCAGACGCAGGCCTTTCACTATCCTCGGGCCTGAGCGCCCGCGCCGTCGCCCGAGGTCAGTCGAGCGAGGTGAGCAGCGCGCGCACGCTCGCACGCGGGAGCGCGCCCTCGCGCAGGACGTGCCAGCGGCGGTGCTCGGCATAGTCGCGCAGGTCGATCACCGTCGAGGGACGCCCCGGCAGCTCGCCGCCGTCGAGCACCACGTCGGCGCCCTGGCGCATGCTCTCGGGCACCTCGGCGAGCGTGCGCGCGTCAGCGCCCCCGGACATGTTGGCGCTGCTCTGCATCACCGGCCTGGTCAACGAGCCCAGCGCGGCAAGGTGCTCGGGCAGGCTCGGGACCCGCAGCCCGAGCGTGCCGGGATCGGTTCGGCAGGCGGGGGCGAAGCGCATTGCGGGGTTGGCCAGCAGCAGCGTGACCGGGCCCGGTAGCAGCGCCTGCAGCGCCGCGCGCTCATCGTGGTGGAGCTCGCCCAGCATCTCCAGCGCGGGCGCGAGCGCGAAGAACATGACCGCCGCGGGACGTGCCGCCGGACGTCCCTTGAGCGCGTACAGACGCCTGGCGGCCGGCTCGCTGTCGGGGTCGCAGCAGATGCCATACACGGTGTCCGTGGGCAGCACGGCCACCCCGCCGCCGGCCACGCACTGCTCGAGCTGTGCCACTCCCACGCGCCCCGGGCGCACCCCCCCGGGGGATACTCCCCGGCGCGATGCGTGCTCGTCGGGCGCGTCGCTCAGCTGCTCCTGCTCGTCGGTCTCTGCGCTCATCAGCCGTGCCGTTCCGCGATCACGACCCGTTGGATGCGTGCAAGGTCACGTTCGAACCGTACCGCGTCAAAGCCGGCCATGCGGATCAGCTCGGCGACCTCCGGGGCCTGGCCGGCGCCGACCTCGAGGGCCAGCAGGCGGACGTGGGGACGCTCGACGAGCTCGGCGAGCAGCGCGCGGATCACGGATAGGCCGTCGGGCCCCGCGAACAGGGCCCCGGGCGGTTCGTGTCGCGTGATCTCGGGCGCGAGCGTGGCCCGCTCGGAGTCGGCGACGTAGGGAAGGTTGGCGAGCACCGCGTCGAACTCGCCCAGCCCGATCAGCAGGTCGGCGTGCAGCCAGTTCACCTCGAGGCGCAGCAGCTCGGCGTTGAGCGCGGCCAGCTCGAGCGCAGCCTCGCTGATGTCGCTGCCGCTCACGCGCAGGTCGGAGCGCTCGTCCTTGAGCGCCAGCGCCACGGCACCGCTGCCGGTGCCGAGATCGAGCACGCGCGCGCCCGGAGCCAGACCGAGACCGACCTCGACCAGCAGCTCAGTCTCCGGCCTCGGGATCAGCGCGCGGCGATCGACGGCGAGCTCGAGGCGGCGAAAGCCGCGGCTGCCGACGATGTAGGCGACCGGCTCGCGCTCCACCGCGCGACGGCGAACGGCATCCTGGAAGGCGCGAACCGCCGGTCCGGCGACCGTCAGCGCGTCATCGACCACAAGGCGCTCGCGACCCACGCCGAGCACGTTCGCGAGCAGTACTTCGGCGTCCAGGCGTGGCGTCTGGCTGCCGGCGGCGGCGATCGCGGTGACAGCGCCGTCGAGCGCGTCGCGCACGCTGGTGCCGGGCGCGGGCGCGGCTCCGGGTGGGTCTGGATCGAACGCCAAAGCCGAGCCCAGCCGCCCCGTCAGGCCAGCGCCTGCGTCTCCAGGCGCCTGCGCTTCTCGTCGGACTGGAGCGCTGCGGTCAGCTCGTCGAGCTGACCTTCGAGGATCTGGTCGAGGTTGTGGACGGTGAGCTTGATGCGGTGGTCGGTCACACGCCGCTCGCCGTAGTTGTAGGTGCGGATCTTCTCCGCGCGGTCGCCCGTGCCGACCTGCGAGCGACGGTCGGCTGCGAGCTCCGCCTGCTGCTCGGCCAGCGCTCGCTCGTACAGGCGCGCGCGCAGCACCCGCAACGCCTTCTCGCGGTTCTGAAGCTGGGACTTCTCGTCCTGCATCGAGACGACGATGCCGGATGGCCTGTGCGTGATGCGCACGGCGGAGTCGGTCGTGTTGACCGACTGGCCGCCCGGCCGGAGGAGCGGTAGACGTCGATCTGCAGGTCGCTGGGGTCGATCTCCACGTCGACGTCTTCGGCCTCCGGCAGCACGGCGACGGTCGCGGTCGAGGTGTGGATCCTGCCCTGGGACTCGGTCTGGGGGACGCGCTGGACGCGGTGGGTGCCGCCCTCGTACTTGAACACCGAGTAGGCGCCGTCGCCTTTGATCGCGAGCGTGTACTTGCCGTCACCCACCTCCAGCGGCTCGACCTGCCAGCCGCGACGCTCTGCGTAGCGCGTGAGCATCCTGTAAAGGTCCCCGGCCCACAGGCCTGCCTCCTCGCCGCCGGCTCCGCCCTGGATTTCGACGATCACGCTCTTCTCGTCGTTGGGGTCACGCTCGACCATCGCCAAGCGGATCTCCTCCTCGAGCTGCTCGATCCTGGCGCGCGAGCCGGCCAGCTCCTCGCGCAGCTCGGCGTCCTCGCCCATCTCCGACAGCAGCTCCTCCGCGCCCCCCGCGTCGTCCTGCGCAAGGCGCCACTGGGCCGCGAGCTTCGCCGCCGGCTCGAGCTGGCTGTAGGCGCGACCGACCTCCGCGTAGCGCTCCCTGTCGGAGATCACCTCGGCGTCGGTCATCTGCGCTCCGAGCTCCTCGAAGCGAGATTCGATCTGTTCGACGAGTTGCTCGATCATCGTGGTCCGAGCCTACAACGGTGCGTTGCTCGGACCGGACAGCCGGGCGACAGCGAGCGAGGCGCGACGCAGGCTGGCGCCGGGCGCGCTCGGGCTCAGGCGGCGAGCGCGCGCGACTCGGACAGCTCGAGCAGCTCGTCGAGCGTCGCCGACAGCGCCTCGCGCGCCTCGCGCCCGCGCGGCATGCCGGCGTCGTCGAGCGCCTCGTCCGCCTGCGCGATCGGCAGCTCGCGGTCGACGACGCGCGCACCGATCGTGGCGAGCACCTTGCGCAGCTCCGCCTGCGCCCACACCGCGCCGAACAGGCCGGTGCTCGCGCCGATCACGGCCGCTGGCTTGCCGCGCAGCGGCGTCTCGGCGATCGGGCGCGAGACCCAGTCGAGCGCGTTCTTGAGCGCTCCGGGGATCGAGCCGTTGTACTCGGGCGTCGCCACGAGCACGCCGTCCGCCCGCTCGATCGCCGCGCGCAGGGCGGCGACCGCCGGGGGATCGGCGTGCTCTGAGTCCTCGCTGTACGGCGGGATCTCCGCGAGCGCATCGAAGACGACGAGCTGCGCATTCGCGGGCAGCAACGACCGCGTCGCCCCCAGCAGGCGCGTGTTGTACGAATCGCGGCGGAGGCTGCCGGACAGTCCGAGGATCTCCATGAGCTAGGCCTCCCGCACCAGCTCCAGGGAGACCTCGAGCCTGACGTCGTTGTCGACGGCGTAGCCGCCCTTGGGGAGCTCGGCGTTGAACTCGAGCCCGTACTCGCGGCGGTCTACAACCGCCTCGAGCTCGACGCCGAGCTTGTCGTTGCCGGCCAGGTCGGTGTGCGGGCCGGTGACGCTGCCGCGCGCGGTGAGACGGTGGGTGTGGTCCTTGATCGTGAGCTCGCCGTCGACCTCGAGCTCGCCCTGCTCGCCGAGCTTGACCTCGTTTGAGACGAAGCGGATCTGGGGGAAGCGCTCCGTGTCGAAGAAGTCCGCGGCCCGCAGGTGGGCTGCGAGGTTCTCGTCCTTGACGACGACGGAGTCGGCCTTGACGATGCCCTGCAGGCGCGGCTGGCCGTCCTCGCCGACGGTCAACGAGCCGTCGTAGTCATCGAACTGCGCCCGGAAGGTGGCGACGACCATGTGCTTTACGGCGAAGCCGACGTGCGAGTGGACCTTGTCAATCGTCCAGTTGCCGACGGCGAGCGGCTGTGCTGTTGTGGTGCTCATTGCGACTCCTCATCTCTGGTGGTGGTAAGGGGATCGGACTCTCAGGGACAATCGGACCCTGGTCCGTTTCTTCGCGTGCGTCAGCATAGCACGTAATCGGACTGCGGTCCGCTTGATCTCGGGCTAGTAGTATGTGGTCATGGACGGGACCCCCGAGCTGCCACAGATCAGCCCAGAGATCGAGCGTGTGGACGCAGCCCGCAACCGCGAGCGGATCCTCTGCACCGCCCGGCGCCTGTTCGCCGAGCGCGGCGCGGGCTGCGTATCGATGGACGAGGTCGCAGAGGCGGCGGGCGTGGGCAAGGGGACGCTCTTCCGACGCTTCGGCTCGCGCGCGTCGCTCGCCGCCGCCGTCCTATCCGAGCAGGAGCGCACACTGCAGGAAGGCTTCATCCGCGGCGAGCCGCCGCTCGGACCGGGAGCGCCGCCGCGCGCGCGGCTGATCGCGTTCGGCGAGGCGATGCTCGACCTGCTGGAGATCCACCACGAGCTGATCCTCTCGGCCGAGAGCGGGCCCGAGCGCTTCGCGCACCCGGCATATGCGGTGCACCGCCTGCACGTCACCCTGCTCCTGCGCGAAGCCGACGAGGAGTGCGACGCGGAGCTGCTCGCGGACACGCTGCTGGCGGCGCTCGGAGCCGAGCTGTTCGTGTACCTGCGCCAGGTGCGCGGGATGTCGCTGGCGCGCGTGAAGGACGGCTGGGAACAGCTCGTCGAGCGCCTCGTCACCGGCGAGCCCGCGGGCGTCGCCCACGGCTCGAGATCTGCAGCGCTCTAGGCGACGACCTCGACGCCCACCAGGTCGGCGGCGGACAGCTCGCCGGGCGTCTCGCGCTCGAGCACCGCCTGCAGCGCGGCGATCGCGACCTCGAGCTGGTCGAGCTCGGGCTCGCGCGTGGTCAGCAGCTGCAGCTTCAGCCCCGGCCACATCAGCGCGCGCACCCAGCCCCTGCTGCGGTTGCGCCCGGCGAACTTGATCAGCTCGAAGGAGATGCCGGCGATCACGGGCACGCCCAGCACGCGCGTGAGCACCAGCCAGTACCAAGCGGGCAGGCCGATCGGCGCGAACACGAAGATGGCGACGATCATGACGACCAGCAGGAAGCTGGTGCCGCAGCGCGGGTGCAGCCGCGAGAAGCGCTGCGCGTTGTGCGGCGTGAGCTCGAGCCCCGCCTCGAAGCAGGAGATCGTCTTGTGCTCGGCGCCGTGGTACTCGAACACGCGCCGCAGGTCGCGCACGCGCGAGAGCGCCAGCATGTAGCCGAGGAACAGCGTCGTGCGGATCAGCCCCTCCACGAGCCAGAACAGCACCGGGCGAGCCGAGCTGGTTCTTGATCAGGCTGGTGAGCCCGACGGGGATCAGGAAGAACAGCACGATCGCCAGCGCCACCGCGAGCACGATCGTGCCCGCCCACACCGCGCGCGGGATCTCCTGCTGCTCGGGCTCGGGCTGTTCGTCGGCGTCGCTCGCCGCGCCCTCCTCGACCGGGAGCTGGGCGTTGGCCGACAGCTCGAGCGCACGAAAGCCGATGGCCATCGAGCCACCCAGCGCGACGACGCCGCGGATGATCGGCAGGCGCAGCACGCGATGGCGCCTCATCGCCGAGTCGAGCGGCAGCGTGGTGACCTCGATCTCCCCGAGCGCCTCGGCGCCCGCCTCGGCGTCTGCGCGCTCGGCGCCGGCGAGCTGCTCGGCGGGGGCTTGCGCACGGCCACAGCCCAGTTGCCCACGCCGCGCATCATCACGCCCTCGATGCACAGCCTGCCCGCCGACGGGCGCGTCGCGCTGCGCGCTCAGCTCGCCATCGCTCTCGCGCAGCAGCTGCCGGTGCCGCGGGCGCATCCAGCGACGCGGCGGCGGACATCGGGCTACTGTGCGGACCGAGCTTGAGCCGAGTGCAGACGGCCCTTGGCGACCCGGCGCTGGAAGCGCTCGACGCGTCCACCCGTGTCCACCAGCTTCTGCCGGCCCGTGTAGAACGGATGGCAGTTGGAGCAGACCTCGACGTGCAGCTCCTCCCGGGTGGCGCGGGTGATGAACTCGTTGCCGCAGGTGCAGCGCACGTGCGCGCGCGCCGTAGTTGGGGTGGATCTTGGCCTTCATGGTCGCTCGATTCTAGCCGGCCGCGCGCGATCGTCGCATCGGCGCTCAGCTGCTCGCCGGGCGAGCTGGGCGTGCTCTGGCCGCTGCCCGTGGTGCGGAGATTCGGCGGGCGGCTGTTCGCAGCTCGCGGTGCGCAGTTCCTGGCCCTTGATCACGCGGCCGGCGGCGTTCAGCCAGCGGAAGCGGACGGCGCCGCGGTAGAGCGCCGGCGCCGACAGGTTGGTCACCTGCTGGATGTGCGTGAAGCATCTTCACGCCCGGGTTGGAGCGCTGCCACACGCCCAGAGCCCGGGCGCGCTGACCGTGCGGTAGTGCGTTTCCCCGGGCGCCAGCTCTTCGACGGTCAGATGCGCATCTCCATGTGCGCCGTGTCCGCGGTCGCGCTCATTTCGCCGCTGAAGGTGGCCGAGCGTTCGGTCTGGGGCGTGGTCGGCGGTGGCGCACTGCTCGAGCGCGGCCGAGGCGAGCGCCTTGCCCGTCTGGGAGGTGCTCTGCTCGGCCACCGAGCCGTTGGCGAGCGTGCCTCCGGGGAGCAGCGTGGCGCCGGCCAGCGAGCGTCGCCGTGTCTCCGACGGCGGCCGCTACGGCGGCAGGAGCCGAGACGAGCGCAGCGCACGCGAGGGTGGCGAGCGCGAACGACGAGCCGGCCCGCGCGGCACGCACGGCGGCTGGCATTTGACCGTGCATCACATCCAATAACACCGGAAGGGCGCGGGTTTCGCGACGCGAGCGCGCAAGTGCGACGTCTTCGCCGCCCGGGCGGCGCTCAGGTGAGCTGGTAGAGGGGCCCGTCGCCGCCCTCGGGCGTGGTCAGCCGACCGCCCTTGGCGGTGATCGCGCCGCACTGCACGCAGTTGGTGTAGTTGACGATCACGTCCACCTCGCCATGCTCGGGCGCGTCCTCGGGGATCTCGTAGACGCCCGGCCGGACACATCCAGCGCCACGTCTCGGCGACCTCGCGGGGCACGTGTTTGCGCACGCGGATGTGGTTGGGGGCGTCGTCGCGCGTGGCGTTGCCGGTGATGAACACCGAGGAGAGCTTGTCGAAGGTGTACTTGCCGTCGGGCTTGGGGTAGCGGTCCTTGGTCTTGCCGATGAACATCGGCTGCTGCGTCGTTGCGGTGCCACGACAGCGCGCCCCGGCGGCAGCTTGCCCTTGGTGGCGATCGCGAGGTTCACCAGCGGCGCGCCGAGCACGAAGCCTTTCTGGAACGGCTGGCGGGTGTTGCGCTCCTGGTAGAGCTCCTTGCCGACCGAGGAGTCTTCGATCGCCTGTTCGTAGGAGCCGAACGAGCTCTCGCCGCGCACGAGCGCCGCGTAGATCGACTCGGCCGCGAGCTTGCCCGACATGAGGCTGTGGTGCACGCCCTTGAGCGCGACCGTGTCGACCATCCCGCCGGCGTCGCCGACGATCAGCGCGCCCGGCATCGTCAGCTTCGGCATCGACCAGTAGCCGCCGCCGGGCAGCGCCTTGGCGCCCCAGGCGACGCGCTCGCCGCCCTCGAGGATGCCCCTGACGAGCGGGTGCATCTTGAACTGCTGCAGCAGGTCGTGCGCGGAGGTGGTCGCGTCGGCGTACTCGAGGTCGATGACGAAGCCGATGCTGACGAGGTCCTCGCCGGTCTTCTCGTCCTTCATCGGATACAGCCACGTGCCGCCGATCTGCCCGTACTTGGCAGACAGCTTCAGCGGCCAGGGCCCGATCGTGTGGATCACGCGGTCGAGCGGCTTGGGGACCTTCCAGACCTCCTTGACGCCGAGCTCCCACACCTGCGGTTCGCGGCCGTCGCGCGAGGTCGAACTCCTTGATCGCAGCGCCGGTGAGGTGGCCCCAGCAGCCCTCGGCGAGCACGGTCGCCTGCGCCTTGATGTCGGTGCCCGGCTCGAAGTTGCCGAGCGGCTCGCCGTCCTTGCCGCGGCCCTTGTCGCCGGAGCGCACGCCGACGACGCGGCCGTCCTCGACGATCAGCTGGGTGGCGGCGGTCTCGGTGAGGACGTACGCGCCGGCCTCCTCGGCCTGGCGCTGCTGGAAGCGCGCCATGCGCCGACACCGAGATCGACCTCGTTGCCGTGGTTCTTGAAGTTGGGCGGCGTCGGGATGCGGCAGCTTGGTCTTGGCCGGTGGGCATCAGGTAGACCGCCTCCTTGGTGACTTCGCCGAACGCGAAGCCCTCCTTGCGCCAGTCCTCGCGCGTCATCTCCGGGAACAGCTCCTGCAGCGGGCCCGGGCCGCATGACCGCGCCGGACAGGTTGTGCCCGCCGCAGGTCTTGGCCTTCTCGATCACCGCCACCGGCACTTCGCCGAGGCGCTCCATCGTCTCCGGGTCGTCGGCCAGCAGCTGCAGCAGCCGGTTGGCGCACGCCAGGCCGGCGGTGCCGCCGCCGACGATCGCCACGCCGACCTCGATCAGCTCGTCCTCGGCGTCGAGGCCGCGCTTGATGAACTCCTTGCGCGAGTCGACCGGCGGGGGGAAGGCCGCGGGCGCGACCCTGCCCGTTGCTGGAGCCGTTGTGACCGGACATCGTCAGCGAGCCCTTCTTGGCCTTCACAGCCTCGGTCAGCTTCGGCAGGATCTTGTTGAGGTCGCCGACGATGCCGAGGTCGGAGAATTCGAAGATCGGCGCGTTGGCGTCCTTGTTGATCGCGACGATGTTCTCCGAGCCCTGCATGCCGACCTTGTGCTGGATCGCGCCGGAGATGCCGGCCGCGAGGTACAGCTTCGGCGAGACGGTCTTGCCCGTCTGGCCGATCTGCGCGGCGTAGGGGTACCAGCCGGCGTCGACGACCGCGCGGGTGGCCGCGACGGCGGCGTTGCCGCCGAACGCCGCCGCGAGGTCCTCGGCGAGCTGGAAGCCCTCCGGCCTTGCCGAGACCGCGACCGCCGGCGACGAGGATGTCGGCGCCCTCGATGTCGACGTCCGCGCCGCGCTGTTCGCCGCGGGTGAGCATCGTCGCCTGCTGCGCCTGCGGGCGAGAGCTCGAAGCTCGAGCTGTCTCGACCGGCGCGTCGGCGCCGCCGACGTCTCCTGATCTCGAACGCGTTGAGGCGGCCGATGACGATGCCCACCGTCAGAGCGGTATTTGACTTCGGAGATCGAGGAGTCGCCGAGGATCGGGCGCTCGGCGATCAGCTCGCCGTTCTCGGCACGCACGGCCGTGACCTCCATCACCACGCCGGCGCCCAGGCGCGCCGCGAGGCCGGCGCCGATCTCGAAGCCGAGCAGGCCGCCGCCGAACAGCGCGTAGCTTGTAGCCGCCGCCGGAGATCGCCGCCGCCATCGCGTCGACGAGCGGCTGCGCGAGGCCCTCGGGGCCCTCCGCGACGAGCACCTTCTTGGCGCCGTATTTGCCGAGCGACGCGGCCAGATCCTGCGGACGTTCTCGCCGAGCAGGATCGCGTGCGCCTCGCCGCCGAGCTCGGCGGCCAGCTTGGCGCCCTCGGAGACCGCGCCGAGCGAGTTCTTGTTGATCGCGCCGTCGTAGTGCAGCGCGTAGACCAGGATGTTTGCCATCTCAGATCAGCTTCCTCTCGTCGAGCCAGGCGACGATTTTCTCGACGGTCTCGCCGGTGTCCTCGTCCTCGATGATCTCGCCCGCGGCCTTCGCCGGCGGCGCCTTCGCGGCGACCCACTGCGCGGCGGAGTTATCGCCCCCGACTTTGGCGGCGTCGATCTCGACGTCGCCGGCGGTGACCGTGTCCAGCGGCTTCTTCTTGGCGCCCATGATCGCCTTCAGCGACGGGTAGCGAGGCTCGTTGATGGCGTCGCCGACGGAGATCACCGCGGGCAGCTTGACCTGGACGGTGTCGTAGCCGTACTCGGCCTGGCGCTCGCAGCGCAGCGCCTCGGACTCGACGTCCATCTTGATCACCTGCGTCAGCGACGGCATGCCCAGGTGCTCGGCGACGACCGCGCCGATCGTGTAGCACTCGCCGTCGTCTGACTGCTGGCCGAGCAGCACCAGGTCCGGGCTCTCGCGCTGCAGCGTCTTGGCCAGCGCGTAGCCGGTGGCGGCGACGTCGGAGCCGGCGACCAGCGGGTCGCTGAGGTGGACCGAGCGGTCGGCGCCGAGCGATACGGCCTTGTGCAGGGCGCGCACCGCGCTGTCGGGGCCCATCGTCACGGCCACGATCTCCTCGACCGGGACCGCGCCGCCCTCCTTGATCTGCATCGCCGCCTCGATGGCGTGCGTGTCATACGGATTCAGGTTCTTCTCGCCGCTGCGGTCCATGCGCCCCGTCGAGGGGTCGATCCTCTTCTCGACGGCGGCGTCCGGGACCTCCTTCACCAGGACGCATATCTTCATTCTAGGCAACTCCTTGGGTCTGAGTGGGGCAAATCCTATCCGGTCGCGCGGTTGACTGACGAGTCAATCGGTCTTGCTGCGCTAGCGACTCACCACCGCGCCCCGGATGAAGTCGACGATCGCCTGCGTGGGCGCGCCCGGCGTGAACACCTCGGCGACGCCGAGGCGCTTGAGCTCGGGGATGTCCTCGGCGGGGATGGTGCCGCCGACGGTGATCACCACGTCCTCGACACCCTGCTCGCGCAGCAGCTCCACGACGCGCGGCACGAGCGTCATGTGCGCGCCCGAGAGGATCGACAGGCCGACGGCGTCGGCGTCCTCCTGGATGACCGTCTCGACGATCTGCTCGGGCGTCTGGTGCAGCCCCGTGTAGATCACCTCCATGCCCGCGTCGCGCAGCGCCCGCGCGATGATCTTGGCGCCGCGATCGTGGCCGTCGAGCCCGGGCTTGGCGACGACCACGCGGATCTTGCCTGTGTCGGGCCGGTGGGCGTCATGGCGAGGCTATGCGCCGCGTCGCGACGCGCAGATCAGTCGCCGGCGCGCGCCGGGCGCGCCGCCTACGTGCTCGCCTGCACCGCCGCTGCCGAGCCGCGCCGGCGAGCGGCCGCGGCGCTCAGCGCGAGCGCCGCGAGCAGCTTCAGGCGCCGGCCGAGACGGTCGAGCTCGACCACCTCCCAGCCCTCCTCGCACGCGATCCGCCGCAGCGCCGCGTCGGGGTTGACGACGACGCGTGGCGCACGGCGCGCAGCATCGGCAGGTCGGACTCCGAGTCCGAGTACGCGTAGGAGGCCGTCAGGTCGATGCCGTCGCGCTCGGCGAGCTCGCGCATCGACAGCACCTTGCCCTCGCGGTAGTTGAACGGGCCCGGCCGGCCGTCCCGTGTAGCGCCCGTCGACGACCTCCGAGCGCGAGCCCAAGCCGCCGTCGAAGGCGAGCACGCGGGCCAGCAGGTCGGCCATCTCCTGCGAGGCGGCGGTGAGGATGTAGACCGGAACGCCCGCGTCCTGGTGGGCGTAGGCGCGCTCGAGCATCTGCGGATACAGCCGCGGCAGCACCCCCGAGAGCACGCGCGGGGACAGCCGCTCGAGGTCGCGCACGCGCACGCCCGCGATCATCTCTCCGACGCGCTCGCGCACGTCGTCGGCGCGTTCGTCGGTCGAGCCGCGCAGGCGAAAGCGCAGGTTCTCGTACACGTCGCGCGCGAGGCGGCGGCGCGAGATCATCCCGCTCTCGTAGGCCGCGCGGGCGAAGTGGATGCCCGAAGAGCCCGCCATGAGCGTCTTGTCGAGGTCGAAGAACGCGGCCCCGCGCGGCTGGCCGTTCGACGATCCGTCGGCGCCGAATGCGCTTTCGCTCACCGCTGGCGAAGATGGCCGTGAGTCGAGCCAGACAAGGACGCAGCGAGCGTGCTCACGGTCATCTCAGACCTTCAGAATCAGGGCGTCGCCCTGCCCGCCGCCCGAGCAGATCGCCGCGCAGCCGAGCCCGCCTCCGCGCCGACGCAGCTCGTAGCACGAGGCTGCCGAGGATGCGCGCGCCCGAGGCGCCGATCGGATGGCCGAGCGCGACCGCCCCGCCGTTGACGTTGACGCGGTCCTCGTCGATCCCGAGCATGCGGATCGAGTTGAGGGTGACCGACGCGAATGCCTCGTTGATCTCCCACAGGTCGATGTCGCCGGGCTGCAGGCCGGCCTTCTCGAGCGCCTTCTTGGCGGCGCTGGCCGGGGTCGTGGCGAGGTAGGCGAAGTCGTTCGCGCTCTGGGCGTGGGCGACGATCTCCGCGAGCGCCTCCTTGCCGTTGGCCGCGGCCCACTCCTCGGATGCGAGCACCAGCGCGCCGGCGCCGTCGTTGACGCCGGGCGAGTTGCCGGCGGTGTGCGAGCCGTCCTTGCCGACCAGGCCCGGCAGGGCGGCGAGCTTCTCGAGCGAGGTGTCCCGGCGCGGGCCCTCGTCGATCTCGACGACCGTGCTCTGCTTGCGTCCGTTGACGGTCACGGGGACGATCTCCTCGGACAGCCGACCCTCGTCGATCGCCTTGAGGGCGCAGCTCGTGCGAGCGCAGCGCCCAGCGATCCATGTCCGCGCGCGTCATCTCGAGCTCGTCGCCCACCTCTGTCGCCTCGACGAACATCTGCTTGCCCGAGAACGGGTTGGTGAGGCCGTCATGGACCATCGCGTCGAGCATCGTGGCGTCGCCCATGCGATAGCCGAAGCGCGCCTGCGGCAGCAGGTAGGGAGCCTTGGACATCGACTCCATGCCGCCTCCCACGCCCACCTGCATGTCGCCGGCGCGGATCGCCTGGTCGAGGAGGACCGAGGCCCGCAGCCCCGAAGCGCACACCTTGTTGATGGTCTCCGAGGAGACCTCCTTGGGGATGCCAGCCTTGATCTGGGCCTGACGCGAGGGGATCTGGCCCTGCCCCGCCTGTAGCACCTGGCCCATGACGACGTGCTCGACCTGCTCGGGCTCCACGCCGGCGCGCTCGAGCGCCGCGCCGATGGCCAGCCCGCCGAGCTCGGTGGCGTCGAGCGAGGCCAGGCCGCCGCCCATCTTGCCGACGGGGGTGCGCGCGCTGGCGAGGATGACGGTCCGAGACATGGAAGTGGGTCAGCTCCTAGAGATAGTTGAACGTTCGTGAGAGCGAGAATGGTAATGGAACCGACTGTGATTCCCGATATGGTGCGCGCGGAATGCAGACATCCGCAACCGCCAACGCCGCCCGCACGACCGACGCCGACACGATCGTGATCGGCGTGCTCGCCGGGGGGAGCGCGCCGGCGGACGCTCCGGCGCAGGTCGCAGAGCTGCTCGACTCGGGCGAGGCGCGCACGTCGTTCAAGGCGCTCGCGCTGACGCACGCCGACGGCAAGCGCTGGCTGGTGGTGGGCCTGGGGGCGAAGGACGAGCTGACCGCCGAGCGCGCCCGCGTGGCGGCCGCCGTTGCGTGTGCGCGCGCGAAGGAGGCCTCGGCGCGCACGGTGTGCTGGGCGCTGCCCGGCGACCCGGGAGCCGCGGCGCAGGAGCGCAGGGCGCTGGCGGCCGGACTAGTGGAGGGCACGATCCTCGCCGACTACCGCTTCGAGCGCCACAAGTCGAGCGTCGGCGACGACGGCGACGGCGAGCAGGCCGACGCGACCCCGCGCGAGCTCGACGGTCTGATCATCGCCGGCGCGGACGGGCTCGAGGACACGGTGGCCGAGGCGACGATCGTGGCGCAAGCGGCCAACCGCGCCCGTGACCTGCAGAACCGGCCCGGCAACGACCTCACGCCGACGGCGCTGGGCGAGTACGCCCGCGCCGTTGCGGAGGAGCTGCCGGGACTATGGGTCCAGGTGAGCGGGCGCGCGGACATCGTGGGCCGCGGCATGGGGGCGTTCGCCGCCGTCGCCCAGGGCTCCGAACAGGAGCCGGCGCTGATCACCATCAAATACGACCCGCCCCACGAGGACCAGGACCCGCCCACCCGCGCGGGCGAGACCGCGTCGACTCCGATCCTCGGCCTGGTGGGCAAGGCGGTGACCTTCGACAGCGGCGGCATCTCGCTGAAGCCGGGGGCAAAAATGGCGGAGATGAAGTTCGACATGTCCGGCGGCGCCGCGGTGATCGAGGCGGCCGCTGCGATTGCCCGCCTACGACTGCCGCTCAGGCTGGTGGCCGTGGTGGGCGCCACGGAGAACCTGCCGAGCGGACGCGCGATCAAGCCCGGCGACATCGTGACCGCCGCCAACGGCAAGACGATCGAGGTCAACAACACCGACGCCGAGGGCCGGCTGGTGCTCGCGGACTGCCTGTGGCACGCGATCAACGAGGGCGCAGAGCGGGTCGTCGACCTGGCGACGCTGACAGGCGCGGTGATCATCGCGCTGGGCTCGACGTACGCGGGGCTGATGAGCAACGACGATGTGCTGGCCGCGCAGATCGAGGCGGCGGGCGAGCGCAGCGGCGAGATCGTCTGGCGGCTGCCGCTGCACGAGGAGTACGAGGCGCTGATCAAGGGCAAGTACGGCGATCTGGACAACGCGCCGGAAGGGCGCAAGGCCGGCACGATCGTGGGCGGCACGTTCCTGTCCAACTTCGTCGGAGAGACGCCCTGGGCGCACCTGGACATCGCCGGCTCGGCCTGGGAGCTCGACCGCGAGTACGTCGGCAAGGGCGCCTCCGGCTACGGGGTGCGCCTGCTGGTCGAGCTGGCGAAGTCGCACTGCAGCTAGACGTCAGGCCCGGCGCCGACGCGCCACGAACGGCGCCTGCAGGTCGGCCTGCGTGAACGGCCCACCCTGCGTGTCCAGACCGACCGCGCTGCGGTAGACGAACACGCGGAAGACCTGATCGAGGGCGACCTGCACGGCGAGCGCCCCGAACAGGCCCGCGCCGCCGAGGACCACCAGGAGGATCCCCTCGCCCCCGGGGGTCACGGCGCCGACGATCAGCACGATCAACGGCGGCAGCGTCAGCAGTGCACCGCCGATGCCGATCCCTACGACGCCGCCAAGCTGCGTGCCCCAGCGCTGCCTGAAGATCTGCGAGGAGCGGCGCAGGGTGTCGAGCGGCCCGATGTTCTCGTAGGCGAGCACGGGCACGGCGAACATGGTGGCAAGCGACCACGACAGGTCGAGCACTGCAGCAGCGAGCTTCCCGCCCAGCGGCACGTACTGCTCGACCGTGCGCAGCAGCGCCCCAACGGTGCACACCAGCAACGTCCAGCCGGCGATTATCCCGATCCGTTCGCTGGCCACCTTCCAGCCATCGCCTGGACTCGGAGCCTCGCCTTCCAGACGACCGGCGAGGACCGTGGCCAGGGCCACGCCGCAGTACAGCGAGACGAAGTTCACGGGATACGTGGCGACCAGGCTGGCGATGAAGATCAGGCCGCGGACTTCCCGGGGCGCGCCGAAACTCGACACCGAGAGCGCGAAGCAGATGGCGCCGACAGCAAGGCTCGCCGTCATGGCGACGGCCGGGAACACAAGCAACTGCGGATCTTCGCGCAGCACGCCGACGCTCGCCCGCAGCAGCCTCCACGCCCTCGTGCTGCGGCGTTCGCCGATCGCCGCGCTCGACGGGAACGCCTCGAGCACTTCGGCGGGGGCGCCGCTGTCCACCGGCGTCGCGCCCGCACCGGCGGGTACGCCGGTGGCGTCTGCCGACGGGAGGGCCGGCTGAGGTGTGTCCGCGTGGCTCCGCTCGGCCCCGGCGGGCTGACTGGGCGCGGGCGTCAACCCGCGTACGGCTGCGCAGCTCGGGCAATAGGTCTCGCCCGCGGACAGCGCCCAGCCGGCCATGTGCAGGCCGCGCGACATCTCACCGTCGGCCACGCGAATCGTCCGGGCACACCCATAGCAGTGGATGCGAACGCGCCCCATGCGTGGACATCGGCCCGCTGCACCCAACCCTTGAGAGTCCAGCGAGCGAAATCCGACGGCTCAGCGCGCGAGGCTCGACGAGGGCGCGCGCGCCAGACGCTCTGTCAGTGGCGCCCAGGCGGCCCCGCGGGGGTCGATGTGCGCGCGGTGGCGTCCAGCGCGACCCTCGATCTCCACGAGCTCCACCTCGCCCCCGGCCGCCCGCGCCGCGTTCGCGTAGTTGCGGCTGAGCTGCACGGACACGGTTTCGTCGGCCACGCCGTGGACGAGCAGCACGGGGCTGGTCGCGGGGACGAGGCGGATGGGGTCGCCCACGTCGTAGCGCTCGGGGCGTTCGTCGGGCCCGCCGCCCATCAGCTGACCCGCAGCTCCCCCGTGCCACAGCCGATATGAGCCGGCGAGATCGGCCACGCCGGCTTGCGAGACCGTCAGACGTATGCGCACGCCCGCTCCCTCCGCCAGCGCGCCCGGCGCTCCCGCGGGCAGGCGCTCGCGGGAGGCGGCCCACAGCGCCAGGTGGCCGCCGGCCGAGTGGCCCACAAGGCTGACCTGCTCGAGGTCGAGCGGCGCGTCCAGCTCGGGGAGGAGATCAATCGCGGCTGCCACGTCTTCGAAGGTGGCCGGCCACCCGCCGCCGTTTCCAACGCGCCGGTACTCGATGTTCCAGACCGCCCATCCGCGCCGCACGAGATCGGCGGCGAGGCCGCGCATCACGCGCTTGCCATAGCGTGCCTGCCACGAGCCCCCGTGGATGAGCACGATCACCGGATGGGGCGGGTGGGATTCCGGGTCTGGCGGGAGATGCAGCTCGGCGCACTGCGAGCGGTCGGGGCCGTAGCGGAAGGTGCTCCCGCGCTCGCGCAGGAAGTCGAGGATCAGGCGGGCGCTGGCCACTGGGCGCTCGCGTCGCGTCGTCCCGGGACGGGGATCGCCCGGGCCCACTCGACGATCGCCTGCGGGCGCTGCTCGGGCACCCAGTGGGCGACGCGGTCGAGCAGCTCGACACGCAGCTGCGGCTGGCCGGCGACCGGTCCGGCCGGCGTCCCACGCGTGACCGCATCGGCGCGACCGAGGATCAGCGTGGTGGGAACCTGCAGCTCGTCGTTCGCGTAGCGCCCGCGCGCGATCGGCAGGAGCTCGCGCGTGAGGAACGTCCTGTACATGCCGACGGTGACAGCGGCTGGGATGTGCTCGGCGAACAGCGCGACGTCGGTCGGATCGAGTCGTTCGCCGAAGCGTCCGACCTGCAGGATCGAGCGCACCATCGGCGTCGCCACGCGCCGACCGAGCAAGGGCAGGCTGAGCGGGCCCTGGTAGCTGAGCAGCAGCGCGAGCCGGCCGAGGCTCGCGTCGACCCACGGGTGTGGAATGCACAGGGCGAGCATCCGCTCAAAACGCTCGGGCGCGCGCAGCGCCGCGAGAAAGCCGGTCCATCCGCCCCAGTCGTGACCGATCCAGCTGACCCGCTCGATGGCCAGCGTGTCGAGCAGCGCAAGCACGTCTGAGGCGAGCTGCTCCTTCTCATAGCCGCCTGCGGGCGCCTCGCTCCAGCCGAAGCCGCGCAGGTCGGGTGCGATCACGCGAAAGCGCTCGGCGAGCGTGGGGATCACGCGACGCCACTCCCACCAATGCTGCGGCCAGCCGTGGACGAGCAGCAGCGGCGGGCCATCGTCGGGGCCGGCGAGCGCGACGTGCATGCGCAGCCCGCCGACGTCGAGGTACTCGTGTCGAACGCCCGGTAAGTCGGGGGGGCCTCCTACCACCGACGGCACTATACGCCGCCACCGGCCGGCTACTGCACCGGGCGCGTGCAGGCAGTCTGGGAGAATGCCCCGCAGTGGACTTCGAGCTGTCCCCCGAGCACGAGCTGATCAGGAGCACCGTCAGGGACTTCGCGCGGGGCGAGGTGGCTCCCGTCGCCGAGCAGCTCGACCGTACGAAGTCCTTCCCCTACGAGATCGTCGCCAAGCTCGGCCAGCTGAACCTGATGGGCATCCCCTTCCCGCAGGAGTACGGCGGCGGCGGCGGCGACACGCTCGCGTACGCGCTTGCCGTGGAGGAGCTCACCCGCGTGGACTCATCGGTTGCGATCACGCTGTGCGCCCACACCTCACTGGGGACGCAGCCGATCTACCTGTTCGGCACCGAGGAGCAGAAGCGCGAATGGCTGCCGCGGCTGTGCTCCGGAGAACGGCTCGGGGCGTTCGGCCTGACCGAGCCGGAAGCGGGCTCCGACGCCGGCAACACGCGCACCCGCGCTCGCCTCCAGGACGGCGAGTGGGTGATCGACGGGGCAAAGCAGTTCATCACCAACGCCGGCACCGATATCTCGGGGCTCGTGTGCATCACGGCCGTCACACCCACGCACGACGCCGACGGGGACAGCCACGCGACCCCCCATATCTCGAACATAATCGTCCCCAACGGCACTCCCGGCTACATCCAGGGCGAGCCCTACCGAAAGATGGGTTGGAACGCCTCGGACACGCGCCCACTGACGTTCGCGGACTGCCGCGTGCCGGAGGCGAACCTGCTGGGACCACGGGGCGCGGGCTTCAAGCAGTTCCTGCACATCCTCGACATCGGCCGCATCGGCGTCGCCGCGATGGGCGTCGGACTCGCACAGGGAGCGCTCGACGAGGCCCTCAGCTACGCGCGCGAGCGCCGCGCGTTCGGGCAGGCGATCTCCAAGTTCCAGGCCATCCAGTGCAAGCTCGCGGACATGTCCACCGAGATCGCCGCCGCGCGGCTGCTCGTGCACAAGGCGGCGTTGGAGAAGGACGCCGGTCGCAACTTCACGCTGACCGCCGCACAGGCAAAGCTCAAGACGGGGCGCCTGGCGGTGCGCTGCGCCGAGGAGGCCGTGCAGATACACGGCGGCTACGGCTACATCGAGGAGTACCCCGTGTGTCGCTTCTACCGGGACGCGAAGATCCTCACGATCGGTGAGGGCACCGACGAGATCCAGCAGATGGTGATCGCCCGGGCCCTCGGCGCCTGAGTCGAGCGCCCGGCGGCGTCTCAGCGCGGTTCGAGGATCACGAGCGGAATCTCCCGCTCCGTGCGCGCCTGATAGCCCTCATAGCCCTTGTACACGTCCACCACCACGGGCCACAGGCGCTTGCGCTCAGCCGGGTCGGCCACGCGCGCGTGCACCGACAGACGCTGGGAGCCGACCTGGATGGTCGTGTCCGGGTGCGCCTTGAGGTTGTGAAACCAGGCCGGGTTCTTCGGATAGCCGCCCTTGGAGGCCACCAGGATCACGTTCTCGCCGTCACGGGCGTACACGAGCGGCGAGGTGCGCCGCTTGCCGCTCTTGGCGCCCGTGTGGTCCAGCAGGAGCGTCGGTGGCGAACCCGGGAAGCGGTGTCCGATGAGGCCATTGGTCGCGCGGTAGATCCTCACGTGGCCACCGATCACGCGCGTGAGCACCGGCCAGATGCGATCGGTCGCCTGCATGTAGTCCATCGACGCTCGAGCCTACCCGACCGCGGCCGCGCCGGCCGCTCGGCGATGGCCGCGCGCGAGCGAGCTGCGCACGCGAGCGCCCGTGCGCGGGCCGCTACTCGCCCGTCTGCGCGAGCGACGCGCGCGCGAGCAGCGCGCTCGCCGCGCTCGCGGGGTCCAGCCGCCGCTGCACGACCTCGTCGAGCAGGCGCTGGAAGTCCGGGTCGGCGCGCACAGCCTCCTCCAGGCGCCTGCGCAGTCGCGCCGTGGCGATCGCCAGCACCTCGCTGCGCAGGTTGCGCGCCCGGCGCTCCTGGAGCTGGCCCGCCGCGAGTATGTGCGCACGGTGCTCGGCCAGGCGCGCGACCAGCTCATCCACGCCCATGCCGAGGCTCGCCTCGGTCTTCACGATCGGCACCCGCCAGCGTCGGCGCTGCTCCTCGGGGGTGCTGTCGAGGTTGGCCAGCGACAGCACACCACGGATCTCCCGGATCATCGTGTCCGTCAGCGGATGGTCGGCCTTGTTGATGACGATCACGTCCGGGATCTCCATCACGCCGGCCTTGAGCGCCTGGATCGAGTCGCCCGAGCCGGGCATCAGCACCAGCACGATCGTGTCCGCATGATCGATGATGTCGATCTCCGCCTGGCCGACGCCGACAGTCTCGATGAACACGTCCTCGCGGCCCGCCGCGTCCAGCAGCAGCGCAGCCTGCAGCGCTGCCTCCGAGAGCCCGCCCAGCGCGCCACGATTGGCCATCGAGCGGATGAACACCCCCTGGTCCAGGAAGTGCTCGGTCAGGCGGATGCGGTCGCCCAGCAGCGCACCGTGGGTGAACGGCGAGGAGGGGTCCACGGAGAGCACGCCCACCGTGCGACCGGCTGCGCGTCGCGCCCGCGTCAGCGCTCCGATGAGCGTCGACTTGCCCACGCCCGGCGGGCCCGTGAAGCCCACCACCTCGGCGTGGCCGGTGTGCGGGTAGACCTCGCGCACGAGCTCCCAGCCCTCGGGGCTGTTGTCCTCCACGAGCGTGATCGCCCGCGCCAGCGCGCGGCGATCGCCTTCGAGCAGGCGCTGTGCGAGCGTTGGCGTGGCCATCGAGCGGGCAATCATCGCAGGGCTCCTCCCCGGCCCTCCCCCGCGAGACGCCTCGCCGCCCCCACCCCACTGGCGCCTGCGGGTACGCGCCGCGGGCGGACAGGCCCGCCGTCGCTTACGATTCGCCGCCGATGGCGCCCGTCGCCGACACCACCGCCGGGGCGCACGACGCGCGGACACCAGACGCGCCCCGCCGCGCGCCCGCACCGCTGCACGGCGGTCCGCTCGCACTGGCCCGCTTCATGCGCGCCAACCACATGCTCAACCGCCACCACGCACGGCTGCTCCTGCGCCTGGCGCTGCTGAAGCTGCGCCACGGCAGGCGCCTGCAGACCGACGGCATCTGCTTCATCTGCCCGGGCGTCAAGCTCGAGATCGGCCCACGCGCCACGCTGCGGATCGGGCGCTGGGCGTGGCTCGGTCACGGCTGCAAGGTCCGCGCGCACGAGGGTGAGGTCAGCATCGGCGCGAAGACGGTGATCGGCCAGGAATGCACGATCTCCGCGTTCCAGCACGTGTCCATCGGGCGCGAGTGCATCATCGCCGACCGGGTCATGCTGATCGACTTCGACCACGGCGTCACCGAGGTCGACCGCCCGATCCGCGCACAGGGCATCTACAAGCGCGATGTGCGCGTCGGGCACAACGTGTGGATCGGCTACGGCGCGTGCGTCCTTCGCGGGGTGCGCGTGGGCGATAACAGCGTAATCGGCACGAGCTCCGTTGTCACCCGGGACGTGCCTGAGAACGCCGTCGTCGCCGGCGCGCCCGCGCGCGTCCTGCGCATGCGCGAGGCGCCACGCTCGATGCGCTGGGAGTGAGCCCCTCGACCCGGATGCCAGGCCGCCGGCTTCAGTGAGAAGAGGCGCGCCCGGGACACGTGGCCTCGTGAACCTCCTGGGTGAGCGTGCTGAGCCTTTCGCTCAGCTTGTGGATCTGCTCTGTCAGATCGGTGTTCCGCTTGAGCAGGTCCGTCTGGAGCTCCGCCAGTTCGTCCCTGCGCTTGGTCGCCGCTTCCTGGTATCCGGCGAGCTCGTCCCGGTGCCGCGCGGCGGCTTCCTCGTTGGCCTTGTCGGTTCGCGTCTGTGCCTTCTGGGCGATGATCACCAGCGCGCCCGTATAGAAGGCCACGGCCGAGAACACGAGGTTGAGCAGGATGAACGGCGCCGGGTCGAAGCCCTTGCCGTTGAGCAGCCCGGTCCACGAGTTGCTGAGGAAGTGGATGACGTGGTTGGCGAGGACCCACGCGAGGATCACGCCCGAGCTGATGAGCAGGAAGCCGACCGTGCCCATGCCGCTGGCCACCCCCTCGGACAACCGCTCCATGAAGCTGCTGCCCCCGGCATACGGAGATCCCCCGCCCGCGGCCTTGCTGTAGTGCTGGTGATGGCGCATCGGATCGAGCGCTGTCGGACTCTGCGCCGGCGCGGGCGCCTCTGTGGCTGCCATCGGGCTCCTCTCCTGATCGCTGGGGTCAGCGAATCATCTCCGAGCGCCAGGACGGGAGATGGCGCTCAGGGGGTCAGCAGCAGCCGACGGTCCGCGTAGACGGCGAGGTTGCGCAGACGCGCGGGCTCGTCCCCGGGGCCCGGTTCGAGCGCCCGCGCGAGCGCCCGGCAGTGCCCGTCGAAGCGCTCCCGCGGATACGGACCGGCGAGCTCGCGAGCGACCATGAACGGCCAGTCGCTGGCCTGCAGCGCCAGCAGCTCGCGCACGGCCACGCCGTCCGCCCGCTCGCCGGCGCCGACAACGCGCAGCTCCGCAGCGCGCGAGGCGAATGCCATGTCGGCGACCGGCGGGCCCGACCATGTGGACAGGTCGCCCCCGATGCCCCAGGTGCACGCGCCCCCGACGAGCTCCTCAGGGTCGACCTGCAGCGGTTCGACGTCTGCGAGCGCATCGTCGAGGCGCACCAGCTCGAGGCCCTGGCGAGCGCACTCGTCCACCACCGCGCGCAGCCACGACAGGCCCTCGTACCACCAGTGACCGAGCAGCTCGGTGTCGAGCGCGCACACGACCAGCCCACCTCCGGGCAGCCGCGCGCCGGATCCGGCGCCCGCGACCGCGGCGGACGTCTCGCGCGCCGCGCGCAGGCGCTCCAGCGTGCGCGCCACGAAATCGGCCGCGTGCTCGCGCGCAAGCGCCAGGGCGCTGGCGTGGTCGTAGGCGCCGCCGTCGTTGCTCCAGGGGTTGTGATGGTGGACGGTGTGGTGGTGATAGTCGCGGTACGCACCGCTGGCCGGGTAGCCGCTCTCGCTCCAGATCAGCGACATCGTGGAGCGGTCGACCGGGACGAGCATCACGCCTGCGGGAGTGGCCAGCGGCCGCAGGTGCCGGGCGTCCCCGAGACCGAAGCGGCTCGTCAGCTCCACGCACACCGCCGACACGCCCGCATCCTCCAGGGCACGGTCGAGCCACGGCGCGTACCCGCACTCTGGCAGCCAGAAGCCACCGCGCCAGCCCTCCGCGTGCGCCGACGATCCGCTGAAGCGGCGGCGATGCGCGGCGATGCCACCCGCGACCTGCAGTCGCAGGCACGCCTCGGTGGCGAGCAGCGGCAGCACCGCGTGGGTGGCCGCCGAGCTCCATTGGGCGTGGCGCGCCAGCGCCCCCAGCAGGTCGCCACCCCGCGAGCGCAGTCGCTCGAGCGCGCCCATGTAATCGCCGAACGAGCGTTCGAGCTCGGCGGCAAGCCCCTCGTGACCGCCGGCCCGCAGGCCCGCCGCGTCCTCCGCATGAGTTTGCGACCGCACGTTCTCCACGAACGCCGCGAAGCGCTCGAACACACCCGGTGCTTCGAGCTGGTCGCACAGGACGGGCGTCAGCGACAGCGTCAGCGGCGCCCCGTCGTCCAGCAGGTCCGCCAGCGGCAGGTAGCAGCTCGCCATCGCCTCCCACAGCCACTCCTCTCCCGAGGGCCACGTGCCGAAGCCCTCGACGTATGGCATGTGCGTGTGCAGGACCAGCGCCAGCGCGCCGCGCTCGCGCGCGCCGCTCACGGCCGGCACACCGCCAGGAAGTCCAGCGCCCGCTCGATGTCCGTCCCGCCGGCCGCGCGCAGCGCGAAATCAGAGGCGCTGATGGCTGGCGTGAACCGGTCGTAGAAGCGCTTGGTGAGGCCGACGCTGGCGTGCACGCGATCCCAGCCGAGCCGCAGCGCCAACTCGTGCGCTCGCAGCTTGCGCGCGTGAAACAGCCCGTACATGTCGACGCGCGCGAAGTCCGCGCGCGCACAGCCGCTCGAACTCCTCGCAGCGATACTCGTGCACGTGCCACGGATTGTCCGAGCGGGGCGCCCCCTTGGGCGCCAGCGTGAGCACGTTGGGAGTCGACACGAACACCACGCCGCCGGGGCGCAGCAGCGAGCGGAAGTGCTCGAGCGCGGCTCCCGGCTGCTCGAGATGCTCGATCGTCTGCAGGAACACCACCGCGTCCGCCTGCTCCCCGAAGGTGGTCACGAGGTCGCGCGCGAAGCGCAGGTTGGCGCGTCCATAGCGCAGGTGCGCATGCTCGTGTGCCTCCGGGTTGGCGTCGACGCCAACCACGTTGGCGGCGGTGCGGGCGAGCACGTCGGACCCGTAGCCCTCGCCGCACGCCATGTCGATGACACGCAGGCCGCCCACGCGTGCGGCGATCCACTCGTAAACCGCGAGATGGCGGCGAAACCAGTAGTTCTCGGCGGGCACGTCCGGCAGCGTCCGCTCTCCCGTCAGCGCCAGCGGCGGCACGCCCTGCGGCTGGTCGCGCTGCACGTAGGCGGCGTCGGGCGACTCCACGTCGGGAAGCTCAGGAATGGACATCAATGGACGGTTTGGCGTGATGCTCTCAGGCCGCGTTGGGAGGCGCGAGCACGGCGGGCGAGTATATGGTCCCGCCGATGGCTTCCGTCCTCAGCGCCGAAGAGATCCGCACCGCCAACACCCGCTACCACGACGTAGCGGCCGAGCACTACGACTCCAAGTGGGGCATCGACTTCGGCGAGGTGGGCGCCGGCCAGGTCACCGCCAAGGTGCGCAAGGCGCTCGGCCATGAGCCCGGCCACTACCGCCGCTCGCTGGAGATCGGCTCGGGGACCGGCTACTTCACCCTCAACCTGCTGCGCGCGGGGCTGATCACGGAGGCCACCTGCAGCGACATCTCGCCTGGCATGCTTGAGACGCTCGAGGCGAACGCCGCGCGACTCGGTCTCGAGGTGGCAACGCAGCCGGCCGACGCCGAGCACCTGCCCTTCGCCGACGAGAGCTTCGAGCTGGTGATCGGACACGCCGTGCTCCACCACATTCCAGACCTGCAGCGCGCGTTCGCCGAGTTCGCCCGCGTGCTGGCACCCGGCGGCACCGTGCTGTTCGCAGGCGAGCCATCCCTCTACGGCGACCGCCTGGCACGCGTGCCCAAGCGGTTCGCCAGCGCCCTCGCGCCGCTGTGGCGGAGCGCCATCGGCGCGGGCCCCGCACTGCTCGCCGGCGCCGGCGAGCCGGACGCGGCCCTCGAGAGCGTCGTCGACATCCACGCCTTCGCCCCCACCGAGCTGGCGCGGATCGCCCGTGCTGCCGGCCTGCAGGACATACGCATCAGCGGCGAGGAGCTGCTCGCCAACTGGTTCGGGTGGGCCAATCGCACGCTCGAGGCGAGCGCTGACCCCGAGGACGTGCCATGGTCGTGGCGGCTTTACGCCTACCGCGGCTATCTGCTGCTGCAGGAGCTCGACCGGAGGCTGCTCGAGTCGCGCCTCCCGGCAGCGATCTTCTACAACCTCATGCTCGCCGCCTGCCGGGCGCCCGCCGGCTAGCGCCCGAATCGACCAGGAGCCACTCCCCATCCCCCGGGCGGGTCCTCACATGAAATCGCTCAACCAGTCCGGGTCACCGCGCTGAATCCTTTCATACACACGGTTTGACTCGTGCATCTGCGCTCGTTCGCTTTTGTATTTCCACGAACGCCGCCTTCCCTGATTCACCCATCCCACGATCTCGCGCGCAACAGGCACATCCGGCACGGGCAGGCGCCTGGGAGCGTGCTGATTGTGACCTCTGGTGAATGCCCGGGTGCGTGAACCTGCGCCATGGTGATACACGACGTCACCGTAGACACTGAAGAAGATCGGGTCCGGGCTCTTGCGGTTGGAGCGAAGCACCTCGACCCATGGGGTTTCTGTGAGCTCGAGCTGGCGAAGCAGGTTTCCTCCGACGTCACTCACGCGCCTGCCCTCACTGGCCCACTTGTACCCCGGCGACCAATCGCCCGGCAGCTGACGCCACGCGCCCACCGTGGTCACGCAGAAGCAGGGGTGCGGCTGCCGGTCGTTGTTGTTCTCCGCACGACGAACTGCCAGCAGCGGGGCCCTGGACAGGCCGTCGGTGATCAGCGGCATGGGGTCGGCGATCGGGAACGCATCGGCGTCGAGGAACATCAGCAGATCGCCGTCATCGGCCTCGTGCCCGATCTCGATCGCCAGATGGTTCAACTTGTCCGAATGCCGGCCCGTCTGATCGATGATCCGATCGAAGTGAACGGAGTACGACGGGTCTATGCGGTTCAGCGAGGACCACGTTTGATATGGCACGGAGATGTGCTCACGCAGATAGCGCGTCTGGATCTCGATCCACCGCGGCGACCCGAAGTGCACTGTTGCAATGTGAAGCACGGGCTGGCACCTTACCGGCATCCTCCGCACGCGGGCCGCGCCGTGCGGCGCCGTGCGGGCGGGTATACCTAAACTCGAAGCACCATGCCCGAGTCAGCCTGCCGCGGCTTTCCGCTCTTCCCGCTGGGCATCGTCGCGCTGCCAACCGAGAGCGTGCCGCTGCACATCTTCGAGGATCGCTACCGCACCATGATCGAGCGCTGCCTGACCGCCGAGCCGGGTTCGCGTGGGCGCGAGTTCGGGATCGTGTGGCTCTCCGATGAGGAGCTGAAGCTGGTGGGCTGCGCCTGCGAGGTCGTCGAGGTGCTCGAGCGCATGGACGACGGTCGCCTGAACATCATCGCCTGCGGGACCCGCCCGTTCCGGCTGCTCGAGCGCCAGGACGATCTCCCCTACCCCGCGGGCGTCGTCGAGTTCCTGGGCGAGCCCGACGAGGAGCTCGACGCGGACGCAGCCGAGGCCGCCCGTGATCTCTACCGCGAGCTCGTCATGCATGCCACCGACCGCAAGATCGAGGCGGACGAGCTGCACGCGATGAACGCCTACAGCATGGCCGCCACCGTGGAGTTCGCGGTGGCGGCCAAGCAGGAGCTGCTCGAGCTGCGCTCGGAGAACGCAAGGATGCGGCTGCTCGCGCTGCTCATCCGCGCGGCCATCGAGCGTTTGAACCTGGTCGCGCGCGCCCAGCTTCGCGCTCTGTCCAACGGCAAGGTCAGGTTCGAGTAGCGCCGCGCTACTCCGTCAGGCGGCACACTTCCTGGGAGCTCTGCAGCACGAACAGCTGCAGCTTGTGCAGCACGGCGGGCTGGTTGGCGGAGTTGTCGCTGAAGCGGACGGTGCCCTTTTCGTCGCGCACGTAGTAGCTCAGGACCGACCCAGCGCGTGGCGGCAGCGACAGGTGGGCGGATGAGGGCTTTTCCAGTTCTTCCTGGATTTCGCGGGCCTTGAGGATCTGCGGGTCGGAGAGCTTCTGCGCAGCGGCACGGCCGTTGCAGCTCACGCCCCCTTCTTCGTTGACCAGCAGGGTCAGACGCGCCTGTGGGCCCGAGCCGCTGCGCTCGACGAGGAACAGGTCCGGCGCGGTCACGCCCCCGCAGCTGGCGACCAGCGCACCGACGGCGAGCACCGCCAGCGCGAGCGTCGCCTTCACGCGCTCACCGCGACACCGCCACGCCGGGGATCGCCCGCACCGGTGATGCGCGAGCCCCGTCGCAGTGTCGCCTGGACACCGCCGAAGAACAGGTTGAGGGCACCGAAGTGCACGACCCGAGCGTCACCGCCGAGCTGGTCCAGGTCGATCCCCGGCTCCGCGAACACGACGCCGTCCTCGAAATGCACACGTGGTGCCGCCACCGCTTCGCGCACGGTCATGTCATGGTCGACGACGCCGACGATCGTCTGCAGCAGCGCAGATCGAATCCGGTTGGAGCCGGCGCTGCCGAGCACCAACTCGACCTCGCCGTCGCGCATCACCACGGACGGGGCCATCATGCTCGGCATGCGGCGTCCCGCGGGATACAGATGAAAGCCGAGCGGATTGAGGTCCTGCTCGCCCATCACGTTGTTGATGTGCATGCCCGTACCCGGCACCACCACGCCCGAGCCCTCGCCGTTGGTGCAGGTGACGCTGCACGCACATCCCTGGGCGTCGATCACCGAGATGTGCGTCGTGGACCCCAGCCGGGAGGAGAGGAAGCGCTCGAGGAAGCCCTCGTGGGCGAGACCATCCACGAACTCGGGCGTGCGCTCGGACTGCGCGGCCGCCATCGCGTCGACCACCGCTCGCAGGGTGGGCGGCGCCGGAGCGCGATCGAGCAGGGCCAGCGCGTACGCCAGCAGCGTCCCACCCGCCGACGGAGGCGGGTTGGTCAGGATCCGGCGGTCGCGATAGGAGACCTCCACGGGCGGACGCTCGACCGCTTCGTAGCCGGCGAGGTCGGCCGGGCGCACGGAGCCGCCGCGAGCGCCCAGCCACTCGCACACCGCGGCCGCGATGTCTCCCCGGTAGAACGGCTCGGCACCATCGCGTGACAGGCGCACGAGCGCGTCCGCGAGCTCGGGGTTGCGCAGCACCCCGCCCTCGCGCAGGAGGTGCCCGCCGGGCGCCCACAGCGCGGCGCACTCTGGTGTCGAGGTGAGCAGGTCGACGAGGATCTCCGCCACGTACGCCTGGCCGTGGTTCAGCACGACGCCCTCGCGCGCGAGCTCCGCGGCCGGCAGCGCAAGCTCCTCGAGCGGCACCGTCCCCCACCTGCGCAGCGCCTCGCAAACGCCCGCCGGCACCCCGTACACGCCACAGGAGGCCGGGCCGATGTAGAAGACCTGCTCGGCATCGCCGAAGGACACGTCGATCCCCTGCAGCTCCACCTCCGAGCCGTCCCCCGCGCGCGTGGGCGCCTCCACGAAGAAGTCGAGCAGGCTCGCCTCCACCCCGCCACCCGCCACGAGCATGTAGCCGCCCGCGCCCAGCCCCGTCAGCAGCGCCTCGGTCACGAACGACGTGAGCATCGCCGCGATCGCCGCATCCACCGCGTTGCCCCCCGCTCTCAGCACCCGCGCGCCCGCCTGCGCCGTCAGCGGATGCCCCGCCGCGACCACTCCCCGCTCAGATTCGCTCATTCCTGAGCGATACCACAGGCACACCCGGTCATGCGGAGCGCATCAACGAGGAACAGCGCCCCTCCTGACGTGCTCAGCCGAGCCAGGCAAGGACGCAGTGAGCGAAGTGTGCCGGACCCGGAGACACTCGCGCTTCGCGCTCGCATCCCCGAACCGGCCAGGACACGAGCGAGCGAGGACGCAGCCCGGCGAAGCGCAGGGCGGTTATGCAAGGCGCCCCTCTGACGTGCGTCAGCCGAGCCAGGCAAGGACGCAGTGAGCGAAGTGTGCTCCGCACACGAGCGAGCGAGGACGCAGCCTGGCGAAGCGCTGACGCGCGTCAGAAGTTGGGGAGGAACTCGGGGACGTCTAGCTCATCGACGGAAAGCCCCCGACGGCGAGAGCCGGTTCCCGCGGCGCTGCTCGATGCCGGCGAGCGCTCGTCGCTGGGGCGTGTGGCCGAGGCGCGCTGCGCCCTGACCTCCCCCACGGCCGGCTCCTTGAAGCGACTGACGCTCTTGCGCCTGCCCTCGTCGCCGTAGCCGGTGGCGACCACTGTCACCCAAACCTGGTCGTCGAGCTTCTCGTCGACCATGGCACCGAAGATGATGTTCGCGTCCGGGTGCGCGGCCTCGGAAACCGACTTGGCGGCCTCGTTGACCTCCCACAGGGACAGGTTGACCCCGCCGGTGATCGACAGCAGGATCGACCGTGCGCCGTCCATCGAGGTTTCCAGCAGCGGTGAGGACACCGCCTGCATCGCCGCCTCGGTCGCTCGGTTCTCGCCGATGCCCATGCCGATTCCGAGCAGCGCGCTGCCGGCCTCGCTCATGATCGTGCGCACGTCCGCGAAGTCGAGGTTGATGAGGCCTGGCAGGGTGACGAGGTCGGAGATGCCCTGGACTCCCTGGCGCAGCACGTCATCGGCCACACGGAACGCCTCGACCATGGCGGTCTGCTTGTCCAGGACCGACAGCAGGCGATTGTTGGGCACGACGATGAGCGTGTCCACCTCGTCGGCCAGCGCGCCCACACCGCGCTCGGCCTGCTCGCTACGGCGTGTGCCCTCGAAGCCGAACGGCTTGGTCACGATCGCAACCGTCAGCGCACCTATCTCGCGCGAGATGCGAGCGACGACCGGAGCGGCCCCCGTGCCCGTGCCACCGCCGGCACCGGCGGTGATGAAGATCATGTCCGAGCCCTTAAGGAGGGCCTTCAGGCGGTCGTAGTCCTCCATCGCCGCCTGGCGTCCGACGTTCGCATCCGAGCCCGAGCCGAGCCCGCGGGTGAGCTCGGCGCCGATGTGCAGCGTGATGTCGGCGGTCGACTGCTGCAGCGACTGGACATCCGTGTTGACGGCCACGAACTCGATCCCCTCGACCTCAGCCTCGACCATGCGGTTGACGGCGTTGACGCCCGCGCCACCCACGCCGACGACGCGGATGACCGGCTGCCCGACGCCCCTGAGATGAGCAGATGCGCGCTCGTCCTCGCGGGCGTAGTCGTCGATCAGGTTACGCCGCACGGCCGGCGGGTCGACGAGCGGCTCGTCCATGATGTTCTCGGGAATCTCCGAGGAGAACGCGTGGCGCAGGCGCTCCTGTGGGGAGGGGATACGCTGCTGCTGCTGCTCGACGAGCACCGTCGAGGCCCGCAAGGCCGGGTGCGGCAGCCCGCCGTCGCGGCGCTCGGATGCGCCTGCGGCTAGTTCGCGTTGGGACTCGTCCGGCGCGGTGGCGCCGCCGGCCTGCTCGCGGACGTCCTCGCGCGGCCCGTCGAGATCCTCCGCCCTGCGGAACAGGTCCGCGAGCGGGCCTTCGCGCATGCTCGCGCGTCTAGGCGCCGGCATTGGCGAGCACCTCCTGCTTGGTCAGCACCTCTTGCGCGAGCTGACGGTAGGACTGGGCAGCGACGCCGTCGGGCTCGTACTTGAGGACCGACATCCCCTTGACGGGAGCCTCGGCGAAGCGGACGGTCTTGCGGATGCGAGACGCGAATACGCGGTCGCCGAAGTTTTCCTCGAGGATCTCGATCGCCTCCTTCGCGTGGATCGTGCGCGAATCCACCAACGTGGGCAGGATACCCTCGATGTCAACGCCCGGATTGAGGTTCTCGCGGATCATCGCGAGCGTGTTCTGGAGCTGGATGAGACCGCGCATGGACAGATACTCGCACTGCACGGGGACGATCACCTTGTCGGAGGCGGTCAGCGCGTTGATCGTCAGCAGCCCGAGGCTCGGCGGCGTGTCGATGCAGATGAAGTCGTAGTCCTCGAGGATCGGCTCGAAGGCCTTCTGCAGCGAACGCTCGCGGCCGATCATCGTCGACATCGCGATCTCCGCGCCGGCCAGGTCGATCGAGGCGCACGCCACGTCGATCTCGCGCTTGCGGATGACCTCGCGGATCGACACCTTGTGGACGAGCACGTCGTACATCGAGAGCTCGAGCGTGTCCGGGTCGATCCCCTGGGACATGGTGAGGTTGCCCTGCGGGTCCATGTCCACGCACAGCACGCGGTGACCCTCCTCGGCAAACGCCGCGGCGAGGTTCAGCGTCGTCGTCGTCTTGGCCACGCCGCCCTTCTGGTTGGCGAACGCGATGACCTTGGCCTTGCCGTCCACGGTGGCTCCGATGCTCGGTTGCTGGAAAGCCGTTCCCGTGGGTATTCGCATGCAAACGGGGGATTCCTGCATGGGAACTACGATCCCGAGATGCAGGCGAGCACGACCAAGGGCTCTCGCGGCCTGGGCGAGCGTCTGCGCGGGAAGAGCGTCCTGGTGTGCGTGGGGGCGGGCGGGGTGGGCAAGACGACGACGTCCGCTGCGCTGGCCCTTGGCCTCGCTCAGCGCGGGCAGAAGGTCGCGGTGGTCACGATCGACCCCGCCCGGCGCCTGGCATCGGCGCTCGGCCTGGCGGAGCTGCCATCCGAGCCCTGCCGCATCGAGCCGGCCTTGCTGGCCGAGCAGGGGGTGCCTGCGGAGGGCGAGCTGTGGGCGATGATGCTCGACGCCAAGCGCACGTTCGACGAGCTGATCACACGCCTCGAGCCCGACGAGCAGGCGCGCGCGGAGATCCTCGCCAATCCGGTGTACCGCGAGCTCTCGACGGCGGTGGCCGGCTCACACGACCTGAGCGCGATCGCCAAGCTGTACGAGCTGCACGAGGAGCACGACTTCGACGTGATCGTGCTCGACACACCCCCCTCGCGCAACGCGCTCGACTTCCTGGACGCACCGAACCGGCTGCTGGGCTTCCTCGAAGGCAGAGCCCTGCAGGTGTTCCTCAGGCCCGGCGGCCTGACTGCCCGCGTGTTCGGGCGCGGCACAGCGCTCGTGTTCGCGATCTTCGCGCGCGTCACCGGTGTGGACATGCTCAGCGAGCTGTCCCGCTTCTTTCGGGCGCTCTCGGGAGTGATCGACGGGTTCGGCGATCGCAGCCGCGCGGTTGCGAGCCTCCTGCGCGACGAGCGGACGAGCTTCCTGATCGTCACCTCGCCCGAGCCCGAGCCCGCCCGCGAGGCGCGCTTCCTCGCCGCACGGCTCGCCGCCTCCGGCATGGCGGTCGGTGCCCTGATCGTCAACCGCGTGCACGTCCACGGCCTGCACGGCTTCTCTGCGCCAGAGGTCACCGATCTGCTCGCCGGCGAGCTCGGTGGACGCTTGGCAGCGCGCGTGGCGGCCAACCTCGCCGACTTCGACGTGCTCGTCAAGCGCGACCACGAGACGATCGAGCACCTGTCACGCGCGGGGAGCGCTGACGCGCCCCTCCCCCCGCCGGTGCTCGTGCCGCACCTAGATGAAGATGTCCAGGATCTCCTGGGACTGGGCCGCATCGCCGAGCATCTGCTCGACTGACTCGGCCGCGCGCGCGGGCTCGGGGGGCGCCGCCACCGAGCCATCGGATGCGGGGGCTGGGGCGGCTGGGGGCGCAGCTGTGGGCGCGGACGCAGCGCTCGCTGCGGGTGCCGAGGTGGGTGCGGGCGCTGCGGTCGATGTCGTGGGCGCGGGCGCGGGCGTGGCCAGCAGCAGATGATCGGCCAGGCCGACCAGGTCGGCGTCGAGGTGCCCGCAGATGACGTCCCTGAGCAGGGCGCGCAGATGGTCGGCCATGTCGCGTGCGAGCTCCTGGCGGCCGATCTGCGACCCCTGAGCGTGCTCAGCGGCGGTGCCCGCCACGACGTCGCGCTCGAGCGCCAGCGCCGCCACCGTCCGCTCGGTCAGCGCCTGGCGCTGCTCGGGTGTGGCGCACAGCGCCGCGAGACGCCCCGGCAGCAGGCCGCTGGCCGGCCCCTCGGGCTCGAGCAGCACACGCAACGCGAGCAGGTGGTCGGTGAGCGCTTCGAACGCGCTCGTGCGCTCGCAGCCGAGCTCGAAACGCTTGAGCGCCCAGGCGAGCTCGTTGCTGTGTGGCGCGCGACGTGACACGAGATTGCAGAAGGCGCGCAGCTCGTCCTCCTGCTCGGCCGTCACCACCAGCATCCCGTGGGGCCGACCCCCTGTGCCGAGCGCCAGCGCACCCCATCTGCCGTCGGCGACGCGGGCCCATGCGAGCGCACCGAGCGTCACCCGGCCGTCGCCGAACAGGCGCAGCGCGCGGAGCAGGTCCTTGAGCACCGCACGGCCGCGAGCGATCGCCTCCCGCGGCTCGCCCTCGCCGGCGCTGAGCACGACGATCAGGTGTTCCTGCTCGCGTGCCCCGCCGGTTGCGCGCGCAGCATCGGGGAGCCCCTCGAGCACGTGCGGCTGAGCGATCGTGAGGCCCTTTGTGAGCGCGAGCTCGGGCGAGCTGATCGTGACGCCGTGCAGGGTGGCGACGATGGTCGCCTCGCCGGCCTGGGCGAGGCCCGCTCGCTCGAGCCGGGCGAGCGCCCCGCGAAGCCGCTCAGGGCGCAGCTCGAAGTCGCTCTGCTCCTCGAACACCTCCTGAAGCATCGCCACCAGGGCCGCGTGCCCGCGAGTGCCGCTGCCGGCGCGTCCACGGTCATCGCCCGCGCTCGCCAGGTACCGGTCGAGCCCGTCGAAGCTCTCGAGCATGGCGACAGCCGGGCCGTAGCTCGGCAGGCGCTGCAGCTGCGACTGGCGCTCGTCGATGAACTCGGCGGTCAGCGCCCTGTAGGCGTAGAGCACCGGTGCGCCCATCCCGGTGCCCGCGCGTCTGCGAGTCCGCTGCGGCTCGAGCTCGAAGCGGACCTCGGCGCCGGAGGCGAGCGCAGCCGCGAGCACGCCGCCTGCGTCCTCGACGAACTGGGTGAGCACATCGTGGAGCTGCCTCGAGTGCATGGTCCGCTCACTTCGCGTTCCCCGCGCGCGCTCCTGCCCCACGCAGCGCCCGTTGCACCCGTCCTGTGGGCGTGAGCGGCTACAGGTGCGCCGGCCGCGGGGCCGGTCTAGGCGACAGCGAGAACGTCAGGCGCGGCGCGTTCAGCACACTCGGCACCCAGCCAGTGTTCGCCGTAAGCGCGCATGTCGTCGATGATCGGCAGCAGCGCGCGTCCCTTGTCCGTGAGCGCGTACTCCACCCGCGGCGGCACCTCGGCGAAGGTGTGGCGTTCGACGATGCCCGCGTCCTCCAGCGCGCGCAGGCGCAGCGACAGCGTCCGCGGGCTGATCCCGGCCAGCGAGCGTTCCAGCTCGCAGAAGCGGGAGCACCCGGCGGCGAGGTCACGCACGAGCAGCAGCGTCCACTTGCCGCACACGATTTCCGCGGTCATGCACACTGGGCAGGTCTCGTCTACGGCCATTCCTGCCTTTACTTTACCAACTGAAGTGCTGCGACGCGGTGTTGGCAGCGAGGCTCAGACGCTGGTCAACGAAGGCTTGGAGCCCGCGTCGCGCTGGGACTCGGCCGCGGCGACGTCCTCCATCGTGGTCCCCCGGCGACCGTCGGCCTGCATCAACAGCTTGAAGTCGTGCGGGCTGGACGCGACGAGCATGGCGTCGTCGAAGGTCACCCGTCCGGCCTTTACGTGACCGAACAGCGCCTGGTCGAAGGTCTGCATCCCGTAGTAGCCGCCGGAGGTGATCACCTCGACGAGCTTTCCGGTCTGTGCCGGGTCGGTGATCATGTCGCGCACCCGACCGGTCATGCGCAGGATCTCGCACACCGCCACCCGCCCGCCGTCGGCGCCCGGGACGAGTCGCTGGGAGATCACGCCCTTGACCGTGCCCGCGATCATGCTCCGCGCCTGGCCGTGCTGATGCGGAGGGAAGAAGTCCAGCATGCGGTTGATCGACTCGGTGGCGTCCACGGTGTGGATCGTGGAGAGCACGAGGTGCCCGGTCTCAGCCGCTGACAGAGCCGTTTGCACGGTCTCCTCATCGCGCATCTCCCCAACCAGGATCACGTCGGGGTCCTGGCGCAGCACCCGTCTGAGCGCCCGCTTGAACGAAGCCGTGTCCATGCCGACCTCGCGCTGGTTGATCACGCAGCGCACGTCGGAGTGCACGAACTCGATCGGGTCCTCGATCGTGACGATGTGCTTGCTCATCGTCTGGTTCATGTGGTCGATCATCGCCGCGAGCGTCGTCGACTTGCCCGAGCCGGTGGTCCCGGTGAGCAGCACGATCCCGCGCTCCTCTTCGGCCAGTTCGCGTACGACCGGCGGCAGGGAGAGCTCGTCGATCGTGCTGATGCGGTGGGGGATCGCGCGGCAGGCCATGGAGATCAGGCCGCGCTGGCGAAAGGCGTTGATCCGGTAGCGCGCCACGCCCTTGATTTCGAAGGAGAAGTCGACCTCATGCTCGTGGGCGAACTCGCCGAGCTTGGTCTCGTCGTTGAGCAGCGCCCGCAGCGCGCTCTCAGTGTCCTCGGCTGTCAGTGCCGGTACGCGCTCGTCGGTCGTCAGCTCGCCATGTACGCGATACAGCGGCGAGGAGCCGACCTTCAGGTGCAGATCCGAGCCCTCTTTCTCCACGAGCTCGCGCAGCGCCGGCATCACGTCGAACATGCCTCACTGATCGGCAATCAGGCAGTCGGCCTTGAATGCCAACGAGCAGCAATGGCCGGGAGGTCGTCTCGGCGGGATCCCGATCGCACATGCGCGGTCTGGCCAGGTGGCGCACGCTCAGGGTTCGGCTGACTCCCGGCCGCACATGTGCGGCCGGGCCAGGTGGCGCATGCGCCACCTGGTAGGAGGGCTGCATGCAGCCCTCCTCGAGGGCGCGCATGCGCGCCCTCGCCATGCGGCGCATGCGCCGCATGGGACAGCGTCTCACCGGACGCAACCTGCGTGCGTATCACCAGACGCCCCCTGACGTGCGTATCGGATTCGCTGGCAGGGACGCAGAGAGCGTGGCGTGCTTCGCACGCGAGCGACCGAGGACGCAGCCAGCGGAGCCGAGACGTACGTCGGGTCAGGCGACGTCGCGGAGCTTTTGTGCCTCCGCTAGCGACTGCAGCTTCTTCAGCGACTGGTTCTCGATCTGGCGGATGCGCTCGCGCGTGACGTTGAACGTGCGACCCACCTCGTCCAGCGTGCGGGGGTGCTCCCCGCCGAGCCCGTAGCGAAGCTCGAGCACGCGCCGTTCGCGGTAGGAGAGGTTCTCGAGCGCCTCGCGCAGCGCCTCCTTGGTGAGGATCTCGGCGGCGCGCTCATAGGGCGACTCAGCACGCTCGTCGGCGATGAACTGCCCGAACTCCGACTCCTCCTCGTCCCCGACCGGCTTCTCCAGCGAGACCGGCGCCTGGGCCGAGCGCTTGATCGAGTCGACCTCCTCGGGGTCGATCCCGGTGACGTCGGCGATCTCCTGGGCGGTGGGCTCTCGCCCGAGCTCGGTCACGAGCTTGCGCTCGGCGCGCCCGATCTTGTTGAGCTTCTCGACCACGTGCACGGGGATGCGGATCGTGCGTGCCTTGTCCGCGAGCGCCCGCGCGATCGCCTGGCGAATCCACCAGGTGGCGTACGTCGAGAACTTGAAGCCCTTGCGGTAGTCGAACTTCTCGGCCGCGCGCACCAGTCCGAGCGTTCCCTCCTGGATGAGGTCGAGGAACGGAAGACCCTGGTTGCGGTAGTTCTTGGCGATCGACACGACCAGCCGCAGGTTCGACTCCACCATCTTCTGCTTGGCATCGAGGTCGCCGCGCTCGATCCGCTTGGCCAGATCGACCTCCTCCTGGGCGGTCAGCAGCCGCACCTTGCCGATGTCCTTGAGGAACAGCTGCAACGAGTCGGTGGTCATGTCCGGCTTCAGGTCGAGCGCGGTTTTCGCTTTGCGCCGACCGCGCTTGTCGGGCGCCCGCTCGAGCTGTGCGGACGCGGCGATCGCCGGGTCGATGTCCTCGACGAGCTCGATCTCGGCGCGCTCGAGGAAGCCGTGCAGCTCTTCGACGTCGGCCTCGTCGAGGTCGAGCTCGGACATCGCCCTGGTTATCTCCGCGTAGGAGAGCACGCCCACCTGCTGTCCCTTGGCCAGCAGGCCCTTGACCTCATCCAGCTCCTGTAGCTCGACTACTGACATTCGTGTTTCCATTTCTTTCAGCGATCAACGTCCGAAGACGACGGGGACTCGAGCAAGATTATGGCTGAGAAACGCTATGTGGTCGGACATACGGCGAGGCCGCGCCGACGTTACAGACCCAGTCGGTTCTCCAGACGCTCATGCTAACGCGTCGCAGTGATGTTGGGCCGATTTTGCTGATGTGCTTGCAGCGCGCCATTCAAGCAATGATGTGCCGATGAGTGCCCCGAACGGCAGCCAGGGCGAGCACGACGCGGCGTCGGAGGCCGGCGTGCTCGCCAACCTCCCTCGCAACCGCCCGCAGCGATCGAGCCCGCGGCGAGCGGCTGCGCGCGCCGCGTCGAACGCCACCGACACAGCCGATGCCTCCGCGCCGGCGCCCGCCGCCGCCAACGGCCACGCGAACGGTCGCGCGGGAGCGAGCGCCAAGGGCTCAGCGCGCGCGCGCGGGCGCACCGGCGCCGCCAAACGGCCATCGAAGACGCGCGCCTCGGCCCAGCCCCCACGTGCTCGCGCCTCCCGGCCGCGCGCCGCCAGCGCGCCGGCCGAGCCAGCGCCCAGGCAGGGCTTCGACTGCGAGGGCGAACGTGCGAGCAGGACCGTGCATCCGCCGGGTGGCGCCGAGCTCGTCGCCTCGGTCGTGGAGATCGTGGGCGAGCTCGCCAAGACCGGCCTGTCCACGGGTGAGCGGTTGCTGAAGGACGCGCTCTCCCGTCTGCCGCTCTCCTGAGCGCCGCCCGCGGCGTCCGGGGGCGGGGTTTGTATACTGCCGCGCAACGCCGAACCGCCGCGGCTCAGGCCGGGGCGGACGGGGGACCCAAATGCGGATCGAGTCGATCCGCTGGGGCGAATCGGTCCGACAGGACCGTAGCGCCGCACATCAGTGCCGCGCGAGCCCGTCAGCTCACCCCGTAGGCGCTCGAGACAATGCGAATGGCACCGAGGACATACATGGGCGTGCTCGTCCTGCTTGCGATCGCCGTAGGCCCGGCGACGGCGGCCTTCGGGGCCACGGGCGGCACCTCGGGCGGCAGCGCCGCAGCAGTTTCGAGCGCACCTGGCACGCCCGCGACGGCGGGCGCCATCGCCACGTGGTTCGGCCCGGGCCTGTACGGCAAACAGACCGCCTGCGGCCAGACCCTCACCAAAGCCGTGGTCGGCGTCGCCAATCGCACGCTCCCGTGTGGCACGCTCGTGGAGGTGACCTACGCCGGCCGCAGCGTGACCGTGCCGGTGCTCGACCGGGGCCCATACGGACATGGCGCGAGCTGGGACCTGACGGCCGGAGCGGCGGAAGCGCTGGGCGTCACCGAAACCGTCCGCGTGACGACCCACATCGTCGGCAAGGCGGCCAACACGCCCACCCTCGGCCTCCCGCCGGACGCATCGAGCCCCGCCCCCTCGGGCGGCGCGCTAGCGGGCTGAGAGTCCCGTTCGGGCCACCGCGCGGGCCGCGTACAGCCCAAGGTCGGCGTGCGCAGCCAGCACCGCCGCCTGACGCCCGTCCTCGGGGCACACGGCCGTGCCGATGGCAACGTCGAGCGCCGACCGGGACCGGCCCGCGCTGTACGCAGCGGCGTCCGCCAGTTGGCGCGCCAACTGCTCGGCGCCGGCCCGATCCAGCCCCCGCGCCAGCAGCCAGCATCTTCCCGGCCGCTCGCGCGTCAGCGATCCGGTCCCCTCGAGCGGCTCACCGAGCATGGTCTCCATGCGCACCGCGAGGCTCGAGAGCTCCTCGGGTGGCTGCTCGCGGCGCAGGCGCTCGAGCTCGAGCAGCTCGACCACAAGCACAGCGAACGGCAGGCCATCCCGCTCGAAGCGCGCGAGCTGTGCGCTGATCGACCGCGTCCAGGCGGCCGGCCCTTCGTCCCGACGTCGACCGCCCAGCTCCTCCCCCCGCCGATCGTGGATCTCGATCTCCGCGTCCGCCGCGCGGATCGTCTCTGCGACCGGCCGCTCGCGCCTGGGCGCCGGCATCGTCCCCCCTGGCGAGCGCTCGCTCGACCCGCTCGCGGGCATGCCCGTGTCCGCGGGCGCGGGCACACGCGCGCGCTCATCAACGATCACCGGCCGGCCGACGGCCCCGGTCCTGTCGCGGTGCCCACCCTCGAGCGGCCCGTGCACCGTCAGCTCCTCACGGCCGATGCGCGCTCGCACCTCCGCGTGCAGGGGCGGGGCGTCGAGGGCAGCGGCCAGCAGCGCCGAGCACACATGGGCGAGGCGATCGCCCAGCTCCCCGAGCAACCGCGGGACCGAGCGATCGAACAGCGGCCGCCGCAGGTGGTCGAGCAGCGCCTCCCACAGCACGCCGCGCAGCGCCTCCACGGCATCAACGAGCGCGACCGTGTCGGGGGCGCCGCACATCTCCCAGAGCAGGCGCGCGACCGGGGCGCCCTCACGAGCGCTCGGCGTTCCGCGCCCCACCAGGCGCTCGAGCTCGGCGTCGGACTGCAGCGCACGCAGCGCCTGAGTGCACAGCGTGGGAGCCTCCCGCGCCAGCTCCTCGACCGGGACCTCGCCGATCGCCGCGGCGGGTCTCAACAGGATCAGCGCCAGCGCCCAGCCGCGTGCGAGCTCCTCGCCCCGTGCCAGCAGCCCATCCATGGGGAGCTCGGCGATGGGCCTGGCGCGCGGTGTCGGGCGGGGATGCGGACGCTCGGCCACATCTGTTGGATAGCAGCAAGCGGGGACGTCATCCCCGCGGCCAGCAGCCCGGGATAGCCTGCCTGGCGGTGCGCAGCCTGAAGCCAACCCGGGGCCGTCGCGCGCGCGCGAGGATCGTCGATCTCCGGGACTCGACGTCGCTCGACCCCGACACCGGCAAGGTGCGCTCGGTGCAGCGAGCGGATCTGGTGATCGAGGCGGCGGCGCTCGCGGAGATATGGACGCCGGCGCACCTGGAGCGTCTTGCGAGGACCTACTGGCGGTTCCTCACACGCGTCACGCTGGGGATGGTTCGTGTGATCTACAGCGAGCGGGAACGCTCGGTGGTGTTGCTGGCGAGACCGCTGAAGCTGCTCACCTTCCAGGCCCCCGAATACGAGATCGACGCCACCCACGGGCTGGTGCGCTGGCGCATCGCGCGTGGCCTGCTGGTGTCCAAGCGTGGACATGACGGCGGCGGCTACCTGCAGATCGAGGTCCGCAGGAGCCCCGGCGCGGACGCCGAGCATGCGCGTCTGGAGGTCGAGGTCGCGGTCGCGAACTTCTACCCGTCGATCGCCTCGAAACTCGGCCGCCGGCTGTACAGCGCGACCCAGTCGCGCATCCACGTGATCGTCACCTACGGCTTTCTTCGCTCGCTCGCGCGGCTGGACCTCGCCGAGTCGCGTGTGGGGCGTCTCAGCGGCTGAGACGGGAAGGCGTCACTTCGATTCCTGCTGTTCAAGTTTCTTGAACGCCTTCGCTTCCGCCGCTTCTTCCTGGGCGAACTTCCTACGGGCCGCTTCTTCGGCGGGGTCACTGCGCTTCGACGTCGCGCCCTTGCCCTGCTGCTTGGACTTCTTCCCTTCCGACGACGTGCCCTTCTTGCTCTTCCCGGTGCTCTTCCCCGAGCCCTTGCCGGCGTGCCCGGAGCCCTTCTTCTTGCCCTTCCCCGAGCCCTTCGTCACCTTGGCCGCAGCCGCAGCGGCTGCCGCTGCCTGTGCGTTTCTCCTGGCTGCTTCCTCGGTCTTCTTGGCTTCCGCCTCGGACGCCGCTTCGGCGGCAGCTTCGCGCTGCTTCGCCTGCGCTTCTCCACCTTCTTCACCGCCGGTCGTCGATTCGGCGCCGGTGGAGGCTTCAGCGCTCTGTTCTCCCTTCCCGGATTCGCCAGAGGAGCCGCCACCGCAGCCGGCGAGCGCGGCGGCCAGCGCCGCCACGAGCAGGCACAGGAGCAGCGTCCGCAAGACGGCGCCGCGGTCCTTCGCGGGAGATGCGGGCTGATGCTGGTTCATTCGCTGGTGTGTGTCTGTGGAGGCGTTTCCGTCTGCGCCGCTGCGCCGTGGCCGGCCTGCGCGTCGCTCGGCTTGGACGCCGCCCGCTTCTTCTTGGCTTCCGCTTCGGCGAGCGCCTGGCGATCCTTCTTGGCTTGCGCTTCGAGCTGCGCGGCTCGTTTGTGGGCGTTGGCTTCGGCGAGCAGTAGCTTCTGTTTGGCTTCCTTGGCGGCGTGTTCTTCTTTCTTCTTCGCCCTCGCCGCGGCGAGCGCTTCGGTCTTCTTGGCGTTTGCTTCCGCGGCTTCTTCCCGTTTTTTCGCTTCTATCTTCGACAGCAGTTCACGGTCTTCGGCGACTTCCGCGGCTTCCTGTTTCTTCTGGGCCACTTCTTCGCTCTGTTCAACCTGCGCCGCGGTGTGCTTTTCCGCTTTGGAGCCACCGGCCGAGCCGCTTCCACAGGCGGTGATCGCGCATCCACAAGCCACGGCGATGAGGCACGGCAGCGCTGTTCGAAGAACTCTACGACCTTTCACCGGATCACATACGCAAGCTAGCAGCCGGTAGGGGCCCGCTCAAGCGGTGCAGGTGGATGCACACGGCGTCTGCAGGGCGAGCCAACAGTGCCCTGGGAGCTAGAAGCGCTCACCGCCGACCGCGCGCAGCTTGGCGCGGTCGTGGGTGGCCCTGATGCGCCTGATCGTGCCGGTGCGCGCACGCGTCACCAGCGATTCTGTGCTCGCGCCACCGGCGCTCGGGTAACGCACGCCCTGCAGCACATCGCCGTCGGTGATTCCCGTCGCCGAGAAGAACACGTCCTCGCCCGCCACCAGGTCGTCGCGATCGAGCACCCGCTCGAGGTCGTAGCCCGCCTCGAGTGCCGCGGCGCGCTCGGCCTCGTCGCGCGGCCACAGCCGGCCCAGCAGCTGTCCGCCCACGCACTTGACGGCCGCCGCCGAGATGACCCCCTCGGGCGTGCCGCCGATCCCCCACAGCAGATCGACCCGCGAGCGCTCGGTGACGGCCAGCAGGGCGGCGGAGACGTCCCCGTGCAGGATCAGCCGGACGCGAGCGCCGGCGGCGCGAATCGCGGCGATGCCCTGCTCGTGGCGCGGACGGTCGAGCACGACCACCACCACGTCGCCCACCGGACAGCCCCTGCGCTCGGCCACCAGCTGCACCGTCTCGCCCAAGGGGCGGTCGAGATCGAGCAGGTCTGCGATCTCGGGGGCACCGGCCATCTTTTCCATGTACACGCACGGGCCCGGGTCGAACATCGTCCCGCGTGCGGACAGGGCGATCACGGCGAGCGCGCTGGGCATCCCCTGGGCCGCGAGCGTGGTGCCCTCGAGCGGGTCCACCGCGATGTCGACGTGCGGAGGTGACCCGTCGCCGATGCGCTCGCCGTTGTAGAGCATCGGCGCCTCGTCCTTCTCGCCCTCGCCGATCACGACCACGCCATCCATCTGCACCGACTGCAGCATGTAGCGCATGCCGTCGACCGCAGCCTGGTCGGCGGCCTCCTTGTCGCCCATGCCGACCAGGGGCGCGGCCGCCAGCGCGGCGGCCTCGGTCACGCGTACGAGCTCGAGGGCCAGGTTGCGGTCCGGCAGCGCCTGCTGTGGATCTGAGCTCATGTGTCCTGGTTCTCCACCAGCCGCGCGGGCGGCCCCACCATCGTCCCCCCAGCCGGCACGTCCCTGGTCACCACCGTTCCGGCTCCGATGCGCGCGCCCCGCCCGATGCGCAGGGTGCGCCCGCGAGGCGCGATGATGACAGCGTTGGCGCCGATCTTGACATCGTCCTCGATGATGATCCTAGACGGGGGCCCGGAGAACACTCGCCCCTCGGCCGGGCTCGCGTTGCCCGACGCCGTGGACTGCGCGGCCGCCCGTTTCCTACGACCGGCGGACAGCGTCACGTTGTGCCAGATTTTGACCCGCTTGCCGATCTCACAGCTCCCCGTGACCACGATCCCGATGCTGTTGTGGCCGAGGCGAACATCCGGGCTCACGCTTGCGACCGGCGCGAGCGAGTTGTGGTAGGCGAGCGTGTTCACCTGCTTGAGCCAGAACGCGAGCATCCAGTGGCCGCGCTTGCGCAGCGCGATCGAGGTCAGCCACAGGCGTTCGGGGCTGAACACCCAGAACCTGCTCAGCCAGCGCTTGAACTCCTGGAGCCGTGCGTGGGTCATGAGGCGGAGAGCCTACGACAGCGCCGCTGCCACTACGATCCTGCGGTGAGCGAAGACCCCGTGGGCGCGATCCGCGCCCGCACCGCGACGATCAAGGAGCCGAGGTGTCTCAGATAGGTTTCGTCGGGCTGGGCAAGATGGGCGGCAACATGGTTCACCGCATCCGACGCGACTCCGACCACGAGGTGGTCGCGTTCGACTTCGACACCAAGGCGGTCAAACAGGCGGTCCGCAACGGCGCCGCCGGCGCCGACTCGCTCAGGAGCCTGGTCAAGCAACTGGATGCGCCGCGCATGGTCTGGATCATGGTGCCGGCGGGCGCGCCCACCCAGGAGACGGTCGACAAGCTCGCCAAGCTGCTCGATCGAGGAGACATCGTCATCGACGGCGGCAACTCGCAGTGGACGGACGACAAGCGCCGGGCGGCGGAACTGAGACGTGCGGGCATCGAATACGTCGATGTGGGCACCTCGGGGGGCGTGTGGGGCTTGGAGGTGGGCTATTGCATGATGGTGGGCGGCCCGCCCAAAGCGGTCAAGCGACTGGCCCCGATCCTGGACGTGCTGGCGCCGCCGACCAACGAGCAGAGCCGCCAGGCGATCGGCCCGCGGGGGTGGCTGCGCTTCGGCCCGTCGGGTGCCGGCCACTACGTCAAGATGGTCCACAACGGCGTCGAGTACGGCTTGATGCAGGCCTACGCGGAGGGCTTTGACCTGTTCGACAAGTGCGAGTACGAACTCGACAACGCCAAGATCGCGCACCTGTGGGGGCAGGGCTCGGTGGTGCGCTCGTGGCTGTGCGAACTGGCGGCGCGCGCGTTCGAGCTCGACGGCAACAAGCTGGAAGCGATCGAGGGCTACACCGAGGACTCGGGCGAGGGCCGCTGGACGATCGCCGACGCCACCGCCCACGACGTGCCCACGCCGGTCATCACCGCCTCGCTGTACGCGCGCATGCGCTCGCGCGGCAACGGCGATTTCGCCGACCGCGTGCTCGCAGCCCTGCGCAACCAGTTCGGGGGCCACGCCGTCAAGGCCGCCCCCAAGAAGTGATGGCAACCGTGGCGAGCACCGAGTCCGAGAACCCGCTGACGGCCGGGCTCGAGCGCCTGCCGGTCGCGCCCACCACGCTTGTCATCTTCGGCGCCACCGGAGATCTCGCCCGGCGCAAACTGCTGCCGGCGCTGTACAACCTCGCGCACGATGGGGCGCTGCCGGAGCGCTTTCACCTGGTGGGGGTGGCGCGCAAGCAGAAAGCGCACGCGGACTACCGCGCGGAGTGCGAGCAGGCCATCCGCCGCTTCTCGCGACGCACGCCCGACGAGGACGTTCTCGCGGGCCTGCTGGAGAACGTCAAGTACGTGCCGGGTACGTTCGACGACGCCGCCGTCTACGCCAAGCTCGGCGGGGTCCTCGACGACTTCGAGACGCAGGCCGGCGAACCGCTCAACCGCGCCTTCTACCTGTCGACCTCCCCCAGCTTCTTCCCGGTGATCGTCGAGGAGCTCGGCGACAGCCAGCTCAACCGCCACGAGGGCGCCGAGGTGAGGGTGATCATCGAGAAGCCGTTCGGGACCACGCTGCAGGAGGCACGCGAGCTCAACCGCCGCGTGCTCGCGATCTTCGACGAGCCCCAGGTGTTCCGCATCGACCACTACCTGGGCAAGGAGACGGTGCAGAACATGATGGCGTTCCGCTTCGCCAACGGCATGTTCGAGCCGCTGTGGAACCGCAACTACATCGACAGCGTCCAGATCACGGCCGCCGAGGACCTCGGCATCGGCTCCCGCGCCGAGTACTACGACGCCTCGGGCGCGCTGCGCGATCTGATCCAGAACCACATGCTGCAGTTGCTCTGCCACGTGGCGATGGAGCCGCCGGTGAGCTTCACCGCCGAAGACGTCCGCAACGAGAAGGTCAAGGTGCTGCAGTCGATCCCGCAGCTGAGCGCGGCCGACATCCCGCAGATGGCCGTGCGCGCGCAGTACGGCCCCGGCCACGCCGGGGCCGAAGACGTCCCCGGCTACCTCGAAGAGGCGGGCGTGCCGAAGGGCTCGATCACCGAGACCTATGCCGCGCTGCGCCTGGAAGTCGACAACTGGCGCTGGGCGGGGGTGCCCTTCTACCTGCGCACCGGCAAGCGCCTGGCGCGCAAGATCACCGAGATCGCCGTCACGCTCAAGCCCGTTCCGCACCTGGCCTTCAGCCAGGACGGCTCGCTGGGCGTGCAGCCCAATCAGCTCGTGCTCACGCTGCAGCCCAACGAGGGCGTGTCCCTGCGCCTGGGCGCCAAGATCCCGGGCACGCGCATGATCATCCGCCCGGTCAACATGGAGTTCCTGTACGGCACGACCTTCCTCTCGCAGTCGCCGGAGGCCTACGAGCGCCTGATCACCGACGCCATGCGCGGCGACGCCACGCTGTTCACGCGCAACGACGAGGTCGAGGCGCAGTGGCGCATCTGCGACCCGATCGTCAAATACTGGAGTCCCACCAACCCCGAAACACAAGGCCCGCTGTCAACGTACGAAGCCGGCTCGCAGGGACCGGAGGAGGCCGATGGCCTGCTGCGAGAGGGCGACCACTGGCGCGCCATCTGATGAGCGCCTCGCGCCGAACGGTGATCGGGGATCGCGCGGTGATCTGCGCGTGATGCGCCGCGGCGGCGCGATCCGATGAGCGTCGTCACCAGCGACGCGGTCTGGAGCGCGCAGGGCACCACGCCGGACGCGATCGAAGCTGCCCTGCGCGAGCTGCTCGTCCAGCGCCACGCCGAAAACGGCAACTTCGTCCCCGCGCGCGTGCTCAACATGATCGCGTTCGTGGACCGGGAGTGGAGCGGAGAGATCGCCAACCGCCTGCGCGGCGTCGGGCGCTACCACGCCTCGCGCCTGCTGGTGCTCTCCTACGAGCCGAGCCGGGAGCGCCTGGACGCACGGGTGATGATCGCCTCCGAAGGCGAGCCCGCCCCCGGCGAGTTGGCGCTGCTGCGCGAGACGGTGGTGGTGGAGATCGGCGACCGCCACCTCGACGACCTGCTGACGATCGCCGATCCTCTGGTGGTGACCGACCTGCCGACGCTGCTGTGGTCCCCGCACGGCCACGAGGAGATCGTGGAGAAGCTGCTGAAGATGTGCCAGGCCGTCCTGCTCGACTCGGTCGAGGAGCCCGTCGCGCGTGAGGCGCTCGATCGCGCCTGGGCGCTGTCCAACGAGGCCTACGTCGTCGATCTCGCGTGGCTGCGGTCAACACCCTGGCGCGAGCGCGTGGCGGCGACCTTCGACCCCGCACCGCTGCGGCCCGAGCTGCACCAGATCGCGCGCGTGAGCGTCAGACACCACCCCGCCTCGACCGTGGCCGCAACGCTGATGGTCGGCTGGCTGGCCTCCCGCCTGGGCTGGCAGGCCGGGCCGCTGACAGCTCAGCAGGACGCCCTGGACGGACATGCACGGGCCGGCGAACACGACGTGGCCGTGCACCTGGAGGTCGCTCCAGAGCTGCAGGTCCCCGGTTTGCAGAGCGTGCAGCTGGAGACGACATCCGGCCTGCGCCTGAACCTTGCTCGTGGCACGGGGGGTCTGCGGGCACGCCTGCGCGAGGGCGGCGGCGAAGAGCGTGAATGGACGATACCCGGGGCCTCACGCGGCGAGACGGGGGTGCTCGGCGAGGGCATCCGTCAGGCGCTGCTGCGCGACCCGACGTATGTGCCCGCGCTGGAATCGGCGCGGGCACAGCTGCCATGAGGCGGCTGCGGGCGATCGCCAGCGACCGCGCCCCGGCGCTCGGGCGAACGGTGCTGCGATGACCCGTCTGACCGGCTGCAAGGACGCCGAGACGGTCGCTCAGCGGGCCGCCACGCATATCGCCCGCCAACTCGCCCTGGCCAGCGAGCAGCGAGGCGTCGCCCACCTCGCGCTCAGCGGTGGGAACACGCCGCGGCGCACATACGAGCTGCTGGCCGCGGACCCCCGGGCGCTGGCCGCGGTCGAGCTGTGGTTCGCGGATGAGCGCTGTGTCGCGCCCGAGGATCCGGAGAGCAACTACCTGCTCGTCGCCGAGACGCTGCTCGCCGGCGCTGCGATCCCATCCGAGCGCGTGCATCGCATGCAGGGCGAGGCGGGCCCTGACGAGGGCGCGCGCCGGTACGCGAGCGAGCTCTCGCGAGGGCTCGTGGAGGCCGACGGGGATCGCATGGCCGGGATGCCGCTGCTCGATGTGATCGTGCTCGGCATCGGCCCGGACGGCCACGTCGCCTCGCTGTTCCCGGGCGCCACCACGCTGGACGCCGACGAACACGCGCTGTGCCTGGGTGTGAGCGACTCGCCCAAGCCTCCGCCGGAGCGGATCACGCTGAGCCTGGGGGTGCTGCGTGCGGCGCGCGAGTGCGTGCTGTTGGTCACCGGCGCGAGCAAGGCGGACGCGCTGGCCGCGATGCTCGGGGAGCCCAGCCGCCACGTGCCGGCCAGCCTCCTGAGGCGAGATGGTTTGACGGTGTTCGCGGACGACGCCGCCGCACCCGGGGCGCCGCGCGGGTGAGCGGCGCCGGCGCACCCTGCCACGAAGCCGTCGCGATCGGCGCGGCGCCGGCCGGGCGCAGGCCGTGAGCGACGCACGTGAGCTCGTGCTCGTGCGCCATGCGGAGACGGAGTGGAGCCTTGACGGGCGCCACACCGGGCGCACCGATCTGCCGCTGACGCCAGCCGGGCGCGACGTGGCGCGGGCGCTCGCCGAGCGCCTGCGTGCGTGGCGCTTTGAGGTGGTGCTCGTGAGCCCCTCCAAACGCGCGCGCGAAACATGCGAGCTGTGCGGACTGGCCGGCGACGCACAGGTGCGTGCGGACCTGCTCGAGTGGGACTACGGCGAGTACGAGGGGCTGACGACCGCGCAGATCCGCGCCGATCGGCCCGACTGGGTGCTGTGGCGCGACGGCTGCCCCGGTGGGGAGAGCGCCGCGCAGGTGGGAGCGCGCGCCGACCGCGTGCTCGGCGAGCTCGCTGCCGGCGAGGGCAACGCGGCGGTGTTCTCGCATGGGCACATGCTGCGGGTGCTGGGCGCCCGCTGGATCGCGCTCGGCCCCGAGAACGGTGGGCGCCTGGGACTGTCGACGGCGGCCGTCTCGGTGCTCGGCTGGGAGCGCGAGACGCAGGTGATCGCCCGCTGGAACGACACCGGCGCTTAGCGCCCGCGGCCCGCGGGCATGTGTGTGGTGGCGCCGCGCGGACGCCAGCGTGTTGAGGAGGTGTAACGGATGGCGCGCATCCGCGACCAATAGTTCTAGAGTGACGCAGCACAGCCGGTCATGGCAGCCCGCGCGGTAAAGATCTCCTCTCCCACTCCGGACGCCGCGCAGGCGCTGGCCGCGCTGGACGCCGCCCGCGCGGGGACGCTGGCGCTGGTGGCGGAGATCGACGACGCCCAGCTGGAGCGCGTTCACTCGCCGATCATGAGCCCGCTCGTGTGGGACCTCGGCCACATAGCCGCGTACGAGGATCTGTGGCTGGCCCACCGTTACGGCGGGCTGGCGCTGCTGCGCCCAGATCTCGCGCATCTGTACGACGCTTTCGAGACGCCGCGCGCGGTGCGCGGCGAGATCGAGGCGCTTGGCCCGGCGGAAGCCAAGGAGTACCTGGCAGCGGTCAGCGCGCGCACCGAGCGCGTCCTGTGCGAGCGCGGCGTGGGCGACGGCGTGCTGTGCGAGATGGTGCTGCGCCACGAGCTCCAGCATGCCGAGACGATGCGTCAGACGATGGCCATCGCCGGCCTGCTCTCCAGCGCCGAGCAAGCCCTCAGCGACGAGCCGCTGGGGCCATCCGCGGAGACTGAGGGCTGGCTCGAGATCCCCGCCGGGGAGTTCGCCATGGGCGCGCCGGCCGAGGGCTTCGCGTACGACAACGAGCGCCCGCGTCACGCCGTCGAGCTGGGAACGTTCGCGCTTGCGCGGCGCCCCGTAAGCAACGCGAGCTGGATGAGCTTCACCGAGGGCGGGGGCTATGAGCGTCGCGAGTGGTGGTCACGCGAGGGCTGGGCGTGGAAGGAGGAGCACGACATCACCCATCATGCGAGCATCGCCGCAGGCCGTCCACAGGCGCCTGCGTGCCATGTCTCCTGGTTCGAGGCCGACGCCTTCGCACGCGCGCACGGTGCGCGCCTACCCGACGAGGCGGAGTGGGAGAGGGCGATGACCTGGACCCAGGGGACGAAGACCGGCGCTCACGGCACGGCGGAGGAGCGGACGGCGGGCGGAGTCGCGGGCGTGGGGCGCGTATGGGAGTGGACCGGCACCCACTTCGACGGCTACCCGGGTTTCGCCCCGTACCCCTATCGCGAGTACTCGCAGGTGTTCTTCGGTGAGGACTACCGCGTGCTGCGCGGCGGCTCGTGGGCGACCCATGCGCGTGTGGCCACGGTCACCTTCCGCAACTGGGACCTGCCGCAGCGTCGTCAGATCTTCGCGGGGGTGCGCCTGGCGAGGGACGTGCAATGAACCCCACCGGCTCCCAGCAGCGGCTCGCACACGCGAGCATCCGCATCGACTCGCACCTCGACGGCACGAGCGAGCGCTCGCTGGCCGACGACGTCCTGGACGGCCTCACACGTCCCTTCAAGGAGCTGCCCCCCAAGCACTTCTACGACGCGCGCGGCGCCGAGCTGTTCGACCGGATCTGCGAGCTGCCCGAGTACTACCCCACGCGTGCCGAGCGCGCGATCCTGGAGCAGCAGGCCGACCTGCTGGCGGAGCTCACCGGCGCGGTCGAGTTGGTGGAGCTGGGCTCGGGCACCGCGGCGAAGACGCGCGTCCTGCTCGACGCGCTGCAGGCGGCTGGCACGCTCGAGCGCTACATCCCCGTGGACGTCACCGAGAGCATGGTGCGCGACTGCGCCGAGGCGCTCACCAACGAGTACCCGGGGCTGCGCGTGCACGGTGTGATCGGCGACTTCGAGCGCCACCTGGACCGCGTTCCGCCGGCCACCGGGGCGCGCATCGTGGCTTTCCTGGGCGGCACCATCGGCAACTTCCCGCCCGGCAGCCGCCGTCGCGTGCTGCGCCAGATCGCGCGCCTGCTCGGCCCCTCCGATCACCTGCTGATGGGCACCGACCTGGTCAAGGACCCGAGCGTGCTGGAGGCCGCATACGACGACGCGCAGGGCATCACCGCCGAGTTCAACCGTAACGTGCTGTGCGTGCTCAACCGGGAGCTGCAGGCGGACTTCGACCCGGCGGACTTCGAGCACGTGGCCCTGTTCGACGAGCAGAACGAGTGGATCGAGATGCGCCTGCGAGCGCGCCGCGAGCACACCACGCTGGTGCGCGACCTCGACCTTCCGGTGCACTTCGACGCGGGCGAGGAGCTGCGCACGGAGATCAGCGCCAAGTTCACCCGCGAACGGCTCGAGGGCGACCTCCATGCGGCCGGCCTGGAGCTCGCGCGCTGGCTGACCGACCCGGACGAGCTGTTCGCGCTGTCGCTCTCGCGCCTGTCTCGGTAGGCTGCGCGACGTGAACATCGAGGGATCGGCGGCGATCGTCACAGGCGGCGCGTCCGGATTGGGCGAGGCGACCGTGCGCGAGCTGCACGCGCGCGGGGCGCTCGTGACGATCGCGGACGTCAACGCCGAGAAGGGCCAGGCGCTGGCAGCGGAGCTGGGCTTGGAGTTCGTCGCGTGCGACGTCCGCGAGGAGGCTCAGGTGCAGGCAGCGGTCGAGCGTGCGGCGGCCGTGGAGGGCGGGCTGCGGATCGCCGTCCTGTGCGCCGGCACCGGCTGGGCTCAGAAGGTGGCGAGCTCGAAGGGACCGCACCCGCTGATGCCCTTCGAGACGATCGTCTCGATCAACCTGATCGGCACGTTCAACGCGCTGCGCCTGGCATCGAGCGCAATGATCGCCAACGAGCCGGGCGAGGACGGCGAACGCGGCGCGTGCGTGCAGACGGCGTCGATCGCCGCCTTCGACGGCCAGGTCGGCCAGATCGCGTACTCGGCTTCCAAGGGCGGCGTGGTCGGGATGACCCTGCCCGCCGCGCGCGACCTGTCCCAGTACGGGATTCGCGTCAACACGATCGCGCCGGGCCTGTTCGACACGCCGCTGCTGGCCGCGCTCCCGGAGGAGGCGCGACAGAAACTGGGCGCCGGCGTCCCCTATCCCCAGCGCCTCGGGCAACCGTCCGAGTACGCCCAGCTTGCCTGCCACATCCTCGAGAACCGCATGCTCAACGGCGAGACCATCCGGCTCGACGGCGCGCTGCGGATGGCGCCGCGCTAGCGACGGCCAGCGGACGCTCCAGCCGAGCACCGGCAGCGCGACCAGCTCGCTCACTACTCCTCGAGCGCGGGCACTGGGCGGGAGCGCCCGGCAGGCGCGAGCGCACGGCGTTGCGGATGCCGGCGCGTAGGCGTGTGCCGTCGAGGATCGAGGCGAGCGCCAGTTCGGCGGCGCCACGGAGCCGGTGGCCGTTGACCATGTTGGTGGCGCCGACGCGGTAGTAGTAGAGGCCCCACAACCGCTTGCGACGCCGCAACCGGGTCAACACGGGAGCGGAGGCGAGCTGCGCGGCGAACTCCTCGCTGCTCACAGGATCCTGGGCGCGGGCGCGACGCCTCTGGTTCTCGGTCAGGCGCAGGGCGTTCTGGCGCTGGTCCCAGAAGTGCGCGAGCTGCACGGACCCGGCGCGCTTGCGGTAGTAGACGAGCGGCTCGGGGATGCACACGACCACGCCGCGGTAGGCCATGCGGCACACGAAGTCGACGTCGTCAAGCGACCCGTACTCGGTCGAGTAGCCGCCGATCGCCGCGAACTGCGCGCGGGGATAGAGGATCGACGAGTGCAGGACGACCAGCTTGCTGCCCTTCGCCATCGCCGCGTCGTACTGCTCCTCGCTCGTCGGCCCGATCGGCGCCAGCGAGATGATGCGCTTGGCGTCGTTCATGTTGTAGCCGTGCGCGCCCAGCACCGCGATGGGCTGGCGCCCCTTCCAGGCGCGCAGGAAGCCCAGCTGGCGCTCGAGCTTCCCCGGCGCCCACACGTCGTCGGAGTCGCACACCGCGATCCACTCGCCCCGGGCGGACGCCACGCCCTGGTTGCGCGCCGCCGCCGCACCGGAGCGACCCGGGAGGCGCAGGTAGCGAACGCTCACGCCGCGGGCGTCGCGCTCGATGAACTCGCCCACGAACCGTTCGGTGCCGTCATCGGAGCCGTCGTCGCATACGACGATCTCCGCGGGCGGCAGTGTCTGGCCGACGATCGAGGTGAGCGCGTCGCCGATGTGAGCGAGGTCGTTGAACGTGGGGATGACGACCGAGACGGATGGGCTCTCGAGCTCAGTCATCGCGCTTTCCGCTCACTCCGCGCCGCCCCGTGCCTGCCACGGCGGCGCCTCCCCGATGAGCCCGACGAGTCGCTCGGTGTCCTCACGGAAGTGCTCGCGCAGACGCGCGAGCGTCTCCGGGCTCGGCTTGGCGTTGGCCTTGATCTCGTTCGGCGGATGGCGCCGGTTCCAGCGCACGGCGCGAACGGTCAGCTGCTCGTACGGGCGGGCGATGCGCCGGCGTGGTGCCGGCGGTATGGCGTGCCAGAGACCCCGCGCGGAGGAGTTGCCCGCGAGCGCGCGGCGCACCCCCTGAGGGCTGATCGGAGAGGACGGGCTCAGCCACGATGAGGGACTGCGCCACGAGAACCCGCGCTGGACCTTGCCGATGCGAAAGCGCTTGTCGAGGTTCGGGGGCTCGAAGTCGGCCCGCACGCCGATGAACTCCTCGACGCGGCCGAGGAGCGCCACGGGAGCGCTCGCGAGCTCGCTGGTGAAGACAACGAGCAGCTGCTCCGCGGGAAACACGTCGAAGTAACCGCCGAGGATGCGGCCGTACTCGCTCCAGGCGACGTAGCCGCGGTTGTCCTTGCGCTCTTCCGGGTCGCGGCGCGCCCGCGCGAGCACGTCCGCCCGCAGCAGCTCGTCGATGGCGTCGTCGAAGGATTGGCGCTCGCGACCGAGCATGACCGCCATGCGGTGATGGGAGAGCGCGCGCTCGACCGGGTCGCGCAGGCAGGCGACCAGCCGCACATCCGGCAGACGCTCGCGCATCCGCAGCGGCACGGTGCGCTCGTCATAGCCGTGCTTCGCGGCGTCGCGGGCCGTGGACTTGAAGACCCCTCCGACCATGTACTGCGGCGTGACCGTGCCCCACCTGCGGGCGGGGTCGGCGGCGGCACCCAAGAAGCGGTGGCGTGTGAGGTCCTCGATGTAGGTTGTCCAGCCGCGAGCGTACACCGCGTCGTGGCTGAAGAACTGCTCCTCCTTGCCGCTCGGCAGGGACACCTCCGGATGGTGTCTGAGGTACTCGAACAGCGAGGTCGTGCCCGCCTTGGGCGCCCCGATGACAATGAAGTCCAGTATGTCCTTTTCTGCTTGCATCGTGCTCGCAGGGCCACCCTCAGACGCCGTCATACCCCCACAGGCTCACGAGATCGCGACCAAGGTAGTCGCTCAGAGCCTCGACCTCGGGCTTGAAGCGGCGGCGTAGCTCCAGCATCAGCCGCTCGTCGGGCGGAGCTGGCTGGGTGTACACGAGGTGCTTCCACAGCACGAGCGCGGATCGCGGCGCGAGCGCGGCGACGGCGCGTGCGATCGGCTTGGCGTTCTGGGGTTTCTCGCGCGCCAGTTTGACGGTACGGGAGAGTTTGTGCAGGGGCATGAAGCGGACCTCTTTCTGCTCTCCCCCTTTGGTCACGATCGGCTCGAGCGGCGCGTCCGCGTCGACGTCGAGGAAACGCATGACCGTACGCGCGGTCCGTTCGTTCTCGCGTCGATAGTCGTCATAGATCAGCACCAGCACCTGCTCCGCGGGGAACTGGGCGTGAAAACGGCGAATCTGCTCGACGTAGCGCACGTGCTCGGAGTACATCAGCCACGATGGCGAGACGTTCTCCGGGATGTTTCTCCCCTCGCGCCGCTCGGACTCGAGGGCGATCGCCCTACGGAGGTCGCGCTCGGTCTCCAGCCCGCTGTGCACCGCCTGGCTGTGGAACGTGCGCAGGAAGCTGGCGGGCTCGCGCAGGATGGCGATGATGCGCGCCCGCGGCTGGAGCTCGGCGATGCGCTTGGCCGCCCCGGGAGAGCGTATGTACTGCGGCGAGGCCTCGCCCACGAGCTGCCCGGGAGCGGCGGGCGCGAACAGAGCGAGGTACTGCTCGAGCGTACGCGGGCGGTTGCCCGGGCGCTTGGGCTCGACCGTCCGCAGGTCACTGGAGAAGAAGCGCGGCTCCTTGTAGTCGGGCATGAAGACCTGCGGATGCTGGCGAAGCATCTTGTACAGGGCCGTGGTGCCGCACTTTTCGTGCCCGATGATGAAGAAGTCTGGCATCGGCCCGGACGCCACGTCGAGCGTGTCCGGGCCATCCACGATGGCTGCGCTCGCGACGCGCCTCTCGGGCGCGGGAGGCACTGCTGGCGCGCTCATAGGTTGAAAACTATAGACGGGGCAGGCACGGCCGAGTGGGTCGTCGTGGACCTGGAGGCTCCCCTCGGACAGACCGCTGCTCGAGGGGTAACGGCCAGAAGCCGAGCCGCTCAGAGCCGTTCGACGAGCATCGCCATGCCCATGCCGCCGGCGACGCACATGGACTCGATGCCGTAGGTCCCCCCAGTGTCTCGAGGTCGTTGAGCAGCGTCGTCATGATGCGCGCGCCGGTCATCCCGAAGGGGTGGCCGAGCGCGATCGCCCCGCCGAACGGGTTGAGCTTCTCATCGCTGATCCCGAGCTCCTCCTTGCAGGGCACGATCTGTGCGGCGAACGCCTCGTTGATCTCGACCACGTCGATGTCCCCGATCGTCATGCCCGTGTTCTTCAAGAGCGCCTTGATCGCGGGGATCGGACCGAGGCCCATGACCTCGGGGCGGATGGCGGCGACGGTCGAGGCGATGATGCGCGCGCGCGGCTCATAGCCGTCGGCGCTGGCCTTCTCATCGCTCATGATCAGCAGCGCAGCGGCACCGTCGTTGAGCGGACAGGCGTTGCCGGCGGTCACGGTTCCACCCTCTTTGAACACCGGCTTGAGCTTGGCGAGCACCTCCAAGGTCGTGCCCGCGCGCGGGCCGTCGTCCCTGCTGACCACCGTCTCGGGAACGTCGATCTCGTTGCCCTCCCGGTCCACGTCTTTGTGCGCGGGCACCGTCACCGGCACGATCTCCTTGTCGAAGTGCCCGGACTCGACCGCTTTGACCGCTCGGTCCTGCGAGATCACCGCCCACTCGTCCTGGGCCTCGCGGCTCACCTTCCGCTCCTCGGCGACGTTCTCGGCCGTCATGCCCATGGTGATGTAGGCGTTGTACAGCGAGCCTCGGCGAGCCGTCGAGCTTGGGGTGGAACTCGAAGGGCGCACCCGGGGCGGTGCGCGATACGGCCTCCACGCCGGCGGCGATGTAGGTGTCACCCTCGCCCGCCTTGATCGCGTGGAAGGCCATGCGGGTGGTCTGCAGCGAGGATGCGCAGAAGCGGTTGACCGTGCAGCCGGGCACATGGTAGTCGATGCCCGCGAGCAGCGTGGCGATGCGCCCGATGTTGTAGCCGGTCTCGCGCTCGCCGTAGCCGCATCCCATCATCACGTCGACGATCGAGCTGTCGTCGAGCTGCGGATTGCGCTCGATCAGCGCCCGCAACGGGACCGCCGCCAGGTCATCGCCGCGAACGGTCTTCAACGACCCCTTGGCCGCCCGGCCGATGGGCGTGCGGATGGCGTCAACGATCACAGCTTCAGGCATGCGTGCGGCTCTCCTTGGTCGTTTGGCCCGCCGACCGGGTGTTGGCGGGGGGCGCGGCTCTGCCCTCAGTCTATGGCGTCATAGCCCCACAGGCTCACCAGGTCGCGACCGAGGTAATCGCTGATCGCCACGACCTCCGGCTTGAAGCTTCGGCGAAGCGCGGCCACGCGCTGGGCGTCGGGCGGCCGCTGCTGCTGGTAGACGACCCGCCGCCACTGCGCGCGAAAGGCCTCGCTACGAGCGAAGTCGGGAGTGAGCGTGCTCACGGCTCGCGTCAGCGGGTCGGCGTTACGGGGGTTGCGCCGTGCACGCCGCGCTCCCCAAGCCAGCCGGTGCAGCGCGGGGAAGCGAACGCCCCGGTTGGGATGCGTCTCGATCGGGTGCTCCGGGCGCCGCTCCTCGACCCCGAGAAAGCGCTGCACCGCGCGGACTGCCTGCTCGTTGTCGCGCCGGTAGTCGTCGTAGATCAGCACGAGCATGTTCTCCCGCGAGAACTGCGTCTCGAAGCGGCGCAACTGCTCGACGTAGCGGATGTGCTCGGAGTACATGAGCACGGCCGGGTGCTCGCAGTGACGGGGTATGCGCCGTCCCTGGCGGCGCTCGCCCTCGAGCGCGATCGCCTTGCTGAAGTCGCTCTCGGTCCTCGGCGTTGTTCGAGAGCATCTGCAGATGAAACGAGCGCAGGAAGGCGATCGGCTCGCGCAGGATGGCGACGATGCGCGCGTCGGGCTGGAGCTCGGCGATGGCGCGCGCGGCGCTGGTGGACCTCAGGTACTGTGGCGAGGCCTCGCCGGCGAGCTGCTCGGGGCCGGCGCCGCTGAACAGCGCCAGGTATTCCTCCAGCGTCTGCTTGCGGGCGCGCGTGCGCGGCCGGCGCGTCGCGAGCGGGGGTGGGAGCATCGGAGAGGAAGTAACGGGGCTCCTTCACGTCGGGCAGGAAGATCTGCGGATGCCCCTTCAGCATTTTGTACAGGGCGGTCGTGCCGCACTTCTGGTGCCCGACAATGAAGAAATCGGGCACGGTTCGCTGCCTCACGAGGCCCACCACTCCCCATCCCCCCTGCATCTATAGCTAAATACATCCTACGCTGAGCTAAACGCACGCTTGCGTGTAGCTCAGTGTCAGCCTAACGCCGGCTTACCACGAGCTCAACGCTTTCTTACGCAAAGCTTCGTGCGTGCTTACGCCTAGATAAAGCCTAGCTAAATAGCGGGGTCGGTGTCAAGCCCCCTGCCGGCCAACAGTCGAAGCCATTTCTCGCCAAGGTCGCCCCAGCGCACGCTATGAGCGACCGACCGTTCAGAGGTCGAGGCGGCTGACGCCGAGCTCGTCGAAGCCGACGTGGTGGGCGAGCTCGTGGCGCACGGTGCGCGTGACCTGGTCGCGCAGGAGCTCAGGGTCGTGGGCGAAGTCGCGGCGCAGGGTGTCGCTGAAGATGACGATGCGGTCGTGGTAGTTGTCGCGGACGGCGCCGTCGCCCTGGTAGAGCCCGTAGGCGCCCCGGCGACGCCCGCCGTCGGAGATGACGACGGCGACGTGCGCGAGCGCGTTGCGAAGCAGGTCGGGGAGGTCGTCGAGCGCGTCACGGACGAGCTCCTCGAAGTCGTTGTCGTTCGAGGGGATCGAGCTCCATGAACTCGTCTTCGCCGGGCGGCACGGCGAGGCCTTCGCGCGCGAGGTGCTCGGAGTAGCGGACGATCTCTTCGAACTCGCTCTCGGACTCGGGGTTGCGCCAGCCGGCCATGCGCACGGCGACGAACGCGACGCTGCCCATGAGCACGGCGGCGACGATCACGCCGAGCGCGATGTCCTCGAGCGCCCTGATGGCGCCGATCGAGCTGAAGCCCTGGCCCACGATCAGCACGACCAGGCCGATCGACATCGCCACGAGCGTGGCCACCCCCGCACGACGGAGCGATCTGGGCTCTCCGGGACCGATGCTCATGGCAGCCCCTCCATCGTCATCTATTTGAGCATGCGGGCGATCACGAGACGCTGGATCTCGTTGGTGCCCTCGTAGATCTGTGTGATCTTCGCGTCTCGCATCATCCGCTCGACCGGGTACTCCTTGACATAACCGTACCCCCGAGGACCTGCACGGCGTCGACCGTGACCGCCATCGCGTTGTCCGAGCAGAAGACCTTGGCCATCGAGGAGTACTTGGCGCGCTGGGGATGATCGCTGGTCTGCCATGGCACACGCCTTGTACAGCAGCTCACGCGCTGCCGCGGTGCGTGTTTCCATGTCCGCGAGCTTGAAGCCGATGCCCTGGAACTCGTTGATGGCCTTGCCGAACTGGCGGCGCTCGCGGGCGTAGGCGACCGCGTAGTCGGTGGCCCCCTGCGCGATCCCAACGGCCTGCGCGGCGGCTCCGAGCCGGGTGCGCTCTAGCGTGCCGAGCGCCACCGACAGGCCCTTGCCGACCTCGCCGATGACGTTCGCCTGCGGCACGCGCACGTCCTCGAAGATCGGCTGTCCGGTGGGCGAGGCGCGGATGCCGAGCTTGTGCTCGAGCTTGCCGACGCTGAAGCCGGGGCGGTCGGCCTCCACGACGAATGCGGTCAGGCGCCGGCTCTCGCGGTCCGAGACCGCGAAGCAGATGTAGAAGTCGGCGACGCCGAGGTTCGTGATCCAGTTCTTCGTGCCGTTGATCACCCACTCCTCGCCGTCCGCCACGGCCGTGGTCTTCATCCCCGCCGGGTCCGATCCGGCTTCCGGCTCGGACAGGGCGAAGGCGGGGGACCACTCGCCGGTGGCGCAACGCGGCAGGAAGCGCTCCTTGAGCTCGTCGGAGCCGAACAGCTGGATGGGCAGCGTGCCGAGCTCCTGCACCATCAGGATCAGCGCGCAGGCGGCGTCAACCTTGGCGATCTCCTCGACGGCCATGTTCAACATCAGCGTCCCGTGCCCGTGCCGCCGTACTCGATCGGGAACGGGAGCCCGAGGATGTCCTGCTCGGCGAGCAGCTTGCGCACGTCCCACGGGTATTCGGCGCGCTCGTCGATCTCGGCCGAGCGCGGCGCGATCCGCTCGCGCGCGATCTGGCCGATCGTCTCGCAGAAGTCGAGATGCTCCTGCGGGACCGTGTAGAGGTCGCTGACCGCCTCCATCCGCCTGCATAATAGTGGTGGCGGCGCCTAGCGGACGCTCACGTGAATCGCAGCGCCCTACGCTCACGGCATGCGCCCAGCGATCGCATCCCTCGACCGGTCGAGCCCGAGCGACTCGCGCAGTGGATGGCCGAGCAGACGCCGCCCCAGGTGATCGACGTGCGCGAGCCCTACGAGCGCGAGGCCGGGCACATCGCGGGCACGCGCCACATCGAGCTGGCCGAGCTGACGGCCGCAGGCGGACAGCGTCGAGCGCGAGCGGCCGTGGTCTTCTACTGCCGCGTCGGGGCGCGCTCGGAGATGGCTGCGCAGGCGTTCCGCGACGTCCGGTTACGAGGCCTACTCGATGACGGCGGTCTGCTGCGCTGGGCGCAGGGGCGAGCGCTGGCGCCCGAGGGCGGCCACGTCGCCGAGCACTAGCGATACGCTCGGCTCACCGCCCGTGTCCGACGATCGTCGACACGATCTGTATAGCCATAGTTATACAGTGTTGGTGGACAGCAGAGGAGAACCAGATGGAGGCATTCGAGCGAGTACCCAGACGTGACCGTCGGCGAGGGCTACGCGGTCGCGCACCTGGACGACCTGGGCGACGGCCCTGGCTTTCGCAAGGTCCGCCAGGGCCTCGGCGTGACGGCGTTCGGCGTCAACGCGATCGTGCTGCCTGCGGGCATCGAGACGGGCTTTCACTACCACGACCTCCAGGAGGAGCTGTACTTCGTCCATCGCGGCTCGATCGAGATGGAGTTCGGTGACGGCTCGGTGCAGCGGCTCGCGAGGGCGGCATCGCGCGCGTGGACGCGGCGACCGTGCGCAAGATCCGCAACGCGGGCGACGCCGACGCGATGTATCTGTGCGCGGGCGGCAAGGACGGATACATCGGGCGCGACGGCCAGGTGCGCGCGGGCGAGGAGAGCGCGTGCAGGGTGGTGCACGAGCTCTCGGCAAAACCGTCGGAGTGAGCTTGAGCGACGTGACGGCCCCACGCCAGCGGCTGCAGGTCGGCACGGGCTCGTCGATCCCGCTGGCCGAGATCACGATGCGCACGAGCCGCTCGTCCGGGCCCGGCGGCCAGCACGCCAACGTGACGTCCTCCCGCGTGGAAGCCATCTTCGACGTGCTCGCCTCGCCATCGCTCGACGAGGCGCAGCGCGAGCGCGTGCTCGCGCGCGCCGGGCCGCGACTGGTAGCGGTCGCCCAGGACGAGCGCTCGCAGACGCGCAACCGTGAGCTCGCGCTCGAGCGCCTGGCGGCGCGCCTCGGGCAGGCACTGGCCGTGCCGCGCAGCCGCCGGGCCACCCGGCCGAGCGCCGCGGCCCGGACCTGCCGGCTGGACGACAAGCGCCGCGCAGCGCAGCGCAAGCTCGAGCGCAGGCCCCGCCACCGACGCCGACTAGCACCGACCGCGCGCGCGCGCGCCGACAAGCCCGCCGGCGCCAGCGCGCCCCGCGGCTAGTTCAGCAGCTCCTTGACGTAGCGCTGGTGCAAACGCCCGAGCGGAGTCTTTTCGGGATAGAAGTGCAGAGCGTTCCACAACAGGCCCGACGCGGGCGCCCAGGCGATGATCAGGTAGACGCCGAGCACCAGCGTGACGGTGCGCAGCCTGCGCGAGCGCGACAGCGCCGCCAGCGGCAGCACCCACAGCACGTACCAGGGCAGCACCCAGCTCAGCGTCACCAGCAGCGCCACACTCGCCCAGCCGACGCCGTGATCGCGTCGCTGCCGGCGCCAGGCAAGCCAGCGCACCCGATCACCGGAGCGCAAGCAGCGACGCTCAGCACGCCGCGCAGGCCTTCGCTCTCGCCGCCCAGCGCCGAGCGCCAGCCCGATCAGGTTGGGGACGCTCTCGCTCGTCACCAGGCTGCTCTGCGTGCTCAGATCGGGGATGTGCAGGCCGAAGGCCAGCAGGCTCGCCGCCGCGACCACCGCACCGGCGAGCACATCCCCAGCACCACCTGCACGAGCGCGCGCGGCGCGCGCAGCAGGCTCGCGAGCACCACCGGGATCAGGACCGCGGCCGAGGCCTTGATCGCGGTCGCGGTCACGAACGCCGCGCCGGCGCCGACGTCCAGCGCCGACAGCGGCACCAGCCAGCCACGCACCCGCTCCCACGGGCTGGCGATCGTCGGGATCGCTGCCGGCCCGCGTCCGGCGCTCGGCCGAGGCTCGCGCCTGCGCCAGCAGCAGCAGGTAGAAGCCGAGCATGATGAAGAAGATCATCAGGAAGTCGTTGTGATCACCGCCGAGGCCCCACACGAGCACGATCGGGTTGAGGCCGACGAGCACCACCGCGGCGCAGCGGGTCGCGGTCCGAGCAGCCGCGCGCACTTCCACACGAGCAGGATCGTCGCCAGGCTCGGCGAGCATCAGCAGCCCTTGAGCGCCCAGAACGAGCCGCCCACGCCGAGCGGCACGACCGCGAACGTCATCAGCGTGAACAGCGGCCCGTAGGGGCTCAGCAGCTGGTGCCAGTTGCTGAGCAGGAAGCTCGGGTCGCTGTGCGGCTCGAGCACGGGATCGTGGTGTACGGGTTGAGGCCGTGCACGACCTCCATGCGCCCGTAGTTGACGTAGTTGAACAGGTCCGTCAACGCCAGCGGCGGGGACAGCAGGAAGATCGCGTGGACGGCCACGATCGTCGCGATCACCCAGCGTGCGGGCAGCCGCGCGCGCGTGCTTGAGCGCGAGCAGGTAGCGCCGTACATGACCACGATCGAGCCTGTGAACAGGCACTTGAGCGTCGTGCCGTTGTTCGTGAAGCCCGGCAGCAGCGCCGCCCAGCGGGCCGGCCATCCAGCCGCGGGAAGTAGCCGCTGTGGGTGGTCGGCGTGAGGATGCTCGGCCGGTTGGCCGCGATCAGCACCACGAACAGGCTGAGCGCCACGATCGTCGCCAGCGCCAGCGCCCCGACCCGCACGCCGCTGTCGGCGTCCGCAAGCTCCGCCGCGCGGCCGGCGCGCGCAGCCAGCGCCGCCGGTGACCGCCGCTCGCTGGCGGCGCCGCTGAAGGGGAATGGTTCTCGCGTCGCCCGCCATTGCTCAGCGTCGGCACGATATCCGCTGCACAGACGCACGGAGGGCCCGCCGAAGCGGGCCCTCGAAGGGTCACAGCGGTGCGCGCTGGGCCTAGATGGCCTGGACGTTTACGGCCTTGGGACCCTTCTCGCCCTGCTCCGGGTCGTAGGAGACCTTCGCCCCCTCCTGCAGCGAGCGGTAGCCCTCGCCGTTGATGCCGGTGTGATGGACGAACAGGTCCTTGTCACCGTCATCCGGGGTGATGAAGCCGAACCCCTTGTCGTCGCTGAACCACTTTACTGTGCCAGTAGGCATGGTGTGAATTTCCTCCACGGTATGTGCGTGCTGCACGCGGAGGATGCTTCTCAAAGCTTCGACCTGCGAGCGCTTGCACTACTTTCGCCGGTCTTTCTGCGCCGGCCATACAGCGCGACCGTAGCACGTCGCAATGATCATGTGTTGTCGAGTTGTTGCGCGCCCAGCGGAGCGGCCGCGACGCCACTCGCGCGAGCGCGCGCGGCTAGGGCTGGGGCGATGGACCCGCAGCCGACGACGCCCGCGTCGCCGCGGGAGCTCGCCGGCGCCGCGGCTGGAGCCGCTGCGGCCCGGCCGGCGACGCGTGTGAGCGTCGAGCAGATCGTCGAGGACCTGGGGCTGTGGGAGAGGCCCGCCGGGCCGCAGGCGCGCCCGCGCGTGATGCTGAACATGGTCAGCACGGTCGACGGCCGCGCGACGCTCGATGGACGCTCGGGAGCGCTCAGCGGCAGCGCCGACCGGGCGCTGTTCCATGGACTGCGCAGCGCCGTCGACGCCGTGCTGGTCGGCGCCGGCACCGTCCGCGCAGAGCGCTACGGGCGGATCATCCCCGACGCCGCGCGCAGCGAGCTGCGCCGCGCGCGGGCTCAGCGAGGAGCCGCTCGCGTGCATCGTCTCCGGGCGCCTGGCGCTGGGGCCGACATCCCGCTGCTGGCGAGCCCGCCGCGCGGGTGGCGATCCTCACCGCGTCCGCAGCGAGCCTGCCGGCGACGGCGCGGCGCAGGTCGAGTACGTGCGCGCCGCGCGCGAGGGGCCGCTGGACCTCGCGAGCGCGCTGCGCAGAGCTAGCGAGCGCTTCGCGGTGCAGCCGCTGCTGTGCGAGGGCGGTCCGCATCTGGCGTGCCAGCTGCTGGCCGCCGGACTGCTGGACGAGCTGTTCCTGACGCTCTCGCCGATGCTCGCGGGCGGCGAGCCGGCGGGCGGCGAGGCGCTGCGGATCCTCGCCGGAGACGAGCTCCAGCCGCCGGTCGAGCTGGAGCTGCTCGGCGCGCTGCGCAGCGGCTCGAGCTGTTCCTGCGCTACGGCGTGCTCCGAGCCGCGCCTGGCGTGAGAGCGCGTCTCGCGGGAGACGACGCTCAGCAGTTCGCTGGCGAGCAGGCGACCCTGCGAGGCGACTCGCGGCGTGGCGGCGATCAGCACCACCACTTCCTCGCCGTCGAGCTCTTCCAGCGTGATCCGCGGCGCGTCGCGCAGCGGCGTCTGCAGCGACTTCTCCAGGATCTCCTGCAGGTCGCCGGGCGTCATGCCGGCGCGCAGACGCGCGCGCAGGTTGACCGCCTCGGGCTCGCGCAGCGGCAGCACCGCGACGTTCAGCACGACGCTGTTGGGCACCATGATCGAGTCCTCGCCGGTGGCGAACGTCGTGTACAGCAGCCCGAGCGAGCTGACCGTGCCCTCGATCTGGCCCGCCAGCGGGCCGCCCTGCAGGCGCACGCGCTCGCCCACGCGGAAAGGCCGCGCGCTGAGCAGAACGGTGCCCGCGATCAGGTTGCCGAGCGTCTGCTGCGCGGCCAGGCCGAAGATCACCGCCGTGAACGCGGTGCCGAGCGCCAGCGTTCCGGCTTCGATACCGGCGACCCGCAGCGCCACGAACAGCGCGAGCACGATCGGTCGCCAGCCGGATCAGGAACCCCACCGTGCCCGCGGTCGCCGGGTCCAGACGCCTGAACAGCGGCGGGCCGAGGCCGCGCCCGATGTCCCGCGCGATCGCCCAGCCGAGGATCACCAGCACGACCACCGTGACCACGCGCACCAGCGCTTCGAGCGGTTCTTCGAGCGATGTCGCTGCTGGCCGTGGGGGCCGGGCGTGCCGAACAGGCTGAAGCGGTTGTCGTAGATGAGCACCACGCCCACGAACAGCGGCACCAGCACGAGCGCCTCAAGGCGCGCGCGCTTGACCACGCGCGGGGTGATCTGGCGCAGCAGCCCGACCTCCTGCCAGGCCTGGCTGCGGGTCTCGAACATCTTCTGCGGCGTGCGGGGCACGGGCATGGCCGTCAATGATGGTGCATCGACGCGCCGCGGGCCTGGGCACCGCCGAGCGCGGCGCGGGGCTAGGTCTGGGTGTAGATCACCATCGCAACGCCGAACACCAGGCAGTACACCGCGAACGGGATCAGCGTCTGGTCTTGAACCAGCGCACCAGGAACGCGACGGTGAAGATGCGCCGTCACGGCGGCGGTCGCGCAGGCCACGAGCGCCTGGCCGCGGATGCCGTCGCCGATGTGGCCGAGCAGGTCGGGCAGCTTGAAGAGGCCCGCGGCGAGGATGATCGGCGTGGCCAGCAGGAAGGCGAAGCGCGCCGAGTCGCTGTGGTCGAGGCCGCGCGCGAGCCCCGCCCCATCGTCACGCCGTCGCGGCTGATGCCGGCGACCAGCGCGGTCGACTGGGCGGCGCCGATGACCAGCGCCTCGCGGTACTCGAGCGTGTCGCAGCTCGCGCCACCGTCCGCCTTGGCGCCCTCGCGGAACGGCCAGTTCGCGCACCTCCGCGCGGCGGCGAAAGCGCTCGGCGCCGAGCAGCAGGCAGCCGTTGACCATCAGGAAGATCGCCGCCAGCTCCGGCTTGGCCGTGATCGTGCGCAGCTGGTGCTCGAGCGCCAGGCCGAGGATGCCGGCAGGGATGCTCGCCACGATGATCAGCCATGCCAGCCGCTCGGTCGGGGTCTCGATCGCGGCGCGTCGCGCAGCGTGCGGAAGAAGGCGCGGACGATCTGCACCCAGTCGCGCCAGAAGTAGACCAGCAGGCCCAGCGCGCTGCCGACGTGCAGCAGCACGACGAACGCGAGCCAGAAGGATTCCGATTCGGACTGGGCGTCGACGAGCTCGTTCCAGCCGAACAGCGTCGGGAACAGCACCGTGTGGCCGAGGCTCGAGATCGGGAACAGCTCGGTCACGCCCTGGAGCGCACCCGAGCACGATCGCCTGGAAGTAGCTCAGCGCTCGGCGAGTGGGGTCGCAAGAGGGCGGCCACGAGCGCGAGAGCTTAGTGCGTGGCACGGCGAGCGGCGCGGGCATGGCCCCGCAGTAGGTGCAGCGCGTCGAGCACGGCCGTCTCCCGTACGCTGGCGCCGATGCTCCCAGAGGATCTGCTGAGCGAACCTCGAGCCAGCCCTCGCTGGGGGAGCTCGCGAGGGCGTGGGGCCGCATCGGCTGCGTCGGCTTTGGGGGACCGCCCGCGCACATCGCGCTGTTGCGCGAGCTGTGCGTCGAGCGTCGCCGCTGGCTGACCAGCACGGAGTTCGAGCACGCGATCGCCGCCACCAACCTCCTGCCCGGGCCCGCCTCCACCCAGCTCGCCATCTACAGCGCATGGCGCCTGCGCGGCCTGCGCGGGGCGCTCGTCGGCGGGCTGTGCTTCATCGTTCCCGGGTTGGCCGCGATCATCGCGCTCGCAGCCCTGTTCCTGTCGCACTCGCCACCGCTCTGGGTACGCGGGGCGGGCATGGGCGCGGGCGCGGCGGTCGCGGCGGTCGCCGTGCGCGCCGGACTGATCGTGGCCGGGCCGATCTGGAGCGGCGCTCGGGGGCGCGCCGTCGCCGGCGCGTCCTCGCCTACGGCCTGCTCGGCGGCGTCGCCGCGGCGCTGAGCGGCCCATGGCTGGTGCTCGTGCTGCTCGCCTGCGGCCTGATCGAGCTGGCCGACCGCCGGCTGGCTCGGCCGGCGTGAACGCCCACACGTGGCTCGCGCCGGCCGCCCTGCGTGTGGGCGGGCGCCCGCTGGGTGGCGCGCCACCTGCGTTCCTGCTCGCGGCCGCGGGCCAGACCGGCGGCGCACTCGCGCTCGCATGGACGGCGCTCAAGGTGGGGCGCTGGCGTTCGGCGGAGGCTTCGTGATCGTTCCCGTGATGCAGGCCGACGCGGTCAGCACGTACCACTGGATGTCCCACGCCCAGTTCCTCGACGCGGTGGCGCTGGGCCAGCTCACCCCGGCCCGCTCGTGCAGACGGTGGCCGTGGTCGGCTACGCCGCCGGCGGGCTGCCGGGCGCGCTGCTGGCCGCGGTCGTGGCCTTCGCGCCATCCTTCTCGTTCATCCTCATCGGCGCAGCACGCTTTGAGCGGCTGCTGGTGGACCCGCGCGCACGCGCGCTGCTCGCCGGCGCCGCGCCGGCCGCCGCCGGCGCCATCATCGGCGCGGCCGTGCCGCTCACGGGCGCCCTCAGCGAGACCTGCAGTACGCGGTGCTGGCCTGCGCGGCCGTCGCCCTGCTGGCGCTCGGGCGGAGCATCACATCGACGCTGCTCCTCGCCGGCTGCGCCGGCATCGTCGCGGCCCTGCTCGGCGCACCGATCATCGCGTGACGCAGGGCGAGGAGCCGATCATCCGCCCCGTCGGGAGGCCGCATGCCCGCCGCGCGGCTCTGTACGGCGTGTCCCCCGGGCAACACGGGGCCGCGATCTTCACAGGGCGTTCACTGGATCGTTCCCGCTTGGTCACAGGAGGTCGCACTTTGCGGAGAAACCTGTTAGCTGTGAACGGTCACGGAACGACATCACAGGGTGTGCAAGGAGCGGACCTCCCAGCGTCGAGATCGCGGGTGGACATGCACTGTCACTCGACCGCCTCGCAGGAATCGCGGCTCGGGCGTGCAGCGGGCACTGGGGCTGCCGGAGTGCGCCACGCCGCCCGAGGAGGTCTACGAGCTGGCCAAGCGGCGGGGCATGGATTTCGTGACGATCACCGACCACGACACGATCGCCGGCGTCCTGGAGATCGCCGACCGGCCCGACGTGTTCATCTCCGAGGAGCTGACCGCGCACTTCCGCGGCGAGCCCCAGGCGGTGCACGTGCTCTGCTACGGGATCTCCCCCGAAGACCACGAATGGCTGCAGGCCCACCGCGGGGACGTGGAGATGTGCGCCGCATACATGTACGAGCGCGAGATCGTATGCGCGCTCGCCCACCCCTACTACACCGTCGGCGCGCCCCTGACGCGCGCGCCACCGCCGGCGCCTGGCGGAGCTGTTCGGCATCTGGGAGGTCCGCAACGGCGCCCGCGCCACGCGAGCTGAACCGGCCGGCGGCCACCTACATAGCCACGCTCGACGGCATCGGGATCGGCGGCTCGGACGATCACGCGGGCGTGGACATCGGTCGCACCTACACCGAGACGCCCGCGCGGCGGCACACCCGCGGAGTTCCTCGCGCACGTGCGCGCGGGCGACGCGCGGCGTGGGCGGCGCTCAGGGCAGCGCCGCCAAGTGGGCGCACGCCGCGATCGCGCTGGCCGCGCAGCTCGCTCGGGCGCGGCAGAGCGGAGACCCATCCGGCAGGAGCGTCCGCCCGGACCCGCGCGCGCGTGATGACGATGGCGCAGCGGCTGCTGCGCGAGGGCGATGCCCGCCACGGCGCGGTCGCCGGCGAGCTGACGCCCGGAGGACGCGCGCTGCCTGCTGCGCGCCTGGCTGAGCGCGGTCGAGCTCGACCACCTCGACGAGGAGGGCCTGATCGCCTACATGCAGAGCGAGGACTTCAGCCACTCGGACCTCTACCGGCGCGCCTCGCGCCTGCACGAGCGCAAGCTTCGCGGCGCGGTCGAGCAGGCCGTGTGCCGCGGCCCGCGGCGAGGCGGAGACGTGCCGCGCGCCGTCCGGCCTGTTCGAGAGCTGCATCGCCGCCATCCCGTACGCACCCGCCACGGCGTTCCTCGCCAACGAGAAGGCGAAGCTGGGGCATCCCGGACTCGGTCGCGCGCGCACCCGGTGAGCACGACGGCGAGCGCAGAGACGCTCGCACGCGCGACGACGGCGAGATCCCGCGTGTGGCGATCCTGGCCGACGGCATCGGCTCCACCCACGGGGTGACGCGCGCGATCGAGGAGATCCGCCAGCGCGGCGTGCCGGGCTTCGAGATCGAGGTCCTCGGCACCGACCCGAACGTCGACCGGCGCCTGTCGGCCGTGGCCGAGTTCGACGTGCCCTACTACCCGGGCCTGCAGATCGGGGTGCCGAGCCTGTCCGCCGCGGTGCAGACGCTGGCGCGGCGACGGATGCTTCGACCTGATCCACGTCTGCTCGCCGGGCCCCGTCGGGGTCGCGGGCGCGCTCGTCGCCGCGGCCATGGGGCTGCCGCTCGTCGGCAGCTACCACACCGAGCTGACCGCCTACGCGGGCCTGCGCTCGGGCGAGCGGCGGGTGGCTGAGGCGATGGCGTTCGGCGTGAGCGCCTTCTACGGCGCATGCGACCTCGTGCTCTCGCCCAGCCCCGCATCCGACGAGGCGCTGGCCGGCGATCGGGGTGGGCACGGAGCGCGTGCTGCGCTGGGACCGCGGCGTGGACAGCGCACGCTTTCGACCCGGCGCTGCGCGGCAGACGCCGCTGCCCGACGCGATCAACGTCCTGTACTCCGGGCGAATCACGCGCGAGAAGGGGGCCGACCTGCTCGCCGACGCCTTCCTGAAGGCGCGCGCGCGCGATCCCCGGCTGCACCTCGTGCTCGCCGGCGGCGGGCCCGAGCAGGAGCTGCTGCGCGAGCGCGTCGGCGACGCCGCCACCTTCCTCGGCTGGCTGGAGGGCGACGAGCTGGCCCGCGCATATGCGAGCGCCGACATGTTCCTGTTTCCGAGCCGCACCGACACCTTCGGGCAGGTGATCCTCGAGGCACAGGCAAGCGGCCTGCCGGTGGTCGCGGTGGCCGCGGGGGGCCCGCTGTCGCTGATCGAGGACGGCGTCAGCGGGCTGCTGCGCGCGCCGGACGCCCAGCGCGCTGGCGCGAGGCCGTGCTCGAGCTCGCGGACTCGCCGCTGCTGCGCGAGCGCCTGGCCCGAGCGGCGGCCTTGTCGTCGGTCGAGGGAGCGCACGTGGGAGCGCGCGCTCGAGCGCCTCAGCGCCGGCTACCGGCGGGCGCTGCGGACGACGATCGCGCAGCTCCGCAGGCGACGGCGAGCGCGCCTGCAGCCTACGCCGAGGATCGCCGTCGCCCTGCACGACATCGAGCCGGCGACGTTCGAGCGCTGCGCGCTGATCCGTGACTGGCTGGACGACCACGGCGTCGACCGCGTCACCCTGCTCGTGATCCCGGCGCGCGATCTGCACCCGCTCGGCGAGCGCTCGCCGGAGATGACGAGCTGGCTTGCGAGCGCCGCAGCGCGGGCGACTCGATCGCCCAGCACGGCTTTCAGCACGAGCAGCTGCGCCGCGGACGGCTCTCCGCGCCCGGCCTGCGCGCTCGCGCGCAGACCGGCGCGCGGGGAGTTCGTGGGACTCGACGGCGAAGAGACCCGCCGGGCGGTCGATGCCGGCTGGCGGGTGCTGAAGCTCGCGGGCGTCGAGCCGGACGGCTTCGTGGCGCCCGCCTACGCCTACACCGCCGCGCTGCGCGAGGCGCTGACCCGCGCAAGTTCCGCTGGTGGGCGAGCCTGCTGCGCGTGCACCGCACGCGCGCGGATCGAGCCCGCGCGCCGACGCAGTCGACGCCGGCTGCTCGCGCCCGCCTGGGGCATGCGCACGCGAGCGGCCCCCTCAGCCGCGTCCTCTCGCCGGCGCTGATCCGCGCCGGAAGCGTCGTCTGCGGACGACACGCATCGCCTGGACCTGCACCCCGCCGACCTTCGCCACACCCGCCACATGATGGCGCTCGAGTGGGTGCTCCCGCGCCGGCCATCGCGCCGCACGGCGATCACCTACGACGAGCTGGCCGGTGCGCGAGAGGCGAGCGCATAGGGCACCGCGAGCAGGCGCCGCGAGCTGTCGGTGGTCGGTGTCCGCGTCAGGCTTGCCAGCGGTGAACACGCGGGTTCGAACGACTTGACCGCTGGCAGACCGGCGTAGCCGAGATGCTTCGAGGCCGAATAGGTCCTCGATCGTGCGCAGCAGCGAGAAGTCGTTGAACTGTTCCTGGTGGTGGTTGCGGGCGCTTGACGAAGGGTGACAGCAGCAGCGCCCCGACCTGCCGCCGCCTCGGGGCAGCCCCGCGAGGGCCGATCTCGACGGGCAGGTTGGGGAACTGCGGCTGCCCGCAGCAGGAGCTCGAGTCGGCGAACGCGCCGCTGGATGGCGCCTCATCGACCGTGATCACGAGCAGGCCGCCTTTCTTGTAGGCCTCGGATCCGGTGATCTCGGGCACCACCTTCTGCAGGAACGCGTCGGCCGGTGCCACGCCGGCCGGGGCGCCCGGGGCGCAGGGCGTCGGGATCCGTCGTGGCAGCGATCGGGGGCGATGTAGGAGAAGCTCGGCGTGCTGCGCGGCGCTCGCGCCAGATCGCCCTCAGCCGACCCAGCCCGACGTCATCGGCGGCGCACTGCGGCGTTTCGATCACCGAGTCGAAGTACACGAAGGGGTTCGCGAATGTGGCGTAGGCGGCCGGGCTCGGAGCGTTTGCGCTGCGCGTGGGATCGGCTGCGCCGAGCTCGGGTGCTCGCACGGGCCGGTCGCGCGCCGCGCTTCGTCCATGCCCCCGATGTAGGCGCGCCAGCTGAGATGCTTGGCGCGAGCTGACCTGCCAGCGTCTGCGCCGTGCGCGGGTACACGCAGCCGCTGCCCCAGCACCTGTTCGTCTGGGCCCGACCGGTGCCGAGGATTTCGCTGTAGGTGGGACAGTTCGCCGCCGTTTCCGCGGTCGGCCCCTGGCCGCTGATCAGCGCTACCTCGTTCGGCCAGCTCCTCGTGCGCGACCGCGTCGTAGCGGGTCAGCAGCTCGCCGCGGTGCTCGAGCGTCCCGGCCAGGTAGGGCGCAGTCGAGGACGGCCCGAACACGGACGCATAGGGCTCGTCGGAGAGCATGATCACGAACACGTGCTTGAGCGGCGGCAGCTTCTTCGCCGGGCCCGCCGCTTCTGAAGTCCCGCCCTGGCCCCCTGCGCCGCCCTGGCCGCCCGATTCGCTCTGCGCGCCGGCGCCGCCTTTCGACTTTGCGGGCGTCCTCGCCGCACCGCTACCCGTCGTCGCGGGCGCGGGCGCGGGCGTCGGCGTGGGTTCCGCTCCGCCTTCCGTGGAGGGGGCTTCTGCGGCGGGGGACGACGCCTGCGACTGCGAGCTGGAGGGCGAGGAGGGGACTTGAGCCGACGCGGAGCCCGCGGCCCCCAGCACGAGCTTGACGGGCCCGCGAGCCGAGGCGAGCGCGTCGGGTGGGGGCGAGCGCGCGACGTGTCCGAGGAGCACCCCGAAGCCCAGGAACAGGAGCACGAGCAGAGCCGACACTCGTGGCGGGGGAAGTCTCAGGCGGCCAGCCTCGGGGCTGGACGCGGGCCGGCGGTCCGCGGCAGCGGCCGCCGATACGCCGGCATCACGCGTGGCGTCGGCTCGTAGGCGCGCGCCGGGACGCTGCGCAGGAGCGGCTCGAGATGCGGGCTGCGCGCGCCCACGCGCGCACCACAGGCGAGGCAGTACCGCTGGTCGCCGGCCCAGCGGCGAGCCGCACTCCTCGCATCGCTTCGAGACGCTCGGCGTCGATGTCGAGCCCTCCTACGCGTCCAGGGAAGCGGCGCCGCCTCGGCGCGCGCTCCATCAGCGTCGCGCCGCACTGCCAGCAGAACAGCGCGCCCCGGCTGTGGGGCGCCGAGCATGCCGGGCAGGTCCCCGCGACGCTCGTCTTCCTGCATACGCAGCATGCGCTCCACCTCCGCGAGCTCGGCGTCGCGCTCCTGCAGCACGGCCGCGCGGCGCACGAGCACGTCGAGTCGGAAGTGGTCGCGGATCGCCATCTCATACGCCAGGCCGCCGAGGTCCCAGTGAAGCTCGGTGACCTGCTCGGCCAGCGACATCGCGCCGATGCTCGAGCTCTGAGCGTCCGGGCCCTTGGGCAACAGGTGGCGCCATCGCGCGGGGAGCCGCCAAGGGGGCCGCGCCGATGAGGGCGGCCTGCGCAGCGGCCAAGCCTGGCGCCGCGGGAACGGGCAGGGACGGCTCGCTCTCAGCTCGGCTCGGTAGCCCGTTGCCGTCGCCCGTGTTGCGCAGGATGCCCACAGCCGCTAGCCCGTTTCGACCACGTCGGGGAGGTTCTTGGACTTTTCCTCATAGCTTTTGCCTTTGGCCCCCTTGAGGTCGTTGAGGCTGGAGGCGGCGCGGGGTGGCTCTCGCTGCTGCCAACTCCGCCCGCGCCCGAGGTCGACCCTCCGGAGGCCGCGCCGGAGGTGCCGCTCGCGCCGTTTGAGACCTTGATCACCTTCGCGCCGGCGAAGCTCTTGCGCAACCCGTTCAGCGCCTTTTCGGCTTCGCCGCGCTGGTGGTAGACGCCCGAGTAGATCGACGTAGCTGCCGGCCGTGAGCGAGCTGAATTCTTCGGACTTCAGCGCACCGACGGCCTTGGCGCCCTTGCCGCTCGCCGCGGTCTTGGCCGCTTCCACCGCGCTGACGGTCGTGCCCGCCGTAGGCAGCGTCTGCAGCTGCACCGTGTAGCCGCTCGTGCCTGACGGCCAGTCGCCGGTGAACGACGCTTCGCTCGGGGCGCTCGTCGTCGTGGCCACCGGAGCCGCCGCCGGCGACCGTGATCACCTGGGCAGGCGGGGTGGTCTGCTTGGAGGCACCGGCCCGCCCGATCAGGACGCCCACGCCGACCGCCAGCAGCAGCACGCCCACGCCGGCGATGATCGTCAGCGCCTGGTTGCGTGGCTGCGCGTCGGCTGCTGGAGCTCTGCCCGGGGGCGACGGGGGCACGCTGGGTGCGCTCCCCTGGGACGAAGCCTCGGTGGACGGCGGGCCGCCGAACAGCAGGCTGCTCATGGGCACGCGCCGCTCACCACACTCCAGGCAGTAGCGCTGGTCGGCGGCCAACGGCGCGCCGCAGCTCGCACACGGCACCGACGCGCCGGTGTTGGCGGGCGATGTGCTTGCGATCGATTCGGTTGACAGAGTGACTACCTTCGTATGTGCGTCGCAGGCGACCAACGGCTTAATCGCATGCACGGCAAATCGTGCGCGCGGGCCGCCCCAGTATGGTCGACCCGCGCGCCGCTGCTGACGTAACGATCTTGTGAAGCTAGGCGTTCGCTTCGATCACGCCTGGGCTTCCAGCGTGACCGCGGTGCCCGAGTAGATCGGCGTGTAGATCTTCGCTTCGGACTTTTTGATCTTGTTCTTCTTGACCTTCGTGAAGGTGCCGGTCAGCGCCGAGCTAGAGAGGATCCCGAACTTCTCGCCGAGCGTCGGCACGAACGGCTTGACCTGAGCGAGCTCCAGCTCGTTGAGGATCGTCGCCGTCCCAGTCACCGACAGCGCGCCGAAGTCCGAGGCGCCGGCGATCGTGATCTTGAGGATCGGCTTCTTGCCTGCCATCGCGAACGTGCCGGTGATTTTCAGCGTCGTGGAGGCCGCGAGCGTGCCTTCGTCGACCACGTTGCCTTCGATCGTGCGGTTGCCTCCATTGCCGTGTTCGGCTTCCAACACGGCGCCCTTGACGTTCGCGTTCGTGAGCGTGCCGGAGCCGGCGGCGAGGTTCAGCGTGACGCTGTTGGCGTCGCTGTCGGCGGCGTTCTGGAGCACGAGCTTGCCGCTGTTGGTGAAGCTGGCGGCAGTGATCGTGGCGTTCTCGCTGCCCGTGCTCTGCAGCAACAGCGTCTGGCCCGCGCCGACCGGCCCGGTCAGCGCGCTCGCGCCATGCAGCGCGATCGTGCTTGCGCCATCGCCCGTGTACTTGAGCGCGAGGTCGTCGAGCACCACCGGCAGCGTGCCGGTGGTCTTGCCCGCACCCTCTTCGAAGGTGCCGCCCCGCTGGGTCAGCTCACCGCTGCCGGTGCCTTCGATGTTGCCACCCGAGGCGTTGACGACATCGCCGCTGCTGACGTTCAGCGACGCGCCGCTTGCGATCGCGATCGTGCCCTGATTGGTCAGCGTGGCGCCTTCGCCGTTGTATTCGGTCTTCTTGTTGACCGCGAGGGTGCCCGTGTTCTTGAGGTTGCCCTGGATCGAGCGCCCGCCGCCGCTGCCGTTGCCCACTTCAGTGCTCAGGGTGCCGCTGTTGGTGAGCGTTTCGCCTTTGGCGACGATCAGCGTCTCGCTGTTCTGGTCGCTGTCGTTGGCGTTCGTCAACACGATCGTCCCAGCGTTTGAGAAGCTCACGTGTGCCGTCACCGTTGCGTTCTCGCCGCCGGTGCTCTGGATCTGCAGGGACTGCCCCGGGGATACGCTTCCCGCCAGCGTGTCCGTGCCCCGGAGCGCAATCACGCTCGCGCCTGAGCCTTCGTACGTGAGCGCGCTGTCGTCGACGATCACCGGCAACGCCCCGGTGGTCGTGCCGGCGCCCTCGGTGAACGACGTGCCCGAGCCCTGCACGAACAGCTCACCCGAGCCCGTGGCGGCGATTTTTCCGCCGGTATTGATGACCTTGCTCTGGTCGCTCACGTGCAGCGTCACGCCTTCCGCGAGGTCGATCGAGCCTTCGTTGGTCAGGGTAGCGCCTTCGCCGTTGTATTCCGTGTTCTTGTTGACCGCGAGGGTGCCCGTGTTCTTGAGGTTGCCCTGAATCGAGCGCCCGCCACCGCTGCCATTGCCTTTTTCTGAGGCCAGCGTGCCGCTGTTGGTCAGCGTGTTGCCTTTGCTGACGATCAGGGTCTCGCTGTTTTCGTCGCCGTCGTTGGCGTTCGTCAGCGCGATCGTGCCCCCGTTCGAGATGCTTTCGCCGACGGTCACGGACGCGTTCTCGCCGCCGGTGCTCTGGATCTGCAGCGACTGCCCCGAGGAGAGGCTCCCCGCCAGCGTGTCCGTGCCCCGGAGCGCAATCAGGCTCGCACCGGAGCCCGCGTATTTCAGCGCGCTGTCGTCGACGATCACCGGCAACGCCCCGGTGGTCGTGCCGGCGCCCTGCGTGAACGACGTTTCAGAGCCGGTGACGAGCACGTCGCCCGAGCCCGTGGCCGCGATTTTGCCGCTCGTGTTGAGAAGCTTGCCTTTGCTGCTCACGTGCAGCGTCACGCCTTCCGCGAGGTCGATCGAGCCTTCGTTGGTCAACGTCACCGCTTCGCCGCTGTTGTATTCGGTGTTCTTGTTGACCGTGAACGTGCCGGTGTTCGTGACGTTGCCCTGAATCGAGCGCCCGCCACCGCTGCCATTGCCTTTTTCTGAGGCCAGCGTGCCGCTGTTGGTCAGCGTGTTGCCTTTGCTGACGATCAGGGTCTCGCTGTTTTCGTCGCCGTCGTTGGCGTTCGTCAGCGCGATCGTGCCCCCGTTCGAGATGCTTTCGCCGACGGTCACGGACGCGTTCTCGCCGCCGGTGCTCTGGATCTGCAGCGACTGCCCCGAGGAGAGGCTCCCCGCCAGCGTGTCCGTGCCCCGGAGCGCGATCAGGCTCGCACCGGAGCCCGCGTATTTCAGCGCGCTGTCGTCGACGATCACCGGCAACGCCCCGGTGGTCGTGCCGGCGCCCTGCGTGAACGACGTTTCAGAGCCGGTGACGAGCACGTCGCCCGAGCCCGTGGCCGCGATTTTGCCGCTCGTGTTGAGAAGCTTGCCTTTGCTGCTCACGTGCAGCGTCACGCCTTCCGCGAGGTCGATCGAGCCTTCGTTGGTCAACGTCACCGCTTCGCCGCTGTTGTATTCGGTGTTCTTGTTGACCGTGAACGTGCCGGTGTTCGTGACGTTGCCCTGAATCGAGCGCCCGCCACCGCTGCCATTGCCTTTTTCTGAGGCCAGCGTGCCGGCATTGGTGATCGTGCCGATCAGCGTGACGCTGTTTTCGTCATGGTCGGCCGCGTTGGTCATCGTGACCACCCCGTGTGTGCCGATCGAGAGCCCTTCGCTGGTCGTCAGCGTGGCGTTGGCGGCGCCGGTGCTCTGCACCGCGAGCGTCTGCGTGCCGGTGCTGGCGCCTACGGTCAGCGTCTTGACGGTCACCGAGCCCTGGGCCATTTCGACCGTGTACGTGCCGGGTTCGGTGATGCACACTTCTTCGGTCGAGGTTGGGACTTTGTCTTTGCTCCAGTTGCCGGCGACGCCCCAGCTACCGCCCGCGGCGGTGTTGCTGAACGTGTTGGAGCATCCGCTCGCGCGGGCCGTCGAGCTCCAGGCGGCGAGCGCGAGGACTGCCGCCAGGGCGAGGCCGGTGGCGAGAAACGTGCGGGCGCGGCCCGTCGCATGCAGGGAACTGGTCAGCCGGAACAATTGTCCACCCTCCGTAGTCGAAGATCGCGAATTGGTAGCGTCGCTATGGCCGTGTGGCCCTCCGCCACACGCCTTGTACTCCGTTCGGTTTCCCGTTCGGTCTCGCATCCCCCTTCTTTGGCGGCGATCGAGCCGCCGGCCCCGCTTGCGCGGGGCCGCGAAACCTCCCGCGCAGGCTAACGGCCGCTGCGCCTGGAGTCAACCCCGGGAAGCGAGGGGCCTGCTCGGGCGCACCGCATCGATTGGCCGCCCGCCGGGTTTGTAGGCTCATGAGCGCGGGCCGCGTGGCACGAGCGCGTGGTCGCGGACAGGCCACGAGCAAACAGCGAGCACAGGAGTCAGGGACATGGCGAGCTTGACGATCAAACGGACTTTGGCGCTGTTGGCGCCGGCTGTGGCCGGCATCACGCTTGCCGCGTCGCCCCTCGCGCAGGCCGCGGGCTCGAGCAAGACGGTCACGGCCGCAGCCCCCAAGGTGAGCACCGGCGGCTTTCGCGCGGCCGGCTCCTCGACCGTGCTCGAGGGGACGGTCGACCCGCGCACGCTGACCACCACCTACTACTTCAAGTACGGACCCACAAAGGCCTTCGGCTCCCAGACGACCGAAGCAACGCTCGCCGGCGGCTCCACCGCCACGACGTCCGTCAAGGTCAGCCAGACGGTCGCCGGGCTGCCGCAGGGCTACTTCTACGTGCTGGTGGCGCACAATGCCGACGGGCTCAGGGAAGGCAAGCCCCAGGAGGTGACCGCCAAGAAGAGCGGCTTCGACCTGCCCAAGACCTTCGCGGCGACGGCCGTCGGCGGTACGTTCGTGATCAGCGGAACGCTCACGGGAGCGGGCAACGGCGCCCGTCAGATCGTGCTCCAGGCCAGTCCATACCCATATCGGGCGCCGTTCGCCGATGTCGGGGAGCCGATCCTCACAGGCCCCACGGGCGCCTTCTCCTTCAGCGTGAGGGACCTGTCGATGAGCACGCACTTCCGCATCGCCACGGTCGGCTTGGCGCCCCTGTACAGCGACGTGATTCCCGAGCAGGCCGAGGTGCACGTGGTCCTGAAAGCGCAGACCACCAGCCACAGGAAGGGCCTGGTGCGGCTGTATGGGACGGTGTCCCCGGCGGAGGTGGGGGCGCGCGTCTTCTTCCAGCTCGAAAAGGCGCCCAAGGTGAAGGTCCCGAAGGCCGACAAGCCCGAAAAGCTCTCGAAGTCGGGGAAGACGAACGAAAAGGCCGAAGAACGCCCCCCGGTGTTCGCGAACAAGTTCGCCGCGGTCGTCAAGCGCGCCACCAGGAGCATCTCGCGCTTCAGCCTCGTGGTGAGTATCCAGGAGGCCGGCCACTACCGCGCGTTCGTCGCGCTCCCGAGCGGGCCGCTGGCGTCGGGGTCCAGCGAGGTCCTCACGCTGCGCGCCGGCCCTGCGAAGAAGACCAAGCGCAAGAAGAAGTAGGGCGCGGCTCAGCGGGCGCGGCTCAGCGGCCCAGCGAGATCAGGCCTCTGGCCGCGAGCAGCTCGAGCACGCGCTCGACCTCCTGCTCGACCGTTTCCTCGAAGCTGCCGAGCACCAGATCCGGCTGGGCGGGGGCCTCGTAGGGGGCCCCCACGCCTGTCATGCCCGAGAGCTCGCCCGAGCGCGCGCGCGCGTACAGGCCCTTGGGGTCGCGCTGCTCGCACAGCTCCAGCGGGGCGTCGACGAAGATCTCCAGGAAGCCGAGGTCATCGATCGCGTGCAGCGCCGCCGCCGCCTGACGATCGGCCGCGTACGGGCTGACGAGGCTCACCAGCGCGATCGTCCCCGACTCAGCCAGCAGCCGCGCGACGTGGGCGGTACGCCGCACGTTCTCGGTGCGCGCGTGCTCGTCGAAGCCGAGGTCGCCGTTGAGCCCGTGGCGGAGGTTGTCGCCGTCGAGTAGGAAAGCGGGCTGGCCTAGCGCGAGCAGACGCTCCTCGACGGCGGCGGCGACCGTCGACTTGCCGGCTCCGGGCAGACCTGTGAACCACAAGGTCGCGCCGGCATGCCCGAGCGTGCTCCAGCGCCGCTCGCGCGTCATGCGTGTCCCCTGCCAGCGGACGTTCGGACTGCGCTCGGTTTTGGTCTCCTCGCCAGTCTCGTCGATCGCGGAGCCCTCGACCTCGGTGTCGAGGATCACCGCCGCGCCGACCGTGTCGTTGGTCGCCGCATCGATGATGATCAGGCTGCCGGTCACTCGGTTGCGCCTGTAGGAGTCGAACACGAGCGGCGAGCTCAGCTCGAGGTGGACGCGCGCGAGGTCGTTGAGCGCGAGCGTGCTCGCGCTCGCGTCCCGGCGCAGGGTCTCGACGTCGATGCGGTAGCGAACGTCGACCTTGCCGACGGTCGCCATGCGGGTGGTGTGCTTGACCAGGTAGCGCCGCTGGGGGCTGAGCGGCTGCTCGGACATCCAGCACAGCAGGCACTCGAAGCGGTTGGAGACCGACGGCTGGTTCTGGGTACGCACGATCGTGCTGCCGCGGGAGACGTCGATGTCGTCGCTCAGGCGCAGCGCCACCGACATCGGCGGGAAGGCCTCGGCGACCGGACCCTCATAGGTGTCGATGCCGGCGACCGTGGTGCGCTGACCGCCGGGCAGCACGACCACCTCGTCGCCCGGCCGAATGATGCCGCCCGCGAGTTGTCCGGCGTACGCGCGGTAGTCGTTGACGCCCTCCGTCCCGGGACGATGGGCGGCGGGGGACGAATCACCCACTGCACGGGAAAGCGCACGTCGATCAGGTTGCGATCGGAGGCGATGTGGACGTGCTCGAGGTGGTAAAGCAGCGGCGGACCCTGATACCAGGGCATCGCCTCCGAGCGATCGACCACGTTGTCTCCGAGCAGGGCGGAGATCGGGATGAAGGTCACGTCGGGCAGCTCCAGTCGCGCCGCGAAGGCGTCGAAGTCCTCGACGATCGCGTCGAAGACCCCCTCGTCGAAGTTGACCAGGTCCATCTTGTTGACGCACACGACCACGTGCGGGATACCAAGCAGCGAGCTGATGAACGCATGGCGCTTGGACTGCGCGATCACGCCCTTGCGCGCGTCCACCAGGACGATCGCCAGGTCGGCGGTCGACGCGCCGGTGACCATGTTGCGCGTGTACTGCTCGTGTCCCGGGGTGTCGGCGATGATGAAGCGCCGCTGGGCCGTGGCGAAGTAGCGGTAGGCGACGTCGATCGTGATGCCCTGCTCGCGCTCCGCCCGCAGGCCGTCGGTGAGCAGCGAAAGATCGACGAACTCGTGGCCCATGCGCTCGCTCGTCTGCTCGACGTGGGCGAGCTGGTCGGCGAGCACCTGCTTTGAGTCGTAGAGCAGCCTGCCGATCAGCGTGCTCTTGCCGTCATCCACTGAGCCCGCGGTGGCGAAGCGCAGCAGATCGGTCGGCCGATCGCTGAGACGGCGGAAGACCTCCGTCGCGCTCTCGCGCGAGCCGGGGACTCCGGTGGCGGGCGTCGCGGCGACGCCGGTCCCGTTGGCACGCGCCGCCCGGTTGCCGTTGACCGCGCCCGTGTGCACCGAACCTGAGGGGTCGTCCATCAGAAGTATCCCTGCCGCTTGCGGTCCTCCATCGCGGCCTCCGTGACGCGGTCATCGGCGCGCGTCTGTCCGCGCTCGGTCATTTCCGTGGCGGCGATCTCCGCGACGACCTCCGCGAGCGTGCACGCCTGCGATTCCACGGCCCCCGTACAGCTCATGTCGCCGACGGTCCGGTAGCGCACGTGCGCCGTGAACGGCTCCTCGCCGTCCATCAGCTCAACGAATGGGCTGATCGCATACAGCATGCCGTCGCGCCGAAAGACCTCCCGCTCGTGCGCGAAGTAGATGGCGGGCACCTCCAAGTCCTCCTCGGCTATGTACTGCCACACGTCGAGCTCGGTCCAGTTGGAGAGTGGAAATACGCGCACATGCTCGCCCTGGCGGATGCGCCCATTGTACAGGCTCCACACCTCTGGCCGCTGTTTCTGGGGCTCCCACTGGCCGAACTCGTCGCGGAAGGACAGAATGCGCTCCTTCGCGCGCGCTCGCTCCTCGTCTCGGCGGGCGCCGCCGAACGCAGCATCGAAGCCGTGCTGGGCGATCGCGTCCAGCAGCGTCACCGTCTGCAGAGCGTTGCGCGACGCGCGAGGACCGCGCTCCTCGACGACGCGCCCCGCGCGGATCGAGTCCTCGACCGAGGCCACGATCAGGCGCTCGCCGAGCTCCTCGACGCGCCGGTCGCGGTACTCGATCGCCTCCGGGAAGTTGTGGCCGGTGTCGACGTGCATCAGCGGGAACGGGAACGGCCCCGGGCGGAAGGCCTTCTCGGCCAGGCGCAGGAGCACGATCGAGTCCTTGCCGCCGCTGAACAGCAGCACCGGACGCTCGAATTCGGCGGCGGACTCACGCATCACGTGGACCGCCTCCGCCTCGAGCGTGCGCAGGTGGGTGAGGTGGTAGGTGGCTGGCATCCGTGCTAGTCGCTTGCAGGCATTCGACCGAGCCTAGCCGGGGCTGGCTGGACGATTGTGAACTTCAGGTTAGGGCGCAGCCCAGAGCGTTGTCAAGACCGGGGATGCGCGCCCGCGACGGCGAGGACCGGGCAAGCGGGCCTGCCGTACGCCGCAGGGCGCCCGCGGGCGTGGCCGGGGGCCGGTGCGGCGGCCGCCGAATCACCCGGCCCGGAGCGCGGGCTCTGGGCAGGGCTGCCGCCACCGCGAGCTCCGGGACCCGCCCGAGTGGCTCACGTTGGCCTCGTTACACTCGCCGATGATGACGGCTGCCTCGCAAGCATCTGTTGCCGCGCGCGGAGCCGAGCGCAGGATGCCGGACTTCTTCGTTGTCGGCAATCCCAAGAGCGGCACCACAGCGCTTCACGAAATGCTGAGGCGTCACCCGCAGATCTACATGCCCGAGCTCAAGGAGACGCGCTTCTTCGCCCGCGAGCTGCATCCCAACCTGCACGAATCGAGCGAGCATCCACATTCACTCGACGAGTACCTGTCACTGTTCGCGGGCGCTCTGCCGGAGCAACGCGCCGGCGAGGCTTCACCCTCCTACCTGCGCTCGCACGCGGCCGCGGAGCGGATCGGCGAGCTGCAACCCGCCGCGCGCATCATCGCCATCCTGCGTGAGCCCGTGAGCTTTGTGCGCTCGCTGCACTTGGAGCTGCTGCGCGATCACGTCGAGACGGAGAAGGACCTCGCCAAGGCGATCGCACTCGAAGACGCCTGGCACGGGGACGACGCGCTCGACGCGAGCGCGCGCCACCAGCGCTTTGGGTACGCCGACGAGCGCGTCCACTACGTCGAGCAGTTGCGCCGCTATCACGCGGTCTTCCCGCCAGAGCAGGTGCTGGTCTTGATCTACGACGACTTTCGCGCCGACAACGAGCGCACGGTCCGCCAGGTGCTGCGCTTCCTCGAAGTCGACGACACCCTGCCGCTGGAGGTGACCGAAGCGAACACCAGCGTCCGCGTGCGCTCTCCTCGCATGTATGAGCTGGTCCGCTCGTTGTATCTCGGGCGTGGACCGCTGGCGCGCGCGGGCAAGGCGGTGGTCAAGGTCTTCACGACCCAACGGCTTCGTCGCGAGGGCCTCGGCGCGCTGCGCCGCAGGGTGCTCTACGGCCAGCCGCGGCCCGCCGATGAGGAGCTGGTGCTCGAGCTGCGACGCCGCTTCAAGGGAGAGGTGGTGGCACTCAGTGAGTACCTGGACCGCGACCTGGTCGAGCTGTGGGGCTATGCCGGCGTCGAGTGAGGCCGGTCGCGCTCAGCTCGACGGTGGCTCGGGCGTCGCCAACCAGTTCACCACGGTGGAGCTCCCGGCGAAGGCCGAACGGGTGAAGGGGCCATCGCCCGTCACCGAGAAGATCCGGTAGCTCAGGTCGCTCAGCAGATCCCACACGCCCTCCGGCGCCGCGCCATACAGGGCCGCCGCCTCGCCGACGTGCTCGAAGACGATCACCGGCCGCACGTCCGTGAGCAGCGCACGTCCGCCCTCCAGCACCTCGAGCTCGGCGCCCTCGACGTCGACCTTGATCACGCTCGGGCGCTCGCCCGCGAGCTCCACGTCGAGGGTGGAGACGGTCACGTTGATGTACTGCGGCTGGCCGCGCTCGTCGCTCACCTCCGGGCTGCGGCGCAACCCGCTCCAGCCGTCCATCTGTGTGAAGTGACAGAACTCCGCGACACCCGGGCTGGCGCCCACGGCCATCTGCCTGCAGTCCACGTCGGGGAACTCGCTCGCCAACGCATCGGCCAGTGCCGGAATCGGCTCGAAGGCGACGTGACGGCCGCGCGGCGCGACCCGTACGGCATCGCGCAGGATCTGTCCTCGGTTGGCGCCGACATCCACATAGGTCGAATCTGCGTGCAGCGTGCTCGCGAGCACCGCGCCGATGCCGATCGCCTCGCGTTCGGCCTGTCGCACCCCAGCGTCCACGGCCGCCAGCAGCTCCGGCCGATCGAGCCTTCGCGACGCCGCTCCCACTGCCCGCTTGGCGAAGGCCGTCGCGCGCAAACCCATGTTCGCTGGAGACAGCTGTTGCTCTCCCGCCATGGTGCGAGAAGTCTACACGACGCCTGGCCCGAGCCCGCTAGGTGAGCTCGGCAAGCCAGTCCGAGCCACCGGCCCTGATGCGCTCGTAGAGCTCCTCTGACTGGTGCACGTGCCGGGCTTGCACGCCCCGTTCCCAGCGTCGCCAGCGCATGCCCTTGAGAACTCGCTCGACCGCACCCATCCCCGGGAGCTGTGACATGGGCAACGGCGGCGGTCCGGTGCGATGGGCCGGGCTCAGCCCGCCGCTGCGAAAGCCGGCGCCGTGGTGGTAGATGGTTTCACCATAGATTCCGTAGTACAACGGGTCCAAGTCGTGGTGATTGGAGCGCAGCACCTGCACCCACGGCGTATCGGACAGCTCCAGGCTGCGCAGCAGGTTGCCACCTACGTCGCTCGTCAGGCGGCCCTTGCGCGCCGGCCATGGATAGCCGGCGCACCAGTCTCCGTGGATCGCATCCCACGTGCCCACGGTGGTCACACAGAAGCACGGATGCGGCTGTGGCTGATCGAAGTTCTCCGCCCTGCGGACTGCCACCAGTGGCGCCTGCGACAGTCCGGCGGCGATCAGCGGCATCGGGTCGGCGATCGGGAACGCGTCGCCGTCGAGGAACATCAGCAGATCCTCCGGAGAGGCCTCGCGGGATATCTCCAGCGCGAGGTGATTGAGCTTGGCGGCGTGCAGGCCGCGCTGCTCCAGGACGCGGTCGAAGTAGCTGCCGTAGGAGGGGTCGATCCCCTCCAGCGAGCTCCACGTCCGATACTCGACCGAGATGTGCTCGCGCAGATATCTGCTCTGAATCTCGATCCACCGCGGAGACATGTAGTGCACGGAGGCGATGTAGAGCATCGGCGGGGTATTTCGCAGGATCGCAGTCGGAAGCTGCCGGGAGACCCGCACCGCCACCGTCAGCAGGCATCATAGCCCGGACTCGTTACACTCGGCGGTCATGAGCGCATCGGCTGAGCTTTCGGGTGAGGCCCGCGCCCACGGCAGCAGGTTTCCCGACTTCTTCATCGTCGGTCACGCCAAGAGCGGCACCACGGCGCTGTACGAAATGCTCAGGCGCCACCCGCAGATATTCATGTCCGACGTCAAGGAGCCGCGCTTCTTCGCGCCCGACCTGCGCACCGGATATGCGCGCCTGGACGGTGGCAAGGCGCCGCTCACGCTCGAGGACTACCTCGCGCTTTTCACGGCCGCGGCATCCGGCCAGCGGGTCGGCGAGGCTTCTCCGCAGTACATCCGATCGCGTGAAGCCGCCCGGTTGATAGCGCACGCGCAACCGGCCGCACGGATCATCGCCGTGCTGCGTGAGCCGGCGAGCTTCCTGCGCTCGATGCACCTGCAGATGCTCCAGGCTTACATCGAGACGGAGAAGGATCTGAGCAAGGCCCTGGCCCGCGAACCGGAGCGCCGTCACGCGCGCGAGGTCGAGCATCAACCGGTGCCGCAGGGCCTCATGTACGCAGAGCATGTTCACTACACCGAGCAGCTCCGCCGCTACCACGAGGTATTTCCTGCCGAGCAGGTGCTGGTGCTGATCTACGATGACTTCCGCGCGGACAACGAGGGTACGGTGCGGCGCGTGCTGCGCTTCCTGGAGGTCGATGACAGCAACCCGATAGAGGTGAAAGAAGCCAACCCGACCGTCTCTGTGCGCTCGCCACGCATGTACGAGCTGGTGCGCTCGGTGTACATGGGACGCGGCCGTTACGGGCGCGTGGTGAAGGCAGGCATCAAGACGCTCACACCGCGACGCCTGCGCCACCGCGCGCTGGCCGCCCAGGTACGGATGCAGTGGGCCAAGCCGTCGGCGCCCGACGCGCAGCTGATGGACGAGCTGCGCGAGCGCTTCAAGGGCGAGGTCGTCGCGCTCAGCGAGTACCTGGACCGGGACCTCGTTACACTCTGGGGCTATGACAGCATCGTCTGAGGGGACGGCGTCGAACGGATCGCGGCGCAGGGTGCCCGACTTCTTCATTGTCGGAAACCCCAAGAGCGGCACGACAGCCCTGTACGAGATGCTCGACCGTCACCCGCAGATCTACATGCCGCCGCTGGGCAGTCAGTTCTTCGCCGTCGAGCAGAAGAAAAACCCGGGAACGCTCGAGGACTACCTGGCCTTGTTCGAGCCGGCGGACCCCGAGCAGCGCGCGGGCGAGATCTCGCGCGGGTACTTCAGGTCGCGAACCGCCGCGGCCGGGATCGCCGAGCTGGCCCCCGAAGCGCAGATAATCGTCGTGCTGCGAGAGCCCGCGAGCTTCCTGCGCTCCCTGCACATGGAGCTGCTGCAGGATCACGTCGAGACCGAGAGGGATTTCGGCAAGGCGATCGAGCGTGAAGAAGCCAAGCGCCGTGCGCAGACGACTCCCGACACGCGGGTCGAAAAAGGTCTGATGTACTCACCCGAGCGCGTCGGCTACGTGGAGCAGCTCCGACGCTTTCACGCGGTATTCCCCCGCGAGCAGGTGCTGGTGCTGATCTACGACGACTTTCGCTCCGACAACGAGGCGACGCTCCGGAGCGTGCTGCGCACGCTCGGCGTGGATGACACCGTGCCGCTCGAGGTGAAGGATGCGAACCCGACCGTCGGCGTGCGCTCGGCGCGCATGAACGAGCTGGTGCGCTCGCTGTACATGGGACACGGGCCGGCGGCGAGAGCGGCGAAGGGCACGATCAAGACACTCACGCCGCAGCGCCTGCGCCGCGAGGGGCTTGGCGCGTTCCGGCGAAAGGTCCTCTACGGCAAGCCGCTGCCGGTCGATGAGAAGGTCATGCTCGAGCTGCGCCGGCGCTCCAGGCAGGAGGTGCTCGAGCTGAGCGAGTACCTGGACAGGGACCTCGTGACCCTGTGGGGCTATGACCGCGTCGACTGAGAAGACCGGCGATCCCGTCCCGCACGAGCCGCGTCCCGCGCGCGGGCGGGTTCCGGACTTCTTCATAGTCGGCAATCCCAAGTGTGGCACGACAGCGCTGTACGAGATGCTCAAGTCGCACCCGCAGATCTACATGCCCGAGCTCAAGGAGCCCTGGTTTCTGGCCGGCGACATGCGCCCTCGCTTCCAACCGCCGAGGTCGGCCTCGCCGCCAGAGAATCTCGAGGAGTACCTGTCACTGTTCGAGGATGCACGCGCGGATCAGCGCGCGGGCGAGGCCTCTTCGGCGTATCTGCTCTCCCACGACGCCGCAGGGCAGATCGCCGAGCTGCAGCCGGACGCTCGCATCATCGCCATCCTGCGCGAGCCCGCGAGCTTCCTGCGTTCGCTGCACCTGCAGTTGCTGCGCACCCACGTGGAGACCGTCAAGGACCTGGGCGAGGCGATCTCGCTGGAGTCCGCCAGACGGCAGGGGAGCAAGATCCCTCGCCGCTCGCACCGGCCACGCCTGCTCCTCTACTCAGAGCACGTGCGCTACGTGGAGAACCTGCGGCGCTTTCACGCGGTCTTTCCCAGAGAGCAGGTGCTGGTGCTCGTATACGAGGACTTCCTCAAAGACAACGAGGCGACGGTGCGCACCGTGAGGCGATTCCTCGGGGTCGAGGAGGAGCTGCCGGTGGAGGTCAAAGAGGCGAACCCCACCGTCAAACGGATGCGCTCTCAGCAGCTCGACGAACTGGTGAACGTGGTTTCCGTGGGACGCGGCCCGGCCGGTCGAGCTCGCGAAGGCGGCGGTCAAGACACTCGTGCCCAACGAGCGACTGCGCAGCAGAGCGCTGCGCGCCACTCACCGGAACTTCATCTACGGCAAGCCGTCGGCCCCGGACGAGCAGGTCATGCACGAGCTGCGCCAGCGCTTCAAGGGCGAGGTCGAGTCGATCAGCGAGTATCTCGATCGAGACCTCGTCTCGCTGTGGGGCTATGACAGCCTCGACTGAGGCGCGGTTGCCCGACAGCGATCGACCGTTCACCGGCGCCGTGGCGCGAGACCGCCGAGCGCCAGCAGGCCGCTGCGCTGCCCGAGGGCGAGACGGTGGTCTCGTGCTCGGCCCCGCTCGGCACCGGCGGCCTCGGACGTCACCTCTCGGAGATAGTCGCCGCGCTCGAGCGCCGGGGCAGCGCGACGGTGTGCATCTGCGGCTCGACCCGTGCGGACGCCGGCGAGGCGACCCGCGGGGCGCCGCGCCACCGGCTCGGGGTCCCCTACCTCGAGCGCGGCGCTTTCGCGGCTGCCGGTGGGGGTCACTCCTGGCGTGCGCACACGCGCCTTCATGAGTCGAGTTCGACGCATATGCCGCCGAGCGCCTTCCCGGCGCCCAGCACCTCGTCGCGTTCAACGGTCAGGCCCTCACGCAGATGCGTGCGGCGCGCCGGGCGCGGCTACGCCTCGCTGGGGCTCGTCTCGGCCAACTCGCACCTGCGACGGCTCGCCGCCCAGCACGCGATCGCCCACCGCAGCTACCCCCTGGAAGGATCGTGGGCGGCGCATCTCATGAGGCGTTGCCTGGCCGAGTACGCGAGTGCGGACCGCATCTACGTGGCCTCCGACTACATCCGCGATTCGTTCCTGGAAGAGGGGTTTCCCGACGAGCTCCTGGTCGGCTTCCCGTTGACGCCCGATCCGCGCTTCGAGCGCGCGGGAGCCCGAGCGCCCTCAGCGCGCTTCGAGATCGTCTACGTCGGAAGCCTCGCCGTTCACAAGGGCGTGCCGCTGCTGATCGACGCGGTTCGCCGCCTCCCCCATACGGACATCGCGGCTCGTGCTCGTCGGCGGCTGGGGCACGCGCGGCATGCGCCGCTTCGTCCAGGCCGCGTGCGCCGCCGACCCGCGCATCAGCGTCCGCCCAGGCGATCCGCTGGCGCACCTGAACAGCGCGAGCGTGTGCGTGCACCCGGCATACGAGGACGGCTTCGCCTACGCTCCGGCGGAGGCGCTCGCGCGCGGCGTCCCGGTGATCGTCAGCGAGGACACCGGGATGAAGGACCTGATCCACGACCCCGGCGATGGTCTGGTCCTGCCCACCGGCGACCTGAACGCGCTCACCGAAGCGCTCGAGGCCGCCTATCGCGGCGAGACCTTCGCGCGATCGCCGCGTCGATGACCAGCTCGAACTCGCGCGCCCGGGCCTCGTATGCGAGCTCGGCCCGCAACGGCTCGCGATCGAACGAGCGCGCTCGACCGGCGAACTTGGCCGCGACGAGCTCCGCGATCACCGCCCGCATGGCCGGCTCGTCAGCGGGGTCGACGAGCCACACGCCCGGCTTGCCGGCGAGGTAGTCCCAGTTCTCGCCCTGGGGAACCGCCGCGAGGATCGGCCTGTCGGTCGTCAGGTACTCGTATGTCTTGGCCGAGATGCGCCCGCCCCGCGATCCGTCCGTGCGGGCGGGAAGCGTGATGAACAACAGGTCGGCCCGCGCCAGGATGTCAGCCACCTGGTCGTGGGGGATGGGACCCACGACGCTCACCACGCTCTGCACGCCGGCGCTCGCGAGCGCCCGCGCGACCACCGCGTCGGGATACGGATTGCCGTAAAGCGCGAGTCCCACGCGTCCCTCCCATCCCGGGTGCTCGGCGATCGCCTCGAGGATCGCGCGCCCGACGATCGCGGGCGAGGAGGTGCCGTGATCCAAGGTCGTTCGCCGGTAGCGTCCGAGCGCGTTCCATGCCGCATACAGGCCCTTCAGCCCGCCGCTCGACCCACCCTGCCCGATCACGCTCCACCACCCCGACATCGCGCCCACGTAGGCGATCTCGAATCCCTCTCCCGATCTCGGCTGCGGGTGCGCCGGGGCGCGATCGGCGCCGTAGCGCACGAGGTGAAACCTCTGACGCACGTCATCGCTCTGACGAGCCTTGACCTCCTCGAGGTTCGTGGCGGATACGTACACAACTGCGTCCGCTCGCCTGGCGTAGAAATCCTCGAGGGATCTCGCCAGAAGGTAGTGAAAGCGCGTGGGAAACTCGGGATGCATGTCGGTGCACGTGAGCGAGTCGTCGAGGTTGAGCACGAGCGGGAGGCCCGTGAGACGGCTGAGGACGATCCCGGCGAGCCCGGCCGAGTAGGGCATCATGAACACGACGATCGCGCGAGGGGCCAGCTCGCGGATCAGGCGTCGGCCGGCGAGGATCGCGGGCAGCACCCAGAAGATGGAGTCGTCAGGCCATAGGGCCAGCTCCAGGAGCTTGTCCAGGCGCAGTCGCCGAAGCGCCGTCAGCAGCCTCCCCGGTCGCCTGCTGCGCACGACCTCGACCCGCACCCCGCCGCTGCGCCCCGGGCCCTCGGCCTCGGTCACGACCGTGACCTCCCAGCGCACGCTCAGCTCACCGAGCAACTTGCTCGCCCGGATCCCCGTGGGCGTGGTGTCCGGCGCGAACGACTGGGAGAGACACAGCAGCGCCGGGCGTCGTTCCGGTGCGCCGCGGTCACCGGCCATGGAGCACCCCGACCCTCTCCCCCCTGCCGGCGCGCGCCAGCGCGCGCTCGTACACGGCGAGCATCCTCGCCACGTGCCGGTCGATCGTGAACTCGCCCTCCACCCGCCGGCGCCCCGCGAGACCCATCTCCGCGGCGCGCTCCGGGCTCGCCGCGAGGCGACGGATCGCCTGCGCCCAAGCTGCAGGCTCGTGCGGCGGCAGCAGATAGCCCTCGCGCCCGTCCTCGACGATCTCCGCGGGGCCACCGACGTCGGTGGCGAGCACCGGGACGCCCAGCGCCATCGCCTCCATGAGCGCCCGCCCGAAGGGCTCCTCCTCGGAGGGGAGCAGCAGGACGTCGAGCGCGCGGACCAGCGCGGGAACGTCCTCGCGCTCGCCCAGGAAGGACACGCGCTCCTGCAGGCCCGCATCGGCCACCTGCGCGTGCAGGCCCGCCACGTAGGCGTCGTTGTCGAAGCGCGTGGCGCTGGCGACGAACTTGGCCGAGCCGATCAGCAGCAGATGCGCGTCGAGGCCGTCCTCGCGCACCAGCCGCAGCGCCTCGATCGCGGTGGCCTGCCCCTTCCACGGCGCTCAGCTGGGCGACCACCCCCAGCAACAGCTCTGCTTCCGCCGCCCGGCCGAGATCGGCTCGCGCTCGCTCGCGATCGATGCGGGCCGGATCCCAGCGTTCGAGGTCGACGGCGTTGTGGACGACCTCCACGCGCGCCCGCGGCGCCGCCGTCCATACCGAGCGCGCCGTGTAGTGCGAGTTGGCCACGACCGTGGTCGCGGTGGCAGCGATCAGGCGCATGGTCGCGGTCGCGAGCGCCCCGGCGGGCAGGCAGTCGCGAACGTGGACGATTCTGGCGCCGGCGGGACGCGCCGAGCCCGAGCGACGATCCCCGCGCGGATCGAGTTCGCGTGCACGAGCTCGGCGCGGTGCCGGCGGGCGGCCCGGCGCACCTGCACGGCGGCGACGCTCAGCTCCGCCACCGTGCGTGGCGTGTGCAGCGGATGCAGCCGCAGGCTGCCCGCCGTCGCCGGCGATCGGCGGCGGTGGGGATGCCGAGGGCCTCCACCGCGCTCGCGCAGCCGGCCGGGCGGCGTGGCCACCAGCGGCTGCACCGTGTCGGGGAGCGCGCCGAGCAGACCGAGCAGCGAGTGCTCGCCACCGCTGACATCGGCCGTGTGGTTGACGTACAGAACCCTCATGCGGCGTCCCGTGCGGGTCCCGGCTGCGCCCGCCCGTCCGCACCGGCGCGCTCAGACGAAGCGAGCAGCCCGAGCAGCATGCCCTGCACCCGCTCGACGATCACCGGCCAGGCGTGCTCCTGTGCGCGAGCGCGACCCGCTGAGCCGAGGCGTCCTGCCAGCTGCGTATCGAGCAACAGCGTGGTGATCGCCTCGGCCACGGCCAGCTGGTCGAGCGGATCGACGAGCAGCCCGGTGACGCCGTCGATGACCGCGTCGAGCGCTCCGCCGACGTTACCGGCGACCACCGGCTTGCCGTAGGCACCGGCCTCCAGGTAGGCGATGCCGAAGCCCTCGCCCGCGAAGCCGCCGGCAGGCAGACGGCTGGGCATCGCCAGCACCTGGGCGCGGCGCAGCCACGGGTTGCGCTGCTCGTCGGAGACCGATCCGAGGAAGCGGATCGAGTCCGTCGACCCCGTAGGAGCGGGCGAGCGCTTCGAGACCCGGGCGCAGCGAGCCATCGCCGATGACCACCCACTGCACCTCGGGGACCTTCGCGCGCACGAGCGCCAGCGCCCGCACCAGCACGTCGTGGCCCTTGTAGCGCTCCTGGATGCGCGCGACGGTCAGGAACGTGGGTCGATCGACCGGCTCGGGGTTGGCCTCGACCGGGACATCGACGCCGTTGGGGATCACCGTGATGCGGCCCAGGCGGCGCCCGCCGTCGCGCGACCAGGCCGGCGGTGTAGTCGCTGACGGCGATCGCCTCGTCGCGCCTGCGCGCGCGGCGAACGCGGCCAGCCGCGGCCTGGCGCCGATCTCTTCCGCGTGGAAGTACTGCGCGACGGGCGCGCCCAGAGCGTCCGCCTGATCGCCGCCGCGGCCGGGCTCGCGACGAGGTGCATGCTGAGCGTCAGCGTGCGGACGGAAGCGCAGCGCCTCGCGCGACGGCGGCCGCGTTCAGCAGCGCCAGCCGGCCCGCTGTGCGGGCAGCCCGCGGCGCCCACCCGCCGCACCGCGCGGCCGCTGCGCGCCGTCGAACTCGCGCGGCGCCGGCGGCGTCCGAGCGCGAGCACGCGTGTCTGGAAGCGCTCGAGCCCGGCGGCGAGCCGCTGCGCGACGAGCTGGATGCCACCCGGCGCCGGCGGATAGTCCGGCGTCAGGATCAGCAGTCGCGGCTCTAGCCGGCATCGAGCCCGTGAGAAGCGGTCGGCCCACAGGCCGAGCGAGAGCAGCGGCCACAGCAGCTCGCTGTGGTCGCGCCCGCCGGAGCGATGCTCTCGGACCAGAGCGCGCGACGGCCTCGCGGTCGAAGTAGCCCTCGCCGTAGATCGACGCCGCGCTCGAGCTGGCGATCGAGGACGCCAGCCAGCGGGCCGCGCAGCCAGTCCGCCGCGGGCACCCTGAAGGCGGTCTTGCGGTAGCGGCCGCAGCGCGCGAGGTGTCGATGACGCCGTCGGGAAGCATCGCCCGCAGGAGCGCCTTGCCGCCGCCGGCGAGGTGCGACGGAGGTGTCCAGCGAGGCCGCGAAGTCGGCCAGCTCCCGGTTCAGGAACACGGTCCTGATCTCCAGCGAGGCGAGCATGCCGGCGCGATCGGTCTTGAAGAGCACGTCGTCGGGCAGGTAGTCGACCTGGTCGAGGCGCATCAGCCAGCGGACCGTCGGCTTGCCGTCGAGCTCGCCGGCCCGGGCGGCGAGGTCGCCGAGCACCCGGTCGCGCCGACGCCGGCCAGCGCGGCCCGTACAGCGCGCCGGCGAGCGGTGGCGTCGCTCGGCGGTGACCCAGTCGAGGTTGCGCTCGAGCAGCGGCGCGGGCGTCAGCCGCCGCGCAGCGCGCTCGCCGTGCCCGAGGCGCTGCGGCAGCTCCGCGCAGCAGCGCTGCCGAGCGGTCGCCGCGGCGGCGGCGCGGCAGCGCCGACTCGGCGTGCCGCGGAGCGCTCGAGCCAGCGGTAGCGGGGATAGCCGCCGAACAGCTCGTCGGCGCCCTCGCCGCCGAGCGCGACGGTCACGCGCGGACGCGCGAACTCCGAGAGCGTGTTCAGCGGCAGCAGCGCCCGGTCGGCGAGCGGCTGGTCGATCGCGGCCAGCAGCGCGGGCGCGCGCTCGGCGACCTCTGCTCGGTGAGCGTCACCTCGTGGTGCTCGCTGTCCAGGTAGGCGGCCGTGCGACGCGCCTGCGCGGTCTCGCTGACCGACCCGACGTCATAGCCGACCGTGAACGTCTGCAGGCGCTCGGAGGACTGCTTCGCGGCCGCGATCGCCACCAGCGTCGAGTCGACCCCGCCGCTGAGGAACACGCCCAGCGGCACGTCGGAGATCATGCGCGTGCGCACCGACTCGTCGAACAGGCGCCGCGCCTCGGCGAGCACCGACTCGAGCGCGCTCCTGCGGCGCGAGGCCGTCGTCGCCGGCGCGTCCACCAGCGGCCGCTCCCGCGAGCGCGGCTGCGTCGCGCTCCCAGCTGCAGCAGGTGCCCGGGCGCGAGCTGGCGCACGCCGGGCACGATCGTGCCCGGACCGGGCACGTAGGCGAACACGAAGAAGGCGTCGATCGCAGCCGGGTCGAGCTCGCGCAGGCCCGGCGTCGACCGTCCACGCAGCGCGGTCAGCTCGGAGGCGAAGGCGAGCTCGCCGCCGCGCTCGTGCAGGAACAGCGGCTTCTCGCCGAAGCGGTCGCGCGCCGAGCAGCAGGCGCCCGCGCCGCTCGTCCCACAGGGCGAACGCGAACATCCCATCGAGCGCGTGGACGAGCTCGTCGCCGTACTCCTCGTAGAGGTGAACGAGCACCTCGGTGTCCGAGCTCGTGGCGAAGCGGTGCCCACGCGCGCGCAGGTCCTCGCGCAGCTGCGGATGGTTGTAGATCTCGCCGTTGAAGACCACCCACACGCGAGCCGTCCTCGTTGCAGAGCGGCTGGTGACCGCCCTCGACGTCCATGATCGACAGGCGCCGCATGCCGATGCTGACGCCGCTCGCGGCGTCGCTGTGGACGCCCTCGTCGTCCGGGCCGCGGTGGCGCATGCGTCGCGCACATCGCCCGCACGCTTGCGTCCCTCGGGGTCGTCCGTGCTCCCTGCGATGCCGCACATGAGGGGCAAACATAGTGATCGTGTGGCGCCTGCGCCGCCCGCATACCGGCGGGCCCGCGGCGCCCCCGCAGGAGCGGTCGCGTGCCGCCCAGCCGGCGTCTCGCTCGCATTCAAGTCGTCAGCGCATCTCGTCGATAGATCCGAGGAGGAGCATCGTCCCGTACCTCTCGCCTCGAGGAGCAGCAAGCATGCCCACGCGCATTCGCCGGTCCCTTGCCCGTACCTGTGTGCTCGGCATGGTGAGTCTTGGCGTCGCTGGGCTCGCGCCCGTCACGGCGTCGGCCGGACGCGGCCAAGCAGACCGCAGGGTTCGCCACGAATCGAGCGACGCATCGGTGGAACAGCCCGCGGACGGGCCAGGGGAAGCGAGCGGCTCCCCGTCGGCCGGCGAACCGAACGGGGGGTCCCCAGCGGGCGACCCGAACGGCACTCCCGCGGCCGGTGAAGCGAACCCCCAGCCCACCGGCCCTCGCGCGGGCCGCGGCGGAAAATGCCATCTCAGCGTCGAGGCGAGCTCCCCCCTGCTCGCCGCCGGCGAAACGGTGAGCCTCTCCGGCGAGCTGCTCTGCCCCAGCAACCGCAGCGCGACCGGCGAAGCGCTCACGATCTACGTGCGCGAACGCGGCACCGCGGCCGGCCTGCAGGAAGTCGGCACGGCAACGACGCAAACCGATGGCTCCTACCAGTTCACCAGCGCGCCCCTGGAAACCGACAGTGTCTTCTATGTGCGCGCCCCGGGCTCGTTCAGCGCTCATACGCTGGTCAGGGTCGCACCCAAGGTCACCCTGACAGCGGCGCCCGCCGACGCCCAGACCGCGACCGTCGGCGGGCATCCGGGCAGGCGCACCTGGTTGACCTTCACCGGCACGGTCAGACCGGACATCGCAGGCGCGCACGTGGCGCTGCAGCGCGAGTACACCGCGCTCGGGGAAAGGTGGCGCACGATCGCCGTGGGCCTCGTCGGACCCGACGGCGAATACTCGTTCACCCACAGCTTCAGGGCGGCCGGCGAGATGAGCGTTCGCGCCGTCGTGCACTCCCGGCGCACCGATGTGGAGGCTGCATCTGAACCGCTCGTATACGACCTTCCCCAGCCGCAGAACCCGCGACTGACGATCCAGAGCTCGAGCGAGGAGGTCTCCGCGGGGCAGTCGGTGACGATCACGGGAGTCGCCGCCGGCGTGGACGACGCGCCGATCACCCTCCTCGAGCGCACGCGCGGGCACGGGTTCACCGTGCTCAGCAAAGGGGCTACAGACGCCGGTGGCGCTTACACGTTCACCGAGTCGCCCCAGCAGACGACCTTCTATCGCGTGATCGACGCGACCGCGGCCTCGACCGAACTCTTCGAGGGCTTCCAGCCGGCCCTCACCGCGGCCCTCTCGCCGAGCACCGAGCAGGCCGGCAAGCTGCTCGCGCCGACAGGCGAGCAGGTGAGCTTCTCCGGCACGATCGTCCCGGCTCACCCGGGGCAGGTGGTCTACCTCGAACGCGAGCAGCTCTCGGGCGTCGGCTTCCAGGTAATCGCGGCCGGCACGGTGGGTATCGACTCCTCGTATTCGATCAGCTACGTCTTCTCACGCCCCGGGACGTGGATCGTGCGTATCCGGGTGCCCGGCAACGCCGAAGCCGAGGGCGCCGCCAGCGAACCGTTCACCATCCTCACCCCGGACACCCCACCGCCCGAGCCGGAAGGCTCGAGCGCCTCGAGCCAATCTGAAGCGCACGTCTAGCCCGCGGAGCGCGTGCGCCGAGCGGCAGCCGACGCCCGCACCGCCGGTCGCAGCAGGGAAAAGACGGCCGTCCACGGCAGCTGCAAGAAGGTGGTGAGATTCCACCACCGCCGTGGCCCGCCAGAGGGCGACTCCACTGCGACCACCTCGGATTTGACAAGGCGGTTGCCGTGGAACGGAACGCCCGTGCGGAGGGATTCGAGGTCGGACGGGAGTGTGACGGGACTGCATCTCCCCTGCAGGATCTCGGCCATCACGCCTTCAGGATCCGCGACGAACTGCTCGTAGCGGACGAACACGCGCCGCTCCCGCGGGTGGCGCAGGAATACGAGCACCGACAGCAGATAGGTCAACCACAGGTATGCATTTGCGGTGAGCACGCCGAACGTCCGCTCGGGCACGTCTTCTCGCCCCAGCGACGCGACCACGCGCTGCGGATCGCGCACCAGGAAAACGAGATGCAGCTCGACACCGCCAAGCGCGCGGAGCTCGCGAGCGCGCAGGGGATAGTGGGATGTGTCGACGATGCTCGGGACGCCCGCGACCCGCTGGATGGCCTGGTAGAGCTCCTCTGACACGTGACGGTAGCGCTCGCGCATACGGCGCCGGGCGAGCCACTTGCGCGGGTCAAAGAGCGCGGAAGAGCGCTCCAGGTAGGTGGTGCTGCCGCCGAACAGCTCGGCCGCGTCGTTGACCTGGATGCGCACCTCGCTCCAGAAGCGCGCTCGCTCGGGACTCGGATCGCCGCGCGGGATTCCACACTTCGGGAGCCAGCGGTCGAGCTCGCCTGCGAAGAACACGTTCTCGCAGTTTCCCAGCGCGACGCCGAGAATCGTGCTGCCGCTGCGCCCGGCACCCATTACGTACAGAACCGTCGGTCGCCCGGCGCCGCCCGACAGCGGCGCCTCATCGGAGTCCGCTGGCTCTGGCACGCGGGCAGTGTTCCACATCCCGTGGCGGGACGTCCGAGCACGCGGTTCACGGACATGCTCGGAGCACCTGCCCGCGTCGCCGGGCGTTGGCTATCCTCAATGCCCTGATGACCGGGGAAGCAATGCGTCTGTCAATTCTTCACCCCGAGCACGACGCCGATGTGAGCAAATGGCGGTAGCGCTCAACTCGGTGCTGCTCGTGACACCGCGGTGGACGAGGGACGGCGGGGTCTCAACACACGCCATCGCCAGCGCCGAGGCGCTGACGCGCCATGGTTTGGATGTGCATGTCCTGGCTGCTCGGGTCGAGTCAGGTGAAGCCACTCCGGGCGTAACGGTGCATCACTGCTCCGAGCTGTTCAACGTTCGCGCTTCACCCGAAATGCGGGTGGGCGATGCCATGACGCCGGCTCCCGACGTGATTCACTTTCACCAGTTCGAAGATCCCGACGTGCTCGCCTTCATGCGAGGCACCGCGCCCGTGTTGATCAGTGTTCACGGATACACGGCCTGCACGTCCGGCGTGTATTACTTTCGACCGGGCGAGGAATGCACGCGTGCGCACGGACCGGGGTGTGTGCCCAACCTGCTGGCGCGCGGCTGTGCACATGCGCGTCTGCCTCGTGGGTTGCCTGCGGCTTACCGGCGAGCAACTCGAGGGCTCGAGGCGCTGCGTCTCGCCGATCTGGCGATTTCGTATTCCAGCGCTGTCGATCGCCACCTGGCCAACAATCAGGTGAGTCCCCGCGAGGTGATCCCGCTTTTCACCACGATGACGCCCCAGACCGGCGCCGGCCATGCCACGCGACGGCGCGTGGTCTTCGCCGGCAGGATCGTCGCGCCAAAGGGCATCCAGGTCCTGATCCGTGCCGCACGTGAGCTCGACGCGGAGTTCGTGATCTGTGGCGATGGCTTGGGATTGGAGGCGATGCGCAAGCTCGCGCGACGGCTGGGCGTGGCGGAGCGCGTCCACTTCAAGGGTTGGCTGAGCGCCGACGCGCTCGCGCACGAGCTCGCCGAAGCGTCGGTGGTGGCGATGCCGGCGCTCTGGCCCGAGCCGTTCGGTCTCGTCGGGATCGAGGCCCTGGCCGCCGGGCGCCCGGTCATCGCGAGTGCCACAGGCGGAGTGGGCGATTGGCTCGAGGACGGCGTGAGCGGACTGTTCGTGCCGCCCGGAGACGCGCGAGCGCTCGCGCGAGCGCTCGACGAGCTGCTCGACGATCCGGTCAGGCAGCAGGCGATGGGAGAGGCCGGCAGGAGCATGGTGGCCGAGCGCTTCTCCCCCGAGCGCCACGTGGCGGCACTGCTCGAGGCCTACGGAGCCGCCCGCTCGATTTGGCAGACCGACCATGACGAGAACCCGCTCCGCGCGCGCGCGCCAAGCAGGGCGGGCGCTCCGTCGCGCGCCTGACCCTCGTCACCGCGCGAGGGTCCGCTCGAGCAGGCCGGCGACGGCTCGCGCGCTGCGCGCGACGCTCATCTGGTGCTCGGCGAAGGCGCGCCCGCGCTCTGCCAGGGAGTCCCGGCGGCGCTCGTCGCCCAGGAGCGCCCCCAGGCCATCGGCCAGCGCATCGGCGCTCGGCGCCACCAGCTCCACGGCCTGCGCGTCGGTCAACTCCGACCAGCGCAGGGGACCGTCGATCGCGACCACCGCTCTGCCCGACGCGAGCGAGGCAGCCAGCGTCGTCTTGCGCGAGGAGGGGCCAGCGGAGTCGGGGAACAGCAGCAGCCCGCATGCGGCGAGGGCATCCGCGAGCTCCTGCGCGCCGAGGTGGCCCGAGAACGAGAGCGCGGGTCCGAGCGCGCGCATGTGCGCACCCTCGAGCCAGGTCTGGCCGACCGGCGAGTCGCGGCCGGGCGCGCCGAGCAGCACCAGCTCGACGGCGCGACCGCGATCGCGCAGCAGCGCCAGCGCATCGAGCACGAGCGCCACGGCAGATCCCTCGTGGGAGTACCCGAACAGTCCGAGGCGGGCAGCCTGGGGATCCGCTGGCGGACCGGCAGACGGGGGCGGCAGGTTGGAGAAGACGGGGGCGAACGCCAGCGGGCGTCGGGGCAGCCACACGCGCGAGCCGAGCCATTCGGCGCGCGCGTCGATCGTTACGAGCGCCGCCGCGGAGGCACGCATCGCCTCGATCAACACCCCCCGCTGGCTCACCGCCCAGGCGGCGCCGCGCAGCCCCGCCCGGCCCCACGGGTAGGCGAACTCGTGCATGATCGTCAGCAACGGAGCCTGCCGGCGCAGAGCGGCGAGCGTGGGCGGGACGAACAGGGGCAGTCCCCTGTATGCGAGGGAGAAGACCGAGTAGTGAAGGAGCACCGCGTCGGGCTGCAGTCGCTCGAGCTCGACGGCAAGCCCTCGCGCCCACGAGTTGACCTCCGCGCGCGTGGCGGCGAGGGCCTCTTGACGGCGATCGAGCCAGTGCATCGAGCACGACACGTTCTCGTCGGCGAGCGCGTCTGCGAGTCCGATCGCGTAGTCGCGCACGCCGCAGATGGCGCTGGTGGACACGCCGACGACGGCCAGGCGAACGGGGCGGCTGACCGTGCCCGCCGTCGGCTCGACCGACGCAGTCGACGGCTCAGCCGAGCTGGTCATACCCCCACAGTGCCACCAGATCGCGGTTCAGACGCTCGCTCAGGGCCACGACCTCCGGCTTGAAACGCCGTCGCAGCTCCAGCATCAGGCGCTCGTCCGGCGGCTCGGGCTCGGTGAAGACCAGTCGGCGCTGGGTGGCGAGCAGCGCCCTGCTGCGCAACCCGCTGGGCATGAGCGCCTTCAGCGACGCCTTGACGGCCAGCGACACTGGGCCGCGGCCGACGGATACGGCGTGGACGAGCTCGTTGAGGCGCTGCGATCGCGGGCGCACCGTCGGGTTCGCCTCGACCGCGTGTATCGGCCGGGTGTCGTCCACCTCGAGGAAACGCAGCACCTGGCGAGCGGTCGCGTCGTTCTCGCGCCGGAAGTCGTCATAGATCAGCACCAGCATCTGGTCGGCTCGGAACACGGCCTCGTAGCGGCGCAACTGGTCCACATAGCGCACGTGCTCCGAGTAGAGCAGCGCTTGGGGCCAGTAGCTGTAGCGGGGCACGTGACGGCCTTCACGCCTGTCCTGCTCGAGCGCAAGGGCCTTGCCCAGGTCGCTCTCGACCTCGATGTAGGTCTGCACGAACTGGAGATGCAGCGAGTGCAGGAAGCTCGCCGGCTCGCGCAGGATGGCGATGATGCGGGCATCGGGGCAGACCTGTGCGATGCGCTCGGCGGCGGTGTGCGACCAGAGGTACAGGGCGGTCGCCTCGCCGAGGCGCTGGCCTGGCGCCGCGTCCGGCGAACAGGGCGAGGTACTCCTCCAGGTTCCGGGGAATGCCTTCAGGCCTCGGCGGCGCGCGAACGTGGAGCTCCTCCGCGAAGAACCACGGCTCCTTGCCGGCGGGCATGAAGATCTGTGGATGCGCGCGCAGCATCTCGTACAGCGCTGTGGTGCCGCTCTTGGCGTGCCCGACGATGAAGAAGTCGGGGACGCGGGCCAGTGCGGCGGACCCCGCGAGCGCGGCAGGAATGTCCTCTCCCGCTTCTCTCATGTCAGGCGAGCGCACGACCGGACGTGGCCGCGCTCAGGACGCAGCGGTTCCCGTCGCTATCGCTGACGCGTGACGGTAGTAGCTGTTGTCACTCTGCAGGCGAGCTTTGGTGTCGAAGGCGACCAGGCGACCGTCGACGATCACCATCACCCTGTCGCACATGTCGAGCGTGGACATGCGGTGAGCGATGATGAACAGCGTGAGCTCGCTTTTCAGCGCGGTCAGCGACTCTCCGATCAGCGCCTCGGAGTGTGGATCGAGGGCGCTGGTGGGCTCGTCGAGCACCAGTATCTCCGGCCGCGCTACGAGCGCTCGAGCGAGACAGATCCGCTGCTGCTGGCCGCCGGAGACGGCGTCCGCGCGGGGCCCCACGATCGTCTCATAGCCCTTGGGCCAGCCGACGATGTCGTCGTGTATGCGGGCGAGTCGCGCCGCCCGTTCCACCGCTTCGTCGTCGATGTCGCGGAAGAAGCGGATGTTGTCGGCGACCGTCGCGTGCAGCAGGCGCGGTTCCTGCGGCGACGTAGGAGACCAGGCGGTGCCAGTCGTGCGTGGGCGAACTCGTCGGCTGAGACGCCGTTGATCAGGTAGCGACCTTCGTTGGGTCTGCGCAGGCGCAGCAGCAGCTGGACGAGCGTCGACTTGCCGGCTCCGGAGGGGCCGATGATCCCGACGACCTCACCCGGGATACCTCGAAGCTGATGCCGGAGAGGACCGGCGTGTCCTCGCGGTAGGCGTAGGCGACCTTCTCGAAACCCATGGTCTCGACCCTTGCAAGCGGCGTTCCGGCGTCGTGTGTTTCGGCTTCCTTGTAATAGGCGATCGCCTCCTGCGTGCGTTCGATGAACGGCATCGACTGGGCGATCCCCTGATATGCGACTGGACGTTCTGGCCGGTGGAGCCTGCGCGGATCAGCAACAGCACGACACCACCGAGCGCGGCCGCGTGGTCGCCTTTCGCAAAGTAGTAGAAGCCGGCGACACCTCCGACCAACAGCAGGTAGATGACGCTCTGGTAGATGCCGCCGATGAGTTTGCCGAGCAGCTGAGTGCGAAAGAAATGTCGCTGGACGCCGAGCGAGAAGTCCTCGATACGATCGCGCTGGGCGCCAGCCACGCCGAGCACGTGCATCTCTTCCACCAGCCGGACAGACTCGGCGATGCTGCCGGCGAAGGCCACCTGTGAGCCGAGAGAGTTCGCGCGCGCTGCGCACGACGCGACTACGGAGCGGCCGCAGACCACCGAACAGCAGCACGGTTGCGAAGCCGACGACCACGGCCGCCACGAGGCTGAGCCTCAGCGCGGTGATCATCAGGACCAGGAAGGTGAAGCTCGAGGTGATCAGGGTCGTCGCCTGGAGCGCGCCGCCGGTCGCCGTGTTCACCTGGCCGGTGATGGTTTCCTGGAGCTGGCCCTCGCGGTCGCGGGACTGCACCGCCCAGGAGGCCCGCGAGTAGGCGTGGAAGAGTTCGCGGCGCAGCCTCGCCTGCACCTCGACGGCGATCCGTGCCGGCAGTTTCGCCAGTGGGACCTGCAGCGAGATGCGCACTATCGTCAGGACGAACGCAAGCTGGATGAGAGTCCCGACGCTGGCGTGGATGTGAAACAGGGAGAGGTGTTCATGAGCCTGCTTTGATCGGTCGACGAGCGAGGCGGCTATCTGCGCGATCAAGACGAGGATGGTCGCTTCGGCGACACCGGCGAAGATCGCACAGATGGCGAGCGTCGCGATGGTCGAACGGCGATCGCCGATCAGCACGTCCAGACGCGCGAGCCGCGAAGGTTGCTCTGCCTGACCCAGCTGCTGCGAGCTGTCCGCCCGCGTCGCCCCAGGTGCCGCTGCGACGCCCGCCGTCCCGTCCGCCAGCGGCTCGGGCGGCGTCCCGTTCTCGACAGGCGGCGGTCGGTCTGCGCCGTTGCGTGATACCGGGCGTCGCATCACACCGGCGCCGCAATCGGCGCGCCGACGGCGAGCTTGCTCGCACCACCGGCGTCCGTCTTCAACCTGGCGCTGCGGCCCGGCCCGACGAGCCAGTACGCGGCCACGCCGATCGCGAACCAGAAGTACGGTCCTGCCGCGGCGCTCGAGTTCAGCGCTCCGGAGAAGCCGCCCGCGAACAGGCCGATGAAGGGCGCGAACACGCCCGCGAGGTACAGCGCGAGGTCGGTGTCGCGCGTATCTCGCATCCCGCGCACGAACAGCGAGATCATGTAAAGCGAAAGCGCCAGCCACATGAACACACCCGGCGCGCCCACTTCGTTGGCCAGGATGTTGTACTGCGTCTCGTCGCTGATCGCACGGTACTGCTGCTGCACGTAACTGCTCTTTCCGCCGAGGCCCGCCGTCGGCCCCGAGGTACCGAGTCCGACCCCGAAGGGATTGGCCTTGAGCTCCTTGACGATCAGCGAGCGGGCGCCGTTCTTGTAACCGCCAGCTTCCGAGAGCTTGCTTGCACCGGCGAGGCTTTCGTAGCGACTGAAGGTTTCATGGCGCAGGACGACCGTCAGCAGCACGATGCTCGGTATCGCTACGAGCACGACCGCTAGCATCGCCCCGAGGGCTCGCTGCCCCACTTTGCGCCCGGCGAGCACGGCCAGCCCGCCGAAGCTGAGGACGCTGATCGTCCCTCCTAGCAGTTGCCCGCGCCCGAGGCCGGTGATGATGGCAATCAGGGCGCCGATACACAGCAGCATGGCGGTCCACCGCCGGCGCGGGCTCCTGGCCGTCGCGAGCAGCGCGAGCGCGAACGGCAGCGCGATCTGGCCGACGCCGCCGCTGAACCCCTCGTCTGAGCCGAGCCCTGGCGGACGTACCCTCGATTCTCCTTCGCTGGTCGTGTAGATGCGCGCACTGCCGTGACTGGGGTAGATGAGCTGGTGGTAGCCGGGCCCCCAGGCCGCCAGCCCGGCGGGTGAGAGTTTCGTCTGATAGGCGGAGACGAGGCCGTTGGCCAGGGCCGCGACGCCCACGATCACAAAGAGCTGGCGCAGGCGCCGCTTCGAGCGCATCAGCACGTAGCCGAAGAAGAAGAACGGGACCCACTGCAGCTCCTCCCTGAAGCCGGCGAGGATTTTCAGGACCCCCTGGGTGTGCGGGTTGAAGGCCTCGAGTGCGACGACGCCGACGAATCCCAGCACCCAGGCAGACAGCGGCGGCATCAGCACGCGCTCCTTGCGTACGCGATCCGCATCAACGCGCCGGCGCTGATCGCGATGATCAGGATGTTGGGGAGGGCCGCGGTCTGTTCGTGCGCCGGGAACAGTAGCTTGACCGGGCCGTCGAGCATCAGCAGGTAGACAGCGAGGAGGGCGATCGTGACCTCCAGGCGGGTGTTGATCATCAGCGCGACTATGCCCAGCACGGCGACGATGGCGGCGAGCACGACCACCAGGCTCGTGTGCGGCATCGCCACCGTCACGCCGAGCGCGATCAGCGCTGGGATGACGGCGGTGAGCACCGTCAGCCCGAGATCGCGGCGCCGGCTTTGCGAGACGGCTGGATGGGTGCCCCCGCGGGCGCCGGAAGGGCGCATGTGCGAGGCGCTCATCGGCCGTTCAGCTTGCCCGCGCCATCCCCGCCCGCTGGGTGCCGAGAAGCCGTAGCGCTCGCTGTCAGAGCGTCCGACGCAGTTGGCGACCACACCGAGCACCGGCGCCGTGAGGCGCGGCCGAGCAATTGCACGAGCCGCTGGGCCGACACTTCCCGCGTGTGCCCGACCCGGGCGACGATCAGAATGCCGTCCACGAGGTTCAGCAGCGGCATCGCGTCGCTCACCTCGAGCGGGGCGGGTGCGTCGATCAGCACGTAGTCGAAGTCCGCCGCGAGTGAGCGCAGCAACTGCTTCATCGGCTCGCTGCGCGAGCACGGCGGGCGGATTGGGGACGGGCCCGCCGGCGGCCATCAGGAATAGCGAGCCGGAGCGCTCCTCGACGGCGGTGCTGGCGCCGCCGAGAGCGTGCTCGGCCCCGTCGAAGTCGCTTGCGGGCGCTTGCGTGGGCGTCACACGCAGCATCGCCTCCTCGGCGGGGAGCGTCCCGGCGAGCACGGCGGCGAGCCCCTGGGCGTCCTCGAGGCCCAGCATCCTCGCCTGCACGGGCCGGCGAAAGTTGGCCTCCACGATCGCCACGCGCTGACCGGCGTCGCGCTGGACCAGGGCGAGATCTGCGACCAGCGTGGACTTGCCGTCGGCGGCGTCCGCGCTGATCACGAGGATCATCCGGCTCGGCGCCTCTCCTTCCCGCCTCGGCATCTCCGCGAGCTGGACGCCGACCTGCAATCGCCGCAGCGGCTCCAGCAGGACCTTCGAGGGGGTCGGATCGCCGTCGCGGCGGACGATCGGACGTCCGACCTTCGGCAGCGCCGCCAGAATCTGCGACTGGAAGACGCGCTCGATGCCGGACAGCGAACGCAGGCGGCGGTCGAGACGACTGAGGATGTAGACGGCGATCGACGTCAGCACGATCCCGAGCACGAAACCGAACTCGGCGTCCTTGCGCGGCTTGGGCTCGAGCAACAGCGCGGTGGCGGCGTTGGCCCGTTTGACCTGCTGGTCGCCGGCGACCGCGAGCTGGCCTTCGAGCTGGTTGATCTTCGTGTTCAGGGTGGCGGTCTGGAGGATCGTGCTCGTACTCAGGCCGCTCGAGCCTTTGCCCTTCGCCCCGGGGGACACCTTGGGCACGCTCGCCGCTTCCACCCGGCGCAACTGGCGACGGGTGATCGAGATCGCCTTGTTGACCGCGCGTGCGTGGTTGTCGTGCTCACGCCTGATGAAGGCCTGGGCGGTTCGATTGGCCACGAGCGCGACTCCCCTCGCGCTGTGCCCTTCCGCGGTGATCGTGATGAACTGGCTCTTTTCGGGCGACTTGGCCTTTACGGTCGTGCCGTGAGCCAGCGCCCCTTTGTGTTCGCGGCGCAACTGTTTGCGAACGCCTTCGACCACGATCGAGTTGATGACCGCCGCCTCGGCGGTCGAGTTGTTCCCCTGTGACTTGCCCCCGCTCGTCTTTTCGCCCGGCGTGGCTTCTTCGCTACTCGCGCCGAGGAATATCTGCGTGGAGGTCTGAAAGACCGACTTCTGATGCTTGTAGTAGAGGTAGCTCGCGGCCGCCACGACCACGCCCACGGCGAGGATCAGCCACTTGCGCCTCCACAGCGGAGCAAAGATGGAGGGAGCGTTGGGGGTCTCGTTCATGACTGCAGGATCCGTCCCGGCGTGGGACCAGCCATCATACGGACTGGCGTAATTTGTCCCTAAAGAGTAGCGGGCGTCAGGCCCCGACGGCCATCCTCCGCAAGCATCCGTGCCACGCCGATTCTACTGTCAGGCGGCCCGTCGCTGCAAGCTCTGCAAGGCGACGTACAGACGCCTGGCAGGCGGTCGATCAGCGCTGGCCTGCTCGCCCGGACGGCCCCGAGCGATCGCCTAACATCCCTGGCTGCGATCGAGCGCCGCGCAGCGATCTCGAGTGGATCTGGCGAGCAAGGGGGCGCCGCTGCGAGCGACGGGACAGACCAGTCCGGGGCCCCGGGGAGGAAGCTGTGAAGCGCACCGACAACCAACGCATCATGTGCTTTGCCACACAGGGGCATACCCACATCGAGGGTGAGCGCATCCGCGTCATGCTCGAGCCGCTCCGGCCAGAGGAGTATCCGTTTGAGCGCACCAGCAAGCTGCGCTCGGCGCTGGGGCTGGTGAGAGCGGTGCGCGCGCGACGGCCGGCGCTGATCGTGATGGAGGGAACCGGGACTGCCGGGGGGCTGACGCTGATCGCCCTGGACGCGTTGCTCGGGATCCCATTCGTGGTCTCCAGCGGGGATGCCGTCGGTCCGTACCTGGGCCTGCACTCGCGCCTGCTGGGGCGGGTGGGGGGACTATACGAGCGTCTGCTCTGCCGGCGCTGCGCCGGCTTCGTCGGTTGGACCCCCTATCTGGTGGGTCGCGCGCTGACGTTCGGAGCCCCGCGCGGCATGACAGCGCCAGGGTGGACTCGCGGCCACGCCTCGGAGGGCGCGCGCGCGCGGGTTCGCGCACGCCTCGGCATCCACGAGGACGCTCTCGTGATCGGCCTCGTCGGCTCGCTTCACTGGAATGACACCGTCGGCTATGTCTACGGCGCTGAGCTCGTACGCGCCGTGCGTCGCGTGCAGCGCCGCGACATCGTCGTGTGTGTCGTTGGCGACGGATCGGGACTTCACCAACTCGAGCAGCTCGCGGGCGAGGACCTCGGCGGCCGTGTCCTGCTTCCTGGCCGCGTTCCCGCCGAGGAGGTCCCCGAGTATCTCGCGGCCTTCGACGTCGGCAGCCTGTCGCAGAGCGTCGACGCGGTGGGCTCGTTCCGTTACACGACAAAACTGAGCGAGTACCTCGCGAGCGAGCTGCCGATAGTCACCGGCGAGGTGCCCGCGGCATACGATCTGGATGAGGGCTACATGTGGCGTCTGCCCGGGTCGGCGCCCTGGAGCCCCACCTACGTCGCCGCACTCGCCGAGCTCCTCGAGACGCTGAGCAGCTCAGAGGTCCAAGAGCGCCGCGAGGCGATTCGCGCACGGCAAGCCGAACCGTTTGACAGGCTCGCTCAGCAGCGTCGGATGCAGGGGTTCATCGAGGACATCCTGCGCGGCCGCCCGGGCGGGTAGCGAGCAAGGCCCAGGCTCTCAGTGCCCTGACTCCCCCGCGATCTGCGTGTAGAGCTCGTGGTGACGCCTGACCATCTGCTGCCAGCCGAAATCGGAGGCGGATAGCCGGGCCGCCCGACCGAGGCGCTCGCGCAGCTCCGGGTCGGCCGACAGCAGGCCGAGGCGCTCGGCGATCATGCCGGGCTCCTGCGCGATCGAGAAGCCGTTCTGGCCATCGACGATCAGCTCACGGACGCCGCTCACGGGCGTGGCCAGAACGGCCAGGCCGCTGGCGGCGGCCTCGAATGTCACCAGCGAGAAGGTCTCATAGCTCGAAGGCAGGACGAAGGCATCGGCGAGGGCATACACGACGTGAACATCACGCACCACGCCGAGCCAGTGCACGCGCTCACCGACACCGAGTGCATCCGCTAATTCCTGGTAGCGCGCCCGGTCTCCACCGCCGGCGACGACGAGGTCCCACTCCGGGCTTGACGCCAGCGCCTCGATCATCACCCGCAGGCCCTTGCGCTCCCACTCGCTGCCGACGAACGCGGCCACCAGTCGCTCGCGTCCGATCCCCAGCGCCTCACGCATGGCACGCGCCTGCTCGCGGTGCGCGCCGGGAGCGAACAGTTCGGTGTCCACGCCGTTGTAGATGGTGAGCACGCGCTCGGCGAGCTCTGGGTAGTGCTCGCGTATCTCGCCCGCCACTCCGTCGGAGACGCACACGAACCTAGCCTGGGAGTTCGCGCGGAAGCACACGCGCTCGGCGACACGGCTCATCATCCCCATCGCCTTGACGTGCGCGCGAAACAGCAGGCTGTTGCGGCTGGGGGTGATCACCCCCACCTGATGGCAGTAGTGGACCGCGATCACATCGACCTTGTTGAGCACGATCGCTCCGGTCGCGTGCACCACTCCGCGCCGCCATCTGCGCACTGCGAGCGAACCCATCAGCATGAACCACGGGTAGCCCAGGAGGAAGGGACGGCTCGGCCCGCGCACCCTGCGGAAGGTGACGCCCGCGCCCGGCGGCAGCTCGCACACGTGAGCTATGACCGTGACGGCATGCCCGAGCTCTCGCAGGCCGAGCGCGAGCTCCGCCAGCTGCAGCTCCATGCCGCCCACCGAGCCGACGTGGTGGGCGACGATCGTCACATCGCAGGGCGCCCCTGAGGCATCCGCCGCGGCGAGCGCCTCGGAGGCGAGGCTGCCCGCTTGCGATCGCAGTGTGCTCATCGGCTCGCTCTGCCCCGCGCGATCAGCCCGCGACGAGGCGCTCGAGCTGGTCGAAGAACCGCCGGCGCATGGCCAGCTCGGTGAATTCGTGCATGAACCGCTCCTTGCCCGCCTGGGCGATGGCCACGCGCCGGGGAGCTGAGATGAGCAGCTCTTGCAGGGCGTCTGCCAGGGCGCTCGGCTCGCCCGAGCGGGCCAGCACGCCGGTGTGGCGGTCCTCGATGATCTCAGTCGGACCGCCCGAGTTGACCGCCACGACCGCCACGCCCCTGGCCATCCCCTCGAGCAGCACGAGCCCGAAGGGCTCCGGGTCGGAGGCGTTGACGAGGATGTCCATCTGCTCCACGTAGGGCCCGGCGTCCGGCACCTGGCCGGTCAGCGTCACGGCACCGGTGAGGCCGAGTTGCGCCACGAGCGCCGGCAGCGAGCTCGCGTACTCGGAGGATAGGCCGTAGGCGTCGCCGCCGACGATGAGCATGTGCATAGCGTGTCCGCGTTCGCGCAGCAGTGCGTGGGCGCGCAGCAGGCGATCCTGGCCCTTCCACGGCTGCAGGCGTCCGACGATGCCGACCACGGGCACGCCCGGAGGGAGATCGAGCGGCGCGCGCTGCGCGTCGTGGGACGGGACGCGCGCGCCGGCGGCGACCACGAACGTGGCCCGCGTGGGGAATTGGTGCGCCTGGGCGCGGGCGACGGTGCTCGAGGTGCAGCCGATGGCGATCGCTGGCAGCCATGTCGCGCAACGACCCAGCCAGTCCCCCGGCATGCCGTGCTGCCACCAGACCACGCGGTCGCCCATGCCGGCCAGCATGGCTGCCGGCGCGCCGTACACCTGCGTCTTGGTCATCCAGTTGAGGATCAGCTCGGGCTGGCGGGCACGGAGTAGCCGTGCAAGGCGCACGACGGTGGCGAGCAGGCGGGGGAGCTGGCGCATGCGACCGGCGACGATCACCTCCACGCGAAAGCCCGCGCGGCGCAGCTCATCAGGCCACGGCCCCGGCTCGAAGAACACGAACTCGAGCTCGTGGCCAGCGGCGGAAGCTCCCTCGAGTGCCATCTGAAGCATCTCCTCGGCGCCGCCCAGGCGGCGTCCCCACGGCACCGTTATGAGCATTCGCATCGGCCCCCACGATATTCGATGCGGTTAGGCTTGCCTGCGATGAGAGGGTCTGCATCCGCGCCTTCGGCGGGACGCGAGGGCGTCACGCTGGTCCACGACTACCTACTGGTCATGCGTGGGGCCGAGCGCACGTTCGCGGCCATGGCGGACCTCTACGGCCAGGCCCCGATCTTCACCCTGATCTACGACGAGGAGGGAACCGGTCGACGCTTCGCAGGGCACGCGGTGACCACCTCCCGACTGCAGCGTCTGGGACTCAGCCAGAGCAACTTCAGGCGCCTGCTCCCGCTCTACCCCGTGGCCGTCGGACGGCTCAAGTTGCCGGCGAGCGACGTGGTCCTCAGCAGCAGCAGCGCATTCGCCCACGGCGTGCACGCTCCCCCCGGATCACTACACGTCTGCTACTGCCATGCCCCGTTTCGCTACGCCTGGTACGAGCAAGCTCGAGCGCTCGCCGAGGTTCCCGCACCATTGCGTCCGCTGCTGCACACGTGGTTGCGCGGCATGCGCAGGTGGGATCTCGAAGCCAGCCGCCGGGTCGATTCCTACATAGCCAACTCGCAGCTCACACGCGAGCGCATCAGGCGCTTCTACGGGCGCGACGCTCCGATCATCCACCCACCGGTTGAGACCCATCGCTTCGCTCCCGGCAAGCCAGGCGACTCGCTGCTGGTTGTCACCGAGCTCGTCCCGCACAAGCGGGTGCGCATCGCGCTCGAGGCGGCGAGGCGAGCGGGCGTGCCGATCCGCATCGTCGGCTCAGGTCCCGATCACGCCGCCCTGCACGCGGCCTATCCCGAGGCCGAGTTCCTCGGACGGGCCAGTGACGAGGAGCTCGTCGAGTTGTACGCGAGCGCCCGCGCGGTGGTGGTGGCGGGCATCGAGGAGTTCGGCATCACCGCCGTCGAGGCTCAGGCGGCCGGTCGCCCGGTGATCGCCGCCGCGCGAGGAGGGGCGCTGGAGACCGTGGTGGAAGGCCAGACGGGATGGTTGGTCACGCCCGACGATGTCGACTCATTCGTGACCGCGATCAGGGCCATCGACGAGCTCGATTTCGATCCTGCTCGGGCCGTCGAGCACGCCGCTGGTTTTTCCGTAGCTGCGTTCCAAGGCAAGCTCTCAGAACACGTTGCACGCGTGCTCGAGCACCGAGGTGAAGGGATCTCACTGCAACCCGGCTGCTAGGGTCTCGCCCGTGCCAACCCCCAAGCCGCTCCGAATTGCATGGCTCGGTGGCGCGCCGTCCGAGACCGGCGGCGCCCCCGGCGTCGCGACCGAGCTCCTAGATGGCCTTGCCCGTCGCGGTCACCGAATCGACTGCTTTTTCCCCGCCTCCGGGCGTGAGCTGCCGGAGCGCCTGACCGACCACGAGAACCTCACATTCATATGGGGTACAAGTGAATGGCATTGGAACCGGTGGTACAGCCGCACGAAGATCGCAGCGTTCGCATCCGGCCTGCTGGCGCGAGCTGTTGCGTCGGTGCGGCTGCGCCAGGAGATCGTGCGCAGACATCGGCAGGAGCCGTACGACCTGATCTACCAGAACCAGACGATCGAGTCACTCGGCGTGCCGGCGAGTCTCACGAAATCGGTGCCGCTGGTGATCCGTCCCGACAGTCATCAGGCCGGCGAGCTCAGATGGCTGATCTCCGAGCGCAGGCTGGCCTTCCGCTGCCAACCCCCGTACATCTTCTTCATCGTGCTCGCCATCACCTGCTTCCGCGCGCTCGTACAGCGTCTGGCCATTCGCCAGGCCAGCCTGCTGATCTGCATCAGCGGCGTGTTCCGCGACCACGTGGTGAGCGATTACAGCTTTCCCCGCGAGAAGACCGTGGTCGTCACAAACCCTGTCAACCTCGATCGGTTCGCCAACTCGAACAAGCCGCTGGGCGATCCAGCGATCGTGCTGGTGCCGACGAGGATCTCGATGCGCAAGGGCATCGAGGATCTGGCGCCGCTCGCGCGCATGCTGCGCGAGCGCGACGTCGCGGCACGGCTGCGGGTCGTAGGTGGGCCGAGCATCTGGTCGGACTACACCAAGCTGCTCGAGGACCTGCCACCGGAGAACACAGAATATGGCGGACCGGTCCACTACAAGGCGATGCCGGCCGAGCTGGAGCGCAGCGACATCGTGCTGCTGTGCAGCAAGTACGACCCCTGCCCCATGTCCGTGCTCGAGGCGCTCGCCTCGGGGGTCCCGGTGGTCGGCACCACTGAGGTCGGCTCGATCGAGGATGTAGACCGGTCGGTGGCCGCCGAGGTTAAGCTCGCCGACATCGCGGGCATGGCGAGCGCGATCGAGGAGATGCTCGAGCGCCTGCGGACGAACCCCGAGCACACCCGATCGCTGGCGCGCGCGGAGGCGGAGCGTCGCTTCGCCAGGGATGTGGTGTGCGAGCAGATCTCGGTCGCGCTGGAGCGGCTCGTCCGCGATCGCGCCGTCGAGTAGCAGCGATCCGCCGGCGCTGGCAGCCATCGCCTGTCTGGCCGCCGTCCGCGCCTGAGGATGGCGCGCCCAGGTGGACATTAGGACGATGTCCGTGCAGACCGTCAAGGTTCACCGGGTTCCAGCCGAAATAGGGAGTAGTCATCCGGTGGCGAGAATCACGTGCTCTTCATCCTCATCCCCATAGCCTGGATCACCATCATCGCGCTGGTGCTGATCGTCTGCCAGGCCGCAGCACGCGGCGACTCGGCGCCGACTCAGATCGTCGAGTGCGGCGAAGGCTCGCTTCCCGCCAGGGTGCTCGTGTGGGAGCGAGCGTCCACACCGCCGTCCGCGCATCACGCGCGCCAGCGTCCGCCGCTCGCGGACGGCCGCCGGGTGCGTAACCGTCGCCTGCTCCACAGCGTCCGCTAGTAACTGCGCCGCTCCGCTTCGGGCGACCGCGATCGCGGCCCCTCCCGCGATCGCGGCCCCGTCCCCCATTCGCGGCCTCCCCCCGGTCTTTTGCCTTTGGGTTGGGTGTGGCGCCGGCGGTCGGTTGTGCGTGCTTAGAGTCCTTTGCGTCCGAGGACGTGTGGGATGGTGCGTAGGAGGATCTTGATGTCGGTCCAGAGCGACCAGTTGGCGATGTAGAGATAGTCGATCGCGACCATCTCCCTGAGGGGCACGCGCGCGGGACCGAGGATCTGCCACGGGCCGGTCATGCCCGGCGTGAGCTCCAGCCGACGGCGGTGCCAGCCCTCGATGCGCTGGTCCTCGTCCACCACCAGCGGCCGCGGCCCAACGAGGCTCATCTCGCCCCTGACGATGTTCCACAGCTGCGGCAACTCGTCCAGAGCGCTGCCACGAAGCCACCGGCCGACCCTCGTGATCCGCGGATCCTCAGCGATCTTGAACAACCCCTCCTGCGCCTCATTGCGATGACGCAACGAGTCCTTCAGCTCCTCAGCATCAGGGATCATCGTACGGAACTTCAACATCTGAAAACGCTGCCCGTAACGCCCCACACGCTGCTGGCGAAAGAACACCGGCCCCCCATCCTCGAGCTTCACCAGCACCGCGAACACCAACAACAACGGCGAGACCGCCAACAACCCCACAGACGCCCCCAACAAATCAAAACCACGCTTGAACGCCGCCGAGGACCGCGTCAGCTCGAAGCGTCTCACGCCCATCACCGTCACCCCATGCAGATCATCGAACTCCACCGACGAGCCCACGACCTCCAACAACCGCGGCAACACGCTCACCCGCACCCCCACCGCCTTCAAAGTGCGCACGAGATTCAACATCTCCCCCCCATCGACACTACGCGGCGCGATGATCGCGCGATGCACATCAAGCGTCTGCGCCAAATCCCTGATCTCCGCCAGCCGCACCTCCGAGAAACTGTCAGTCGACCACGACGCCACCTTGTCCAGATCCAAATGCGCCACTACCTCAGCCTTGACCCCCCCATGCCCCGTCAACTTCGAGCGAATCGTCTCCGCCGAAACCTCATCCCCGATGAACAAGCACCGCTCCGCCGGCGCCAACCGCAACGCCAACACCCGCGACGCCGCCCGCGCCAACACCAACCCCACCGACAACGCCAACCACAAGAACAACGCCTCGCGCCGATCCAACGCGCCACGCACCAGCAGACCCCCCGTCAACCACGCCACCAGCGCACACAACGTCGCCAGCTGAAACAACCGCGGCGCCTCATCCAACGTCGTCTTCCGCAACAACGTCTCATCCCGGTCATACAACCCAGTCAACTTCGCCCCCACCACCAAGATCGGCACAGCAGCCACCCCAGCCCACGTCAACTGCACCGACCCCCGCGACACCCCCACCGTCAACAAAAACGCCCCCACAATCGCCACCACATCAGCCACCAACAAACACCGCCGAAACAACGCATCCCGCCGCAAACACGCCGCCGGCCCCCGAACCTCCACAACCCCACCAAACCAACGCAAACCCCCCCAACCACGCACACCACGCCCAGACGCCACTCCACCCCGCGCTCCCGCCAACGGCCGCGACGAAGCCAACGGCGCGCCAGAGTCGGCAAGCGTCGGGGCGCCCCAGACGACGCCCGCTTCGGCTCCGCTTCCCGTCTCCACACTCATAGCGCTGCCGCCTCCTTGCTCGCCACGATGGTCCCCGTGCGGCCCAAACTCGTCTACTCGAACAGTCGTCGAGATAGCCCGGTCTCTACTCAGGGCGGCATCATAAACATCGCCGGGACCTAAAGCAAGCCCTGTTTGCGAAAGTTGCATGTTGAAATCCGTGATGGCATGCCCGCTATGCCCACCCACAACGTGAGCAATTCGCTACGATGGACGGCCCGAACGATGCGGCGAGGAGCCGCACGCGACTGCCGAGGGACGCGTGCCAGGCCGCTTGGGGTCCAGGCAGGCGTCGTGGGAGGGAGACCGTGCACATCGACCCGTACATAGTCCTTGGCAGCGCCGTGGTGGGGTTGCTGGTAGGCCTGACCGGGGCCGGCGGAGGCGCCCTGATGACGCCGATGCTGATCCTGCTGTTCGGCGTGACGCCGTCGGCGGCGATCTCGAGCGACCTCGTGGCCGCGGTGGTGATGCGCCCCTTCGGAGCGGCCGTGCACCTGCGCAAGGGGACCGTGAACCGGCATCTGGTCGGCTGGATGGTGCTCGGCTCGGTGCCTACGGCGTTCCTCGGGGCCTATCTGCTGCACGTGATGACGCACGCCAAGAGCGCCCAGACGAACATCGAGAAGCTGCTCGGCGTCGCGCTGTTGGTGGGCGCCGCGGCGATGTTGCTGCGCTATTACATGGACGGCCGCAGCAGCACGGCGCGCACCGGCGTGGTCCACGACGTGGAGGTCAAGCCGCTGCGCACGCTCGCTATCGGGATGGTCGGCGGCCTGATCGTGGGCATGACCTCGGTGGGCTCGGGCTCGCTGATGATCGTCATGCTGCTGTTCCTGTACCCGATGATCGGCGCCAACCAGCTCGTGGGCACCGACCTGACGCAGGCGGTGCCGCTGACGCTCGCCGCAGCGCTCGGCGCACTGGCGTTCGGGCATGTCGAGTTCGGCGTGACCGCCTCGCTGATCATCGGCAGCGTGCCCGCCGTGCTGGTCGGCTCGGTGCTGTCCTCGACTGCGCCCGACCGCTACATCCGCCCGGCGATCACGTTCGTGATCTTCGCGTCCGGCCTGAAGTACGTCGGCCTTGGCACGACCGCTCTCGGTTGGACCCTGTGCGCGGTCCTGCTGGTCGCCGCCCTCGGGTGGCTGGCCGTCAGCCGCCCGTGGCGGCGCCCGCCGGCGCTCGATGATGAGGGCGCGCCCGTGCCCGCGCCCGCCGTAGCGGAGCGCCAGCTCGTCGAGATCGAGTGAGCTCCGGGGAGCCGCCCCCGGCGAGACCGGCGAGTCATATGCGTCGGTGTGACTGAAACCCGCCGCCCGCCCTTGGTTGTGTGTGCTTAGAGTCCTTTGCGTCCGAGGACGTGTGGGATGGTGCGTAGGAGGATCTTGATGTCGGTCCAGAGCGACCAGTTGGCGATGTAGAGATAGTCGATCGCGACCATCTCCCTGAGGGGCACGCGCGCGGGACCGAGGATCTGCCACGGGCCGGTCATGCCCGGCGTGAGCTCCAGCCGACGGCGGTGCCAGCCCTCGATGCGCTGGTCCTCGTCCACCACCAGCGGCCGCGGCCCAACGAGGCTCATCTCGCCCCTGACGATGTTCCACAGCTGCGGCAACTCGTCCAGAGCGCTGCCACGAAGCCACCGGCCGACCCTCGTGATCCGCGGATCCTCAGCGATCTTGAACAACCCCTCCTGCGCCTCATTGCGATGACGCAACGAGTCCTTCAGCTCCTCAGCATCAGGGATCATCGTACGGAACTTCAACATCTGAAAACGCTGCCCGTAACGCCCCACACGCTGCTGGCGAAAGAACACCGGCCCCCCATCCTCGAGCTTCACCAGCACCGCGAACACCAACAACAACGGCGAGACCGCCAACAACCCCACGACGCCCCCAACAAATCAAAACCACGCTTGAACGCCGCCGAGGACCGCGTCAGCTCGAAGCGTCTCACGCCCATCACCGTCACCCCATGCAGATCATCGAACTCCACCGACGAGCCCACGACCTCCAACAACCGCGGCAACACGCTCACCCGCACCCCCACCGCCTTCAAAGTGCGCACGAGATTCAACATCTCCCCCCCATCGACACTACGCGGCGCGATGATCGCGCGATGCACATCAAGCGTCTGCGCCAAATCCCTGATCTCCGCCAGCCGCACCTCCGAGAAACTGTCAGTCGACCACGACGCCACCTTGTCCAGATCCAAATGCGCCACTACCTCAGCCTTGACCCCCCCATGCCCCGTCAACTTCGAGCGGATCGTCTCCGCCGAAACCTCATCCCCGATGAACAAGCACCGCTCCGCCGGCGCCAACCGCAACGCCAACACCCGCGACGCCGCCCGCGCCAACACCAACCCCACCGACAACGCCAACCACAAGAACAACGCCTCACGCCGATCCAACGCGCCACGCACCAGCAGACCCCCCGTCAACCACGCCACCAGCGCACACAACGTCGCCAGCTGAAACAACCGCGGCGCCTCATCCAACGTCGTCTTCCGCAACAACGTCTCATCCCGGTCATACAACCCAGTCAACTTCGCCCCCACCACCAAGATCGGCACAGCAGCCACCCCAGCCCACGTCAACTGCACCGACCCCCGCGACACCCCCACCGTCAACAAAAACGCCCCCACAATCGCCACCACATCAGCCACCAACAAACACCGCCGAAACAACGCATCCCGCCGCAAACACGCCGCCGGCCCCCGAACCTCCACAACCCCACCAAACCAACGCAAACCCCCCCAACCACGCACACCACGCCCAGACGCCAAGGGGAGCGTGCGGTTGCGGGCGACCCGCGGGGCTTCCGCTCCGGGGCCCGGCCTGACCTCGGTGCTCGCCGCCTCCAGAGCCTCCTTGCCTGTCGCCATCCACCGACATACTGCGCTTCGCGACGCCGACAGATGTCGAGATTTCGTGACCGCATAGGCAGGCGTCTCGGGTGGCCCGGGAGGCACGCGTGCGCGCGCCCCCGGGCGGCGCGCCAAGCCCGACACGAGCTCCGCCGTCTCGAGTACCGCGGGCCCCACGCGAGCACGCCACCCTGGGGAGCTCCGCGCGCTACTCGCGCACGCTGTCCCGAGTAGCGCCCGACCGCAATCCGAACACGGATCGGGCCGCCCCATCCCGGGACGGCCCGATCTCTCACTTCGTCTCTTCCCTGAGCGTCGCTACCCGATCAGCGGTTTCCTCGCCGTCAGGAGCACTCCTCGCGCTACCTATTCGGATACTTCTGCCAGGCCCTCTTTGGCCTCCTTGTCGATCTTCGCGGGGATACGTTCGTAGTCGTGACCCACGATGTTGACCTGGCCGCCTTCGGGTTCTTCGTTGAGGACGTAGCTCAGGTAGTCGACAACCGTCGTCGCCTGGCCCGGTTCCGGAGGTTCAACGAAGATTTTGAACGGCGTGACCGCGAGGTCGTACGTCAGACCGCACAGTGGATACTCCTTCTGCTTCGTACCCGTCGTCACGTTGTTCCAGGTGTCTTTGGTGCTCTTCGGCGGGAACTTCGCACCTTCGCCGTTGGTGTACTTCTCCTTGACGCAGTTGGCGTTGGCTTCCGCCTCGATCGGTTCGTTGGTGGACGGCTCGGCGTACTTCTGCTTCTTGCCGCCATCCTTCGTCTGGCTCTCCGTACCGCTGTTCTGGAGGGCAACCCAGAAGCGCGACGTTTTTTCGCCGCCTTCGCGACCGGACACGAACTTCGACGCACGCGCTTCCGGCAGGTTCACGTAGCCGATGCTGCTCGGCGTTTCGGCGACCAGTTTCGCCTCTTCGCCACCGCCTTTGGCGGTCGGCATGATCGTGCGAGCGTGGGTCGATGCCGGCCATTTCTGGTTACCCGTGCCTTCCGCTGCCGTCTTCCACGTCAGCGTTTCGGCGTCCGGCGGTTCGGGGCTCGGGCGTTCGAACGTCTGCGGTGACGGGGTCGGTTCGATCAGCGCCAGGTACTTCTTGAACACGTGAGAAGTACCAGACTGGTCGAAACGGACCACGAGCGTGATCGTAGCCGCTTCACATTCCGCAGTGGTTTTCGGGGCTGTGCCGGTGATTTTGTCGCCGGCTCCCGGGTTTTCTTTGGTTTCTTCCGCGATCACGGCACCCCACGTCCTCAGTTCGCCGTTCCAGATCTTGTACAGCGTTTCGTTGCCGAGCGCCAGGCGTCCGGTCGCCCCGGTCACCAGGCTGCTGGCGGTGCAGCCTTCAGGCAGGTGCACGATCACCGTCACCGAGAACTGAAGGACGGGAAGCGTGTAGAGGGCTTCCGGTTCCTCTCCCGCTTTTTCCTCGTGCGATTCGATTTCTTCTTTCTGCAGTTTGTTCGGCGGTTCGTCGGTGCCCGCGTACTGCACCGTTTTGCCGTGGAATTTCGTTTCACCTTCGGCACCGAAGGCTTTGAGGCCCGAGCCGCTCCCGTTCGGTTCGTATTTCAGCGTCGGCTTCTTGTCGCCGCCCTGCGTGCCGGAGCACGCGTCCGCGTTTTTGCTTTTTTCGAAGCCCGGGATCCACACGTTCTGCTGGGCGACCTTCTGGGCCGAGGAGCCTTCGCCCACGATTGCTTTTTCAGACGAGCATTTCTCTCCGACTTTGCCCACTTTTCCCTTTGCGCTTGCGATGCCAGGCATCGCGAAGGCGACCAGCGCCGCCAAAAACGCACACGCCGTGAAAATGCGGCGCGACGAAATTCCTTCCATTAGGTAGCTACCTCCTGTAGATTGCTCAGACGTGGCGAGCACCCTCCGTCGGCCTCACCGACCGTAAGCCTGCCATGCGGCAAGCCGGCTGACGTTACGATTCTGTGCCGCCATCTGTTACCGATTCTTCACAAGTCGGTACAACTGCTTGACAGCCATTTCACAGTGGCGCGTGGCATGGCGGCGCCCAGCATGGCAAGACGCCACTCGGCACGAAGCGTCCGAGCGCTGAAGCGGGCACTCGCCGGCGCTCGTAGCGCGCGGGGCGGCGAGTAGCCGCCGTCCCCCGCCTCAGTGCCTGTGCTTGGGCTTGGCCAAGCGCAGCGTCAGCGTCGCGGTGGTCGTGCGTTTCACGCCCGCCGGATCGTGGGCGCTGACCGTGGCCGTGGCGCGCAGGACGTGCTCACGGGCCAGCAGCCGGCGGGCCTGCGCCGACAGATGCAGCGTAACCGCCTTGGCCTGGCCGCCGGCCACGGTGAACGAGCCCGTGGCGATGGTCACGGGCGTGGGCTTGTGCTTCTTCGCGGCCGCGCTGGCGAGGATGCCCTTGAGCACGATCGTGCCCGCGCAGCTTTCCTCGCCGGTCGGGCAGCTGAGCTTGAGTATCAGCGCGCCGGAGGCCGCGACCGTGATCGAGGTGGTGGCGATCTTGGCTTCTGGGTCGTGGTTGACCTGGAAGCCTTTGACTTCGTTTTCAGGTTTTTTCTGTTCTTCGCTGGGCTTTTTTTCTTCGGCTTTTTCTTCTGGTTTCGTCACGACGGCTTTCGCGTTCACCGTCAGCGTGGCGGGGCTCGTTGTGGCCGAGTCGACCTTGTTGATGAATTCAGCCTCGTACTCGTGGCCGCTTTCACTGGTTTTCGTAGAGGCGATCGTCAACGTGTCCGCGGTGGCACCGGGGACCGGGCTGAAGGAGGCGCCGCCATTGGTCGACTCGAGCCACTGCACCGTCGGCGTCGGCACGCCGCTCGCGGCCGCTTCGAATTTCGCCGCTTCGCCTTCGGTGACGGTCTCGCTCGCCGGGGCCTTCGTGACTTTCGGGGCCACGGGCGTCGGTTCATGGACGGTGAGGGTGGCGGCGCTCGTCGTCGCAGGCGAGCCGACCCCGTTGCTGAATTCGGCCTTGTACTCCTCGCCGCTTTCGGACACCTTCGTCGAGGCGATCGTCAGGGTATCCGAGGTCGCGCCAGAGACTTCCGTGAACGACGAGCCGCCGTTCGTTGATACCAGCCACTTCACCGTGGGTGCCGGCACGCCGCTCGCCGCCGCTTCGAATTTCGCCGCTTCGCCTTCGCTGACCGTCTCGCTCGTCGGGTTCTTCGTGACGACCGGGGCTTCCTGCTGCCCCGTGGTCGTGACTTCGATCTGGGTGGTCTCCGTCAGGGTGGGGGTGGACAGATCGTCGCTTTCGATCGTCTCGGTTATCTTGTGGACACCCGGTTCCTTGAAAGCGTGTTCCACCTTGGTTTCCTGGTTCTCGTCGGTGCTGACGGTCTGTTCGGCTTCGCTGCCACCGAATTTCCAGGTCACGCTGAGGGCGTTCGCGCCTTCGACCGTCGAGGACAGCAGTACTTCCTTGCCCTCTTTCACTTTCGTGACCTTGGCGCCTTCGATCGTCGCCACCGGTTCGCTCGCCTTGGCGACCGGACATCCTTCCGGGTTTTCGGTCGGCCCGAACTCGACGATCCGCGGTTCTGGGTCGGCCCCCCCGAGGCCGGGTTCGAGCACGAACGCGTCCTGTCCGACCGCGGCGACGAGCGGTTCTTCGAGCACCCCTTCGAAGCCGAGCACGCACTTCACCGGCTGGCTCGCCTCGCTCTTGCCGGCCACCCACCGAACTCGTGCACGTGCACTTCTTCTTCGCCTTCTTTGCTTTCGTAGTGCAGGCCCACGACGCCCTGGTTGGCGGAGGGTCCGAGGAACGGGTCCACCGAGGCGTTCGACCACAGCGTGCCGGTGCGTCCCGTCCCGGGGGCTATCGCGAGGGCTCCGCCGGCGGCGAACCCCGCCTGTTCGCCGAATTCGATGATCTGCTCGTTTTCGTCGAGTTCGTAGACGACCTTGGGGGCGGTTTTGGATGCGAAGTTCGACGGTATCTGCAGGATCCTGCTTTCCACCTGCATCAGGACCTGTCCGTTCTGGGTGACGACCGGCGAGTTGGCTTCGATGAAGCCGTACTCGCGCACCGGGCTGACGTAGCGCGCACCGAGTTCGCCTTTGGCGTTGATCCGCTGGAGCGCGAGGTGCAGGCCTTCGTCCTGGTTTATCCCTACCCCGCCCTCGTCGACCTCGCCCGCGATGATGATTTCGTGGGTCGTGGGGTCGACCGTTATCCCCTTCGGTTCGAGCAGCGCTCCGGCCTGTTCCTTGGAGTCGCCCTTCATCGCTTCGAGGCCGACCAGCACGCCTTCGGGCCCGGTGCCGGCGGCCGGAACCAGCTTCTTTTCGCCGCCTTCTTCCACGGGTTTGGTCGAGAACGCGTACAGGGCGCCGGCCGCAATGGTTTCCGAATCGAACTTCTGGCCAGATCGGCGTTCCAGGGTGCTGAGCACGTACAGGCGACGTTCCGATTCGCCTTTTTCGTTTTTGACCGTGTCGAACACGATCCCCTCGATCCCCACTTCGGCTTCTTCGGCGACACACGTTTTGCCTTCGCCGCCGGCGCATTTCGCCTTGAAGGCCGCGGCGCCGAGGAATTCTCCTTTGCTGCCGAGCTTCTGGATGCGGTAATCGCCGACCGGGTACTTGACGCTCTTGCCTTCTTCGGCCGGTTCGTCACCGACATAGACCCCGCCGTCTTCGGGATCCACTCCGAACGCCTCGGTGGCTTCTCGGAGCTCGAAGCGGCCGTTGGCCACCCCGGCGCCTCCGAAGCGAGCGAGTTCACCATAGGGCTCTTGCGCACTCGCACTGGCGGGGAGCGCCAGAATGCATGCGACCAGCCCACATGCGAGCGAGACGAGGAAGGCCGCAGAAGAGCGAGCACGGGCAGATCGAGCAATCAAGGCGAACTCCGTTCCCATGGACGTGATGAAGACTGAACAGCGCGACGTCGCATCTTGTTGCCAAGCCGTGAACCGCAGGTAAACGCGACTCATGGACGGCGCGCCCGGTTCCTGCGCTCGGCACACCGCGTGTCGGTCCCTGCGAGTGCCAGGGGGAGCTCCCGCCGCCCGCGGCGGGGCCGACCGCGCACTGCGGCTCCGGCGAAGGCCGCGAGCACGACGATGCCGAGGATGTATCCGGCAGGGGGCCCCCGTTCGGGCGCACGATAGGCGACCGCCTGGTTGCTCACCGACTCCGGCGCCTCCTCGCGCTCTTCTTCGCGTTCTGCGACCTCGACAGGCGAGGTGACGGCCGACGTGCCCGTCGGCGGCGTCGGCCGCGCGGGCGTCGGAACGGGCGGCGGCACGAACCCGAGCACCGGCGAGACCGCTACCCCCGGCACGAAGAACGGCGGGAGTGCCGCAACCGGCCGCGCAGCGTGCGGTATCACGGGCGGGACCGCGGGCGCCGGCGGCGGCGGGAGCGCCACCGGCGGTGAGCTCGCGGCGGCGGGCGAGGCTCCCACGGGTGTCGGGGCGGGGGCGGGAGGCGGGACGGGCAGCGCCACCGACGCGGGCGGGAGTTCGCTGCCCGGCGGCGGCGCGCACGGTCGCCTCGGGCTACCGGCCTGGACCGTGACCAGCAGCGATGCCGACAGCCCCCCCGCGCTCACCGTGACGGTCGTCTGTCCGGGGTTGTAGGCGCAGAAGAGGCCCGATTTGGCGTCCGGGATTGTCTGCCCGTCAGCTGCCAGCAGCACCGCGCCCGCTTCTGAGGTCGCGAGGTTTGGCGTCACGAATTCGCCGACCCTGGGAACCGAGGAGGTGAACGCGTATTCGGGCAGGATGTCGCGGTGTTCGCAGCCTGCGCCGACGCAGTTGGACGGGATCGGGATGTACGGATCGGTGGTTGGCGCGAGCGCGCCGCGCTGCGACTCGTTGCCGGCACGCGGTCGGCGCGCTAGCCCCCGAAACGGGGCCGACTGCCCGCGTCTGAGCAGGGCCCCGTTCTCGGCTTCGAGCGCCAGGTCTTCGATGTTGGGGATCAGCTGGACCGTCACTTCGCCGCCTTTCTTCGCGGCGTTCGTGCCATACGGTCCGACTTCGGCGAGCAGGAAGCCGCTCGCCCCGTGAAATTCGAGGCTGGTTTCGTGGCCGAAGTTGACATAGCCGAGCGTGCCCGAACCGAACGTCTTCACGGTCGTCGGCTGGCCTCCCAGGCGCAGCGGTTCTTCCACGTTTTCTTCGGGCGAGTCATAGAAGTAGGCGGAGGCGTAGCCCTGCACGAGGGCTTCGGCCACATGTTCGGCGGCGACATCGTGTGCTTCGATCTGCGTGTTGAGATCGGCGTTGCCGATGACAATCGCCGGTTGCTGGTCGTTCTGGGCTTCCTGGAGCCGACGTTCGAGCCATCTCAGCTGGCCGGGCTGCACGTCTGCCGTGTCGTCGAGGACGATCACCCGCACTCGGCCCTGCGCTCCTTCTCCGGACACAAAGGAGTAGTACGCCGCGGCTCCGCCCTGGATGTTTTCCTGTTCGTGCTGCTGGGCTTCGGAGAGTTCGTCGCTGGCCGCGAGCGCCGACTGCGGAAGCTGGGCGCTGGCGAGGCTTGCCAGGAACGTCGCCTCGGTGCCGCCCTCCGGGCGCGAGTTCAGGTCAGTGGGCGTCGCAACGGCGTATACGTGCAGGGGGCTGTTGGCGAGAATTTCCGCGTAGCGGGCGAACTCGTAGGTGAACGGGAACGGCGGTTCGCCGCCTTCGGTCTGACCCTTGGTCAGACGCGGGCCCGTGTACAGGAAGTCGCGCACGTCTTCGATCTTGCTCGCCCGCTGGAACGCCGCCGAGAGCCACACGTCGGGGCCGATCTTCGCCTCCGCGCGGTCCGCGCACGGGGCCGCGCACTGGGCGCCCCCGCCGACGGCGAAGATCGCGTCCGTCGCGCTCCTCGGCGCGATGTGTTCGTCTTCGGTGATCCCCGGCGGCGCCGGCTGTTCGGCGGGGTTGGCCTCGTAGCGCTCGGCGTCGGCCGTGTCGAGCGCCTCGTGTTCCTCGGCGATGCCCCCCACGGCCCAGCCTTCGCTGCCGCTGGAGGTGACCAGCATCGCATCGACGGGATCGGGTTCATAGCCGACGTCGTAGCTCGTATACGCACCCACCGGTTCTGAGGCGGGGTCGAGTTCGTGCTCCTCGATCGCTCCAGCCGTCGGCAGTCTGGCGCACGACCCCCCGCTGCTGCTGCAGGCCGGTGGGCACCGGCGTCGGTTCTTCGAGCGGCGGGGGAAACCCGGGCGGTGGCTCCGTGACGACGCCTTCTCCGATGGCGGCGACGCCGGAGGCGATCACGCGCAGGGCTTCGCCTTCGCGGAACAGCGCCAGCGACCCGGGCGCCGACCCCGGCGGAAACGGCACGGGGGTGGCCTGCCACGGTTCACCCTGCGCGTTGCGCTCGAACACCTTGGCGCCGCCTCCTTCCGAGGCCACCGCGACCGCTGCGCCGCCGTCGGGCAGACCCGCGACGGCGACGGGAACGCTCGCGCCCATCGCCTGGGCGGCGCCTTCGTCGATCTGCCAGCCGGATCCATCGTTGACGAGCAGCCCGCCGTGTGCGCGCCCCTCGTTCGGGATTGCGGTTGAAGGCGACGATCACCTCCGAGCCGGCGAACGCGATCGACGTGAAGTTGGCGCCCGCGGCAGCGGCCGGCAGCGCTTCCTGGGTCCACGTCTTGCCGTAGCGCAGGAACGCGCCGTGCGTGCCGACCGCGTAGCCGACAGCCGGTTCACTGGGGTCGAACGCGATCCCGAGCAGGCTGCCCCGGAAGTTGAGCGGTATCGCCGGGTCGGGTTCCCATAGTTTCGTTTCGGCGCGCCACAGCCACATCTGGGGGCTGGGAGTCGTCGGGCTCCAGTCTCCGACGGCGTACGCGCGGGTCGGGGTGGGCCAGGCGACCGCCCGCAACCTGGGCGTCTCCACGCGCCCGCCCGGGCCGAGCAGGCTTTCGGGTATCCAGCCCTCGCCGGGCACGTAGCGGGCGACCTCGCCCAGATCACCCACGGCCAGCGCTTCGCTGGAGAGCGCCCCCGCGGGCACGCCCGGCGCCGGCGCGATCGCGAACAGGGCGTGGCGGAACGGCACCGGCCAGGGCTTCACGTCGCTCTGTTCGGGGCGCGACGTGAGGTGAACCGGGAGCTCCGCCGCCCCCAGCCAGCCTTCCGCTGGATTCGCGAAGGCGGCGCCGAACGCGCCGCCCGGGTCGAGCGATCCGCCCAAGGCCAGCACGCGCCTGAATTCGCTGCCTTCCAGACGCAGGCTGACGCCTTCGCCCAAGCCCGTTATCACGCGTTCGCCGTAGGGGGTGGAGGGGGTTCGCCCAGGCGATGCTTCGCGACGCGCCGTTGGGCAGGTCTTCGGGGAGGTCTTCGGGGAGGGCGTGTTCACACCCTGCGGCGCACCAGCTGCCCGTCAGCTTGCCTGCGAGGCCCTCGGCACCTTCGGGCTTGAAGTAGGCGGTCGCGAGTTCGCGGCTTTCGCTGAGCTGTCCGTCGATCCACACGCCTTCGGCGGTCACGGTGATCAGCTGCGTCTGCACCTTCTCGCGGCCACCGGCGACGCGCAGCAGATCGCCTTTCACGGTCAGTGGTGCACCTGGCGCTTCCCCTGCGGCCGGTGCGACCGGCTGCCAGACGCCGCCGATGCGCCGATAGAGCGTGAGCGTTTCCGATTCCGAGGACGGCTGGGCGATCAGCCACGCGTTCTGCGGCGAGCTGGCTCCGATCCCGAGCACGTCGAAGCTGGTGCTGCCCGCCGGCACTTCGATCGCTTCGCGCGTCCACTTCTGTCCGTCCCAGTGGAGCACGTCTTCGTCGCTGCCAGCGCCTTCCGGCACGATCAGCGCCCCCGCCTGGCCGTTCGCTTCCTCGAGCGGCGCGAGCACCGGCGCGCGTTTGGCGCTGAACAGGTGTTCTTCGGAAGTGAGCAGCGCTTCTTCGACGGGCGCCGTCTGCTGGAAGGCGCCGCCCGGGTTGCGCGTCAGCAGCACCTGCTTTGCGCCTTTTTCGACGGTCCCGACCAGGGCGCCGGCTCCGCCCGCGGTGATCTGGCCAGCCAGCGGGCTCGGCGCGCCGAGCCCGGGCACGTCGGGGCTGAACCCCTGCAGCGGCTGGCCTCCCGAGTCGAGCAGCTGCGGACCCGGCGTCCATCCGCTTTCGGGCGTATATCTGACGAGCCCGTAGGCTCCGCTTTCGCCCTTGCCGATCCCCCACGTCTCGTCCGGGGCCTCCTGGGGCGAGGAGCCGATCATCGTCACGTTGCTGAGCGGGAGCGCGTCGTCGGTCTGCGGGATCGATTGTGCCTGCTGGGCTGAGACCTGCGCCGAGGAGGCCGCGCCGCTCGAGATCGAGACGACGAGCGCCGCGGTCCCGATCGCCGCCAGCGTGGCGCCAACCAGCGAACGCCGGCGCAGCCGGCCGAGGACCCGCGCGCGGCGGATCAAAACAGCGATCCCGGTTGGAGGGGGTTCAGCCGGTTGGGAAACTCGAGCCCGGTGGTGATCGTTTCGACGCTCGCGCTACGCGATGAGACCGTGGGAAGCGGAGCGAGCGCGCGGGTCTGCAGCGCGAGTCCGGTCGGCCATTTGTGCGGGTTCAGCTTCAGCAAGAGCTTTCGCTCGCCGGCCGCGAACGTCCGCGTCGGCGTGCTCGCCACGACTTTGCTGTGGCGCTTGGCGATCAGTCGCAGGCGCGCCCTGGCCGCCAGATGGAAGCGCAATTCCAGCGTGCTGCCGTGCAGGAGCCGGCTGTGCATGCCCGAGACGAGCGCGACGGTCACCCTCGTTTCGTTCAGCGGCGGGGACTTCGTGATCGTGAACGAGCCGGTCAGTTCGCCGGGCAGCCCGAATTCTTCCTGGGGCGGGGCGTCGATCTGGGCTTGCGGTAGGCCTTCGTCGCGCGGCCGGTTGGTGATCAAGCCGGCGAAGCCCTTTTCATCGACGGAAAGCCCTTCCGTTCCGGTCGTGAGGTGGAACAGCCAGCCCTGCGTCGTGGCAAGCCAGCAGTCGTGGGCCGCCGGGCACGTGATGCGGGCCGCCGCTCCCTTGGGGCCGATCCCCCGTTCCTGTTCGGCCTGGGAGGGCAATGTCAGTTCTTCCGAGACGCTGCCGTCAGCCGAGATGCGCGCGATCTTGGCGGTTGTGCCCGGGCTCGGGTGCGAGTCGTCGGCTTCGCTGTCGAGCGCCACCCACGCGCTGTTCGTCGCCGGTTCGGCCGCGATCGACTCGACCACCTCGCCCGGGAAGCGTTCCTGCCCCGAGGGCGAGGTCGCCGAGCCGAGCAGCTGGCGCCATCCGCCCCCTTCTTCGGGGTCGTAGCGGTCGACCGTCACCTGGCCGGGCAGCGAGCCTTCGGGAAGGTCCTCCATCGCCACGGCGCTCGTCGCCGCCCACAACGCGTCTTCGCCAGCCGACAGGCTCAGCGCGCGCATCGCTTCGACGTGCACCTGGTGTCCATAGAGTGGAATGCGAGGCGCCCCCGTTTCACTGGGTTCGGATTCGGTGCTCCCCTCGCCCGGTATTTCTTCGAACAGCGGCGTGACCCCCGCCGGGTTGAGCACGTGCAGGACGGGCGGTTCCACGAGCGTCCGAGCCGGGGGCGGTTCGACGCGGACGCTCTCGTACAGCCGCCCGCCGAAGGCGCTCAGGCCCTGCACGGACTGAGCTTCCCCTTCGTAGGGTTCCTCGGTCAGCGAGCTGCCATTCCAGTGCAGGTGGAACGAGCCCTTGATGGGCAGTTCGGCGGGCAGCGGTTCGCCGGCGAACCAGCAGTCGCTCGCCCCGAGACAGCCCGCCGCGTGCATCGCCTGATAGGAGTCCGCCTCGAAGGCCAGCGACGCGTACGAGCGCACGACTTCGAGCGCGCCGTCCTGGGCGTTGGGAGCGAAGTGGCACAGCGTGTCGTCCTGCAACGGCGGCAGCTGGCCGGTCCCGGAGTTCGCGGCCTGCCCGGGACGGCCGTCCGACACGGTCCAGAATTCGTCTTCACCCGCCCAGGCGATCCGTCCGTCGCTCGCGCCGCACACGATCGCGAGCTCTTTCCAGTCGGCGCCATCGTAGGCCCAGATGCCCGGCAGGATGGTGCTCCCGTTGCCGGCCGTGGTCAGCAGGCCACGGTTCGGAGCGACGAACTCGATGTCGCCCACGTGGCCGAGCGGAATCGGCGTCGAGGAGCCCTGCACGCCGGTTTCCGGGGGCGGCGGCGGGGGCTGTTCGGAGCGCCAGCTCGCGCCCCCTTCTTCCGCTGCCGCCGCGCGCGGCATACACATCGCGAGCACGCCAAGGAGCACGGCGAGCGCCACCACCACGGGTGGGCGTGTGCACGCCCTGCAGCCGCCCGTCATCGATGGCCTCGACTGGCGCGCTTGGCGTGAGCAGCGACGCCGACGAACTCGATCGGCAGCGAGTGACGCAGCTGGGGGTGCCCGGCGGCCGAGAACATGAGCAGGGCGTCGGCCGAGAGCCCGCCGTGGACGAACGCCAGGGCGCGGTAGCCCGGCGTGAGCGTGAGCGTGAGCGCGATCAGCTCCCCCTGGGGTTCCCTCGCGGCTCTGCTCGCGCTGGCGAGCGTCCGCGTGGCCACCTTGGGACGCCCGCGCCGCGCGCGCGCTGCGTGGCCGCTCCTGCGGCTGCGCTCGACCCGTGTGCTGCTCGCTCGCACCACCACCGCGCCCTGGGCGCTGACGTGCAGCGTCCCGGGGCCTGGCACCTGGACGTACAAGCGCACCGTGCCGTTGCGCTGCGACAGCGCGGTCGCCCCCAGCTGCCACAGCGGCGCCACCAGCGGAGCCGGTGGTTCGGGCGAGAGGTACTGCGGCGGAGCAGGGGTCGAGGCGAACACGTCCCTGTGCACGACGAACACGTCCGCGCCGTCGAACGCGCCTTCGCCGGTACTCGCCGGTGTGTTGCCGTCGCCGTAGACGAGATTGGATGCCGTCGAGGAGAAGGCGAGCGTGTCGCCGTTCGCGCTGAATGAGGGGGACAGCGCCCCGTCCTGTTCGATCGGATAGGGATCTTCATTCGACTGGGTTTCGCGGTGGGGGTGAGCGCTCGCGCCACCTTCGTAGCCGTGCGTGACCCGCGTGAGCGTTTCGTCGGCGAGATCCGCGGCGAACAGCTCGGACAGGCCCGGAACGGCCGCCGGTGCGCTCACGAATGCCGGGATCCCCAGCGGAAACTCCGTGCGCTGGGTGGTGAAGGCGACCTGAGTGCCTTCGGCGGAGATGGACAGATCGACGACCGGCGCGTTGGTCGCGCGGTTGCTGTTTTCGCCGCCGGCGAGCTCCGTGAGTGGACGCAGGGCCTGCACGCGCGAGAGCCCGGGCTGCATGTCTGCGAGGTACACGTCGGCGGGCCTCGCGGCTTCTTCGCCCTCACGGAAGTCGCCGCCGAGCGCAACGAGCGGGGCATTTGAGAGGAACGCGACCTCGTAGCCGTCGGCGCTCAGCTGCGGCACGGAGTTCCCGGCGCTGAGAGGTTCTCTCCACACACCGACCCCGCTGGCGTTGCCGGGCTGCGTCGCGAACGGACCCTGGCACGGGTCGGTCAGCGACGGTGTCCCGGGGAGCTGTGTCTCGCCGCTCGCGGCGCACGCCGGGTCTTCGGGGTCCGAGCCACCCGTGATGCGACGCGTCGGAGCTCGCGACCCGTCCGCGATGCGTCTCCACAGCGGCTCCGCGTAGAGGGGTAGGGGATCTTCTCCGGGCAGGAAGCGCGCCTGCTGGGCGAGGTCCACGCCTAGCCAGGCGACCGTAGAGCCGTTTGCGCTGATCGAGGCGCCAGTCGCATCCGTCAGCGAGTATCCGCCGGTCGCGAACGGAAAGGTGGGTGGCGCACCCCCGGCGTAAGCCCCCCCGTAGGTGCCTTCATCGGCCGAGACAGGTTCACCCGGGACGTCTTCGCCACTCGCGGGTTCGAAGCGGGTGCTCACGAGCTGGGTTTCCCTGGTCCAGAGGTTGCGGACCGCGACCTGCATCGCCGGCGTCCCGGCGCCCGCGAGGTTGGAGACCGCCGTCGTCACGAACGCCACCTCTTCGCCGCTGGCGCTGATCGCCGATCGTCCCGCCGCGACCGAGCCGTATCCGGACGCGTCGGGAGGGTAGGCGAGACCTTGATCGCTGTCGTCGGAGGCCGAGACGAGCGTGAAGGGGCAGCGCTGCAGGACGTCGGCACCGCCTTGCGCTTCGGCCGCCCCGCACGATTCCGAGCCAGCTTCTGATTCTTCGACGCCCATGTTGCGCACGTACACGTCGGGCTGCCGGTTGGTGTCATCGTGGCGGGCGAGCGGGGCGGCGGTCGTGAAGCTCACGTACTGACCGTGTTCGCTGATCGACGGTAGCTCCGCGTCGCACGGGCTCATCCCCGCGGCCGTCGTTTCACAGTCCGATGGGTCTCCCGGCAGCAGCGAGCGACCTACGGCGACCGGGCGAATTTCGCCAGTCGCAGGTCGCGCCGCCAGACGCCGGTGAGTCCGGCGAACGAGCCGTCGAACGCGACGTAGACGCCGTCGAGCGAGAGCGCCGGGTCGTGAGCGTAGTCGGCCTGCGAGATCACTCCGACGCCGCCTGCCGGCAGGAAGCCCTGCGAGACGAGTTCGATCGGAGCGAACACGTCGGCGTGCGCGGGCGCGGAGGTGATCGTCGGTGCCCCCGCGAGCAGGGCGCACACGACCAGCTTGAGCAGACGTCTCATGACACGCTCACCACCCGGCGCACCACGGCCCCGTTGCCGAGCTTGTCACGCACGCGGACCGTCACCGTGTAGATGCCCGCACGGGCGTATCGGTGGATGAATCGCGCGCGACCGCGAGCGCTCTTACCGTCGCCGAAGCTGACGGTGATCGCCGACGCGTCGACGCCCGAGTAACGGTCGCTCACGCGCACCCTGACCGCGTGCCCAGCTTCGGTACGCGTGACCTGGACGCTCGGCGCGACGCCATCTACATGGATGGTCGATGGGGAGCTCAGCAGGGACTGCCCGTAGATGTCGGTCGCAAGCACCTGTACCTCGTTGCTGCCGCTGGCGAGACCGTGGGGGTTGAGATGCAGTTCGTTGACGCCTAAGGGCGTGGGCTCCCGGTGGCCGTCGAGCACGACCGTGTAGGTGAGGGGCCCGTTCGCGCTGGACGCTGGTTCCCATGACACGACCGCCCCGGGCGGCTTGACCCACCCGTTGGGTACCGTGAGCACGAATTGAGCCGGCGGGGCCGTGACCTGGGTCGCGACGATCGCGGCGTCGCCGATCGGCCCCTGCTGAAACGCGACCAGCCCGTCGCCCTGGCCCGACCGGCCGACGCCGAGTTCGGAGATCGGGCCGCCGGCCCCGCCGTCGACGAAGGCCGTCTGCACCGCGCCGTCGGGGAAGTCCTCGCGGATCGCGACCTCCGGGCTGCCCTGCGGGTTTGCGCTCGGCCACGCGGAGACGCCGCCACCTTCGGGGTTCATGACGCTTGCGACCGGCGATTCGTCCGCGGCGGCGAGTTCCGAGCCGACGACCCCCGGCCCGAGTGTCAGCGCGCCGGAGAGCCCGCGATCGTTGCCCTCGATCACGCGTGGCGTCCCGTCGTCGTCGTACAGCAGGCGCATGTCGAGGCGTTCGTCGATGCTGATGCTCGGTCGCCCGACGCTCGCCGTCTTGCCGCCGGGAACCTGGTTGTCGACGACGCTCGCGCCCAGGAACTCCGCTCCGCTCATGGATTCTCCATCGGGGAGCGTGTTCAGGAATATGCGCGCTCCCGGCAGCGGCGACCCGGGGCCGGCCGGCTGACGGTAGGCGACCTCCGCCTGACCCAGCAGTGAGAGCGCCACGCTGGGGGCTTCGGCGTCTTCACCGATCGGAGAGCCGGCGAAGCTCATCGCCGTCACCGGCAGCACGTAGTCGAGGCTCTCGCCGAAGATCCGCCTGGCCCAGATCCTGGCGACCCCTTCGATGTCCGGCTCCTGCCACACGACGACGCCGTTGCCGGTCGGGCCGATCGCGATCTGCGGCGCGTTGGCGGCCGTCGGCGCCCGCATCGAGAGCCCGCGGTCGCGGTTGACGGCGCCGAGATCGGTCCATCGCTGCCCGTCGTAGTGCGCCACGCGTACCTGCTCCACGACATCGCCCGGGCGCAGCAGCGGCACGCTCGGGTTTTCTTCGATGGCCCTGTAGACGACGTCAGCCTGGCCGGTGCTGCTCATCGCCAGATCGGGGCTGGCGCCAACGCCTTCGCCGATGTCCGAGTCGACGATGATCCCGGGGCCGAACCCCGACCCGCCCGGTCCGAGCGTCGCGCCGAGCAGCTCGTCGACCGTACGTCCCTTGGCGTTGGTCGCGAAGGGCGTTACCCACACCACCACCAGCTCGCCGCCATCTGCCGCACCGATCCTCGGCCAGCTGGCGGCGTAGGGCTGTTCAGTGTCGACCCTGATGGGGGCCAGCCAGTGGCCGCCGAGGTAGCGCGAGACGAACACGTGCGCCACGCCATCGACGCGCTTGAGATAGACCAGCCCGCCGGTACCGTCTTCGGCCATCGCCACGCCGCCGAAGCCCGCGATGTCCTGGTTGGGGCCGTCGATCGTCACGGCCGGAAGGATGACCCCGCGCGCCTGCTCAGGCCGGGCGCTCAGGCCGAACAGGACAAGCCCGACCAGGAGAGCGGTCGAGCGCGCCAGCACTGCCCGCCGGCGGATTGACAGAGACGTGTTCGCGGCCGTAGGAGCGCTCATGTTTCGGGTTCAACGTCCGCCCCCGGAGTCCTGGCGAACGCGCAGCGGAAGTTCTGCGCTTCGTCCACCGGCTGTGAGCCCGCGAAACCACCCTGGTTTTTGTTGTCGTACACCGTCACGTACTGCAGCGATTCGGGCGACGGGTTGGCGGGCAGTGGCAGCGGGTTGGCCTGGCCCTGGCGGGGGTCTCCGGTCGCGCCCTCGGATACCCCCTCGAAGCCGGCGGCGGCAGAGCCCGCTTCCGTCGTGACGAGCGTCGAGCTCATTTCACGTTCGTCTTTGAGGCCGCGCGTGGGGTCCAGATCGATGGTCGCGGTGAGCTGCGAGTCGGTGATCACCGACTCGAGCTTCACCCGTTCGGCCGCCCCCAGGAGCTCCGAGGCGGAGGGCAGCCAGCCGCCTTCGGCCTCGCACGCTTTGCTCGCCCAGACGTAGTCGTTCTTGCCGGCGTCGGCCTTGGTCAGCGGGTAGGGAGCGGAGTCCAAGCACCAGGTTCCGATGTCGACCGTGTCCGGCGGGCACTCGCCCGCGAGTTCTTCGGCCGTCTTGCCGTCGATGCGGCTCGCGTTCGCGACGGTGGGGATCGCGGAAGCCGGGAATTTGCGGTTCTTGCCGAGGAGGAGCACGCCGCCGGCGTGCGGCTTCGTGCTGAGCACGTGGCCATCGATCGCGGCGATCACCGCATGGCGGGCAGCGTCGGCCGCGCCCGTGGTCGACAGCACCAGGGCGAGCACTGCCACGATCATCGCCGGCGAGGGCAGGCGCCGCCGCAGGCGCGCTTTCATGGGGCTTGCTTGGGGTCGCGCGTTGTGAAGCGTGGCGGCCCGGCGCGGCGCACCTGGCTGAGCTCGTCCACGGAGACCTCCTGGACGGTCGAGAGCAGGGCGTCCAGCGCGACGCCGGAGAGCGTCTCGTGCTCGAGCAGCGCCGTGGCGGTCTCCTCGACCGCGCTCCAGTTGCGATCGAGCACCACCGCCGAGCGCGCCTCGGCGTCGCCCACCAGGCGCTCGACCTCGTTGTCGATCACGTTGAGCGTCTCCGGGCCCACCGAGCCAAGGTCCTGGAGCGAGGCGCCGAGAAACACCTCACCGCTCTTCTCGCCGATCGTCACGAGCCCCAGCGCCTCGGACATGCCGAACGAGGTGACCATGCTCCGCGCCAGCGCGGTCGCCGCGTGGAGGTCGTCGTGGACGGTGGTCGAGGTGTATCCGAAGGCGATGCGCTCGCCCGCCAGCCCCGCCGTGATCACGATCAGCTGGCTCTCGAGGTCGGGCTTGCTCATGACCAGCTGGTCGCGGTCGGAGAGCATGTGCGCGGCGGTGCCGAGCTGGCGCCCGCGTGCGACGATCGAGAGCTTGCGCGTGGAGGTGGTGTGACCGAGCGACTCCGTCACGACCGCGTGCGAGGCCTCGTGGATGGCGATCAGCCAGCGCTCCTGCTCGGAGAGGATGTGGTGCTTGGCGGGACCGGCGACGACGCGGTCGATCGCCTCGTCGAGCGTTGCTGCATCGATCTGCGCGCGCCCGTCGCGCACGCTCAGCAGGGCGGCCTCGTTGATCACGTTGGCGAGCTCCGCGCCGCTGAAGCCCGGGGTCTGGCGCGCGACCTCCTCGAGCGAGGCGTCCGGTGCGAGCGGGCGCTTGCCGCCGTGCAGGCGCAGAATCTCCAGGCGCCCGTGCACGTCGGGCACATCGATCACGACCTGGCGGTCGAAACGCCCAGGGCGCAGCAGCGCCGGGTCGAGGATGTCTGGCCGGTTGGTCGCGCCCATCACCACCAGGCCACCGTCGCCCGCGAAGCCGTCCATCTCCACGAGGATCTGGTTGAGCGTCTGCTCACGCTCGTCGTTGCCCTGACCGATGCCGGCGCCGCGCTTGCGCCCGGCGGCATCGAGCTCGTCGATGAAGATGATCGCCGGCGACACTTTCCTGGCCTTGCGAAACAGGTCGCGTACACGTGCCGCGCCGACCCCCACCAGCGACTCGACGAAGTCCGAGCCCGACAGCGAGAAGAAGGCGGCGTCGGCTTCACCCGCGACGGCCTTCGCGAGCAGCGTCTTGCCGGTGCCGGGCGGACCGACGAGCAGCACGCCCTTGGGCGCCGCCGCGCCCACGGCCAGGTATTTGCTGGGGTCGTTGAGATAGTCGCGAATCTCGCGCAGCTCGGCCACCGATTCGCCGGCGCCGGCCACGTCGGCGAAGGTGATCCGGTCGCTCGTGCCCTTGCCCTTCTTGCGGCCCTTGCCGGTGAACTGCGAGAAGCCCGCGATCCCGCCCGCGCCGCCGTCTGCGCCGAGCCGCGTGAACAGCGAGAACAGGCACACGAGCAGCAGGATCGGGATCAGGAACTGCACCACGATCGCGGCGGTGCCCTTGCCGGCCTGCTGGTCGACCGACACGACGGCGCCGCTCGAGGAGAGTTCTTTGAGCAGCTGCTGGGTGATCGCGCCGGACGCAGGGTAGGCGGCCCACAGGCGCTGGTTGCCTGTCGCCACGCCGCCCGAGTCCGCGGCGACGAGTTCCGAGGGGCTCGTGCTTGCCTTGGCGCTGCTCGCGCTCCCGGTGGACGGGGCAGTCGATTTGGTGGGAGGCGTGCTCGTGATCGTGGAGCCGGACCCATGGTGGCCCGGCTTGGCCTGTTCTTTGCCCGCCTGCCTGGCTTCTTCTTCGATCGTCTGCACCGCGATGTTGCCGTCGGGCGAGACCGCGGGGGCGCTTGCAGTCGTCGTCAGCTCGACGCGAGCGTCGTGGTCCAGCAGCACCGCTGTCGAGATGTCGTGCTGCTTGGCGAGCGTCTGCACGGTGCTCAGCGGCACGCCCAGTCCCGAGCTCGCCGGCTTGATCGCGCCGAGCAGCGAGGCGAACGCGATCGCCAGGCCGATCGAGGCGATCAGCAGGAACAGCGACAGCGGGTCGCGCAGAGCGATGCGGCGCGCGCCCGAGGCGATCTCGCCGAGCTTGGCCAGCGCGGGGTTGCGTCGATGCGCCAGACCGGAGCGCACAGCGGCTTTGCCGGCGGCTGCGCCGGTGCTGCCGTTGCTGGACGGGGATGCGGGTGTGTTCGGGTCGTCGGTCATGTGTTGGCAGGCCCGGTCCGTCTCCGAAGCTCGCGTCAAGGGTTCGAGAACAGCGCTCGAAGCGGTGTCGAGAGGACGATTGCCAGCGTCACATCAGCGCCTCGGAATTGCAAGGGCCGTTCACAGAACGAACACATCGGTGGTGTTTACATGTTCTTCACACGAGTGTCGGCCTCCAGCCAGCACCCTTGCCAACCCAGCTTCACAAGGCCGACACACCGGGCGTTCACATGACATTGACACGAGCGGCGCGCCGACGCGTTCACAAAAACGAAACACCCGTCAGACGCGCGCACGACAGTCTTCGCCGCGGGGTGACGTACATCGCGCTACCGCATCGTTCACCACCTCTACCCGTTTTCCCCAGACCGAGCGCCCTCGGCGCTCACGTCGAGACAACTCCCAAGTGCAAAGGAGCACCAACTTGCGCGCGCACCGTGCCCTCATCCTGTCCCTGGTCCTGACGCTCGCGCTGGCGCTGCCCGCGGCCGCGCTGGCCAGGAATCTGATCATCGGCGGCTCGACTTCGGTCCTGCCGCTCATGCAGAAACTCGCCGCTGCCTACCACAAGTCCACGAAGCTCCCCGCGCCCGAGGTCCAGGGCGGCCAGTCGGACATCGGCATCGAGGGTGTCATCACCGGCCGGTTCGACATCGGCGACTCCTCCCGCAACCCCGAAAAGTCCGAAGAGGAACCGGGCGCACCCAAACTCACCTGGACGAAGATCGCCGAGGACGGTGTGTGCATCATCACCAACAACGCAAACCCGGTGCCGAGCCTCTCCGAAGAAGAGGTGCAGGGGATCTTCACGGGAGACATCCGCGATTGGAGCGAAGTCGAAGGCTCCAAAGTCTCCGGCCCGATCGACCTGTTCGACCGCGACGGCGCCTCCGGTACCCAGGACGCCTTCCAGCACATCTTCTTGGGTGAAGAAAAAAAGATCTCACCGAGCGCGACGGCCGAGGCGTCCAACGGTCTCGAGCAGAGCCAGGTCGGCGCTGACAAGAACGCGATCGGGTTCGTGTCCTTCGCCTTCACCGGCGGCGTGCACCCGGTCGAGTACGGGGGCATCGCGTGCAACCTCGCCAACGCCAGGTCGGGCACCTATGGAGGCGTGCGCAACTTCTGGATGGTCACCAAAGGCGCCCCCAAAGGCGCGGCGCTCAAGTTCATCGAATGGGTGATCAGCGGCAACAAGATCACCAAACAGATCATCAGCTCCGACTGGATCGCGATCCACTAGACGGTGGCCGTCGGCGTTCCCCAGCGATCGGGCTCCGGCGGGGCCGGCGGAGCAGACATCCAGAGGGCCGTCAGGGCCGACAGGCGCGTCGAGCGTACGCTCGGCGCGCTCGCCGTCGGCGTGCTGGGGCTGATCGGCCTGATGTTGGTAACGGTCTTGATCAACGCCTGGCCATCGTTCTCCGCCAACGGCCTCAGCTGGTTCGGCCCCGGCGGCGACGTGGTCACGCAGTTCCGGGCGATGCAGGCGGGCGTCCCGCTGCCCGGCCACTCGCTGCTTTACTTTCGCGCCTGGCCGTTGATCTGGGGGACCCTGATCACAACCGTGTGCTCGGTGGTGATCGCGCTCGTGGTCTCGACGCTGGCCGCGATCTTCCTGACCGAGTTCGCTCCGCTGGCGATGCGCCGCGTACTGGAGCCAGTTGTGCGGCTGCTCGCCGGGGTGCCCTCGGTGGTCTACGGGCTGATCGGGATCCTCGCGCTCGCGCCGTGGATCAACGAGCACCTGATCAGCAACGCGCGCAAGCAATCGGTCGCCTATGTAGTGCAGCTCAACGGCGCCGATCTGATGACCGCGACGCTGATCCTCACGATCATGATCCTGCCGATCATGGTCGCCATCAGCGCCGGCGCGCTCGCGTCCGTGCCGGTCTCGTGGCGAGAGGGCTCGGCTGCGTTGGGCGTGAACCGCTGGCGCACGATCTGGCGCGTGTCGGTGCGCACGGCGCGTCCCGCGATCACGGCGGCGGCGGTGCTCGCCACGGCTCGCGCGCTGGGCGAGGCGATCATGCTCGCGATGGTCGCCGGCGGGCGCCCGTTCGCGGCCAATCCGCTGGACGGGATCACGTTCCTGTTCGAGCCCGTGCAGCCGATGGCAGCCACCATCGTCCAGGAATTCGGCGGGCAGTCGGGCGGCCCGGTGGCCAGCACGATCTACGCGATCGCCGCCGTGCTGCTGTTCTCGGCCGCGCTGCTGTCGTTGATCGCCTGGGCGGCGAAGCAGCCGCTCAAGCGCTACGGGATCGGCGCCTGATGGCGAGCGTCGCGCTGGGGGGGCAACGGCAGGACGCGCCGGAGATGGTCCGCCCGCAGCGCGAAGGCACCGCCGCCTGGCCGCTGATCGACCGTCTCTTCTACCTGCTGTGCTGGGCGGTGGGAATCGGCCTGTGCCTGATCGCGACCGCCATCGTGGTCTTCATGTTGGTCAAGGGCATCGCCTACCTGCGACCCCGCCTGTTCGTCGAACACCCAGCACCGTCGATCAACCAGAGCCAGTCCGGCGGCTTTCTCGATCCGATCATCGGCACGCTGATCGTCACCGCGATCGGCATCGGCATCGCGGCTCCGCTCGGCATCGCGCTCGCCACCTGGCTGACCGAGTACGGACGCCCCTCCTGGCTGGCGCGAGCGCTCGAGTCCTCGATCGAAACGATCGCCGGCGTGCCGAGCATCGTGCTCGCGATCTTCGGCCTGCTGATCTTCTCCCGCCCGTTCCTCGAGTTCCTCTCCCAGCCCGCCAACGGCGTGGCCACGGGGCAGTCCTTCATCATCGCCGGTGTGATCCTCTCGCTGCTCGCCCTGCCGCTCGTGTTCGGCGCCACGCGCGAGTCGCTCACGCAGCTGCCGCCGCGCCTGCGCGAAGCCTCCTACGCGCTCGGCAAGACGCGGGCGACCACCATCAGGCGCGTGCTGCTGCCGTCGATCCGCCCGGGGATGGCGAGCGGCACCGTGCTCGGGATGGGCCGCATCATCGGCGACACGGCGATCATCACGATCCTGCTCGGCAGCACCTTCCGCAACGAAGGGGTGGGTAGCGTGCCCGTGTACAGCGCGCTGCGCGGTGTCGGCTCCACGCTCACGAGCTACGTCTACAAAAACTCGCCCGCAGGCGAAGGCAACTCGCCGCAGAAGGCCTACGCCGCAGCATTCGTTCTGTTGATGATCGTGCTCGCCCTGAACGCGCTCGTCACACGACTGACCCGGGGCCGCGATCCAGCCGCACCACGGCGGCGACGAGACGCTTGTACCGGCGGCCGGTGCGCGTCTCGGGAGCCGAGGGATAGCCAGGTGGACGGGACGCGGGGATGCCACCGCCCGTGCGGCGCATAGTCGTTGACCGCGACCCCTACGTGGCCCCCGCACGCCGACGCCCAACGGCACCGGCGCCCCCGGCCTCGCGGCCACCCGCGCACACCCAGCCCGCTCACCCGCGGCGCACGTGCGCGAACGCATGGCGATCGAGTCGGTGTGGCTCGCATATGGCGAGAACTGGGTCGTGCGCGACGTGAGCCTGCCCGTGCGCCAGGGTGAGGTGCTCGCGATGATCGGCGCGTCGGGGTCGGGCAAGACGACGCTTCTGCGCTCGCTCAACCGCCTCACCGAGATCACCCCGGCGCCGGGCGGGCTGGGCGGATCACGCTCGACGGCCACGACATCCACCAGATCGAGGTCAACCACCTGCGCCGGCGGGTGACGATGGTCTTTCAACAGCCCAACCCCTTCCCGATGAGCATCTTCGAGAACGTCGCCTACGCGCTGCGTGAGGCTCCGGGTGGACGCCGCCGCGGCCGGCGCGCGGAGCTCGAGCCGAAGGTGTCGTGACGCGCTGCGCCGTGCCGGCCTGCACGACGAGGTCGGCGAGGACCTCGACCGCTCGGCCCTGGCGTTGTCCGGTGGCCAGCAGCAGCGCCTGTGCATCGCGCGGGCGCTCGCGGCCGAGCCAGAGGTGCTCCTGCTCGACGAGCCCTGCTCGGCGCTGGACCCGATCTCCACAGCGGTGATCGAGGACCTGGTGATCGGCCTGCGCGAGAGCGTCGCGGTCGTGATCGTCACCCACAACCTGCAGCAGGCCTTCCGGGTGGCCGATCACGTGGCCTTCATGCACCTCGGTGAGCTGGTCGAGTACGGCACCGCAGAACAGGTCTTCGACCGCCCTGCGGTGCAGCGAACGCGCGACTACATCAGCGGAGCGTTCGGGTGAGGCCAGTGGTGCTGGCGCTCGCCGCGCTGGCGCTCGGCGCGTGCCTCACCGCGTGCGAGAGCTCGCAGGAAAAGAGCGCCCAGCTCGAAAGGGTCGCCAAGCGTGAGCGCGCGCAGTCGGCGCGGCGCAGGGTGCTCGCGCGGCGCGCGCTCAGCATCACCCATCCGAGCCGACTGGTGACGGTCACAGCCACCGACGTGGTGCACAGCTCAGAAGGGGCGGCGGCCATCATCACGCTGCACAACAGCTCGGCCACCGCGCTGCGCGAGCTGCCGATCGAGATCACCGTCAGGGACGCGGCCGGCGCGACCGTCTACACGAACGCCACGCCGGGCCTGGCCGCCCAGCTCACGTCGGTGCCGCTGCTGGGGGCACAAGCGAGCGCGACGTGGATCGAGGCCCAGCTCCCGCCCTCCCCCGTGCCCACGAGCGTCCTCGCCAAGGTCGGCGAAGGCGAACCGGCGAGGGAAACGGTTCCCCATCTGGAAGTCGCGGGCGTGCGCCTGAACGAAGGCGAGGCCGAAGGCAGCCTCGTCAACCACTCGCACACTGGCGCGCGCGAAGTCACACTCGACGCCGTCGCCCGTCGCGTGGGCAAGATCGTCGCGGTCGGCAGCGCGAGTCGTCGCGCAGGCCGAAGCGGGGGCGAGCGCGCACTTCCAGGCGGCGTTGATCGGAAACCCGCGCGGCGCCCAGCTCGAAGTCAACGTCGCCGGCGCTGCTTCAGGGTGATCCCCTCGAGCACGTGCGCAACCGTCTCGCACGCGTCCACGGCCGCCTCCAGGGACTCGAAGATGTCCTTCCAGCGGATCACCACCATCGGGTCGATGCCGCCAGCGAACAGCGAGGCCACCCCGTCGCGCTGCAAGCGGTCGCCCTCGTTCTCGAGGCGGTGGATCTCCACCAGGTGGGGGCCCAGCTCGGTGCCGGTGCGCAGGCACCGCAGCGCCTGCGCGATCTGCTCGCCGGCGCCCACGAGCACCTCCGTGAACTCGACCGCCTGCTCCATCGGCGCCTCGACGCCGTAGAGCCCGAGCTGCGCGGCAACCTGCTCCGAGTGGTCGACGATGTCGTCCAGCGCGGTCGCCAGCGCGTACCCGTCGCCGGCGTCGAACGGCGCCCGCACGCGCCCGCGCCCGGCCAGCCTGTGGATTATGTCGTGGGTGATGCGATCGCCTTCCTGCTCGCACACCTTCAGGTCCTGTGCGAGCGGCGCGCGCTCCGGGTACTCCTTGAGCAGTTCGTTGAGCAGCAGGCCACAGCGCTGGACGTTGCGTCCCGCCTCCTCGACGAGGGCCATTAGCGCAGCGTCGATGCCGGGGCGCAGAAAGCTCATCGGGCGAGACTATTCAGCGGGGTCGGCAAGCTAAGGCCCTTTCACGGATTTTTCACGACTAGATCACGACTTTGCAACGCCTTTGATCACATCACCTGCGACGCTTCGCGTCGTGGCGGCCTACCCGGAGAGCGCAGAGGTCCAAACGGCTGATGTCGCCTCGCCGACCCTCGCACCGGAGCCCGGGGAGGTGCCCGAGCGGAGATCCTATACGCGGGCGAGCTCGAGATCAGACTCGAGGAAGGGCTCGTGCTCGCCACCGGGCGCGCGCTCACGCTGTCCGTGCGCGAGTTCGAGCTGCTCGTCGCCATGGCTCGCCGTCTCGGCGCGATCATCACCCGCGAGGAGCTCTACAACAGCGTGTGGGGCGGCCCGCTGCGCGCGGGGGATCGCTCCGTGGACGTGTACGTGAGCAAGCTGCGCAACAAGCTCGAGCAGGCGCTGCCCGACCGGCGCTTCATCCACACGCACCCCGGCTTCGGCTACAGATTTCAGCCCCAGCCTTCACGAAATGTTCACATGGAGTCCACAGGCGGTTGAAGAGACTTCACCGCGGGCCGCCCAAGCAGGGCGAGCTCGCGGTTTGGGCGCCTGCCCCGCCGGCAACGGACGCGGACGGGCGCAGGGGCGGGATGCCCCGTGGGCACGACGCCCCATCCGACAATCAGCCAGCCAGAGGAGAAGTTGTGATCATGAACAAGACGGCCGCGCTCGCCGGTTGCGCAGCGCTCGCGTTGGGGCTCGCCGCCTGCGGCAGCTCCAGCTCCCCGAGCACCACCAGCACATCCAGCTCCGTCTCCGCGACGATCTCCGGGGCCGGCTCGACGTTCGCCGCACCCGTCTACGAACAGTGGGGCTCCGAGCTCAAGAGCTCAGGGCTCACGCTCAACTACCAGCCCGTCGGCTCCGGCGCGGGAATCACCTCCCTGGAGAGCAAGACCGTCGACTTCGGCGCCAGCGACCCGCCGCTGAAGGCGGCCGACGAAGAAGCGATCGCCAAGAACGGCAGCCCCGCCGTGCAGATCCCGATGTTCCTCGGAGCGATCACGGTCTCCTACAACCTGCCCGGCGTCAAGGCCGGCCTGAAGCTCGAAGGCAAGACCATCTCCGACATCTACCTGGGCAAGGTGAAGACCTGGAACAATCCTGAGATCACGGCCCTGAACCCCGGTGTCAGCCTGCCGAGCACACCCATCACCGTGATCCACCGCTCGGACTCGTCGGGCACCACCGCCGGCTTCACCGGGTTCCTCTCGGCGGTCGACCCCGAATGGAAGAGCAAGGTCGGCGAAGGCAAGACCGTGCTGTGGCCGGTCGGGACCGGTGAGAAAGGCAACGCCGGCGTCGCCGGCGGCGTCCAGCAGACAACCGGCTCGATCGGCTACGTCGAGCAGGCGTATGCGCTCGAGCACAACTTCACTTATGCAGCCGTGAAGAACAAGTCCGGCAAGTTCGTCGAACCGACGCTCGAATCGACCAGCGCAGCCGCCGAAGGCGTGACGGTCCCCGCGAACCTCGGCTTCAAAATCTCGAACCCGTCGGCCGCGGGCGCCTACCCGATCACCTCGCAGACGTTCATCGTCGTCAACATGGACCTCTGCAAGGCGGGTATCCCCGGTGGCGAAAGCGCCGCCAAGGGAGTGGCCAAGTTCCTCGACTACGGCCTGGGCGAAGGCCAGGCGATCCTGTCGAAGGCCGACTACGCCGCGCTGCCGGCCTCGATCCTGTCCAAATCCAAGGAAGCGGCCGCGTCGCTGCAGTGCAACGGCGCCTCGCTGGGCGCATAGCAATGCCCGTGCGGACGCGCCGCGCATAGGCCGGCGGCGGTGGCGGCAGCCTCGACCCCGATCGGCGAGCGCTCACTACTCGAGCGCTCGCCGATGGCGCGCCTGCCGGACCGCGCGCTGAAGTACGGCCTGACCGCGCTCTCAGCGCTGATCCTCGCGCTGATCGTGTACTTCTTCGTCCGGCTCGTCGGCCAGGCGCGTCCGGCGTTCGCCAAGGAAGGCGTCCTCGGCTTCATCTTCACCAACGACTGGAACGTCAGCGCCGAAATGTTCGGCGCGCTGCCGCTGCTCGTGGGGACGCTGATCACCTCGGCGCTGGCCCTGGTGATCGGCGTGCCGGTGGCGGTCGCCGCCGCTGTGTACGTGACGGAGCTGTGCCCGCGGCGGCTGCGCCCCTCGCTGGCGATGCTGGTCGAGCTGCTGGCGGCCGTGCCCTCGGTCGTCTACGGCCTGTGGGGCATCTTCTTCCTGGCGCCCAAGCTGCAGCCCGCGGAGCAGTGGGTGGCCGACCGGCTCTCTTTCATCCCCTTCATCGGCGGCGGCCTCGTGACGATCCCCAACTATTTCGTCACGGGGCTGATCCTCGCGATCATGATCCTGCCGATCGTGAGCGCGATCAGCCGCGAGGTGATGGCCACCGTGCCGCCCGACCACAAGGAGGCCGCGCTCGCGCTGGGGGCGACGCGCTGGGAGATGATCCGCATGGCGGTGCTGCCGTACTGCCGCTCGGGGATCGTCGGCGGCGCGATGCTCGGGCTCGGGCGTGCGATCGGCGAGGCGATCGCCGTGGCGCTCCTGATCGGCGACGCCCCCAAGCTCGGGTCCCACATCTTCGCCCAGGGGTATACGCTCGCCGCGGCAATCGTCAACGAGTTCGGCGAAGCCCAGGGCGTGCACCGCTCGGCCCTGTTCGCCGCCGGGCTCGTGCTGTTCGTGCTCACCCTGATCGTCAACGCGATCGCGCGTCTGCTCGTCGCCAGAGCCGCCCGCGTCGGCGGCGGGCGCGGAGGCGTCGAGAACGCCGCCGCCGGCGGGCAGGTCCTCGGAGGAGCGGCGGCCGGCGCATGAGCGCGCCAGCACACGGTGCCGAGCGGCTCGCGCGCTTCGCGGTCACCCCCGCACGCCGACGCAAGGACGCGTTCGCCCGCGGCACGATCCTCGCCGGCACCGTGCTCGCGGTGATCCCGCTGCTGCTGATCGTCTACTACCTGCTGCTGAAGGGCCTGGGCGCGTGGAGCGTGAGCTTCTTCACCACCGACCCGACCGGCAACACGTTCTTCGGCGGCTCGAGCATCGGCGGCATCAAGAGCGCGATCCTCGGCACGATCGAGATCGTCGCGCTCGCCTCGGCCATCTCGATCCCGATCGGCGTGGGCGTGGCGGTGTGGCTCGTGGAGTACGGCCGCGACAGCGCCTTCGCGAGGGCGGTGCGGTTCTTCGTGGACGTGCTCACGGGCGTCCCCTCGATCCTGTTCGGCCTGTTCGTGTACATCGTGCTGATCGTCGGCACCGGCACCACGTATGCGGGCTGGAAGGGCTCGGTGGCCCTGTCGCTGCTGATGCTGCCGATCGTCATCCGCTCGGCCGAGGTGGTCCTGCTGCTCGTCCCCAACGACCTGCGCGAGTCCGCGCTCGCGCTCGGGGCGCCGCGCTGGCGCGTGATCTGGAGCGTGGTGCTGCCAGCGGCGCTGCCGGGGATGGTGACCGGTGTGCTGCTCGCGATCGCGCGCGCAGCCGGAGAGACCGCGCCGCTGCTGTTCACGGCCGCCGCCACCCTCGGCACGAGCTTCAACCTCGGCGGCTTCATGAACTCGCTTCCTGTGCAAATCTACAAGGACGTCACCTCGCCCACGACGGCTGTCGTCGAACGGGCCTGGGGAGCTGCGCTGACGCTGGTCGTGATGATCCTGATACTGAACGTGATCGCCCGCCTGATCGCACGAAGGAGCCATCTTGCATGACACCGGAGCGAGCGACCCCCGAGGTGGCTGACGTGGACCCTGAGAGCCCTACCGAGCAGGAGGGCGAGGCGCAGGGCTCGGCGGAGCCCGGCTCCGAGCCCTCGAAAGCGCGGATCACCGGCCCGCGCACCCAGGCGAGCGCGAACGGCAATGCAGCCATGCAGGCCAAGCGGGGCCTAGGCGTCAAGCTCGAGCGGCTGCGCGCCTTCTACGGAGCGGCCGAACAGGTCAAGGGCATCGACCTCGAGTTCAACGCCAACGAGGTGACCGCGATCATCGGGCCGTCGGGCTGTGGCAAGTCGACCATGATCCGTTGCATCAACCGCATGCACGAGGAGATCCCCGACGCCCGCGCCGAGGGCAAGGTGCTGCTCCAGGACCTCGACGTGTACGACCCCTCGGTCGACGTCGTCGCGGTGCGCCGGGCGGTGGGCATGGTCTTCCAGAAACCCAACCCGTTCCCCACCATGTCCGTGTTCGACAACGTCGCCGCCGGGCTGCGCCTGACTTCCCGCCGGCGCGGCGACCTGCGCGCGAAGGTCGAGTCCGCACTGCGTGGAGCCAGCCTGTGGGACGAGGTCTCGGACCGCCTCGACGAGCCCGGCGCGGGGCTCTCGGGCGGTCAGCAGCAACGGCTGTGCATCGCCCGCTCGCTGGCCGTGGACCCCGAGGTGATCCTCATGGATGAGCCCTGCTCGGCGCTGGACCCGGTGGCCACGCTGAAGATCGAGGAGCTGATCGACGAGCTCAAGCAGCGGGTGACGATCGTGATCGTCACCCACAACATGCAGCAGGCCGCGCGTGTCGCGGACCGCACGGCGTTCATGCTCGACGGGCTGCTCGTCGAGGTGGGTCCGACCAACGAGATCTTCACCAAACCGGGCGATCCCCGCACCGAGGAATATGTCACCGGCAAGTTCGGATAGCGGCGATCGGGAGCCCGCGGGCGCCTGGCCGGGCGCGGCCGGCGCACGATCTTCGGCGGCCGGCACGATCGTGGACGCGCACGCCCAGGGGCGCGCGCACTTCCAGGCCCAGCTCAAGGAGCTCGAGGCCAACGCCCTGGGCGGCCTCGATCTGATCGTCGAGCAGCTCGACCGTGTACTCGAGGCGCTCCACCACCAGGACGTCGAGCTCGCACAGATGGTGATCGCCGACGACGACCGCGTCGACGGTCGCTACCTGGAGGTGCACCAGGGCATCCTCTCGCTGCTCGCGCTGCAGGCGCCCGTGGCCGGAGACCTGCGCCTGGTCGCAGCGCTGCTGCACATGATCAAGCACATCGAGCGTATGGGCGACCAGTGCGTGAACATCGCCAAGCTCATCCCGCTCTCCGGCTATGAGCCCCCCGTCCACCAGGAGATGCTCGACGCGCTCGCGAAGATGGGCGCGTTCGCGCGCTCGGAGGTGGTCCAGTCGAAGGCCGCGTTCGCCGCCCGCGACATCGAACTGGCCGAAGACCTCGTGCGCCAGGACCGGGAGATCAACCGCCTCAACCGCGAGATCTTCCGTCTGGCGATCGAGATCGGCGACGACCCTGACACGCGCGAGTGGGCCATGCACATGACGCTCGTGGCGCGCGCGATCGAGCGCATCGGCGACAACGCCGTGGACATCGGCGAGCAGGTCGCGTTCGTAGTCACGGGGCTGTTCCGCGAGTTCTCAGACTCCTCTCGCCCGCTCGGCGACGCCTGAGCACGCGCCGGGGGTACATCGCCGGACCGGTCCGTGTCGAGCATGGCCGACATCGCTGGAGCGCTCGAGCGCTCCGGAGGGCTGCCATAAGCGCCATAGGGATTCCGATAGGAAATTGCCTATGGTTCGCTAGGCTCGAACACGCAAACGAACAACGAGGAGTCGCTCTGGCATGGCCAGCTTCAAGCTTGGAGACCGCGTATCACACCTGGAGCGCCCGGATGAGTGCGGGACGATCGTCGCCGTCCTCGACCACGGGCTTGGCGACGTGCGCTACCGGATCGACTGGGACAGCGATCCCGCGCTGGTCGTGGAGTCGGCGCTCGTCCCGTGCCGCGCCTCCGGGCTGCCGCGGCTCGATCCAGGACTCGGCTGAGGCATTGCCCGCCCTCTTCGGAGCGTGTCAGCTCGGCTACGCGCCGCCATGCGAGCCGTAGCCCCCATCGCGCCATCCGTACAGCCATCGATATACGGAGTTCGGGTCGGAAGCATGGCGGAGAGCCAGCGGCGCCGCAACTTGCGGGTAGGAGCTGTGAACATCCTGTTACAAATGCGCGCGAAGGATGCGGGCTGAGGAGCGATCACCTACACTCGCGGCGATGAGCTCGAGCGAGAGCGTCGGAGGCCCGGGGGACGCGCCAGCGACACCCGACGCAGCTGGCAGCCCAGCCACATCGCTTCGCATCGCGGTGCTCGATCGCGACAGCGGCTTCATTCAGGTGCTCAGCAAGCGCCTCGACCGTCTCGCCTGGGAGCACAGGGTGCTCGCCAGCCCGGTGCCGGCGGAAGCCGTCGTGGCGATGCGCTTGAGCGCGCTGGTGGTAGACCTCGCGGTGCTCGGACCGCAGGCGTGGGGCTGGCTCGAGCGCCTGTGCGAGGCGCTGCCCGAGCTCGGGATCGTCGTCTGCACCGGTCCCTCAACAGTCGCCCAGCGCGTGCGCGGGCTGCGACTGGGGGCCGACGACTGGATCACCAAGCCGTGCCACCCCGAGGAAGTGATCGCGCGTGTGCAGAGCGTCGTGCGCCGCCGCCGGCGCAGCGCCAATCGCACCGAGACCCGGCCGATCCTCGCCGGCGAGGTCGAGATCCGCTCCGACCGCTTCCAGGCGTTCGTCGGCGAGCGCAGCATCGACTTGACAAGGCGCGAGTTCGAGCTGATCGAGCTGCTCGCCGCCGCAGAGGGGCGCGTGCTCGAGCGCGAGGAGATCTACTCCCGCCTGTGGGGCTACACGATGGTGCGCGGCGACCGCTCGGTGGACGTGTTCGTGCGCAAGCTGCGCCAGAAGCTCGAGAAGGCCTCGCCCAAATGGCGCTACATCCACACCCACTTCGGCATCGGCTACCGCTTCGCCGCCGAATCCGTCGAGGCCAAGGGGCCGATCGACGTGCCCGCGTCACTCCCGGCCGACTGGGACACGCTCGGGCCCGACGCCCCCGCTCGCCCCCGGCGCGTTCGCGCCAGCGATCAGGGCGAGTTCGCGCGGTCGCATGACGACGACGAGCTCGCCGCCCCCGCCCTCTAGTCGCACCACCGCCACACCCCCCTTCTTCAGGTCGATCCGCCCGCCGGTGAGCTGGGCGACCACCGTCGAGAGGTCCGGCTCGTGGCCCACCATCAACACACGTGCGTCCGCCGAGGTGCCGCTGAGCGCATCCAGGGCCTGCACCGCGTCGAAGCCACCGGCGAGCGGCGGATGGAGCGCCAGCCGGCCGCGCTGGGCCCTGCTCCAGCCCTCCGCCGCCAGCTCGGCCGTCTGGCTGGCGCGCACGCGGGGGCTGAACAGCACGAGGTCGAACGTCGCGCGCAGGCGCGCCAGCGCAACGCCAGCGAAACGCGCCTGTTGGCGCCCGCGCTTGGTCAAGCGGCGCGCGGCGTCCGTGCGGGTGCCGTGCGGCTCAGCCTCAGCGTGACGCAGTAGCCAGAGCTGACGAGCCATCCATTCCTCTGCGCTCCACCCTACCGTGTCGTGTAGCTTGAAGGGCGGATGAATGTCGTGAGCGGCGATCGCCAGCGTATAGGAGAGCGTCTCACGCCCGGCGCGGGCGCGGGCGCCGCAACGGGACACGTCAGGAGCGCCGCTGCGACGAGCATGCGGGTGGGCGCTGGGCAGGACGATCCGTCGCTGTACATCAACCGCGAGCTCTCCTGGCTGGACTTCAACGACCGCGTGCTCCAGCTCGCCGAGGACGAGCGCGTGCCGCTGCTCGAGCGCGTGAAGTTCTGCGCGATCTACACGACCAACCTCGACGAGTACTACATGGTGCGCGTGGCCGGCCTGCGCGACCAGATCGACGCGGGCGTGGAGAACCCCAGCCAGGACGGGCTGATCCCCTCCGAGACCATCGCCCTGATCCGCGAGCGCGTGCTCGAACAGGGCCGGCGGCTGACCGACTGCTTCGAACGCACGCTGCGCCCGGCGCTCGCCGGACACGACATCCGCGTGGTCGGCGTGGGCGAGCTCGACGAGGAGCGCCGCGCGGAGCTGGCCCGCCACTTCCAGCGCGCCATCTTCCCCGCGCTCACGCCGCTGGCGGTCGCCCCCGGTCGCCCCTTCCCCTACATCTCCAATCTGTCGCTCAGCCTTGCGGTGCTCGTTCGCGACCCGATCAGCGGACAGACCGTGTTCGCCCGCGTGAAGGTCCCCACCGAGATCCTCCCCCGCTTCGTCACCCTGCGCCAGAGCTCAGGCCAGCCGCCGCTGCTGGTGCCGCTGGAGGACGTCATCGCCAACCACCTGGATGCACTGTTCCCGGGCATGGAGATCGCCGACTACGACGTCTTTCGCGTCACCCGCGACGCCGACCTCGAGGTCTCCGACGACGCCGCCGACCTGCTCCAGGCGGTCGAGGACGAGCTGCGCCGCAGGCGCTTCGGCGAGGTCGTGCGCGTGGAGGTGGGGACCGGCTGCTCGCGCCAGCTCGGCGACGCGCTCACGGGCCTGCTGGGCGTACAGGACGAGGAGGTCTACCCCGTGGACGGTCTGCTCGACATGGGCGCACTGTGGCAGATCGTCAAACTCCCCGGCCACGCAGAGCTCCGCGAGGAGCCGATCGGCGGCGTCACCCACCCGCGGCTGCTCCGCCGCGAGGGCGAGCGCCCTGACGTGATGGGCGCGATGCGCGAAGGCGACCTGCTCGTCCACCACCCCTACGAGTCCTTCGCCACGTCGGTCGAGCGCTTCGTGCAGCAGGCGGTCGCCGACCCCAACGTGCTCGCCATCAAGCAGACCGTCTACCGCACGAGCGACGACTCGCCGCTGGTGCCGGCGCTGATCGACGCCACCGAGCGCGGCAAGCAGGCGGTCGCGCTGGTCGAGCTGCAGGCGCGCTTCGACGAGCGCCAGAACATCCATTGGGCGAAAACGCTGGAGGAGGCGGGCGTGCACGTCGTCCACGGCCAGCCCGCGCTGAAGACCCACGCCAAGTGCGTGCTGGTCGTCCGCCGCGAGGGCGACGGCGTGCGCCACTACGTGCACATCGGCACCGGCAACTACCACTCGGCCACCGCCCGCCTGTACACCGACTTCGGGCTGTTCACCACCGACGAACAGATCGGCGCGGACGTGGCCGACATGTTCAACTACCTCACCGGCTACGGGCGCCCCCTGCACTACCGCAAGGTGCTGGTGGCCCCCGAGCACCTGCGCGAGGGCCTGCTCGAGCAGATCGAGCGCACGATCGCGGCGCACACGCCCGAGCATCCCGCGCGGATCGCCATGAAGATGAACGCGCTCGTCGACGGGCGCTGCATCCGCGCGCTGTACGCAGCCTCGCAGGCGGGCGTACGCGTGGAGCTCAACGTGCGGGGCATCTGCTGCCTGCGCCCCGGCCTGCCCGGCATCTCCGAGAACATCAGGGTCGTATCCATCGTCGGGCGGCTGCTCGAGCACTCGCGCATCTACTCGTTCGAGCGCGAAGGGCAGCACACCGTGTACATCGCCTCTGCCGACCTCATGCCCCGCAACCTCGACCACCGTGTGGAGCTCGCCGTGCCGATCGAGACCCCCGAGCTGCGCGCCGAGCTGCTCGACACGCTCTCCCGGGCGTTCGCCGACAACCAGAGCTCGTGGGACCTGACCAGCGACGGCGCCTGGCAGCGGCGGTCGGTGGGGCCGAACGACGAGCCGCGCAACCTCCAGCTCGAGCTCGCCGAGCTCTACACCGCCCGGGCCGGCAGTGAGCGCCCGGCCGGGGAGCCGGGGACGGCGGTCAGCTAGCGCCCGGCGGGGCGCGGCCGCGAGCCCGACACCCGCGCCACGCGCGGGCACCCTCCACCGACATGTCGAGCCCGACGCGCTACCCCGACTTCTTCATCATCGGCCATCCCAAGAGCGGCACCACCGCGCTCTACCGGATGCTCAAACGGCACCCCCAGATCTACGTGCCCGGGCTGAAGGAGCCGTGGTTCTTCGCCACCGACCTGCGCGAGCGCCAGGCCGGAACGGTCGCGCTTCCCCAGACCCTCGATGAGTACCTCGCGCTGTTCGCCGACGCCAGCCCCGGGCAGCGGGTCGGGGAGGGCTCGCCCTCCTACCTGCTCTCCCACACCGCCGCCGGCGCGATCGCCGCGGTGCAGCCCGCCGCCCGGTGCATCGCCGTGCTGCGCGAGCCCGCGAGCTTCCTGCACTCGCTGCACCTGCAGTTCATGCAGGTCTACACCGAGACCGAGCCCGACCTGCGCAAGGCCATGTCGCTGGAAGCCGCCAGGCGCGAGGGCAGAGACATCCCGCGCCTGTGTCGCCGCCCGCCGATGCTCCAGTACGCCGAGCACGTCCGCTACGTCGAGCAGCTGCGCCGCTACCACGCGCTGTTCGCCAAGGAGCAGGTGCTGGTGCTCGTGTATGACGACTTCCGCCGCGACAACGAGGCAGCCGTGCGCAGCGTGTGGCGCTTCCTGGACGTCGACGACGCCCAGCCCGTTCAGCAGAAAGAGGCCAATCCGACAGTGCGGGTGCGCTCCCAGAGGCTGCACGCGCTGCTGTACTCGGCCGCCACGGGCCAGGGGCGTGTGTCCCGCGGCCTGCGCTCGGCGGCCAGGACGCTCGCGCCCCGCTCGGTCAACCGCCAGTCGCTCGTCGCGTTGCGCAACCGCCTGCTCATGGACAAGCCGCGCGCGCCCGACGAGGGCCTCATGCTCGAGCTGCGCCGCCGCTTCGAGCCCGAGGTCGTGGCGCTGAGCGAGTACCTCGACCGCGACCTCGTCAGCCTGTGGGGGTACGACCGCCTCGGGTGAGCGAGCGTGACGACGCGCGAGCGTGCGCTCGCCGGCAGCCGCATATGGCGTTCACACCAATCCACCGACTGGTGGATCAGTGTCACACACATGGGGACGGCGCGAGCATAGCCTCTGCCTTCAGCGGCGCGGATTCTGCGCCCGGGCAGTTCTCCTGGGGGACAGGGCGGCGTCGTCATCGAACGACCAACGATCAAAGGAGACTGCTGCCATGTTTGGCGTTATGTGGGATCGACGCACGCCTGCCCGTGTGCGTGCGGGCGCCGTGAGCGCCGTGCTCGCGGCGGCGCTGTTGCTCTCGGTGGACGCGGGTATCGCCTCCGCGGCCGACTTCCAGGAAGCGAAGGGCAACGTGTGCGAGGGAAATCTCCTCATCCCGAAAACGGAAGAACACTGGTGCGAATGGGCGCGACACCTCACCACCGGCATTGAAAACACAGCGATCGGCGCGAACATGATGCCCAAGCTCACGAGCGCCAGCGACAACGTCGCCGTGGGTGCCGGCGCGCTCGAACACACCACCACTGCCGCCAGCAACATCGCCATCGGCGTTCAGGCCCTGAAGGAAGACACCGAAGGAACGGGCAACCTCGCGGCCGGTCAGGATGCGCTCGTCCTCAACACCAAGGGCTCGGACAACGTCGCGCTCGGCCCCGAAGCGATGATGCGCAACAGCAGCGGCACCAACGACATCGCGATCGGCAGGGCCGCGATCTCGCAGTCGACCGGCGGCGGCCCCACCGCCAGCATCGCGCTCGGCGCGCTCGCGCTCAACGAAGCCGGCGGCAGCGAAGACATCGGGATCGGCGACGGAGCGATCGCTCACGGCGCCGGCAGTTCTGACGTTGGACTGGGCGTTGGTGCGATGGAGGCCGAGCTCGGCGGCGGTAACGAGAACGTGGCGATCGGGGACGGCGCACTCGATGGCCCGACCAGCGGCGGCAATGATGTGGCGATCGGGTACAGGGCCGGGACCAAGTTCGAAAACGGGGGTAACGACGTCGACATCGCGAACCTGGGCGAAAGCGTCTTCAACGAAGACGACACTACCCGGATCGGCACCGAAGGCGAGCAGACGCGAGCCTTCATGGCGGGGATCTACAACACGACCATCAAAGGCGCCAAACCGTGCAAGGTCATGATCAACGAAGAAGGCCAGCTCGGGTGCAAAGTTGAAAAGACCAAAAAGGAAAAAGCCCCAAGCATCGACGACACGGAGGTCTCGACGCTGCGGGCGCAGGTCGCCCGACAGCAGCAGGAGATCAACCAGCTGGCGGGCGAGATCAAGGAGCTGCGCAAGTAGGCCGCAGCCAGCCGACACATCGAGGCGGCCGAGGCGATGGCCGTTTCGCCACGGTGCCCGCGGCCTGGCTCTGTGTGGAGCCGGGCCGCGGGGCCGCTAGTGGATCACCTCGGTGCTTCTCGTCAGCGGCCCGCCGCTGGCTTGGACTTCCTCTGCGCCCTTCATCAGCTTCGATGAGAAGAAGAGGCCACCTGCCTTTTCATAGATCGAGAAGCTCAGCCTGTATCCCGTTTTCTTGCGTACGGATACGGCAGCTGAGCCTTCGCCCTGGAAGTCGCGTTCGCCCGCTTCGCCGGTACAGCTGGCCGTTTCGAGCTTGAGCAGATGGAAGTGCACCGTGCCTGTTTCGTATTTGATACGAAGCATCTGTGGCGCTTTGAGGTTCGTGCTGAGGCGGTCGAGCACCCTCAGCCGACCGACTTCGCCGACCTTCTTGTAGGCGCCATGGCCCGCGACGATCGTGCAGGAGGGAGCTGCGGGTTCGACCATCACCCTGACCGTGTTGGATGCCTTCGTGCCGGTGCCTTGATCGCCTTCGATGCTCGCCTGGTTTTCGTAGCTGCCCGTGCTCGTGAGCTCGTGGCTGCACGTGTACGTCTGTTCGCCGCCCGGCGCGACCGTCTGTTCGCCGCCCGGCGAGACGCCTTCGCAGCCAGCATCGCTCGGTTCCTTGAACGTCAACGCCACGTTGCCGGTGTTCTCGACGACGACCTCGTAGTCCACCCGCTGCCCGACCTTGGCCGACAGTTCCGAGGTCGTGTAGCTGGCTTCGCCCGCGATCTTCTGCAGCTTTTCGATCGTGAACGACGGCCTCGAGATCAAGAGCTCGCTGACCGTGTTCTCGCCAAGGTTCGTGACCCACACGTGTGTCCCGTCCGAGGACACGCCATAGGGGTAGCCGCCGACCTCGATCGTGTCGATGACCTTGCCCGTCGAGGCTTCGATCTCGCTGACGGTGCCTTCCTCGACGTTCGCGACCCACACGTCGGTGCCGTCCGAGGACAGGCCCACGGGCGCGCTGCCGACGTCGATCGTGTTGATCACCTTGCCGGTCGAGGCTTCGATCTCGCTGACCGTGTCTTCGCCGATGTTCGCGACCCACACGTGCGTCCCGTCGGAGGACACGCCCACGGGTTCGCTGCCGACAGCGATCGTGTTGATGACCTTGCCGGTCGAGGCTTCGATCTCGCTGACCGTGTCTTCCACGTTGTTCGCGACCCACACGTGGGTCCCATCTGAGGACACGCGGTAGGGCTGCTTGCCGACGTCGATCGTGTTGATGACCTTGCCCGTCGAGGCTTCGATCTCGCTGACCGTGTCTTCCACGTAGTTCGTGACCCACACGTGGGTCCCGTCCGAGGAGACGCCTTCGGGGTCGTTGCCGACGTCGATCGTGTTGATGATCTTGCCGGTCGAGGCTTCGATCTCGCTGACCGTGTCCTCGCGTGCGTCCGTGACCCACACGTGGGCCCCGTCCGAGGACACGCCGAAGGGACCCAATCCGACGTCGATCGTGTCGATGACTTTGCCGCTGGAGGCGTCGATCTCGCTGACCGTGTCTTCGGTTTCGTTCGCGACCCACACGTGGGTCCCGTCCGAGGACACGCCATAGGGGGCCTCGCCGACATGGATCGTGTTGATGACTTCGGTCGCGGCGGCGGGGGACGCTGCCAGGCAGCACGCCGCCGTGACGGCGACCAGCACCCCGGTCAACCGCCCGATACCCGAACCGCAAAGAGCACCCTGCGGCGACTCCACGACCCTTTCGCCGAGGAAGGCCCGGTAGCCTGCTCTAGGCCGGTTAGCGCCAGAAAACGTACCGGCGAACCTATCAGACGCCTGGACCGGGTTAGCTGACAGCCTGCGCCGGCAGCGCATCGAGCGCTGCCTTGAGGTCGGTCACGCTCTGATAGTCCAGCCCCAGCAGGTGATCATGCCGGTCGCGCACGATGCCCTGCTCGTCGATTACGATCACCGCCCGCTTGACGCCCGCAACCGGGGAGAACGCGCTGTAGGACCGGGCCACCGACTTGTTCACGTCGGCGAGCAGCGGGACGGTGAGGTCGTGCTTGGCGATGAAGCCCTCGTGCGATGCGAGATCCTGTGCGGAGATGCCCACGACGGTCGCATCCAGCGCGGCGAACTCGTCGGCCCGGTCGCGGTAGGAGCAGAACTGCTTGGTGCAGACCATCGTGTTGTCGCCCGGATAGAACAGCAGCACGACGCGCTCGCCGCGGTGATCGGAGAGCCTGAACACGCCGTCCGTGCCCTCCAGCTCGAAGTCCGGTGCCTGCTCGCCGACCTGCGGAGTCTTGGCCATGTGGGGAGTATGGTACGCCCATCCCCCTCATCGAGGACTCACTGCAGCAGCGAGTGGAGCGCATCGCCCGGACGACTTGGCTCGGCGGGCCGCCTCGACTCTTCGAGGACATCGGGCGGATGGGATTCTCACTGCTCCTGCGCGAAGGACTGCGTCCCAGCTCGCGCGTGCTCGATGTCGGCTGCGGCGCGCTGCGCCTGGGCTACTGGCTCATGCGCTTTCTCGAACCTGGCTGCTACTTCGGGATCGAGCCCCAGCAGGAGATGCTTGGCGTCGGCCTCGAGGAGCTGATCGAGCCGCAGGTGGTCGAACGCGCCGACGCCCACTTCGACGCCAACGAGGACTTTGACTTCTCGGTGTTCGGCGAGACCTTCGACTTCGTGTTCGCGCGCTCGATCTGGACGCACGCCTCAAAGCCGCAGATCAGCGCGATGCTGCGCTCGTTCGCATGCACCAGCTCGGTTGCGGGGGTGTTCCTCGCCTCGTACAAGCCGGCGTCGACGGTCGTGCTGGCCGCCCAAGCGGTGCCGGCGTTCAAGCCGCTCGCAAGGACGATGTCGCTGGCGACGCTCGCGCCCTCGCTCGCGCAGCGCTGGCCGGCCATGCTGCCAGGCTTCGACTACCAGGGTCAGACGTGGGTCGGACGGGACAGCAGCTCCGATCAGGGCGGGCTCGTCAGGCACCGCTTTCGCGGGATCGCCGAGGAGGCCCAGCGTCACGAGCTCGTCGTGCGCCAACTGCCCTTCACGGTCATGGGCAACCAGTACTGGCTGCGTATCGCTCACGCCTGATGGGCTCGCGCGCTCGCCGCGCCATCCCTCGGCAGCCTGCGAGCTGGCGCTAGCCTCGGTCACACCATGTCGGAATCGCTCGCCGGGCAACTGCTGCTCGCCGCCCCCTCGCTGCTGGACCCGAACTTCGCCCGCACGGTGGTGCTGATCGGCATGCACAGCGAGGACGGGGCCATGGGCGTGGTCCTCAACCGCCCTTCGGCGGTCACCGTGGGCGAGGCCGTGCCACAGCTGTGCGAGCTGCTCGGCGCCCAGGACCCTGTGTATGTGGGCGGCCCAGTGCAGCCCGACTCCGTGGTGTTCCTGGCCGAGTTCCGCGAGCCTTCGCTGGCGGGGGTGCTGGTGCTCGGTCGCATCGGCTTTCCCGCGCCCGACACCGACATCGAGCAGCTCGGCGAAGCCACCGAGCGCCGGCGGCTGTTCGCCGGGCACGCCGGCTGGGGGCGCGGGCAGCTCGACGCGGAGCTCGACAGCGGCGACTGGATCGCCCACCCGGCCGAGCCGCGCGACATCTTCAGCGACGTTCCCGAGGAGCTGTGGAGCGGGGTGCTCACGCGCAAGGGCGGCAGCTACGCGCTGATTGCCCGCATGCCGGTGGATCCCAGCGTCAACTGAAGGCGCCGGCCGCGAGCCCGCCGCGCGGCGCCGCGCGCGCCCGATCGGGGCCTCGGGCGCTCGCTACTCTTGATCGGTGCTGAAGCTCGCGCGCTGGTCGACCTCGCATCGCAAGTACGTCGCGCTCGGGTGGGTGGTGCTGCTGGTGGCCGTCAACGTGCTGGCCCACTCGGCCGGTACCACGTACTCCAACAACTTCACGCTGCCCGGCTCCGACGCGCAGCGCGCGGCCGACCTGCTCGGGCGCAGCTTCCCCGCCCAGGCGGGCGACCGCGACACGATCGTCTTCAAGGTCGACTCGGGCGGTGTGCAGGACCCGGCCGTGCGCTCGCACATGGAGGCGACGTTCGCGGAGGTGGAAAAACTGCCGCACGTCGTGAGCGTGATCAGCCCGTATGCGGGCGCGTCAGCCGGCAAGGCGATCTCCGCCGACGGCCAGATCGCGTTCGCGACGGTCGTGTTCGACGAGAAAGCCAACCTCCTGCCCAAGGGCGCGACCGAACGCGTCGTGCAGACGGCGCGCGCGGCCGCGCGGCCTGGCCTCGAGGTCGAGCTCGGCGGCCAGGCGATCGAGCAGACCGAGCAGGAAGGCTTCGGGATCTCCACCGCCGTCGGGCTGCTCGCCGCGATCGTCGTGCTGCTGCTCACGTTCGGCTCGCTGGCCGCCATGGGACTGCCGATCGTCACGGCGCTGTTCGGCCTCGGCACGGGCCTCGCAGCGATCGCCCTGTTCACCCACGTCGTCGATACGCCCAACTTCTCCTCCGAGCTCGCCGCCATGATCGGCCTGGGAGTCGGGATCGACTACGCGCTGTTCATCCTCACGCGCTTCCGCGAGGCCTACCGCACGCCGGGGCCCACCTTCGAGGACACGCGCGCGTCGATCGTGCAGGCCATGGACACGGCCGGGCGGGCGGTGCTGTTCGCCGGCACGACCGTCGTGATCGCGCTGCTGGGGATGATGCTGCTGGGCGTCGAATTCCTATACGGGGTGGCGATCTCGGCCTCGATCGGCGTGCTGCTGATGATGCTCGCCTCGCTGACGCTGCTGCCCGCGCTGCTCACGTTCGCCGGCGCCCGCGTCACCAGGCCTTCGCGCAGGGCGCGCAGGCGCGCCGCACGCGCCGGGGCCCAGCCCGAACCGGCGGGCGGGGGCGTGTGGCTGCGCTGGAGCGCGTTCATCCAGCGACGCCCGTGGCTGATCGCGACGCTCGCGACGCTCGTCATGCTCGCGATCGCGGCGCCCGCGATCGCGCTGCGCCTGGACTCCAGCGACGCGTCCAACGACCCCGCGGGACAGACCACCCACAAGGCATACGAGCTGCTCGCGCAGGGCTTTGGCCAGGGCTTCAACGGGCCGCTGTTGATCGTCGCCAAGGTCCCCAACGCCAAGCACGAAGCTGCCGAGAACGGCGTGCTGCTGACGAGCGTCGAACACGCCGGCAAGAACCCCGTGCAGGAGCTGCGCGCGGCGATCGCGGCCACGCCGGGCGTCGTCGCGGTGACGCCCCCGAGGCTCAACCCGAGCGGGGAAGTGGCCACGCTGAGCGCCTATCCGGACTCCTCGCCTGAGGCGTACGCGACCACGCAGCTGGTCGCGCAGCTGCGCAAGCATGTGATCCCGCCCGTGGCCGCGCGCACCGGCATGACCGTGTACGTCGGCGGCGTGACCGCCGGTGCGGTCGACTTCGCCGCGCTGCTAACGCGCAAGCTTCCGCTGTTCATCGGCGTGGTCGTGCTGTTGAGCGCGCTGCTGCTGATGGTCGTTTTCCGCTCGCTGGTGATCCCGCTCCAGGCCGCGGCCATGAACCTGCTCAGCATCAGCGCCGCGCTCGGTGTGATCGTGGCGATCTTCCAGTGGGGCTGGCTGGGCGGGATCGTGGGAGTCCAGTCGGGACCGGTCGACTCGTTCATCCCGGTGCTGCTGTTCGCGATCGTGTTCGGCCTGTCGATGGACTACGAGGTGTTCCTGATCTCGCGCATGCACGAGCGCTGGACGCAGACCCACGATCACTCGCGCGCGGTGGCCGACGGCCTCGCGCTGACCGGGCGCGTGGTGACGGCCGCGGCGGCGATCATGGTGTGCGTGTTCCTGTCGTTCACGCTGCTCGAAGGGCGGGTGATCAAGGAGTTCGGCCTGAGCCTCGCGAGCGCCGTGTTCCTCGACGCGCTCGTCGTGCGCTGCCTGCTGCTGCCCGCCGTGCTGCACCTGGTCGGGGAGCGCACGTGGTGGCTGCCGGGCTGGCTCGACAGGCTACTGCCCCACGTCAACATCGAGGGTACGCTGCTGCCGGCGGACCCCGTGGACGGAGAGGAGCAGGCGGGCTCCTCGACGCCCGGCGGATACACGCGCCCGCGTCAGGGCGTGGCGGCTGAGGGAGCGGAGGCCTGAGCGCATTCGCGCGGAGGGCGGCACCGGCCCTCCTGTGCGCCGCGGCGCTGGGGGCCCAGCCCGCTGCGGCCGCGGCGGCGGGCGTGGTGTTCCCCGCGCGCCGGGCAGCGGGGGGCGTGTCGGTCTCACTCCGCGCGCCCGATGTTCCCGTGCGACGCTCCGTGCTGGTCGTGTTCGTGTCAGCCGGGGAGGCCCAGCTCGCGAGCCTACCGGGCATGTCCGTGGGCATCGTGTCCGCCGCGCAGGGGCAGTACTCGCAGCCGCAGTTCCTGCTGGACACGGGTCAGGGAGCGCGCGTCGCAACGTCCTCCTATCCGGCGCCGATGCCGCCCCCCGTTTCGCTGTCGCTGTCGGGCACCGGAGCCGTGATCGACGGCTGGGCGGCCGCGCGCAGCCGCGCTGAAGGCGCGCCGCAACTGCTGCAACCGGGGCTGCTCGCCGCGGCGATCGCGGGCGGTGCGGGCTACGCCGGCGTGATCGAAGGCACGCCCGCCGGGGCCGGCGGCGCAGCCGCCTCGGGCGCGGCCGGTGTGCACGTCGATGCGATCCTCGCCGCCGATCGCCAGGGACGCATCGCCGCAGCCTCCCTGGGGACGCCCGCCACGCTGCTGGGCCGCGTGGCGGCCCTCGGGCGCAGCAGGCGACTGGTGGTCGCCGAACTGCCGGGCGGCGCCGCGGGTCTCGCGGACGTGCGCGCGCTCAGCGCCGCGCGGGCGCCGGGAGAGCTCCTGATCGTGCTCCAGCGCGCCCCCGGCGAGCAGGGCCACGCGCTGCTGTGGAGCGGCGTGGCAGGGCTCGCGGGCGGCGGCGGTCGTGAGCTCAGCTCGCAGAGCACCAACGAGCGGGGATTGATCGTGGCTGTCGATGTGGCACCCACGATCCTCACCCACCTGGGCGCGCCGATCCCCGCGGACGTGCGCGGCAAGCCGATCGTCACGGACGGTCGGCTGGACTCGGCCAGCCTGGACGCGCTGATGGCGCGCCTGCGGGTGATCGGCGGGCGGCGGCTGAAGGCGCTGGCCTGCCTGCTGGTGGCGTGGGCGCTGCTGCTGGGCGCAGCTGCCTGCCGGCCACCCGGAAGGGCGCGGGAGGGTGCGCAGGCGTGGGCGATGCGGGCCGGCGGGCTGGCGGTGCTGTGGGCGCCCCTCGCCACGCTGGTGCCGGCCGCGCTGGAGCCCAGCGCCCCGGTCGAGTACGCGATCATCGTGCTGCTGTGCCTGGGTCTCGGCGCGCTCACCGACGCATTCGTGCCGTGGCCGCGGGCGCCGCTCGTGGCGGCGCTCGTGACGATCGCGGCACTCACTGCTGACGCGCTGGCGGGCACGCAGCTGCTGCTGCGCTCGCTGCTCGGCCCCGACCCGATCCTCGGAGCTCGCTTCTACGGCATCGGCAACGAACTCAAGTCGGGGCTGGCGGTGCTCGTGCTCGCGGGCGTGGCCGCAGGGCTCTACCGCGCGGCGCGCGGCCGGCGGGCGGCGCTGACGATGGCCGGAGCGGGCGTGATCCTCGCGGTCGTGGAGGGCTCGGCGAGGATCGGCGCGGGCGTGGGCGGCGTGATCCTCGTGAGCTTCAGCTTTGCGCTCGCCACGGTCATGCTCCTACCGGGGGCGCTGACCCGCAAGCGCGGGCTGATCGTGCTGATCAGCCCCGTCGTCGGTCTGGTCGCGCTGGCCGCACTCGACCTGGCGAGCGCCCGGGGGGCCGGGCACTTCACCGGCAGCGTCCTGCACGCGCGCTCGGCGGGCGATGTGCGCGACATCATCGTCCGCCGCTACGGCGCCGCCTGGGACGAGCTGCACAACCACGTGATGCCCGTGGCCACCGCCGGCGCGCTGGCCCTTGCGGCGGCGGGCGTGCGCTGGCGCGAGCGCCTGCTCGCGCCGGTCGGCGGCGACCCGGGCTGGCTCGCGGCGCTCGCCGGCGGTCTTGCCGCCGGTGTCGTTGGATCGCTCGTCGAGGACTCCGGGCCCGAGCTGCTGGTGGTGGCCGTGTTCGCGCTGGGGTGCGTGGCGAGCTATCTGTGGGGGCGTCCTGCGCGCAGCGGCCCCGACGCTAGGCCGCACAGTCCCGGCAGGATCCGTGCAGCACGATCTCGTGCTCGGACACCGCCAGCGGAACGCGCTCGCTGAGGCTGTCGATCGCGCGCTCGAGCGCCGCGTCGGAGAACGGCATCACGACGCCGCACTCGTCGCACACGAGATGGTGATGGTGCTCCTCGTGCTCTGACACGCGCTCGTAGCGGACCATCGCCTGGCCCGTCTCCACGCGCTGAACGAGCCCGAGCGTCTCCAGCTCGTCGAGGATCCGGTACACGCTCGCCCGACTCACCGCCCGCGCCGAGCGCGCCCGCAGCGCGTCCTCGATCTCCACCGCCGTGAGCGCGCACCGCTGCTCGGCGAGCAGCTCGAGCAGCGCGCGCCGGGCGCCGCCGCGCTTGCGCCCCGCGGCCGCCAGCGCCAGCTCGGCGCGCTCGACCCAGCCATCGTCGGCGAGGTGATGGGCATGCGAGCTCATGTGATGATGGTAGGGACGGCGCCGGTGTCCGCGTGCAGCGGCGTGCGCACGCGTCGAGGCCAGCCGGCGCCCGCGCCAGCCGGCCCAGGCGCGTCCGAGCGCGTACGCGCCGGCGCTGATCGTGCCGACGAAGAAGCCCACCGGGTAGTTGGTCTGGTAGGAGGCCGCGATGGCGCTCCACACGGTGACCAGCGCGATCGCCACCGACAGGCCGAGCGCCACGATCGGTCGATCCGTGAACGAGCGCGCCGCCGCCGGGGCGCCGATCATCAGGCTGAAGATCAGCAGCGTGCCGACGACGGGCACGGTCATCGTGCTGGCCAGCGCGAGCACCACCAGGAAGCACAGCTCCATGCGAAAGGCGCTGCAGGCCGCGTGCCTCGCCGACCTCGGCGAGGACCGAGGACAGCAGCAGCGGCCGGTACAGCAGCGCGATCGCCGCGACGCACACGAGCGCGAGCGCAGCGGTGGGCGCGACCTCGTTGCTCGAGATGCCGAGCACCTCGCCGAACAGCAGCGAGTAGATCTCGGGGGCGTACTCGGCGCTGAAGCTCAAGAACAGCGAGCCGAGCGCCAGCATCATCACCAGCGCGAGCGCGGTGACCACGTCGTGGCGGCCGCGCCTGCCGAGCAGGCCGATGCCGAGCGCTCCCAGCAGCGAGAACACGCCCAGCCCGACGAGCGTGCTGATCCCCGAGCAGGCTCGCCCCCGCGGCGCCCGCGAACGAGCCGTTGGGGATCGCGTGCGCGGCGAACGCCGAGCCCGCGCAGCACGGTGAAGAAGCCGACGAGCCCGGCCACCACCGCGACGATGCTCGCGACCGTCCCACGCGTTGACCATGAAGCCCGAGAACATGCGCGGCCTCGGCCCGAGCCCGCCTGCGCAAGAGCGCGGGCAGCCCGGAGAGCAGGTAGGCCGAGGAAGATCAGCGTCACGACGAAGAAGCTCACCGGCCAGCCGGTCCCGTGCGGAGGCCAGTAGAAGCTGTCGTAGGCGAGCAGCACGCCCAGCCACATGGCCGCCACGCCGAGCGCGGCCGGCGAGCGCGATCGCGCTGGCCGGCCGTCGGGTCAGGCGCAGCGCCGTCGCGGCCGGGCCGACCAGCAGCGCGGTCGACGAGGATCGTGCCGATCGTCATCGCCGCCAGCGCGACCGCCACGCGCCAGCGCCAGCAGGTAGCCGGCGCCGACGAGCGCGCACGCGCACGCCGCGCGCGGCGGCCATCTCGGCGCTCGACGGAGCTGAGCAGCAGCGGCCGGTAGAGCACCGCGACGATCGCCAGTGCGAGCATGCTCAGCAGCGCGACCAGCGGGATGGTCGCTCGGGCGATCGGTGAACACCGAGCCGAACAGGATCGTCGACCGCCGCGCCGGTGGTGTTGTGGTAGATGGTGCCCAGGTACAGCAGCAGCGCCGCCAGGCCGAGCGCCGCGCCGAGCACGATGCCGGTCGCGAGGTCGCGCCCGCGCGGGCGCTGGACGCCGATCAGCTCCATCACCGCGACCGCCGCGACGTCGATCGCCGACGAAGCCCCACAGCGGCCCGACGCCGGCCAGGAACGCCGCCGATGCCGCCGGTCGGTGCCGATGTCGCCGAGCGCCTCGCCGGCGAAGGACTGGCCGCGCATCACCGTGAACACGCCCACGGTCCCAGACGACGACCGCGGCCAGCCGCGCCGATGGCGACGCGCCACGTGCACCGCTTCGCTCGCGAAGAACCCCGGCGCGATCAGCGACGCAAGCGAGCGGCTCACGATGCGAGCCGCGGCGCTCGGGCCGGCGCTCCGGGCAGCTCGGCCTCGTGACCGCGCATGTCGGCCTCGTCGCCGGCGCCCGCCACCACCAGCACGCGTCCGTGCACGTTGAGCACGTCGACGTGGCTGCCGTACAGCTCGCTGAGCACGTCCGCGCGCACGACCTCCTCGGTCGTGCCGCTCGCGGCGCGACCGCCGGCGATGTACACGATGCGGTCCATCACCGGCAGCAGCGGGTTCATCTCGTGCGCGCTGATCAGCACCGCGACGTCGCGCTCGTGCGCGATCCGCGCGAGCAGCGCGACGACCTCCTGGCCGGCGCGCAGGTCGAGGTTGGCCAGCGGCTCGTCGAGCAGCAGCAGCTTCGGGCGCGCGATCAGCGCGTGCGCGATCAGCACGCGCTGCTGCTCGCCGCCGGAGAGCAGCCCGACGCGCGCGTCGGCGAAGTCGCCGGCGTCGACCGCCTCGAGCATCTCCTCGACCAGCGCCCTGCGGGCGCGCGACGGCAGCGGGATGCCGAAGCCGCTGGGCGTCGATGCCCAGGCCGACGAGGTCGCGGGCGCGCAGCGGCATGTCGGGGTCGAGCAGGAACTTCTGCGGGACGTAGCCGATCAGCGGGTTGCGCGCGCGAGCGCGGGCGCGCCGTCGAGCAGCACGCGGCCGGAGCTCGCCGCCTGCAGGCCGAGGATCACCCGCAACAGCGTCGTCTTGCCGGCGCCGTTGGAGCCGATCAGGCCGGTGAACTCGCCCGGCGCGATCGCGAAGTCCGACCTCGCGCAGCACCTCGCGCCCGGACAGGCGCACGCCGACCCCCTGGACCGACGAGGATCTCTGCGGCAGCGCCCAGGTCACAGCTTCTGCGTCGAGACGTGTTCGGCGACCGCCCGGCGCAGCGCCCGCACCTCGGCGAGCATCCACGACTGGTAGTCGTACCCGGGCGCGGGCATCGTCTCGTACACCCCCACGACCGGCACGCCTGCGCTTTGGCAGCTTCCAGGAAGGACTGGGTGAGCGAGTCGGTGACCTGCTGGTTGTAGACGAACACCTTCACGCTGTGGCCGCTGAACAGGCCGTTCTGCGAGCGTCACGTCCTGCGGCGCGGGGTCGACGCCGTTCATGATGTCCGCCTGCAGGCCGAACGGCGTCAGGTCTGCGTGCCGGCCGCTTCCAGCATGTAGTCGCCGACCGGCTCGGTGGTCGCCACCGGCGTGCCGGGGTATTCGGCCGCGAACTGCTTGAGCGCTTGGTACCAGGGCGTCAGCGAGCGTTCGAAGCGCGCCGCGTTCGCCTGGAAGTAGGCGGCGTGCGCGGGCTGCAGCGCGACAGAGATCGGCGGCGATCGCCTTCGCCACGGCGGGCATCGTGCGCGGCTTGTACCAGAGGTGCGGGTTGGGCGTGGAGTCCGGCAGGCCGAGCAGCTTCTGCACGTCGATCACCTTGCGCGAAGAATTGGATCCCACCCCCCCGGAGGCCGACTCGATCCGTTCCATGTAGCTGTCGTAGCCGAGGCCGTTCTGCACGACCAGCCGCGCCGCGCTGACCGCCTCGCGCGACGCTCGGGCTCGCCTCGAAGGTGTGCGGATCGGTGTTCGGGTTGCTCTCGACCGCGGTCACCTTCACGTAGCGACCGCCGACCTGTTCGATCACGTTCGCGTACTGGTTCTCGGCGCCGACAGCCACGATCGCGCCGTCGCGCGGTGCTGACCTGCGCCGGCGCTGCCGTCAGCGCAGCAGCGCGGCCAGCCCAGGACGGCGGCTCAGACAGCGCTCAGGAGCGCGGCTGCGCCAGCTCATGTCGGCCGCTCCTGTGCACGCGGGTGGCCGCTGCAGCGACCTATCATAAGACTGAGTCTTGTTCTCAGTCTATGTCGCGTCAGGGCGCCGTCGAGTGAGTCGGCGCTGCGGCTCAGTAGCCGTCCTGCGCGCGCCTGATCGAGCAGCACCGCGACGACGATCGATGATCACACGATCAGCACGCCGCCGACGATGTAGCGGATTTTGTGGTTGGCCGGCTTGGCCGATGACTTCTTGCCGGCCGCGGTGCTGCTCAGCACGACCACGGGCACGTGCTCGGCCGTCAGCACCGCGGCGACCTTGCCTCTTCTTTGCGGCTTGTACTGCGCGAGCACGTAGCGCGCCGTCCGTCGAGCGTCATGCGCAGCGAGCGAAGCCGCTTGTTGATCGTGACCGACTTGACCTTGCCGCGGCGAGCTGCTTTTCGAATTCGGCAGTAGCTCTCGGGCTGATAGGCGATCTGCTCGCGTGGGCGCAGCCTCGCGACAAGCGCGGCGGGCGCCAGCGAAGCGCAGCCAGCGAGGCAGGCGAGCACCGCGACCAGCTGGCAGTGAGGGAGGCTCTTGTCGTTGGCGATCATCGGCGGTACCCTAGCGTCGCGCGGCGGCGGCGCATCGTGCTGCGACCGACTCAGCGGCGGCTAGACCCGCCCCGTGTCGCGCCGGTAGGCGCGCGCGGCGAGCACGCTGAGCACGACCGTCCAGGCGACCATCACGATCCAGCCCTTCGCCGGCCAGGCTGCCCGCCGCAGCGCGACGTGGCTGGCCTGCACGAGCCAGTAGGAGGGCAGGAACTGGGCGAGGTCGTGCAGGAAGCCGTGGCTGGCGAGCGGGAACCAGGCGCCGCCGAGCAGCGCCAGCAGCGAGATGCCGCCGCCCATCGCCGGGCCGATCGAGTCCGGCGTGAGCATGTGCCCGAGCAGGATCCCGAGCGCCGCGAACGGGATCAGGCCGACGAGGATCAGCCCGGTCATCTTCAGCCAGTCGCTCGGCGCTGCAGGCTGACGCCCAGGCGAGGCGCCGGCCGCGTACAGCGCGAGCAGGCTGATCAGCGCCATCATGTAGCCGGTGAGCACCTTCGCGCGGAAGTAGGCTGCGCGGCGAGAGCGGGCGTGATCCGCAGCTGCCGGTTCCAGCCGACCGCGCGCTCGGCGGCGATCCGCGCGCCGCAGGAGAGCATCGCGCTCATCGTCCCGAACGACGGCCAGCCCGACCATGAAGTACAGCGGCGCCGAGATGCCGGTGCCGTCGAAGTCGCTGCACGTGGCGGTTGGGGCTCGGCGATCACGAAGTAGAGGATCAGCGGGAAGCCGAGCGAGAGGAGGAAGAAGCGCCGGTTGCGCAGCGTGCGCAGCAGCTCGTAGCGGGTGTAGACGAGCGGCGTCACGCTGCGCGCTCCGTCCGCCGTGGCGCGTCATGCGCTCGTCCCAGCCGCCGCTGGCAGCTCCCGCTCGTGCGCCTCGCCTCGGCGCGTCGCCGGTCAGCTCGAGGAACGCCTGCTCCAGGCCCGGCGGCGACGATCTCGATGTCGCGCGCGTCGCGGATACGCGCCGAGCAGCGCGCTGATCGCCGCGTCGGAGTCCGTGCAGCGTCAGCGACGACCGCCTCGCCGCGGCGCTCGGCGGCGCTCACGCCCGGCAGCGCGGCGAGCGCGTCGGCGTCCACGTCCGGCAGCGTCGCGCGGATCGTGCGCGTGCCGACCATCGCCTTGATCTCGTTCGTCGGCCCGTCGGCGACGATCGTGCCGTGGGCCATCAGCACCGCGCGGTCGGCGTACGCGTCGGCCTCCTCGAGGTAGTGGGTCGCGAACAGGATCGTCTTGCCGCGCGCGGCGAACTCGCGCATCGTCGTCCAGAAGGCGTGGCGTCCCTCGACGTCCATCGCGACCGTCGGCTCGTCGAGCACGAGCAGCTCGGGGTTGCTGACGAGCGCGACGGCGAAGCGCACGCGCTGGGTCTGCCCGCCGGAGAGCTTCTTCGTGCGCTGGTCGGCGATCTCGCTCGATGCCGGTGAGCTCGAGCACCTCCTCGACGTCCAGCGGCGCGGGGTACAGCGAGGCGATCATCGCGACCAGCTCGCGCACCGACAGGTCCCTGATCAGCGCGCCGCGTCTGCAGCATCGCGCCGACCGCGCCCTGCGCGACCGCCTCGCTGGGCGAGCACCGAACACCGAGACCGTGCCCTCGTCGGGCGCGAGCAGGCCGAGCAGCATGTCGATCGTGGTCGACTTGCCGGCGCCGTTGGGGCCGAGCAGCGCGACCGTCTCGCCCGCGGCGATCGCGCACGTCGAGCCCGCGCACCGCGCGGATCGGCCCGTCGCGGGCCGCGGAACGACTTGACCAGCCCGCGCAGCTCGATCTCGGCGCGCCCGGCGCCCGGCGGAGCCGCTGCGGGCTGCGCCCGGATCACCGGCTGCGTCCCGCGCGTCACTTGCGCGCCATTTTGCATCGCCTTCAGCCGCTCGACCTTCGACAGCACGACCTTGCGCATGCGCACCGACGACGGGCGTCGCCTCGACGGCCTCGTCCTCGCGCACGAACTCGAGCGCCTCGTCGAGCGTCAGCTTGCGGTGGGCGTCCAGGCGCACGAGCACGTCGGAGGTCGAGGAGCGCATGTTCGTCAGGTGCTTCTCCTTGACGGGGTTGACGTCGAGGTCCTCCGAGCGGGCGTTCTCGCCGATGATCATCCCTTCGTAGACCTCCTCGCCGGGGCCGACGAACAGCGAGCCGCGCTCCTGCAGCGTGAACAGCGAGAACGTCACGGTCTCGCCGCGGCGGTCGGCGACGAGCACGCCGCTGGTGCGCGTCAGCAGCTCCCCCGCCCACGGCTCCCAGCGGTCGAACACGTGGTGCATGATCCCGGTGCCGCGCGTCTCGGTGAGGAACTCCGTGCGGAAGCCGATCAGCCCGCGGGCCGGCACGAGGTAGTCCATCCGCACCCAGCCGGTGCCGTGGTTGGTCATGTGCTCCATCCGGCCTTTGCGCGCGGCCAGCAGCTGCGTGACCGTGCCGACGTGCTCCTCGGGCACGTCCACCGACAGCCGCTCGACCGGCTCGTGGCGCTTGCCGTCGATCTCGCGCTCGACCACGTGCGGCTGCCCGACGGTCAGCTCGAAGCCCTCCCGGCGCATCATCTCCACGAGCACCGCCAGCTGCAGCTCGCCGCGGCCCTGCACCTCGTAGGTGTCCGGGCGCGCGGTCTCCTTGACGCGCAGCGAGACGTTGCCGACGAGCTCCTGGTCGAGGCGCGCCTCGATCTGCCTGGCCGTCAGCTTGTCGCCGTCTTTGCCCGCCAGCGGCGAGGTGTTGACGCCGAGCGTGATCGACATCGCCGGCTCATCGACGGTGATCACCGGCAGCGGGCGCGGGTCGCCGGGGTCGGCGAGCGTCTCGCCGATCGTCACCTCGGCGATGCCCGCGACGGCGATGATCTCCCCCGGGCCGGCCTCGGGCGCGTCGACGCGGTCGAGCGCGTCGGTCACGTACAGCTCGGCGACCTGGCGCGCTGGATCGAGCCGTCGGCGCGGCACCAGGCGATCTGCTGGCCCTTGCGGATCGTGCCGTGGCGCACGCGGCAGATCGCCAGGCGCCCGACGTAGGGGGAGGCGTCGAGGTTGGTGACGAGCGCCTGCAGCGGGTGCTCGGGGTCGTAGGTCGGCGCGGGGATGCGCTCGAGCAGCAGGTCCAGCAGCGGCGCGAGGTTCTCCTCCTGGATCGGCTTGCCGGGCTCGTAGTGCAGCGAGGCGACGCCCGGCCTTGGCGTTGCAGTAGACGATCGGGAACTCGATCTGGTGCTCGTCGGCGTCGAGGTCGAGGAACAGCTCATACACCTCGTCGACCACCTCCGCCACGCGCGCGTCGGGGCGGTCGACCTTGTTGACGACGAGGATCACCGGCAGCCTCGCCTCGAGCGCCTTGCGCAGCACGAACCGCGTCTGCGGCAGCGGCCCCTCGGAGGCGTCGACGAGCAGCAGCACGCCGTCGACCATCGTCAGCCCGCGCTCGACCTCGCCGCCGAAGTCGGCGTGCCCGGGGGTGTCGATGATGTTCAGCTTGACGTCCCGGTAGCGCAGCGAGGTGTTCTTGGCGAGGATCGTGATGCCCTTCTCGCGCTCGAGGTCCATCGAGTCGAGCACGCGCGTGGCGACGTCCTGGCCGACCCGGAACGCGCCGGACTGCCACAGCATCGCGTCGACGAGCGTCGTCTTGCCGTGGTCGACGTGCGCGACGATCGCGACGTTGCGGATGTCATCTCTGGTTGCGCGCACGGCGCGACAGGCTAGCGGCGCCGGGAGTTTGATCACCAGATTTTTACGAGTAGGGGATGGCGCGCGGCGAAGCATCGCACCGCTCGGCGCGGGCGTGTTCACCGCGGCGAGGTGAGGGGCGGCGCTGTGCTCACCGCGGCGAAGCGCCGCGCGGCGGCGAGGCTTCAAAGGGTTTGAACTTGCGACGGGCACTTCGGCGGATCGCGACGCGACCCCCTACCGGCCCACGCCGACGGCACGCAGCCCCGTGCGCAGGCCGAAGCGGGCGAGCGCCGCCGGGTAGCGCTCGGCGGCGGCGATCGTCTGCTCGAGCGCCGCGGCGAAGCGCCTGATCTCCTCCTCCTCGATCACCAGCGCGGGCAGCGCCTTGATCACGTTCATGCGGTGGCCGGCGACCTGGCAGAAGATGCGGTGCTCGTGAAACAGCGGCACGGTGACGAGCTGGGAGAAGAGGCCGGGCTGGCGGCGCTCGACCCGCTCCCACAGGCGGCGCGGCGCCGGCCCCTGCGGGCGGCCCGAATTCGATCGCCCACATCAGCCCGAGCCCGCGCACGTCGCGGACGACCTCGTAGCGCTCGACCAGCGGCCGCGTCAGCTCCAGCAGCAGCGCGCCCATGCGCTCGGCGCGCGCCACGAGCTCCTGCTGGTCGAGCACCCGCAGTGTCGCCAGCGCGGCGGCGGCGGCGAGATCGTTGCCGCCGAAGGTCGAGCCGTGGCGCACGGCGCGCTCCATCCCGTCGAACACGCGGTCGAACGCCGCGCGCGAGACGAGCACCGCGCCGATCGGCACCAGCCCGCCGGACAGCGCCTTGGCCACGCAGACCATGTCCGGCTGCAGGCCCCAGTGCTCGAGCGCGAGGAAGCGCCCGGTGCGCCCGATCCCGGTCTGCACCTCGTCGCAGACGAACAGCGCGCCGGCCTCGCGGCACAGCGCTGGGCGCCCAGCAGGTAGTCGGCGGGGGGAGGTTCACGCCCTTGCCCTGGACCGGCTCGACCACGAACGCGGCGACCTCGCCGCGCGCGAGCTCGCGCTCCAGCGCGTCGAGGTCGCCGAAGCCCACGGGGTCGCAGCCGGGCAGCAGCGGTCCGAACCCCTCGCGGAACTCCGCCCCGCCGTTGAGCGATAGCGAGCCGAGCGTCAGCCCGTGGAAGGCGTGCTCGGCATACAGGACGCGCGCGCGGCCGGTGGCGGCACGGGCGATCTTGATCGCCGCCTCGACCGCCTCGGTGCCCGTGTTCGCGGGGACCATCGCCGCGACGCTGTCCGGCGCACGGCCGAGCAGCTGCTCGGCGAGCACGCCGCTCAGCAGCGTGACCCCCAGCTGGGGCAGGTTGCCGGTGCGCGCCGCCATCACCTGCTCGATCGCCGCGATCGCCTCTGGGTGGTTGCGCCCGATGGCGAACACGCCGTAGCCGCCGAACAGGTCGAGGTAGCGCTCGCCGTCGGAGTCGATCAGGTGAGCGCCCTCACCGCCGCTCCAGACCTTGTCGAACCCGAGCGTGCGGAGGATCCGGCCCATCTGCGGGTTCAGGTAGCGGTCGTTGAGGGCCAGCTCCTCGCCTGCGCGCTGCGAGGATCTCCTCCACGCTCGCAAGGGGTTCGCCCGGCATCCGCTGAGCGTAGCTCGCGGCTTGCGGTCGGGTGCTCCGCCGGCGAGCAGACACCTATTGTACTACCATGGCGATACAACATCGACCCGGGAGCAGAAGCCAGGGCCTGCCTACCCGGCCATCGGTGTTTGCCCGCTCTGAGATCGGGGTATCATTCGGGTTCATGCAGCCCGCCCGACGGGCCGATTCGAGCGCACAACAGGAAGGAGCCGAAGATGCCTACAGTGGCCGCAAACCCACCGTCGACACGAGGCACAACCCCTGCCAAGGCGGATGACTCACGAGCGCTGTTCCGGCGCTGGCAGCGCGATCGAGACGCGGTCGCACGCGAGGCGCTCGTACGCCAGTACACACCGCTGGCGCGGGGCTTGGCGCGCCGCTACGGTCGCTCCTCTGAGCCGTTCGAGGACCTCGTGCAGGTCGCGTCGCTGGGCCTGCTGAAGGCGCTCGACCGCTACGACGTCGACCGGGGGCATCCCTTTGCATCGTTTGCGGTGCCCACGATCCTCGGCGAGATGCGCCGCTACTTCCGCGACTCCGGCTGGGCGGTGCACGTCCCGCGCGGAGCCCAGGAGCGCGCCCTGAAGGTCCGTGACGCGCAGGAGCGCCTGTCCAACGAACGGGGCCGCGCGCCGACCGTCAACCAGCTGGCCGAGTATCTCGAGTTCGACATCGAGGACGTGGTCGACGCCCTGCAGGCGATTCAGGCGTACGACACGCTCTCGCTGGACGCGCCTCGGCCGCGCGCGGACGGCGAGCTGGTCGCGTACGGCGACACGGTCGGACACGACGACGAGCGCTACGAGCTGGTGGAGCTCGACGCCACGGTCTCGGCCGTGCTCGGGCATATCCAGCCGCGCGAACGGGAGATACTGCACATGCGCTTCGTCGAAGATCTCACGCAGACCGAGATCGCCGAGCGCGTGGGCATCTCACAGATGCAGGTCTCGCGCCTGCTGCGCCGTACGCTCGAGCAGTTGCGGACCCTCGCGCATGCGAGCTGACAGCAGCACCGGTGAATCGGCCCTGAGCTCGTGCGAGCCCAGGCGAGCGGAATCGTCCTGAGGGGGACCGGGTCGATCGCCACTCGATGCCCGAGAGCCCGAATGTCAGCCTGAGTCTGCCGAACAGGCCGGAGAACGTCCTTGTCGTGCGGCAGGCGTTGACCGGCCTGGCCAGCGTCCTGAAACTCGACGCGATCGAGACCAACGACCTCAACACGGCCGTCACCGAGGCGTGCAACAACGTGGTGACGCACGCCTACGAGCGCGAAGAGGGCCCGCTCGAGGTCGACGTGTATGTGCTGGCGGACGCGATCGCGGTCGACGTGCGCGACCGCGGCGTAGGCATGCGCGTGCCCGCCGGGCCCAGCGAGATCGCCGGTGCGGGCATGGGCCTCGCGGTCATCGGCGCGCTCGCCAGGCGCGTCGAGTTCGCGCAGCCGGCAGACGGCGGGACGCAGGTGCGCATGGAGTTCGCATTGCCACCGGGCGTGACGCTCGAGCCGGTAGGCAGCGACGGCGCGCATGGATGCGAGGAACCGGCCCCGGCAGAGCTCGCGAGCACGGTCGAGGTGCGCCTCGCACCAAGCCCCTTGGCGCGCGCCATCCTGCCGCGGGTGCTCAGCGCGCTGGCCGCCCGCGCGCACTTCTCGATGGACCGCATCTCCGATGTCCAGTTGGTGGCAGACGTGCTCGCGGCCAACGCCGATCAGTCGCTCGACGGCAGCCATCTGGCGGTCTGCGTGACGATCGCGCCGCGCAAGCTGGAGCTGCGCATCGGGCCGCTGCAGGCGGGCCAGGGCGAAAGCCTGGTGGTCGCCGCGGCCGACGGACTGGCGCCGGTGATCGACCGCCTGACCGACGCCAAGCGGGTCGCGGCCACAGGCTCAGGCGAGACGCTCGAGCTGTGCCTCGTCGACCAGCGCGGGGCCTGAGCGCTGAGGCGCGGAGAGCGTCCGAGGCGCGGAGCAGCGTGCGGGCCGTCGGCCGGCGCGGGGTTTGGGTTTTGAGCGCTCAGCCAGGCACAGGAGCCTGCGCGCTCAGCGAAGGGCGAGCTTGAGCGCCGAGCGGTTGCGCCCCGTGTGGGGGGTGAACGCGATGCGCAGCGCCAGCCTGGCGTGTCCACCGCGCAGCGCTGCCATCGCCGTGGGGGCGATCGGCACCGTGAACTTGACGGCGCCCGCCTTGCGTACGCGGAACGCCACGGCGCGGACGCCGGGAGCGCTGGCGCTCACCCGCCCGGCTTCGGGCGCCCATACCCTCAGGATCAGGCGGTGTCCGCGGAGTGCGTGCGAGAGCAGCACCAGCGAGCAGCCGCTGACCGCCACCTTCGTCTGCTGCACGATCTTGGCGCCGTCCTGGGCGATGATCGTGGTGGGCGCCACTGGGTTCGTCGCGCACACGCGTCCAGTGCCCGCGGCCAGCGCCGAGTTGGGTCCCTCCGGCAGGCTCAGAGAGACCTTCGAGATGGGGACGTCTGGGAGTTCTTCAAACGTGGAGGTGGTGACGCTCGAGCGCGCGATGTGGGTGTGGCCGACGAGCACCACCTCGACGTTGTCGCCCTTCAGCACGAGATCGAGGTCGGGGAACGCCTCGCTGCCATGGGACACGAGCCAGGCGGTGCCCGTCAGACGCCCCGGCAGGACCGGCGTGCTCACCGTTGCGCTGCCCACGCGCGCGGTCGGCTCACAGGCGCCGGGCGGCGGGCCCGTTTCGAACGCTGCGGCGGTGCAGGCTTTCTGGATCGTGGAGAAGCGGGCCACGAGCTGCTCGGGCAACTGCGTCTGCAGCTCGCGGATGTTCGCCTCGTGCGCCGGCTGAGTCAGCTCCACGTCGAGGCTGGCCCCGTTCGGTTTTGAGGTGTTGGCGGTGGTGCTCACGGTGAGCTTGGGCTTGAAGGCAAGCGCACTGCAGCCGGTGGCCTGGAACGGGCTGGAGAGCGTGGCGCTCGCGCCCATCGTCGAGCCCAGCAGCGTTTCGGCGCTGAGCGGAGCGCAGCCTGTGGGGTTGGAGGCGAACTGCGGGCGATCGACCGCAACGCTCAGGCTCTTCAAGCGCAGGGGCACCCCTCCGACCACCGTCGGCAACGAGCTGGCGACGATCACCCTGCCGCTGTACATGCCCACGGCGATGCCTGCGCGCACGACCACCTCGCCCAGGTCGTATGGCCCAGCGATGGCGGGCACCACCACCGACAGGCCGTAAGGAGCGCCTTCGTAAGGGCCGGTCAGATAGGCCTGGCCGCTGAACGTGTACGGTTCGCTGCCCGCGCCCGCCACCACGCTGACCGTGCCTATCTGACTGGCGGCCCCGCACGTGCCCGCGTCGGCCGCTGCTTCGTCACACAGGGGCACCGAGGGGATCGCCCCGACCAGGCCGGGTGGGAGTGTGGTGGTGATCCGCGAGAGGTACTGCTGCCCATCGCTGCGGGCCAGCGCGAACGTGAACGGGCTGAACGCACCTGCCTGGGTGCTCTGCGGCATGACACTCTGCACCAGCGAGAACGGCAGCGGCGAGGCGCACCCGCTCACGGTGAAGCCCTGGGCGGAAGGAGCTGTGGCCGCTCCGCCATACGGCTGGATCGATCCCGTGGGAACCGCGGCCCCGCAGCTCAGCGGGTTGGCCAGCGGCGCACGCGGACCGCCGTGGAAGTGCAGGGTGAAGTCTTCGAAGGGGACCTGTGGCAGGCCCGAGAACGTCGCCGTGAGCCGGCCGCTCGACGGATTGGCAGCCACACGCCCTTCCGCGCGCACGCCGACGCCGTACTCCCCACCCGGTCCTTCGGCGCCGGGCGCCTTGGGGCTTTCGACGAGCACGAACAGCCGGTACATGCCGCCGGAGGCCGGGCCCTGTCCCGGTTCGGGCGCACCCACGTACACGCCTCCTGTCAACGAGCCGTCGGGTACCCCGGGGGCGTCGAGGCTCGCGCTGCCGACCTGCGAGGCGCTCGGGCAGCTTCCCTGGGCGTACTGGGCGTCGCTGCACGCCTGCAGGCCGTCAGCGGCTGCAGGGTTCAGGGTCAGGCCTTCCGGCAGCGTCACCTGCGCACTCTGGACATCCGGCGAGTTCGGCACGGATGGCTCGGAGGTGAGCTGCGGCACGTGCAGGCCGGCCGTCAGCCCGTCAGGGCGATCGGACTGGCTGGATTCGGCGGTGAGCGCCACCGAAGGGCTGAACGCCAGCTCGCTGCAGCCTGTTTCGGTAACGGGCGTGGAGTTCTCTTTGGCGAGGTAGTGGCCGGGTTCTTCCCAGGAGTCGACGTGCAGGCGTGTTTCCTGCACGCCCGCGCACGTGCTGGGTAGCGTGATGAAGGCGGTGGGCGGTTCGGTGGGCGCCGTCTGGTGCTCCTGCGGGACGCCCCAGAAGACGAGCCGTGACTCGATCACTTCCGGCTGGGTGGCGATGTTGCGGATCTTGAAGTACTCGTGGTAGTCGCCACTCGCGACGCCGCCGTATTCGAGCCCGCTCGCTTCGCTCGCTTCTGGTTCGGGCGACCAGCTGATGCCGCCTTCCAGATAGATGTGACCCTGCAGCTTGATTCCGGCCAGGGCGAGAAGTTCCAGTTTGGGGCTGTTGACTTCGACGCCGAATCGCGACGGCTCGCCCGGGTTGCGAACCATGTTGTAGACGGGAAATTCTTCTTCCACGGTCTGCTTGATGCCGAGCGCGACTTCCGCGGTTCCCGTGGCCTCGTCCACGCCGATCTGGCTGGAGGCAGGACACTCTTTCTTGTCCGATTCGAGCTCTTCGGAGGTACACAGCGCCCTGGTCGCTTCAGGGTTGACGGCCAGGCCGGCAGGAAGATCCACGCGCACGTCCTTCACGTGACCTTCGGGTTCCTTCCATTCGTGCAGGCGGGTCCCGGCCGTTCTGGTCGTGAAGCGAAAGTCCGTGATACCGAAGTCGGGGTGCCCGGCGGCTTGTGTATAGAACTCGCTGGGCGTGCCGTCGGTGCACGCGGAGCTGGTGCACGTGCCCGCTTCCCATTTTTCGATGGCGAACGCGTGCGCATCGCCGGGCAGCCAGACGAGGGCGACCACCGCTGCCAGCATCGCCATCGAGAACGTGCGCATGCTCGCGCCCGCTCGGCGCTGCACCGCTCGCCCGACGGCGCTGAGCATCTCCATCACTCGCTCCTCAGCCATCGGCCCGTGCGCCGGTCAGTGGTCGGTCGCGGCGGTGCGGTGACGGCGCCCGAATGCCGTCGCACCTCGACCGAAGTCGAAGATGATGCGCGAGACGATCTCGGCGAGGACCAGATACGCGACCAAGGCGATGCCCCAGTCGACGGTGATCGCCCACTTGGCATGGCCGTTGATGCGGATCAGCCCGGTGAAGGCACCGGCGAAGACGTTGGCGCCTTCGTGGATGCCCTTGGCGATCGCGATCTCAGCACCGGCGTTCACGTCGTAGAGCACGATCGCGAGCGAGATCAGCAGCGCGATCAACGACGCCGCGACCATCACCAGGCGCGCGAGCACCACGAACCCGGCTTCTCGGTCTTCTCGTTGAGCTGGCCTCATGATTCGACTGTTACCCCGGCCGACCGGTCCCTATGCACCCGCTCATCGCGTGCCTTGGAGGGCGCACCGCAGCGAGGATGCAGCGCGTCGGCCCGTCATGCAGCGCGTCGGCACCCGCGCGGGGCTGCGGCGCTCGAGAGCTACGTACGCAGAGCCACCGCCGGACGCCACATCACCTCAACGCCCTGCAAGACGCCGTTCGCTACCGACCCCCTGAGGGGGCGGCATGCCGACAGGCAACCGTCGGGAGGCAAGACCATGCCGGCATGCCGCCGTGCCGTCCCGGTTGCAGACGGAGCCGCAGGGGGATAGCGACACCGCTCGTTAGGACGACACTGTGTTGATGGTGATGCCCGTTCGGCGGGGCTCTAAACATCGATGCGAAATATTTTTCTCGACCGCCCAGCGGCCGCGGAGAGCTGTGCTGTTTTGGCACCCCGAGGCGAGGGAACATACCGCTGAGACGATCGCGTGAGCGAGCGTGGCCGGTCGCGATCGCCTCGGAGTTGGCGCTCCGAGTGCCTGTGCCAGGCGCAGGAGCGTTTGCTATGCAGGGAATCCGGGCACGCGGCCTGTAGCATTGCCACGCGGTGCAGCCCTTTTCGGGATCCCTCCCTGGGCAGAACCGGCCCCCGACGGATCGAGGCGGCAGCATGCCGGCAGACTCAGCAGTCACGCGATCTCGCTCAGGCTCCGGCGCGGCAACGCGCGAGGCCGCCTTTCGCCACGAGATGCTGATGTACGCCGGCGGCGACGACGGCTTCCTCGAGGCGACGCTCGAACCGGTCATGCAGGCGCTCGCGCGGGATGCGGGCGTGCTCGTCGTGGTCACCGGTGCGCGCGCTAGCGCGCTGCGCGAGGCGCTCGGCGATGCGTGCGAGCGCGTGCGCTTTACCGACGTCCGTGAGCTGGCGACGAACCCGGCACGAAGCTTTCCCGTATGGCAGGACTTCGCCTCCGAGTACGCCGCCGACGGGGGCGCGATCGGGATCAGCGAAACGGTGTGGCCCGGACGCAGCGCTGCCGAGCTCAGCGAGTGCGAGCGCCAGGAGGCGTTGATCAACCTCGCGTTCGGCGATGCGGGAGCATGGCGTCTGCTCTGTACGTACGACCTCGACGGCCTGGACGACCGGGTGATCGAGGATGCCAAGCGCGCCCACCCTCTGCTCGCGATGGACGGCGGCGCTCACGCGAACGCGACCTACGCCTGTGACCACGACGCGCCGCAGCCGTTTGCCGGCTCGCTCCCCGAGCCGCGGGCACGGGTCGAGGAGATGGCGTTCGCAAGCGCCACCCTGGCGCGGCTGCGCCACGCGCTGGCCGACTGGTCCCACGCCCGGGGACTTGGAGAGGACGGCACCGAGGAACTCGTCCTGGCGGTCGACGAGCTGGCGTCCAACAGCGTCCGTCATGGTGGCGGCTCGGGGACGCTGCGCTGCTGGCGAGATGAAGGCGGCCTGGTGTGCGAGGTGAGGGACGCGGGCTATATCCAGGCGCCGCTGATCGGCCGCCGCCGCCCAGAGCCGGAAGCGTGCAGCGGTCGCGGCGTGTGGCTCGTCAACCAGCTTTGCGATCTGGTCCAGATTCGCTCGAGCCCAGCAGGCAGTGCGGTGCGCGTCCACAAGCGCCTGCCGTAGCGGCCGCCGCCGATCCGCTAACGCGCCGAGGCGGTCCCGCCGGCCGGCCACGCGGCCGCCGCGGCGCCAGCGATCTACGCCAGGGCGCCGTCGGCCGTGGCGATCGTGGGCAGGTGCTCGGCCACACCGGTCACGCGCAGCAGGCGTTGAACCTGCGGCGAACCAGGTGTGATCGCGAACTCCTGTTGGCGTCCCCGGCAGTGCTCGAGCGCACCGAGAATGCTGCGTAGTCCCGTGGAATCCATGAACTCGAGCTGCTGGAGGTCGAGCACGACCATCGGCTCACGCTCCAGCTCCTCGGCTGCCAGCGCGAGCTGCAGCGTCTCGGCGCTGGCCATGTCCAGTTCGCCGACCAGCGACAGGATTACCCTGCCGGGGTCGTGTCGCACCTCGATGCGGAGCTGGTCAGGCGCCCCCATGGCAGGGATTTTACCGGCGAACGGCCATCGCCGCGGCGCTGGGTGCGTTGGCGGCTGCGTCGGCGGGCACGGGCGCGGCCTTCGGCCGCCGGGCGGCGCCGCCGCGCGCGCTGAGATCACCCGGCTCCGCGAGGCGCAGCGCGAGCATCGCGATGTCATCGCGGAGGTGCCCGCCGGCTCGTCGCAGCGCGCCGTGCTCGAGGCTGCTGAGCATCCCCGCGAGCGTGGGGTGGGAGGTCTCAGCGCACAACTCGGACAGGCTGTCCTCGTCGAGATGCAGCCCCGCCCTGCCGGCCTCCGGCAGCCCGTCGGTATACAGCAGCAGCGTCTGGCCGCAGTGCAGGTCGACAACCACCTCTTTGATGTCGATCGGATCGACCACGCCCAGCAAGGTGCCGGGCGAACCGACCTGCCTGCAGCGGCCGTTGGGGTCGATCAGCATCGGCGGTGGATGACCGGCGAGCGCCACCGTCAGGCGCACCCGCGCAGGCAGCGGCTCGAGCGTGACCAGACAGACCGTGCAAAGGTCGGCGCCCGGGGGCTGGCGGCGCAGCGCCTCGTGGAGCGTGGCCAGCATCCCCGCGGGCGTTTGACCGAGCATCGCCGCAGCGCGCAGCGTATGCCGTGCGAGCGCGGTGACACCCGCCGCGCGCGGTCCCTTCCCGCAGACGTCGCCGATCACCAGCAGCCAGCGCTCGGGACCGTAGGCCATGACGTCGTAGAAGTCTCCACCGACGTCGTTGAGCTCGCCGGCGGCGCGATACAGCGAGGCGATGTCCATCCCCGGGATCTGCGGCAGTGACTCGGGCAGGAGCGCCGCCTCCAGGGCCCGCGCGATCCGTGTGCGCTCCGTGTACAGACGTGCGCTCTCCACCGCCGTGCCCGCTCGGCGTCCGAGACGCACGGCGACGCCCAGGTCGGCGTGCGTGAGGCGCCGGCTCGAATCCGAGGAGACGAGCGTGATCGCTCCGAGCGTGCGCATCGGCGCGGCCAGCGGCACGATGATCACAGCCGTCGCGCGAATATCGCGCAACAGCCCCAGGTGGGTATCGTCGCGCGCGTAGGCGGCCAGCGCGTCCGGGTCGATATCCGTGAAGATGCGCGCCTTTCCCGAGCGAATCACCTCGGGAACGCCCGCAGGGTCGTCGAGGGCCGGCCTGTAGCCGCGGTCGAGCGCTTCCGCCAGCGCGATCCTGCTCGGGTCGCTGTGGTGCACCGCCACCCGCTCGAGCTCGCCGCGCTCCCCCAGCACATCCACCGCGCACCAGTCGGCCAGCCGCGGGACGGCGAGCTGCGCGATCTGCTGTAGCGTCTCGGTGTAGTCCATGGATGAGGCGAGCACGCGGCTGGCCTCCGCCATGAAGCTCTCTGCAAGCTGCGTGCGCTTGACCTCGGTGATGTTCTCGTAGACGTTGATCGCGTATGCCACCTCTTCGGTATCCGGATCGAGCACCGGCGAGCAGCGCACGATCAGCCACCGCTCCTCACCGCTGGCGCGCACGACGTTCCGCACCAGCAGCGGCTCGGGCCGTTCACCGGCGAACAGGCGCCTGCTCGGCATCTCACCGAGACCGAGCTCGCGGCCCTGCTCGTCGGTGACCGTGAAGCGCGACATGATCGTGCCCGGGTTCGCGCTCGTCAGCTCCAGTGGGTTCGCGGCTCCCAGCAGATCGGCTGCCGCCTGGTTGGCGAACACCGTCCGGCCGTCGCGATCCATCAAGGTGATCGCCTCGGCGATGTTCGCCAGGACTGCCTCCAGGCGCCGCTCGACGCCGCGCACCTGTGCGAACAGCCGCGCGTTGTCGATCGCCATCGCGGCGCGCCGGGCGAGCTCTGCCGCGAGCTCGAGATCCTCGCCGCGGTAGGGCGGGGACTCGGCGAGGCGCAGCACTGACAGGGCACCCAGCGTCCGCCCGCGGGCGAGCAGCGGCGCCACCGCCGCCGAGCGGTAGCGATGCTCGACCATGAAACGCGCGTGCTCGGAGCCCTGCGCGAAGGAGCGAAGCAGATCCTCTCTCATCTCCGCCTGCAACTCCGGCTGGCCGCTGCGGATCACGCGCGCGACCGGATGCTCGCCGTCGGGGTTAAGCGGGTGGCGCACGCGCATCTCCTCGAGCGCGGGCGCGAGCTCGGGGTCAGCCGAGGCGACCGCCACCTCCGCGATCGAGCCGTCCTCATCGAGCAGGTCGATCACGCACAGATCCGCCAGGCGCGGGACGGTCAGCCTCGCCACCTGGCGCATGGTCGTCGTCAGATCGAGCGAGGATGCCACCACCGCGCCCGCCTCCACCAGCAACTCGACCGCTGTGTCATGCGCGGGCAGCTCCTGCCTGCCAGCCGGCCGGTCGTTCGGTGACGGCTCGCCGGGCTCACCCGCCGACGAGGATGTCTGCAGAGCCATCGCTACACAGAACCGGAGAGCAGGGTCTCGAGCTCGAACCAGACGTGCGTACCGCCCTCGCGGTCCATCCCCCAACGACTGGCCTGCTCATCCACCAGGAAGAGGCCATAGCCGCCGCGTGAGCCGATGTCCTCGCGGCGCCTCACGTTGAAGCCGCTGCCTGCGTCGATGACCTCGACCCGGACCGTTCCGGGCTCCAGCACACGCGCCCGCACGACGATTGTGCTCGCCGGCGGCGCGTCGGAGTGGAGCACCGCGTTGGAGACGAGCTCGGAGACGAGCAGCGCCAGCGTGGCCACGTCCACCGCGGGGATGTCGGACTCGTCGCCGAAAGCACGCACGGCTGCGCGCGCCACCGATGGCGCCCGCCCGTCCCGCTCGAGGCACAGCCGCAGCACGGCACCCGTGCGCGAGAGCTGCGCGCTGGCGCGCTCGGCGTACAGCGCACCGGCATGTCCGCGTGACGGGCCATCTGAGACCCAACTCACGGGCATGCTCCTCGCTCGGACGATTGCGCCCCTGCGACGCCCACGGCGCACAGCCGCCGGGTCACGGCCAAGGTCGCCTGATGATTGCCGCCAGTGTGAGCGTGGATGGATTGCTTTAGCACCGGGATCGCGCTGCGATCGTTGACCCTTGATCCAGCCCCATACACATTCCCCTTGGGCCTGCTGCCTAATCTCGGCCAACGCCATCCTTCGATTATCCACGTTGGCCAAAGCACGTGCCGATGCGCGACGTACCGGCGCATCGGTTGGCCCCTCGTTTAGGTCCGCTGCGGCCGGGGGTAGGACAAGAGCACACTGATCGACTTCAAGGAGGTATGGCGATGGTTGCTCTCGTGGTACTGCTGCTGCTCGTAGCCCTACTGGGCGGTTTTGGATTCGCAGCGCACGTCCTTTGGCTGATCCTGTTCGTCGCACTGGCACTCTGGGTGCTTGGCTTCTTCATCGGCGGCGTCGAGGGGGGCATGGGTCGCAGACGTTGGTATGGGCGGTGGTAGCAACACGTATCGACGCGACGGAGGTATGAGATGCCACCCAGAGGCGTAGCGAAGGACAGCAAGCGTGCCCGTCAGTACGCGCACATCAAGGACAGCGAGCTCTCGAGCGGGGTTTCCGAGCGGCGTGCCGAGGAGATAGCCGCTCGGACGGTGAACAAGCAGCGTGCGCGGAGCGGAGAATCCCGCTCGCGCTCGCGGACCTCCACGCAGGACATCTCCTCGGGCAGGCGCGGTGGCCTGCGCTCCGGGCGCTCCGGCCCGCGTGCTCGCACGCGCGAGCAGCTCTACCGGGAGGCCCGCCACCTGGGCATCGACGGGCGCTCGAAGATGAACAAGTCGCAGTTGCAGCGGGCGGTGGACGCCAGGAAGCGCTGAGCGGGAGCGCTGGCGGCCGAGCGGCCGCACGGAGCCTCCGGACCCGTCCGGTCGCCGGCAACTAGGCGGCGGCGAGGGAACCGACAGGGTGCGTCGAGGCGGCCGGTCGGATACCGTCGCGGAACTCGACCGCGTCATCGATGGGTCCGCGTCGGAGCAACTGCATGTCTCTGAGGTAGTTCTGGTGCATGTGCCAGGGCGTGCGCGCGAGCTGCTTGGGGAGCTGATCGAGCGCTCGCAGCACGTACCCGGCCTTCAGGCCCATGATCGGCTCGGTCGGCGCGCTCGGGTCGGGGGCCCGGGGTGTGCACACGGCGAAGCGGCGCTCGTCCATGTGGCCGAGCAAGCGGCACACGTACTCGGCGACGAGATCTGCCCTCAGCGTCCACGAGGCGTTGGTGTAGCCGAGCGTGAGCGCGAAGTTCGGCACTCCGCAGAGCATCATCCCCTTGTAGGCGACCGTGCTGCCCAGGTCCACCGCGGAGCCATCCACGGACAGCTCGAGCCCGCCCAGGACCAGCAGGTTCAGGCCGGTCGCCGTGACGATCACCTCCGCCGGCAGCTCCTCGCCCGAGCGCAGTCTGATCCCGGTCTCGGTGAACGTCTCGATCTCGCCGGTCTCGATCGACGCGCTGCCGTCACTGATCGCCTTGAACAGATCTCCGTCGGGGATCGCACACACGCGCTGGTCCCACGGGTCATACGTGGGATTGAGGTGTCGGTCGACGTCGTAGCCCACGGGAAGTTCTGCGCGCGCCAGGCGCATGAACAGCCGGCGCATGAACCTCGGCGCGCGGCGGCTGAGCTGGAAGCTGAGCATCATCAGCAGCACGTTCTTCCATCTGACGATCGCCGCCGCGCGCGCCGGTGAGAGCCTCGTGCGCAGGCGTTCGGCCAGCGGGTCGCGCGCCGGCACCGACACGATGTACGTTGGCGAGCGCTGCAGCATGGTGACGTGCTCGGCGCTCCCCGCGAGCGCCGGGACGAGCGTCACGGCCGTCGCGCCGCTGCCGACCACGACGACCCGCTTGCCCGCGCAGTCGAGGTCCTCCGGCCAGTGCTGCGGGTGGACGAGCTCGCCACGGAAGCGCTCGCTGCCATCGAACTGGGGACTGTAGCCTTCGTCGTAGCGGTAGTAGCCGGTGCAGCCGTACAGAAAGTCGCACGTCAGCTGCATGCTCTCGCCGCTGTCGGTGCGCGCCACCTCCACCGTCCAGCGCGCCTCAGCGCTCGACCAGCTGGCGCGCACGGCGCGATGGCCGAAGCGGATCGTCCGCTCGATGTCATGCTCGCGCGCCGTGTCGCGAACGTACTCCAGGATCGCCGCCCCGCCGGCGAGCGCAGTGTCCTCGGTCCATGGCCGGAACGAGTAGCCGAGCGTGAACATGTCCGAGTCCGAGCGGATGCCGGGGTAGCGAAACAGATCCCAGGTGCCGCCGAGCGTGCCGCGCGACTCGAGGATGGCAAACGTCTTGCGCGGAAAGCGCCGGCGCAGGTGGCACGCGGCACCGATGCCGGAGATCCCGGCGCCGAGGATCAGGACATCCAGGTGCTCGCAGCCCGCCTCGGCGTGCGCGGACGGTGTCGGCTCGTCCTCCATCTCCGAAACACACTACCGGCCTCGCGAGGGAAAGTTGGCCACATGGCCAAACCGGCGGTCGGGCGCCATCCGGCGACCGTCCGCTCACCGAGCTCGGGGCTCAGCAGTCTCAGCGACCCTGATTAGCCGCCAGGGGAGGAGGGCAACATGCAGCCATGATCGAGGAGATCCTGCCTGGGCTCGTCCAATGGAGCACATTCCACGAGGGCATCGGCCAGCCGGTCCACAGCGCGTTCGTGCTGCGCTCGGGCACGCTGATCGATCCGATGGAGCCGGACGACGGCGCCGAGGCGTTGGCGGCCTTGGCCACTCCGCGCAGGATCGTGCTCACCAACCGCCATCACTACCGCCACAGCGACCGCTTCGCCGCGGAGTTCGGCTGCCCCGTGCACTGCCACCAAGCGGGGCTGGCGCACTTCGCCGACGGCCCCGAGGTGCATGGCTTCTCCTTCGATGAGCAGCTCGCGGACGACCTGCGGGCGCTCGAGCTCGGTGCGATCTGTGCCGAGGAGACAACCCTGCTGGTGGACGTCGCAGACGGCGTGCTGTGCTTCGGCGACGGACTGACGCGGGCCCCTGACGGCGGCCTCGCGTACATGCCCAGTCGGCTGCTGGGGGACGATCCCGCCAGCGTGCGCGCCGGACTCTCCAGGAGCCTGCGGCGCATGTTCGAAGAGGACTTCGACGCGCTCCTGTTCGCCCACGCGCAGCCGGTGCTCGGCGGCGGCAGGGCGCTGCTCAGCGAGTTCCTCGAAGGCGCCGCCTCCACCGACCTCGAGCGTCGCTACGAGCAGCAGGCTCAGTCCTAGCGCCAAGCGCTCGAGCGGTTGAAGGCACGAGATCCGGGTATCTGATGTCCATGACCACCGGAGGCTCCATATTCCTGATCGCGGTGGGCGCAATCCTGCGCTACGCGGTGACGCTGACGGTCTCCGGCATCTCGATCCAGACGGTCGGGCTGATCCTCATGCTCGCGGGCATCGTGGGGCTCGCGCTGTCGCTGTTTTACATGCTCGCCTGGAGCCCACGCCGCGTGGCCACGCGTGAGCGCGTGCTCGAACGCGAACCCTGACAAGATCCGCCAGAAGCGTATGGCGGGCCCACGTCCTCCAGTTCCTGCTGGGCAGCCTGCTCAGGCACAGCGCGAGACCGTGCTGTGCCTGTCGGGCGGCGGCTACCGCGCGATGCTGTTCCACCTCGGCACACTCTGGCGCCTGAACGAGCTCGCCTACCTGCCCAACCTCGACCGCGTGTCGAGCGTGTCGGGCGGGTCGATCACGGCGGGCGTTCTGGCCAAGCGCTGGAGCGAACTGAGCTTCGATCAAGGCGTGGCGGGCAACTTCAAGGAGACCGTCGCCGAGGACCTGCTCGCGCTGGCGGACAAGACGATCGACGTCTGGGCCGTGCTGCGCGGCCTGCTGTCGTTCACGCCGATCGCCAACCGCGTCGCGGGCGCCTACCGGCGTCAGTTGTTCGGCGGGCAGACGCTCGAGCAGCTTCCGCAGCGTCCAGAGTTCGTGTTCAACTCCACGAGCCTGCAATCGGGCGAGCTGTGGCGCTTCTCGAAGGACCGAATGGCCGACTACCGTGTGGGAGAAGTGCCCGCGCCGGAGGTCGAGCTCGCCGTCGCCGTGGCCGCGTCTTCAGCCTTCCCGCCGTTCCTCTCACCGCTGCGCCTGAAGCTCGCGCCCGGGATGGTCAAGCCGTTTGCCGACGAACCCACACCGCCGCCCCTCTTCCGTCCCCCGTACACCACCCGGGTGGTGTTGAGCGACGGCGGCGTGTACGACAACCTCGGCTTACAGCAGGCCAAGGGCTTCCCCGAGAAGCTCGTATCCGACGGCGGAGCCAAGACCGCCGATGAGGAACGCCCCGCGGGCCTGTGGCCGCTGCAGTTCCTGCGCGTGCTGAAAGTCATCGACAACCAGGTTCTGGACCTGCGCACCCAGGCGTTGATCGAAAGCTACAAGGACGCGAGCGATCCCACGCGAGGAGCGTACTGGGGCATCCGCACGGCAATCGCGGGCTATGGCGTGGGGACGCTGCCGGCGCCTCCCGAGCGCACGCACGAGCTCGCCGTCACCCCCACGCGCCTGGCCAAGCTGCCGGCCGAACGCAGGAATCGACTCGTCAACTGGGGCTATGCGGTGTGCGACGCGGCGATGCGCGCGTACGTGCTCGCGCAGCCGCCGCCGGGGCCGCCTGCGGACTTTCCGCTTCCCGACGGCGTGTGAGGCTCCACCCGGGCGGGCGCGACACGCGAGCGTGCGCTCAGCAATGGGGCGGCGCGGAAGCTCTGGCCGGACGGGGCGCGCTCACACGGAGGGCGCCGGCATCGGCACCCAGCCGGCAGGGAAAGCGCCGGCCGGCACCTGGCCGGGGTACTCGGGGAACAGACCGCGCGCGACGCGCTCCCCGGCGCTGCCCTGCAGCAGCGGCAGCAGATCGCCGATCGTGAGCAGCACTCTGAGCGTGGCGCCGATCTGCAGATCGGCGGCGTTGGGCTGCTCGCCTGCGATCACGCCGGCTGCAGCCAAGCTCTCGACGTGCGCGAGCAGCGCGGGCAGCCCGGCGAGGTCTTCGTGCAGACGCGCTGCGCTCACCTTGTGGTACTTCCACGATGCGCGTACGTAAGCGATCGCGAAGTCCGTGCCGGGTCCGTCCAGCGGCCCGCCATCCCCGAACGTGCCCATCGCCTCCGGACGGAAGTGCATTGCGCCCCAGGGCAGACGCCGACCGAGATCCTGCAGCTCCTCATCGCCCCAGCGCTCGGCCTCGCGGACGTCCTCAGAGGGATACAGGACCGGCTCGGGCACCAGTTGCTCGAGGCGCGCCATGATCGTCCGCGACCCGTGCACGGGCTCGCCGTCGATGAGCAGCCCGGGCACCGTGCTGTGTCCCTCGCCGTAGATCTCCTGCATCTCCTCGACGTGCGGTCCGGCTTTGAGCTCCACGCGCTCGTACGAGAGACCCTTCAGGCGCAGCGCCTCGGTGACCGTCATGCACGGATGCGAGGGCGGCAGCACATGGAGGACAAGCTCAGGGACCATGATCGCGGCAGCCTACCTGCTCGCCGCGAGCTCAGTCGGTCGTCCGGCGCCTGTAGAGGTGGCTGGCCAGCGGGGCGAACACCGCGATCAACCCCACCGACCACAGCACCGCGGCGAGCATCGGGTGCTGCATCGGCCACGTGTGGATGCTCGCCGAGGGGTTCGGGTTGGAGAACAGTTCGCGCGCCGCCGAGGTCACCGCGCTCACCGGGTTCCAGTCCGCGATCGTCGCCGCAGCGTCGGGCCTGTCCACGGGGCCGTTGGTGGTGCCACTGGGATCGCACCCGCCCGAAGTCACGAACGTGGCGCCGGCGACCGGTCCGGTGTCCGGTGGCACGGAAGTGGCCATCGGGGGCAACAACTTCACCGGCGCGACCGCGGTCGACTTCGGGGGCACCCCGGCGAGCATCCGCTCGATAACGGTGGACAGGATCGAGGCGACGGCTCCGCGGGGAAGCGAAGGCACCGTGGACGTGACGGTGACCACGCCGGAAGGCACCAGTGCGACCTCCCCGTCGGACCATTTCTCCTACGTGCCGCCCGGCCCCTACGTCGTGGAACTCCGGCCGGACGAAAGCGCTGAGGCGGGCGGCAAGCCAGTGAAAATCCTCGGCGCCCATTTCGAAGACGTGACGGAAGTCAGCTTCGGCGGGGAGAGCGCGCCCTTCGAAGTGGTCACACCGGAAGGGATCGACACGGTGGCTCCCCCGGGTGAGGCTCCCACGGTGGACGTGCGCGTGACGACGGCGGAAGGCATCAGCCCGATCACCCCGGCAGACCGCTACCACTACACCAGCCAACCGCCGGAAATATCGGAAGTCCTTCCGGCCGACGGCCCCGCCACGGGACACACCACCGTGCACATCGCCGGAGAAGAGTTCTACGGGGTCACAGGCGTGTACTTCGGTTCGGCGAGCGCGCTCGGCTTCACCGTGAACTCGCCAACTTCGATCACCGCCGAATCTCCGCCGCAGAGCGCCGAAAGGCTGGAAATCACGGTGGAAACGACGTTCGGTCCCAGCCTTGGGAGCTTCTGCCGCAAAAACAAGGGCACCAGGAAGAAATGCGTCGTGCGCGACCTCTACGAGTACAAGGAACCGAGCGTCACGGGCCTGAGCCCGAACAACGGCGCGACCGCGGGCGGCACCAGCGTGACGATCACCGGCACCGGGTTCGGCCTTCGCGAAAACGAGACCGAATTCACGTTCAACAAGGGGGTGGCCACATCGGTCGTGTGCAGCTCGATCACGTCGTGCACGGCCTTGACCCCGCCAGGGACGGCAGGAACAGCCTTCGTGAAAGTGCTGGTGCACGGCAACAAAGTGGAGCACAGCAAGAAGAACCCCGCCGCAGCGTTCCACTACGAATAGGGGGTCGGCTCAGCGAAACGCGTTGATGCCGGTGAGGGCGCCGCCGATGACGAGCGTGTGCACGTCGGCGGTGCCCTCGTAGGTGACGATCGACTCGAGGTTGTTCATGTGGCGGATGACCGGGTACTCGAGCGTGATGCCGTTTGCGCCGAGCACCTGGCGGGCGTTGCGGGCGACCTCCAGGGCGGCGTTGCAGTTGCCGAGCTTGCCCATCGACACGTGCTCGGGAGCGAGGCGGTGCTCGTCCTTGAGGCGCCCGAGGTGCAGCGCGAGCAGCGTCGCACGGTTGACCTCCAGGGCCATGTGGGCGAGCTTGTACTGCTGGATCTGCGTGGCACCGATGGGCCGGCCGAAGGCGATGCGCTCCTTGCTGTAGTCGAGCGCCGCCTCGAAGCACGCGCGGGCGGCGCCGGCGGCCCCCCACACGATGCCGTAGCGGGCCTCGTTCAGGCACGACAGCGGGCCGCGCAGCGAAGTCGCCTCCGGGAGCATGGCCTCGGCGGGCAGGCGCACGTCGTCCAGCAGCAGCTCGGAGGTGACCGAGGCGCGCAGGGAGAGCTTGCGGTGGATGTCCTGGGTGGTGAAGCCGTTGGTGCCGGCGGGCACGAGGAAGCCGCGCACGCCGTCGTCGGTGGTGGCCCACACGACGGCCACGTCGGCGATCGAGCCGTTGGTGATCCACATCTTCTGACCGTGCAGAACCCAGTCCTCGCCGTCGCGCCGCGCGCGCGTGCGCATCCCGCCCGGGTCCGAGCCGGCGTCCGGCTCGGTGAGCCCGAAGCAGCCGATCGCCTCGCCCGCCGCCATCTGCGGCAGCCACTGCAGCTTCTGCTCCTCCGAGCCCCATCGCCAGATGGCGTACATGGCGAGCGAGCCCTGCACGGACACGAGCGAGCGCAGCCCGCTGTCGCCGGCCTCGAGCTCCAGGCAGGTGAGCCCGTAGGCGGTGGCCGAGGCGCCGGCGCAGCCGTAGCCCTGCAGGTGCATGCCGAGCACGCCGAGCTTGCCGAGCGCGGGTGCCAGCTCGCGGGTGGGGACCGTCGCCTGCTCGAACCAGTCGCCGACGTACGGGAGCACCTGGTCGCGGACGAACGCCCGAACGGTGTCGCGGATGTCGCGCTCCTCGTCTGAGAGCAGATGATCGATGTCGAGGAAGTCCGTGGGACTGATCCTCGGGGCCGCGGCCGTGCTGCTCGCCATTGCTGTCCTCTCTCCTTGCCGTTTTAGGTAGCCGAGGATGTCATATATAGATGGACGGGTGGCGCCGTGGCGCACCCACGCGGCGTGTGTGCGCGCGAGCAGGGCCCGTCCCGACTCGCGGACGATCGTCGGAAGAGGACCCGAGATGGACCCGCCCGCCGTCTACCCTCCTACCGAGGTAGTAGACTTTGACGTCATGCCTCGCGGACGCCCGTCGCCGAAGGTTGCGATCACCGTCGACCCAGACGTGTACGAGGGCGTCCAGGCCGCGGCGGAGCGGGAGGGCGTGAGCGTCTCGGCGTGGATCACCGCTGCGGCGCGGGAGAGGCTGTCGATAGCCGACGGGCTGCGCGCCGTGGCTGAGTACGAAGAGGAAAACGGCGCGTTCACAGAGGCCCAGATGGAGGCCGCCCACCGGCGAGTGGATGCACTGCTCGCCCGCTCCCCTTCGCCGGGCTCGGCGTGAGCACCCTGTACGACGCAGGTGCGCTGATAGCCGCTGAGCGAGGCGACCCGAGCCTGTGGGCCAATCACCGCGCTCTGCTCGAGCGTGGTGATATGCCGTGGACGACCGCTCCGGTCGTCGCACAGGTCAGCCGCTCGCCCAAGCAGACGCAGCTGCGGCGTCTCCTCCGCGGCTGCCACGTTGCGGCTTTCGGCCCAGAGCAGGCGCATACGATCGGAGCACTGCTTGCAATGGCGGGTGCCGCCGACGTAGTGGACGCGCACGTGATCGTCACCGCTCGGGCGCGCGCGGCAACCGTCCTCAGCTCAGATCCGGGCGACCTTCGACGTCTCGCCAATCAGCTCCCGACGCCGGTGCGCGTCGAGCGCATCTGACGTGCCGGCCCCCTTCGTCCACGAGCTGCGCGTGCGCTACGGCGAGTGCGACCCGCAAGGAATCGTGTTCAACGCCAACTACCTGCTGTACTTCGACGTGGTCTTCACCGAGCTGTGGCGCGCCGGCGTCGGCCCGTGGCAGGAGATGGTCGAGCGTGGCTTCGACGCGGTGGTGGCCGAGGCCAATGTGCGCTTCCACTCGCCCGCCCGCTACGACGACATCCTGCACCTGCGCGCGCAGATCGCGCGCCTGGGCGAGACGTCGATCACGACCGAGATCGACGTCCTGCGCGACGAGCAGCTGCTCGTGGCCGGCAGGCTGCGCCACGTGTGCGTATCCACCGAGAGCTGGCAGAAGACCGAACTCCCGGAGTGGATCCACGCGGGGCTGGAGCGCTTCGTGGTCGAGAACGCCGGATAGCGTTGCCAGCCCCGCCGCGAAGCGCAGCCGCGCTGCTACTGCAGACCGGTTGTGCAGCTCCCGTGACGCGGCCTGCGCCATGACGCAGAATGGACGTTCGTCCGCCCCCAATATATACTAAATCGATTGACTTTATGAGACTTACGTCGCTCTTCACTTTCCCAACCCCGTCAACGAGGTCTCCGCGCGACTGGTGGCCGCCGGCGTGGTGTTGATGAGCGCACTCACGATCGCGCTCCAGGAGCCGTGGCTGATCGCCGTCATCGCATACGGATTCCTCGCGCGTGTCCCCACGGGACCCACGCTCAGCCCCCTCGGGCAGCTCGTCACCCGCGTGATCACGCCACGGCTGCCCCTTGCGCCGCGAGAGCGACCGCCTCCATGCTGTTCAAGCAGATAACCCACGACGACCTCGGCTGCGCCTCCTACCTGATCGGCGACGAGCACGCCGGCGTGGCGGCCGTCGTCGACCCGCGCTTCGAGATCGACGAGTACCTCGAGCTCGCACGCTACCGCGGCGTGAACATCGCCCACGTGCTCGAGACGCACAACCACGCCGATCACGTCTCTGGACACGGTCGCCTGGTCGCGGCCACCGGCGCGCGCATCCACGTCCACCGCGCGGCCGAGCCCGCCTACGCGCACGAGCCCTTCGACGACGGCTGGGAGCTGCAGCTCGGCTCGCTGACGGTGCGTGCGCTGCACACCCCCGGACACCGCCCCGAGCACACGGCGTTCCTGCTAATCGACAGCAGCCGCGGCCCCGAGCCGTGGGCGGTGCTGAGCGGCGACAGCCTGTTCGTCGGCGACGTCGCACGAACCGACCTGGCCGTCGAGAAGTCGGCCGGCGCCGCGCAGATCTTCTCCTCGGTGCACGGCAAGCTGCTGACGCTCCCCGATGCCTGCGAGCTGTGGCCCGCCCACCTCGGCGGATCGATGTGCGGCGGTCCGGGAATGAACGCCAAGATCTGCTCGACCATCGGCTTCGAGAAGCGCCACAACCCCACGCTCGCGATCGCCGACGAGGACGCGTTCGTGGCGCAGGCGATCGCGACGCTCGGCCCCCAGCCCCCTAACTTCGAGCGCGTCGTGGCGCTCAACCGCGGACCGCTCGTGACCACCGGCGTGGAGGTGCCCGCTCTCTATCCCCACCAGGTCGAGCTCAAGCGCGACGAGGGGTCGCTGCTGGTGGACGTCCGGACGGACCTGCAGTTCGACGACGTCCACATCCACGGCTCCATCTGCATTCCCTCCTTCAGCGCGGGCTTCGGATCGAAGCTCGCATGGCTCGCCGACCACGAGCAGGAGGTCGTGTTCATCGGTCGCGACGACGCCGACGGGCGCCGCGCGGCGAAGCTGGCGCTCGCCGTCGGCGTACGCAACATCGCCGGCCTGCTCGCCGGGGGCATGACCAACTGGCGCCAGGAACGCCACCCCGCCGAGCACACCGAGCGCGTGGCCGCCCAAGACCTCGTCGGCTGGCTCGCGCAGGAGCCCGGGCTGCAGCTGCTCGACGTCCGCGAGCAGCACGAGTGGGACGCCGGGCACGTTCCGGGCTCGCTGTTCATGCCCTGGCACGACATCCGCCGGATACCCGATGGGCTCGACCCCACGCGTCCCATCGCAGTGATCTGCGCCGCCGGAGCGAGAGCGGCCACCGCCGCGAGCCTGCTCAAGCATCACGGCGCCAGGGACGTCATGCACGTCGTCGACGGCGGCGTTCGCGCGCTCGCCGAGCACGGCATGCAGCTGCAGCCGAGTTGAGCAACCTCCCTCGACGCGTGGGCAAGGGGCGCGATCTCTGCTCATTTCGAACTAAGGCTTGACATTGCTCAGTGATTTGATAGACTTTCTGCACTATGCAAGGGCAACGAACCGGCCGCGCGGACAGAGGGTGACCCCTCTGCTGCTCATCCTTCCCGCCTGGCTCATCGTGCTTTGGGTCGTGGGCGGCCTCTGCCTCGCTGCCCGCGCCGGCGACCGCATGCCCTCGCCGCTCGAAGATGCTTACGTGCTCGAGGACGCCCGCCAGCGCGACGCACTCGCGCAGCGCGAGCGGGTCGACGAGCAATGGCAGCCGCACGCACCAGCGGTGGTGGCCGGCCGCAGAGCCGCCTGAGCCGAGCGCGCGCGCTCCTACCGCTCCACCGACGCCCGACGCCTCGCTGAGCCGGGACGCAGGGTGCTGCTAGCGCCCGGCGGCGCGGCGATAGCGCGCGACCGCCAGCGGGGAGAACACGGCCATGATCACGAACACCCATACGAACGCCTGCCACACGCTGCTCGAGTCGGGTGCGCTGAGCCACAGGTGGCGCATCGCGTCGACGACGATCGTGAACGGGTTGACTTCGGCGAACGCCTTCAGCACCGGAGGCATCGACTGGACGGGCACGAACGCCGAGGAGATGAACGTCAGCGGGAAGACCGCGATGAAGCCGACCGAGTTGGCCGCCTCCGGCGAGGACACGAGCAGGCCGACGAACGCGAAGAACCACGAGAAGGCGTAGCCGAACAGCAGCAGCAGCACCAGGCCGACAATGGCGTCCGCGGCGCTGGTGTGGAAGGCGAAGCCGATCAGCAGGCCGGTGACGAGCAGGATCGTGATCGACAGCGCGTTGGTCACGACGTCCGAAAGCGTGCGCCCGGCGAGCACGGCGGGACGCGCCATCGGCAGCGAGCGGAAACGGTCGATCAGGCCCTTGTGGACGTCCTCGTTGAGGCCGATCGCGGTGACGAAGCCGCCGAACGCGATGTTCTGCACGATGATCCCCGGGACCAGGAAATCGACGTATGAGTAGCCGGGCGTGCTGATCGCACCGCCGAACACGTAGCGGAACAGCAGCAGGAACATGATCGGCTGCACCGTGAACGCCAGCAGCAGCTCGGGCGCGCGGGGCAGGCGGATGAGGTTCCGCTCGGCGATGATCATCGTGTCGGACACCAGGCGTCTCATGCGCCCTGCTCGGGCTCGTCCGAGCCATCCGCGGCGGCGTGGCCGGTGAGCGCCAGGAACACGTCATCGAGCGTCGGTCGGCGCAGCGCCAGGTCGTCCACGCCGACCCCCGCCTCGCTCAGGCGGTGGACCGCCTCCACGATGCTGCCGCTGCGCTCGCGGACGCTCAGTTTCACCACGCTGCCATCGGCCTCCGGCGTATCGTCCGACATCGGCGCCAGCGCCCTCACGGCCGCCGCGGACTCGGCCTCGTCGTCGAGGCTAACCTCGAGGCGCTCGCCGCCGACGCGATCCTTGAGCTGATCGGAGGTGCCCTCGGCGATCAGCTGGCCGTGGTCGATCACGGCGATCGTGTTGGCCAGCCGGTCGGCCTCATCGAGATACTGGGTTGTCAACAGCACGGTGGTGCCCTCGGCCACGAGCTCCTCGATCACCTGCCACAGGCTCAGCCGGCTGCGCGGGTCAAGGCCCGTGGTCGGCTCGTCGAGGAACAGCACGGGCGGCTCGGCCACGAGCGCGGCCGCGAGGTCGAGACGTCGGCGCATGCCACCCGAGTACGTCTTGGCGGGACGTCCGGCCGCGTCCACGAGGTCGAAGCGCTCGAGCAGCTGCCGGCCGCGGGCCTTGGCCACGGCGCGCGACTGCCCGTACAGGCGGCCGACCATCGTCAGGTTCTCGAGCCCCGTGAGGTTCTCGTCGATCGCCGCGTACTGGCCCGCGAGCCCGATGCGCTCGCGCAGCCTGGCGGCGTCGCGGACGACGTCGCAGCCCAGGACCTGCGCCGTACCGGCGTCCGGGGCGAGCAGCGTGGTCAGCACGCGCACCAGCGTGGTCTTGCCCGCGCCGTTCGGGCCGAGTAGCCCGAGGACCGTCCCCCGCACGACCTCCAGATCGACGCCGGCGAGGGCCCGTACGGAGCCGTAGGACTTGTACAGGCCCTGGACCGTGATGGCGAGCTCACCGGCCGGCGGCGAGGCCGCCTGACCGACCGTCGAATGGGCGTCCTGAGTCGAATGCACGCTCCTACAGTAGGAGCCTGCGCGGTTGCGCCGCCGCAGCGCGTGCCCTCAGCGCTTCGCCGACGAGGATGCCCTGGGACGCGAGCGGACCTTCGTCGTCCGGCGACCCTTGCCCGCGCGGGGCCGGGCGCGCATCTGCTTGAGCACGTGCTCGAGGGCGGCGGCGGAGTGGGGGCAGAACTGCGAGCCGGCGTTGCTCGTGATCTCCCCGAGCGCCACGCCGTGCGGCAGAGCGTCGCGGTAGGGCCGGTCTGAGGTCATCGCGTGGTAGGCGTCGCACACGAACACGATCCGCGAGAGCAGCGGGATCTGCTCCCCCTCCAGGCCGTTGGGGTACCCGCGCCCGTCCCAGCGCTCGTGCTCGGCACGAATCACCGGCGCGAGGTAGGAGAGGCTGGGCATGGCGGTGACGATCTCGGCTCCGATGTCGGGGTGACGGTACATTTCCGCCCACTCCTGCTCGCTCAGCGAGCCCGGCTTGTGCAGGACTGCGTCGCAGATGCCGATCTTGCCGATGTCGTGCAGGAGGGCGACGCTCTCGAGATCACGCAGCTCGCACTCGTCCAGCCCCAGCTCACGGCCAACCGCAACGGCCAGCGCGACGACCGCCTGGGAGTGATCCTCGGTGTAGCCGTCGCGCGCGTGCAAGGCCGAAAGCAGCGCGCGGACGTTCGAGGCTTTCAGCGCCAGCCCGTGTGCTTCGGTCTCGCTCTCGTGGCGATGGATCTGATCGCCGATCAGCCGCGCCAGCACGCGCATGAACTGGACGTCGCGCTCCGGCAGGGCGGCCTCGCGCTCGTCGCTCGTGCAGCAGAAGCGGCCGTACGGCCGCCCGTCCGGGAGCACCACGGGCACTCCCACCGGTGCCCCGAGTGCTCCCTTCGAGTCGACCTCCCAGGGCACCGCGCGGTGGTCCTGCAGTCCGCCACGCCCGTCCGAGAGGTAGGCCATGTCCATGCCCAGCAGCTCCCGCGCAGCCTCGAGCGCGCGTGCGATCACCGCCGCCGGCGAGCCGCCCTCCCGCGCGTTGGCGCCGCCGTCCTCGCTCGCGGCGCCGGCGAGCGCCCCGTTGGCGCGTCCGTTCTCGGCCCGCGGCGCCGTTCCCGACCACGTGTCCGCGCTTGCGAGCTTCGGGCGCCCCAGGCGCTCGCGCTTTGACTCGTACATCGCGTGGTCGGCCAGCGCCACGAGGGACTCGGCATCGACCGACTGGTCGCCCGTCCAGGCCACGCCGATGCTCACCTGCAGCGCCATCTTCCTGCCCGCCAGGCGCACCTCTTCGCGCTGGGCGTCGGCCATGCGCGCCGCGAGCGTCATCGCCTGCTCTGGACCGCCGATGCTCGGACACACGACGAGGAACTCGTCGCCCCCGATACGACCGACCATGTCGCCGTCGCGCACCAGCCCCTGCAGCCGCCGGGCGACGACGCTCAACACCTCGTCGCCGACCGCATGGCTGTAGCGGTCGTTGACCTGCTTGAAGCCGTCCACGTCGACGAACACGACCGCGCGGTCGGCCCGACGCTTGCCGCTGGCGATGTTCGTCGCCAGCGCATGCATCACCGAGGCGCGGTTGTAGCAGCCGGTGAGCGCGTCGAAGTTCGCCCGCCGCTCGAGCTCCTCGCGCAGGCGCGAGCTGTCCGTCACATCGGTCACGCAGACGATCGCGCCACTGGTGATCCCGGCATCGTCGCTGAGCGGGCGCAACCCCATCGTGCAGAAGCGCGGCTCGTCGCTGTCGGGGATGCGCAACTCGACCTCGATGTCCGCCTGCAGGCCGCTGCCCAGCACCTCGTCGAGGGCCTTTGCGAGCACGCTCTGGTGCCCCGGGGCGACATTGCTCAACTGGCTCTCCACGGTGTCCACCCGCTGCGTCCCGAGGATCTCGTGCAGGCGGTCGTTGGTGTACACGACGTTACGGGCAGCGTCGAACTGCAGGAGCCCCACCGGGGCCGCCTCGGCGAGCTGGTCGAGCAACTGCTCGCGCGCCCTGAGCTCCTCGTGGGCGGCCATCTCGTCGGTGATGTCGACCATCTCGCTGACCACGCGCGGGTCATCGGGGTCGGCGAGCAGATTGTGGTTGGTGACCTCGAACCACACCCACGCGTCGTCGTTGCGGCGATGACGCAGGCGTACCCGGCGCGCCGGGCCCGGCACGGCGAGCATCTGCATCCAGTTGTCGACCGCGAGGGGGTGATCGTCGGGGTGGATGAACTCCGTGGAGCGCTGTCCCTCCATCTCCTCAGCGCTCCAGCCCAGGATCTTCGTGGCCGCCTCGTCGATCTTCGTGATGATCGCGCGCGAGTCCTTCACCACCGTGGTGAAGCGCGGCTTCGCCTCCAACGTCTCTTGGAGAGCCTCGTCGTGCGCCTCGAAGTCGGCCTGGTCATAGACGGCGATGGAGACCACCGCGCCGTGCGTCTCCCACAGGTCGAGCATGTACAGCATGCCTGTGACGTCGGGCCGGCCCGCGGGGTGGAACTCGCAGCGGGCGGCGCCCTCCACCAGCACCCGCTCCCAGGCGGCGATCACCAGGTGGTCGAAGACGAGCAGGTCGGTGCCGGCACGCGCCGCCAACACCGGATTGCGCTGCAGCGGCACCGACTCGGGCATCGCGATCATGATCCCGTCGGGCGTGAGCGCAGACGCCGGTGCATCGGGGTACAGGGCCACGAGCGAGTCCAGCACGGTCTCGAGCTCGTGCCGGTCGAGGTGCTCGGGAAGGCTGCGATCGAAGTACCGGCGCTCGAGCTCTGCGATCTCGACTGGCGTCTGGGCCTCGACGGTCTGGGGTTCGGGGCTCCGACATCGTTCGGGTGGGCTCTCGCGGCGCTTGCCGCGGACGGGAACAGAGTGTTTCTGATCGAGGCAATGATCGATCAGAGCCGGGCGCAACTGGAGGATCGAACGGGCTTTTGGACGAGGAGGTCGCAGCGGCGGGGGGCCGCGATACAGCACCCCCCGCGCCCAGGTGAAGCTTGGTGCAGCCAGCCGCAGGTCAGCGGCACGACCTCGACACCCTGGCCGGAGCTGTTGATCGCCCACTGGTCGCCGAGCGCGATGCCCTCGTGGATGACGTTCGATCGGCGTGACCTTCGAGTGAAAGCGGGCGGTGCCGAAGAACAGCAGGTCGCCGGGCGCCACGTCGCGCATGCGGATGCGCTGGCTGACTTGGGATCTCGGCGGCCTGCTGGGCGGCGGTGCGGCCGAGGATCTCGCGCCCCCATGGCAGCCCCGAGACCTTGTAGACGCGCCAGACGAAGCCCGAGCAGTCGTAGCCGCCGTGCTCGAGGCCGTCGGCGGTGTTGTCGGTCGTGCCGCCCCACACGTAGGGCATGCCGACCTTCGACGACGGCGATCCGCAGCACCTCGAGCTGGGCGGCGTCGTAGTCGGGGCAGCGCGAAGCGCGCAGACCGCTCGCGGCGCCGACAGCGCCCAGCCGCCCTCTTCGAGCAGCACAGCAAAGGAGTGCGCGGCCTCCGCGCGGGTGATCGCGTCCCGTCGGGTAGAGGTCGAGCGCCTGTTCGGCGACGAGGGTGGTCGTAGCGCAGGCCGATATAGCGCGCGACGACCTCGCTGCCGAAGTAGCTCGGCGGCGCCAGTCCGGCCGCAGCAGCCGACGTGCTCGACATGCGCGGCGACTTCGCCGAGCCCGAGCTGCGCGACGAGCAGGGCGTCGAAGCCGACGACCGTGATCGGCGCGCTGCCCGGCACGGGGATCGGCGCCAGCTGCTCGCGCGCAGCGATCGCCGCGAGCGCCGAGCCGGCGGCCGTGGCGCTCAGATCGTCCGCTCCGGCGAAGCCACCGCCTGCCTGCGCTTCCATCACCCCGGAGCTCACCACCAGGCGCTGGGCGCCGGCGTCCCAGTCGCCAGCCGTGAGCTTGCTCGCAGCCGCCTGCGCGCCCGGCGCACCCGCGCCCGCATCGACCAGCAGGCACGCGAGCACAAGCAGACGAGCGAGGCGATGCGCGACGGGCGCTCGGGGGTGAGCGCGCCAGGGCGGGCTCGCGCATAGTCTCATGCGCTCCACGGCCATCCATCGGCCGCCAGCGGCCTCGCCTTGACGGGGCCCGGCGCCCGCGGACGCATACATGCGTGATCGCCGATACTGCGCAGATGGCCAGGGCAGCGATGGCGGGCGGTCTCCTAGACGTGCTCCCGCGCCTGCGCGAGGAGCCCGCCAGGCAGGCCGCGGACATGCCCGACGGGCAGCTCAGCTACGGCGAGCTGGACGCCCGCAGCGCCGAGCTGGCGGCGTCGCTGCCCGCGGGTCCGCTCGCGCTGTGGGCGACCCCCAGCCTCGCCACGATCGTGGGCCTCGTCGCCGCCTTGCGTGCCGGCGTCCCGCTGATCCCGATCAGCCCCAAGGCGGGCGAGCTGGAACTCGCCCACGTCCTCGCTGACGCCGCTCCGCGCGCGGTGCTCGTCGGACCCGGAGTGGAGCTGCCGGGAGCGCTGGCGCGGCTGGCGCGAATCGACGTCGGTCACGAGCCGAGCGCGAGCGACCGCGCCGAGGAGGGACGCGCCGGGGAGCCGCCGGCCCGGACCGCTGCGGGCGACGAGCCCGCGGAGGAGCTGCCGGCGCTGATCATGTACACGTCGGGAACCACGGGCAGCCCCAAGGGGGTCGTGCAGAGCCGCCGCTCGCTGATCGCCAACCTCGACGCGCTCACCGAGATCTGGGGGCTCACGCGAGCCGATGTGGTAGTGCACTCGCTGCCACTGTTCCACGTGCATGGTCTGGTGCTGGGCACGATCGGCCCGCTGCGACTGGGCGGATGCGTGCGGCACCTGGGTCGCTTCGAGGTCGAGTCCACCGCCCGCGCGCTCGAGGACGGCGCGAGCGTGCTTTTCGCGGTCCCCACCATGTACCACCGCCTGGCGGCTGCCGCCGAGCGCCAGCCATGGATCGCCGAGGCGCTGCGCCGTCCCCGGCTGCTCGCCTCCGGGTCCGCAGCGCTGGCGGTCGAGGTCCATCGCAGCATCGAGCGACTCAGCGCTCGCACGGTGGTCGAGCGCTACGGCATGACCGAGACGTTGATCATCAGCTCGACGCGCCCTGCAGAGCCGAGCATGCCGGGGTGGGTGGGCACACCGCTGCCCGGCGTGAGCGTGCGCGTGCGCGCCGAGCACGGCGCGGAGGTGCCGCGCGACGGACAGACGATGGGCAGCGTTTGGGTGCGTGGACCGAGCGTGTTCGCCCGCTACGTCAATCGCGAGCAGAGCACTGCCGGCTCGTTCGAGGGCGAGTGGTTCGACACGGGCGACCTCGCGGTGCTGGCAGCCGACGGCTCGCTGCGGCTCGTGGGCCGCGCCTCGACGGACCTGATCAAGAGCGGCGGATACCGCATGGCCGCGGGGGAGATCGAGGCGGCGCTGTTGAGGCACCCGGCCGTGAGCGAGGCCGCGGTGCGCGGCCTGCCGGACGTCGAGCTCGGCGAGCGGGTGGTCGCGTGGACCGTGCTCGCCGAGCGACCGCCGGTCACCGACCGTCAGCTGATCGAGCACGTGGCGCAGCAGCTGACTCCGCACAAGCGACCGCGCGAGATCCGCCGCGTCGCCTCGCTCCCGCGCAACGAGCTGGGAAAGGTGCGCAAGCAGCTTCTGGAGTAGCCGCTCGGCTACGCCGGCGCGAGCCACCCACAGCGGCGAGAGGGCGAGGCCGGCGCAAGCCGGCGAGCGCTAGCATCGACGCCCACATGGCGCATGCCCGCAACGCTCTCGCGAGGTGCCTCCCGGGCGGGCCGGGGTAGCACCGACGTGGCTCTGAGGCTCCCCTTCCGCTCCACCCGCACGCCGCCGCCCCTCGCGGGTCGCACGGCCGTGATCACCGGGGCGGGCTCGGGCATCGGCCGCGCGCTGGCCGTGCGGCTGTCGGCCCATGGCTGCCCGGTGGCGATCGTGGACGCCAACGAGACCGCGCTCGAGGAGACGGCGGCGATGCTCGCGGGACCGGCGCTCGTGCGCCAGCTCGATGTGCGCGACCGACAGGGGAACCTGGTGCTGGCGGCGGACGTGGCCACGTGGGCGCCCGCCCCCATCGGTGCGGTGTTCAACAACGCAGGCGTCGCGCTCTCCTCGTCGGTCGCCGACGCCTCGCCCGAGGACGACGAGTGGCTGCTGTCGATCAACCTCGACGGGGTCGTCCACGGCGTGCGGGCGTTCCTGCCCCTGCTGCTCGAGCAGGACTCGGGCGCGATCGTGAACACCTCGAGCGTGTTCGGCCTGGCGGGCATTCCCCACCAGAGCGCCTACTGCGCTTCGAAGTTCGCCGTGCGTGGCTTTACCGAGTCGCTGCGTCACGAGCTCGCCGGCACGGGCGTGCGCGCAATCACGATCCATCCGGGCGGGGTGAAAACCAACATCGTGCGCAACGGCCGCATGCACTCCGACCCGCAGGGTCTGGGGCGCTCCGGCGAGGAGCTCGCGGCGGACTTCGAGGTGCTCTCGCGCACCACGCCCGAGCGTGCCGCAGAGATCATCCACCGCGGCGTGGACGCCGGCAAGGCCCGCATCCTCGTGGGAACGGACGCCTACGTGTTCGACGCGCTCGTGCGCATCACCCCCACCCACTACTACACGGTGCTCGACCGGATCTCCCGGCGCATGACCGAGCGCGCGGCGCGCAGCGACCAGACCTAGCCCCGCGCAGCTAGAGCCAAGCGCTCATTCGCACTTGTTCTTGGTGACCTGCTGAACTTCGGATGCTGCCTGTTTGAGCTTGTCGATCTCGGTCGGGATCTGCGTGAGCGCCGAGAGCGAGCCACCGGTTGCTTCGCCGACCGACTTGGCGACCGCGCTGAGCGAACTGTCGATCGCGCTGATCTGTGGGGCGAATTCACCTTTCACCGCCGTGCCGAGCGCTTTCGCGCTGGTACCGACCTTTTCAACGGCGCTCGCCACCGAGGTCGCGTTGCTGACGCTGATTTCCTCTTTTTCAAGCGTGCTCACGGCGCTGTGGAATTCGCTCACCTGTTTGCAGTATGCGGGCTTGCTGCTGCTGCCACAGCCGGCGAACAGCGCCACTGCGGTCAGGCTGAGTGCTGCGAGCGCGAAGAGGCGTCTGTACATGGTGAAAGAGGACCGGCCTGGACCTCGCGACGCAGCCTGCCAGATCGGCACAGCCGGGCATCACCCTCATCGGATGAAACTCGCGGGACCGGCAGCCTGGCGCCCCGCGACCGCCTCCGCTCGAGCCCGATCAGCCGCGAGGCACGCGCCACATTGCCGACCATCATCAGGCCGACCACCGTCCCCAACGACAGCGCGCACCCGCACTTTCAGATCTCCTCGAGCGCCGTCGGCGACGACTGGCCGGGCCGCGCACTTGTAAACACCCATAACATCGGGTACCGTCCTCGCACCGGCAGCACTCTCGACCGGCAATCTGAGTCGCACTAAGGCGGAGTCGGTGAGTATGCAGCATCCCCGGTGTTCCACGTTCGGCACACTCCATGGGTGCCCTCGTGCACACGGTTTCGACGGCTTTGCATCCAGACCGTGAGCGGCGCGGGGCGCGATCTCGAGGGCGCACCGGCGGGCGAGCGGGCGAGCGCGCCCAGAATAAGGGTGCTCATCGTCGACGACCATCCACACTTCCGTACTGCGGCCAGCCAACTGCTCGAGAGCCGCGGCTACGAGATCGCCGGCGAGGCAGACTGCGAAGCCGGAGCGCTGGAGCGCGTCGCGCGGCTGGCGCCGGACGCGGTGCTGCTCGATGTCAACCTGGGCGAGGGCTTCGGGCCGCGGCTGTGCGCGAAGCTGGTGGAGCGAGACCCAGCGCTCGCCGTGCTGCTCGTCTCCTCAGACGACTTCGAGGCGAGCTGCGAAGTCGTGCAGAGGAGCGGCGCACGGGGGATGGTCTCGAAGGCCGAGCTCGCACGTACGGACCTCGGCAGCTTCTTCGCGCAGGCCGACGACTGAGCCATCCAGGCGGGCTTCATCCACAACGGGTGATGCTCGCGCTCGGCAGGCTGCTTTATTCACTGCCGACGCCGACTCGGGCAGCCTGGCAGCTCGGAATGAGCCAGACGGGAGGTGGTGTGGACACCACGCCCGCAGACAGGCCCGCGGCCCCGTCTAAGCCCATGGGTGACGAACGCCAAACTCAGGAGCCGCGCGGCCCAGGCGAGACGAGGATCCGACGCGCGCTGCCGTTCGAAGGCGAACGCAAGCTGCGAAGCTACGGGCTGCTGCTGATAGCCATCGTCTCCGCATTCGCGATCCAGGGGATTGCGAGTCCCGGCAGATGGGAGCAGCTGATCGTGACGGTGCTGCTCAGCGTCACGCTGCTGCTGGCTCTGTCGGTCGCCGAGGCCAAAGCGAGCGTCGTCCGGCCGGTGCTGGTGATCGTGTGCGCGGTCATCATCCTGAGCGTGATCGAGACCGTCGCCGGTCACGTAGACGACCGCTCGACGCGGATCGCCAACGCACTGCTGGTCGCGCTTGCGCCGCCCGCGATCCTCGTGGGCGTGGTCCGGACGCTGCGGGTCATGCAGGCCGTCACCTTGGAGGCGGTCCTCGGCGTGTTGAGCGTCTACATCCTGCTCGGCATGTTCTTCGCGTCCGTGTACGGATCGATCAACCAGTTGAGCGGCAGCTCGTTCTTCGTGCAGGGCCAGGCGACCACCGCGAGCTTCATCTACTTCAGCTTCACCACGCTGTGCACCGTCGGCTATGGCGATCTGACCGCCCGCTCCAACCTCGGTCACACGCTGTCGGTCTCCGAGGCGCTGATCGGACAGGTCTACCTCGTGACGGTCGTCTCGCTGATCGTCGCGAACCTGGGCCGACGCCGTCAGGCACAGCAGTGACCGAGGTGCTCCCAGCCCCTCGACACAGGGCCCGTGTGTCGGCGCTGCTGGCGCTTGCGAGCGTCATCGGCTTCTTCGCGTGCTTCGCCGTGTGGGTCCACCGTCAGGTGCTGAACACGGACAACTGGACGAACACGAGCAGCCAGCTGCTCGCCAACCGGCAGATCGACGAAGCGCTCGGCGCCTATCTCGTCAACCAGCTGTTTCGCTCGGAGAACGTGCCCGCCAGGCTGGAATCCGCTCTGCCGAGTGAACTGAACGGTCTCGCCGGACCCCTGTCGGCGGGACTCGAGCAACTGGCCAACCATGCCGTGCCGCTGCTGCTCGCGACGCCCCAGGTGCAGGAAGCCTGGCGCACCGCCAACCGCACGGCACACGCCACGCTGCTACGGATCCTCAATGGGGGCGGCAAGGTCGTCTCGACCAAAGAAGGCACGGTCACGCTCGATCTCCATCAACTGGTCACCGCGCTGGGCGCTCAGCTCGGACTGTCGAGCCAGGTCGCATCGCTCCAGTCCAAAGTCCAGGGCGCCGGTGGCACGGTGGCTCGCGGCGCGGTCAAGCAGAAGCTCGGAATCACGCTGCCCCCGACCACCGGTCAGTTCGTGATCATGCGTGCCACCCAGCTGCGCACCGCTCAGAACATCGCCAAGGGAATACGCGGCCTGGCCATCGTGCTTCCCCTCCTGAGCCTCGCGCTGTTCGCGCTCGCCGTGTGGCTCGCCGAGGGATGGCGTCGCGTCGCGCTGCGCAGGGTGGGGTGGTGCTTCTTCGTGATCGGCGTCGTGCTGCTGCTCGCGCGCACCGTCGCGGGCAATCGCATCGTCGACAGCCTCGTGGTCGTGCCCGCCGACCGCCCCGCGGCTCATGCCGCGTGGTCGATCGCCACGTCGCTGCTCGAGAACACGGCCATCGCGGTGCTCGCCTATGGCCTCGTGATCGTCGCCGCAGCATGGGTGGCAGGCGAGACGCGCCTGGCGGTCTTCCTACGCCACGCGCTGGCACCATCGCTGCGCGAACACCCCGTCGCCGCGTACGTCACGGGCTTGACCGTGCTGCTGCTCGTCGTCATCTGGGGCCCGACCGCAGCGACCCACGAGGTCCTCCCCGTGCTCGGGTTCGCCGCGCTGGTGGCGCTCGGCATCTGGGCGCTGCGTCGTCAGACCGCCGCGGAGTTCCCCGACGCTCGCCGCGGCGAGGCGCTGGCGATGGTGCGCCAGCAGTTCCCGTTCGGGCGTGTGCACGGGGCTCATGCCGGCGCGGCACCCGTCGAAGGCGAGGGCGAGGCCCCCCATGGCACGAGCCCCGTCCCCGCCGCACCGGCCGCGAGCGCCAGCACCGAGCCTTAGCGCGAGATCGCGCGCGGGCGGCTACGACAGAGGCTGGCCCGCGCCGACGCGTTCATCCTCGGCGAGGAACAGCAGGGCCGCGGTCACCCGCCGGCTGACGTCCTGCGGAGCGGGCAGGTCCAGCTTGGCGAAGATCGAGTTGACGTGCTTCTCGACGGCCCGCTTGGTGAGCACGAGCGAATCGGCGATCGCGGCGTTGCTCTTGCCCTCGGCGATCGCGGCCAGGATCTCACGCTCACGCGCGGTGAGCTCGGCGAGCGGCGATCGCTCCGCCCGGGTCCGCGCCTGGATGAGGACGTCGACGACGGTCGGGTCGATCACCGATCCGCCTTCGGCGACCGAGCGGATCGCTCGCAGCAGCTCGGCCTTGTTGCGGAGGCGATCCTTGAGCAGATATGCGCGGCGGCTCGTGCCGGAGCCCATCAGCGAGATGGCGTACGCAGGCTCCACGTACTGGCTGAGGACCACGACCCCCATCTCCGGGTGGGTTTCGCGCAGGCGCATGGCGATGCGGATGCCCTCGCCGTCTCCGGACGGTGGCATGCGGATGTCGGCGATCGCCACGGCCGGCCGCTCAGCGTCGATCGCGTCGACGAGCTCGTTGCCGTCCGAGCACACGCCGACGAGCTCGATGCCCCGCTCGGCGGCGAGCGTGGCCGCGAGACCCTGACGAATGACGTAAGAGTCATCGGCGACTACAACGCGGATGGTTTCGTCGGCGTGAGTCATGCCATATCGGCGCCCCAACCCCGTTTTCGGGCCACGCTTTCCCGCCTAGCCTACTCGAAATCGATCGAGCATCTCGACGCAGAGCGCCTGACAGGTGACCCAAAGGCTCACGCGAGAGGGTCGCGCGGCGCCCCTCACTCGCACACGAGACCGTCGCCGAGGGCCTTGGCGACGAGGTGCGCCCGCGAGCGAGCGCCGACCTTCGCCATCGCGTTGCGCGCATGCGTGCGGACGGTGTCGTGGGCGATCCGCAGCTCCTCGGCGATCTCCGGGCCGGTGGCCCCCAGCGCGACGAGCCTCACCACCTCGAGCTCCCGCGCGCTCAGCGGGCTCTCGGCCCGGCCAGGGGAGACCTGGCGGGAGAGGCCTCGAGCGGAGCGCGAGACGTGCATCGCCACGAAGAGCACCAGGCGTCGACCCGTGATCACCTCGGTCGTGGCAGCCCACTGCACCGCAACGTGTCCGCCGGCAGCCGTCACGAGCTCGACGGCTCCGCTGAAGCTCGAGCCGCTGATCGCGCGCTCCCATTCGCTGTCACTGGCCAGCGGACCACCCGCCACGAGCTGGTAGACAGGACGCCCGATCAACTCGTCGCGCTTGTAGCCGAGCAGCGCCAGGTACGCGCCGTTGATCTCGACATGGCGGCGACGGCTGTCCAGCAGCGTCATGGGATTGCGAGACTGCACGAACGCAGCCGAGAAGAGTCCCTCCCACTCCGCTCGCTGGCGCCCGTCAGGCACTGCGCTCGTCCTTCAGCGACCCGACAGCCCGCACGGCCCGGAGCACTCAGATGTCGGTCGAGCCGGCATCGACCGAAACCTCGCCGGCGACCACGGTGCCCTCCCCTGGACCAGAGGTCACCGTCAGATGACCGCCCACCGCTTCGACGCGGTCGCGCATGTTCTGGATACCGCTGCCGGGCTCAACGCCATATACGTCAAAACCCACACCCGCGTCACGCACCTCGAAGCACAGCGCGAGCTCGTCCTGCGAGAGCTTGACCGACGCATTCGCGCGCGGGCCGGCGTGCTTGGTGATGTTCTGAAGGGCCTCCATGCAGGAGAAGTAGACGGCCGCCTCGACCTCGGGCGGGTATCGGCGGATTCCCCGTGCCTGCACCATGGCGGGCATCGACATCTGTCGCGAGGCCGAGCGAAGCGCCTCGAGCAGTCCATAGTGCGAGAGCACCGGCGGGTACACCCCGGAGGCGAGCGAGCGCAGATCGTTCACCGTCTCGTCGAGCTCGTCACCGATCTCGACGAGCAGACCTTCACCGCGAGCCCGGTCCACGGTCATCAGCTCGAGCGCCAGATCGAGCTTCACGCGCAAACTCACGAGATGCTGCTGAGCTCCGTCGTGGAGATCGCGCTGAATCCGTCGACGCGCCGTGTCGCCCGCTTGGGCCAACCTTCGACGCGACGCGGTCAGCTCGCCCATCGAGACCGTGAGGTCACTCGCCAGCCGCTCGTTCTCACGCCACAGCACCGCCGCCTCGCCCGCCGCCTTCACGAAGCGCTCGCCGTCGGCGAGATCGGTGTCGAAGCTCACGACCGCCACAGGATGGCCTTCGTGCTCGATCACGGTCGACGTGCGCCCGGCCGCCTGCGTCGGCATGTTCACGGGCGTCTCGCGGGCGACTCCCGGGGACCCGAGGCCCGGCGTGAGATAGTCGATCCTCAGTGTGGGATCCCGCAGCGCGTCGCCCATCACAGCCTCCACGTCGGCGCGGGGCGTGCGTGTGAGCAGCATCACGAAACGGGCCAGGGCCTGGCCCATGAACAGCCGCTCGACGTACAGGCCGGCGAGAATCGTCAGCGGCAGGACGAAGGTGATCGCCACGTAGCCGGTGCCGAACGCGGCGGCAGCGTGGGCATCCAGTGCCGTGGCGATCACGAAGCCGCTGAGCAGGAGCGCATAGGCCAGCGCCAGCGCTGCGATCGGACCCAGGACGCGGCGAACGGAGCTGCTCGAATGGGCGAAGCGTCGGAGCAGGAGCGCCGCCGTGCCCCAGGTGAGCGCGAGCCAGCTCGCGCGGATGACGGGCGCGAGCAGCGGAGCCGCATTCGCGTTGACTCCCACGAACAACGCGTTCCTCGGGCAGCCGGGAACGCAGTGCAGGAGCGGCGTCGTGACCGACAGCCGGGTGCTCGTCAGGACGACGATGAGCCAGCAGATCACCATCACTCCGGCGCTCGCCGCGACGAAGTACTGTCGCCGCACGCTGAGATGCCCGGTCGGGTAGGCAAGCATCAGGTAGCAGAACAGGGCCGGTGCGCAGCCGGACAAGAGCACGCCCACGGCGAACTCGAGGGGATCGCTCGAGCCGTTGAACAGCCACAGACAGCAATACAGTCCAGCGAGGATCAAGAGGACACCCATCCGCCGCTGGACGTCGTTGATCTGCGCGTACAGGCCGGCGAGCGTCAGCGCCAGAATGATGGCGACCCTGATGGTGACCGCGAGATGCGCGGGCTCGGCCGCGGGGTTCTTGGAGGTCTGATATCCGATCCACGCCGCCGCGGAGCCCGCCAGCAGAGCGATCGCCGCGAGGCTCGCCGGGGGCAACGGGATCGACGCGCTTGCGGCCCGTTCGCCGTGACGCACGCTCGGGGCGCTGCGGAACCTGCTCGTCGCGGACGCCAAGCCTCCGTGCGCCAGCTCAGACCTCGCTGGTGACGCCGGTACCCATCTCATTGCTGCCCCCAACGGCGGTAGCTGGTCAACCCGTGACGAAAAACGCCTGCTAGACGGGACGCACCCGGGATGCCGGTCCCGGTCGCCATGTACGTAGCACCGCTACCGGGAGCGTACACCACTTGCTGAGATCAACTGAGCGAACCAGGTGTCCCGGCGCGCTACACGACGGCGACTTCGATCAGCCCCAGTGCGGATGCCTTCGCTACCGCCTGTGATCGCGAGCTCGCTCCCAGCTTGCCGTACACGGCGTGTGCCTGGCTCTTGACCGTGTTCGTGGAGACGTGCAGGCGCTCGCCGATCTCACGGAAGGAGAGATGCGTGGGCAGGAAGCGGAGAATGCGCAGCTCGGCGATCGTCAGCGCACCGGGACCGCCCAGCGCGGCGGCGCTGCGCTCGTCGATGGCTGCCCACGCGTCATCCAGCCAGGCGCGAAACACCGGCGTGTCCGGCAGGCGCCGAGCTGCACGCGAGGCCTGCGAGAGCAGCGCCCGGGCGGCCGGCACCTCCGCGAGCTGGATCGACGCTCGGGCCATCACCGCTCGAGCCTCGACGTCGTACCACGGCATGCAGCCGTTGAGCATGTCGAGCAGCTGACTGGCCGCGGACAGATGGTGCTTGGCCTCGTCGGCCCGTCGTTGCTGCGCGGCGATCCACGCGCTGACGCCGAACACCAGCGTCGCCAGCGGGTTGTGGTCGAGGCCGTGCGCGGCGAGCCGATCGGTCGCGAGCTTGGCCTGGTTGAGCGCGTGCTCCCAGTCCCCGTCCTCGGCGTCGATCAACGCGAGCTGCGCCAGGCACAGCGCCGCTACCATCGGCAGCGCGTTGGCGCTCGAGTGCACGCCCTCGTCGAGCTGCTCACGGGCCCGCGAACGTTCGCCGGCGAAGTGATGGGACACGCCGCTGAGCAGGCAGCAGAGCGCACGCCACGGGCTGGCTTCGCCAACGAGCGCATACGCGCGCTCGGCATCCTGTCCCATCTGCGCGATCCCGCCGCGGGCGAGCGCCGCGTCGATCAGCGCGATGCCCGCCTCCAGCGAGGCGGGACGCGCGTGTCGCGGATCGCGCGCCAACGCCTCGGAGGCCGCCCGCGCCCAACGCTCGGAGGCAACCAGGTCGCCGCTGCTCAGGTGGCCGTGTGCGGCAGCGAGCGCGAGATATGGACACGACGCGATCCGCTCCTCGGAGAAGCCGGCCAGAAAACGCTGCACGCGTGTGTCCCCTCCGGGCATCAGGTACTCCGCTGCGTGCGTCCACAGCAGCTCCCCCACCCGGTGGGCATCGCCGGCGGCGACCGCGTGCTGCACAGCGCGGTCGATGTCATTGTGATCGCTGAACCACTGGCTGGCACGCCGGTTCAGCTCGACGATCGCACCCGGGTCGTTGAGGCGCAGTTCCGCGCGGAGCGCGTCCCGCAGCAGCGCATGGCAGCGAAACCACCGGCGAGCCGGATCGAGCGGCATCACCATCAGATTGCTGGCAGCGAGCGCGTTCAGCAGGCGACCCGAGCCCGAGCCCCGGAGGACAGCGTCACAGACCTCCGCCGAGAGCTGATCGAGGATCGAGGTTCGCCACAGGAATACACGCAGCTCGGAACCGAGCGGGGCGAGGGTCTCCTCCGTCAGGTATGCGGCGATCGCGCGCTCATCGCCGCTGGGCTCCGCGGCGCTGGCGGCGGGATCGGCCTGGGCGTCGCGTGACAGCGAAGCGAGGTAGATGCCGGCCGGCCACCCCTCGGTGCGCCCGACGAGGCGCTCGAGCGCCGCTCGCTCGAGACTCGCGCCGGAGGCGGCCACCAACTGATGTGCCTCGTAGGCGGTCATGGCGAGGTCGCGGACGCCGAGCTCCATCAGCGCGTGCGACGCGCGCAGGCGTCCGAGCGCCAGCGGCGGCTCGGTCCGCGAGGCGAGCGCGACTTTGGAACACGGCGGCATGGCGGCGACGATCGTCGCGACCACGCGCAGCGCGTCCTCCGAGCGCAGGACGTGCACGTCGTCAAGCACCACGACCGCTGGTCGGCGGGTGCTCCCCATCGAGGTGACGACCGCGGCGATGTGATCGACGGCGGCGGACAGCCCTCGTGGGGTTGGGGCGTCCTCTATGCAGCGGACCGCGTCGAGCACAGCGCGGTCCAACGACTCGATCCGATCGAGCGAACCCGCGAGCGCGCTCAACAGGTGCGCGGCATCGTTGTCCTGCTCGCTGAGCCCGATCCAGGCGAAGGGACGTTCGTCGCGCGCGGCCCACTCGGCCAGCAGGCTCGTCTTGCCGTAGCCCGGCGGCGCGGTGATCAGCAGCACCGTCGCCTCGCGCGCCTGGCGCATGCGCCGCACGAGCCTCGGCCGCACGACGAAGCCGTCGCGAAACGCGGGTAGAGCGATGCTCGCCCGCACGCGCCCCGCGGGGTCGTTGCCACGCACCGAGCGCACGTGCTCGGCAGAGCCATCCAGAAACACGGCACGCGCTCCCCGGGACTCCTTGCGTTTGGAATCGGGGCGTCTGCCGGTTGGGTCCGATGCGACATCGAGCGCTTGCATCGAGGCTCGCTCTCATCCCTTTCGGGCTACGCAGGTGTAGAAACACGAAGCATTGCGCGGGTTCTGGTGGCGAGCAATGTGGTGCACCCCTGGGTTGCTCGCGTGCCTGCACCACCGTCGTGCGCACGCGAGGTTCTGCGAGTGGACCGTCGGTGCAGCCGTGCGCGCCCCCAGCCGGGCCTCGCCCCAACGGGCCGCAGCCGCCCCGAGCGCCTATGCCGGGAGCGGGATACGCACGCGCAGGGCGCGCGGAAGGCTGCGGAAGCGCAGCGGCGGATCCAATGAGATCACGCGACCGTCGAGCTCAGCGAGGACCGGCGCGGCGCAATCGAGCTCGAAGCTCGGCGCGCACAGCTCGCTCCAGCGGGACTCGCAGTCCCCGTTGGAACCGCCGGCGTGGTCGCTGTCGAGCATGCCGATGCCGAGCACGCCCGCGTCGAGCCGGGCGCGTCCGCCGATCTGCATGGCCTGGAAACGGCAGCGGTTGTTCGAGACGAAGACGGCTCTGCCGGTTTCATGACGGTGAGCTCCGAACCAGTGAAGCCGCGGAGTGGAGGCCCGACGGGCGAGCACGTAGGAGACGAGACTCGCGGAGCCGCGAGAGTCGAGGGGCTGCGGCGCGCGTTCCCCGGTCGGCTCGCAGTGGAGGCCCACGGCAACGTAGTTGACGAACGCAAAACCGTTCACCTCGGCGAGATCGACGTCGTATTCGCAGAAGTCCACGAAGGCGTCCATGGCCCTGACCGCATCCTGACAATCCACACCGAGGTCGCGTGCGAACACGTTGTGGCGCCCCGTCGGTATACATGCGTAGGGCAGCTCTCGTCCAGCGGCGACGACCGCCGTGCTCGACTGGGCCTCATCACCGCCGGACAGCGCGAGCGCATGCGCTCCGCACTGGCTCGTCGCGCGGTCGGCCTCGGCGAAGTGCTCGCACGAGCCGAGCTCGACGAGCTCGATCGACCTGCGGCGGGTCTCGGCGGCGAGCCACGTGCGCACCGCCCTGGCGCCGCCTGTCCGTCGGTCGTGGAGAATGAGCGGATGCAGCGAAGCGCGGCTGTCGGCTCCTGGCACCCCCGCAATGCAACCACCCTCGCGCCTGGCGTCATCCCACCTTTGGGATGAACTTGGCGATGCCCGGTGCGCAACCAGGCGACGCTTCGACGGCCAGGCCGCCCCGGGCCCGACTACACGCGTGAGGGTCGGGTCGGGAGCGCGCCGTCGCGGCTCGGCGGCGCCGCGGCCGTCGCGTCGTACTCGTCATGGCCGAGCTGCGCGAGCCAGCGGCGCAACTGGTGGTGGACCGCTTCGGCGCCTACGAGCTCCTCGGCCGCCAGCGGCAGCTCGACGGGGTGGAGCAGGAACGGGAACGACTGGGTTCCGCCGAGGCCCCCGTGCGAGCCGACGAGCTCCTCGAACGCGGCGACCTCGTCCGAGTCGTGCCAGTAGGTGCTGTTGACGACGATGTCCGGGCAGTGCGGGAAGCCGTCGGTGCGCCGGACGTGCTGGCGGGCGCGCGGGCCGAACGGCGCGAGCGGGTCCTCGCCGACGACGCGGTCCTCGTCGAGGTGGTGGACGCCGCTCGCGCCGATCGCGAGCGCGCCGTGCGCGCGCTGGCGGACGAGCAGGAAGCCGACGCCGGGGTGGTCGCGGGTCGTGGCGATCAGCTCGGGGTAGAGCTCTTCGATGCGCTCGAGCTCGACCCGTCCGGGCTCGCGCGGGAACGAGATCAGCCCGAGGCAGCCGGAGGCCATCACGACCACCTCGGGGGCGCGGCGTCGTCGCCGTCGGAGGGTCCGGGCGGCCTCGACGGCGCCGTCCCGAGGTGGACTTCGCCGTCTGCGCTGTGGCCCTTGCGAGCCGGCGGGTGGCCCGTGAGCGTCAGCGAGCTGCCCGCGGAGGCCTCGGTCAGCGACGCTCCGAGGAAGCGCGAGCGCCTCGCTCGGGGACTCCTGCATCGCGACGGTCGCTGGCGGCGACCGCCTCGTGCACGACGTCCTCGAGCGACGCCCCGTAGCGGTCGAGGAACGTCGTCGCCCTGCGACTGGCCGTGATCGGAGAGGACGACCAGCTCGTAGGGGCGAGGCGCGTGCGAGCGCGCGGAGCGCGATGCGGCCGATCTGGCGGTCGACCTGGCGCAGCGTCGTGAGCGTCGTCCGGGCGCTCGATCCCGGAGTGGTGGGCGACCTCGTCGTAGGCGAGGAACGTGGAGTAGATGACGGGCCGGCCCGCGTACATGTCGGCGATCACCGAGTTGACCTGCAGGTCGCGCTGGATCACCGTCGCCCACGCGCGCACGAGCGCATAGGCGAAGCTCCGCTGGATCCGCGGGCGGATGTCGAGCCGGCGCTGGCGCGAGGCGCTCCACAGCTCGCTGAAGACCTCGCGCGACCACGAGCACGAGCGTGCGCGTGGCGTTGTAGGGGCTGGCGAAGTAGGCGAAGTAGTCCTGGCCGATGCGGCCCTGGCGATCGCGCCGCAGCACCGTGCTCATCGTCAGCAGGCTGTGCGGCGCGTCGCCGGAGAGGATGTTCGCGCGGCTGGCCCCGTCGGCGAACAGCAGCCCGCGGCCGTTCGAGTGGCGGCGCTCGAGCTCGGCGGCGTCGCGCGGATGGTTGGTCACGATCGCGGCGCCGCGATCCTTCTCCCACCAGCGGAAGGCCGGCATGTCGTGGTTGTCCCCGTGCAGGAGCCCCGCCTGGCACGCTCCGGTCTGCGAGGACCAGTCCGTTTCCCAGCGCGCGAGCGCGTGCGAGCCCTCGCGCAGCCAGGCGGCCATGCGTCGGCGCGTTGCCGTCGCGGATCGCGCGGACGCAGCACCTCGTGTGCGAGCCCGTCGATCTCCAGGAGCAGCAGGCCCGGGCCGTCCAGGCTCCCCGGCGCGGCCGTGCGCTTGGCATACCGGCGGACGACGTTGCGGTGCCAGAAGCCGTCGTCGTCGATCGCCAGCAGGCTCGACACGGCCGTGTTGACGATGGTGACCGCGATCGTCAGCCCGACGATCGCGGCCGCGAGCGAGCTGACTTCGATGCCCGGCTGTATTTCCGCGACGAACAGCACGATCGCGCCGTTGAGGACGAGCACACGCCAGGCCCAGCGTGAGCACGGTCAGCGGCAGCGCGAGCCACAGGATCAGCGGCCACACAGCGCGTTCAGCAGGCCGATGAGCGCGCCGCGGCCGCGAGCGCGGCGCCGAAGCTCTGCACGTTAATGTTGCTGGAGAACGCGCTCGCGAGCAGCAGCGTCGCCGCGGACAGGAGCCACGAACAGGACGCGCTCCAGCCAGGCGCCCGACATGCGGGCGCCGAAGGTCGACTCTGGCATGCGCCGCTCGCGCCGGTGTCGCCGCGGGCCGGTCGCGGTGCCAGCGGCCCGGCGCCCTGAAGCTCCGTGCGCTCGCCGGGCGCAAGCACGCGCACCTCGACCGCGGGCGCGTCGGCGGGCCATCAGCGCGACGGAACGGCGGAGCGGGCTCTGCGGGATCGGTGGGGCGTCGAAACGGCCATCCCCGTGCCAACGTGCCCCAATGGATCGGCACGACCACGCGCGGCGCGATCATCCGTGCAGCGGCGCCGCCCGCACGGGATCGAGGTGACCGCTGCCGACGTGCGGGCCCCAGCCCCACACGGGTAGCAGGGCTAGGTCGATCTGCCCGGCGAGCCTGGACATGCCGTCGATACAGGTCGGTGTCCCCAGCGAAGTAGCAGCGACTGCGAGCCGCTGACGAGGAATCCGATCCGGCGGCGGCCGCGGGCGCAGTGGAAGCGCCGCCCATCGTGAGCCGCGGGCGTGGCTGTCATCTGCACGGCGCCGATCGACGCGTGCTCCCGCGGGTGGCAGCTCTTCAGCCCGACCCGGGCCCCTGCGCGGCAAGCCAACGCGCCGCGCCCGGCGGCGCGAGGATGCGCATCGCGCCGCCGACGAGCGCAACGACGGTACGTCCGCGTGGTCGGCGTGCAGGTGAGAGATGACGACCGCGTCGAGATCATCGCATAGCTCGCTGGTCACGGCCCCGGAGATGCGGACCAGCGGCCCGGCGCGCTCGCCGAGGAGCGGATCGGTGAGCAGTCGCGTGCCGTCGAGCTCGATCAACACGCTCGCGTGGCCCGCCCAGGTCACAGCGAGGCACGAGTGCGAGTGATCCACCGTCTGCACGCGCGCGCTCGAGCCGGAAGGCGACCAGGGCGCTCAGGGCCGCGTCGGCGGGATCACGGCCCCGATCAGCCAGAAGATGGGCACGAAGATCCCAAGGATGAACATGATCCAGTGCCCCTTCCTGAGCGGCGTGATGCCGAGCACCAACAACAGGACGATGTACAGGATCGCAAACGGTCCCCGACGAAGGGCGTAGGGCATCGCAGGCGGACCATCAACCGTACGGAGTCGAGCAGTTTGCGCTTCTGCTGTTCGAACTCCTCGTCGGTGAGGATCTTCTGCTCGTGCAGTTGCCCGAGCTCCTTTAGCTGTTCGAGGATCGCTGGCGAGATTCCGCCGCTCGGCGCCGGCGGCGCCTGAGGCGGTGCGGCATCAGCCGGCTGCGGCTGGGGTGGCGGCTGCGGAGGATAGTCGGCTGGCGCCTGCTGTTCGCGCAGCGCGGAGTTTTCCGCGCTCAACTTGCCGCTGTGATCGGCCGCGCCATGGCGCCCTCCCACGACTGCAGCTCTGAGCAGTGGTCGGCGTCTAACCAGCGGCATCTTCATCCACCTCCCCGTCGACACCGGCCGGCAGCTCCAGGCCGAGCGCGAGCATGAGCTCGGGAGCGGCTGCGATCACGCGCGGGCCGCCTACCTGTGGGGCCACCGCGCGTAGGACACCGAGGATCTGCTCTGGGCTGACGCCGTCCTCGAGCGCGTTGCCGATCTGCCAGGCGTAGGACGCGGGCGGCGCATCCAGGGCGATCAGCGCTGCGATCTTCACAAGTGCGAACGTCGCAGGGTCGAGCCCCGTGGCCTCGAGCTGTGCCTCTCGCAGACCCACAGCGGCCTCGATGAACTCCATGTCGCCGACGGAGATGCCGGCGAGCTTTTCGTGGGTGTCCTGCGCGATGATCGCCATCGCTGTCCTCCCGTTTCGTGGTTGGCGGTGGGGGTAGTGACGCTAGGCAGGCCCGACTGCGCCCGCATCATCCGAACAGAATGACACGGCCCGGCCCGAGATGATCGCCCCAAGTGGGTGATGCAGTCCAAGTCCCGGGCTCGTAGCGTCAGCACAACGAGAAACGCAACCGGGCTCTTGGACGGGGGCGATCGCCAGGAAGGGCGACGCATGAGCGACGAACCTATGTTCTTCCTTGCCGGCGTGTATGACGATGCGGCGGACGCCGAATACGACTACGTTGCCGTCAAGGCGCTGCACTCGGCAGCCATCATCGGCTCCTACGACTCGGTCATCGTCCACGAGGACATGGACGGGCGGGTCAAGGTCACCAAGGCCGAGGCCCAGACGCAGCACGGCGGCTGGCTCGGGCTTGCCGCGGGCGCAGCTGTCGCGGTGGCGGCTCCTGTAGCCATGCCGGCGCTCCTGGCCGCCGGGGGCGCTGGCCTCGACGCCTGGATCGCTCACATCACGCGAGGTGTCAGCCAACCCGATCTGCGCGAGCTCGGCGAGACGCTCGAGGACGGCACCGCGGCGCTCATCGTCGTCGGGGTCGACAAGGACGCCGATCGCGTTCAGCGGGCCGCGAGCAAAGCCCGACGATTCACCATCAAGCGCATCGCGGGCGACTACGAGCGGGCAGAGCACGAGGCGAAGACGGCGACGACCGTGTGAGCGGCATGCGGATAGCACGCAGAGCGGGGCGCGTGGTTGCGCTCACCGGGATGCGACAGCCGTGACCAGGGCCGGCGCGCGGGGGCATCGGCGTGCCGGCGGTCGGCCGTCGGCGGTCGGCACGCCGGTGCCGGGCGTCACCCGGTTGGGATGATGCCAGCTTCCCCGGGTCGTTCAATGATCGCCGGATAGTATCTCGACGGACGAGAGCTCCCCGACCTGATCGGCGTGAGTCCCACCGTGGCGACGCGCCACCAAAACAAGGAGCCACATGCTCATTGCAACCAGTTATCCGTTCCTCGAAGTGTTCTGGACGATGCTCATCTTCTTTGGGTTCGTCATCTGGATCTGGATTCTGTTCACCGTGATCGCGGATATCTTTCGGCGCCGTGACACGTCGGGATGGGTGAAGGTGGCATGGATCGCGTTCATCATCATCATTCCTTACTTTGGCGTGTTCGTGTATCTGATCGCCGAGCACAAGGGAATGACAGAACGCACGATCTCGAGGCAGAAAGAAGCGGAAACCCAGGTCGCAGAATATGTGAAGTCCGTGGCGCCGCAGGCCGATCCCTCCGAGCAGATCGCGAAAGCCAAGTCGCTGCTCGACCAGGGGACGATCACCGAGACCGAGTTCAACCAGATCAAGCAGAAGGCGCTCGCGAGCTGACGGACGCGTAGGTCGGGGGGAGATCCCGGGCACGCGGTTGCCTGCTGGGCGTGCGCGGGGCACGGGCTCCGCGTACGCCCGGTATCACCCCATTCGAGCGATGCGGCGCGACCGCGCCACTCCTAGCTTCGCAATGTGACGGGCGCGTTGAGGGACGCCGCCGGACGAGGGAATCCATCGGAATCCATCGATCAGCTTCAGAGGAGGCGCTGTCATGAGCACCGGGCAAGCGAGTCAACTGCCGGACTACGAGTACGAACGCGGTTACGGGTGGGTGCTGTTCGCGGGGATCCTGATCATGATCGCGGGCACGCTGAACTTCATCTACGGGATCGCCGCGGTCTCGAACTCACATTTCTACGCCGCGGACACACACTTCATCATCAGCGATCTCAACACCTGGGGATGGGTCGTGCTGGTGCTCGGGGTCTTCCAGTTCTGTGTCGCGCTGGGGATTTGGGCGTCGGCCGGCTGGGCGCGCTGGGCAGGTGTGCTGATGGCCGGGATCAACGCGATCATCCAACTGGTGTTCCTGCCCGCATACCCGCTCCTGTCGCTGTCGATCTTCGCGCTCGACATCCTCGTGATCTACGGCCTCGTCGCCTACGGCGGTCGACGTTACGACGCCGCCTGAGCGCCGTCGCAGGAGGGGGGGTGGGCCGATCAGCCGAGCGCTTCGATCAGCCCCACGCCCAGCAGGTACACGCCCGCGCCGGCCGCTGCGATCACCGCGACCAGCCGCCCGTGGCGGGCGAACCAGGCGTTGATGCGCTCGAGCGCAGCGGTGGTGCGCTCGGGCATCACGAGCATCATCAGCATCGGCACCTCGATCAGCCACAGCATGATCACAACGGTCACCGCGAGATAGGCGAGCTCTTGGGGGGTCGAGGCGTTCGTGTTCGCGATCACCTTCACGGCCCCGACGTAGATCGGCGAGGGCACCACGTAAAGGACGACCCCGAGCACCGCCACGAGCCTCCGGCTCTGCAGGTAGCGGTCGATCTTCGAGGGGGCGCTCTGCTGCTTTCGGCGCTTTCGCGCGCGGGCGCCGTAGCCGCAGCGCGAGCAACAGCAGGGCCGTGCCGATCACGATGTAGAGCGCCGCGCTGCCGGTGCGCTGCTGCTGGCTGGTCGCGCCCAGATCCTCGAACGCCAGCAGCATCAGCGCCCCCGTGACGAACACGGTGAGCAGCGCGACACCGACGAGCAGCAGCACCCGCAGGCGCACGTCGACGCCCCGCCCGAGCGCGATCGCGGCGGCGAGTGCCGGCGGATAGATCGACGCCGCGAGAGCCAGCGAGACGGCTTCGCCCGGCAGCTGCGCGCTCACCGGGCTCCGGCCTGCCGGAGACCCATCACCAGCCGGTCACCGGCAGGCACGCTCCCAGGCGCCGCGAGCGATCGGACACGACGCCCGGCTCGGGCTCAGAGGCCCGTCTCGGCGGTGATACGGCCGGACTTGACGGCCGCCGCCAAGGCCTTGTAGTCGCTCTCGTTCTGCTCGGCGTAGGCCTGCGAGAACTGCACGATCGCGCGATCGAAGCTGGGGCCCTTGCCGAGGTAGGCCGCGATCGCGATGCGGTCGCCGCTGCGGGCGTGCGCCCGGGCGAGCGTCCAGCCGCACAGCCGGCCGTAGGCGGCCATGCCCTTCGGAATCATCTGTTCGACTTCCGCCGAGCCCTTCCAGTCCTTGAGCTGGCGTCCGTAGAAGTCGCGCGCCTGTCCGTCGAGCCCCGACGGCACGTGCACCCAGCCGAGGAAGATGTCGCTGCTCGCCTGCATCAGGTGCTGTCCGGTGACCACCCGCTCGCCGTGGTTCTCGAACTCGCTCGGTGCGACGAACTCCTCGAGCACCGAGGCCTCCGCCTCCTTCATCTGCAGGAACAGCGGATCCTGGCCGTCGCGCCCGAGCAGCAGCGCGATCCAGGCCCGCGTGCCGACGCTGCCCACGCCGACCACTTTGCGCGCGAAATCGGCGAGCTGAAACTGCTCCAGCAGAACGCGACGATCCTGCTGGAGGGTCCCGCGATAGGCGTCCAGCAGCTCGTGCAACCAGTCGAAGGCCTCCTGACGCTCGCTGCCCTGCACGAGCTGATCGAGCGGCACGATCAGCGGCGGATCGGCCACGATGCGCGCCTGGCCGTCGACGATCTCGCACAGTTTGGAGAAGGCCGACATGCTGTCGCGTGTTCGAGCCTTCGCGAGGGTCTTCTCGGTCCGTTTGACCTGTCTGGTCTTGAGCTGCGAGCCGAATTCGGCGAGCACGCTGTCGACGTCGAGGTGCGCGTACCACACGTCGAGGTTGTTCATGGCGGCGAAGCGCGCCATCGACGTGCGGTACTCGGCCACCGTGTCGAGCACCACCCGCTCCTGGTCGGACGCCGCGAAGCCGTTGTACTGCGCCGCGATCAGCATGCTCACCGCGAGGCGCTTGACGTCCCACTCCCACGGTCCCGGAAGCGTCTCGTCGAAGTCGTTGATGTCGAACATCAGTCGCCGCTCGGGGGACGCGAACACGCCGAAGTTCGACAGGTGCGCGTCTCCGCAGCACTGCACCGTCAGGCCCGACTGCGGCGTGCTCGCCAGGTCGCTCGCCATGATCATCGCGGCACCCCTGTAGAACGTGAACGGCGAGACGAGCATGCGCCCGTAGCGAATCGGCACGAGCTCGGGCACGCGCGTGGCCGCTTGGCGTTCGAGCAGCGCGATTGGGTCGGGGCGCTGCGGCGAGGGCTCGAACACGGCGTGGCTGGAGCGTGGCACGCCTTCGCGCGCCGCCTTGCCCCGGGCGATCCGCTCGGCAACCGTCAGGTGCTGTACACCCTTCGTCGTCCGCTTCTTGGTCGCGCTTGGCATGATCGGCTAGACCCGGTCCACACAGGTGATGTTGCAGCGCCGGCGCCGGCCGCACGTCATCCCGAGCGGGTGAAATGCGCTCGCGCATGGCGGGCGGTCGGGCTCGGGGAGGATTATGCTTCGCGCATTGCTCCGGAGCGCTCCCCAGGCGAAGATACGGTCGACGCTACGCGGCGAACGCGGCTGGCCAACGAGCGCACGTATCTGGCGTGGTGGCGCACCGGCCTGAGCGCGTTTGCTGTCAGCCTCGGCGCGGGCAGGATCGTGCCGGCGCTGACCAAAGAAACGCGCTGGCCGTACACGGTCATCGGCGTCGGTTTCGGGCTCCTGGGGATCTTGCTGGTGGCCTATGGGGTGATGCGCCAGCGCATGGTGGACGCGGCGATCTCGCGCGGCGATTTCGCGCCGTCGGACGAGCGGATCGTGCTCGTGCTCGCCGTGAGCGGCATCATCCTCGGGGCGGCGCTGATCGCGCTCGTCATCTTCCCCGGCTGAGCGCGCGGCCGCCGCGGGGCCCGAATCCATGGCAGCCTCGTGCGAATGGGCGCCTCAGCCGAGGCGCGCCAGCAGGTGATCACCCACGCGGATCGCGTTGGCCATCGCCGTGAGGGCCGGGTTCACCGCGCCGATGCTCGGGAAGCAGCTCGTGTCGACGACGTACAGGTTGTCGAGCTCGTGGGCCCTGCAGTCACGGTCGAGCACCGATGAGCCGGGGTCGCTGCCGAAGCGGCACGTGCCGGCCTGGTGGGCGCAGCCGGCGACCGGGATGTCGTTCTTCAGGTAGGCACTGCGATGCAGCAGGTGCTCGTGGCGCATGCCCAGATGGCCGAGCATCGATCTGAGCTTCTTGTAGAGCTCGTTCTTGGGGACGTCGTTGGTCGGCCTGTAGGTGAGCGTCACCGAGCCGTCCTCGGTGAGCGTCACGCGGTTCTCGGGCACGGGCAGATCCTCGGTGGAGAGCCAGAAGTCGATCGCGTGCTTGGCGACGTCATCGAGCGAGAACTGGGGCGCGAGTTTGGTCTGGATGGGCTTCTCACCCCGGTACATCTCGGCTGATGACTTGCCGACCATCTGGATGTTCCCGAGCGGGTAGTCGAACTCCTCGGAGGCGAAGTAGAAGTCGTTCAGGCCGAGCGTCTTCTGGTAGACCGTCGGGTTCTCCTCGAGCGAGAGCGCGAGCACGGCGACGCTCTCGTGGAACATGTAGTTGCGCCCGAGTTGGTCGGAGCCGTTGGCCAGGCCCGTCGGGTGGCGATCGCTCGCCGAGGCGAGCAGCAGCTTGGCGCTGTTGGCCGCGCCGGCGCTGACGACGACGATCTCGCCGGCGAGCGTCTCGGTCTGCCCATCGTGCTCGACGAGCACCTCGGTCACGGTCTTGCCGGTTGGGTCCGTCGCCAGGCGCAGCGCCGTCGCGTTCGTGAGCAGGGTGACGTTCGGGTGCTCGAGCGCGGGACGCACGCCGAGCACCTCGGCGTCGGACTTCGCGCCCAACAGGCAGGGGAAGCCGTCGCAGGTGGCGCAGCGTATGCACTTGCTGTAGGGGCTGTTGACCTCGTCGAGCATGATCCCGCAGGGGGCGTGGAAGGGGTGGTAACCGGCTGCCGCCAGGTCGTCGGCGAGCTGCTGGATGCGCGGCTCGTGGGAGACCGGCGGATGCGGGTAGTCGCTGCTCGAAGGGCCCTCCGTGGGGTCCACGCCGTGAGCGCCGTGCACTTCGTAGATGTGCTCGGCCTCGCCGTAGTAGGGCTCGAGCTCCTCGTAGGAGATGGGCCATGCCGGTGAGATGCCGTCGTGGTGGCGCAGCTCGCCGAAATCCTGCGGACGCAGACGGTAGAGCGCCGCGCCGTAGAGCTTGGTGGCACCGCCGACGTAGTAGTGGACCTGCGGCTGAAACGCCTTCCCGGCGCCGTCATACCACGTATCGGGCGAGACGTAGCGGTTTTCGACGAACACCGGCTCGGCCTGCCAGTTCTGCGGCTCGCGCGCGAGCCAGTCGCCGCGCTCGATCAGCAGGATGCTCTTGCCCGACGGCGCCAGGCGGCGAGCCAGCGTGCCGCCGCCGGCACCTGTGCCGATGATGATCACGTCGTAGCTCGCGCTGGGCATCTGGGCTCCTCCTACGTGGGGGTTATGTGGTCGACGGCTCGGTCGCGCGAGTCGGGGGGAGCGCTTCGACCTCGTCGCTGCCGACGGCCCCGCCCCAGTCGATCCGCGCGGCCCCCGAGCGGTCGAGCACCTGTTCGCCGCGACCCTTGCTGAAGTAGTCCCAGCCCCAGTCGATGAACGCCTCGATGCGATTGCGCGTGCCGCTGAGCAGCGCGGCGTGCACGCCGAGCCAGGCCGCGAAGGCGATCGAGCCGTGCAGCTCGTGACGGTGCTCGCCGACCTCGGCGACCGCTGCGCCGCGTCCGATCATCGCCATGATCCCCTTGTCGTGGTAGTGAAAGGCCGTGCGCGGCTTGCCGTCGATCTCAGCGAGGATGTTCTTGGCCGCCCAACGCCCCCCCTGTAGCGCCACGGAGCCGAGCTGGGGATAGGGCTGGCCGTCGGCGCGCGGGATGTTGGCGATGTCACCGGCGACGTACACCCCCGGCACCCCCTCGACCGTGAGGTCCTCGCGCACGTCGATGCGCCCACCCCGCCCGACGCCGAGACCGCTCGCGCCCGCCAACGACGCCGCCATCAACCCGCCTGCCCAGACGACGCAGCGGCTGGGGATGGAGGTCCCGTCGGAGAGCAACACGTGATCGCTGGCCACCTCCTTGACCCCCGTGCCGAGGCGCACCTCGACGCCACGTTTGGCGAGCGCCTTGCTCGCGTACTCGTGCGCCTTCTCGGAGAAGCCGTTGAGGACGACGTGTCCCAGGTCGACCACGCACACGCGAGCCACGTCGACCGCCAGGTCTTGGTACTCGACGGTCATCGTCTCGCGGATCATGTCCCCGAGCGCGCCGGCCAGCTCGGTGCCGGTCGCCCCGGCGCCGACCACGACGAAGTTCAGCGCACCCCGCTCGAGCAGGCTCGGATCGGTGTCGGCCTCCTCGAAGACGGCGATGATGCGCGAGCGCAGGCGCTCGGCGTCGCGCAGCGAGTACAGCGGGAAGGCATGCTCGGCTGCCCCCGGGGTATCGAAGAAGTTGGCCTGGGCGCCGCCGGCGAGGACGAGGAAGTCGCCCTCATAGACCTTGCCGTCGGCAGTCGTGACCGAGTGGGCCGCGAGGTCGACGGCCGTGACTTCGCCCATCTTGATGTCGACGTTGCCGGCCTTGTGGAATTCCGCGCGCAGCGAGAAGGCGATGTCGCTCGGCGAGAGCTGGGAGGTGGCCACCTGGTAGAGCAGCGGCTGGAACTGGTGGTAGTTGTGTCGATCGATCAGCGTGACCTGCACCGCCTCGTCGCCCGCCAGCGCGCGTGCGCAGCCGACGCCGGCGAAGCCACCACCTACGACGAGCACGTGCTTGGTCGACTGCTCGCCGCTGCTCATGCCCTCGACTACAGCCCAGCCACCGGCGAGGTGCATCCCCCGGAGCGGATGAAGTTCCTCGGCTAGCGCCCGCCCGTCACCCCATCCGGACGATGAACCCCCTGGCGCGCTGGGGTTGCATCCGCGACAGGGCGCAGCCTCGAGCGACCTCGGAGCGCCGTGACCAATGAACTAGCACGCTGGCAGTTCGCCACCACGAGCATCTACCACTTCCTGTTCGTGCCCGTCACGATCGGGCTGGCGTTCCTCGTCGCCGTCCTGCAGACGGCGTGGCATCGCAACGGCGAGCCCGAGTACAAGCGCCTGACCCGCTTCTTCGGGACCCTGCTGCTGATCAACGTGGCCGTCGGCGTCGTCACGGGCCTCGTGCAGGAGTTCGAGTTCGGGATGAACTGGTCCGCCTACTCGCGCTTCGTGGGCGACGTGTTCGGCGGTCCGCTGGCGATGGAGGGTCTCGGGGCCTTCTTCCTGGAGTCGACGTTCCTGGGGCTGTGGCTGTTCGGCTGGGACAGGCTCCCCAAGCGCGTGCACCTCGCCTGCATATGGCTGGTGGCTTTCGGCTCGATGTTCTCGGCGCTGTTCATCCTGGCGGCCAACTCGTGGATGCAGCACCCGGTCGGCTATGTGCTGAACAGCCACGGTCAGCCGGAACTGAACAACGTGTGGGCGCTGTTCACCAACCCGACGTTCCTGTGGGCCTACGTGCACGTGATCCTCGCCTCGCTCGTCACCGGCTCGCTCGTGATGCTCGCGGTGTCCGCGTGGCACCTGCGCAAGCGGCGCGAGGTCGCGGCCTTCAACCACACGGCGCGCCTGTCGGTGGTGGTGCTGCTCCCCGTGATCCTTCTGCAGATGGTGGTGGGCAACAAGCTCGGCGAAATCGAGGCCAAATATCAGCCCGTGAAGATCGCCGCGGCCGAGGCGCAGTGGGAAACCTGCCAGCCGTGCTCGTTCTCGGCCTTCCAAGTCGGCGGCGGAAAGAACGACCAGACCCCCACGCAGCTCATCGCGATCCCCCACCTGCTGTCCGTGCTCGCGACCGGGACCTTCAACGGCAGGGTCGAGGGGCTGAACGAACTCCAGAAGCAGTACGAAAAGCAGTATGGGCCGGGCAACTACATCCCCAACGTGTTCATCCAGTACTGGTCGATGCGCGTGATGGCCTATCTCGGCCTCGCTGATCGTGCTGCTGGCGCTGTGGGGAGGCTGGCTCGTGCACAGGGGCACGCTCGATCGCTCGAAGTGGTTCCTGCGCATATCCATATGGGCGGTGATCACGCCGTTCCTGATGAACACCGCGGGCTGGATGCTGACCGAGAACGGGCGCCAGCCGTGGATCGTGCAGGGGCTCATGAAGACGATCAACGCCAACTCGCCGTCCGTCACCTCGACCGACATCTGGATCAGCCTGATCGCCTTCGTGCTGATCTACATCGCGCTCGGCGCCGCCGACCTGGTCCTGATGTTGCGCTACTCACGCCGAGAGCTGCAGGACGAGCACGACGACGGGCACGATCGGGGCCCATCGGGCTCGTCCACCACGATCCCGGCGCTGACCTACTAGGAGGCCCGTGGAGCTTCACACCATCTGGTTCGTGATCATCGCGCTCTTCTGGGTCGGCTTCTTCGTGCTCGAGGGCTTCGACTTCGGCGTCGGGGTGCTGCACACCTTCGTCGGGCGCAGCGACACCGAGCGGCGCGTGGCGCTCAACACGATCGGCCCGTGGTGGGACGGGAACGAGGTGTGGCTGATCGTCGCGGGCGCGAGCATGTTCGCGGCGTTCCCCGGCTGGTACGCCACGATGTTCTCGGCGCTGTATCTCGCCCTGCTGCTCGTGCTGGCTGCGCTGATGGCGCGTGGCGTCGCCTTCGAGTTCAAAGGCAAGGGCGACGGCGAGCGTTGGCGCTCGACGTGGCGGTGGTGCACGACCGTCGGCAGCCTGCTGGTGCCGCTGCTGCTGGGGGTCGGGCTCGGGCGATCTGCTCGTCGGCCTGCCGATCGACTCCAGCCACAACTTCACCGGCAACTTCTTCGACCTGCTCACCCCCTACGGCCTGTGGACCGGCGTGACGCTGCTCGCGTCTGTGCCTGCTGCACGGCGCGTCGTTCCTGAAGTTGAGGACCACCGATCAGATCCGCGAGCGCGCCCGTTCGCTGGCGCAGCCTCTCGGTTGGGCGGCGATCGCGCTAGTCGTCGGCTGGGTGATCTGGACACGCAACGTCGCGGGCGGGACCGACGTGCCCGGGCCGGTGGAGCTGATGGCGGTGATCGCCGTGATCTTCGCCGCGCGGCTGGCGCGAACGGACGAGGACGGCTCGGCCTTCGCCGCCTCGGGGATCGCGATCGCCGCGACGGTGGGGTCGATCTTCATCGACCTGTATCCGCGCGTGATCGTCTCGAGCACGAGCTCCGCCTACGACCTGACGGTCAACAACTCCGCCTCCGGTCACTACGCGCTGACCGTGATGACGATCGTCGCTGCGATCTTCGCCCGCTCGTGCTCGTCTACCAGGGCTGGTCCTTCCACGTCTTTCGAGCACGCATCGAGGCCCCTCCGCGAGGATCAAGCCGACGCTCGCGCCGGCGCCACCCCCGTCGGACCGTCGGCGACGCGACCGCTCCGGCAGTCGGCCACGACGACAGCGCTCACGCGCAGCTTGCTGCGCGCCCGGCCCGCCGGCGACACGCGCGCCGCGCCTGGCGCGCCGCGCGTTGCGCCGTCACGGCGCTCGCGCCGCCACATCTCGGCGTAGCGACCGCCGGCGCGAGCAGCTCGGCGTGCTGCCCGCGCTCGAGCACTCGGCCCCGATCGAGCACGATCACTTCGTCACCGCCTCGAGGCCCCGCAGGCGATGGGTGATCAGCAGCGTCGCCGCGCCGGCGCCGCGCGGCGCCGAGCAGGTCGGCCACGATCGCGTCCGCGGTCTGCGTCTCGAGATGCTCGCCCGGCTCGTCGAGGATCAGGACGGGAAAATCGGCCAGCAGCGCGCGCGCGATCGCCAGGCGCTGCCGCTGCCCGCCCGAGAGGCGCGCGCCGCACTCTCCGACCTCCGTCTGCAGGCCTGCGGCAGCGCCTCGCGCCCAGTCGAGCAGCCGCGCCTGCGTCGAGCGCGCGTCCAGCTCCTCGCTCGTCGCTGCACGACGGGCGAGGAGCAGGTTCTCCGCGAGCGTCGTGTCGAAGATGTGCGCGTCCTGGGCGACCATGCCCACCACGCGCCGGTAGTCATCGCCGTCGAGCTCTGCGATCTCCACGCCGTTGAGCGTCACCGAGCCGCGCTGGTAGGGGAGGAACCGCAGCAGCACCTCCGCGAGCGTCGACTTGCCCGCACCGCTCGGCCCGACCACCGCGACGCGTCGTCCAGGCGCAGAGCTCGAGGTCGACTCCGTCGAGCGCCCAGGGCCCGTCGGGCCGAGTACCCGGCGCGCAGCCCGCGCACCGCAGGCAGTACGGCGGCGGCGGCACGCGCGCCGGGTGAGGCGGCTCGAGCACCGGCGCCGGCGCGTCGGAGACCTCGAACACACGCGCGGCCGAGCGCGCGCACGCGCTCGCAGCGTCTGGGTCGCGACCGGCAGGCCGGTGACCAGCTCGAAGGCAGCGAGCGGGACCAGCGCGATCACCGCGAGCAGAACGCCCGCGAGCGCGCCGGAGCGCACCGCGGAGATGCCCACGAGCAGCGAGCCCCACATGGCCAGACCGCAGAGCAGCGTGGTCAGCCCCTGGCCCGCGCCGGCCGTGCGCGCGCTCGCGCGGGCGATCCGCGTGAGCCGTTCGTCGGCGCGCAGGGCGCGCTCGAGCTGGGCGTCGAGGGCGCCGTTGACCGCCAGCTCGGGCGCGCCCTCGAGCAGGTCGACCACGCGACGCGTCAGGGCCCCGCGGGCGGCGGCCTGCCGGGACTCCGAGCGGCGGGCGAGGCGCTCCGGTCAGCCAGGGCACGAGCGTGGCGGCGAGCAGCAGCGCCGCGAGCAGGATCAGCGCCGGCGCTGGGCAGCATCAACCACACCAGCGTCACCGTCGCGCCGCCGACGAGCGCGGCGATCGCGAACGGGGGAGCACCCGCAGCAGCAGATCCTGCAGCGCATCCACGTCGTCGACCAGGCGCGCGAGCAGGTCGCCGCTCGCGAAACGCGGGCAGGCCGGCGGCGCGAGCGCCTCGAGCCGGCGATAGACGTTCACGCGCATCGCGGCGAGCAGGCGGAAGGCGGCGTCGTGGCCGACGAGCCGCTCGCAGTAGCGGCACAGGCCGCGCGAGAGCGCCGAAGAACTGGACGCCGACGATCGCGAGCGCGAGAGCCGACTCCTGCGGATGCTGGGATGCGCGCGAGATCAGCCAGGCGGAGGTGGCGATCAGGCCGATCCCTGCGGCGAGCGCGCCGGCGCCGAGCAGCGTGGCGAGGGTTAGGCGCCCGGCGGCGGGGCGCGCCAGCTCGAGCGTCCGCACGAGCGGCGCCTCTGGGCACGGCGGTCGGCTCGCTCGTCTCGCCCGCGGCGGTCGTCCGCGACCGCCAGTGCGCATCACGCCGCACGCCGCGGTGAGTCCGAGCGGGAGCACGCGGTCGGCAAGGGCGACCAGCGCCGGCCGGTGGGCGGCGATCACCGTGGTGCGGCCCTCGCGCAGCCTGGCGACGGACTCGAGCACTTCCTCCTCGGTCGCGCCGTCGAGGTTGGCGGTCGGCTCGTCGAGCAGCAGCAGGGGGGCGTCGCGCAGGAACGCCCGGGCGAGCGCGATCCGCTGGCGCTCGCCCGCGGACAGCCCGGCGCCGCGCTCGCCCAGGACGGTGTCGATCCCGCGCGGCAGACGCGCGATCACGTCGAGCAGCCCGGCGTTGGCGACCGCCTCCAACAGCTCCTCGGGCGAGGCGTCGGGCCGGCCGAGGCGGACGTTCTCGGCGATCGAGGCCGCGAACAGGCGCGGGCGCTGGGGCACCCAGGCGAGCTGGCCCGCCAGGCGTCGAGATCGAGCTCGGCGAGAGCGACCCCGCCGACGCTCACCGAGCCGCCGTCCGGCGCGCACGAGCCCGAGCAGCACTCCGAGCAGCGTCGACTTCCCGCAGCCGCTGGGGCCGGTGACGGCGAGGACCTCTCCGCGGGGCGACGCTCAGCGACAGGCCATCGAGCACCGGCTCGCCGCGGCCCGGGGCGGACGACTGTCAGCGCTCGACCGAGAGGCCGCTCACGGCCGGGTCGGGGGCGTCCGGAGCACGTCCCGAGGCGGCGCGGGGCGTTCGAGCACCTCGAACACCCGCTCTGCCGCGGCCACGCCCTCGGCGCTCGCGTGATAGTTGGCGCCGAGCAGGCGCAACGGCAGGTACGCCTCGGGCGCCAGCACGAGGACGAACAGCGCGGTGCGCAGACCGAGCGCGCCGCCCATCAGGCGCAGCCCGACCTCCACTGCCACCAGAGCGACCGAGATCGTCGCCACCAGCTCGAGGATCAGGGAGGACAGGAAGGAGACGCGCAGCGTGGCCATGGTGGCGCGCCGGTAGCGCTCGGTGATCGCGCCGACCTCGCGCGATCTGGGCCTTCGCGCGGCCGAACACCTTCAGCGTCGGCAGGCCGGCCACGACGTCGAGGAAGTGGCCGCCCAAGCGCTGGAGCAGGCGGAACTGCTGATCCATCCGCTCACGCGTGCTGGCCCCGACCAGGGCCATGAACAGCGGGATCAGCGGCAGCGTCACGGCGATGATCGCCGCCGAGATCCAGTCCTCGTAGGCGATCACCGCGAGCACTGCGCACGGCACGATCACGGCGAGGCAGAGCTGCGGCAGGTACAGCGAGAAGTAGCGCGTCGAGAGCGTCGATCCCCCTGCTCGCAAGCGTCGCCAGCTCGCCCGTGCCCTCGCTGGCCAGGCCGTCTCGCCCGATCGTCGCGGCGCGCTTCAGGAGCGAGCGCCTGAGCTGGGACTTCGCCCGTGCCGCTGACCTGCTGGCCGCGACCTGGGTCGCCCAGGCGAGCAGCGAGCGCGCCACCACGACGCACGCCAGCGCCTCCAGGGCGCCGCGTACATGTGCGCCTGCTGTGCCCGCGGCAAACGCCGTGCTGATGACCTCGGCCAGCAGCCACGCCTGGGCGATCACCAACAGCGCGCTGGCGATGCCGATCGTCACCGCGGAGGCGATGAACGAACGCGTCGCGGGGGCATGTCCCAGCAGTCTCGGGTCACATGCCCTTTGGCCCATCTCCCGGCACAGTGCATCTCAGCCGTGGCGCGAGGTCATCCCCCAGAGTGGGTGATACGCGGCGACCGCGCTACGGCGAGGGAGTCGTGGGGGTCGTCTTTTCCGCCGCCGACGTTTCCGTGGGTGCTTTTTGCGTGGTGACGGTCGGCGTCGAGTTGGTGGCGGGGGGCGCCGGCGCCGTCACCGTCTTGGGCGGCGCCGTGACGGTGTTGGTGGTGGTCGTGGTCTCGGTGCGCGTCGGTGCCTGCACGTTGATCCCCAACGACGAGGTCGTCTGCTCGTTGACCACCGTGGATGTCGAGCCCGATTTGTTTTCCGAGGCGATGATGCCCGCCACGATGCCGAGGACGGCGATCAGCACGACCACCGGCCACAGCCACCTCGCTTGTTTTCCCTTCTGGGGCGGGGGCTGCTGGGCGTACTCGCTCGCGGGCGCTCCGCCGGGCGCCGGGGGGTACGCCTGGGTGGGATCGTCTGCGGGTCCACCCTCACCGCCGTAGGGGGGCTCGGGAGAGCTCATGTGATCTCCTCCATCCGCTCCGCCAGGACGATCCGCCCCGCGGCCTCGATCAGCGCGAGGTGCGAGAAGGCCTGCGGGAAGTTGCCGAGGTGGCGACCGGTGCTCGTGTCGAACTCCTCGGCGTACAGGCCGAGGGCGAGGCGACCCTGAGCAGGCGTTCCATCAGATCGCGGGCACGCTGCTCCTCGCCGACGACCGCGAGCGCGGAGACGAGCCAGAACGAGCAGATCAGGAAGCTCCCCCTCCTTGCCCGACATGCCGTCGTCGGTCTCGCCCGTGCGATAGCGAAGCACGAAGCCGTCCTCCGTCAGGTCATCGGCGATCGCGTCGACCGACCGGCGCAGCGTCTCGTCCCCGGCGGGCAGGAAGCCGAACATCGCCGCCAGCAGGGTGGACGCGTCGAGCGCCTCGGTCTCGTAGTGCTGACGCAGGACCCCGTCCTTCACCCCGTGCTCGAGGATGTCGGCCCGGATCTCATCGGCGGTCTCCCGCCACGTCGCCTGCCGCTCGCCGTCGCCGCGAATGTCCGCCAGCTTGGCCGCGCGATCCATGGCAACCCAGCACATCAGCTTGGAGGAGACGTAGTGGTGCGGCTCGCCCCGCGCCTCCCAGATCCCCTGATCGGGCTCGCGCCAGACGCGCGTGGCGCATTCGGCCTGGGCCTCGACGATCGGCCACAGGCGCCGCGGCAGGCGTTTGCTGCGCGCGGAGTGGAGCAGCACCGAATCGAGCACGGCGCCGTACACGTCGTTCTGGCGCTGGTCGAAGGCGCCGTTGCCGGTACGCACCGGGCGCGCACCCGCGTAGCCGGACAGCTCCTCGCGGATGGCCTCGGTGAGGTCGCGCCGCCCGTCGACCCCGTACATGATCTGCAGCGCTCCGTCCTCGTTGGGCTCGAGGTCGGCGATGAACTGCATGAACTCGTCCGCCTCCCAATCGAGGTTGAGCCAGTGGAGCGCCTGCAGGGTGAAGGTCGCATCGCGCATCCAGGTGAAGCGGTAGTCCCAGTTGCGCTCTCCACCAGGCGTCTCGGGCAGAGACGTCGTGAGCGCCGCTATGGCGGCGCCGGTGGGCATGTACGTGAGCCCCTTGATCGCCAACGCCGAGCGCTGGATCGCCTCGCGCCAGCGATGGTCGGGCAGACGCGCCCCCGCGAGCCAGCCGCGCCAGTAGCGGACGGTCGCGGCCATCTGCCCGTTGGCCTCGTCGAGGCTCTGCGGGGAGGCCAGCCCATCCGCCCAGGAGAGCGAGCAGTAGGCCTGCTCGCCCTCCTCGAGCGTGTGGCGCGCGTGCACCCGATCGCCCTCGAGGCCCAGCGCCATGCTGGTCGTCAACCTGATCGTCTGGCCGGCGGCGGTCGCGTCGGCGACGTGCCGCGCCTCATCGACGAGCGACCAGTCGCCGGGGGCGCGTCCGTAGTCGAACGCCGGTTCGCACACGAGCTCGAGCTCGACCTTGCCCTCGAGGCAGAGGACCGTGCGGACGAGCGCGTGCGTCGCGTCGTCGTCTGCCGGTGGCCGCGTGTGCGGCGTAATCGTGTCGCTGCCAGCCGGACCCATCGTCAGTGCATCGCGGACCAGGATCCAGCCCGAGGGGGTCTTCCACGTGGTCGCCAGGACGTTGGTGCCCGGCTCGTAGAAGCGGGCCGCGGGTACGTTGATGCCGAACGGCCCAAGTCTGAACATCCCGGCCTGGCGGTCGAGCAGGGAGCCGAACACGCTGCCGGCGTCAAAGCGCGGGACGCACAGCCAGTCGATCGATCCGTCCGGCGCGACCAGTGCACCGGTGTGGCAGTTGGAGAGGAAGGCATAGTCGGCGATCGGCGGGAATGGCGAGGGCGCGGCCGCGCTCCGGGGCGCTGACGCGGTCTTCTGTGGCGATGCGGCCTTCTGTGCCGACGCGGTCTTCTGTACCGATGCGGTCTTCTGTGCCGATCCGGGTTTCTGTTCCGATGTGGCCGTCTCTGTCGATGCGGCCGTCTTTGCCGGCACGCTGCCGTCCGCAGCCTTGGGGTCCGTGCCTGTCGTGTTCATTCGCGCCTCGTGTCGTCGCTTGAAGGTCAGCGCCACTGTGGCGCGGGTCGCCGCGCGACGCATCACCCTGTCTGAGTGAAGCGATCGGCGCCGCCGCCGCGCGCTGCAGGCGCGCCTGCGCCTACGATGTGCGCAATGGAGAGCCTGTCGCTGTGGTCCGAGAACTCGTTTCTCTCGCTCGGCTCCCGTGGCTCGTTCATGTCGATCGCGTCGGTGGGCTCCGCGCTGTCGATCGGCTCGGTCGGGTCCTTCGGCTCGGCCTTCTCGATCGGCTCGGCAGCCTCGCTGGGATCGGTGCTGTCGGCGGCCTCCAGCGCATCGGTGCTGTCCGCAGCGGCTGACGGGGCGATCCTCGGTCAGGCGGAGCATCGGCGGGCGGCCGCGACGTTGGCGAGCGCGCTTGTGGCGCTCACGGCGACCCTCATCGTTCGCCGCGCCTGGAAGCCGTTCAGCTCGCGGGCGCCGTGATCGCCTCGCCGACGCCTGAATCGGGTGGCGCTCAACCGGCGGCGTAGCGCCGGAAGCGCGGCGGCGGGCTGGTGTTCGCCACGCCGGGGTCCTCGTTCTCGGCGGCCCACACAGCGGCACGGAGCATGATCCCCGCGAGCACGATCTCGAAGCTGGCGTCGGCGCGCTCGACGTCACCCGTGGCGAGCAGGTCGAGCGAAAGCCCTCGCAGCAGCGCGAGCAGGCTCGTGGCAAACAGCTTCGCTTCGCCCTCTGGACATCCGAGGCTCACGATCACCCCCGCGATGCGATCGAGCCTGCGCTCGATCGAGGCGGCGACCGCGTGAGCATAGGCGGCGTCTTCGAAGAGGCTGCGGACGAGCGCCTCGGTAAACAGCTGTGTGTCTCGCCGGCCCGTGGGCGACTTCAAGCTCGACCACAGGGCCCTCGAGCCGGGCCTCGACGTCCGCGGGTGTGAAGCCCTCCTGATAGTCCTCACCCGGCGCGAACGTGCGTTCCAGCAGGTGCTCCACGATCATCCCAATCAGTTCCTCGCGCGTCCCGAAGTGATGTTGCAGCGTCGCATGGCTCACCCCGACGGCATCCGCCACGCCTCTCATCGTGAGGGTGGCGACGCCGTTGTCGAGCACGTAGGCGCCGACCGCCTCGAGCAGCTCACCGCGCCGATGCACGTAGCGCAGGCTGCGCCCGTCGATCCGTTCGCCCATGCGGCAAGAATACGGACGCCCGGCGGCCGACGGCGAGTATCGCGTCGGGCTCCCCGAGCCGGCGATCGGGGCACGGCGTCGCACCTGACACGTAACCGAAGATGCCCGTGTCCGATTTCCGCCAGAACAGCGTGCGCTCATATGCGACGCTGGGATCCATGCTGCTCGATTCCGACCGCTGCTGGCAGGCCATCGACGCCGGCGACCCCCGCTTTGACGGGTGGGTCTTCTGCGGCGTCACCTCGACCGGCATCTACTGCCGCCCGAGCTGTCCGGCGCGCACGCCGAAGCGCGAGAACGTGCGTTTCTACGCGACCGCGGCGGCCGCCCAGAGCGCCGGGTTCAGAGCGTGCAAGCGCTGCCGTCCGGACGCTCGCCCGGGTCGCCCGAGTGGGACCGCGGGGCGACCTCGTGGGTCGCGCGATGCGACTGATCGCCGATGGCGTGGTCGATCGCGACGGGGTGGGCGGACTGGCTCGTCGGCTGGGCTACACCGAGCGCCACGTGCACCGCGAGCTCGTTGCCTGTGTGGGTGCGGGGCCGCTCGCGCTGGCGCGTGCCCAGCGCGCGCAGACGGCGCGGATCCTGCTCGAGACGACGCCAATGCAGATCACCGGGGTGGCATTCGCCGCGGGGTTTCAGAGCGTGCGCCAGTTCAACGCGACCGTGCAGGAGGTGTTCGCGATGACGCCCGGGGACTGCGCTCGCACGCGCGCGAGCACGGTCGCCCGGAGGACTCGGGCGCGATCACGCTGCGTCTCCCCTACCGCGCCCCGCTCGACGCCGAGGGTCTGGTCGAGTTCCTCGCGCGGCGGGCGGTGCCAGGCGTGGAGGAGGTGCGCGACGGCGCCTACCGGCGCAGCGTGCGCCTGCCCCACGGCGACGGCGTCCTCGAGCTGCGCCCGGCGGAGGGGCATGTGAGCGCCCGCTTCTGGCTGGAGAGCCCGCGCGATCTGGCGGCCGCGATGCAGCGCTGCCGGGCGCTGCTCGATCTGGACTCGGATCCCGCCGCCGTGGCCGATGCGCTCGGCGGCGACGCGCTGCTCGGTCGGCTCGTCAGGGCGTGTCCCGGGCGTCGCGTCGTCGGTCACGTGGACAGCGATGAGCTGGCGGTCAGGGCGGTGCTCGGTCAGCAGGTGTCGCTCGCGGGCGCCGCGACGCTCGCCGGGCGCCTGGTGCGCGCCTACGGACGTCCGCTCGCGAATCCGGTCGGCACGCTCACGCACACGTTCCCCTCGGCTCGGGCGCTGGCGAGCGGTGACCCGGCGCGGATCGCCATGCCCAAGACGCGCGTACGTGCGCTGCGGGCCCTGGCAACGGCCCTGGCAGGCGGCGAGCTCGTGCTCGATCAGGGCGCCGATCGCGAGCGCGCACGGGAGCGGCTGATGGCGATACCCGGAATCGGCCCCTGGACGACCGAGTACGTGGCCATGCGCGCGCTGCGCGACCCCGACGCGTTCCCCGTCGCCGATCTGGGCATCCGTCACGCGCTCGAGCGCCTCGGCCGCGATGGCGGCGGCGCCTCCGCCGCGCGCGTGGCCGATCCGCTGGCGGCCGTACCGCGCGTATGCCGTGCAGCACCTGTGGGCGACGCTCGCGGCGCCGCGGGCGAGCGCGCGCGAGCGGGAGGAGTTGGCCTCGTGAGCTCGCTCGCCACTACACGGACGGGCACGACGGGGTTGCTGTACACGACGCTCGCGAGCCCGATCGGCGAGCTGTTGCTGCTCGGCGACGGCAGCTCCCTGCGCGGCCTGTACATGCAGGACGGGCGAAAGCCGATGGCGCTCGCCAACGGCTGGGAGCCCGCCGCTGACGCGTTCGCGGACGTCAGCGCGCAGCTCGCCGAGTACTTCGCGGGAGAGCGAACGAGCTTCGATGTGAAGGTGACGATGGACGGCACCGCCTTCCAGCGTCGCGTGTGGCGCTCCCTGCAGGACATCGAATACGGCGAGACGGTCAGCTACGGCGAGCTCGCGCGTCGGGTCGGCTCGCCGGCGGCGGCGCGCGCGGCGGGCATGGCGAACGGGCGCAACCCGATCTCGGTGATCGTTCCATGCCATCGCGTGATCGGCGCCAAGGGGACGCTCACGGGCTATGGGGGAGGCATCGAGCGCAAGCGCCTGTTGCTCGAGCTCGAGGCCGGCCATCCCCCGCTGGCGCTCGCCGCCAGCTCCGGGCACCGGCGCACGCTCAGGACGGGCCCAGCCCGTGTCGCGCCGCGTAGTTGATCGCTGCGGGACGATCGCGGGCGCCGATCTTCGCGAACACGTGGTTGACGTGCGTCTTGACCGTCGCCTCGGAGACCACGAGCCTGCCGGCGATCTCCCGGTTGGTGAACCCGGCGGCGATCAGCGACAGCACCTCCCCCTCGCGCGCGGTCAGACCGTCGGGCAGCTCGGCGCGGACGGGCACCTCAGGCGCGGCCGTGGCGGCCAGCAGACGGGCCTGCAGGGGAGCGGCGAGCGTCATGTGACCGGCAGCGGCCTGATGCAGCGCGCGTGAGATCTCCGCGTGCCCGGCGTCCTTGGTGAGCACGCCCCGAGCCCCAGCGTGGAGCGCCTCGAGGGCGTCGTCGTCCGCGCCGAAGGTGGTGAGGATCACGACCGCGATCGACGGATGCTCGGCGGCGATCCGCCGCGTCGCAGCGACGCCGTCGAGCACCGGCATGTGGAGATCCATGAGCACGACGTCCGGTCGGCGTCGGGCGACGAGCTCGAGCGCCTGCGCCCCGTCGCCGGCGCTGCCGACCACGCTCACGTCCGGGAGGAGGTCGAGGATCGTCACGAGGCCCTCGCGCACGATCTGCTGATCGTCGACCACCAGCACCCGCAGTCCGCCGCTCATGCGGGAACCTGCGCGCTGACCGTCCAGCCCTGCGAGTCCGGTCCGGCGACGAGGCCACCGCCCGCCAGCTCCAGGCGCTCGCGCATGCCCACCAGCCCGTAGCCGCCGGGAGATCCGAGCCCACCCCCGTGGGCGCTCGCGTGGGCGCATCGTTGCTGACGATCACGCTCGTGCTCCCCCTCCGGTAGACCAGGCGCACGCGCACGGCCGATCCGGGTGCGTGGCGGCGGGCGTTGGTGAGCGCCTCCTGAACGGTCCGCATCAACGCGAGCACCGCCTCCGGGGAGAGCGCTCTCGGGACGCCCTCGACCGCCAGCCCGCCGTCACCGCCCTGTTCACGATGAGACTCGAGCAGTGCGGTCAGGCTGTCCTCCAGCGGCGGCGCGTCGGTGCGCAGCGCCGACACCGCGCGGCGCGCCTCCTCGAGCCCCTCCCCCGCCGTCCGCCGACAGGCGCGGATCCGCTCGAGCGCGCCCTCGAGGTCGCCACGCTCGGCGAGCAGCATCTCCGTCGCCTCGAGTTGGACGGTCAGCCCGCCGAGCGCGTGTGCGAGCACGTCGTGGATCTCGCGCGCGATGCGCGCGCGCTCGTCGAGCGCCGCGGCCCGTCGGCTCGCCGCCTCGGTCTCTCGGGTCTGGGCGCTGAGCGCGTCGGCGGCGCGGGCCTGGGCGGCGTACTGACGACGCGTGAGCCCGATGAGCGCGGCTCCGAGCAGGATCGCCGGATAGCCGAGCGCCGCGCTCGCGCCGAGGCCGGCCCACAGGACACCTGCCTCGAGTGCGACGAGCGCGATCCCCGAGATCGCGACCGCCTCGAGCACCGAGCCATCGGCGACGGCCTGGATGACGGCGATCGCCGGGAGCGCGAGCGCGGCGCTGCCGTGCTGCAGGGCCGCCAACAGGCCGCCGGCGAACGCTACGAGCCCCAACGCCGTCGCCCGTAGCCAGGCGCGCGGCGGCCTGGCGAGAAGCCACACGAGCGCCGCAGCGTTGGCGAGCACAGCGAGGGCGATCAGCAGCGCGCGAGGACCGGCGTTGTCGGTGTTGAGCGCGATCTGGACGTCCACGAGGACGAGCGCGATGAGCCGCGCGAGCACGAGCCATCCACCGGCCCACAGGTACGTGCTCGGGTGGAGAGCCGGGTGGAGACGCGGGCGAGGATCCACCCACAGATCCTCCCACGCTCCGAGGACTCGGCAAGGCCCCGGTGCGAGCGTGTGTTGCACCAGCCAAACCACGAAGACAGGGAGCCACACCATGCCCAGCAGCGCCCTCATCCTCAGTGCAGTGATCCTCGTCGGGGTGTTCCTCTCAGACCTCGGCCACCGCGACGTCACGACCCATCGGCTGCTGCGACCGCTGATGATCTCCGCAGGCGTCGGCACCTTCTACCTGACCGCGCTCGCGACCAGCGGCGCCGGCCTCGCACTCGAGCTCGCATGTGCAGGTGCGGGCGCCCTCCTCGGCCTGCTCGCCGCCGGCTTCATGCGTATCGAGCGCGACCCGCACAGCGGCACGGCCTTCACGCGCGCCGGCATCGGCTACGCGCTCATCTGGGTCGTCACGATCGGCGCACGACTGGCGTTCATCTACGGCTCGGCCCACTGGTTCTCCGCCAGCCTCGACAGCTGGATGCTCGCTCACCACATCACCGCCGATGCCCTCACCGACGCGCTCGTGCTGATGGCCCTCGCCATGACCGTCACCCGCACGCTCAGCCTCCTCGCCCGCGCTCGCACGGGCGCCGGCGGCCGCTCGCTCGATGGCGTCAGCACCGCGGCGTGATCTCGCACTGTCCGGCGATCGTGACGTGAAGCCCAGGATGGCCGCCGCATCCACCTCGACTGCCAGCCCGTGGAGCCGACACCGAGCCTCAAGCGGTTGACGGCTGGGCCGAGGCGCTCCTCAGCGAGCGCCCGAGCAGCCTAACCGGCGGCCAGGCCACGAGGAGGGGATCGGCGGCGTAACGCGTGACGCACTCAGACCCGTGCAGCACGACGGACATCGCCGTCGGCGCTAGGCGGCGCGTGCGACGCGTGCCGTCGATCCCCTTCCCCGGCTCTCGCACACCGCCAGCCGCACGTTCCCAGATTGCGCAGCGGCCGCCCGGTCCTCGATCTCGTCCGTGGAGAGCGTCCGCCGCGTTCCCGACCACGCCGCATGTGACCCGTCGGTGCACACGACGTGCGGGAACTCGCAGCCTCGGACCGCGCGTTGGCGTTGGAGAGTCTGTGCTGCCTTCAATGCGCTCCTGGCTCCCCCGAAGCGCTCCAGCAGTGCCAGCGTCGGCCGGCACAGGGTGATCCACTTCCGTACTGGCACGCCAAGCGGAGCGTGCATCCGGCGCGCCGAGCGCTGCGGCGCAGGCGTTGCGGGCCGACGGTGTAGCCGAGCGCGCATTCCGCCATCGCCCGGCTTGCACTCCCCCGACGAGGCGTGCAACCTCCGTCCAGCTCCGGACCCCGTCGCGCTCTTCCGTGCCATGAGATCCCACCTCCCATGGGCTGGAGGTTATACGTGGGTAAACCCCTAGTCAACCCCCACTGGGGTTTACCCCGGCTGCTAGCTCGGGACCCGCAGCCATCCCCTCACCCCCGTCAGCGACCCGGCGTCGCGCTTGGCCGACAGATAGGCGTTCACGAGCGCCTCATCGGAGGCGTACGCCGGGTGGCTGCGCACGAACGCGAGGTAGTCGTTGGCGAGCGCCAGATGCCGTGAGGTGATAGAGCGCGCGGGGCGCGCGAGCAACTCGTCGAGGTCGGCGTACAGGCCCAGGTCGGCGTACACGTGGCGGGGATCCAGGAAATCCATCGAGTCGTGCACCCCGTCCCATTCGACGAGACGGGTCTGCGGGCAGAACTGGGCGGTGCGGCTGGCGAGCTGGTGGTCGGTGGACGGGTCGCACTTGACCCAGCGCCCGTTCAGGAAGGCCGCGGCATAGACATGGACCGACTCGCGCGAGGCGTAGCGCGTGAGGAAGCTCGGGCCGAGGCTGCCGAAGTACTCGCGGGCGTTGACGCGCATGACGCCGTAGGCGGCCGGGATCCCGGCCGCGCGCAGCAAAGCGATCAGCAGGTTGGCCTTGTTGGTGCATGTTCCCCGCCTGCTTTCGAGGGTCTTTGATGCACGCACCCCCCAGGGGCCGAAGGCGTAGAGCACGCCGTCGCGCACGAACTCGAACGCGCCGATCGCGAGGCAGATGTCGCCTGCGCCGTCGACGTGCCGCGCCAGCTCGGCGACACGCGCCCGAATGGCCCCGTGCCCGTGATCGCAGTAGACGCTGGTGGCGAGCGCATCGTCCAGCACGGCTGGCAGCGCACGGCTGGGACTCGTGCTGAAGCCCCGCGAGGGTGGCGCCGGCGGCCAGGAGCCCTGTGCGCCGCCGCCGTGGCTCGGGGCGGCGCGGTTGCCGGCAAGCCGTGCGAGCGCTCGCGGCGAGTACCAGTTGAGGGGGCCGAGCAAACGCATCAGAGAGGGCAGCAGCAGCGCGCGCACGAGCGTGGCGTCGATGAGGACCGCGAGCCCCGCCCCGAAGCCGACCTCTTTCACCAGCGCGTGTCTCGCGGTCAACAGGGACGCCAGCGCGATGCACAGCAGCAACGCCGCCGCGGTGACGATCCGACCTGTGCGCTCCAATCCGGCCGCGATCGCGTCGACTTCCGATGCGCCGCGGTCGCGCTCCTCCTTGATGCGTGACAGCAGGAAGATGCCGTAGTCGGTGCCGAGACCGAACGACACCGCGAAGATGAGCACCAGCGTGGAGGGCTCGAGCGCGTGCGAGCTCGTATAGCCGAACAGGCCTTCGAGCGCCCCGTCCTGAAAGACGAGGACCATCGTGCCGAGCACCGCTGCGATCGTCAGCGCGTTCATGAGCAGCGCCTTGACGGGCAGCACGACCGAGCCGGTCATCAGGAAGACGGCGGTGGCAGTGACGAGGATCAACAGGATCAGCGCGAGCGGGACGTGATCGGCGAGGCTCCGCTTGAGGTCGACGGCCGATGCGCTTTCTCCGCCGGCCAGCACCGCGAACGGCGCGCGAAGAGCGCGTATCCGGTTGACGAGGCGCTGGCTGGCCGCTGACAGCGGAGCGCCAGCGGGCACCACGTCGAGCTGCCACACGGCCGTGCCGGCGCGGATGGGTCCCTGCACCTCTGCCACTCCGGGCAACGTCCGCAGGCGCTTGGCGTAGGCGAGCAGGCTCGCGCGATCGCCCGGAGTGGCGCCGGTACGTGCGGCGAGCAGAACCGGCGAGGCGTCCGCGCGCGGATAGTCGGCTTCGATGGCTTCTGCGACGACGCGAGCGCTCGAGCTGGGCGGAAGCACGCTTGCGTCGACCTGGGTGACGCGCAGATCCAGGGCCGGGCGGGCGAGCCCGAGGAGGATCGCCGCGCTGATGAGCGCGATCCACACCGGCCGGCGCATCACCAGCCGTGAGAGGCGGTACCACGCGCTGTGGGTCGATGGCCGCGCCCCGGCGTAGGCGGCGCTGCGCCAGCGAGGAAGCGTGACGGCATTCACGCGCCAGCGAAGCAGCGTGAGGATGGCCGGGAGCAGGATCAGCGCGCTCGCACCGGCGATCAGCGCGACAAAGACGCCGCCAAGCGCGACCGAGCGCAGGAACGCCTGCGGGAACACCAACAGACAGCTCATCACCGCGGCGACCGTGAGCGAGCTGATCGCGACCGTGCGACCGGCGCTTGCGAGCGTCCTTTCGAGCGCCGCCGGCCCGGGTCCGCTGCGAGCGATCTCCTCGCGGTAGCGCGAGACGATCAAGAGGCCATAGTCGACGGCGAGACCGAGCCCGAGCGCGGTCGCGATGTTGAGCGCGTAGATCGACACGCTGGTGAGCTCGCTGACGCCCCGAAGCGCGGCGAGCGTTCCCACGATGGTGACCGCCCCGACGAGCAGGGGGAGCAGGGCGGCGATGAGACCGCGAAACACCCACAGGGCAACCAGCAGCAGCAGTGGGAACGCGAACAGCTCGGCCCGGATCAGGTCTTCGCGCGCGATTTCGTTGCCCTGCGCGTAGAAGGCGGCCAACCCGCCGAGCTCGACGCCGCGAAGGCCGTGCAGTCGCGCCTGCACACGGTGGGCGGCGGCGAGCTCCGAGTCGGTGGGGACAGCGCGCAGGGCGCCGACGACGAGCGTCGAGCGTCCGTCGCGGGCGACCAGCGCGGAGCTCCTGCGCGAGTAGTAGCTGTACACCGAGGACACGACCGGATCGGCGCGCATCGCACGTTCGACCCTTGCGACCTCGGATCGCGTGGAGGGAGTGCCGAGCCCGGCCGGCGTGGGCACGATGGCGAGGAGGTTGAAGTACGGATCGGTGCCGGTGGCCTGCTCGAGCACCCGTCGCGCGGCGACGCTCTGGGAGCCTGGGTCGTCGCTGCTGAACGGCTGCAGTGAGTCCTCCACCGGCGCAGCGACGACCGCGGCGAGGATCAGTGTGAGGGCGGCGATTGTGAGCGTCCTGCCCGGCGCGCGCATGCTCCGGCTCGTCAGTGCCGAGATCGCCCGTCTCACATCACCCGGGCCTCCGTTACCCCGCTCCGATCTCGCCGCCCGCTGCCATCGGCCTATCCTACGGCTAGCTCCGTGAGTCGTGTTGGGACATCCCAGATGGTGAGGCCTGGAAGGCGTTTCGCGCGCGTCGCAGGCTCGATGACGCGCCGGTTCGGCGGGTGGTGAGCGGGTGCCCGGGCGCGACAGGCGCGAGCGTGTGCGTTCTCGGCTGGTCGGCCGTCGCCGCGAGCTCGCGCAGATAGATCGCCTGCTGGACGGCGCCCAGCCGGGCAACGCGACGATCCTGCAGATTGCAGGCGAGAGCGGCATCGGCAAGACGAAGCTGCTGTCACACGTCAGCCACCGGGCGAGCAGACACGGCTACCTGGCGATCATCGGCAGAGCCGCGGAGTTCGAGGCGGACGAGCCCTTCGGAGCGTTTCTCGGCGCGCTCGAACAGACGTTCGCGGAGCTGCCGAGAAGGGCGCTCCGCGGCCTCGGCGCCGAGGAGTGGCGAGAGCTGGTGAGCGTGTTTCCGACATTGGCCGCGAGGATGGGCGCGCGCGAGGACGAGCCCACGAATGCACCCAGCGGCGTGGGCATGGACCGCTATCGCCTGCACCGCGCGATCTCGGCGCTGCTGGACGCGCTCGCAGCGGGTCGCCCGATCGTGCTGGCACTCGACGACCTGCACTGGGCAGATCCAGCGTCGATCGAGTTGCTGCTGTACCTCCTGCGTCGCCCGCCGCAGTCGCGGCTGTTCGTCGCCGTGACCTTCCGACCCGGGCAGTTGGAGCCCCGTACGGCGGCTGCCATCCAGCAGCTCCAGCGCGACTCCCAGGGAGAGCTCGTCGAGCTGACGCCGCTGAGCGCCGAGGAGGCGCGGGCGTTCCTCCCGGCTGATCTGCCGCGGGCGGTCGCCGAGCGGATCTACACGGAGAGCGGCGGGAACCCCTTCTATCTGGAGGAGCTGGTGCGGGCCGCGGGGGTGGAGCACGACTCGAGGGCGGCGATCATCGACAACGAAGCGGGACGCGTTCCCGCGACGGTGACCGCGGTGATCGCCAGCGAGCTCGAGCACCTCTCCGCGGGTGCACGCGAGCTGATCCGGGCCGCCGCGGTGGTGGGTGACCCGTTCGAACCGGAGCTCGCGGGCGAGATCATCAGGATGGACGAAGCGGACACGCTCGCGGCGGTGGACGAGCTCGTCGACCGCGACCTCGTGCGAGCGGCGTCGGCCGGGCGCTTCAGCTTTCGTCACCCGATCGTGCGGAGCGCCGTGTACGAGTCGGCCAAGGGCGGTTGGCGGCGCAGCGTCCACGCACGGGCCGCAGCGGTGCTGGCGGCCCGGGGCGCATCGGCCACCGCACGCGCCCGCCACGTGGAGCGCTCGGCGCGGGTCGGAGACGCCGAGGCGGTGGCGGTGCTCGCGCAGGCGGGCTACGCCTCCAACGCCCGGGCGCCGGGCGCCGCCGCAAGCTGGTTTCGAGGTGCGCTGCGCCTGCTCGCCGACCACGAGCCCTCCACACAACGGCGCGAGCTGCTGCTCGCGCTGGCGGTGTCGCTGGGATCGGCGGGCAACCTGGAGGAGAGCCGTGACGCCTTCCAGGAGGTACTGTCGCTGCTTCCGCAGGACGATCCGCTCAGGAGCGGCGCGGTGGTGGGGGCTGCGATCGTCGAGCACCTGCTGGGAAAACACGACGAAGCGCAGGGTCTGCTGCTGGCGGCACTCTCCGGTCTGAACGATCATTCCGCGGAGGCCTCCACGCTGAAGCTCCTGATTGCCGACGGCTGCTTCTTCAGTGCCGACTGGAGCGGGATGCGTTACTGGGCGCGCAAGGCTCTGACGATCGAGGAGCAGGCGCGGGCACCCCACGCCGAGGTGGCGGCGGCGCTCGCGCTCGCGCACTACGGCCTCGGCGAAATCGAGGCGGCCGGTGCCCAGGCGTCGAAGTCGGCAGCGATCGCGGACGGGCTCCCGGACTCCGACTGGGCGCCTGAGCTGCAGTCGATCTGCTTCCTCGGCTGGGCCGAGTACTGCGTTGGGCGCCTGGAGGATGCCGAGCAGCACATGCGGCGCGCACTCGATGTGGCCGCTGCCACCGGCCAGCAGCACCTGTCGGCGGCGATGCTGGTGGTGCAGGCGATGAGCAACCTCGCGCTCGGACGCCTCGAGCTGGCCGTGGAGGAGGCGGAGACAGCCATCGACACCTCGGTCCTGTCGGCCAACCACCTGTTCCTCACCTGGGCGCTGACCGTCAGGTGCATGGTGGAGATCGAGAGCGGAACACCGGCATCGGCGGTGCGCTTCGGACGCAAGGCGCTCGAGGCGGGGATCAGCAGTCGCAGCCCATGGTCGAGCGTGGCGAGCCTGTATCTGGCCGAAGCCAGATTGGAGGCGGGCGAACCGGAGGAGTGCCGCAGGGAGCTGTTCGCCGGACAGAGCACGCCACGACTGCCGCCCTTCCTGTTCTATGCGGTGCACGCCTACGAGCTGCTCACGCGGGCCGAGCTGGAGCTCGGGCTGCCGGACGCGGCCGAGCGGTGGGCGAGCCAGGCGAGCGAGCTCGCGGGACAGCTCGGCCTGCCCGGCCCCAGCGCTGAAGCGCAGCGCGCGGAGGCGATGGTGCTGATGGGCAGGGACGCGAACGCGGCGGCAGCGAAAGCGGCGCAGGCGTCGGCCGTGCTGGCCGAAGGTGCCCGTCAGCCGCTCCAGGCAGCGCGCTCGCGCCTGCTCGCGGGGGTCGCCCTCAGCAGAGCGGAGGACCCGGCGGGCGCGATCGCGGAGCTGCGCCGTGCCGACGGGACATTTGACGCCCATGGAGCGACGCGCTACCGCGACCGGACGGCGCGCGAGCTGCGGCGGCTGGGCATCCACGCGACTGCGGGGCGCCGCCCGTCACGGGAGGGGGTGAGCATGACGGTGCTCAGCAGGCGCGAGCTGGCGGTCGCCCGGCTGGTGCACGAGGGCCACGCGAACCGTCAGATCGCAGAGGAGCTGGCGATCAGCGTGAAGACCGTCGAGAACCACCTGACGAGCATCTTCCGCAGGCTGGAGATCTCGTCTCGATCGCAGCTGGCCACCCTGATGGAGCGCTCGCCCGATCTGGTGGCGTAGGGGAGGGCTCGCGGGCTGCTCGGCGATCAAAGCCCCGATCAGGCCCACGTGCGCCCCGCCGTTGCGCGGAAGCCCCTGCTGCACCACAGCTACAGCCACAGCGAGCCACAGGGCGAGACGCGGACGGCCGATCAGCAGCGAGGCCGCGAGCATCGCGGCCAGCGCACCGACGCCAGCGGCGCCCATGAGCACGCCCAGACCGGATTCGCCGAGCGAGAGCAGGCGCAGCGACGCGACGACCGCAAGGGCGAGCCACAGCCCTCGCACGAGCGCTCTCAGACACGAGTAGAAGACGATCTGGCGCGCCTCGGTGTCGCGCCGCACCAGCCCTGCTCCGACCCGGAGTCCTTTGAGTCCCACGCGCGGCCGACCGCCGCTGGCGGCAGCGGCGCTCGATCGCCCGTTGACGGCGGTTGCCAACGCCGATGACACGTAGAGCAAGGCGGCTACCGCGACCACGATCGGGATGGGCAGCGTCACGACGACGAGCGCGAACGGCGCGTTGAGCGCGAGCGCGAGCGCACCGACTGCGGTTGCCACCGCGCGGGTGACGGCCGTCAGGGTCAGCACGCGCTGGCGCCGCGGATGCTCGGCGAGCTGGGTTGTTCACAACCCGGCGATCGCCGCCGGCACGAAGCGAAAGCCGATCAGGCCGATCGCGAGGGCGCCGCCGACGGCGTATGCGTGGATCGCGACGGTCGTGCCGAGCACCCACTCGCCGAGCGTAACCGCGGCGAAACCGGCTACCACCCGCCGGACGGGGCCGCTGCGCAACGCCGATCGAGTCAGGCCCCCATCGGTGAGGTGCCCGCGCCGACCCATATCCGCGCGGCGATCATGGAGTGGGGATACACCGGCCATTGGGCGAGACGCGCGCTGGATCGCACGTCACCCGAGTCGGCGCTCAGGGTGCAAGGGAGACCGACCCGTCGTCGTGCAGCGTCCAATGCGGGTTGTGGGCGACCTCCCAGGGATGGCCCGCCGGATCGACGAACATCCCCGAGTAACCGCCCCAGAACGTCTCGCCGGCGGCGCGGGCGATGGTGGCTCCCGCGCTCGCTGCTTCGTCCAGCACCGCGTCGACCGCCTCCGGCGAGTCCACGCAGTACGCGAGCGTGACGCCGCCCCAGCCCCCGCCGTCCTGCACACCGCTGTCGGCGGCGAGCTTGCCGCGATCCCACAACGCCACCACAGAGCCGCCCGCCTGAAAGAAGGCGACGTCGGCGTCGGGCTCGGCGGCGCTCGTCCAGCCGAGCCGTTCGTAGAAGGCACGGGTGCCCTCCAGGTCGACTACACCGAGAGTGATGAGGCTCACACGCTGCTCGATGCACTCCATCCTCGCACCGCCAGCGGCGAGGAGCCTGCCGGGCGCTTGGCACGCGCCCATGCCACCCCACGCCACGGCTCCGGCGACTACGCGCTGATTTCCATGTGCGCGACATATCCGTCGCGCAGGCGGTAGATGTGGTGGACCGTCTGATCGGCCATGACCGCCCCCGCCAGGGAGCGCACGACCTGATGGACCTCCACGTCGACCCTGCCGTCTGCTCGAGAGCTGAAGCGAACAGGGTCCACCGTCGGGTCGAGCTCGGCCCACTGCCGCGCCCAGTAGTCGCGAACCTGATCGTGGCCCTTGACGTAGCCGCCTTCCCAGCCGTTGGGCCACTCGACGTCATCGGTCATCCGCGCGAGCACGGCGTCAATGTTCCGCAGGTTGAAGTCTCGGTACATCGTCTCGAAGCTTCCACGGACCTCGTCGACGGCATTTGCCACTGGGCCTCCCTTCGTGCGCTACGCGCTCCTGAGCTGGTCGTCCCACACGCCGTCTCCGAGTCGCTTGAGCTCGCGGGCGCCCTCGTCACCGAGCAGCTCGCGCGCCTGCGCCTGGGCCCTGTCCCACGCTGGCCTCGCCTTGCGGAGCTTCTTCCGGCCTGCCGATGTGAGGCGCAGGATGCGTCCGTTCCCGCGCTCGGCCCGCTCGATCGTGATCCAGCCCTCGCCCTCCATGATGCGCGCGTTGCGGCTCAGCGTCGAGATCTCCATCGCGAGCAGGTCGGCGACGCGCCCCGCGGGCGCTGAGCCGACGACCTCGATCACGGACAGCACGTTCAGCTGGGCGACGGTGAGCCCAATTGGCCGCAGTGCGCCATCGTAGATCCGGCTCAGTCGGCGGCTCAGCAGCCGCACGCGAACCGCGAGGCACTCCTCCGCCATCTGCGTGCCGCGCGGGCCCACGGGTTGGTGAGCAGTTCCAGTCACGAGCGTATTGTAGCTACAAGTTCTCTCTCGGAAGTGCTAACTTGCAGCTACAAGACTGAGGTCCGCCGAGAGGAGCAGAGCCATGCCGAGCCACGCACCGCAATCGCACGCAAGGTCCCAGACCGGCACATACCGGCACGCGGGCGCCGGTCCCGACGGAGCACGGCGATGAGCCGTCGTGGGTCTCTCGCCCTGCCAGCGCTGCTGATCGCCGCCTTCGCGATCAATCTCGACACCACGATTGTGAACGTCGCGCTGCCGACCCTGGCGCGCGAACTTCATGCGTCAAACACCCAGCTGCAGTGGATCGTCGACGCCTACAACCTCGTGTTCGCCGCCTTCCTGCTCGCGGCGGGGAGCCTGTCAGATCGCCTCGGGCGCAAGGGCATGCTCCTCGCCGGGCTCGCGCTGTTCGGCGCGTCGAGCGCGGCGGGCGGACTTGCGGGGGACACCACTGAGCTGATCGTGGCGCGCTGCCTGATGGGCCTCGGGGCCGCCATGGTGTTCCCCTCGACTCTGTCGCTGATCTCGAACATCTTCACCGGGCGGATCGAGCGAGCGCGAGCGATCGGCCTCTGGGGCGCGACCGCCGGGATGGCGATCGCGCTCGGGCCGATCGTCGGCGGGTGGCTGCTCGGGCGCTTCAGCTGGCCGAGCATCTTCTTCGCCATGGCGCCGGTCGCCGCGCTGGCTGCGTGGCTCGTGGCCCGCCACGTGCCGAGCTCGCGCGACGCCAACGCGGAGACGCTCGACCGGGGCGGCCTCGGCCTCTCCACGGCTGGCATCTCGCTGCTCGTGTTCACGATCATCGAGGCACCTGACAGCGGGTGGGCCAGCACCAGGAGCGTCGTGGGGTTCCTGGTGGCGGCGGCACTCCTGCTTGGGTTCGTGTCCTGGGAGCGCCGGTCCCGCGCGCCGATGCTCGACGTGTCCCTGTTTCGCAACCCGCGCTTCAGCGCGGCGTGCGGAGCGGTGACCGTGTCGTTCTTCACGCTGCTCGGCTTCATCTTCGTGATCACCCAGTACTTCCAGTTGATCAAGCGCTACGACCCGCTGTCGACCGGCATCCACCTCCTGCCCGTTGCCATCTCGGTGGGCGTCGCATCGGTCCTCGGCACCAAGCTCGCGGTTCGAATCGGCACGAAGCTTGTGGTCACCGCCGGCCTGGTGATGGTGACGGCGTTCTATCTGTGGGTGACGACGGTTGCGACGGGCACCGGGTACGCGACGATCGCAGCCCAGATGGTGCTCTACGGGATCGGTCTGGGGCTCACCAGCGCCCCCGCGACCGAGGCGATCATGGGGGTCGTACCGATCGAGCAGGCAGGCGTGGGGTCGGCCGTGAACGACGCCACCCGACTGCTGGGAGGGACGCTCGGGGTTGCGGTGATCGGCAGCGTGTACGCCTCGGTGTATGCAAGCCGACTCACATCCACGCTCCCTGCACGACTGCCACACAGCCTCGCGTCCATCGCCCACTCCTCGGCCAGCGCCGCGTTCACGGTGTCGGGCCGGCTCGCGGTGAACGGACACGAACAGCTCGCCTTGCGCGTGCACGATGCGGCAGCCGAGGCGCTGGTACGTGGCCTGAGCGCGGGATGCCTCGTGGCTGCTGCAGTCGCGGCCGCGGGCGCTGTAGCGGCGGCCGTGCTGCTGCCCGCACAGCCGCCGGCCCTTGGAGCGGCCGTCCCCGCCGACCAAGCCGCTCGCTCCGCTGCTCAGGCCGCGTAGTGCAGGCCGGCAAACGCAGCCCAACCGAGCGAGCGTCCCTTCACGCTCTCCGCATGAAGCTCAGTCGCCCTGGAAGCCTTCACCGGCCGGCAGGTCCGTGGACCTCTTCCCATTCAGGCGGGGGTCCGACCGTCGACGCCTGGGGACCGAACCGCTCGATGTAGTCCTGGCGGACCTCCCGCCACCGCTCCGCGGCGGACCAGAGTGGCTCCTTGCCGGCGGCGGCGCAGCTCAGCAGATCGAGCGTGGAATGCCAGCCGGCACCGTCGCGGGCGGCCTTGCCCAGCTCGTCGGACGTGTCGGTGAACGTCAGCAGCGTGCCACCGTCATCTGGCGAGAGCTCGAAGCGCAGGATCTCCGGACCCCAGCGCAGCTCCATCAGGACACCCGGCTCGAAGGCCAGCATCTGGCCGTCAAACGGCTCGCTCTCGCCGTTGGGGAAGGCAAACCGAAGTGCGGCCCCCGCCGCACGGGCCCCCTCGATCGTGGTCGGAAACCAGGCGAGCAGATGCTCGGGCTCGGTCAGTGCCCGCCACACGGTCTCCGGGGCCTGGCGGAAGCGACGCTCGAAGCGAAGCACCACCCGGCTGCCCGAGCGCTCCAGGACGCCGTACGCGCTCCCGGCGCCATCCGCCACATCACCCATCGCGTGATCTCCTTTCGTCGTCTCGGTTCTCCTCCATTGTCTCCAGGTGGCGCTCGAGCGCATCCACGCGGGTCGCCCACAGCCTGCGATAGGGCGCAAGCCATTCATCGACGACGCGCAAAGGCTCGCCTCGCGGCCTGAATCCGAAGCCCGTGTCGGTCTTTGGCTTGCCCGCCCGACACGGCTTGTAGCTGAAGCACTCGCTGGTCAACCGCTGCTGGTGTTCCAGTCGACCTCAGCCGCCCATTCGACGAAACCCATCCACGCGACCTCGGGATACCGGGCCCGTACAGCCGGCACGTCGATGCCGTAGCCATCGCCGGCGAGGAACGCGTACAGCGCGGCGAGGTCTGGGTTGCGCTCGCGCAGGTCATCCAGCGGGGTTTCGACGGCGCGAGCCCCGAGGGCGCCAGCCATCTCTCGTGGGGTGGGAGCATCAGCTGCGATCTCGACGCGTTCTGAGAGATGCTCCTGGCGGCGGTCGAGGATCGCCGCGACGACAGCGCCGAGGTCGCGCAACCCGACCTGGTGCAGGGGCTTGTCCACGGGCAGCGCCAACGGAAGCACTCCTTCGAGAATCGCCGCCCGAGACCCGAGCAGGTTCTCATAGAAGTAGCTGGGTGCGATCACCGTCCAGGGGACGGCAGCGTGGCGCAGTCGCTCCTCGATTCGCGCCTTGCTCTGAAAGTGGGGCACCTCGGCGCGCCCGGCCGCGGCCACCGACGCGAAGATCAGCCACGGTAACCGTGCCTCGACGGCCGCTCGAATGATCGACTCACCCTGGCGAACCTCCGCATCAGCCCCCTCCTCGAACGGAGTGGTGACCGCGTACGCGACCGCGGCGCCGGACATCGCTCGAGCGAGTGACGGCTCGTCGTAGAGGTCGCCGACTGCCAACTCGGCACCGCTCCTGGCGAGCGCCCGCGCTCGCTCGGACGCCGGGTCACGAACCAATACCCGTACGGGAACCGCCCTGGCGAGCAGCTCCCGCGCGACGGCGCCACCGTGAGTGCCGGTCGCCCCGAACACGAGCACCGGGGCCGACGTCACTTGGCCGCCCCCTGCTCGAGCCAGCGCTCGAACAGCGAGACCTGCGCCTTGGGCCAGGCACCATCGCAGGGCATGCTCCCGTCCCTCAATCGTCCGGCGATCGCCTGGCCGTGGGCCAGGACATCGTCGTAGGACCAGAGGTCAAAGGCCCGGCGCATGGCCGTTCGGTCGCTTTCGCGAAACAGCGGCCTGATATCCGACTCGAATCCAACTGGTGATCCCTGCGCTGACGAGACCGGTTCATCTGACATCAACAACCCCCTGACCCGCGGCGCGAGCCGCGGAACTATGGCTATTTGGGAAGCTCATGCAAGACGCTATCGAGGTGGCGTCGATCTGCATTGCGGATGGGTGTCGGGGAGATGCTGCCGATCGTGTCCGCCGGATTCAATCCTCACGCACCTGGAGGCCATCGGGGAGCTCCGCCGCAGCGCCGGTGAGCCCGAGCGCTGGGCCGCATAATACGCGGATGCGCATCGACCGCCTGGCCTCCTCCGGGCCGACGTTCTCCTTCGAGTTCTTACCGCCCAAGACTGAGGCGGGGGAGGAGAACCTGCGCACGGCGCTCGCCGAGCTGCGCGGCCTGGACCCGTCGTTCGTGTCCGTCACCTATGGCGCCGGCGGCTCCACCAAGGGCAAAACGATCGAGATCGTCAAGCGCATCCGCGAGCAGTACGGGCTGGAGGCGATGGCGCACTTCACCTGCGTGGGCGCCACCGTGGCGGAACTGCGCGCCACGCTCGACGAGATGCAGAGCGCGGGCATCGACAACGTGCTCGCGCTGCGCGGCGACCCGCCCGCGGGCCAGGAGCAGTGGCGGAAAACGGAGGGCGGCCTCGAGTACGCGCGCGAACTGGTGGAACTGATCGCCTCCGACTACCCCTTTGCGATCGGCGGCGCCTGCTTCCCCGAGACGCACATCCACGCGGTCAGCCCCGAGGAGGACCTGGAACATCTCGCGGAGAAGGTGGCCGCGGGCGTGCAGTTCCTGATCACACAGTTGTTCTTCGACAACGCCCTCTACTTCGGCTTCGTCCAGCGCGCACGCGCGGCGGGCGTGAACGTGCCGATCATCCCCGGCATCATGCCGATCACGCAGGTGGGGCAGGTCGAGCGCATGGCCAAGCTCTGCGGGGCCTCCATTCCCGACGGCCTGCGTCGCGAGCTGCACGCGCGCGGCGATGACCCCGAGGCGGTGCTCGACTTCGGCGTCGCCTACGCCACGCTGCAGTGTGCGGAGCTGCTGCGCGAGGGCGTGCCCGGCATCCACTTCATCACACTCAACCGCTCGCCGGCCACGCGCGCGATCCTCAGCGCGCTGAGAATCGCAAAGCCGTGGTCGCAGGCTCCTCGATCGCGGCCCGGCACCCTCGCAGCCGCGCGGGCCCGAGCGTTGTGACGCGATAGGCAGCTCGACCTTCGCGGTACGCTCAACATCCAGGCTCGCCCAGGCGGCGGGCTGATCGTCGAAGTCACATTCCCCGCAGCGGCAGGCGATTCTGCGCGTAGCTCACGGCGACGGACCTATCAGCGCACCCCCTCATCTCAACGATCTGCCCGCACCGGACCGTCACGACGATGTAAGCGACGCCGTCGTCCACCGGACGGTCAAGCGTCACCGGCTGCTCGGGACGGAACCCCACGATCACACGCGAGCCATCTTGGACGGTCTCCTCGATTCGGCCTCGCAAGCGGCCAGCGACGTTGCGACTCATCACGTCGATGATTGCTTTGCGGCCATCGCACAGCTGCCCGTCCTCCACTCCGTACCACTGCGCATCGGGCGCCAGCACTTCGCCCAGGACCTCCGGGCCACCCGTGATCAACGCATCCCACGCCCGGCGCACCAGCTCGATCTCGGGACTCTCGCCCATCGCCGTGATTGTCGCGCATCCACCCAGACGGGAGGCTGCGAGCGAGCTCAGGGGCTGAAACTGCTGATGAGTCCGCTGAGCGTACCCTCCTTGACTGCTTTCACGGCTTTTTTGCCGACTTTCTCGCCGCATGTCGCTCCGCCGGTGTAGCTCTCCGTGGCGGTCCCTGTGAGCGTCAGCGGTGCGTAGGGGCCGCTCGTCACTTCGGCCGAGAATGCGATGTCCGGCGTTTCCGTCAAGGACATACTGAGTGTCCCTTTTGAGGCTTTCGCTTTCGGCGTCCACTTGTATGTCGCGGCCCCAGTTGCTGGTTCGCCCGCTCCAGTGAGCACCGAGCACGACACCGGACCGGCTGTTTTCAACGTCGCGGTGTACCTCGCTCCTGTGAACGGTGCGCCCACGCAGCCCGCCAGGGTTCCCTTGATCTTCATCGTCTGGACTGCCGCTGTGTCTGTCAGACCCGGCGAGAGCGTGACCGTCGCGGTGTCGCTGCATAGCGAGGCGACTACCGTGTAGTTGATCGATGCCGTGCCGGTCTGGCCGTCCGTGCTTTTCGCGGTCACCGTGTAGGTGTGCGGCCCCAGGGTCGAGGTTTCAAGCACGCCCGAGGTGCCAGACCCGCCGTTGGAGTCCGTGCACGATTCGAGCCCTGGCCCGTCTTCGCCTTCAGTGCACGAGAATCTGGTCGTGACGAGCGCGCCCTGCGCGTAGGTGCCGCCGCTCGCTGGAGATTCGATCACCGCCTTCGGCGGGACTACCGTGTATTTGATCGATGCCGTGCCGGTCTGGCCGTCCGTGCTTTTCGCGGTCACCGTGTAGGTGTGCGGCCCCAGGGTCGAGGTTTCAAGCACGCCCGAGGTGCCAGACCCGCCGTTGGAGTCCGTGCACGATTCGAGCCCTGGCCCGTCTTCGCCTTCAGTGCACGAGAATTTCGTTGTGACGAGCGCGCCCTGCGCGTAGGTGCCGCCGCTCGCTGGAGATTCGATCACCGCCTTCGGCGGGACTACCGTGTATTTGATCGATGCCGTGCCGGTCTCGCCGTCCGTGCTTTTCGCGGTCACCGTGTAGGTGTGCGGCCCCAGGGTCGAGGTTTCAAGCACGCCCGAGGTGCCAGACCCGCCGTTGGAGTCCGTGCACGATTCGAGCCCTGGCCCGTCTTCGCCTTCAGTGCACGAGAATCTCGTCGTGACGAGCGCGCCCTGCGCGTAGGTGCCGCCGCTCGCTGGAGATTCGATCACCGCCTTCGGCGCAGGCAGATAACTGATCGGAATCTCGCTGACCGTATCGTCACCGCCGTTCAGAACCCAGACGTGGGTTCCGTCCGATTCTATGCCGTTGGGGCCCCTGCCGACAGGGATCGTGTTGATGACTTCGCCGCTCGACGCTTCGATCTCACTGACCGTATCTTCTCCTTCGTTCGTGACCCAAACGTGGGTTCCATCCGAAGACACGCCAGCGGGGCCGCGGCCCACGGCGATCGTGCGGATGACTTCGCCGCTCGACGCTTCGATCTCATCGATCGTAGTTCCGGATTCGTTCGTGACCCAGACGTGCGTTCCATCCGAGGACACGGCGTTGGGGTGGTTGCCGACGGCGATCGTGCGGATGACTTCGCCGCTCGACGCTTGGATCTCGCTGACCGTATTTTCAAGGGCGTTCGTGACCCAGACGTGGGTTCCATCCGAAGACACGCCAGCGGGGATGTAGCCGACGGGGATCGTGCGGATGACTTCGCCGCTCGACGCTTCGATCTCACTGACCGTATCCTCGTTCCAGTTCGTGACCCAGACGTGGGTGCCATCCGAAGACACGCCAAGGGTGTCGCCGCCGACGGGGATCGTGCGGATGACTTCGCCGCTGGACGCCTGAATCTCACTGACCGTATCTTCGCGTTCGTTCCCGACCCAGACGTGGGTTCCATCCGCTGACACGGCGTCGGGGCCTGCGCCGACGGGGATCGTGCGGATGACTTCGCCGCTGGACGCCTGAATCTCACTGACCGTATTTTCGTTGTAGCTCCCCACCCAGGCGTGGGTTCCATCCGAAGACAGGCCCCGGGGGTAGCTGCCGACGGGGATCGTGCGGATGCCTTCGACGGCGGCCGCCGAGGACACGCCAACGCAGCATAGTGCCACGGCTACCGCCGCGACCAGCTCCCCGGTCAATCGGACTACACCTGCTCCCGAGAAGCCATCCACCAGTCTCGTAGGAGACCCCTGTATTTGCAAACGCCGCGAGGCTGACTGCCATTGCACACCGTCTTTGCCCCGTTTGCTCGGCAGCGCGAATCGCCCAGCCATGCCCCGCAATACCTTCAACATCCCCACGACCAATGCGAGGTCCATAACCTTGATACGTCGCATGCCTGCTCCCCTCTCTCGCCCGAGATTCCCCACCGATCCCGGATGACGGAAGGGTACTGCTCATAGGTGCTGGCGTGCTCTGCGCGCGACGTAACTTTCCGCAAAGTGCGGAAATTGCGACCCTGGCGATGCGGAAGGACGAACGGCGGTTTTGTGCGCTGCTCGTTTGGACGTGCAGGGATCTGCCGCGAGCGAGGACGCTCTATTGCTTCGCGTGGCGAAAGCGAGCATCAGAAGCAGCGATACGCGGCAAACGTTCAGCGGCCGTCGCCTGCGGGGTCTGGATGTCGCCGCAAGAGCGCGTTGCTCTGCGGTCCTTTTGCGATCCCTTTTCGCGCCCGCTGCGGTCCGTTTGCGGTCTCCAGAAGCGCGAACAGCCGCGAACACAAGCGCACATGCTCCCCCGATGTCCAGCGTCTTCTGGGATATTCGCTCGTGTTCGCGGCTGTTCGCGCTTCTCTAAGGTAATCGGGGCGCCCGGATTCGAACCGGGGACCTCACCGACCCGAACGGTGCGCGCTACCAGGCTGCGCCACGCCCCGACGCAGCGCCAGTATCCCACACGCGCAGCTTGCCCGCCCGCGTACGGTGTCATCGTGGACGCCCGCTATGGTCGCGCTGTGTCCTCCGCTGCCACCTGGGAGATCGTGGCCGAGATCGATCGCGTGCTCGAGCCGGCGCGCTTCAAGGACTACTGCGCGAATGGTCTGCAGGTACCCGGACCCGCGCGGGTGCAGACGGTCGCAACAGGCGTCTCGGCGCACGCGGAGCTGTTCGAGCGCGCGAAGCGCGAGGGCGCCGAGCTGCTGCTGGTCCATCATGGCCTGTTCTGGGATCCGGGTGTTCGAACGATCGACGCGATGCTCAAGCGGCGCCTGCAGATCCTGTTCGAAGCTGACATCGCGCTGGCGGCATACCACCTTCCGCTGGACGCGCATCCCCAGCTTGGCAACAACGCGCTGCTGGGACGGGCGCTGCAGGCGGACGAGCTCACGCCGTTCGGCCTGCACCACGGCCAGCCGATCGGCTGCCTGGCGAGCTTCCCCGACGACGGCCTGGCCGCGGAGGAGCTGTTCGCGCGCGTGCACGCGATCACCGCGCGCGAACCGCTTGTGTTCGACGCGGGGCCCGCGCGTGTGCGAACGCTCGCGATCGTGTCCGGCGCCGGCGCCGACTACACCCCTGAGGCGGCTGCCGCCGGCGCGGATGCGCTGCTGACCGGGGAGCCGGCCGAGCGCTCCATGGCACAGGCGCGCGAGTCCGGCGTGCACATGATCGCCGCCGGGCACTACGCGACGGAGACGTTTGGCGTAATGCGCCTGGGGGAGTACCTGCGCGAGCGCTTCGGCGTCAATCACGTCTTCCTGGACGTGCCCAACCCCGTGTGAGGGCCTCCTCGCGGCCCGCCCCACCGGGCCTCCAGACGTGGCGCCACAAGCGTGCTGGGACGCTGGCTGCAGCGCCGCCCGTCGCCTCCCTCATACGCGGGATGGCGCGATGGATCCGGCTCGCGGCACATGGCCAAAGCACCCCCCAGCGTCTAAGATCACGGGTATACCCGCGTGAATCCCAAGGAGGGAGATGATGGAGGCCGCGGCGCCGTCGACCGTTGGGTCGCAGACGCTTGCCGATCTTGTCGTGCGCTCGGCCGCCCAGTACGCCGAGAACGTCGCCGTGCGCTACAAGCGCGACGCGGCGTGGCATGACGTCACGTACGCCCAGTTGGCGGACATCGTCGAGGAGATCGCGCTCGGGCTGATCGCGCTGGGCATTGAACCGGGCGAGCGCGTATGCATCCTCGCCAACACGCGGCCCGAGTGGTCCTATGTGGACATGGCCGCCACCTCCGTCGGCGCCGTTGTGGTCCCCATCTACCAGACCAACTCCCCCGAGGAGTGTCTCTGGGTGATCTCCGACTCGGACGCGTGCGCGGTGGTGTGCGAGAACGACGCGCAGCTCGCCAAGGTCGCAGCGATTCGCGATCGCGTACCCAACCTCCGCACCGTCATCGTCATCGACCCGCCCGTCGGCGAGCGGGCGGCCGACGATGCAGAGGGCGCGCGCGCCAACGGCTCCTCCAATGGCAGTGCGCAGCCCCCGCTCACGGTCGAGCAGGTGCGCGAGCGCGGGCGCGGCCGCTCGCCCGAGGAGCTCGAGGAGCGCCGCGCAAGGGTGCGCCCGGAGGACCCGTTCACCTTCATCTACACCTCCGGCACCACCGGACCGCCCAAGGGGTGCGTGCTCACCCACGGCAACTACCGCTCGATGGTCGCCATGATCAGCGAGGCCGGCGAGATCAACAGCGATGAGGTCATCTACCTTTACCTGCCGCTCGCCCACTCCTACGCGCTGCTGATCCAGCTGGCGGTGTTCAGCCTAGGCGGCACGCTCGCCTACTTCGGCGGCGACACCAAGCAGGTGGTCTCGGAGCTGCTCGAGGTCGAGCCCACGTACCTGCCCTCGGTGCCGCGCGTGTTCGAGAAGATCTACACGCTCGCCCGCAGCGCGATCGACGAACAGCCGGCCGAGGAGCGCGAGCGCGCGCAGGAGGCGATCGAGTTGGGCGCGAAGGTGCGCGACATGATCAATCGCGGCGAAGAGGTGCCCGAGGAGCTCAAAGGGCCGTTCGAGGAAGCCGACGAGCAGCTGTTCAAGAACGTGCGCGCGATCTTCGGCGGGCGCGTGCGCCACGCGACCAGCGGCGCGGCGCCCATCGCGAGGGAGATACTCGAGTTCTTCTGGGCCTGCGGTGTGCCGGTGCTGGAGGGCTACGGCATGACCGAGACCTCAACAGGGGCGACGGTCTCCACGGTCGAGAACCATCGCTTCGGCACGGTCGGACGTGCCCTGCCGGGCGTGGAGATCAAGATCGCCGAGGACGGCGAGATCCTCATCAAGGGCCCCAACATCTTCGCCGGCTATCACAACCAGGCGGACACCAACTTCGGGGCGGTGGTGGACGGCTGGCTGCACACCGGCGACCTCGGCTCGCTCGACGAGGACGGCTACCTGTCGATCACCGGACGCAAGAAGGACATCATCATCACCGCCGGCGGCAAGAACCTCACGCCGGCCAACATCGAGAACGACCTCAAGCAGAGCCGCTGGATCTCCCAGGCGGTCATGCACGGCGACCAGCGGCCCTTTCCGGTCGCGCTGATCACGCTCGACGAGGAAGAGATGCCCGTGTTCGCACGTGAGCGTGGCCTGCCCGAGGACATCCCCTCGCTGGCCAAGGAGCCCGCCGTGCACGAGCTCATCCAGCACGAACTCGACCGCGCGAACGCCAAATACGCGCAGGTCGAGCAGGTCAAGAAGTTCGTGATCCTCGATCACGATCTCTCCCAGGCCACCGGCGAGCTCACGCCCACGCTGAAGGTCAAGCGCAACGTGGTCAACGAGCGCTACGCGAAGCTGTTCGACTCGCTGTACGCAAGTTGAGCAGCGTCGACGTGGGGCGAGGGGTGGCCAACTACGTGTGGCATGCGCGATACCTGCGAAGATGACGTTGCATGCGCACCGATCCATCCGATAACGGCGGCCTGTTCGTCGGGCGCCGCCCGGGCACCGCGCCCGTGCACTTCCGCTCCACCCCCGAGCGTGGCGGCGACCTGCGCCAGCGCGTGGACGGCTCGCTCGCGAGCATCATGCTCGCAGCCATCACGCTGCTGTGCATCCTCTGCTGGGGGCCAATCCCGCTCGCCTGCCTGTGGCTCGGCTCGCAGGCCAACTACCTGACCGGCAGCGTCAGCCTCGGCCTGCTCGTGTCGTTCATCGCCCTGTTCGCGCTGCTGTTCGGTGCGCTGGCGCTGATGAAACGCGTCGACGGCGCCTGGATCCTCGTACGCCGGGCCGCCGGGCACGATCAGCGCACCGGCGCGCTGGGTCGCATCTTCGGCGCCACCGCGATCGTCTTCGCACTCGGTTTCGCCGTGTGGTTCCTGGTCATCCACGGGCCCGGCAACCTCATCGAACGCGGCGGGGGCGCGTGAGGCCCCACGCCCGGCCCGCAGGTGCGACCCGTGGGGCCGGACTAGACGACCGCTGCTAGAACGAGGCCAGACCATGGGCCTGCTCGACTACTACCGCCAATTCGAGGGCATGTCCGAGGAGGAGGTCAACCAGGGCCTGCGCGAAGAGGCGGCCGAGCGCCGGCGCAAGGCGCTCACCCGCGTAGAGACGCTCGACCTCTCCCTCACCACCTGGCCGCAGCTGCCCCACCCGCGGATCGTGAGCGCGATCACGTTCGTCGCGCGCCGCGGCATGCACCGCTATCCGCACCTCTCGGGCTCGGACCTGCGCGGGCGCCTGGCCGAGCGCCACGGCGTGGACCCCGAGCGCCTGATCCTCGGCAACGGCGCGGCGGAGCTGCTTAGCTCCGCCACCCGCGCTCTGCTCGAACCCGGCCAGCAGTTGCTCACCCGCTGGCCCTCCTACCCGCTGTACCCGCTGATGGCGCGACGCGCCCACGGGCGCGCGATCCGCGTGAACGGCGGCGTGGACGCCCTGCTGGAGACGGCCTCCCGCGAGCCGGATGTCCGCGCGATCGCGCTCGCAAGCCCCGACGACCCCACCGGCGAGCTGCTGCCCACCGCCGAGCTGAAACGCCTGCTCGAGCAGCTGCCCAGCGGCGTGGCCGTGCTGCTGGACGAGGCGCTGGTCGACTTCGCCGACGCCCAGCCGATCGGCTCCTCGCTCGAGCTGCTCGAGCAGCATCCGCGCCTGCTCGTGTTTCGCAGCTTCTCCAAGGCCTGGGGCCTGGCCGGCCTGCGCATCGGCTACGCCATCGGCGGTCCCGGCTCAGGTGAGCTCCTGGCCGAGCTGGCACCCGATCTGGGTGTGTCGGACATCTCGCAAGCGGGCGCCTTCGAGGCGCTGCACAGCTGCACTGAGCTGATCGAAGCGCGCACCCGCGACATCTGCGCCGAGCGCCCGCGCCTGACCGGCGCCCTGCGCGAGCGCGGCTTCGAGGTCGCCGACAGCCAGGCCAACTTCGTGTGGGCCGCCCACCCCTCCCTGCCGGGTGCCGAGCTCGCTGCCCTGCTCGAGCGCGCGGGCATCCTCGTGGCCGCCGGCGACGCCCTCGGCGAGCCCCAGCACGTCCGCATCGCCGTGCGCTCGCCCGCGGCAACCGACCGGCTGATCAACGCCGTCGAGAAGCTCCCCTAGCCGGCGGAGCCGGCCTGGCGCAGCAGCGCCCCGGTGGTGCCCTCCAGGATCTTGCGCCACGCGCTGATGTGCTCGTGCTGCTCGTCGAAGTGCTTGACCACCTTGCGCACCCGCTTGGCGGAGATCTCCAGCCCGTGGCGCTCGGCCACTGCTGCGTAGCGCTCGTAGTCGTCCACCAACTGCTTGGTCACCGACTCGAAGCCGTGGCGGGCGATCTCCACGCGAGAGTTGAAGCTCATCATGGAGGTCTCGAACATCAGCTCGTCGTTCGGCTCGGGCTCGATCAACACGATGTCCACGCCCGGGTAGCGCTGCTCCCAGCCCTTCGCCAGTTCGTGCAGGCGCTGGTGGGCGACGAGCTTGAACACCTGGTAGCCGATCTGCGTGAAGCCCATGTCGGAGATGCGGCGCGGGCGCCGGCCGTGCAGCGTGCTGACGGTGCGCGAGAAGTCGTTGACGAACGGCACGATCGGGTTGATCACCACGATCAGCTTGGCGCCCGCCTCGACCGCCAGGTCGAGGTTGGTGGTCGACACGATGCCCCCGTCGATCAGCTCCCGATCGTGCACGCGGACGGGCGCGTACACCATGGGCAGCGCCCCTGAGGCGCGCACGGCGGTTGAGATGGGCACGTCGCGCGCGCCGTCCACGCCGAACACCACCCGCTCGCAGCTGTCGAGGTCGGTGGCCGTCAGATACAGCTCGCATGCGAGCTCGCCGAAGCTGTCCGTGCGCCCCGGCTCGCTGAGAATCTCACGCAGATAGTCTTCGATCCCGGAGCCGGTGTAAAGGCCCGAGGGCAGGCCGCCGGCCAGGCCGACGATCACGTCCATCAGCGACACGCCGCCCGGCTGGGAGATCACTTCGCGGGCGAGCGAGGCCGCGCGCAGCGGCATCAGCGCGCCCTTGCGGACGAACTCCCCCACATTCAGGCGTAGCAGATCACCGATGTCGACGTCCTTGAACGGCGCCTTGCCCTGGCGGGTCACCACCCGCATCATCTCCTCGGGGGTCACGCCGTTGGCGCACAGCGCCGCGATGAACGAGCCCGCGGAGGTGCCCACGTAAACGTCGAAGTCGTTGACGTTGCTGTTGACCGCCAGCAGGTCGAGCGCGCGCAGGGCACCGATCTCGTACACGCCCCCCGTGAAGCCGCCTCCGCCCAGCACCAGCGCGGTCTTGTCGCGCCTGGGCCGGCGTCTGCGCTCGGTCGCGGCGGGGCGTCCGACACCACGGGCCGCCATTGCTCGCGTCCGTGCGGTGGCCTTCCCGGCGGCCTCCAACTTGACAACCTTGCCCATGCAAGGAACATTTTATGGGTACGTGGGCCATTCTCCTGCCGTAAGAGTCCTCATTCTGCTGTTCGGACTTCTACTGCCGAGCATAGTTGCAGCCCCGGTGGCCGGTGCTCAGCAGGGCCTGGGCGCCCTGCAGGCCGACTTCAGCCACCAGTTGGCGCTCGCCGGCCCGGCCGACGGGGCCTACGTCTACGACGTTACGGCCAAACAGGCGCTGTTCTCTCAGAACGCGACCGCCATGCGCCCGCCGGCGTCCGTAGAGAAGCTCTACACGGCTACGACCGCACTCGCGTTGATGGGCCCCACGGCGCGCCTGGACACGACCGTGTACGGCGTCGGGCACATGGCGCCGGGCGGGGTGTGGGAAGGCAGCCTCTACCTGAAGGGGGGCGGCGACCCGACGTTCGGCTCGACGGCGTTCATCCACAGCCACTACGGCGGCGTCGGCGCGAGCGTGTCAGCGCTCGTGTCAGGACTGGCGCGCACCGACCACATCCATCACATCACCGGCTCGATCGAGGGCGATGAGTCCTACTTCGACTCGCTGCGCGGGGAGCCCTCCAGCGACTACGCTGAGGATCCCTTCCTGGAAGGCACGCTCAGCGCGTTGGCGTTCAACCGTGGCGAAACCGGTCCGTACGGGAGCCAGCCGGCCCCGCACGCGCCGGCGGCGTATGCGGCGCGCGAGCTGTGGGGCGCGCTGAAGTCCGACGGCGTCACCATCGAAGGCGGCAGCGGCGCCGCGGACACCCCCGTAGGCGCCGTCCAGTTGGCCCAGGCGCCCTCGCCCACGATCCAGCAGCTCCTGGGCCTGATGCTCCCGCCCTCCGACAACTTCTTCGCGGAGACCCTGGTCAAGGACCTCGGGGCCCTGTACGGAGGCGCGGGCACGACGGCGGCAGGGGCGGCGGTTGTGACCAAGACGATCGCCCATCTGCTCGGCATACACCCGCACGTCGTGGACGGCTCGGGGCTCTCAGAAGAAGACAGGACCTCCCCCTACCAGGTGAGCGACCTGCTGGCAGAGCTCGCTTCGACGCCGATCGGCACGGTGCTGCGCAACAGCATGGCGGTGGCCGGGCGCACGGGCACGCTGGAACTGCGCATGCGCCACACCAGAGCGGAAGGCAACTGCCAGGGCAAGACCGGGACGCTGACCGGCGTGTCGAACCTCGTCGGCTACTGCCAGGCGGCCGACGGGCACACGCTCGTGTTCGCCATCTTCACCGACGGCATCCCCGTCGAAACCGCGCACAGCTTCCAGGACAACATGGCGATCACGGTCGCCGACTACTGAGCTTCGCCTTCGCCTTCGGCTTCGGCTTCGGGTTCCGCTTCCGCTTCGCCTTGCGCCTGCCCCCCTTCGCCTTCCTGCGCGGGCGACCGTTCGCTCTGTTCCTGGGCGTTTTCGACCTGTTCGTGCTCCTGTTCTGTGAGTTCCCCTTCTTCCAGGCCTTCTCGCAGTTCCTGTCGTTCTTCGCTCGTGGTTTCCCGGTCGACGATTTCCTTCAGTTCAGACTCCCCGCCACCGCCGCTGAGCTGCCCTGCAAGTTCTTCGCTCGCCGCGCCACCCGCCTGTGCGGCCGGCTGCCCGCTTTCACCGCCGGCGCACCCTGACAGCGAGGGCGCCACGAGGAGACCCATGACCGCGAGCGCGCACACGCTTCTCCTGCCTTCGAGCATGGGAATCGCTTCGGCGTATCGGCCTCGGCGCTTGAGGCCTATGCCCCGGAGCGGCCAACCGGCACGCGTGCGGCCCGCCGACCGGCAGCGAGCGGGCGCCCCGCAACCAGCTAGCGGTGGAGCAGCGCGAGCAGCCCCGCTTCGTCGAGCACCGCCACGCCCACACGCTCGGCCTTCTCGAGCTTCGAGCCTGGGCTCTCGCCGGCGACGAGATAGTCGGTCTTCTTGGACACCGAGCTCGTCACCCGCCCGCCCGCCGCAAGGATGCGCTGCGTGGCGGCCTCGCGTGAGAGCTCGGGCAGGCTGCCGGTGAGCACCAGGGTCTGACCCGCCAGCGGGCCCTCGGACGGGGGCGGCCCCTCTTCGTGGAAGCGCAGCCCGATCTCACGCAGATCCTCGATCAGCTTGCGCATGCGGGCGTCATGAAGCTGTGCGCTGATCGATTGGGCCATCTTCTCGCCCACGCCCGGGGTCTCGGCGATCTCCTCCGGAGAGGCCGCCAGCAGGGCGTCCATGTGGCGGAAGCGCTGGGCGAGGTTGCGACCGGTCACCTCCCCCACCTCCTCGATCCCCAACGCGAACAGCACGTTCGCGAACGGGCGCTCCTTGGAGGCGTCGATCGCAGCGAGCAGGTTCTTGACGGACAGCTCGCCGAAGCCCTCCAGCTCGAGCAGCTGCTCCTCGCGCAGGCGATAGAAGTCGGCGGCGGTGCTCACCAGGCCGCGCTCCTGCAGCAGCGCGACCTGCTTCTCGCCGAGGCCGTCGATGTCCATGGCGCCGCGCGAGACGAAGTGCTTGAGCAACTGCCAGGCGCGTCCTGGGCACAGCGGGTTCGGGCACTTCGTGAACACGCTGTCCGGTGGCTTGAACGTCTTGGTGTTGCAGTACGGACAGTGCTCGGGCGGCTTGGGCGTCGGCGGCCTGTCCTTGCGCTCGGCCACGTGCGGCGCCGGCGAGATCACCTGCGGGATGACGTCGCCGGCGCGCACGATGATCACCTCCTCGCCCTCGCGGATGTCCTTGCGCACGATGTCCTCCTCGTTGTGGAGCGTGGCCAGCTTGACCGTGACGCCCCCCACGGCCACGGGCGTGAGCACCGCATACGGGCGCAGGTCGCCGAACTTGCCCACGTTCCACATCACCTTCTCAAGGGTCGTCAGCGCGGTCGTGGGCGGGAACTTCCACGCGACCGCCCAGCGCGGATCGCGGCCCACGGACCCAAGTCGGCGGTGGAGCTCGAGGTCGTCGACCTTGACCACCGCACCGTCGATCTCGAAGTCCAGCTCGCCCCTGCGCCGCTCCCACGTGAGGCATCGCTCGATCACCTGCTCCTCGCCGTCCAGCAACGCGATGTCGGCGTTCACGCGGAAGCCGTGCTCGCGCAGCCACTGCAGCGCGTCGGAGTGGCGCTCGAACGACAGACCCTCGGTGACCCCCACCTGGTAGCACCAGATGGACAGCGGGCGCTTGGCCGCGTCCGCCGGGTCGAGCTGGCGGATGGTGCCGGCGGCGGAGTTGCGGGGGTTCATGAACGTCGACTCCCCCGCTTCGGCCCTGCGCTCGTTGAGCGCGGTGAAGTCCTTCAGCGACATGTACACCTCGCCGCGGACCTCCACCAGCGCGGGCGCGTCCTCGATGCGCAGCGGGATGGCGCCGATCGTGCGCAGGTTGTGCGTGACGTCCTCGCCGATCTCGCCGTCCCCCCGTGTGGCGCCGCGCTCGAGCACGCCGTGACGGTAGATCAGGCTGATTGCCAGCCCGTCGATCTTGGGCTCGACCACGAACGTGAAGCTCGGGTTCTCGATGCCCTCGCGAGCGAGGTGATTGCGCATCCGCTCCACCCACGCGCGCAGCTCCTCCTGCGAGCGCACGTTGCCGAGCGAGAGCATCGGCTCCAGGTGGGCCACCTTCTCCAGACGACCCACGGGCGCGCCGCCAACGCGCTGCGTGGGGGAGTCGGGCGTCACCAGCTCGGGGTGCTCGTGCTCGATCGCCCGTAGCTCGTCCAGCACTCGGTCGTAGGCGTCGTCGCCGATCTCGGGGTCGTCGAGCACGTAGTAGCGGTAGGCGTGGTGCTCGAGCTGCTCGCGCAGCTCCTTCGCGCGCGCGAGCAGCTCCGGCCCGATGTCGCCGTTCGCGTCCTTTGGGGCGCTACCTGCGCGCGCGGCCGCGCGACCCTTGGCTGCCCGCGCGCCGCTCACGGCTGCGCGTCTTGTGCCGGCCGATCTGCGATCGCTGGCTCCAGCATCGCTTGCAGGTCGAAGCGCCGCAGCGCCTCCAGGCTCGGGCGGTCGGTGAGGTCGAAGTGGATCGGCGTGACCGCGATGCGCCCGGCGGCGACCGCCGCCAGATCGGTGCCCGGCTCGTCGTGGAAGCCGGGATACGAGCCGTAGATCCAGTAGCGGCGGCGATGCTCCTCCTCGCGCTCCAGCTTGAGCTCGTCGCGATAGATGCGCTTGCCCAGGCTCGTCACCTCCACCCCGTTCGGCGCACCCGCGGGCACGTTGACGTTGAGCAGCGTCCTGCTCGGCAGCGGCACATCATCGATCCGCGAGATCAGCCGCGCGACGAACGCAGCGGCGATCTCGAAGCCGAAGCCGCCGTCGAAGCGGTAGTCAAGCGCGCCTGCACGCGACTGCTGGGAGACGGCGATGGCCGGCAACCCCAGCACCACGCCCTCGAGGGCCGCCGCCACGGTGCCCGAGTAGGTGATGTCATCGCCGAGGTTGGCGCCGTGGTTGATGCCAGACACCACCAGATCGGTGGTGAAGTCATCGACGAGGCCCAGGCTCGCCAGGCGCACGCAGTCGACGGGGGTGCCGTCGGTGGCGTAGCCGATGGTCCCGTCCGAGAAGGGGATCTCCTCCACCCACAGCGGCCTGCGCGTGGTGATCGAGCGGGCCATCGCCGAGCGGTTGCCGTCGGGCGCGATCACCGCCAGACGCACGTCATCCAGCTCGAGCAGCGCGCGGCGCATCGCCTGCAGGCCGTCCGCCTCGATCCCGTCGTCGTTTGTGAGCAGCACGTTCAGCATGGGGCTGCGGTCCAGCATAGGGGGCTGTTCGGCTCGGGCGTGTGAAGATATGCTGGGCGCGTGTTGGGGGAGGGTGTGTGCTTGCTCGCCGGTGTCCGCGTAGCGCTGGCGCTGGTCGCGATCCTCGCGTGCGGCATCGGGCCGAGCGCAGCGGTGGCAGGCACGAGCCGCGCGACGCCCGTCTCGCCGGCCGACGCGGCCGCCACGCGGGCCTACCTGGAAGCTCGCTACGGCCTAGAGCTCTCGCTGGTCGGCAAGGCGGCGGCCTCGCGCGCGGCCGTCACGGCGTTCGACGCGCAGCTGGGCGGCGAATGCAGCGGCGTGCTCGCCCACGAGCCCAGACCGGGATCGCTGTTGGGCGCTAAAGAGCAGCCGCCGCCGCGGGTCCAGGGCGAACTCGCGCGCGGTCAAGAGCAGAGTGCGGCGATCGAAGAGGAGCTCTCATTGACCTCCTTCGTCGCGGTCTACGCGCCCGACCTGGCCGCTGAGCAAGCCTACGAAGCCGCATTGGCGCCGCTGCGTTGGAGCGATCCCAGGATCGCACCGCTCGTGGAGTCCAGCCAGCGCATCTGGACGGTCCCTTACACGCGTGGCGCGGCGAGCGTCTGCGCCGACATGAAGGTGTGGGCGCAGAGCGGCTACCGCAGTCTTGCTGCTGCCACGCGTGAACTTCGCTCGGGTCTCGCCGCAATCCTGGAAAGCGGGCTGGCGGACGAGTCACTGGCCAAGCTGCTCGAACCGTTCGAGGACGCCGGCGACCATCGTCTGCTCAACCGCAGCGAAGCGCTCGAAGCGCGGTTCTTGGAAGCGCTCGCGGGCAACTCGCGCCCATACAATCTCCTCGAGCGCAAGCTGGGGATCCCATCGAACCCCCTCGAAGAACACGAAGAGGGAGCGGTGCTCGGCCGCGGGCCAACCCGCGCGGGCGTTACGTTCATCGTTCGCGGCGCGACGAAGGGAGAAGCCGTCCGCATCTCGTGTAGGCGTTATGTGTCGGTCGAATTCAGCGAACGCCAGAAAGGACTGGTGATCGTCGGACCTTCGGGCGAACGCGTATGCCTCTCGCCAGGCTCGGATGAGCGGCCGGCCCTCGAATGCGAAAGCGAACGCGAGTCGATCATGGCCGTCGTGCCCGCATCCGTGCGCACCGTGGTGCTGCGGCTGCGCGACGGACGGGCGATCAGCTCGCGCGTCATTCGCATCCCACGCACGGCGGGCGGACCCGCGGGCGTCTACGTACAGGCGATCCGCAACTCATCCTCGCGCCCCGTGTCGCTCACCGAGCTCGACGGCAGCGGCGGTGTGGTGGGGATGCTCAAGCTGCCGGCGCACCGCTGCGCGAGCAGCTTGCCCAGAGAACAGCGAAAGTTCGTGAAGCTCGCCACAGGCACGGCGCCCGACGGCGAAACGTTCACGATCGAAGGCGGCCGTCAGCCGGCGATTCGCGGCGGGGTGAGCTTCAGCGTGTTGCTGAACCCCGGACTGACGAGCGAATCGGGCCTTGACACGATCGGCGAATCTGCGCCGCCGCAGCCCAGGGCGTTCGCACGCTCGCTGCACCTGCAATGTCCGCCGCACGAGCTCGCGGTCGTGTACGGCATCCTCGCCGCGCCCGGCGCGAGCGTGCTCGCGCGCACACCCGCGGGCCTGGTCGAACTGACAAACGTTCCCCTCGCCGCCGACCTGCACTCCGGCGGGCCGCTGGTGTATGGCGCGTTCGCGAGCCTGCCCTCCGAACTCATCGTGCGGAGCGCGAACGGGACCACGCTGTACAGCGAAAGCCTCGCCGCCATAGATCGCGAACAGAGCGAATACTGCGAAGGCTACGCCGAAGCCTGAGCGCTGTCCGCGTAGGCCACTGAAGCCAAAGCCAGCCCGTGCGCAGGCGCTGTGCGCCCCGCCTGCGCGCGCGGGCGCCCCTCCAACAGCTCCTCGAATTCCTCAAACGTGCGCGCACCGCGGGCGACGTCGAGCATGGTGCCCACGAGCACGCGGTTCATGTGTCGCAGGAACATGTCGGCCTCGATCCAGAACTCGAGCAGCTCGCCCTGCTCGCCCCCGGCGAGCCACTCCGCCCGGGACACGCGGCAGTCGAAGTAGGAGTGCTCGGTTTCGCGGGGCGTGAAGGCAGTGAAGTCGTGCTTGCCGAGGAGCGCGCGCGCACACGCGTCGAGCGCATGGCGGTCGACCGGGCCCGTCCACCAATACGCACGTCCGCGCTCGAACACGGAGCGCAGGCGTCGTGCGAGCACGCGGTAGCAGTAGGTGCGGCTGACGGCGTCGCGGCGAGCGTTGAAGCTCTCGGGCGCGGGCTCAGCGGCGAGCACAGCCAGGTCGTCGCCGAGCAGCGAGTTCAGACGCAGCGGATCGACGGCCTCGTGCGCGTAGCTGGCCACCTGCCCCCACGCGTGCACCCCCGCGTCCGTCCTCCCGGCGACGGTCAGCGTCAGCGGCCGCCCCTCGTCGTCGGTGTCCCCGAGCACCGTGCGCAACGCGCCCTCGAGCTCCTCCTGCACGGAGCGCTTGTCCGGCTGGCGTGCCCAGCCGGCGAAGCCGCTGCCGTCGTACTCGATTGTGAGCTTGGTGAGCACCGCGCGTCCCGCGCGAGGTGAGCGCGCGAGCTCAGACGAGCTCGATGAACACCATCTCCGTGGCGTCGCTGCGCCGCGGCCCGAGCTTGAGGATGCGCGTGTAGCCGCCCGGGCGCTCCTTGTATCGGGGCGCGACCTCGGCGAACAGCTTGTGCACCGCGAACTTGTCCTGTGAGAGCGTCGAGAGCGCCTGCCGGCGCGCGTGCAGGTCGCCGCGCTTGGCCAGCGTGATCAGCTTCTCGACCTCCGGCTTGACGGCCTTGGCCTTCGCCTGCGTGGTTTCGATGCGCTCGTGCTCGATTATCTCCTTGCTCAGGTTCATGAGCAGCGCCTTGCGGTGGGCGGAGTCGCGGCTGAGCTTGTTCCGTGTCTTTTGGTGGCGCATGGTCGGCAGTCAGTTTAGGGGCGGGGTGTGGGCTCGTGGTCTCCCGAGAATTCTGTATATCGATGGTTATACAGCACTCTGGGCGGGAGTCTGTCAGTCGGCCCGCAGCGCGAGCCCCCTCGCGTGCAGCGTTTCGATGACCTCGTCGATCGACTTTTTGCCGAAGTTGGGGATCGCGTTGAGCTCGGCCTCGGACTTGGAGATGAGATCCCCGACCGTCTGGATGCCGGCGCGCTTGAGGCAGTTGTACGAGCGCACACCCAGCTCGAGCTCCTCGATCAGGATGCCCCACTCCTCGCCCTGGAGCGCCGCCTGCGAGCCGCCACCCACGGCCAGACCGTGTCCGTCGAGCTGCCCGCCGGGGGCCGCCCGCAGCTCTTGGATGCGATCCGCGTCGGTGAAGATGGCCAGCTGGCTGATCAAGAGCTCGGCGGCCTCGCGGAGCGCCGCCTGCGGGTCGATCGAGCCATCGGTCTCGATGTCCAGGGTGAGCTTGTCGAAGTCGGTCTTCTGCCCCACACGCGCCTGCTCCACCGCGTAGGCCACGCGCCGCACGGGCGAGAAGATGGAGTCGATGGGGATCACGCCGATGGGCTGGTCGGCCGACTTGTTTTCCTCGGCCGGCCGGTAGCCGCGCCCGCGACCGATGGTCATGTACAGCTCGAGCTTGGTTTTCTTCTCGAGCGTCGCGATGTGGAGGTCCGGATTGAGGATCTCGACGCCGGCCGGCAGGTCGATGTCCTTGGCGGTGATCTCCCCGGGGCCGGTGACTACCAGCGGCGCCTCCACCTCGCTGGCGTCCGAGTGCATGCGGCAGACGACGCCCTTGAGGTTGAGCACGATGTCCGTCACGTCCTCCTTGACGCCCTGAATGGTCGAGAACTCGTGCGCGACTCCCTCGATGCGCACGCTCGTGACGGCCGCACCGGCGAGGGAGGAGAGGAGTACGCGTCGCAGGGAGTTGCCGAACGTGTAGCCGAAGCCGCGATCGAGCGGCTCGATCGTGAACGTTCCGCGATTCTGCTCCACGGACTCGCTTGTGATCCGGGGGATTTGGAAGTCGAGCATGGGGGTCCTAACGTCGATTTGGTCTCGCACCGCCCTCCGTGAAGGGCGCCGACTGTGAGCGTCGCCGCCCGGAGGGGCCGCGACGCGGGCAAAAGCTCTTCTACTTCGAGTACAGCTCGACGATGAGCTGCTCCTGCACCGGGGCGGCCACCTCGCGCCGCTCCGGCTTGCGCAGCACCTTGGCCGTGAGCGACTCATGGTCGGCCTGGAGCCACGCGGGTATCTGGCCGGTCAGCTCGGTGGCATCTCTGACCACCTGTGTGGCCGGCGTGCCCGCCTTGATGGCGATCACGTCGCCCGGACGCACCTGATAGCTGGGGATGTCCACCCGACGGCCGTTGACCGTCCAGTGGCCGTGGCGGACGAGCTGGCGCGCCTGCCGGCGCGAGGCGCCGAAGCCGAGGCGCACGAGCACGTTGTCGAGCCGACACTCCAGCAGCGCGAGCAGGTTCTCACCGGTGATCCCCGACTGGCGGGAGGCCTTCTCGTAGTAGCCCGCAAACTGTTTCTCGAGCACACCGTAGTAGCGCTTGGCCTTCTGCTTCTCGCGCAGCTGGACCCGGTACTCGCTCTGTTTCAAGCGTCCCCGTCCGTGCTCGCCCGGTGGGTAGGAGCGCCGCTCGACGCCGCACTTGTCGGTCAGGCAGCGCTCGCCCTTGAGGAACAGCTTCTGCCCCTCGCGACGGCACTGCTTGCACTGTGGCGAAGTGTCACGCGCCATGCGAGACACCTCTCTGATGGTCGTGAGTCGAGCCAGACAAGGACGCAGGTAGCGTGGCGCGCTTCGCTCGCGAGCGAGCGAGGACGCAGCATGGCGAAGCGCTCACCGCCATCAGACCCTCCGCCGCTTGCGCGGGCGGCACCCGTTGTGAGCCTGCGGGGTCACGTCCTTGACGCCCGTCACCTCGAGTCCGGCCGCCTGGAGCGAGCGGATGGCCGTCTCGCGGCCCGAGCCGGGCCCCTTGACGTAGACCTCCACCTTCTGCAGCCCCTGCTCCAGGCCCTTGCGCGCGGCCGCATCCGCTGTGACCTGGGCGGCGAACGGGGTCGACTTGCGCGAGCCCTTGAAACCGGCGCCGCCGGCGGACTCCCACGCGATCACGTTGCCGGTGGTGTCTGTGAGCGAGACGATCGTGTTGTTGAACGAGGTCTTGATGTGGGCCTGTCCGATGGGGATGTTCTTTTTCGGCTTGCGCCGGCCACGGGCGCGTTTGGGAGCAGGCGGCATCTACTTCTTGCCCGCTTTCTTCTTGCCCGCCACCTGCATGCGCTTCGGCCCCTTGCGGGTGCGCGCATTGGTCTTGGTCTTCTGGCCGCGTACGGGCAGGCCGCGCCGATGGCGCAGGCCCCGATAGGAGCCGATCTCCTGTAGGCGCTTGATGTCGTTGAGCCGCTCGCGCCGCAGATCGCCCTCGACGGTCAGGCCGTCGTCGATCGCGTCGCGCAGCTTTGCGACCTCATCCTCTGTGAGATCGCGGATGTAGGTGTCGGGGTGCACGCCGACCTGCTGCAGGACTTTGTTGGACGTCGAGCGCCCGATTCCGTAGATGTACGTCAGCCCAATCTCCGAGCGCTTGTTCAGGGGTAGGTTGACCCCGGCGATGCGTGCCACTCAACCCTGCCTTTGCTTGTGGCGCTTGTTCTGGCATATCACCAGCACCACCCCATGGCGGCGGATGATCTTGCATTTCTCGCACATCGGCTTGACCGACGGTCTGACCTTCATGATCCCTTTCAACGGCTGGGTTCCGGCGACTCGGCTCTGGCTGCCGCCTAGGCCGCCGCTACCGGTCGAGGATATGCCTTGGAGCGCAGAAACGGCGCGCGCCAGGGCAGGACTCCAGATGGTAGCAAAGCGTGGAGGCCAACGGCCGCCTCGCGCGGCGAGCATACCGACTCAGTGCGCGCCGGCGATCCGCTCGACGCCCGCTTCGTGGGCGGGGGCATGGGAGCCGTCGAGGCCCCGTGCCTCCGGGGCCAGATGCCAGGGCGTGAGGATCCGCGGCCCAGCGGCGGTGACGGCGACGGTGAACTCGAAGTGGGCCGCCGACGAGCCGTCCTGCGAGAAGATCGCCCAGCCGTCGCCACCGACCCGCACCCCCGGCCGACCGGCGGTGGTCATCGGCTCGATCGCCAGCACCATGCCCTCCTGCAACAGCGGCCCCTTGCCGGGCTTGCCGTAGTTGGGCACCTGCGGGTCCTCGTGCATGCTCCGCCCGACGCCGTGGCCGACGAGCGAGCGCACCACGGAGAAGCCCGCGCCCTCGACCACGAGCTGGATCGCGCTCGAGACGTCGCCTATGCGGTTGCCGTCCCGGCACTCGGACACGCCGGCGTGCAGCGACTCCTGGGTGGTGGCCAGCAGCTTGCGTACCTCGCTGTCGATCTCGCCCACCGGAAACGTCCGGGCTGCGTCCGCCACCCAACCGTCGAGCGTGACGCCGATGTCGATGGAGATGCTGTCGCCGCGCTTGAGCCGGTAGGGGCCGGGGATCCCGTGGACGATCATGGCGTTCGGCGAGGCGCAGATCGAGCCGGGAAACCCGCGGTAGCCCTTGAAAGTGGGGGTGGCGCCGCTGGCGCGGATGAAACGCTCGGCGAGCTTGTCCAGCTCGGCGGTGCTCACCCCAGGACGCACGCTGCTCTCGATCGCGTCCATGGTCTGCGCCAGGACCGCCCCCGCCTGCGCCATCTTGTCGATCTCCTCGGGGGACTTCTTGATGATCACCCACGGAGTTTAGCCCGGAGCCGCGCACGGCATCCGGCGTGCGGCCCCCGCCACGAGGACTGGCGGGCGGGCGGATGGCGCGGCCGCCAGGGCCGGGGGCTCGTCCGCGCTACATGTTCTCCTCCAAGCGCAACGTGGCCACGGTGGCCCTGACGTGCGCGTGGACCTCGTCGGCGCTGCGTCGTCCGTCGAAGCGGCGCAGGAGCTGCGCGCGATCGTAGTAGGCGATCAGCGGCTCGGTCTGGGCGTGGTAGACCTCCAGGCGCCGGCGGATGACCTCCTCCTTGTCGTCGTCGCGCTGGATCAGCCGCGCTCCGTCCTGGTCGCACACGCCCTCGTGCTTGGGGGGATCGAAGTCCACGTGATAGATGTGGCTCGGGTTCTTCACGCACACCCGACGCCCGGCGAGGCGACGCACGAGATCGTCATCTGGCACCTCGATGAGCAGCGCCGCGGTGAGGCGCCGATCGAGGCTGCTGAGCGCCTCACCGAGTGCGTCGGCCTGGACCTCGTTGCGTGGGAAGCCGTCGAGCAGGAAGCCGTCGCGGGCATCCACAGTGCCGACGCGCTCGATGATCATCCCCACGATCACCCCGTCGGGGACGAGGTCGCCGGCGTCCATGTAGCGCTTGGCCTCGCGGCCGAGCTGGGTGCCCTCGGCCACCTGTGCGCGCAGCATGTCGCCGGTGGAGATGTGGGGCAACCCGAAGTCTTCGTGCAGGCGATCGGCCTGGGTGCCCTTTCCGGCGCCCGGAGGGCCGAGCAGGATCAGGTTCAGTTCGGGCACAACCCGAGCAGCCTACCCGCTATGGGGGTGCGGCTGCCAGCGCCACAGACGCCTGCGCGCACGGACCGCCCCGGCCGCACGGTGCCACCCCGGCCGCACGGTGCCACCGCTGCCCCTGCCAAGCGAAGCCCGTCCGTCTGGCGGCCGTCACGAAGTCCCGGCCGCCAGACGGACGGGCGGAGCGCTACTTCAGGAACCCCTCGTAACTTCGCATCATCAGCTGGGCCTCGAGCTGCTTCATGGTTTCGAGGGCCACGCCGATGACGATCAGGATCGAGGTCCCGCCGAACTGAAACTGCTGGTGGGTCTGCGAGAAGACGATCGCGGGCAGCGCAGCCACGGCGGCCAGGAACAGTGCGCCGGGGAACGTCAGGCGCGCGAGGATGCGATCGAGGAATTCGGCGGTGGGGCGCCCCGGGCGTACGCCCGGGATGAAGCCACCGTACTTCTTGAGGTTGTCGGCCTGGTCGACGGGGTTGAACGTGACCGCCGTGTAGAAGTAGGTGAAGACGATGATGAGCAGCGATTGGCCGAGGATGTAGTGCCAGCCGTTGGGGGTGAAGAAGTCCGAGAGCGACTGGCCCCAGTGCGTTTTCACGAGCTGCCCGACGGTGGGCGGGAAGGCCATCAGGCTGGCGGCGAAGATCACGGGGATCACGCCCGCCATGTTCACGCGCAGCGGCAGGTAGGTCTGGCCGCCTTCTGTCATGCGCCGCCCGATCACCCGCTTGGCGTACTGCACGGGGATGCGCCGCTGGCCTTCCTGGACGAACACGATGCCGGCGACGACCGCGAGCACGAGGAACGGGGCGAGCACCTTGAAGACCTGGTCCTGGGTTGTCCACCACTGCTGGATGGCGGACGGCAGACGCGAGACGATCGAGGCGAAGATCAGCAGCGAGATGCCGTTGCCGATGCCGCGCTGGGTGATCAGCTCGCCCACCCACATGAGCAGCACGCAGCCGGCCGTGAGGCAGACGACGATCAGGAACACGTGGGCCACGTCGAAGTGCGTGATCACGTTTTCGCCGGCTTTTGCCTGCAGGCTGTGGAACAGGAACACGTACCCGACCGACTGGGCGAAGGCCAGCCCGACGGTCAGATAGCGGGTGTACTGGGTGATGCGCGCCTGCCCCACCTCGCCTTCCTTGGAGAGCTTCTCCAGCGAGGGCACGGCCACCTGCAGCAGCTGCAGGATGATCGACGCGGTGATGTAGGGCATGATGCCGAGCGCGAAGATCGCGATCCGCGAGAGACCGCCCCCGGAGAACAGGTTCAGGTAGCTGAGGATGCCGCCGCCGCCGAACTCTTTCTGGATGTTGTTGACCGCCGTCAGGTTCACGCCGGGCACTGGCACGTGCGAACCGAGGCGGTAGATCAGCAGCATCGCGGCCGTGAAGCCGATCTTCTTGCGGATGTCCGCAACCTGGAAGGCGTTTAGGATCGTCGCGAGCATGGCATCAGCTCCGTGGCGCGCGGGCTGGGTCGCCTACGACGCCGCTGGAGTGCGGGATTCTAGTCGATGCGTCGCGCCGTGCCGCCGGTTGGCGGCTAAGGCTGGACCGTCGTGCAGGTGCCACCGGCCGCCTCGATGCGCTCCCGCGCAGTCGCGCTGAAGGCGTGCGCGTGCACGGTCAGCGCCTTGGACAGCTCGCCCCTGCCGAGCACCTTGACGGGCACACCTTTGCGAGTGGCCAGACCGCGTGCGTGCATCAGCTCGATGGTCACCTCGGTACCGGCCTCGTAGCGTGCCTCGAGGGCGTCCAGGTTGACGGGCTGGGTGTGCGTGCGGAAGGGCTCGAACGGCATCGACTTCTTCATGTGCGGCCCGCGCAGCTTTCGCATGCGCATGTGGATGGGCATCTGCCCGCCCTCGAAGTTCGCGCGACGCTTTGAGCCCGAGCGCGAGCCCGCGCCCTTCTGTCCACGGCCGGAGGTCTTGCCGGTACCCGAGCCTTCGCCGCGCCCTACGCGCTTGCGCGGGCGGCGGCTGCCGGGGGCGGGCGCGAGGCTGTGCAGCCCGATCCGCTCTGGGACGTCCTGCTTGGCGGTGCTCCCGGCGGGGCTGGTGGGGCTCACTTGCCCTCCTTGACCTCGACCAGGTGGCGGACCGCGTGCAGCATGCCGCGCGCCTGCTCATTGTCCTTGACCTCGACCGTATGGCCGATGCGACGCAGGCCGAGCGAGCGCAGCGTGTCTCTCTGTTTGCTGTTCGAGCCGTTGCTCGAACGACGTTGGGTGACGGTCAGGGCAGCCATCACGCGGACACCTCCCCAGCGCCCGCCACGGCGGGATCGGCGTCTGGCGCGACCGGCGCTGTGTCCGTCTCGCCGCCGGGGGCCACCGCGGCGCCGTTCACAGGATCGCCGCCGAGACCGAGTACCTGGTTGATGGTGAGCCCGCGCAGCTTGCCGACCTCCTCGGGGGTGCGCAGGCCGCGGAGCCCCGCGACCGTGGCCTTCACCAGGTTGATCGGGTTCTGCGTGCCGAGGCTCTTGGAGAGGATGTCGTGAATGCCCGCCAGCTCGAGCACCGCGCGCACACCGCCGCCGGCGATCACGCCGGTACCCGGCGAGGCGGGCTTGAGCAGCACGCGGCCGGAGCCGAACACGCCGGTGGTCTGGTGGGTGATGGTGCTGCCGTGCCTGGGCACCCGGAAGAGATCCTTCTTGGCGCGCTCGACCCCCTTCTGGATCGCCAGCGGCACCTCGTTGGCCTTGCCGTAGCCGACGCCCACCACTTCGCGTTCGTCGCCCACCACAACCAGCGCGGTGAACGAGAAGCGCCGTCCACCCTTGACCACCTTGGCCACGCGGTTGATCTCGACCACGCGCTCCTGGAGATCCAGGCCGGCGGCGTTGACTGAGCGATCGATTGAGATGGACATGAAGGAGGAAGAGGGTAGCGGGCCGGGGCGCCTAGACCGTGATCCCGGCCTCGCGGAGGGCTTGGGCGAAGGTGCGCACGTGGCCGTGGTACTGGTAGCCGCCGCGATCGAACACCGCCTCGGAGATGCCCGCCGCCTTGGCGCGCTCGGCGAGCAACTGCGCGGCGCGCGTGGTGCGCTCGGATTTACCCAGCGAACGCAGCTCGGGCTCGTACCAGTTGACCGCCGCCAGCGTGTGGGCCGCGACGTCGTCCACGATCTGGGCCGACAGGCCGCGGTTGGAGCGGAACACCGAGATCCGCGGCCTGGCGGCCGTGCCGGAGATCTTCGCGCGCACCCGGCGACGCCGTCTGAGCCGGCGGGTCTCTTTGGTGAGAACGGTCATGCGCGCCTCGCGATCCCAGGGTGCGCACATGGACAGCTATACGTGCTCATGCGCGCTTGCCGACCTTCCGGGGGACGTACTCGCCCTCGTAGCGGATGCCCTTGCCCTTGTAGGGCTCGGGGGGGCGCTGCTTGCGGATCACCGCGGCGGTCTCGCCGACGAGTTGCTTGGAGATGCCCTTGACGACCACGCGCGTCGGCTGGGGGACCTCGAATTCGATGCCGCTGGGAGCCGGAATGGGGACCGGGTGCGAGTAGCCGACGGCGAGCTCGAGGTTCTTGCCCTTCAGCTGCGCGCGATATCCCACTCCCTGGATCTCGAGCCGCTTCTCGTAACCGTTGGTCACGCCCTCGACCATATTGGCGACCAGCGTGCGTGTGAGTCCGTGCAGCGCACGATGTTCACCGCGATCGGTCGGTCGCGTTACCAGCAGGCGCTCGCCTTCCTGCGTCACCTGGATGTCCCTGTGGATGCGCTCGCTGAGCTCGCCTTTGGGCCCCTTCACGCGGACCGACTCGGGCTCGATCGAGACGGTCACCCCAGAGGGCACGGTGATGGGCTGTCGGCCAATTCTCGACATCGTCGCTCACCAAACCTGGGCCAGGACCTCGCCGCCGACGCCCGCTGCACGCGCGTCGTGGCCGGTCATCACACCGCGGGAGGTGGACACGATCGCCGTGCCCATGCCCCCCAGGACCTTGGGGATGTGCTTGGCATCGACGTACGTCCGCCGGCCGGGGCGCGAGATGCGCCGCAGTCCCGAGATCGCCGAGCGGCGGTCCTCTGTGTACTTGAGCCGTATCTGGATCAGCTCTCCCGCCGCGCCGTCGGGCGCGGGGATCACCGACCACGAATCGATGTAGCCCTGCTCGTCCAGGATTCTGGCGATCTCGCCCTTGAGCTTGGAGGCGGGGACGTCGACCGTCTCGTGCGCCGCGTGGATCGCGTTGCGCACGCGCGTCAGGAAGTCGGCTATGGGATCGGTCATGGACATGGCGGCTCTTTGTCGGTTATCGCTTTCGAAAAGTCTGTATAGCCATCGTGTTACAGAGTCTCTCGACGCACATACCGGCTCGGACTCCTACCACGACGCCTTCGTCATGCCGGGGATCTGACCGTTGTGCGCGAGCTCACGCAGACATATGCGACATATCCCGAACTTGCGATACACCGCACGCGGCCGGCCACAGCGGGCGCAGCGAGTATATGCACGTGTCTTGAACTTCGGGGTCCGCGCCTGCTTGACGCGCTGCGAGGTCTTGGCCATCAGTCTGCGCTCTCCTTCTCGGTTTTCTGCTCGTCGGCGCCGCCCTCGGCGTCGCTCTGCTCGCTCGCGGCCCGCGCCCCGTCGGACTCCTCGGCTGCGAGCTCCTCGGTGATGGCCTCGGCCACGATCTCCTCAACCACGGCCTCCTCCACGACCTCCTCAGCCACAGCCTCAGCGTCGACCACGGCGGCTTCGGCAGCCGCCTCCTCGGCCACGGCCTCTACGGCCTCCTCGACGATCTCAGCCTCGGGCTCTGGCTCCGCGGCAACCTCGGGCGCCACGGACTCGGGCTCCCCCTGCGGGGAGGATGCGATCACCTCGACAGCCGCCTCAGCCTCTGCGACGACCGCCGCTTCGGCAGAGGCCTCCTCCGCGACAGCCTCCTCGTCCAGCTCCTCAGCGACGACCTCCTCCGCCACAGCCTCCTCGAGGACCTCCTCCTGGGTTGCGGCCTCGGCCTTGGCGGCGGCCTGCGCGTCCGCTGCTGCGGCTGCGGTGGCCCTGGCGGCCTCTGCCTCCTCGTGGGCGCGAGCGGCGGCCTCGTCGGCCTCGGGGTCGTAGCCCTTGGGCCGGCCCTGGGAGGAGAACGGCAGGCCCAGCGCGGCGAGCAGCGCGTACGCCTCGATGTCGGTTGCGGCGGACGTGGTGATGGTGACGTCCAGACCGCGCACCTGGTCGATGGCGTCGTAGTCGATCTCGGGAAAGATGATCTGCTCTTTGATACCGAGCGAGTAGTTGCCGCGACCGTCGAACGAGCGTGGGCTCAGGCCGCGGAAGTCCCTGATGCGGGGGATGGCGATCGAGATGAGTCGGTCGAGGAACTCGTAGCCACGCTCACCGCGCAGGGTGACGGCCAGGCCCACCGGCATCCCCTCCCGCAGTTTGAAGGCGGCGATGGACTTGCGCGCGCGCCGCACACTCGGCTGCTGGCCGGCGATGGTGGCCAACTGCTCGGTGGCGGCTCGGAGCATTTTGGAGTCCTGCTTGGCCATGCCCACGCCCATGTTCACGGTGATCTTCTCGACACGGGGCGCCTGCATGATCGAGTCGTACCCAAAGCGCTCGATCAGCGCTGGGCGGATCTCGTCGAGGTAGCGGAGCTTCAGTCGCGCCGGTGGGGCCGTGTCGGTCATCGTGGCCATCCCGCGTTACTCGAGCCTCGCGCCGGTCTTCTTGGCGACACGCACACGTTCGCTGCCCTGACGCTCTATGCGCACGCGGGTGGGAGCGCCCTTGGCGTCCACGAGCATGACGTTGGAGACGTGAATGGGGCCCTCGATCTCGATCACACCACCGAGCTGGGCGCCGACGTCCTGGCCGCTGGCGTTGCTGCGCGTTTCCTTCGGACGCACGTGACGCTTGGTCATGTTGAGACCTTCGACGTACACACGCTCCTTCGCCGGCTGCACGCGCAGCACCTTGCCGCTCTTGCCGCGGTCCTTGCCGGAGATCACGATCACGCGATCACCAGAGTGGATCTTCAGCGAACGACGTCGCGGGCTGGCGCTCGCGCGGGCCATCAGAGCACCTCCGGGGCCAGCGAGACGATCTTCATGAAGTTGCGCTCGCGCAGTTCGCGCGCCACCGGTCCGAACACCCGCGTGCCGCGCGGGTTGTTCTGGTCGTCGATGATCACGGCGGCGTTCTCGTCAAAGGCGATGTAGGTGCCGTCGTCGCGGCCGATCGGCTTCTTGGTGCGCACGATCACCGCGGTCACCACCTCACCCTTCTTGACGGCGCCCTGCGGGTTGGCCTGCTTGACGGTGGCGGTGATCACGTCGCCCACGAACGCGTAGCGACGCTGGGAGCCGCCCTTGACGCGGATGCAGAGGATTTCGCGGGCGCCCGAGTTGTCGGCCACGCGCAACCTGGTCTCGTTCTGGATCATGCTCGGGCCTGCATCCGCTGGGCCCCTTTGATGGGAGGGCCGGCCATCCAGGCCGTCGCAACAGGAAAATCTCCGATTTTCATCTCGCGCGCTCCACCACGTCCACGAGCGCCCACCGCTTGGTCCGCGACAGCGGCCGGCTCTCGATCACACGGACCACGTCACCCTCGTGGGCATCGTTGTTCTCGTCGTGTGCGTGCACGGTGCTCGAGCTGCGCACCACCTTCTCGTAGCGTCGATGACGGTGGGAGACGTCGATGCGCACGGTGATCGTCTTCTCGGCCTTGTTCGAGACGACCACACCCTGGCGCACCTTGCGCTTGCCCTCCACCACCGGGTGTACGGGGGCGAGCGCCTCCTGCGCGGGAGCGGCGGCACGACGGGCTGATGCTTTGGCACGTTCCTGCAGGCGACGGGCGCGCCGGCGGAGTGCCTTGGCTCGGCGCTCGGCGACGCGCTCGGCGTGGCGCTCCTCGGGGGAGCGGCTCGGACGTGCCTCGCCGGCGCGCTTGGCGCGCGTCCTGCGTCGGCGCTCCTTGGGAGACAGCAGCTCTGCCGGCGCCGCGGGCTGCGCCTGCGGGGCGTCCTCGCCTGCGTCGGGCGCGGACTCCGCGGCGAGCTCCGGCTCGCCGCCGGCCTCCGGCGCGGCTCCGGCCTCGGGCTCGGCGCCGCCAGCCTCAGCCGCGGGCGCCTGCTGCTCGGGGGTCTGCTCGGTTGTGTCGTCGTCTGCTTGGTCGGCCATCTCGTATTCCGCTCGCGTTGTATCCGGTCTCAGCTGCCCTGGGTGTGCCCGGCCGCCAACTCCCGCTCGCGCGCCACGGTCAGCGCCCGCGCGAGGTCGCGCCTGGCGCGCCCGAGGGCGGCGGTGTCGTCGAGTTCTCCGGTCGCGTTGGAGAAGCGCAGCCCGAACACCTCTTTGCGCAGCTCGCCCAGGCGTTTGCTCAGTTCTTTCTCGTCGAAGTCACGTATCTCGCTTGCTTTCATCGCTCAGTCCTCGCGCGCTACGAACTTGGACTTGACGGGCAGCTTGTGGGCGGCCAGGCGGATGGCTTCCCGGGCCAGCGGCTCAGACACGCCGGCCAGCTCGAACATCACACGGCCGGGCTTGACCACAGCGACCCACCCTTCAGGGGAGCCCTTGCCGGAGCCCATGCGCGTCTCCGCGGGCTTCTTGGTGATCGGCTTGTCGGGGAACACGTTGATCCACACCTTGCCGCCACGCTTGATCTTGCGCGTCATGGCCACACGGGCGGCCTCGATCTGGCGGTTGGTCAGCCAGCCGCACTCGAGCGACTTCAGCCCGTAGTCGCCGAACTGCACGTGCAGTTGGCCGCGCGAGTTGCCGCGACGACGCCCACGGTGTTGCTTGCGGTGCTTGACGCGCTTGGGGGAGAGCATCAGCGCCCGCCTCCGCCGCCGGGGCCACCGGCCTGGGGCCCGCGCCCGCCGCGCCCGCCGCCGGATGAGCCTGATCCACCAGGCCCGCGCCCGCCGCGCCCGCCGCCGGGTCCGCCGCCCGGCCCACGGCCGCGTCCCGGGCCGCCCGGACCGCCGCCACCGCGTGAGTTGCCGCCGCGCCCGCGGCCGCGTCCCTCGCGTCCGTCGCGGCCGTCGCGCTCGGAGCTCGGCGGCGCCGGCGCGGTCATGTCTGTGAGGTCCGCGCCGGTGTAGCCCTCGGGCATGATCTCGCCCTTGTTGACCCAGCACTTCACGCCGATGCGCCCGAAGGTCGTGCGCGCCTCATAGAAGCCGTAGTCGATGTCGGCGCGCATCGTGTGCAGGGGCACGCGACCGTCTGAGTAGCTTTCGGTGCGGGCCATCTCCGCGCCGCCCAGGCGTCCTGCCACCTGGACCTTCACGCCCTTGGCGCCCGAGCGCATCGCGCTCGTGAGCGCGCGCTTCATGGCGCGGCGGAAGGCAACGCGATTCTGGAGCTGCTCGGCGATCGACTGGGCCACCAGCTTGGCGTCCAGCTCGGGGCGCTTGATCTCGAGGATGTTGACCTTGATCTGCTTTTTGGTCATGCGGTGCAGGTCACGGCGCAACGCGTCCACTTCGGTGCCCGACTTGCCGATCACGATGCCCGGACGGGCGGTGTGGATGTTGACCTCGAGCTCGTTTGCGTCCTTGCGGATGGTGATGTCCGAGAGCCCCGCGTGGGCGAGCTTGCCGATGATGTGCTCGCGCACACGGACGTCCTCGGCGAGGTACTCGGCGAAGCTGCGCTCGTTGAACCAGTTGGACTTCCAGTCGTGGATGTAACCCACGCGCATGGCCTCTGGATGAACCTTCTGTCCCATGTTCTCAGTCTCTCAGCAGTCTCTGTGTGGTCGGTGTGTGTTGATGGTCGCGCTCTATGGGCGCGGGGTCAGCGTGATCGTCAGGTGGCTGGTGCGCTTGCGTATCGGCGTCGCGCGCCCCATCGCGCGCGGCCTGAAGCGCTTGATCGTCGGCCCTTCGTCGGCGTACGCCTCGCGGACGATCAGGTCTTCCTCGAGCAGTTCGTGGTTGCTCTCGGCGTTGGCCACGGCCGACTCCAGGAGCTTGCTCCAGTCGCGAGCCACCTCACGAGGGGTGAAAGCGAGGATAGCGCGTGCCTCCTGCACGGACTTGCCCCGAAGGTGCCCACACACCATGCGCGCCTTGCGGGCGGAGGTGCGCACGTAGCGGGCGTGCGCGCGCACCACCCTGCGGCGCGGCGTCGCTTTCGCGGCCGCTGCGCGGCGGACGAGTTTCCTGGCGGGCTTCTGCTCGACCTGTGCCTTTGCGAGCTCCTGCGCCTGCGCCGCGTCCCCGGGTGCGGCGGCCTCGGCGCTCGCGGCTTTCTTGGCGGCACGTTTTCTGGTTGCGGAGCGACCAGCGGGCGGCGGCCCGCTGGGCGCCTGCGGCGCGTCGTCCTTCTCGTCAGCCTTCTTCGCGCGGGCCTTCTCGGCGGCCGGTTTCTTCTCAGCAGCGGCTTTCTTGGCGGCCAGTTTCTTCTCGGCCGCGTCCGGCGCCTGGCCCTCGGCCTCGTCTGGCGTCTCGTCGCTCATCTCACCTTCCCGGAGCCGGCGTGTCCGCGAAACATCCGCGTGGGCGCAAACTCCCCGAGCTTGTGACCGACCATCGACTCGCTGATGTACACGGGCACGTGTTTCTTGCCGTCGTGCACGGCGATCGTGTGACCGACCATCTCCGGGAAGATCGTCGACGCGCGCGACCACGTCCTCAGCATTTTCTTGTTGTTGGCGGCGTTCAGCGCTTCGATCCTCGCCATCAGCCGCTCTTCCACCCACGGCCCCTTCTTGCTCGATCTGCTCATCGGCTTCTGCCCTTCCCGCGGCGGCGCCCGCGCACGATGTAGCGGTTCGAGCCCTTGTTGTGCTTGCGCGTGCGGTAGCCGAGCGTGGGCACGCCCCAGGGCGTGACCGGATGGCGCCCGGGCGTGGTCGACCCCTCGCCGCCGCCGTGCGGATGGTCGACGGGGTTCATGGCCGTGCCGCGCGTCTGCGGCCGCACGCCCATGTGGCGCTTGCGCCCCGCCTTTCCGACCTTCACGTTCTGGTGCTCTGCGTTGCCGATCGTGCCCACCGTCGCGCGACACTCGGCCCGCACCATGCGCATCTCGCCCGAGGGCAGGCGCAGCGTGGCCATGTCACCGTCCTTCGCCATCAGCTGCGCCGAGGCTCCCGCCGAGCGCGCCATCTGCCCGCCGCGACCGGGCTGCAGCTCTACGTTGTGCACGACCGTGCCGACGGGCATGCGCGAGAGCTCCATGCAGTTGCCCACGGCGATGTCCGCGTGCTCGCCCGAGGACACCATCATGCCCACGCTCAGTCGTTGCGGAGCAAGGATGTAGCGCTTTTCGCCGTCCACGTAGTGCAGCAGCGCGATGTAGGCCGAGCGGTTGGGGTCGTACTCGATCGCGGCCACCCGCGCCTCCACTCCATCCTTGCGGCGCTTGAAGTCGATCCGGCGGTACGCCCGCTTGGCGCCGCCGCCGCGGTGGCGCGAGGTCTTGCGCCCGAACATGTTGCGCCCGCCGCTCTTCTTCAGCCCTTCCACGAGCGTCTTCTCCGGCTTGGACTTGGTGATCTCCGCGAAGTCCGGATAGGACACGAAGCGCATCCCAGGGCTCGTCGGACGTGGTTTGCGAATCGGCATAGCTACTCCTCGAGGGCGGCCAGGCCCTGGAATATCGGAATGCTCTCGCCCGGGCGCACCTGCACGATCGCCTTCTTCCATGCGCGTGTGCGCCCGCGCGCGGTGCTGCCCCGGCGCTTGGGCTTGGGCTTGACGCTCATCGTCCGCACGTCCACCACGTGCACGTCGAACAGCGCCTCCACGGCCTGACGGATGTGGGTCTTGTGGGCGTCGGCGTGAACGCGGAAGGTGTAGCGGTCGGCGGCCGACAGCACGTAGCTCTTCTCGGACACCACGGGGCGGATCAGCACCTGCGTGTGCTCCATCAGGACACGCCCCTCGTGGGCTTGGCGGTGCGGGAGGTGAGGACCTCCAGCGCCGGCTGGGAGACGATCAGCGAGGCGGCGCCCAGCAGGTCGGCCACGCCAACGCTCTCGGGCGTCAGCACGGCCACGCGACGGATGTTGCGGAAGGACAGGGCCGCGGAGGACTCCTCGGCGGCGAGCACCACGAGCGCGGGGAGCAGCTCCTTGGGCGGACGCCAGTCCTCGAGCAGCTCGGCCGCCTGACGGGTCTTGGGCTCGGTGAACGCGCTCGCGTCCAGGATCGCCAGGGAGCTGCGCCCGGCGTGCAGCGACAGCGCGCTGCGCAGCGCCGCGCGCTGCTCCTTGCGGTTGACCTTGAAGGTGTAGGAGCGCGGTTCGGGCCCGAACACGGTCCCCCCGCCGGTCCACACCGGAGAGCGACTCGATCCGGCGCGCGCCCGGCCGGTGCCCTTCTGCCGCCACGGCTTGGCACCCCCGCCGGATACCAGGCCACGCGTTTTCGTGGCAGCCGTGCCACGTCGACGGGCCGCCTGCTCAGCGCGCACGCTCTGGTGCACGAGTGACCCCGCGAACTCGGCGCTGAAGGCGGACTCATCCAGCTTCACCTTCGTCGCGGATGCGGGCGAGTCGGCTCCCAACAGCGGCGCATCAAGCATCGGTTCGCACCTCCACCACAGAGCCGCGCGGACCGGGCACCGAGCCCCTCACCATCAGCAGATGCTCCTTGGCGTCCACGCGGATGACCTCGAGGCCCTTCTGGGTGACGCGCTTGTTGCCCATCTGCCCGGGACCGCGAATGCCCTTCATCACGCGCGCAGGCCAGGCGGAGGCGCCGATCGATCCAGGCGCGCGCACGTTGTGGGAGCCGTGGGACTTGGGCCCGCTGGCGAAGTTGTGGCGCTTGATCGTCCCCTGGAAGCCCTTGCCCTTGGAGGTCCCCGAGATCTTCACCCGGGCGCCCGCCTCGAACACGTCCACGGTCACCGTGCCGCCGAGCTGGAGCTCCCCGGCCTCGTCGCGGAACTCCACCACGTGGCGCATCGGGCCCGCGTCGGCCTTCTTCAGGTGACCGAGCTCGGGTTTCGAGAGATGCTTCTCCTTGGTCTGCCCGAACGCGAGCTGGACGGCGTCATAGCCGTCGCGCTCGGGCGTGCGGATGGCGGTCACCGGGCAGGGACCGGCCTCCAGGACGGTCACGCGGGCGACGCTCCCATCCTCCTGGAAGATCTGGGTCATGCCGAGCTTCTTGGCGAGGATGGCGGGCATTTGGCGAGCGAAATGAAGGCGGTTGTCGAAGCTGGAGCTGGAGGCGTCAGAAGGTTCAGGTCGCCAGGCGGATCTCGATGTCCACGCCCGCCGGCAGGTGGTCCAGGCGCTGCAGCGAGTCGACCGTCTTGGGCGTCGGCTGGTGGATGTCGATCAGCCGCTTGTGCGTACGGATCTCGAAGTGCTCGCGCGAGTCCTTGTCCTTGAACGGCGAGCGGATCACGCAGTACACGTTCTTCTCGGTCGGCAGCGGCACAGGCCCGGACACGTTCGCGCCGGTGCGCGTGGCCGTCTCCACGATCTCCCGCGCGGCGGACTCGATCGCGGAGGTGTCATACGCCTTCAGGCGGATGCGGATCTTGTTCTGATTGGCTGCTGCCATTTGCGTGGTGTGTGTGCGTTTCGTGTGGTGATGTGAAGCGTGCGAGAGGTCGGATCCACGTGAGCAGAGGTCCGCCCCCGGCCCGCGCCAGGCCGGTGTTCGTTCGTCGTATCTGACTGCAACACGCCGGCGTCGCCGGCGCTGAAACTACTCGATGATCTCGCTGACCACGCCCGAGCCGACCGTGCGGCCACCCTCGCGGATGGCGAAACGCAGGCCCTGGTCCATGGCGATCGGCTGGATCAGTTCGATCTCCATCTGCACGTTGTCGCCGGGCATCACCATCTCCACCCCATCGGGCAGCTTGGCCACGCCTGTGACGTCCGTCGTGCGGAAGTAGAACTGAGGCCTGTAGCCCGTGAAGAACGGCGTGTGACGCCCCCCTCCTCCTTCTTGAGCACGTAGACCTCCGCCTTGTACTTCGTGTGTGGGGTGATCGAGCCGGGCTTGCACAGCACCTGACCGCGCTCGATCTCCTCGCGCTTGGTGCCGCGCAGCAGGCAACCCACGTTGTCGCCCGCGCGACCCTCGTCGAGGATCTTGCGGAACATCTCAACGCCCGTGACCACCGTCGAGGTGGAGTCGTGGACACCGACGATTTCGACGGTCTCGCCGGTTTTGACGATGCCCTGCTCGACGCGTCCGGTGGCCACCGTGCCACGTCCGGTGATCGAGAACACGTCCTCGACCGGCATCAGGAACGGCTTGTCCAGCTCGCGCACCGGCTCCGGGATGTAAGAGTCGAGCGCAGCCGCGAGCTCGAGGATCTTCTCCTTGTAGGCCTCGTCGCCTTCCAGCGCCTTCAGCGCCGAGCCCGTGATGAAGGGGATGTCATCGCCCGGGAAGTCGTACTCGGAGAGCAGCTCGCGCACCTCGACCTCCACCAGCTCCAGCAGCTCCTCGTCATCGACCATGTCGGCCTTGTTGAGGAACACCACGATGTAGGGGACGCCCACCTGACGGGCGAGCAGGATGTGCTCGCGCGTCTGCGGCATCGGGCCATCGGCTGCTGACACCACGAGGATCGCGCCGTCCATCTGCGCGGCGCCGGTGATCATGTTCTTGACGTAGTCGGCGTGACCGGGGCAGTCCACGTGCGCGTAGTGCCGGTTCTCGGTCTGGTACTCGACGTGGGAGGTGGCGATCGTGATCCCGCGTTCCTTCTCCTCGGGAGCGTTGTCGATCTCCTCGAAGCTGCGGGCTTCGGCGCCTCCCTTCTCGGCCAGCACCGTGGTGATGGCAGCTGTCAGCGTCGTCTTGCCATGGTCGATGTGACCGATGGTCCCGACGTTGACGTGCGGCTTGTCGCGCTCGAACTTCTCCTTCGCCACTTTTGGTTCGCTCCTGTATCGACTTGAATGTCCGCCTCTGGGAGGGCGAACCTGAGAAATCTATCTGAATGCGGCTTTCGTTGACTGCTGGTTGTGATCAGGTGATCGTGAGTCGAGCGAGACAAGGACCGAATCCCGCCCGCCCTCGTGGCGTACGGGAGTACGCGGGCAGCCAAGGACGCGGTGTCGCGAAGCGCTCACGGTCACCTCAGGCTGGGACCGGCTCCCCCATGCGCTGTTCGACGATCTTCTCGGCGATGCTCGGGGGCACCTCCTCGTAGGCCTCGAACTGCATCGTGTATGTGGCGCGTCCCTGCGTGTTCGAGCGCAGATCGGTCGCGTACCCGAACATCTCGCTCAGCGGCACCCTGGCCGTGACGGCCAGCGCGTTGCCGCGCGGCTCCTGGGCTTCCACGCGGCCACGGCGAGAGCTGAGATCACCGATCACCGTTCCGAGGAACTCCTCGGGGGTCACCACCTCGACCGCGAAGATCGGCTCCAGCAGCACCGGCTTGGCGCGTTTGGCCGCCTCTTTGATCGCGTAGGACCCCGCCACTTTGAAGGCGATTTCCGAGGAGTCGACGTCGTGGTACTTGCCGTCGACGAGCGTCACCCGCACGTCCACCATCGGGTAGCCCGCCCGCACGCCGTTCTCGAGGGCCTCTTCGATGCCCTTCTTGACCGCCGGGATGTATTCCGAGGGCACGGATCCGCCCTTGATCTTGTTGACGAACTCGAAGCCCTCGCCGGGCGCCGGCTCGAGGTCGATGTACACGACGCCAAACTGGCCCGAGCCGCCGGTCTGGCGGACGAACTTGCCCTCGACCTTCTCCACGGTGCCGCGCACGGTCTCGCGGTATGACACCTGCGGGCGACCGACGTTCGCTTCGACGCCAAACTCCCTCTTCATGCGGTCCACCAGCACCTCGAGGTGCAGCTCGCCCATGCCCGAGATCTCCGTCTGGCCGGTCTCCTCGTTGCTGCGCACCTGGAACGTCGGGTCCTCCTCGGCCAAGCGGCCGAGCGCCGTGGACATCTTCTCCTGGTCGGCCTTCGTCTTGGGCTCGACCGCCACCTTGATGACGGGCTCGGGGAAGATGATGTTCTCGAGGTGGATGGGCGCGTCGGGAGCGGCGAGCGTGTCGCCGGTCATCACCTGCTTGATGCCCACCGCCGCCGCGATGTCGCCGGCGTAGACCTCCTCGACCTCCTCGCGGTCGTTGGCGTGCATCATCAGGATGCGCCCGACGCGCTCGGTGCGCCCGGTGCTCACGTTCAACACGCGCGAGCCGGCGCCGAGGTGCCCGGAGTACACGCGGAAGTAGGTCAGCTTGCCGACGTAGGGATCGGCGGCGATCTTGAAGGCGAGTGCGGCGAACGGCTCGGAGTCATCGGCCTTGCGCACGACCTCCCGCTCCTGCTCCTCGCCCTTGATCAGTTCCGTGCCCACCACCGGCGGGACGTCCAGCGGCGAGGGCAGATAGTCGATGACCGCGTCGAGCAGCGGCTGTACGCCCTTGTTCTTGAAGGACGAGCCGCACAGCACAGGCGTCAGCTTGGTCGACAGCGTCGCCTTGCGAATCGCCTCCTTGAGCGTCGCCTCCGGGACCTCGGCCTCCTCGAGCAGCAGCTCGAGCAGCGTGTCGTCGTAGTGGGAGACCTCCTCGAGCAGGTGCTCGCGGGCGGCGGTGGCCGCTTCCAGCAGGTTCTCGGGGATCTCGATCTCGTCCTGTTCCTTGCCCATCTCGTCTCTGTAGACGATGGCTTTCATTGCGACCAGGTCGACGACGCCCAGGAAGTCGCCCTCGGCGCCGATCGGCAGCTGGATCGGCACCGGGTGCGCGCCCAGCCGGTCGATCATCGTCCGCACGCCCATGTCGAAGTCCGCGCCCGTGCGGTCCATCTTGTTGATGTAGGCGATCCGCGGCACGTGGTACTTGTCAGCCTGGCGCCACACCGTCTCGGACTGGGGCTCGACGCCGGCGACCGAGTCGAACAGCGCGATCGCGCCATCGAGCACGCGCAGCGAGCGCTCGACCTCGACCGTGAAGTCGACGTGCCCGGGGGTGTCGATGATGTTGATCCGGTGGCCCTTCCACTGCGCGGTGGTCGCAGCGGAGGTGATCGTGATGCCACGCTCCTGCTCCTGCTCCATCCAGTCCATCACCGCCGCGCCCTCGTGCACCTCGCCGATCTTGTACGTGCGCCCGGTGTAGTAGAGGATGCGCTCTGTGGTCGTCGTCTTGCCGGCGTCGATGTGCGCCATGATCCCGATGTTGCGGGTGTCTTGTAGTGAGAACTTGCGTGGCATCGATTGCGACTGGGTCAGTTTCTTGGCGTCTCTTGGGGACAGGCGCTGCGGGCAAAAAAATTGGGCCTCTCGGGCCCACGCGCGCAACTGGTCTTATGTGGACCGGTCTGCGTCGCTATCCGCTCGAGGTTTCCATCGTGGTCATAAAACTCGCGGGTTCACGCAAACCGCGCGCCACCCGCGACGCGGCCCCGACTATAGCAGAGGATTTCGGCGTTCTAGACACGCATCCTGCTGCCGCAGGCGCTATTTCCGGGAGGTGTCGGCGCGCCCGTGAACGAGGCCGTTCAGCCCCGGGGCGAGCGCTCGGGGCAGTCGTCAACGGCGGGTGCATCCTCGACCATCTCGGCCAGGCGGGCGAGCACCAGCGTGGCGGCGTGCAGCTCGTTCCCGTCGACGCCGCTCAGGGCCTGCTGCCAGCGGCTTTTCCAGGCGGCGCGCTTGGCCTCGATCTGGCGGGCGCCCTTGCGGGTGAGCCGCGAGACCACCACCCGCCGGTCGGTCTTGGAGCGGACGCGTTCGACGTGACCGCAGGCGGCCAGGTGGTCGAGCATCTGCGTGACCGTCGCGGGCGTCAGCCGAGCGGCCGCGGCGAGCTCCCCGGCCGGCAGCTCGCCGTGCTCGGAGAGCTCGATCAGCAGTTCGAACTGCGCGTGCGAGAGCTCACCGCCGGCGAGGTGGGTGTCGCGGCCGCGCAGGCGGCTGAGCCCGCGAAACACGCGCCGGAAGGACGCCCCGAGCTCGAGTATCTGTGCCTCGCGCAGCTCGGCCGCAGCCGTGTCGGCGGACACCGCCGGCTCGACTGGCTCGGCCCGCTGGCGGGTGGGGGCGGCCATCCGGCGCTCCTACACCCCGAGCGGCTCGGCAGCCGCCTCCGCGTTGGCGGCCGCGCGGCTGAGACGTGCCCGCGGGTTCTCCGCGCGCAACAGCACCACACAGGGGATCAGCGCCCACACGGCGATTCCCAGCGACCACCAGTAGGCGGTGTCGAAGGCGCCCGCCAGATGGGCGGGAGCGGCCGAGCCCGCGCTCGCGCGCTGGAGCACCACCGCGAGCACCGCCGTCCCCATCGCCCCGCCCACCCGTTGCAGCACGTTCATCTGCGGCGTGGCGTCGGAGAGCTGATCGGGCCGCAGCGAGGCGAACGCGGCGGTCATCGCGGGCATGAACGAGAAGCCGATGCCGATGCCGCGGAACAGCAGCACGCCCGAGATCCCCAGGATCGAGGTGCCGGTGCCGACGAACGCGAGCGGGATCGTGCTGACGCACAACGTCGAGACCCCGACGAGCGCCACGCGGCCACCGCCGAAGCGATCGGTCAGGCGACCGGCTATCGGCATCGCCACCAGCATTCCCAGGCCCTGCGGTCCGATCAGCAGGCCGGTGGCGATCAGGCTCTCGTGGCGAACTTCCTGGTAGTAGAGGGGCACGAGGATCATCGCCCCGAACAGCGCTGCGCCCAGCCCGAAGGTCGTGAACGATGCGGCCGCGAAGATCCGATTGGCATACAGGCGGATGTCGAGCAGCGGGCGCTCGGTATGCAGCGCGTGCCAGCAGAAGACGCCCGTGAGCGCGAATCCGGCGAGCGTCGGCCAGACGACGATCGGCGCGGTGAGGCTGGTGTGCGGCGTGCCGAGCTGGGCCAGGCCATAGACGACCGCCGTTGACGCGCTCGACAGCAGCGCGAGGCCGAGCACATCCAGGCGTCCGGCCTCGCCTGATTCGGTCTGCGGAATGATGCGCCAGCCGAGCGCGAACGCGATGAACCCGATCGGCACGTTGACGAGGAAGATCCACGACCAGTGCAGGTTCTGCAGGATCGTGCCGCCGACCACCGGGCCGAGGATCGGCCCGAGCATCGCTGGCATCGCCACGATGCCCATCACGCGACCCATGCGCTTGGGGCCGGCCACCTGGGCCATGATCAGCTGCGCGACCGGCATGATCATGCCGCCACCGGCTCCCTGCAGGACGCGGAACAGCACCAGCTCGGTCGTCGTGGTGGCGACCGCGCACAGCGCCGAGCCGACCGTGAACAGCACAAGCGAGGTCATGTACACGCGCTTTGCCCCGTAGCGGCGCGCGGCCCACCCGGTGATGGGGATGACCGCGGCCAGCGACAGCAGGTAGCCGGTGATGACCCACTGGATCTGTGCGATCGAGCTGTGCAGGTCGTGACCGAGCGTGTGCAGCGCGACGTTCACGATCGTCGTGTCGAGGATCGACATGATCATCCCGAGGATCACCACGCCGGCGATCTTCCAGACGTAGGGCTCGACGCGATCGGAGGCGGCGGGGCTGTGGGCTTGCTCGGTAGCGGCGGGGGAAGCCATTCGGTACCGAAAGTTTAGGTACCGAAGCTTTGTCCATCAACCCCCTGGGCGGAAATTTCTCGCGGGAGCGCGCGACACGTGGTCCGGCGAGGCTGTCCGGGCGTCAAGCGTCGGGAACCACACGCCGATCTATAGCACATGCGCAAGCGACGGATGCATGGAGAAAACGCTGTGGGCGCGGGCGCCGCGGCGGATGCCTTCGGCGCTCGGGCGCCGATGCGGGCGCCGCGGCGGAGGCTCGACCCTCGCTGGATGGCGCTGACCGTGTGCCTGGCCCTGGTGCGCACGCTGCTGCTGGTTCACTCCCCCAACTCCTCGCCTGGCCCCGCGCCCTACCTAGCCCCCGCGTCTGGCTCCGCCCGCTCCGCGGCCCACGCGGTGCACGAGCCTCCCGCGCTTCCCTCCTGCGAAGTGGCCAACATCAGCACTCCCACGGCAAGTGAAGGCGTCTGCACCCGCGGTGCCGGGCTCCCGGGACCCATCAGCGTGTTCAACGTCGTCGACCGCTCGCACGTGCTGCGCATGCCCGAATACGAAACCCGCCTGCTGGGTACCGAGATCGCCCCGACGCATACGAGGTCGGGGGATCAGATCGACTACCCGGACGGTCGCGCCAAGCTCGTTTCGTTCGAGCTCGCCATCACCAACACTGGCAACCGCCCGCTTCTGTTCGAACCGGCCAGGAGCGGCCTGCGCCACCCGTCCTACCCCAAGCATCCGCTCGTGGAACTGCTGATCCCCGAATCCCTCCACACCACCTGGCAGGTCGGCTTCCCCGACCTGCTGCACGGGCACGGCGCCCCCGGCCCATCCATCTTCCGCTCGGCCCCGATCCCGGCGCACGGCACCGTCACCGGCTGGGTGAGCGTCGTCGCCTCCTTCAACTCGCCGGAGCTGATGAGCATCCGCCCCGCCGACCTGGTCCTCTACCGCACCGACGGCGACCCCAACTACATGGGCCAGATCCGCCTCTGGAAGTAGACCCGCAACTCGCGAGCACGGTGGGGGTCACCCATCAGGGCCCAGCGGCGCCGCGGCGGGTCGAGGATCGAGCCAGGCGACTCAGAAGTGCCCGGCGAACGCGGCGATGACCAGGCGGGCGAGCGGCAGCGGGCCGAGCTCGTCGACCTGGCTGGCGACGCTCACCTGCAGGATCATCGGTTCTACGTTCGGCCTCGGGGATCCGTAGCCCTCGGCGAAGTTCCCTTCCAGGCCCGGCTGCCCCGCGCATTGTGGCGCGCTCTGTCCAGGTTCGATCCCCGTTTTCCGTGGCCCTTCGACGCCTTCGTTGAATTCCGCGGGACACTGTTCCGTCTCGGTGTTGGGCTGCTCTTCGCTCCAGTACGCCATCTGTTCGAAGTACCTGCCGTGGCCAGGATTGCCCTTCACCACCGCACCGAAGCCGCCGGTCTTTTTCTCGGCGACGAGCGCCGAGCGCTTGGCTCCTTCCATCAGCCGCCGCCCCAGGAAAGACGGCGAGGGACTGACCTGCACCATCACCACGAACGAGTACTTCCCCGACTCTTGCCCAGTCCACGAGCACAGGCTGTGATGGGCGGTCAGTGTCGTGACGCCCGGCGGACCTTGCAGCGGCCCAAGGCCGAGCTGTTGGATCTTGTTGCTGAACACGGTGCAACTCGGTGCCGCCGTGGGCTTGCCCTTTGGTTTCCCAGGAAACAGGGGCGTCGGTCTAGCCGATGCGCTCGCCACCGGCAGCAGCACGAGCGCAAGCATCAGAGGCAGGAAGCTCGCCCGGGCCGCGCTCAGCACGGGGCCAAGCTAACAGAGCCAGAGGACACCCCGCCGCCCTTCCCCCAATCACAACGTGGGGTCCATCACGCGCCACGCACGCCCGGCACCCGCAAGGGTGCCCCCTAAAAGGGAAACGGACCCCAAGCTAGCCCGTAGCGGGTCGAGGATCAAGTCAGGCAAGGACGCAGGGAGCGAAAGGTGCTGCGCAGATGAGCGATCGAGGACGCCGCCTGGCGCCGATCATCGGCCCGCTACCAGCGGTAGTGGGCGAAGGCCTTGTTGGCCTGCGCCATGCGATAAATGTCGTCCTTGCGCTTGTACGCGCCACCCTGCTGGGACTGGGCGTCCATGAGCTCGTTGGCGAGCCGCTGGGCCATGGTCTTCTCGCGGCGCTGGCGCGCGAACTCGACGAGCCAGCGCACGGCCAGCGTGCGGGCGCGCCTGGCGGGCACCTCCACGGGCACCTGGTAGGTGGCTCCGCCGACGCGGCGCGAGCGCACCTCGAGGGTGGGCGTGAGCGCCTTGATGGCGGCGTCGAGCGTCTCCACCGGGTCTTTGTCGCTGCGCTCGCCCAACACGGCCAGCGCGTCGTAGACGATCCGCTCGGCGGTGGACTTCTTGCCGTCGAGCATCACCTTGTTGATGACCTGCTGCACCAGCTTGGAGCGGTGGATGGGGTCCGCCTCGACGGGGCGAATCTGGGCGGCTGCGCGACGCGGCATCGGGCGAGGCTACTTTTTCTTCACGCCGTACTGCGAGCGGGCCTTCTTGCGGTCGCTCACGCCGGCGGCGTCGAGCGTTCCGCGCACCACCTTGTAACGCACGCCCGGCAGGTCCTTGACACGACCGCCGCGCACGAGCACCACCGAGTGCTCCTGCAGGTTGTGTCCCTCTCCGGGGATGTACGCGGTGACCTCGATCGACCCGGAGATGCGCACGCGCGCGACCTTGCGCAGCGCGGAGTTAGGCTTCTTCGGGGTGGTGGTGTACACACGTGTGCACACGCCACGGCGCTGCGGTGCGGCGACCTTCTTCTTGCGACCCTTGCCCGACTTCAAGCCAGGGGTGGCTAGCTTCTTCTTGGGCGTCACGCGCCCCTTGCGCACGAGCTGGGAGGTCGTTGGCATCCCGCGAGATGCTAGCAGCGCGCGGCGCTCAGGCGGGCTGAGCCGTGGCGGTGGCCGCGCGCATGGGCGCGGGCATGAGCGCTGCTGCGACGATCACGAGCACGAAGGCCAGCGCCTGCAGGATCACGCCCTCGGGGCTTGCCGCGACCGGGTCGCCGAACACGACGATCCCGCCGGCGATGCCAGCGATGTTGGCTGCTGTGCCGGTGACGGCGATCACGGGGACGGCCTCGCCGTCCTGGAGCCCGCGCGCGGAGGCGAAGAACGCGACGATGGACGCGAGCACCGCGACCGCCAGCCAGGGGCTCAGCAGCACGCCGATCGCGCCCTGTGAGCCGAGGATGCCGGTGAGCGCCTTGATGGCCGTGTCGGAGACGCCGAACAGGATGCCGGCGGCGGCGCCGAGCATCACACCGTGGTGCTCGGCCCGTCCGCCCATGCGCGGCCCCATGATGAGCAGGCCGCCGAGACCGAACAGGCCGGCCTCGAAAGAGATCATGCGGCGCCTCGGAGAAGTGCGAGTGCGCCCCGTGCATGGCGGGCAGCGTCACGCCCAGCAGCACCAGACCGGCGGCCGTCAACAGCAGGCCCAGCCACTGGCGGCGGCCGACCTTGAAGCCGAACATCCTGTCGGCCATGACCGCGATGAACACCACGCCCGCTGCCAGGGAGACCTGGATGACGGACATCGGCGCCAGCGCCAGCGCAGCCACGTGCAGTCCCCAGCTCGCCGTCGCGGTGATCATGCCGAGCGTGAACCACTTCGAGGAGTACAGCTCCCTGACCGAGCGCAGCGGGTGCACGACCTGCACCTTGGGCACCGAGTTCGCGCCTCTGTACTTGTAGAAGAAGCCAAGATTGGCCACGAAAGCGCAGACGAGCGCGAGGAGTATGCCTAGGTCCATAGTCATTGCAAGGGGAGTCGACGGTATGGTCAATCGACCGCTGGCCCCAGGTGCTTTACTGCGCCCGGACGACCTCAGCGCATCTACCGTCCCGGCAGCGTACCCGGCTCGACCTCTATGCAAGCTAAAGACCGCCTCTGGGCGAACGAGGAATCAACCGGCGACGCGCTGGCCGCGCGCGCACAGCGCGAGCGCCCGTTCTGATGGTGGACATCGATGGCGTCATCTCGCTGTTCGGCGGCTGGCTGACACCGGGGTGGGATCGCGCCGGCGGGTCCGGCGGCCGCTCGCCGGACGGCTCGCTGCATTCGATCGACGGCACACCCCACTTCCTTTCGTCCACCGCGGCCGCTCACCTGCTCGACGCTGGCGAGCCTGTTCGAGCTCGTGTGGGCGAGCGGCTGGGAGGAGCGCGCCAACGAGCATCTGCCCCATCTGCTCGGGCTGCCGGCGGAGCTGCCGTTCCTGCGCTTCGACGCGCGCGGTCGGCCGCTCGAACGCCCACTGGAAGCTCGACGCGATCGACGCGTACGCCGGCGGGCGAGCGCTCGCGTGGATCGACGACGCGCTCAACGACGCCTGCCGCGAGTGGGCGCGACGCGCGCCGCGCGCCCACGCTGCTCGTGCAGACCGAGCCCGACGGTCGGGCTGACCGCGGCGCGAGGCCGCGCGCCTCACGGCCTGGGCGAGCGCGCTCGGAGACGGCGCGCGTCACGCGCAGGCGTGACGCTCCGGCGGGTAACGCGCGAGCCCCATTCATCGCCGCGGCTCGCGCGCCCTCAGCCGTGCAGGCAGCTACTCCTCGCCGAGGCTCTCCTCGGGGAGCTCGAGCTCGGCGAGCTCCTCGGCGAAGCCGGGGTCGGTGCCGCCGGCGCCGATCTTCTCGAGCGAGGCGAGGTCGGCGTCGAACTCCTGGCCGTAGCCGCCGCCGAAGCCGTCGCCAGCGAGCCCGAGCTCGGCGGCGATCTCGTCCTGGTCGAGCAGGCCGACGTCGTCGATCGCGCGCGGCAGCGGTTCGGCGGGCTCGATCTCGATCCGCCGGTAGCGCTTGAGGCCGGTGGCGGCGGGGATCAGCTTGCCGATGATGACGTTCTCCTTGAGCCCGTTGAGACGGTCGATCTTGCCTTCGAGGGCGGCGTCGGTGAGCACCTTGGTCGTCTCCTGGAAGGAGGCGGCCGACAGGAACGAGTCGGTGTTGAGCGACGCCTTGGTGATGCCGAGGATGATGTCCTCGAACTGCGCCGTCTCGCCGCCGTCCGTCGGTGACCGCGTCGTTGGCCTTGGCGAATTCGAAGCGGTCGACGAACTGCCCGGGCAGGTAGTCGGTGTCGCCCTTCTGGTCGACCCGCACCTTCTTGAGCATCTGGCGCACGATCAGCTCGATGTGCTTGTCGTTGATGTCCACGCCCTGGGACTTGTAGACCTCCTGGACCTCCTTGACGAGGTACATCTCGGTCTCGGTGCGCCCGCGGATGGCCAGCAGCTCGTGCGGATACACCGAGCCCTCGTTGAGCTGCTTGCCGGCTTTGATCTTCTCGCCGCGTCGGAGACGAACAGCCGCGTGCGCCTGGGGAAGGCGTGGCGGTGCTCCTCGCCGGAGTCGTCGGTGATCACGACGGTCAGCGCTTTGTCGGTCTCCTCGATCGACACCGATGCCGTCCTGCTCGGCGATTTTCGCCAGGCCCTTCGGACGGCGCGCCTCGAACAGCTCGACCACGCGCGGCAGGCCGTGCGTGATGTCCGCGCCGGCGACGCCGCCGGTGTGGAACGTACGCATGGTCAGCTGCGTGCCGGGCTCGCCGATCGACTGCGCGGCGACGATGCCGACCGCGTCGCCGATCTGGGCGAGCGCGCCGGTGGCCATCGCGCGGCCGTAGCAGGCCTGGCACACGCCGCTGGGCGCCTCGCACTTGAGCACCGAGCGCACCGGCACGGTCACCTCGACGCCCTTCTCGTGGTCGTCGGCGAACGCCTGACGATGTCGTCGAGCTCCCCCGGCCGATTTCGGTGCCCTGCTCGGCGAGCATGCGCCCGCGCTTGGTGGTGATCGTCGAGCGCGGCGATGCGCCCGACGAGCCCGTCGTTGGGGTCGCCGCCGGCCTTGAACACGGCCATCTCGATGTACTCCTCGGTGCCGCAGTCGGCCTCGCGGATGATCACGTCCTGGGCGACGTCGACGAGACGACGCGTCAGGTAGCCCGAGTCGGCGGTACGCAGGGCGGTGTCGGCGAGTCCCTTTCGCGCGCCGTGCGTGGAGATGAAGTACTCGAGCACCGACAGGCCCTCCATGAAGTTGGCCTTGATCGGGCGCTCGATGATTTCACCCTTCGGGTTGGCCATCAGGCCGCGCATGCCGGCGAGCTGGCGGATCTGCTTGAACGAGCCACGGGCACCCGAGTTGGCCATCATGAAGATGGGGTTGAGCACGTCGAGGTTCTCGATCATCGCCTCGGCGACCTCGTCGGTGGCCGCGTTCCACTGCTCGACGACCGCCTCGTGGCGCTCCTCCTGGGTGATCAGCCCGTCGTCGTACTGGCTGGTGATGTCGCCGACGATCTTGTCGAAGCGGTCGAGGATCGACTGCTTCGACGGCGGCACGACGACGTCGTTCTTGGAGATCGTGATCCCGGCCTGGGTGGCGTACTTGAAGCCGAGGTCCTTGAACGCGTCGAGCACGAGCGAGATCGTGGTCGCACCGTAGGACTGCACGAGCATGTCGATCAGACGGGTCGTGTCGCGCTTCTTCATCGACTGGTTGACGAACACGTACTTGGACGGCGTCGAACTCGTCGCCCAGCGCCTCCGCGAGCGCGCGCTCGATGCGGTCGTTGTAGATGATCCGCCCGATCGTCGTGAGCACGTGGCCGCCCTCGCGGCCGTACGCGCGGAACTCGGCGATGTCGTGGAGCTTGACCACGCTGCGCCTCGTAGGAGAGTTCGGCCTCCTGCGCGGTGCGGAACACGTGCGGGCGCGGCTCGTGGGTGGCCCGGTCGATCTTCGCGAGCTCCTCCGCCTCGGGCCCGTAGGTGAGGTAGTAGGCACCGAGGATCATGTCCTGCGTGGGCGTCGCCAGCGGCGCGCCGTGGGCGGGGGACAGGATGTTGTTGGAGGAGAGCATGAGGATGCGCGCCTCCGCCTGAGCCTCGGCCGAGAGCGGCAGGTGCACGGCCATCTGGTCGCCGTCGAAGTCAGCGTTGAACGCGTGGCAGACGAGCGGGTGGACCTGGATCGCCTTGCCCTCGACGAGCAGCGGCTCGAACGCCTGGATGCCCAGACGGTGAAGCGTCGGCGCGCGGTTGAGCAGCACCGGGTGCTCGTGGATGACCTCCTCGAGCACGTCCCAGACCTCGCCGATCATCGAGTCGACCATCTTCTTGGCCGCCTTGATGTTCTGCGCGGACTTGCGCTCGACGAGGCGAGCCATGATGAACGGCTTGAACAGCTCGAGCGCCATGATCTTCGGCAGCCCGCACTGGTGCAGCTTCAGGTAGGGACCGGCGACGATCACCGAGCGCCCGGAGTAGTCCACGCGCTTGCCGAGCAGGTTCTGGCGGAAGCGCCCCTGCTTGCCCTTGAGCATGTCCGACAGGCTCTTCAGCGGACGGTTGCCCGGTCCCGTGACCGGACGCCCGCGACGGCCGTTGTCGAACAGCGCGTCGACGGCCTCCTGGAGCATGCGCTTCTCGTTGTTGACGATGATCTCCGGCGCGCCCAGGTCGAGCAGCCGCTTGAGGCGGTTGTTGCGGTTGATCACGCGGCGGTAGAGGTCGTTGAGGTCGGAGGTGGCAAAGCGCCCACCGTCGAGCTGCACCATCGGGCGCAGCTCGGGCGGGATCACCGGCACGGCGTCGAGCACCATCATCTCGGGCTTGTTACCGGACTGGATGAACGCTGATACGACCTTCAGGCGCTTGACCGCACGGGCCTGCTTCTGACCTTTGCCGGTCTTCACCTGATCCTCGAGCTCGACGCGTTCGGCCTCCAGGTCGACCTGCTGGAGCAGGTCGCGGATCGCTTCCGCGCCCATGCCACCGCGGAAGTACTCGCCGAAGCCGTAGGGCGAGCCGAAACGCTCCTTGAGCTCACGGAAGGTGGTCTCGTCGTGCTCGATCTGCTTGGGCTCCATCGTCTTGAACAGGTCCCACACCGTGCGCATCCGCTCGGCCGCATCCTCGATGTAGGCCTCGGTGTCGGCGATGTCCGCCTCGAAGGTCTTGGCCAGTTCCTTGAGGTGTTTGTCGCGATCCTCGTCTGAGAGTTTGGCGAGGTTGATGTCGAGCGAGTCCGCCCACAGGTGGTCTTCGTCGTTGAAGTTGGTCTGTTTGCCGTTCTGCAGGTACTTCTCCCGGCGGGCGAGCGACTCGCGCAGTTCGAGCACGCGCTCCTCGCGCTCGGCCGCGTAGGCGTCCAGGACCTTGTTGACCTCCTTCTCCAGGGAGTCGATGTCCTTGGCGCGCGCCTCGTCGTCCACCCACGTGACGATCGACGCCGCGAAGTACAGGACCTTCTCGAGTTCCTTGGGCGCCATGTCCAGCAGGTAGCCGATCCGGCTGGGCACGCCCTTGAAGAACCAGATGTGGCTGACGGGGGCGGCCAGGTCGACGTGGCCCATGCGCTCGCGGCGGACCTTCGAGCGCGTGACCTCCACGCCGCAGCGCTCGCACACGATGCCCTTGTAGCGCACGCGCTTGTACTTGCCGCAGTAGCACTCCCAGTCCTTGGTGGGGCCGAAGATGCGCTCGCAGAAGAGCCCGTCCTTCTCCGGCTTGAGGGTGCGGTAGTTGATCGTCTCCGGCTTGGTGACCTCGCCGGAGCTCCAACTACGGATCTGCTTTGACGAGGCAAGGCTGATCTCTATCGCATCAAAATTGTTTATGTCGATCACGTGTGGGTCCTTCTGGCTGGTGTGTGAACGGTCTCTTCGGGTTGCTGAATCGCGACTGGGTGGGTGGCTGGGATCACTACTCGACGGGCTCCTCGCTGGCTAGGCTCTCGAGGTCGATCTCCTCGGGTGTGTCGACGTCGATCAGCTCCTCCACGCCGAGCGCGTCGTCCTCCTCCTCGTCCTCTGCGACGGCTGCCTCGCCGGCGGCCTCGGGGCTCGCCTCGCCCTCTGGCGCAGGCGCATCTGCCCCGGCGCCGTCGGCGGCGAGGGCGCGTACGCCGGACAGATCGATGCCGAGCTCCTCGGCGGCACGCAGCAGGTCGTCGTCCTCGTCGCGCATCTCCGTGCGCTGGCCCTCCTCGGAGACGACGTTGACGTCGAGCGCCAGCGACTGCATCTCCTTGAGCAGCACCTTGAAGGACTCGGGGATGGACGGCTCGGCGATGTTCTCGCCCTTGACGATGGCCTCGTAGGCCTTGACGCGCCCGACGGTGTCGTCGGACTTGATGGTGAGCATCTCCTGGAGGGTGTAGGCGGCGCCGAACGCCTCCAGCGCCCACACCTCCATCTCGCCGAAGCGCTGGCCGCCGAACTGCGCCTTGCCGCCCAGCGGCTGCTGGGTGACCAGCGAGTACGGGCCGGTGGAGCGGGCGTGGATCTTGTCGTCGACGAGGTGCAGGAGCTTGAGGATGTACATGTAGCCGACCGTGACCTGTTCCTCGAACGGCTCCCCGGTGCGCCCGTTGAACAGCGTCATCTTGCCGGAGGCCTGCTCACCCACCCGCCGCGACTTGTCGATGTCCATGCGGATGCGACCCTCGTGGGCGTCCTGCCACTTGACCAGGGCGTTGTCGACGTCTTCCACGGTCGCGCCGTCGAACACCGGCGTGGACACGTACACCCGGCGCTTGCCGTCGGCCGCGTCAGCCTCCTTGTATGCGTCGGTGCCGTCGTCGTACCAGCCCTGGGCGGCCGCCCAGCCGAGGTGCGTCTCGAGGATCTGCCCGACGTTCATGCGCGAGGGCACGCCCAACGGGTTGAGGATCACGTCCACGGGTGTGCCGTCCTCGAGGAACGGCATGTCCTGCTGGTCGACGATCTTGGAGATCACGCCCTTGTTGCCGTGACGGCCGGCGAGCTTGTCGCCCTCGGAGATCTTGCGCTTCTTGGCGACGAACACGCGCACCAGGTCGTTGACGCCCGGCGGCAGGTCATCGCCCGCGTCGCGGCTGAAGGTCTTCACGTCGATCACGACGCCGCCCTCGCCGTGGGGGACCTTCAGCGAGGTGTCCCTGACCTCGCGCGCCTTCTCCTTGAAGATCGCCCGGATCAGCTTCTCCTCGGCGGTCAGCTCGGTCTCGCCCTTGGGCGTCACCTTGCCGACGAGCAGGTCGCCCGAGATGACCTCGGCGCCGACGCGCACGATGCCGCGATCGTCGAGGTTGCGCAGCGACTCCTCGGAGCGGTTGGGGATGTCGCGGGTGATCTCCTCCTCGCCGAGCTTGGTCGTGCGGGCGTCGATCTCGTACTCCTCGATGTGGATCGAGGTGAGCTCGTCGTCCTGCACGAGGCGCTTGGAGAGGATGATGGCGTCCTCGAAGTTGTAGCCCTCCCAGGACATGAACGCGACCATCAGGTTCTTGCCGAGGGCCATCTCCCCCTTGTCGGTGGAGGAGCCGTCGGCGAGCACATCGCCGGCCTTGATCTTCTGGCCGGTGCCGACGAGCGGCTTGTGGTGGATCAGCGTGCCCTGGTTTGAGCGCATGAACTTCTGCAGCTCGTACTCGTCCTTGCTGCCGTCGTTGCCGGCGATGACGATCTGGTCGGCGTCGACGTAGTCGACGGTGCCGGCGCTCCTGGCGAGCAGCACATCGCCTGTGTCGAGCGCCGCGCGGCGCTCCATGCCGGTCCCCACGAGGGGGGCGTCGGCCTTCAGCAGCGGCACCGCCTGGCGCTGCATGTTCGAGCCCATCAGCGCGCGGTTGGCGTCGTCGTGCTCGAGGAAGGGGATCATGGCGGTGGCCACCGACCAGATCTGCTCGGGCGAGACGTCGATCAGATCGACGTCCTTGGGACCGACCGTCACGTACTGACCGGCCTGGGTGCGGCAGAGGATCTCCGAGCCCTTGAGCTTGCCGCTCTTGGCGTCCACCGGCGTGTTCGCCTGGGCGATCAGCAGCTCCTCTTCCTGGGTGGCGTCGAGGTGGCGGACCTCGTCGGTGACGACACCGTCCTTGACCACGCGGTAGGGCGTGGTCACGAAGCCGTACTCGGAGACCTCCGCGAAGGAGGACAGCGAGCCGATCAGGCCGATGTTGGGACCCTCAGGGGTCTCGATCGGGCACATGCGCCCGTAGTGGGTGGGGTGCACGTCGCGGACCTCGATCGGCGCGCGCTCGCGCGTGAGCCCGCCCGCGCCCAGCGCGGACAGGCGGCGCCGGTGGGTGAGCCCGGCGAGGGAGTTGGTCTGGTCCATGAACTGCGAGAGCTGAGAGGAGCCGAAGAACTCCTTCAGCGCGGCCACCACCGGGCGGATGTTGATGATCGTCTGGGGGGTGATCGTGTCGGCGTCCTCGGTGGTGAGACGCTCGCGCACGACCCGCTCCATGCGGTACAGGCCGATGCGGAAGGCCTCCTGGATGAGCTCGCCGACGGTGCGCAGACGGCGGTTGCCGAAGTGCTCGTACTCGTCGAGGTGCTCGGCGACGGGCTCGCGCGGCATGCTGGTCGCCTCCGCCGCGTAGTCCTTGATCTCCACCTCGCCGTCTTCGGGCAGGCCGAGGCGCTTGGGCAGCGAGACGAGCTCGCGCACGAGCGCGAGGATGTCGTCGTGGGTGAGCGTGCGCGTGTCGATGTCGACGTCCAGGCCGAGACGCGAGTTGAGCTTGTAGCGCCCGACGCGCGTGAGGTCGTAGCGCTTGGCGTCGAAGAACAGCTGGTTGAGCAGCGCCTTGGCGTTGTCGACGCTCGGCGGCTCGCCCGGCCGCTGCTTCTTGAACAGCTCGATCAGCGCGCCCTCTTCGGTGCGCGTGGCCTCGGTGTCGGACTCGATCGTGTTGCGGATGTACAGCGAGTCGTCGAACAGGCGCAGGATCTCCTCGTCGGAGGCGTAGCCCATGGCGCGCAGCAGCACCGTCACCGGAAGCTTGCGCTTGCGATCGATGCGGACGTACACCTTGCCCTTCTTGTCGATCTCCAGCTCCAGCCACGAGCCGCGCGCGGGCATCAGGTTGGCGATGAACACCTGCTTCTCGCGGTCCTTCGGTTCCATCAGGTACGCGCCCGGCGAGCGCACCAGCTGCGTGACGACCACGCGCTCGGTGCCGTTGATGACAAACGTGCCACGCTCGGTCATCCACGGGAAGTCGCCCATGAACACCGACTGCTCGCGAATCTCTCCGGTCTCACGGTTGATGAACGCGACCGTGACGGTCAGCGGCCGCGCGTACGTGAGGTCCTTCTCGCGGCACTGGGCGAGCGAGGCGACGGGCTCGTCGAAGGAGAACTCGCCGAACTGCACGGCCAGGTTGCCGGTGTAGTCCTCGATTGGCGAGATGTCGTCGATCGTCTCGCGCAGACCGCCGCTCTTGGCGTCGGTCAGCCACTGGAACGAGCGGCGCTGGATGTCGATCAGGTTGGGTACGTCAACGGTCTTCTGGAGACGCGCGAAGGTCCGACGCGTCCGGAGAGCATCTGCAGCAGCCAAGAAATGACTCCTTCGGAGGGCGTTACACGGGCAGAGGAGGTGCGCCGAGGCGCGACCAGCAAAGATAGCACAGACTATCGGCGCCCTGAAGGGCAGCCAGTGCTCACGGACCCCGTCCTCGACATCCGCGTATGTGGCGCGGCGTCACATCCTGCTGCGGACGGCTGCGACTATCGACTAGCAGCCGGGCAGTCTACCGGAAAATGGGCGATTGTGGGCAAACCTAAAGACGGCTGCCAGCGATGTCCCATCAGGCCGACGCAGCTCCCTCCCACATGCTCGCGCGCACCTCGCCCGAGCGCACGGAGGTTGGCCGCCAGTTCTCCCAACCAAGCGAAGTGCGAACCCCGCCAAGCGAAGCCGTCCGTCCGGCGGCCGCCCACGAAGTCGCGGCCGCCGGACGGACGGCGGAGCGCTACTTGAGCTCCACCCCGGCCCCGGCCTCCTCCAGTTCCTGCTTGAGCTTGTCGGCCTCATCGCGCTCGATGCCCTCCTTGACCGGCTTGGGTGCCTCGTCGACGAGCGCCTTCGCCTCTTTGAGCCCAAGGCCGGTGGCCGCGCGAACGACCTTGATGACCTGGATCTTCTTGTCGCCTGCGGAGGCGAGGATGACATCGACGGTGCTGCTCGCTTCTTCCTCGCCGCCGGCGTCCCCGCCGCCGCCCGCGGGGGCGGCTACAGGTGCGGCGACCGCAGCTGCGGACACCCCGAACTCCTCCTCGAGCGCCTTGATGCGCTCGGCGAGCTCGAGCACGGAAATGCCCTTGAGCTCCTCGATCCAATCCTGTGTGCTTGTGGCCATGATGCGTCAGTCCTCCTTGGTGGGATTCGTCTCGGCGTCCTCGGGCTGACCCTCAGCCGAGACGTCCGCGTGGTTGTCGTCTGCTTGTGCCGGCTCGTCCTGCCCCGGCTCAGTCTCCTGCTGCGGTGGCGGCCCGGCGGCCGTGTCCTCGGCCAGCGCGACCTCGTCCGGAAGCTGCTCAGCCTCGTCCGTGGCAGCTCCCGCAGGAGGTGACTCATTCGCGGCGACAGCCGCGGAGGAGTCACCGGATGCGGGGGCCGCGGAGGAGTCACCGGATGCGGGGGCCGCGGAGGAGTCACCGGATGCGGGGGCGGGGATCTCCCCTGACTCCTTCTTGGCCTGCACCTGTCCGAGCGCGACGGCGACACCGCTGAGGAGCGCGTTGAGGGTGCGGACGAGCCCGGAGACGGGCGAGGCGACCACCCCGACGAGCTGGCCGTAGAGGACTTCGCGGGAGGGCAGGCGGGAGAGCGAGCGGATCTGCTCGACGTCGAGCGTGCTGCCTTCCATGAGCCCGCCCTTGAAGGGCAGCAGCTGTGTCGCGCGCCCGTAGTCGGCGACGGCCTTGGCGGCGGTGGCGACGTCGCCGCGGACGAACGTGAGGGCGGTGGGCCCGGAGAGGAACTCCTTGAGCGTGTCGGCGCCGACCTGGTCGGCGGCGCGTTCGGTGAGCGAGTTCTTGACGACCTTGAAGGTGGCGTCGGATTCGCGCAGCTTGGCTCGCAGCTCGGCCACCTGGGCGACGGTGATGCCGCGGTAGTCGACGGCGAAGATCGCCTCGGACTCGTCTATCTGGGTGGCGATCTCAGCGATCGCCACGGCCTTCTGGTCTCGGTTCATGGGGCTCCTGTCCCGGACTTGTGCGCCGCGCGCCGATGCTCGATCGGTGGCGCCGCCGCCGGGGGTCTTGGGTGGCCTGTCGTGAAGGACGCTAGGCGGCGATGGTAGCCGCGGGCGCCTCCTCGAGGATTTCACGTGTCTTTGACGAGTCCACCTTGACGCCCGGCCCCATGGTGGAGGAGAGGGTGATCGAGCGCAGGTAGCGCCCTTTGGCGGCGGACGGTTTCGCGCGGACCATCTCTTCGATGACGGCGGCGTAGTTCTCGAGCAGCTTGCGCTCTTCGAAGCTGACCTTGCCGATGGCCAGGTGGACGATGGCGGTGCGGTCGGTGCGGTACTCGACCTTGCCCGCCTTGGACTCCTCGACGGCCTTGCGCACATCCATGGTGACGGTGCCGACTTTCGGGTTGGGCATCTTGCCGGAGGGACCGAGGATGCGCCCGAGCTGGCCCACGACGGACATCATGTCGGGCGTGGCGATGGCGACGTCGAAGTCGTCGAAGCCCTCCTGGATCTGCTTGGCGAGGTCCTGGCCGCCGACGAAGTCGGCGCCGGCCTCTTCGGCCTCCTTGGCCTTGTCGCCCTGGGCGAACACGGCGATCTTGACGTCCTTGCCCAGCCCGTTCGGCAGGGCGATGGTGCCGCGCAGCTGCTCGTCGGCGTGACGGACGTTGAGCCCGGTGCGGATGTGTATCTCGACCGTCTCGTCGAACTTGGCGCTGCCGAGGCTGCGCACCAGGGCAACGGCCTCGGCGGGCTGGTATTCGTGGTCGCGGTCGACCTTGGCGAGGCGCTCGGCGAAGCCTTTCCCGTGCCCGCTCATGAGGTCACGTCCACGCCCATGGAGCGGGCTGTGCCGGCGATGATCTTGGCGGCCTGGTCGACGTCGTGGGCGTTGAGGTCGTCGAGCTTGCGCTCGGCGATCGCGCGCAGCTGCTCCTGTGTGATGGTGCCGACCTTCACGCGGTTGGGCTCGCCCGAGCCCTTGGAGATTTTGATGGCCTGGCGGATGAGCACGGCGGCGGGCGGCGTCTTGGTGACGAACGTGAACGAGCGGTCCTCGTACACGGTGATCACCACCGGGATGACGGTCCCCGTTTCGCTCTGGGTCTGCGCGTTGAACGCCTTGCAGAACTCCATGATGTTGATGCCGTGCTGCCCCAGCGCAGGACCCACCGGCGGCGCAGGACTGGCCTGCCCGGCATTCGCCTGCAGCTTGATCGTTGTGAGCACCTTCTTGGCCATATCCAGTCAGCTTATCTGTTGGGTTTGTGTCGGGGGATCGGGGGCCTTGTCTGTGACGCTCATCGGCTGAGCCGGTCGAGGGTCAAGTCAGGCAAGGACGCGGGGAGCGTGGCGTGCTCCGCACGCGAGCGACCGAGGACGCCGCCTGACGCAGGCCATCGGCCGGCTCAGAGCTTCTTTACTTGGTCGAATTGAACTTCAACCGGCGTCTCGCGTCCGAAGATAGATACCAGGACCTTCAGGCGCGCGGCGTCCTCGTTGATCTCGGAGATCTCGCCGGAGAAGTCGGAGAGCGGCCCGGAGACGACCTTGACGGACTCGCCGATGGCGAACTGGGCGCGGGCGCGGGTGGCGGTGGCGACCTCCTTGTGGAGCAGGCGATCGACCTCACCCTGGGTCAGCGGCACGGGCTCCTGGGAGGCGCCCACGAAGCCGGTGACGCCGGGGGTGCCCTTGACGACGCCCCAGGAGTCCTCGTTGAGCTCCATGTTCACGAGCACGTAGCCGGGCATGGTGCGCTTCTCCTTGAGCACCTTCTGGTTGTTCTCCATCTCGGTGACCGACTCGGTGGGCACCACCACGCTGCGCACGGCTCGCTCCTGTCCGAGCGAGACGACGCGGTGCTCGAGGTTGTGCTTGACCTTGTTCTCGTGACCCGAGTAGGTGTTGACGACGTACCAGCGAAACATTCAAACGCTCCTGAAGGGTGTTGCGGAAGAGTCCTCTGACGCTCGGGCGTCAGAGGATGAATTCGACGAATTCCTTGGCGACGGTGTCGGCGAGGCCCAGGTATACGCCGGCGATGGTGACGAACCCGAGCACGACGGCCGTGGCCTGGGTGACCTGACGACGGTCGGGCCACTGTACGCGCTGGAGCTCGGCCCAGCTTGCACCCAGAAAGCCGATGGCGCGGTTGCCGCCGCGCAGAGGCGCGCCGGACGGGCGTCTCGCCTCGTGCCCACCACCGCCGCCGCCGCCGCCGCCGCCGCCGCGGCCGCCGCCCGTGCCTCCGGCGCCGCCGCCATCACCAGGTCCGGATGGCTCCTGGAGCGCGTCCTCGGCCTCGTCCTCGGCCTCGATTTCGTCCTCGGAGAGGTGGTCGGGGGCGTCGGAGATGGGGTCCGGCGCGTCGGTGACGGGGTCTGGCGCGACGACGCCGCCGGCGCCGCGCACGATCGCGGCGTCGAACTCGTCCTCGCTGCCGACATGCTCGAGCGCGCCGGGAAGGTCGGCCCGCTCGATGGTGCCGGGTGCGTGGGTGCGTGCGGCGTCGTGATCGGGCTCCTCGGGTGCGGTCGCCTGGGCGCCGGGCGCGGCGCCCGCGGCGCTGGCCCCGCCGGCGCGCTTGGCGATGGCGGCACTGCGATCGCGGCGTTGCTTTGCACGTTTGCGGTCACGGGCCACGCGAGCACTCCCGGGCTAGCGGGTCTCCTTGTGGCTGGTGTGCGAGCGACACCAGCGGCAGTACTTGCGCAGGGTGATGCGATCGGGGTTGTTGCGCTTGCTCTTGTTGGTCTGGTAGTTGCGACGCTTGCACTCCTCGCAGGCGAGGGTGACAGCGATTCGGACATCTCCGCGGGCCATGGCGTAAATCCCTGCGTGGTGGTTGACAGCTAGCGACTCCGGGCGAAGAAAAACCCCGCCCAGGCGCGAGGTGCAAGCAGTCTAGCGCGCTTGGCTCGCGGTGACCACCGGGCGGCAGGGACATGCATACGCAGCTCGAACACCTTGACGTCGCCGGCGTGCCCCGCAAGGCATCACGGCGCCGGCCCCCACCCACAGAAGGAGACCGCGATGCATCTGCCTGAGCCGATCCCGGCGAGCGCGCACGACGAGTCGTTTGCGGGCGTGACCTACCACATCCGCGGAGAGCTGGTTCCCGAGCTGCAGGTCGAGATCGGGGGTCAGGCGGTGATGTTCGAGCACCACGTGCTGCTGTGGAAGGAGACGCAGCTCAACATCGAGCTGAAGAAGCTGCCGGGCGCCGTCAAGCGCAAGATCGCGGGCATGGAGTTCTTCGTGACGCGCACGTCGGGCACGGGACGGATCGCGTTCTCGCGCGACTCGCCCGGCCAGTGCGTACCGATGCACCTGAGCCAGGGCGAAGGCCTGGATGTGCGCGAGCACCAGTTCCTGGCAGCGACGGACAACCTGGACTACAGCTTCGAGCGGATCCAGGGAGTGCGCAACATGGTGCTGGGCGGCTCGGGCTTCTTCATGGACAAGTTTCGGGCCACCGGCGGCGACGCGCTGGTGTGGCTGCACGGCCACGGGAACGTGTTCCTGGTGAGCCTGGACGACGGCGAGCAGCTGGACGTGGAGGCGGCGGCGTGGCTGTACAAGGATCCGACGGTGAAGATGGAGGCGGTGACGATGGGCCTGAAGACGGGGCTGATGGGCGGCGGCGGCAAGCTCACCTGGAACCGCTTCACCGGCCCCGGGCGCCTGGCCATCCAGACGATGTTCATCTCGCCTGCGGAGAGCGAGGAAGCGAACAGCGGCAACGCCCAGGCGGCGACCGCCGGTGGGCTTGCGGGGGCGTTGATCGGCGGCCTGACGCGCGGCTGACCGTCTGGACTCGATTTTTATGGGGCCGGCCGCAGGCCGGCCGGGCCGGGTGGCGTGCGGCGCGGGCTACTCGTAGAGCGTGAGCGCCGCCAGGATCACGTACAGGGCGACCAGTGCCCAGCCCTCGAATTCCGCTGCCTCCCCGTCGCCGGCCACCTGCCAGAGCGCGAGCGCGGTGAGCACGAACGCGCCGATGTACACGGGGGCGAGCGCGAACGTGAGCGTGGTGGGCAGCGCGAAGGACACGAGCACGAGCAGCGGGAACAGGAACGCGGCGATCTGCGCGACCGAGTTTTTGACCACGGAGATCGCCAGGTCGAAGCGGCGTTTGTAGGCCAGGTTGATCCCGGCGACGTTCTCGACGGCGTTGCCGGCGATGGCCACGATCACCAGCCCTGCGAACGCCTGGGAGATGTGCAGCTTGACGATGGCCGGCTGCAGCGCGTCGATGAACCAGTCGGATACGAACGCGGCGGCCACGCCGCCGGTGGCAAGGAGCGCGAGCGTGGCAGCGAGCGACAGCCGCGGCTCGTGGACACGTGCGCCGTCTGCAGCCGCGTGCGGCCCAACCACGTCCACCGGCAGGACACCCGCCTCGGCGCCGCCCTCGCGGACGGCGTCCGCCGCGCCCGGGGCGGTGTCGGAGCGCAGGTAGGGCACCACCCAGGCGACGTAAACGACGAGTAGGCAGACCGCCCCGATCGCCGAGATCGTCTCGACGTGGTGGCTCGCGGGGTCGTGGGCGGCGAGCGACAGGCCGAGCAGCACGATGATGAACGTCGTCACCTGAAGCAGGGTTGCCGTGTCCATCGGCAGGCGCTTTGAGAAGCGCATCAGCCCGTCCGGCGCGCGGCGGGCGCCGACGACGATCACCAGTCCGAGCACCAGCAGCGCGTTGGCGAACACCGAGCCGATGATGGCCGTCTGCGCGACCACCAGCTCGGCCTTTTTGAGCGCGAAGATGACCACGAACAGCTCGGGAAGGTTGCCGAGCGTGGACTGCAGCATGCCCGTGAGGCCGGGCCCGAAGCGCTCGCCGAGGGACTCGGTGGCGAACGACACGATCCACGCCAGCCCCGCCAGCGCGAGGGTTGCCAGCGCGAACCGGGGCACGGGCGCCCAGCCGTCGTAGTTGGCGATCGCGGCGAGCGCCGTGACCACCGCGACCAGCAGCAGGAACAGGCGCTCGAGTGCAGTCAGGCCGGCCATCGCGCGACCGCGACAATAGCCTCCCCCTGCGACGCCTCCTCACTGGAGCTAACCTCGATCGGCATGCGCCTGGCCACCTTCCTACCCCCCGGCTCCGAGACCCCCCGTGCGGGCGAGGTGCGCGGGCAGGCGGGCGAGCTGCGCGTGTACGCATACGCCCAGGAGGAGCTGACGGTGCGCGAGCGTCTGGCCGACCTCGACGAGGGGATGCCCGTGGAGAGCGGCTCGTGGGCCCTTTCGGAGGTGACGCTGCTGGCGCCGGTGCCGGAGCCGAGGGCGATCTTCGGGATCGGGCTGAACTACGCGGACCACGTGCGCGAGACCGGCGGCCAGGCGCCCGAGCGGCCCCTGGTGTTCATGAAGCTGCCCTCCTCGGCGGCGCCGCCGGACGCGCCCGTGCACTGTCCGTCGGTGATCACACGGCTGGACTACGAGGGCGAGCTGGCGGTGGTCATGGGGCCGGGGCGCGCGGTGGCCGGATACGCGGTGGCCAACGACCTGACCGCGCGCGACCTGCAGGGTCGCGAGCCGCAGTGGACGCGCGCGAAGGGCGCCGACGGCTTCTGCCCGTACGGACCGTGGATCACCACCGCCGAGGAGGTCCCCGATCCGCACACGCTGGGGCTGCGCACGTGGGTCAACGGCGAGCTGCGCCAGGACTCCAACACCTCCAACCTGATCTTCTCGGTGCCCGAGCTGATCGAGTTCATCTCAGAGACGTGCACGCTGCAGGCGGGCGACGTGATCCTCACGGGCACCCCCGCGGGCGTGGGCATGGGCCGCAACCCGCCGGCGTTCCTAGCCTCGGACGACGTGGTGCGCATCGAGATCGACCGCTTGGGCGCGATCGAGCACATGGTCGCCTGAGGCGCGCGCGGGCGTGCACGCCGCGACCCCACCCCCGGCCGGCTCTGCCGGCCTCCATTGGGAACCTGTCCTCGAGCCGCTCAGTGGCTCTCGAGGACCCGGTCCACGAGACCGTACTCGAGCGCCTGCTGGGCGTTGAAGAAGCGGTCGCGCTCCATGTCCGAGCGCACCTCCTCCTTGGGCCTACCGGTGTGGTGGGCGTAGATCTCGTCGATCCGCTCGCGCACTTTCAGGATCTCGCGGGCGTGGATCTCGATGTCCGTGGACTGCCCTTCGAAGCCCGCAGAGGGCTGGTGGATGAGGATCCGCGAGTTGGGGAGCGACGCGCGCTTGCCCTTGGTCCCCCCCGCCAGCAGCAGCGAGCCCATGGACATGGCCACGCCCACGCACATCGTGGCCACGTCGGGCTTGATGAAGTTCATCGTGTCGTAGATCGCCAGGCCCGAGTAGATGCTGCCGCCGGGGGAGTTGATGTACAGCGAGATGTCCTTTTCGGGGTCCTCGCTCTCCAGGTGCAGCAACTGCGCCACCACCAGGTTGGCGATCTGGTCGTCGATGGGCGTGCCGAGGAAGATGATGCGCTCGTTGAGCAGCCGCGAGTAGATGTCGAACTCGCGTTCGCCACGGGCGGTGCGCTCGATGACCATCGGGATCAGCGGCATGGGCCCACCCTAGCGATCGGCGCCCCGGCTGCCGCCGCTGTCGGTCTCGTCTTCGACATTCTGTGTGACTATGGCTATACGGCAAGGGGCGGCGTGGTGCGGCGGCGCTCGCCACCCCACGGGCGCGATACTTCACTGAGATTTACGCTCCGTGTGCATCGCGTTTAGGACGCCGGGGCACACTCTCCCGTGTCGAATCGTCCTCGCCGCGGTCGCTGCACGAGCCTCGTGGCGATGGAGCTTCGCCCCACGAGATGATGCGCATGATCCACACCCGGCGACCGTTCAAGCGAAAGCTCCTGCTCGCGCTCGCCGCGTGCGCGGTGCTGGCCGGAGGGACCACCGCTGTGGTGATGGCCGCGCAGCCGAGCGCCCGCTCGTCCTCGGCGGGGCGCGCCCACCGGGGTGGCCTGCTCGCGAGCGCGGCCGGCTACCTGGGCGTGAGCCCGGCGCAGCTTCGCAGCGAGTTGGCCTCCGGCAAGTCGCTCGCGCAGATCGCCGACGCCACCCCCGGCAAGTCAGCCGCGGGCCTGATCGCTGCGCTGGAGACCGCCCAGCACGCCAAGCTCGCGGCGCTCGCCGCCGGCGTGCCCGCGCGGGTGACCGCTGAGGTCGACGCGACGCGCCACCGCCACAGCTCGCTGACCGCCGCCGCCACCTACCTGGGGATCAGCGCGGCGCAGCTGCGTTCCGAGCTGCGCTCCGGTCACACGCTCGCCCAGCTCGCCGCGGCGAGCCCCGGCAGGTCGCAGGCGGGGCTCGTGCAAGCGCTCGTCGCCGCCCGCAAGGCTGCGCTCGCGACCGAGGTCAGCGCCGGGGCCATCACCGAAGCCCACGCGAACGCGATCGCCGGCAGGCTCCCCCGCCGCGTCAGCGCCCAGGTCACGCGCGTGCACCACACGCGTGCTGGGAGCCACGCGCACGCCGGCGGCCGCGCGCACCCGCGCGCCAGCGGCACCTAGGCCCGCGGGAACGCAGCACCCTGCGGACCATCCGCCGGCGCCGCCCAGTGCGCCACGCCGGCGCTCAAAGGTTGATCGACTGCATCCCCTGCGGGTCGTAGCGCTCGCCGCTGGCCACCGGCACCGTGTCGGTGATGTGCATGACCTCCTCGTCGCTCAGGTGGATCTCCGCTGCGGCGAGGTTCTCCTCCAGGTATGACACGCGCTTGGTGCCGGGGATGGGGACGATGTGCTCGCCGCGGTGCAGCACCCACGCGAGCGCGAGCTGCCCGGGCGTCACCTGCTTCTCGGCGGCCAGTTCGCGCACGCGGCCGACGAGCTTCTGGTTCTCGCTCAGGTTCTGGCCGGTGAAGCGCGGCCCGTAGCGGCGGAAGTCGCCCTCCTCGAGCTCCTCCGGCGAGCTGAAGCGCCCGGACAGGAAGCCGCGTCCGAGCGGCGAGTAGGCCACCAGGGCGATCCCCAGCTCTTCCAGCGTCGGCAGGATCTCCGCCTCCACGTCGCGCGTCCACAGCGAGTACTCGGTCTGGACGGCCGTGATCGGATGCACGGCGTGGGCCCTGCGGATCGTCTCGGCGCTCGCCTCCGAGAGCCCGATGTGGGCCACCTTGCCAGCGGCCACCAGCTCGGCCATCGCGCCCACTGTGTCCTCGATCGGCGTCCTCGGGTCCACGCGGTGCTGGTAGTACAGGTCGATGTGCTCCACGCCCAGGCGCTGGAGCGACGCGTCGCACGCCGAGCGCACGTACTCGGGGCTGCCGTCGACCGAGCGCCGGAAGGGCTCGCCTGGACCCCCGGCCTCGATCCTGATCCCGAACTTGGTCGCCAGGAACGCCTGCTCGCGACGGTCTTTGATGGCGCGGCCGACCAGCCGCTCGTTGGTGTGGGGCCCGTACATGTCGGACGTGTCCAGGAAGTTGCACCCGAGCTCCAGCGCGCGGTGGATCGTCCGCTGGGCCTCCTGTTCGTCGGTCGCGCCGTAGAACGCCGACATGCCCATGCAGCCGAGGCCGATCGCCGATACCTCGGGACCGTGGGGTCCGAGCGTGCGCTTGTTCATGTGTCCCTCCAGTCGGGCGGTGGTCGGTGGGTTCTCATACGTGGATCCAGACATAATGGCAACCGCAGTGTTCCCGCTGAACCTTCCCAACCTGCTGACCGTGCTGCGCATCATGCTCGTGCCCGCGCTCGTGGTGGCGCTGCTGGGCAACACGCCTGGGGGCGACGTGCTCGCGGCGATCGTGTTCGCGCTGGCCTCGCTGACCGACTTCGTCGACGGCTACCTCGCTCGTGCGCGCGAGGAGATCACGACCTTCGGCAAGCTCATGGACCCGCTCGCCGACAAGCTGCTGATCGTCGCCGCGCTGATCTCGCTCGTCTCACTGCACCGCCTGGCCGCGTGGGTGGCGATGGTGATCATCACGCGCGAGCTGGCCGTCACCGTGCTGCGCCTCGGCGCCACACAGGCGGGCGTGGTGATGGCGGCGAGCATGTTCGGCAAGCTCAAGACGTGTCTGCAGATCGCGGCCATCCTCGCGATCATCGCCGTGCCCGGCCAGCCCGTGTGGGTGACAGCGCTGCTGTACGTGACGGTCGCCGTCACGGTGCTCTCCGGCCTGGACTACTTCTTCGGCGTACGCCGCCTGATGCAGCAGGCCGAGACGTAGCCGCCAGGCCCTGGCTCAGCTGCCTACGCCTGCGTTCAGCCACTCCTCGAGCGTCGTCTGGTGGGCGACAGGAGCACCGGATGCGAGCTCCGCCCGCAGCTCGGCGAGCAGGCCGTGGCGTTCGGCCACCACGTTGTGCTGGTGGATCGTCTCGAGGTTCTCCTGGCGGGCCCACACGAAGCTCGCCCCGTCGAGCTCGGTGAACGTGCGCGCGACCCCCGCGACCATCTCGCGCACGCAGTCCTCGACGAACCGCGGCCGGCGGTGCGCCTTCTCCACCACCTCCACCTCGTCCGAGCGCTTCATCAGCTCGTAGATCTCCGAGGACATGCTCGCCTCTGCGATCTCCAGCAGCGTGGCTGCGTCGATCTCCACCTCACAGCCCTCCGCACAGCCGATGTGCAGCGTGGCCAGCCCGCGCTGATTGTGCGTCGCCACCGGAACGCTCTCCAGGATCCGCTCGATCTGCGCCGGCCCGAACCCCTCGTCGGCGAGGCGCCCACGCGCGCGCGCCGCCACCAGCTCCTGTGCGCAGGGACAGGCGGTGATGCCGGTGGCGGACACGCCGACCGTGCCGCGGGTGCCGTGCTCGAAGGCAACCGCCCGCCCGTGCAGGGTGTAGATCTCCTGCGTCTGCACTCCCGACACGGGCGCCCGCTTGTGCTCGGGATAGCGCGCCGCGATCGTCACCTCCGCGCGCTCCGCGCGCTGGCGCGCGCGCACCAGCTCGGCGATGTGCCGCGCAAGCGTCTCCGCGCGAAACGGCGACTCGCTCAGCACCACCTCGCCGATCGCCTCGTTGACCACCTCGTCGAAGCGGGACATGTGCGCGCCCTTCTGGTCGTGGCCGAGGTCCACGAAGCAGTCGAGCGTGGCGAGGAACAGCTCGTCGCGGATGCGCACGACCTTCTCCACGCCGCTCACCCCGACGCGCGAGAGCCCCACCGGGATCCCCGGCTCGCGCGCCTGCACGTCGTCGCCGGCGCCCGTGGTCGGAGACAGGGTTGAGGTTGGCCGTGTCGCCTGCACCACGGCCAAGCCTAGCGCGGCCCCGCTCACCGCCGGCATCCATCGGGACGCCCGCTCCCGCCCGACAGCCGGATCCCCCGGCCCGCCGATTCTGGTATCAATCCTCACTCAACTCATCGAGCTATGGGAGGGCGTAGCCGGAGGTCTGGGGAGGTCGGAGCGGGACACCGCGCCGATGAGTGTCGGATGGGGCGTTTGGAGGCCAGTTGAGCGAGAGGCTGGAGGGTCTGTTCGCAGCCACGGACACAGCGGTGGCTGAGCTGGACGAGTTGCAGGGCATCATTGCCGAGTCCCACGAGCGTGGGTTCATGGCGGCGGAGACGCTGGCGGCCGCGGTGGATGAGGCGGAGCTCTCCAGCCAGCAGGCCCAGGACGTGCTCAGCTATCTGGAGGAGAACGGGATCGAGCTGCTGGCCGCCGGCGAGGCGGCGGGCGAGCTGCACGCGGGCGCGGGCGCGAGCGGCCAACACCCGGGGGCGATCGGCGACGAGCGCCTGCGCGAGCATACGCTGGTGGGTGTGGGCGCGATCCGCGACGGCGAGGAACGCGTGGTGGGCGCACGTCTGGAGGAGCTCACCCTGAAGGCCACGGGCAACCGCCCGGAGCCCGAGCTGGCGGTCGAGCCGAGCCTCGACTCGCTGCGCCTGTACCTGCGCTCGATCGGGCGCGTGCCGCTGCTGAAGGCCGAAGAGGAGGTCGCGCTGGCAAAGCGCATCGAGCGCGGCGACATCGCCGCCAAGCAGCACATGGTCGAGGCCAACCTACGCCTCGTGGTGTCGATCGCCAAGGGCTACGTCGGCCGTGGCCTGACGCTGCTCGACCTGATCCAGGAGGGCTCGCTGGGGCTGATCCGGGCGGTCGAGAAGTTCGACTATCGCCGCGGCTACAAGTTCTCGACGTACGCAACCTGGTGGATCCGCCAGGCGGTCACCCGCTCGCTCGCCGACAAGGGCCGCACGATCCGCATACCGGTGCACATGGTCGAGCGGCTGAACAAGCTCACGTACGCCGAACGCCGGTTGATCCAGCAGCTCGGGCGCGACCCCTCGCCGGCAGAGCTGGCGGGCGAGCTCGAGTGCACGGTGCGCGAGGTGCGCGACATCATGCGCATCGCGCAGCAGCCGATCTCGCTGGAGAAACCGGTCGGCGAGGAAGACGACTCGGCGCTGGCGGACTTCGTCGAGGACGTCTCCGCGGCGTCGCCCTTCGAGGTCGCCTCCGAGGCGCTGCGCCGCGAGAACGTCTCGCGCGTGCTCGCCTCGTTGCCGCGCCGCGAGCGCGAGGTGATCGAGATGCGCTATGGCATCGTCGGCGGGCGCTCGCGCACGCTCGAGGAGGTCGGCCGCGCGTTCAACATCACCCGCGAGCGCGTGCGCCAGATCGAGAACCGCACGCTCAAGAAGCTGCAGACGCTGCCCGAAGCGCAGCATCTGCGCGAGGCCTCCTAGCGCCCCGCAGGCGAGCAGCGGCGGCGAGCGGCCCGGCTCGCCGTCCACGTTCTAAACTCTCCCACCCCCTGGCGGGGTTCCCGAGCGGTCAAAGGGGACGCGCTGTAAACGCGTTGGCTCTGCCTTCGAAGGTTCGAATCCTTCCCCCGCCATCTCGCTGCGCCGACGGACAGGGATGTCCGGCTGACGCCCCAGATGTGGACGTTCGAGGCAGCCGAGGCGGCGCAGGGCAGCAGTTCGCACCCACTGCGCGTGCGGTGACAGCAGCCGGCCGGATCGAGACCCTTGGGTTGGCGCCCATGGCCGTGTTGTCGTTTGCGCTGCTGGCGGGAGCGGACAGCGCGCTCGCATTGACAGGCAACTACGCGTGCGCGAGCGAATCACTCGAAAGGCAAAGAAGGAAGAGAAGGAAGAGAAGGAAGAGAAGGAACGGCCGCCACGGTGACCAGGTGTGTGAAGATATACCTGCCAAGGAAGGCACGCAGCCCCATAACGACTCCTCCCTGCCCCGAGAAGGGATACGAGGAGATTGACCTAGCCGAACTGACCGTCTCGGCGGGCGAGCCAGATCGGGTGCATCAACCTTCCCGCTTGCGTTCAAGGTCCGCTCGATCGGCGCGACGATCAGGTTGCCTCCGCCCCGGGTCCCTGGAGCTGACGCACGGGGTGACCACCAGTCGACGACGGTATTGCTCCTCGTTGTGGCTTCTGTTATGTTTGGCGCTTGTTTGGGTCCTGAGCGGCTCAAGCCGGTCGGGACGTCCGCACGACGGGGAGGGTGTCCTTATGGGGCCGCGGGTCGGTTTCTTGCGATCGATTGTCTTGCGATTTACCGGGGTGCTGGTCGCGGTTGCAGCCGTAGCGGGATGCTGCATCGGCGTAACCCCGGCGGAGGCAGGGGTTGTCAACACGATCCTGGTTGGCGACCACCCCCATGCCGTGTCCTCGGATGGAACCGATGTCTGGGTCACGAACTTGGCTGAAGGTTCGGTCAGCGAGATCGAAGCGTCGAGTGGCACCGTCATCCGCACGATCGCCGTCGGAGAAAGCCCGATCAGTGTCTCTTCCGACGGAAGCCATGTCTGGGTCTTGAATGGCGGCCCAGAAAATACGGTCAGTGAGATCGAAGCGTCGAGTGGCACTGTCATCCGCACCATCCCCGTCGGTTCCGATGCCTATGGCCTGTCTTCAGATGGAACCGATGTATGGGTCACACATCCGCCCACAGAGCTGGTCACTGAGATCGAAGCGTCGAGCGGCACCGTCATCCGCACGATCCCGGTCGACAGCCGGCCATATGGCGTCTCCTCGGACGGAGCACATGTGTGGCTGGCGAACCCCGAAGAAGATACGGCCACCGAGCTTGAAGTGGCGAGCGGTACGGTCCTCCGCACGATCCCGGTTGGCCGCGAGCCCGAGGGCGTGTCAGCGGACGGAACGCACGTATGGGTCGCGAACTACGCTGAAGCGCCAGAAGGTACCGTCAGTGAGATCGAAGCGTCGACTGGCACCGTCATCCGCACGATCCCCGCCGGCCGCGGCGCCAACCAAGTGTCATCGGACGGAACCCATGTCTGGGTCACGACCGACGCTGACAACACGGTCGCCGAGATCGAAGCGTCGACTGGCACCGTCATCCACACGATCAACGTCGGCTATGAACCTTATGGCGTGTCATCGGACGGTACGCACGTATGGGTCGCGAACTACGGCGAACATACGGTCAGTGAGATTCTGCCGAACCCGCCTGGCCCTGGATGCAACACCAACAAAGCGTCGGTCAGGCTTTCACCGGGTCTCACAAACACACCAGCAGTCCAGACGATGAAGATCGCGGGTACCCTGACGGGGTGCCAAGGCGAGCCGTTCACGGCAGCGAGTTACAAGGCGACTCTGAGGACGGCCGGTGCGGTCTCATGCACGGTGCTCGCTGGAGCAGGCGAACCGGCGACCGGTGCGGTGAAGTACAAGTGGACGCCGAAGACGAAGTCGGCGAAAGGGACGCTGAGCGTGCCGCTAACGGGGGCATCGAGTACCGCATTCCCATCCTTCGAAGTGACCACGGGCCGCTCGTTTGAATTCTCGGGTGAAGTGACGACCGGCGCCTATTCGCCGCTGACGTTCACGGGGACCGCCCTAACCCGTTACATCGGCGGATCGAGATGCGGCCAGCAGGGCGAGAAAGCGATCAAGGACGGCGAAATCAGCAAATCAGAAGTCAGCTTCTAGCGAGACAGCCACCGGACCGCCCCAGTAGCGGCCCGCGCATGCACGGCGCTTGCACGGCGGGCGAGTCTGCGGGGGCGGCTGCGCGTCGCTAGGCGGCGGGCTGCAGTACCGCCAGCGGTGTGCCCTGCGCCGCCGGGCCCGGTTGCGACTCGACCCCGTGGGCGAGCGGCGCGCTGACCTGCGGCCACGGCGGACCGGGGCGGCTGAGGTAGTAGCCCTGGATGAGCGGCACGCCCAGGCGGCGGAGCGCGAGCAGCTCCTCGCGGGTCTCGATCCCCTCGGCGATCAGCAGCCCGCCGACCTGCTCGGAGTAGCCGGCCAGCGCGGCCACGAGCGCGGAGCGCTCGCCGTCGCCGTCCGCGTCGATGCCGCTCACCAGCGAGCGGTCGAGCTTCAGGTAGCTGGGGTGCACGGTGGTGATCTGGCGCAGGCCCGAGTAGCCGGCGCCCATGTCGTCCACGGCCAGTTGCGCGCCGCGTGCGCGCAGCGGCTCGATCGCGTCGGCCAGCTCCATGTCGCCGTGCACGAGCGTCTCCTCGGTGATCTCGATGATCAGGCCGCGCAGATCGTCGGGCAGGCGAGCGCAGGCGTGCTCGAGCATCGCCATCGTCGCCTCCTCCAGGAGCACCGGCGCCGAGAGGTTGATCGACACGCTCGTGGCGACCGGGCGCTCGGCCAGCAGCTCGAGCCCGGCGCGCAGGCAGGCCCGCTCCAGCTCGGAGCGCTGGCCGAGCTCCTGGGCGACCGAGAACCAGTGCAGCGGGCTGCCCTCCATGCCCGGCTGGGCGAAGCGCGCGAGCGCCTCGTAGGCGTGCACCGAGCCGCTGCGGATGTCCACGATCGGCTGGACGACCATCGACAGGCCTTCACCGGCGATCAGGCGCGTGAACGCGTCGCGGGTGCGGGCGGCCTCCTCGACGCTGAGTCCGGCGAGCGCGCCCCCGGCGCTCGCGGCCGCATCGCCCGCGGGCGACTCGCCGCGGTCTGTCATGCGCGCGGCGATGTCGCCGGCGAGCAGCAGCGTCTCCGCGCTCTCGGCCTGCAGGCGGGCCTGCTTGAGCAGTTCGTTGAGCTCCCGGGTGAGCCTGCCGATCGTCAGCAGCAGCCCGATCGTGGCCAAACAGAAGGCCGCATACTCGGCACTCAGCGAGCCGTAGCGCACGATCGGCAGCGCCAGCGAGCCGAGGATTATGGCGCGCCCGAACCAGTGGGCACGCCCGCCGCGTGCGAGCACGCCGCTGGCGACCGCCACCAGCCAGAGCATGTCCGGCGCGTTCACGCGCTGGCTGGCGAGGCCCACGATCAACACTCCGGCGGTGGCCGAGATCGACTCCTCGAGCACCAGCCAGCGCGAGCGGGGCGCCCTGAGCTGGACCAGCGAGGTCAGCGCGATCAGCGCAAAGCCCGCGACGCCGAGCGCCGGGTTCGCCAGCAGATGGGGCTCGAAGAGGAGCAGCGCTACGCCGATGACGCCGATGGCGACGCGCGTCCACGCGGGGGTGCGACGAGCGCGCAGGGCATCGGCATTCCGCTCGATCGGGATCCTCTCGAACAGACTCATTGCGTCCTGCTTCGGCCCGGGCGCGGGGCTGCTTGAAGGCTGGAGGCGCTTTCTCGCTACTCGTCCGGTGCGTGCGGGAGGGCCGCGCCGGGTGGCTCGGGCTCGACCAGGGCTGCGTGGGCGGCGTGCGGCGGCACGCCGAGGCGCAGGCCGATGCGACGCAACAGCTCGAGCAGCTGCTCGACCTCGCCGGCGCTGAGGTCGGCATACAGGTCGCGCTCGAGCCCGTCGGCCAGCACGAAGGCGCGTCCGAGCAGCTCGCGCCCGGCATCGGTCAGATGCAGCGCGTGCGCGCGCCGGTCGAGCGGGTTGAGGCGGCGTTCGAGCAGCTGCCGTCCCTCGAGCGCGTCCACGAACGCGACCATGCGGCTGGGTGGGATCTGCAGACGCCCACCGATCGCCTGCTGAGACTGCCCCTCGGCAGCGCCGACGGCGCGCAGCAGGGCGAACTCGCGGGGTTCGAGCTCCAACGGCGCGAGGATCTGATGAAAGCGCCGGCCGACGGCATAGCCGACCGATGACAGCGCGAAGCCGACCCCAGCGAACGGCGTACTCGCGAGGTTCGCGGCCGAAGCCTCTGGGTCAGCGCACGGCGCCGGAGGTCCCGGGTCCTGGGTCAGGGGGCCAGCGCCGCTGGTGTCGTGCTTCGCGCTCCCCTCCTGCTCGTTGGCGGGCTTCGCCGCTGCCCTCTCGCCGTCCACTACCCAGATCATATCCCCGCGGAAGGATTTCTGGTATAGATCGTTCTGCACGGAATAATTCCTAGGCGAATGAACAGCTGATGGGCTCGGCGCCGTCAGCGGCGCGGAAGGGAGACTTCTCGAATGACATCGCTCACCCGCTGGGTCCTGGCCCACAAGCGCATCGTCGTCGCAATCTGGGTAGGGCTCACGCTGGTGGGCGCGGCGTCTGCCGGCTCAGCCACCAAAGCGCTCAAGCAGAAGTTCTCGGTTCCGGGCAAGGAAGGCTTCCAGACCAATCAGGAGATCCTTCGCAACTTCCACGGCACCGGGGGCAACGGCGCGCCGCTGCTCGCGGTGGTGAGCCTGCCGGCGGGCACGTCGGTGGACTCGCCCGCGGTGCTCGCGCAACTGCGGGGTGTCGAATCGCGTCTCGAGCGCGCACTGCCGGGCACGCGCCTGGCGGGTTACGCGAGCACGGGAAGCGCCGCCTTCCTCTCGCGCGACCGGCACACGACATTCGTGATCGCCTACCCGCCGCCCGAAGCGACCAATGCCTTCGAAGCCAACCCGGAAGCGGCCAAACACGCGTCCGCGGCGCTCGCGGGGACGACCGTGGCGGGCGCGCGGGTGCACCTCACCGGCTACGACGCGCTGTCGGTCCAGAGCGGCGGCGGCAAGGGCCCGGGCGTGCTGCTCGAGGCGATGCTCGGGGGCGTCGGCGCGCTGCTGGTGCTGGCCTTCGTGTTCGGCTCGTTCCTGGCGGTCGTGCCGTTGATGATGGCCGTGGCGTCCATCCTCACCACGTTCCTGCTGGTGTGGGGCCTGACGACCGTCACGGAAGTGTCGCCCATCGTGCAGTTCCTGATCGCGCTGATCGGGCTGGGCGTATCGATCGACTACTCGCTGCTGGTGGTCGTGCGCTGGCGCGAGGAGCGCGCGCGCGGGCTCGCGCAGGAGGAGGCGATCGAACGCGCGATGCAGACCGCCGGGCGCGCCGTGGTGTTCAGCGGCACCACGGTCGCGATCGGCCTGTTCGCGCTGGTCGCCCTGCCGGTGCCGTTCCTACGCTCGGTCGGCTACGGCGGCATGCTCATCCCGCTGATCAGCGTGATCGTGGCGCTCACATTGCTGCCGGTGGTGTTGAGCAGGCTCGGGCCACGCCTGGACTGGCCGCACGTCCGCGACGACGCCAACGCCAGCCGCTCGTGGACCGGCTGGGCGAACCTGGTGGTGCGCCGGCGCTGGGTGGCCGCGCTGGGCGCGGCGCTGGTGCTGGCGGCGCTGGTGCTCGCCGCCACCAATCTCCAGCTGGGCACCTCCAACGTCAACACCATCGCCAAGGAAGGCGACGCGAAGCAGGGCCTGTTGGAGCTCGAGCGCGCGGGCATCGGCTCCGGCGTGCTGGTGCCGGCTGAGGTGCTCGTGGGCGACTCCGCCCCGAGCTCCCCCGCACACGTGGCGCGATCGCTCGCGGCGCTCCCCGGCGTGCACGGAGCGGTCGCGCCGCGACTGGCGCAATGGCACCACGCGGGATTGGCGCTGGTCGACGAGTTCCCGACCCCGGACGCCTCCACGGCCGCGGGCCGAGCGACGCTCACGCTCGTGCAGTCCACCGCGCGGGCGCTCGGCCCGGATGTGAGCGTGGGCGGCATCGGTGCCCAGAACAAGGACTTCATCGAAGCCGTGTACGGGAACTTCCCGCTGATGATCGCGCTGATCGCGGTGATCACCTTCGTGTTGCTCGCACGTGCGTTCCGCTCGCTGCTGCTGCCGCTGAAGGCGGTGATCCTGAACGTCATCAGCGTTGCCGCCGCGTGGGGGGTGCTGGAGCTCGTGTGGCAGGCCGGCCACGGCTCGAGCCTGATCTGGGGGATCTCGGCGACGGGGTCGATCACGGCGTGGATCCCGCTGATGGTGTTCGCCTTCCTGTTCGGACTGTCGATGGACTACGAGGTGTTCATCCTCGCCCGCATGCGCGAGGAATACGACGCGACCGGGGCGACCGACACGGCGGTCGTGCGCGGCATCGCGCGCACGGGGCGCCTGGTCACGAGCGCGGCGCTGATCCTGTTCCTGGCGTTCGTGTCGCTTGCGTCCGGGCCGCAGACGGAAATCAAAGTGCTGGCCACGGGGCTCGCGGCGGGCATCCTGCTGGACGCGACGATCATCCGGGCGCTGATGGTGCCGGCGGTGGTGTCGCTGTTCGGCCGCTGGAACTGGTGGCTGCCGCGGATGCCCGCACGGCTGTTGCGCGTACAGCCCTCGCCCCTGCCCCGCCTGGCCACCGACGTGGAGGGGTCGTGATGGCCGCCGTGACGCTCATCCCCGCTCGCCAGGCCGAGCTCCGCTCTCGTGCGCGGCGCCTCCAGGCGCGCACGGGCGCTTCAGGCGCCCTGCAGGCGCCCGGCGAGCTCGGCGGCGTCGGGCGTGCTGAGCAGCACGCGGCGCAGTGTGCCGCTGCCACCGACCGCGAATGACAGGGCGGGCACCCCGCGGCGCACGACGAACACTTCATCCAGGCGTATGGTCCGCGCGACGAAGTACAGCCAGGGCAGGCGCAGGCCGACTTTGACGCCCGCGCCCATGGCCTCGCGGACGGGGTCCGCGACGACGCACACGTCGCTCACGTCGGCGCGCGCCACGCGCACGTCGCGCAGTAGCCCGAGCGCCTTCTGCCACGGCGCCAGCCGCACTTCGACCCACTGCTCGCTGAGGATCACGCGCACAGGCGAAGCGTAACCGCGAGAAAACGCACACGACGGGCGGCCGTTCGGGTAGAACTGACAGCGAGCGCGCGCACGAGCGCGGCGCGGGATGGCCGGCGCTCGTGCGAGCTCGACGACAACCGAGCAGCCAGAAGGGAGTACCGATCATGGAGTCCTCCGCGGTCCCAACCAGAGTCCTCGTCGTTGCCCACAAGACTGCCGCGACCCAACCCCTGCTCGACGCGGTCGGAGCGCGCTCGGCGCGTGGACCGTGCACGTTCACGCTGCTCGTGCCGAACGCCGCCCACGGCCTGCACAAGGTCGTCGACGCCGAGGACCAAGGCGCGGGCGAGGCGCAGGGTGTGCTCGATGCGGCGCTGCCGAAGCTGAGCGAGGCCGCCGGCGGCGCGGTGGAGGGAATCATCGGCGACCCGGACCCGGTGGCGGCCGTGCACGACGCGATCAACCTGCGCGGATTCGACGAGATCATCATCTCGACGCTGCCTACGCACGTGTCGCGTTGGCTGCGGCTCGACCTCCCGAGCAAGGTCTCCGGCATGGGCCTGCCCGTGAACACGATCACGCCCGCCGACGAGTAGCCCCAGGGGCCTTCTCAGCCTGGACGCCGCGGTCCGTTCGCCGCCTGGCCGACGCTCGCCGCACGGCCACATGCAGGGGTTGTCATTAGCTCTGGTGTTTGTTTCTATCCGCTGGGCGAGCGCCCGCAAAGCCCTGACTGACAGACGGCTATCTGGGGGAAACGGGGGCTGACTGAGAGCCGGCCGGCGAAGACAGTTGTCTGTGGAACTTTCGTCTGCGCAGCGCGAGAGTTGGAATCGTGGAGACTGTCCGTAGGCAATTTGCAGCCAACCTGCGGCAGTATCGCGATCGGGCGGGTCTCTCCCAGGAGGCCCTCGCCGACCTGTGCGACCTGCACCGGACCGAGATCAGCCTGCTCGAGCGCTGCAAGCGCTCGCCGCGGCTGGAGACGATCGTGATCCTCTCTCGCGGCCTGGAGCTGACCTCGCCGAGCGACCTGCTCGAGGGCATCACCTGAGCATCTGAGCGAGGCCTGCGCCACGCTAGGATCCGAGGTCGCGCCGACGTAGCTCAGTTGGTAGAGCACCTCCATGGTAAGGAGGGGGTCCGGGGTTCGAGTCCCCGCGTCGGCTTGGCTCATCGCGGCTCCCACGGGTCTTTAGAGTGTGTGGCGTGTCGCTCGTTCGACTGGGCCTGTCCGCCGCAGCTGATCTCGCTGTCGCCGTCTCGCCGTGACAATCTCGGCGTACGCCACGCTGGAGTCCGGGGAGAGCGAGGAGCGGGGCCGCGAGGCTCGGCGCCCGACGCCGCGGTCGGCCCACGGCGACTGGTCGCCGGCACAAGATCGTCCCGACCCGATCGCCGTGCTCACCGCCCAGGCGGCCACCCGGGTGCAGGAGCTGATCCCGATCCGCTACGGGCGCATGCTCGTGTCGCCGTTCACCTTCTACAGAGGCGCCGCCGCCGTGATGGCCGCGGACCTCGCTGCGACACCCCACTCGGGCATCGTCGTGCAGGCCTGCGGCGATGCCCACATCTCCAACTTCGGTGGATTTGCCGCGCCCGACCGCAGGCTGATCTTCGGCCCGAACGACTTCGACGAGACGCTCCCCGGCCCATGGGAGTGGGATCTCAAGCGGCTGGCGGCCAGCGTGGAGATCGCCGGGCGCGACGTCGGGCTGCCCGCGGATCGGCGGCGGTGGCTGGTCAGCTCGTGCGTGTGCGAGTACCGGGAGGGAATGCGGGCATTCGCCCAGATCAGCCACTTGGACGTGTGGTACGAGCGCCTCAACGCCAGCGAACTCGTCGAGCGCTTCGGCGGCAGGCTGGGGCGCAGGGGCCGGATCGTGTTCGCCAAGCCGTTCGCCACGGCGCGGCGCAAGACGAGCCTGCGCGCTGTCAAGAAGCTCACCGAGCGCGTCCACGGCCAGCTCCGCTTCCGCAGCGTGCCGCCCCTGCTCGTCCCCCTCCGCGAGTTGTTCGATCCGTCGGACGTCCGTGACGAGCGGACATATGTGACCGAGCTGCTGGACGAGTACGCCGCCAACCTCCCGTCCGACCACCGCTACCTGTTCTCGACCTACCGCTTCGTCGACATGGCGCGCAAGGTCGTAGGCGTCGGCAGCGTGGGCACGCGCGCGTGGGTGTTCCTGCTGGTCGGGCGCGAGGGCAGGGACCCGCTCGTGCTGCAGGCCAAGGAGGCCCAGCCCTCGGTGCTCGAGCCCTACCTCGGCGCCAGCGAGTTCGTCAACCACGGCGAGCGGGTGGTCCGTGGCCAGCAGATCTCCCAGGCCGCCAGCGACATCTTCCTCGGCTGGCAGCGCAGCGAAGGCCTCGACGGCCACGAGCACGACTTCTACGTCCGCCAGCTCTGGGACTGGAAGGCATCCGCCGATCTGTCGACCCTCAGCGAGTCGGGGCTGCACGCCTACTCGCGCGCGTGCGGTTGGTCACTGGCCCGCGCGCACGCGCGCTCCGGTGACAGGCTGGCGATCGCCGCGTACCTGGGCGCTGGCGCGAAGTTCGACCTGGCGATCGCGCGCTTCTCCGCGGCCTACGCCGATCAGAACGAACACGATCACCAGCGCCTGGCCGAAGCGGTGGCCGCGGGCGAGGTCCCCGCCCAGTTCGGCGTCTGAGCGCGCGCTCGAGGCCGCGCCCGAGGCCCGCGCTACCCCGCCGCCGGCGCGCTCGGCGACACGGTCACCAGGGCGGCGCTGCTCGGCGGCACTTCAACCGTGATCACGCCGTGCTGGGCGGGCACCCGCGGTAGCGTCGCCGGCTGGGTCCAGCTGCCGTTCGCAGCCACCGCCGCGCCTCCCAGGCGCACCCCGGAGAGCGCTTCGGGCGAGGGCGCGGTCAGCGACAGGACGCTCGCACCCTGAAAGCCGCTGCCCACGCGCAGCGCGATCGCCGCGTGGCGGTCTGTGGGCGGGTCGTCGTCGACGATCACGAACTGCAGCGCCCCGTCCGGCGCCTGAAAGGAGCTGACGACCACGTTCGTGTGCTCGGGCGAGCTCACCGCCTCTGCGACCGGACGCCCACCGACCAGCGCCCGCGCCATCAGCAGCGCGTACCACTCCGGCTCCGCCGTCAGCGCCCCGGCCGCAGCCGCTTGGGCATTCGGGGCGCACAGCGGCGTGTAGCCGACGCAGTTGACGGGGTTGCCCTCGAAGTTGATCCCGGCGACCCCCAGGGTCATGGCCTTGGTCATGAAGCTCAACGCCCACAGCGCGGAGGCGAACGTGTCGCTGACGCCAGCCACTCCGCCACAGGAGACGGTGTTCGTCTCATCCATGCGGAACGGCACTTCGCTCTCGTTGGCGATGAACACGTAGCGACGGAGCGACGCTTCCTCGAGCTCGCGGATCTGCGGGCTCAGCAGCCGAGGGATGCTCGGCGGGGGCCGTTCGTTGCAGCCGAGCGGATAGTGGTGTCCGGTGAGCAGCACGGGCCGTTGGTAGATCGCCTCGCCCAGCCCCCAGCTTTCATACGCGCTCGACCCCGACGTGTCGGGGCCGGCGAGGGGAATGCCCGGGGCGAGAGCTTCGATCGCCCCGCGATACACGGCCACCTGTTCGTCGTACTGCACGAACGTCCACGGTCGCGGACGCAGCCCGTGCGTCGCGTACGAGTTGGGCTCGTTGCCAACCTCGATCGCTTCCAGCGATTCCCCCAGCGCGGCTTTGGCGGCGGCCGCCTCCCGCGCCGCCGCCTGGGGTTCGAAGTGGCCAAATCCGAGTGTCAGCAACACACGCCAACCGCTCTCCCCCGCCAGGCTGCCCAGCTGGCGCAGGTTCCCCGCTTCGATCACGCTCGACGCCCACGGGGGCGCGCGGTCAAGGGTTCGCCCCATGCGACGTCTTCATCAGCGGTCACGCCGCCGAAGCGCAGCACGCCCTTGCCGAGCGAGCGCAGCAGCGTGACCAGGTCGCCACCACCGGAGTAGCTGGCGAGCTGGGGCAGCGCCGCCACCTCGAACGAGAGACCAAGGAAGTTCTGGGGAACCGGCGCTCCAGCTTCGCCCGTTTCCACCGACACCGACAGCGGGATGGTCTTCGGTCGCGCCCGCTTGGGGCGTGGCGCCGGCTTCGGCTTTGCAGCGGGCTCAGGGCTGGCTTTGCCGGTGGGGGCCGGCCCGACCGGCGTCCCGCCTGGCTGGGCGGCGCGGGCGACTCCGAGGCACACGAGCAGCAGGATCAGCGCCGTGCACGGCACCGCCAGCCATCGCGCCCCTCCGCGGGCGCCGGCGGCGTGTCCTTGCAGACGCCTAGAGCTCAGAGCTCACCGCGAACCAATCAGACTTGAGATCCGCAGCGCCGTCGCACACGTCGCGCACCGCGTCCAGCACCGCGCGGCGACCGATCTCCACGCGTTCGTCGCGCAGTCATCGACACCGGCGCTTCGTCGCCGGTGCGGGCGGTGATCTCCGGGCCGATTTTGGCGAACGACACTTCGTCGCGCCGCGTGCCCAGACGCTGCCAGAGCGTCTCGAGCGCATCGGGCGGCGCGGTGAAGCCAGAGTGAGGTGTGATCTTGAACTGCACACGGCTAGGCTACAACAGCCCCCGTGTGGCAGGCGCAGGCGAGCGCCAGGAGCCGCCCGGGGCCATGCTGAGCCATTGCGCCAGTTCTCCGACCCACACCTGGCGGCCCTGGCCGTACTCGCGGCGGGCGTCCCTGTGGCCGTGTGGGCGCCGCGCCATCTACCCGGCCGCTGGATCGTTCCCGCCGCACGGGCGCTCGCGCTGCTGCTGTTCGCCGGCTGGGCCGGCGAGTATCTGGCGGACGTGCTGCTCGGTACGTGGACGATCCAGTACGACCTGCCGCTGCAGCTCACCGACGCGGTGTCCGTCGTCTCGATCCTCGCCCTGTGGACACGACGCATGGCGTTCGTCGAGCTGTGCTGGTTCTGGTCGCTGACCGCGTCGCTGCAGGCCACGCTCACGCCGGATCTGTCGATGAGCTTTCCCAGCGTCTACTACTTCACGTACTTCACCTACCACGTGGGCGCCATCATCGCCGGCTGCTTCCTGGTGCTCGGGTGCCGCCTGTACCCGCGCGCAGGCGCCGTCTGGCGCGTGTACGCGGTGACGCTCGCGTGGACCGCGATCGCGGCGCTGCGCCGACCTCGCCACCGGGGGCAACTACATGTATCTGAGCGAAAAGCCGCAGCACGGCTCGCTGCTCAACGTGCTGGGCCCGTGGCCGTGGTACATCGCCTCGACGGCCCTGCTCGCGCTGCCCATGCTGTTCGCCGTCAAGCTGTTCACCGACTGGGCGGCCGGGCGGCCGGCGGTCCTCGCGGGCGCCGCCACGAAGGCCGCCTAGCGCGAGCGTCGGGGCGGCGGCGATGTCCGTGGCCGTCGTGGCAGTCTTGATGCGGCACACAACCCAGGGAGGTGGGTTCGATGGCAGAGCGACTGACCAGCGCAGGGATCGAGCAGCTGCACCTCGCGGCAGAGCGGCACATCGGTGACGCGCGCGTGCCGGGCCTGGTGGCGCTCGTGTGCGCGGGCGAGCAGCTGCACGTGGAGGCGCTCGGCCACCTCGACCTCGACGGGCGCCCGGTGGAGCGCGACTCGCTGTTCAGGCTCTCCTCGATGACCAAGCCGATCACCGCCGCGGCCACCCTGGCGGTCATCGAGGAGGGGCTCGTCGGGTTGCACGAGCCGGTCGAGCGCCTGCTGCCCGAGCTCGCCGAGCGCCGCGTGCTGCGACGCATGGACGGGCCGCTCGAGGACACCGTTGCCGCCGAGCGCGCGATCACCACGCGGGACCTGCTGACGTTCACGTTCGGCTTCGGCATGGTCATGGAGATGTTCATGTCGCCCACGCCGTGGCCGGTGGTGGCCGCCGACACGCGTCTGCGCCTGGCCACGCTCGGGCCGCCGAACCCCGACGTCCGAGGCGATCCGGACACGTGGATCGCAAGCCTCGGCACGCTCCCCCTGCTGGCCCAGCCAGGCGCGCGCTGGCTGTACAACACCGGCGCCTCGGTGCTGGGCGTGCTGCTCGCGCGGGCGACCGGCGAACCGTTCGCGGACGTGCTGCGCACGCGCGTCTTCGAGCCGCTGGGCATGCGCGACACCGGCTTCTGGACGGCGCACACCGAGCGCCTGGCAACCGCCTATCAACCGACGGCAGAGGGCCTCGTCGTGTACGACCGGCCCGACGGCTCGTGGAGCCGTCCGCCGGCGTTCGCCGACGGCGGCGCCGGCCTGCTGTCCAACATCGAGGACATGCTCGCGTTCGCGCGGATGCTGCGCGACGGCGGATCCCCGGTGCTCTCGGCCGAGAGCACGCGCGCCATGTGCAGCGATCAGCTCACCGACGCCCAGAAGGCCCATGGCGGCCTCGGTCCGGACTTCTTCGCGGGGCGCTCGTGGGGCTACTGCCAGGCGGTCAGCGACGGCGGGGCCTTCGGTTGGGACGGTGGCTTCGGCTCCTCCCTGCTGGTCGACCCGGGCCGGGATCTGATCGTGATCGTGCTGACCCAGCGCCTGTTCGAGACCTCCACGCCGCCACAGGTGCACCGCGACATCCAGGGGGCGGCCTACGCGGCGCTCGCCTGAACGCCCGGGGTCTCAGCCGAGGCGGAACTCGCCTTCGGCGACGAGCACCGCCGAGCCGCCCACCTCCACGCGCTCGATCGCCGCGGCCGTGCCGAGCGCCCGCGCGTGCAGCAGCGACGGACGCCGCAGCTCCGCGCCCTGGCTGATCTCGATCTCCTCGCCGAAGGCGATCCTGCCGTGCCGCGCGAGGTGCACCGCGAGCGGCCCGGCGGCCGAGCCGGTCGCGGGGTCCTCGGGCACGCCCTCGGCGGGGGCGAACATCCGCATCTTCCAACGGCTGCCGGCGCCGGCGAAGCACACGACCCCCAACGGCCCGAGATCGCCGAGCGCACGCATGTCGGGCGCCACGCCCGCCACCGCGGCCTCGTCGGCGAGCTCCACGTACACGTACACGGGCCCGTTGTCGTAGACCTCGACCGGCAGGCCACAGCGCTCGACGCCCAGCGCCGCGCGCACCTGCGCGGTGCGCTCGTAGGGCCGCCACGACGGGATCGGCTGCTCCATCGAGCCACGGGCCGCAGCCTGTTCGTGCGGCTCCCCTGCGCCGCGCGCGAGGCGCACCGGCACGAGCGCCGCGGGCGTCTCCAGCGTCACCGTCTCGAGTCCGCGTGCGCGCCCCAGGACGATCGCCGTGCCGAGCACCGGATGCCCCGCGAACGGCAGCTCCACGCTGGGCGTGAAGATGCGCACGCGCGCATCGCCGCCGCGCTCGGGGGCGAGCACGAACACCGTCTCGGACAGGTTGAGCTCGCGCGCCAGGCGCTGCATGTCATGCTCGGGGACCGTGGCGCCGTCGGTGAACACCGCGAGCGCGTTGCCCTCGAGGGGTGCGTCGGTGAAGACGTCGAGCACCACGTAGCGGTGGGCGCGTTGCGATCGCATCGCGGGTAGGCTCGCACAAGGCCGAGCGAACGAGTGGAGGGAGCCAGCATGAGCGAAGTGGTGCAGATCGAGATCGAGGACGGCGTGGCGCTGTTGACGCTCAACCGCCCCGAGCGCCTGAACGCGTGGACGGCGGAGATGGAGCATGCGTACTTCGGGCTGCTCGAGCAGTGCGCGGAGGATGACCGGGTGCGCGCGATCGTGGTGACGGGCGCGGGCCGGGGCTTCTGCGCGGGCGCCGACATGCAGGAGCTGCAGGCGCTCGGCAACGGCTCGAGCGCCGCGGCGGCCGAGCCCCGCGAGCGCCTCCCACAGAGTTTCCCGCTGTCGATCCCCAAGCCGATTATCGCCGCCGTCAACGGCGCGTGCGCGGGCATCGGCCTGGTGCAGGCGTTGATGTGCGACCTGCGCTTCGCGGCCGAGGGCGCCAAGCTGACGACCGCCTTCGCCCGCCGCGGCCTGATCGCCGAGCACGGCATCTCGTGGATGCTCCCGCGGCTGGTGGGACCTGCGCGTGCGCTCGATCTGCTGATGTCCGGCCGCGTCCTGTTCGCCGAGGAGGCGGTCGATCTCGGTTTGGTCAACCGCGTGCTCGCGCCCGACAGGCTGCTCGAGGCCAGCCTCGACTATGCGCGCGAGCTGGTCGTCAACTGCTCGCCGGCGAGCATGGCCGCGATGAAGCACCAGGTGTACGCGGACCTCGAACGCACGCTCCCCGACGCGCTCGCCGAGGCCGACCGGCTGATGTTCGCGTCGTTCACGGGGCCGGACTTCGTGGAGGGCGTCGCCAGCTTCCTCGAGCGGCGCGACCCGCGCTTCGCGGCGCTCGCCGTGCCCGTCGCGTGAGCGGGGCGTAGGCGGGACGCACGTTGAGCAGGCGGCGGCGCATGTCGCGCGCGCCGAGCGAGCCCAGCTCGGCAAGGAGGGTACGGCGAGCAGTGCCGCGCCTCGCCAGCAGACGCGCGCTAGCGCCGAGCGCGCGTGCCGGGGTGAGGACCTGCGAGGGACGAGCGCGATGGTTGAGAACCTCGAAGAACAGGCCGGCCTTGCCTTCCCGTTGCAGGCCGCGCAGGATCTCCACGAGCACTCCCGGCACCGTGCCGGCCTCTTCGAGGTCGTATGCCAGCCAGTAGTGCTCGGCGAACTCGCGATCACGCCACCGCCCCCACGCTTGCATCGCCCCGTCGAGCGTTTCGTCGGAGCCCTCGAGCGCTGGCGTGATCGCCGTCGCGAGGCGCTCCGCCTGCAGGAACGCGTCGCCGATGCCGCGCCCGGGGGCGGGGCTCTTGAAGTGGCCGGCGTCCCCGCACAGCACCCAGCCGGCGCCGGATGCCTGCCGGAAGAAGCCATCCCAGTGGAAGGCGCCCATCGTCTTGCCCACCCTCCTCGCGCCCACCAGCGCGTCGGCGACCGGCTCGCACGCACGCGCGTGATCCACGAACGCGCCGTCGCGGTCGGCCTGGAAGCGCTCGCGCTCGGATTGTTCGGGCCAGATCAGGATCTGGTAGAGCCCGCTGTCGGAGGGGATCGCGAGGATGAACCGCTCGCCCCAGCGATGTGACAGGAAGGTCGGCTCGGCGCCGGCATCGGCGCCCTCGAAGTACGCCCAGAACAGCAGACGCTGGCTGGGCGTGAGGTTGTACCTGCGTGCGCCCACCAGCCGCGCGACGGCCGAGTTGCGCCCGTCGGCGCCGACCACCAGCCGCGCACGTATCTCCGACTCGCGGCCGGCCTGCTCGAAGCGCACGCCCGCGATACGACCGTCGTCCTGCAGCAGCCCGGTAACCCGCGCGCCGGTGCGCACGTCCGCGCCCGCCTGCGCTGCTGCCTCCGCCAGGATCGGGTCGAGCAGCAGGCGACGAACCGACACGATCGCGCCGACGTCATCGGGCTGCTGCGGCAGCTCCATCGCCAGCTCGAGGTCCTCGACCCGCGTGTCCGTGCGCGCGACCAGCGGGGCCCCGGTGGCGCGCAGCTGCTCGAGCGCGCCGAGGCGGTTCACGAAGCTGATCGCATCCGCCTCGAACAGGTGACTGGAGAAGGTGTCGCTGGGAAACCCCGCACGCTCCAGCACAACCACGCGGATGCCCCGGCGCGCGAGCAGCGCGGCCAGCGGCGAGCCGGCGCAGCGCGCGCCCACGACGATCACATCGGCATGCTCTCGCATCGCTCCATCCTTGTCCGTCGCACATACCTAATGGTCGTTAGGTATGATCCGCGGAGAAGCTACCTAGCATTCGTTAGGTTGTCAAGCACGTCAAGCACTCCAGGACCCTCACGGCGCAGACGACTGAGCGCCCAGGCTCGCCGTGAGCTGATCGAAGAAGCCGCCAGCGAGCTGTTCGCCCAGCGCGGCTACAGCGCGACCTCGATCGACGAGATCGCCAGGCGCTCGGGCGTGACGGCCCCGGTCGTCTACGACCACTTCGCATCCAAGCTCGAGCTCCACCGGCGACTGCTGGAGCGCCACTACGCCGAGCTGCGCGAGCTCTGGCGCGGGCAGCTCACGGGCGAGGACCCCGTCGAGCTGCGGATCCCCCGCGCGATCGACGCCTGGTTCGCCTACGTCGAAGCGCACCCGTACGCCTGGAGGATGCTCTTCCGCGACACCACCGGCGAGCCCGAGATCCAGGCGGTCCACGCCGAGGTGATCGCCGCAAGCCGCGCCGCGATCACGCCGCTGTTCCTCGCACAGCCGGGAGTCAGGGAGCTGGCCGGCGCCGACGGCGACGCCCTGGACATGGCGTGGGAGGTGACTCGCGCGGTGCTCCAGGGCCTCGCCCTGTGGTGGTACGAGCACCAGCACGTGCCCCGCACCCAGATCCTCGCGACAGCCATGAACGCGCTCTGGATCGGCCTCGAGCGAGTCCAGCGGGGCGAGCGCTGGGGGGCCGAGCCGGACCCTCCGTGAGCCGAGGCCGAAGCGTCGCGCCGGGCGCCACGCGAGCTCACGCCGAAACGCCGCTCAGTCCCGCGCGCGCTCGCGTGCGATAAGCGCTTCCAAGGAGCGGCGTTGGCGCCCCTCGGCGTCGAAGTTCTCGCCGGCCAACCACGCCTGAAAGCCCGCGCGGATCGCGGGCCAGTCGGCGTCGGTGATCGCATACCAGCCGGTGTCGCGGTTGCGGCCCTTGACCACCATATGCTGGCGGAAGATCCCCTCGAAGCTGAAGCCGAAGCGCAGGGCCGCGCGCCTCGACGCCGCGTTCAGCGCGTTGCACTTCCACTCGAGTCGGCGGTAGCCGAGCTCGTCGAACGCGTGGGCGGCCAATAGGTAGATCGCCTCGGTGGCGGCCGCGGTGCGCCGAAGCTGCGCCCCGAACCAGACGTGCCCGATCTCGATCACGCCGAGCTCCGGGGTGATGCGCAGGTAGGCGGCCATGCCCAGCGGACGCTCCTCGCGCGGGCGCACGAGCGTGAAGTACACCGCGTCGTCCGCGTCCTTGGCCCAGGCGAGCGCCTCGCGCAGGTGCTCTGCGCTCTCGTACGGGCCGTCCGGCAGGTACGTCCATATCGATAGGTCGCCCGCGGGCGGGTGCGAGAGCGCGTACAGCGTCTCCGCGTCCCTCGCCGCGTCCACCGGGCGCAGCAGCACCCGCTCGCCAGCCAGCGGCGCGCGCTGCGGACGCGTGGCTGCGATCCAGTCGAGCGGCTCGCCGAGGGGAAGCCCGTCCGCCATGGTGCAACGGTCGCACAACCGCCCGCGCGAGGTCGGACCGCCGCGGCGGGCGCCTCTCTAGAGTCCTCTGCGCGATGGCTGCACAGGCGCAGATCGGCTTGGTGCTCGCCGGCGGCGGGGTTCGCGGCGCCTACGAGGTGGGGGCCCTGTCGGCGCTCGCGCCGGTGCTCGAAGCGCGCGGGGAGCAGCCCCGGGTGATCGTCGGCACGAGCGTCGGCGCACTCAACGGCGCGTACCTCGCCGCAAACGCGCAGCGCCCACTCGGCGAGGCCGTGGCGGGGGCCGTCGAGGTGTGGCGCACGATGGACTACGGCGACGTGCTCAGGCCGGTGCTGTCGGTGCGCGAGCTCGGGCGCCTCGTGCGCTACCTGGCCGACGTCGTGGGACTGCCCGCGCCCGATGTGCCCTCGGTGCTCGACTCCGCGCCTATGGCCGCCACGCTCGAGCGGCTGATCTCCTTCGAGCAGCTCGAGCGCAACGTCAGCGCGGGCGTGGTGAGCAGTGCGGCGGTCGTCGCCACCTCCTACGCGAGCACGCGCAGCGTCGTCTTTCACGACGGCGGACCCCACCCGCCGGCGGACACCGCGCGGGCGATCGACTACGCGGCCACGCCGCTGGGCGCCGAACACGTGCGCGCGTCCGCCGCCATCCCCGCGCTGTTCGGCGCCATCGAGATCACCGAGCCGCCGGCAGCCGCCGGCTGGTACTGCGACGGGGGCATCCGCCTGAACGCACCCCTGAAGCCCGCGCTCGCGCTCGGGGCCGAGCGCGTGGTCGTGATCGCGCTCAACTCCTCGCGCACTCCCGGTGGCGTGGTCACCGACCGACCGGACGTGATCGACGGCGTCGCCCAGCTCCTGCAGACGGTGCTCGCCGACCAGCTCGCCGATGACGTCGCCACGCTAGCCGAGATCAACGACGCGCTGGCGGCACGCGCCAGCTCGCGCACCGGCGCGCGGACCGCCGCCGCCGCGCCGACCGGCGTCCGCTCGACCGCTCGCCCGGGCCGGCGCCCGCACCGCCAGATCCCCTACGTGCTCGTCGCCCCCGAGGACCGCTTTGCGATCGGTCGACTGGCCATGCGCGTGTACGAACGCAGCTACGCCGGCCCGCGCGCCCTGCTCCGCAGCCCCGACGTGGCGCTCTTCGGTCGCGTCATCGAAGGCTCGCGCAACCCCATTCACGGTGAGCTGCTCAGCTATCTGTTCTTCGCGCACGAGTTCATCGACGAGCTGATCGAGCTCGGGCGTCGCGACGCCGAACGCTGGCTCGCCGTCGCCCACGACGACGGGCCCTGGCAGCACGGGCAGCTGGCCAGCTACTGAGGCGTCATCGCGCCACCCGCCGCAGCCGCACGCCGCCCACCTCGATCGCGTCCGCCCCGTCCGGGAGATCGTGCGCCAGCTCCACGGCGATCTCCACCAGCCCTTCAGCCTGCGCGCCCGTCGCCCCCGCGAAGCGGACCTCGCCGCCGTCGAGGCGCAGCGGCGCCCCGCCCGCGCCGCTCGGCTCCACGCCCAGCACCTCGCCCCAGCGCGCCGCGACCGCCGCGGGCTCGGCGACCGCGATCGTGACGCCCGCCAGCCGTCCCGGCGCCCCGACGCCGACGCGCCCGGTCCACTGCGGACCGCCCCACCGCCACGAGCCATACGGGTTGGAGCGATCGAGCGACACGATCGCCCCACGCATGTCCGCCGGATGCAGGTGAGTGCCTGAGATGTCAGGCAGATCGAGCTGCCAGACCACACGCACGCCCGCCTCCAGCGCGCGCGAGCGCGCTCCCTCGAGATCCTCCAGGTCGAAGATCACCATGTAGCCGCCGTCCCCGCCATGACGCGCCAGGTAGCGGCCGGCGGCCGTGCCCTCGCGCGTCGGACACACCACCTCCAGGAAGCAGTCGCCCAGGGAGAACACCGTGTTCACGAGGCCGAACTCCGCCACTCCAGGGTCGCGGAAGGGCTCGTCCAGCCCGAGCGCCGAGCGCAGCACCGCGGCGACCGGCTCCAGCTCGCCCGCCACCAGCACCGCCTGGCGCAGCCTCACCCCCGCTCGCTGCTCACCGCTCACGCGTTGAGACTATCGCCGTGGCCCCGCTCTCTCGTGCGTCGGTCCCCGCACGCTGCCGGTGGCCGTGGCCGAGGCGGCGCTGGCGAGCAGGTCGCGCGCGCTGGCGCGAATGTCCACCCTCACATGCCGATGGCGGTGAAGGTAGCTTCTGCCGTAGGGCGTGAGACCGACGGCGAAGACCTGCCGGCCTTCCTGGAAGAGCGCCAGCAGGCGGCGTGCGATGAGGTGGCCACGGACGCTCACAGCGACCTGACAGAGCCCGGGCGCGGAGGTGGCAAGGTCCACGAGGATGGACCCGCGCGTGGCATCCAGTGGGACCGTTTGGGCGGGCAGCGCGAGCCCGATCGACATCGGGGCGCCGGCGCCCGCGAAGGCGCTGTCGAGGGCGAAGGAGGGCGTCAGCATGACCAGCGCGAAGCGGGCGGTGAGCCTCCCTCCTCCGCGCGGTGCGGGTTCCTGCACGGACACGGTTCCGGGCAGCAGGTAGGAGCCGCCTGGCTGTTCGAGCAACTGTGGCGGGGCGCCCGGCGGATACTGCGCGAGGAAGCTGTTGGAGGCGACGGTCGGCTGCAGTTCCCGTGGATCGACTGCTCGCAGGGGCAGCGTTTCGCCTTCGCCGCCGCCGAACGCAACGGCGACGGTCGCCGCCTGCTCGAGCGCACCGGCGGCGTCGATCCGCTCGATCTGCAGGACGCCGGGTACGGCGGCCGGGTTGCCGAGCATGCTGCTCACGTGTTCGTCGGCGAGCCGGTGCACCGCGAGGATGCCTTCGCCGGGCGCGCTGACCAGCTCGTCGCCGAGCGGTTCGCGGTACTCGTGCAGGTCGACCGTGCCGTCGCTCCCGAAGGAGCTGTCGGGTTCGCCCGCGGGGTTGTATGCGTCGAGCCCCAAGCCGAGCCGCTCGCGGGGCGGGTTGCGTGGGACGTCGATGAGGTTCTCGTAGATCACCGAGCCGTCGGGCCGTACGAGCATCTGGTCTGGCTCGGGCCGCTGCCCGAAGGAGTCGTCGATGTGAAAGACCGGCAGCACGAACGGCGAGCCGTGCGCGAATGCCGGATCGGGCGCGCCGTCGGGGGTCAGGCGGGTGAGCATCAACTCGGGGCCTTCGCTGTCTTCACGCTGATCGCGGTAGTCGATCTGACCCTGCAGCACGATGTCCTGTTGGGCATCCAGGCCGACTTCGAGCCCGACGCCGACGGCGCCGGGAAGGACCGCGACGCCGTGCTCCCCGAAGCTGGCGTCGAGCGCACCTGAGGACGTCAGGCGCACGACCGTCCAGCGGCTGGCCCTTGCGCTGCCGAGCAGGTCCTGGCCGGTGAGGACGAGCTCGCCGTTGCCCTGGAGCGCGGCGAGGTGCTCGCATCGGCACCCCGCTTCGATCGGCGGTTCGGCCTCGCCGTCCACGCCGTAGGAGCGATCCAGCGCTCCGTCGGCGCTCAAGCGCAGGACGACCAGGCGCGGATGCTGTTCGCCCCATCCGAGTTCGTCTGAGGCCGGGGACTGCGAGCGCATGGCGACCACCAGCACCTCGCCGTCCGCTTCTGGCAGCACCCGCAGCACGGCAAGCGGACCGGGCAGGGACACGATCCCTTCGCTGCCGAAGGACGGGTCGAGCGCACCGGAGGGCGAGACCCTCGCGAGGTAGATGCCCGATGGCGCGGACGCGTCACCGGCGAGGATCGCACCGCCCTGGGGCAGCGCCGCGCCGCTGCCGCTCTGCTCGCCGACGCGTCCGCCGGCCACGGCAAAGATCACGCGGCCTGGGGCCTGCGCCTCGACCTGCGCGGAGGCCGCGCACGCGAGCGTCGGCGCCGCCAGTGTGACTGCGCCGAGCGCGAGCATCAGGCAGAACGACCGCACGCCTCGGCATCGGCCTATGCGCCCGGCGGCTTGATCTCGACGTGAGCGCGATCGTCGCCTGCCCGGACGCGACACCGGGTTGCGCGCGGGCAAGGGATAGTGTGGAGGCATGGCCTTGGATGACACAGGGGAGATCGTCAGGCGCCTGGCCCGTCCGCATCCCTCGGGTGGGATGGTGATCGAGCGCTCGGTGATCCTCGCCGAGGGCAGTGGCTCGGCCGCGATCCTGGCCTGGATCAGCGAGCATGACGGCGTCGCCGATTCAACCGTGGCGAGTGCCCGTAGCGCCGGACTGCACGGCTCGCGTGGCTCCGGCGTCCTCGCCGCCCGCCAGGACGCGCCTGCGCGCCGCTTCGTGCTGCCAGCGCGCGTCTTCGAGTGAGCGTCGATGAGCGTGCTCCCGTGACCCACCTACGACGGATCGAGGAGCTCCAGGCCGAAGCCCGATACCACCGCGAGCGCCACGACCTCTACAAGGCGAAGACCTATGGGCCGCGCCCGACGAGCGACGCCCGGCTGCGGGAACTCGAGCGACGCCGCCAGAGCGCCGATTCGCGCCTGCGCCAAGCCCTGCTACCCGACGACCCGGAGCGAGCGGACGACCCGGAGTGAGCGGCCGCGCTCAGCGAATCAGTATCGGCGGGCTGTAGCTGGAGACGTGCGCGCCGTCGGAGATCTTCACGAGCGCGCGGTAGACGCCGGGGCGGGGGATGCGCACGACGCGCGCGAAGCGTGATCCACTGGCGCCGGCGGCTTTGACCACGGTGCCGCCCTCGTTGACCGAGCGGCCGGGTCGCATCAGCTGAAAGCCGACGAGCGCACCGTCCTCGACGGGCGCCACCTGGCCGTACAGGTAGACGTAGCCGGGCCTGCGCGTGCGGCGAGCGTGGAGGCTGACCCGAACGGCGACGCTCTCGACGATCGGCGGACTCGCCACTTCCGGCTTGCCGACGGTGACCACGCGCACCTGTGTGTTTTCCAGCAGGCCGAGAAATGGGAACGTGAAGCCGCCGGTCGAGCTGGTGAGCTCCGGGTTGCCGACGTCTTTGAAGCCGATCAGATATGGGAACGGGTCGACCTGCAACGTGACCTCGTGGCCGGCGGCGCCGGTGCCCGATAGGTTCCCCTCGACCACGAACGGACTGCCGAACACGACCGGGTTGGGCACGCCGGCGATCTGCAGCGACAGGGGCACGCTGCCGGTCGTGAAGGTGCGCTGGGCGCCGTCCTTTGTGCCGGCCGAGTTGGTGGCGACGATGCGGTAGTGGTAGGTCGTGGCGGGCTGCAGGCCGGTGACGCCGGCGTTGAACTTGAGCGTGATCGTGCCATTCCCCGCCGGAGCGATCGGCGTCTGCGAGCCCAGGGCACCGGTTGTCCCGTAGTCGAATACGTAGGTGGTCGGCAGGCCGCTCGCGTTGACGTACCCGTAGAGGGTCGCCGAGGAGAACGTGACGTTCGACGTGCGTCCGGTGATCGCGCCCGGCTTGGAGGAGACGGCGAGCGCGGGCGCGGCGCACGACACGAGAGCACACAGCGTGAGCGCCGCGAGGACGGGCAGGCGTGAGGCCAGGGCGCGTGCAGCGGGGATGCGGCGAGGAGGGTTCATGACACTCCTATACCCGGAGCTGACGAAAAGTCTCGCGCCGGCGATCGATCACTCCTGCTGCGCTGTCCCCTCGCCGCGCTCGACAGAGCGATCGGCGGCGGCTCCCACGGGCGCCTCCGCCTCGAGCTTCGCCCCCTCCCGCCGCAGCGCACGGCGCTCGCCCGTGTCCACCGTGGGGTAGTGCGGGTCGATGTCCATCAACGTGCGCACCAGCACGGCGCCCACGGCGATGCGCGCGAACCACTTGTGGTCGGCGGGGACCACATACCAGGGTGCCCACTCGGTGCTGGTGTGCGTGAGCATCTCCGAGAGCGCCAGCTGGTACTCGTCCCAGTGTTCGCGCTCGCGGACGTCAGCGGCGGAGAACTTCCAGTTCTTCTCGGGCACCTCGATGCGCTTGAGAAAGCGCGTGCGCTGCTCCTCGCGGGAGACGTTGAGCAACACCTTGACGAGGCGAAAGCCGTTATCCACCAGGTAGCGCTCCCAGTCGTTGATCTCCCGGTAGCGGCGATTCCACAGGTCCCCGCGCAGGGCTGGCGGCGGCAGCCGCTGGGGCTCGAGCAGCTCCGGGTGGACGCGCACGACGAGCACCTCCTCGTAGTGTGAGCGATTGAAGATCCCGATCTGCCCGCGTGCGGGCAGGCGACGCGCGTAGCGCCACAGGAAGTCGTGATCGAGCTCCTCTACGGACGGGACCTTGAAGCTGTGCACCACCACGCCCTGGGGGTTGACGCCGCTCATCACATGCCGGATGGTCCCGTCCTTGCCGGCCGCGTCCAGCGCCTGCAACACCAACAGCACACCGTAGGTGTCCTGCGCGGCAAGGCGCCGCTGGTACTCGGCCAGCAGCTTCACGCCGAGGCGCAGCTGCTGCTGGCCTTCGTGCTTCTTCAGCCACCCTGCCTTGAAGGCCGGGTCATAGTCCTGGGCGAGCATGACCTTCGAGCCTGGCGCCACGCGCAGTGGATCGACCAGCTCCGCCAGCTCTGCGGCGTGCGCATCGGCCTCGCTGCGCTTTCGCCGCGCCATCCCGTCAGGGTACCGGCAGGGTGCGGTCCTCGATAATCGCTCGATCGACCCGTCCGCAGCCCCCGACCGTTCGCCCCAGCAGCGCGCCGCCGAGCAGGCCGCTCCGGTGCGCGCTGCCGCGGCGGAGGGGCTGCTCGAGCGGCTCGCCCGCTGGGTGGTGCCCGATGTGAACCCCGCCGGGGTGGTCTACGGGATCATCCTCATCGGCGCGCTGCTGGCGGCCGAGAGCGGTGAGCACGACAGCTTCCTCGACATGTTCATCTCGGCCGTGATCGCCGCCATGCTGTACTGGGTGGCGCACGCGTACGCCGAACTGCTGGGCGAGCGCGTGACCGCGGGCGAGCGCCTGACGGCGGCCGCGCTCGGCCGGGCGCTGGTGCACGACTGGACCATCGTGCGCGGCGCGGCGCTGCCCCTGGCGGTGCTCGTGATCGCCTGGGCTACGGGCGCAAGCCAGCAGGCAGGCGCCACCGCCGCGATGTGGAGCGCGATCGCGACGCTCGTGGCGTTCGAGCTGATCGCGGGCCTACGCGCACGCTCCAGCGGCCGCGAGCTGATCCTGAACGTCGCTGTGGGTGCGGCCATGGGCATCGCCATCCTGGCCCTGAAAATCGTTCTTCGCTGATCGTCCCGATAGCTGGATCGGCCCAACCGGGCGGCGGTTGCACCAGCCCCGTGTAGACAAAAAATAGCTGACATGGAATGATCTGGACGGCCAGACACACATGACAGTAGTTGGCTGGTTGGAAATTCCGCATTTCAGGAGAGGCCGAGGGAGCTCGCATGCCACCAGGACGAAGAGCGTCGTCGTCCGCGCGCGACGCGCGCGTGAAGCGGGCCGCAGGCTCGATGCGGACGGGGACGAAGAGACCGGCGCGCAAGGCCGTCGGTCATGTGGCCCCGCTGTACAAGCGCCTGCCCCACGGTCCGCACCGCTTGGACCGCGACGAGGTGGTCGCCAACCAGCGCACGCGCATCCACGGGGCGATGATCGAGGCTGTCGCGCGCAACGGCTACGAGGACACGCGGGTCAAGGAGGTGATCGCGCTGGCGGGCGTCTCGCGCCGCTCCTTCTACGAACAGTTCGCGAACAAGGAGGGATGCTTCCTGGCGACGTTCGACGTGCTCGCCAGGCACGAGCTGCAGCAGATCCGCAGGACCTACCTGAAGTGCGACGGCGCCCTGGCCGAGCGCGCCCGCGCGAGCTTCGAACATCTCGCGAGGACGATGAGCGAGGAGCGCAAGGCGAGCGTGTTGATGGTGCTCGAGGCGCAGACCGCCGGCGTCCCTGGGATCGAGCGCGTGCTGAAGGCGACCGGCGTCTGCGAGCACATGCTCGCGCAGAGCTTCGCCCAGGCGCACGAGGCCGTGTCGCTGCCGGCGCCGATCGTGCGGGCCATGACCGGCGGCCTGCACGGAGCGGCCGAGGCGTTCCTGCGCGAGCGCCCGTGCGCCCCTGCTCATGAGATCGCCGATCAGCTGCTGGGCTGGACGCTGCAGTTCCAGACGCCGGCGGCGGAGCGCATGGGCGAGCGCATGACGGCGGCGGCGAGCACGCGCGTGCGTGAGATCGCCTCCACGTACGGGAACGGGCACGGCGGCGTCGAAGTGGGCGGCCGCGACGCGCGCGCCCGCGTCCTGCACGGCGTGCTGCGCCTGGCCACCCGCGAGGACTATCAGGCGCTGAGCGCGCCGCAGATCGCCGACGAGGCGAACGTGCCGATCGAGGCCTTCTGGGAGCTGTTCGGCGACCGGGACGAGTGCTTCCTGGCGGCGCTCGACGCGATCGGCGACGAGCTGCTGGCGATCGCTGCCGACCCCGAGCTGGTCGACGACGACTGGCCCCGCGCCGTGCGGCGAGTGCTGGCCGAGCTGATGTGCTACCTGGCAGACCATCCGCTGCAGACGCGCACGCTCGCGCAGGAGGCGTTCTTCGCGGGCGCGGACGCGCTCGATCGCGTGCGCTACCTCTCGCACAGCGTCGCCACGCTGCTCACCGAGGGCGCCCCCGCCGAAGCCCGGGGCCGGTTCACCACCGAGGCGGTGGCGGGCGCGATCTGGCATACGATCCGCTGCCAGGTGGCAGCCGGGCGCACCCAACTGCTGGCCGCCCTGCCCGAGCACCTGGCGTATGTGGTGCTGACCCCCTACATCGGCGCGGAAGCTGCCGCCGAGCTGCTCGCCGAGCCGGCTAACCGCGGCGCCTGCGGGACAGGCGTTCGGCGAAGTACGTGAGGACGATCCCGATCAGCAGCGAGATGACGATCACGATGATCAGCGGCGCATGGCCGGAGCCTACGATCCAGTCGACCTTGACCTGATCGAGGTTGAGCAGGGCGAACGCGATGAAGATGCACGCCAGCGCCACCATCGCAGCGCCCCGTGCGAGCTCGCGGCGGTCGCGACGCTCTGCCCTGGCCGGCTTACGGCTTTGGCCCGGCGTCTGTTCCGAGGGTGCGGACATCGCGCGCATGGTGATCGTAGCTGAGCTGCCCCTCCGGAGACGACGCTGCACGCATCCACTCGCAGCCGGCTGACAGGTCCTCCACGCCGAGCGCCGCCGCCACGTTGAGCGTCATGCCGTGGCGCAGGAAGTCGTCCAGGCTCGCGGTGAGGTGCAACGGCGCGACCGGAGGGCGGACGGCCCGCGAAATACCATGGCTGCGATGAAGCGCGAGATGATCGGAGGGCTCGCTGCGCTCACGCTGTGCGCGTCCACGGCCGTGGCGCTGGGCGGCTGCGGGAGCTCGCAGACGAAGACCGTGTCCGTGGCCAGCACGCCGGAAGCCACCCACAGCACGTCAGCGAGCACGGCCCCCGCCTCGACGCAGGCCACCACGACCACGACCACGAACGAAGCGCCGGCGCCCGCGAGCACGGCCGGCGGGACGGCCGCGCCGCCCTCCACGCACACGGCGCCCGAGCCCGCGTTCACCGAAGCGGAAAGCCACGCGGGGGGATTGAGCGAAGCCGAGGCCGTGCTCCAGGCACGAGGCTACACGGCGAACGAAACCTCGCAATACCACCCGGGGCAAACGCTGCGGGTGCTCGTGGGGACGAAAACGGGCTCCGGCGACGGCTCTGGCCAGCAGGCGTTCTTCTTCGTGGACAACCGGTACATCGGGACTGACACCAAGGAACCGAGCGCGACCATCCGGGTCATTTCACAGAGCGACACGGAAGTGACGCTCGCGTACTCCCTGTACCGCCCCGGTGACCCGCTGTCCACCCCAAGCGGCGGGCAGGCTACGGTGCATTTCGCCCTGAACGACGGCAAACTCGCCGCTCTGGGGCCGATTCCGCCGGCGAACTCGCCCTCCGGGCTGAGCCGCTATTAGCAACCCGAAGCCCGCCGCCACTAGTCCACCAGGCTTAGCGCGTACTAGAACACTCAAGCGCGGGGCGCCGCCCGCCGATCGCGTCTGCATGGAGTCCCAGGCAGTGCCCGCAGACGGGCAGCACGAGGCCGAGCGCCAGCGGGACGGCGACGGGCGCGAGGTGTGCTGCTCGATGACCAACGTGCTCGTGCGACTGGTGCGCAGCGACGGGGGCGAGCAGGCGGTCGCCGAGCTGGTGCGGCTGGCAGGAGGCAGGCGCGAGGCGGCCTATCTGGAAAACACCGACAACTGGGTCTCCCAGGAAGAGATGTACACGCTCCTGGCCGCCGGAGCGCAGATCACCGGCGACCCCGTGTTCCCGCGCCGGGTGGGCGAAGAGACGGTCAACCAGCACGCGGGCAAACAGGTGGCCACGCTGCTGCGCTCGCTGGGCTCGGTCGAGGCGGTCATGCAGGCGGTCACCCAGACCGCCGGCAAGCTGACGACGACCTCGGAAATGCAGGCCGTGGAGGTCGGTCCCGGGCGCGCGGTGATCAGCGCTGTCGCCCGCGAGGGCTTCAGCCGCACGAGCCAGAACTGCGAACTGACCACGGGGCTGCTGACCAACACCCCAAGCCTGTTCGGCCTTCCCCCCGCTCACGTGGAGCAGAGCGAATGCGCGGCCAACGGCGACCATCAGTGCCTGTACACGATCACCTGGGACGCCGAATCGGCGGCCGCGGCCGCCGACCCGCAACAGCGGGTGACGGCCCTCGAGGCGCAGCTGCTGGCGACCTCCGAACGTCTGCACAGCGTGTACGCGATCGCCAGCGACCTCGTCTCCACCGAGGACCTCGACACGGTCCTGCATCGCATCGTCGAACGCGCCGCCGACGCCGTGCGCGCCCCCAGCCACATCCTCGCGGTGCACCCCCACGAGGATGCCGAGCTGCAGGTGTACAGCCGCGGGATCGGCGAGCAGGAGGCTCAGGAGCTCGCCCGCACCACGCTCGCCGGCGAGCACCCGGCCGGCGGCTCGATGCTGGTCGTCGATGTCCACTCCAGCCGCCGCAGCTACGGCCAGCTGATCGCGCGCTACTCCCAGGCGATCGAGTTCTTCCCGCAGGAAGAGGAGATGCTCAGCCTGTACGCCAAGCACGCCGCCGCCGTGCTCGACATGGCGCTCGCGCTGCAGGAGTCCGCCAAGCGCCACGAACAGGTCAGCTCTCTGCTCGCGCTTGCCCACGCCCTCGCCAAGGCCGGTACCACGCTCGAAGTCGCCGAGCGCCTGGCCGCGGCCGCGCCGGACGTCGTGGACTGCGACCGCATGGCCATCTACCTGTGGGACCCTTACGAGAGCTGCCTGCGCTTCACCGCCCTGTGGGCGCGCGACGACGGCGCCGACGTGCCCGACCTGACCGGCCGCACGATCGCCCCCGAGGACACGCCCAGCCTCGAGCTCCAGCTCACCAAACCGCAGCCCCACTTCTTCGACGCGGACACCGACGACACATACGTTCGTACGCTCATGAGCGCGCTGGATCTGGTCGGGCTCACGGTGGTGCCGATCGTCGCCCGCGACGTGTTCCTCGGGATCCTCACCGCGGGCGTCACCGAGCGCCCCGAGCGCCTGCGGCGCGACGAGGATCTGCTCGAGCGGCTCACCGGCGTGGCCGCCCTCGCGGCGCCCGCCATCCAGAGCGGGCAGCTCGTCGACCAGCTCGGCTACAAGGCCACCCACGACGGCCTCACGGGCCTGCTCAACCGCGTCGGCTTCCGCCACTGCATCGACCAGGCGCTCGGCAGCGTGGACGGAGAGGCGCGCGTGGGCCTGCTGTTCGTCGACCTCAACGAGTTCAAGCAGGTCAACGACGTCCATGGGCACGAGGCCGGCGACGAGCTCATCCGCCAGGCTGCGGAGCGTCTGAGCGAGACCTGCCGGGGCGAGGACGAGGTCGCCCGGTTGGGCGGCGACGAGTTCGCGATCGTGCTGGCCGACGTCCATCACGACGCGCAGGTGCGGGCCGCCGAAGCACGCGTCCGCGACGCCTTCGCGGAGCCCTTCGCGATCGCCACCGGCCTCACCATCTCGGTCGGCGCCAGCGTCGGCGGCGGCGTGTGGCCCGACGACGGCCACACGGCCACCGAGCTGGTCAGGCACGCAGACGCGGCGATGTACCAGGACAAGGCGCGCAGCAGGCGCGCATCCGCGCTCGGCAAGCCGCGCAGGCGCGGCGCCAGGGCAGCGGCAGCCGCGCGCTGAGCTAGACGCGGCCGAGCAGCCTCGACCACAGCGACGGGCGCCGCGGCTGGGTGCGCCGCCACTCCTCCCGGGAGGGCAACTGCCCTCGCTCGCGGGCGGCCGCCACGCACTCGCTGTGGGCGTGACGGCGGCGGCGGGTGTCGCCTTCGGGGGCGATCAGCATATGCTCGCTCATAGCGGCCAGATGACGACCACAAAAAGGACAGCGATACGTCGCCGGCTTGAGAGACGAGGCTCGCCGCCACGTCCACCATGGGGCGCGCGGAAGGCTGGGCATGGCTCCATTGTCGCGCCTCTGGCCGCCACGCTGGCGGCCAGCGTGGCGGTGAGCGTCGGCCTGGTGATCGCCCGCTCCGAGCGCGGGCGCCGGCGCGCGCAGGTGCGAGCGCGCGAACGAAAGCTCGGCCTATGGCCGAACGAGCCGCTCGCGCATGGGCTGCGTCGCATGGCCCTGGGCCAGGTGGATCTCGCGCTCGAGCTGCTCGGCGACGGCAACCGCAGCGGCACGCCGGACGAGCGGGCGGTCCACGAGACACGCAAGGCGATCAAGCGTCTGCGGGCGCTGCTGGGAATGCTCCGGCAGGAGCTCGGGGAGCGCAGCTTTCAGCGCGAGAACGCCACCCTGCGCGACCTGGCCGACCAGCTTGCCGGCGCGCGCGATGCCACCGTCATGCTGGCCACGCTCGACGCCCTGGTGGCGCGCTACGAGCGTCAGCTCGGACGCCGCCATGGCGTGCTCGCTCTGCGCCGGCGCCTGGCCGACGAGAGCGCCCGCATGCAGCGCGCCACGCTCGCCGACGCGAACGCGCGCGCGGCGCTGCTGGGCGAGCTGCACGCGTTGCGCTGGCGCATCGCCGCCTGGTCGCTACCGGCCAGCCCGGGCATGCGGCTCGTCGACGGCGACCTGGAACGGCTCTACCGCCAGGGCCGCGCACGCCGCGGGCGGGTCCTGCACGGGAAGGGCGAGCGCACGGTGGCCATGCACAGGTGGCGCAAACGCGTCAAGGACCTGCGCTACGCGGCTGAAATACTCGAACGCCGGGGCGCTCGCGGCCCGGGCAAGCCCGGCGGCTCGCGCGAGTCGCGCCGCTCGGGCAAGCACGAGCGCCCGGACCGGCGCCTGCGCGAGCTCGCCGCCCGCGCGGACGACCTCGCGGAACTGCTCGGCGAGGAGCACGACCTGGCCGTCCTCGCGCAGCACCTGCGGGCCGGGGCACGCGGCTCCGGCCGCCGCGAGGAAAGGACGCGCGACGGCGCCGACACGTTGTGGCACACCCGCCCGGGCACCCGCAAGGCGCTGCTGAAGCTGATCGCCAAACGCCGGCGCAAACTGCGCCGCCGGGCGCTGCGCCAGGGTGAGCGGCTCTACGGGCAGCGCCCGAAGCGGTTCGTGCGCGGCGTGCGCCATGCCTATCGCGCGTCGGCGGGCTAGTGCGACGCTAGGCCCGCACGTGCGCCTGTCCGGCGACGTAGCGCACGACGTCCTTGCCGCTTCCCTGGGTGACCAGCACGTCGAAGGTCGTGGAGGCGATCGACCTGGCGAACAGCCGGCCACCTGGCACGTGCAGCGCCACGCCGCGATGACCTGCCTTCAGATGAAAGCGCGCGGAGGCGATCACCGGCTCGGCGAGGGTCACGGGCGCCGGGAAGCGCGGCGGGGCGACCGCGGCGCCGGCGCGCGCAAACGACGAATCGGACGCCGCTCCCCCGACGCCGCCGAACGTCAGCTGACGCTGAGCACCGTCAGCGTCCGCTTGCCCTTGGGCAGGGTCACCGCTGCCTGCTCGCCCGGTGCGCGGCCCAGCAGGGCGACCGCCACAGGAGATTCCGCCGACAGCAGGCCATCGCGCGGAGAGGCGTCGTGGGAGCTCACGATCCGCCACGTCTGCTCCACACCCTCCCCGTCGCGTACGACGACCGTCGAGCCGAAGCCCACCACGCCGCCGGCGCCGGCGGGCGTCTCCGCGACAACCACCGCGCCCGAGATCTTCTCGCGCAGGCGTGCGATCTTCGTCTCCAGGTGCGCCTGCTCGTTCTTGGCGTCGTGGTACTCGCTGTTCTCCTTCAGATCGCCCCATTCGCGCGCCGTCTTGATGCGCCCGGCGATCTCCCGGCGACCCTCCCCTCGAGCGTCGCCAGCTCCGCTTCCAACGCCGCCAGCCCCTCGGCCGTGGTCATGTTGGTCGCGTCGGTCATCTCCGAGAGCCTACCGCGCCCAGCCCCCGAGCCGCTTCTAGAAATAGGTGCTCGCCGGCGTCGACAGCAGTGCGTAGATCTGGACGATCGCCGCCTGCACGAGCAACTGGGCCGCGGGCGGCGAGCCGGCCACGAACACGTCGTTGCTCAAGCGCTGGCTCTGCCAGGCGTAGTTGACATAGGCCTGTGCGAGCGAGGGCCCGGGCGGGTCGTGGGTGACCGAGTCCAGGTACATCAGGTTGCGGAAGTACACGGACGCGAAGAACGGGATTTCGGACTCGAGCTTTTCGATCGTGAAGTACGCCAGCGCCACCTTCGCCGTCTGGCGCGCCTGCCACAGATACCCCGCGTTGCCCGTGGCCTGATAGAGCAGCGTGCCCGCGCCGATCATCGAGCCCTGGTTGTAGCTCCACAGGGCCGGTTCGACCACGCCCCTGCGGCCGATGTGGTCGGCGTACATGCCATTGGACTCGAGCAGGCAGCGACGCACCCATTCGTAGGCCATCTGCGCGAACTGGAGGTCCTGCACGTTGCCCGTCAGCCGATACAGCTCCGTCGCCAGCTCGGCGGCGGGCGCCGTGGTCGTGGTGTTGCGTTCGCCGTTTTCCGAGGAGTTCGAGAACGGGAGCCCGCCGGGGCAGCCGAGCGCTGGATTCGACTGCCAGCCGGCCATCTCAAATGCCATGATCCCCTCCGCGCTGCCGAGCAGTGCCTGCTGGTGGGTGAGCTGGTAGAGCCGCACCATCTCGATCCCCACCCAGTCGTTGTCGTCGTAGTACTTGGTTCCCCCAGGACCGGTGGGCGGGACCACCGCGCCGTCGAACGCGGCCAGCGTGCTCGTGTACGTGCCTTCGGCCGCGCCCGAGTTGTCGGTGTCCAGGTAGGAGCTCAACCCCGTCAGGCGCGCGTCCAGTTCGGTGCTCAGCTCGCGCCCGAGTGAAGCGCCCAGGTGGGGGATGTTCGCGACGCTCACAGTCGCGGCCATCGCCTGCGAGAACGCCCACAGGTAGGAGAAGGGTTCGCCCGCATACAGTCGGGAGGGCTTGACGTAGAAGTACTTCTGCATCGCTTCGAACGCCACCAGCGCCCGCGCGGGGTTGCCGTGCAGGGCGGGCTTCTGCGGCCTGCCGGGCGTGGAGGGCCTGCTGCGCGTGGCCGAGGGCGCCGGGGTGGTCGTGGATGCCGGCGCGCTCGAGCCGCCGCTCGTGCCGGCGTCGCGCGCGTGTGCGGAAGCGTGTGCGCGCGCCGACGCGTATTCCCACGGGTGCGGGCGAAACGCCGGACGCGTGGCCGCAGCCGGGTATGGCCCCACGGCCGCACGGGCCGCTGCTGCGCGCCCGCGCGAAGCGCTCGCCGCGCTCGCCGCACCGGGCGCGGCGAGGGACGCGAGCGCGAGCAGCGGCAGCCACAGCAACGAAACCGCTGCTGCGAGCGAGCGCGTGTGAGCAAAGTGCGGGATCATCGCCTCTGAGCAAGCACAACAACCGGCCGGCGCGTTCGATTTGGTCTTCGCACTGCGCGCGCGCCCGGCGGGGGTGCGCGGGTCCTCGCGTCCCGCAGCCGGTCGCGCCGCGCGCAATTCTCCCATAGGCCGCGCCCGCAAGGTGAACCGTCTCTTGCACTACCACTACACCGCCATCGGCCACGTGACCATCGATGTGCTGGGCGACGGCTCTCGCCGCCCCGGCGGCGGCGCCCTGTACAGCGCCCTGCAGGCTGCCAGGCTCGGACTGCGCACACTGCTGATCACACGGGGTGCCGCCCGCGAGCTCGATGAGCTGCTCGCGCCGTTCGGCCACGAGCTGGACGTGCAGGTGCTCGACGCGCCCCACACCACGACGCTGCTCACCGCGGGCAAGGGCGCCGAGCGCACCCAGCGCATGCTCGCGTGGGCGGGCGCGATCGGCGAGGAGCAGACGCTCGATACGGCCATCTTGCACCTCGCGCCGGTCGCTCGTGAGACCCCCGCGAGCTGGCGCGGATCGCCCGTATTCGTGGGGCTGACCCCGCAGGGGCTCGCGCGCGACTGGAGCGCGGACGGCGGTCAGCTCGTGCAGGTGGCCCCCGATCGCGTCGCCGAGGAGCTCGCGCGCCGCTGCCGGGCGGTCGTGCTCAACGACTCCGAGCGGGCGAGTTGCGCGGGGCTGATCGCGGCGGCCGGCGAGGCGGGCGCGGTCGTGGCCGTCACCGCGGGCGCCCGCCCCACGGTTCTGCTCGAGCCCGGTGGCCGCGAGCTCGAGCTCGACGTGCCTGCCGTGGAGGGTGCGGTGGACGACATCGGTGCCGGGGACGTGTTCGCAGCCGCGTGGTTCGTCGCCCTGCACGAGGGCCGGCCCGCGGTGCAGGCCGCCGCGTTCGCCACTGCGGCCGCGGCGGTGCGTATGCAGGGCGCCGGCGCCGGCGCGATCGGGGCCCGCGACGAGATCGAGGCGCGGCTCAGGCTTGCTGCGCCCGGTCGATGAGCGCCACCAGCTCGGCGCGCGCGATCGCCTCATCGAGCCCGCACGCGCGTGCGGCCAGCAGCAGGCTGCCGCCCACCGGCTCCATCTCCACCGTGCCCACGCGCGCGCCGGGTGCGCACTCGTGGATCACGCGTGTCAGGGGTCTCACGAACACGGGACCCGCTTTGTAGGCGCTGCCGATCAGGCCCACGGGGAACTCGTTGGCGGCGCCGTCGCCGTCGCGGGCGCCGAGCGAGGTCTCGCGGATGACCGCCGCGATCTGCTCGCCCAGCTCGCGCGCACCGGACTCGTACAGCTCGCAGGCCACCGCGTCGCCCTGCTCGGCCAGCTTCGCCGTCTCGATCGCGAACGCCGCGATCTCGCCCTTGGTGAGCGGCTTGCTGTACACGCTCTGCGCCACGGCCTCCACGCTGGGCAGATCGAAGAAGGCCATGGCGGCCGCCCCCAGCGCGGTCGTGGGCCCCGACGCCTCGCGGTCGCGGAGCGCCGCCTTGATCGACTGCACGCCGAGCCAGTACCCCGATCCCTCATCCCCGAGCACGTGTCCCCAGCCCCCCGCCCGCCACGCGCGTGCCTCGCCACCGGCCTCGCCACCGGCCTCGCCCACGCCGAACACGTTCGAGCCCGTGCCCGCGATCGCCGCCACGCCCGGCCCGCCTCCGGTGGCGGTCGCCCACGCGGCGACCACGTCGTTGACCACGATCCACGCGTGCGTGCGCGCGTCGCGTACGTGGTCGGCGACGGCCGCGGTGTCCGTGCCCGCGATCGCCAGCACCGCCGCGCCGAGCTCACCGGCCTCTATGCCCGCCCGTTGGATGGCCTCGTCGGCCGCCCCGAGGAGCGCCTGGACGGCAGCCTCGGCGCCGACCGAGTCCTCGTTGCTGGGGCCGCCGTGGCCCACGTGAAGCGCTCGATCTTGCAGATCCAGAACCGCTGCCAGCGTCTTCGTGGCGCCGCCGTCCACGCCCATCACGTAGCGGGTTCGCAGGCGCGGCTGGGGAGCGCTGAGGAAGGCCGGGAGCTGCACCAAGGAGGTCTTCTGCATGGGCGCGCATCCTCTCAGGATTGGCGCGGAGGCGATGGCGCGGGATAGGATCGCAACGGATGGCGACGCAGGCGATGTTTCCCGCAGCACCCATGGGCGCGGGCATGTACGAGTCGTTCTTCCTGCGCGCGGTCTCCCCGCAGGAGCCCGTGGGCCTGTGGATCCGCTACACCGTGCACAAGCCGCCGGGAGAGCAGGCGCGTGGGTCGGTGTGGTGCACGGTGTTCGATGGGCGCCTCGGCAGCCCCTACACGCACAGGTGCAGCGGCCAGGAGCTCCGTGCAGGGGACGGCGGCTGGATGGCCGTGGGCGACAGCCTGATCGGGCACGGCCGCGCGTCGGGCGAGTGCGGCGATGCGCGCTGGTCGCTCAGCTTCGCCTCCGATCATCCCGAGCTGCGCCACCTGCACCCCGCATGGCTGTATCGCGCGCCCCTGCCCCGCACCAAGCTGACCAGTCCAGCCCCCCACGCCAACTTCGACGGCGTCCTCGAGCTCGCCGGGCGCGAGGCGATCGAGCTGCGCGGCTGGCCGGGGATGGTCGGTCACAACTGGGGCGCCCAGCATGCCGAGCGCTGGATCTGGCTGCACGGCGTCGCGTTCGGCGAGGACCAGCGAGCGTGGCTGGACGTGGGCATCGGCCGGGTGAAGCTCGCCGGGCGCACCACACCGTGGCGGGCCAGCGGCGCGATCTTCTTCCGGGGCCGGCGCCACCGGCTCGGCGGCCTCGCCGCCCGCGGCACGCGCGTACACGACGCCAACGAGCACGGGTGCTCGGTGGAGCTGTCGGGCGCGGGCGGCCTGAAGGTGCGCGCTGACGTGCTCGTCCCGCCGCAGACGGCCGCCGGCTGGCGCTACGCCGATCCGGACGGCGCCAGCCGCGACGTGATCAACTGCTCGATCGCAGCGCTCGAGGTGAGCGTCACGCCACACGGCCGCGCGTCGGCCGTGCACATGCGCAGCCCGCACGGCGGCGTCTACGAGCTCGGCATGCGTGAGCGCGACCACGGCGTGGAGATCGCACCGTTCCCGGACGGCTGAGGCCCCAGCTCTGCGCGGGTGCAGCGTCGCGGGCTCGCACGCGCCAGCGTGCGCCGACGTCGCCGCGGGAAAGCCTGTGATGCAATCGCTATACGGACGAGCCCGGAGAGCGACGGGGTGTGGCGTCCGAAATAGAGGCTGGGCCGGCGAGGGGATGCCGGCCCAGCCACATGGAGGGTCTGAGGAGCGGCAGCCAAGGCCGCCTCTCAGGGAGAGAGAAACGTCAGGTGGATCACATTGCCCGCCCGCTACGCCCACTTGCATCCGTCGGCGGTGCTCACGAGCAATGTTCATGAAGCTTATCGGGATTATTGAGAATGTCAAGTGGCATCGTTCTTGCGCGGTTTCGGGCGTAGGCCCGCCAACTCGAGCCGCGGCTCGGGCGGCATTCCCCTCATCCGGATACCCCGAATAAGCCCGATTCGGGCGCTTGAGATCAGTGCGCGGCACACTCGTCGGAGTGTCCAACGCCCTCCGCGCGGCTCATGTGGTCGTGGCTTGGCGCCGATTTCCTGGGCGAGATGGACGCTTCCGCAACACACGAGCTGAGCCCGCCGCTCCACGACCCCAAGACCGTGGCCCTCGGAGCCGAAGCGCTGCTGCGCGAGCATCCGGACGCGCTCGTGTGCGGATTGGCGAGCAACGGCCTGATCGTCCCGGTCCCCCAGTCGATCGGGCTGTGGGGCCAGGGACTGATCGAGGGTCGCGCGCTGATCGACGGCGTGGTGGCGGCGGATCGCTCGAAGGTGGTCAGGCTGTGGACGCGCGCCCGGGACGAGGGTGCTGCGGCCGACAAGGTGCGCCTGCTGCGCCGACCCTCCACGTGGACCACCCTGCACTTCCTGGATCTGCGCGAGCTGCATGGAGTGCTGCTGGGCGTGATCATCCCCAGCGACGAGGAGGCCGACGACGACACAGCTGCGGAGGAGCTGGCGCCTGCGGCACCCCGCTTCTGCTCGCTGATGGAGGACGAGGGCGCGAAGGTGCTCGCCTGCGACAGGTCCTTCACCGAGATGTTCGGCTACACCGAAGAGGAGCTCGTCGGCAACTCCGTGCTCGACCAGATCCACCCCGACGACCAGGGCCGGGCGGTCGAGGGCTGGCTTGCCGTCCTGTCGACTGGGCTCGACCAGCAGACGCGCCTGCGTCGCCGCCGCAAGGACGGCACGTGGATGTGGGTGGACACGACCCTGCGCAACCTGCTCAACCACCCCGACCACAACTACGTGCTGGTCGAGATCATCGATATCTCCGCCGAGATGCAGGCTCAGGAAGCACTGCAGGAACGCGAGGAGCTGTTGCGCAGGCTCACAGCCGCGATGCCTGTGGGGTTGCTGCAGCTGGACACCGAGCGCAATGTCGTCTACAACAACGCTCGGCTGCTGGAGATCCTGTACGGCTCGGACGCGCAGTCGCCGAGCGAGGAGCCCAGCGCCGGGGGCGATGAGATCCTGGTGGCCCAGCACGAGCACGACGCCGACGGCCTCTCCGAGGAGACGCACCGGGGTACGACCGCAACGCTGCTGAGCACGCTCACCGAGGAGAGCATGGGCGCGCTCGACGGAGCGCTCGAGGAGGTCTTCGGCGCGGGCGTCGACCGCGACGTCGAGGTCGACATCACCCTGCCCACGGGAACCTGGCGGCGCGCGCTGATGAGCCTGCGTCCACTGCTGCGTCCAAGTGGCGAGGTGATGGGAGCGATCACGTGCGTACTCGACGTCACCGACAGCGCCCGCGCTCGCCAGGAGCTCGAGCGGCGCGCCACCTTCGACCCGCTCACCCACTGCCACAACCGCTCGTCGGTGCTCAGCACGCTCGAGGTCGAGCTCGCACGCGAGGACTCATCGTGCGCAGGCGTCGTCTACGTGGATCTCGACCAGTTCAAGCCGGTCAACGACAAGCTTGGCCACGCCGCCGGCGACGAGCTGCTGGTGCTCGTGGCCGAGCGCCTGAAACTCGCCAGTCGGGACAGCGACGTGGTCGGCCGCCTGGGTGGCGATGAGTTCCTGGTGGTGCTACGTGAGATCCCCGGCGCTGACATGGCGATGCGCGCCGCCGAGCGCATCTGCGAAGCGCTGTGTGGCACATTCGAGCTGTCGTGCGGCCTCGCAGAGCTGAGCGCCAGCGTGGGCGTCGCCTGCGCGGATGCCGGCACGATCACCTCCGAGGACCTCGTCAAGCGCGCCGACGGCGCGATGTACAAGTCCAAGCAGGACGGGCGCCGCGAACCCGTCCTCGCCGGCTGAGCGCTCCCGCTCACGACCGCTTCGCGCGGGCCCACAGGCTCACAACCCGAACCCGGCCCGCGCTCCCCCCGCGCCGCACGAGCGCTAAAGCAACGGAGCGCGGGGAACGCCGGCCGCTGGACGGCCGGGCTCCCCACGCTCCGTGGGTCCTACAGGTCCCGACTAGGGACTTACTAGATTGCTGGTACGAACGAGATGTTGCCTGTCTTCAGGGTGATTTCTTCGAGTTCGGCTTCGAGCACGCCGTTGCGGTATTCAACGGTGTCGTTCACCGGGTTGAAGGTCGCGCCTTCTTCGAGCTTTTCGTTGGTGCAACCCTTGGCTGGGTTGAGCTGCTCGATGGTCAGGAGTTTTTTGAATTCCATTTCGATGTCCAGGCGCTTGCGCACCGGGCCGAATTTCATTTCCTTGCCTTTGCCTTCAACCGCTTCTTCTTCGGTTTCGTAGCTCGTCGCTTCGAATTCTTTGTTCGGGTTTTTTTCAGCCGCGATCGGGATCGTCTGAGCCGGGATCAGGATTTCGCAGCTGCTTTTGCTGCCCTTGACTTTGACCGTGCTCGGGCGCGTGATTTTCACTTCGGCTTCGTCGCCTTCGCCGAGTTCAGCCGAGTGGTTGGAGTGGAATTCCAGGCCGAGTTCGAAGTGGAACGCGACCGCTTCTTCGCTGGTGCCGGCCTTGCGGGTCGCATAGCACTTGCTGAACTTGATGTTCTGGAAGAACGTTTCCGATTCACCTGCCGCCGCGATGTTTCCCTTGGACTTCAGTTCGCTTTCGCACACCGGTCCGAACCCATGACCATTGCCCTCGTTTTTGCCGGTGAAGATGTACGGCCCAAGGCGCAGTTCGCCGACTTCTCCATGGCCCTTCGTGCCACCCGCGGCGCTCGCCACGAATTTGCCGAAGACGATGGGTGCTTTTTCGGCGAATGCCGGTGCCGAGAGCATGCCGAGCGCGCACACCGCCACGGCAGTCCCGAGTACTATCGTCCTGACGTTTCTCATTCTCCTAGGTCCTCGCTTTCGCCCAAGATTCAGGCTGTTCGCAGATCTGGCTTTGATAATGCTTGTCAGCTACCCCGAAGCTGCCTCAGGGCCCCCTCCTCCGCGTTCCCCCCGAGATAGAGAGGGTGGAGCATATCATGGACTCGGGCCATTGACAGCACCAAAGCGCACACGACCAAGGCCCGCCGAACGCTCGCGGGCGGCCCGCCAAGGGCGCCGGCTGGCTGGCCGGCCGGCTAAAAATCCGCTGCCGCGGATTCGGCGAGAGCTGGGAGTGTAGCGCGCGAGCGTTTCGATTGGCTGGATTCGCATTCCAGATACCGATAAGGGCACGCGAGCGCTCGTGGCGGCCGACCGTGCGCCAGCTCGGAGGCCCCAGCGGACGCCAGGGCCGGCGCGGGCGGGTGTTCGGACCCCCACCCCGCCACCCGCCAGCCATCGCCCACCACCCGTCGCCCACCACCCACGGCCCGGCGGACCGGAGCGGAGCCACGCGGCGCCTGCCGCCCGGCTGGGGCGATTTTCAGCGCGTGCTCGCGTCCGTGAGCCTGCGCCTGCCCACTCACTGGTCCTAGCGCGCGGGATCGGCCGATGGGCCAGACGCAAGCACCGCCGAGACGGCGACTTATGTGGGTCTAACGGCGACTGGAAAGCTGAGTCGTGAGGGAGCAGGACGATCATGACCATCTGCCATCCGGGGCACTCGGCACTGCGTACAGTGGGTTGAGCGCATGAGCTCCAAGCACAGACGCAACGTCCTGCTGGCCATCGGCGCGGTGGTTGTGGCGGCAGGCGCAATCGTGGCGATCGCCACCGCGGGCGGCGGACACCATTCGAGCCCTGCCGGCTCGAGCGCCGCTGAGCCATTCCGCGCACGCGCGCAAGGTCGGCCAGCTCGCGATCGCGGCGCGCTACCTCGGAGTGCCGCAGGCAGAGCTGCGCAGCAGGATGCGCTCGGGACTGTCGCTGGCGCAGATCGCCGATGCCACGCACGGCAAGTCGGCAGCAGGGCTCGTCGCAGCGGTGGTGGCGCAGACATCGGCGCAGGCGCCGGACGCACCCGACGGCAGACAGCTCAGCTCGAGCGCCCGCAGGACGCGCTTGGCGCGTCTGCGCAGACGCTTCGAACGCGAGGCAAAGCGGATCCCCGGCTACGTCGGTCTCCCCGCGGCCGCGCGCTACCTGGGAGTGGGCGCCACCGAGCTTCGGGCCAAGCTGCAGTCGGGACGCAGCCTCGCGCAGATCGCGGACGCCACGCCGGGCAAGTCCGCGAGCGGCCTGATCGACGCGCGCGTGAGCGCGAGGGAAGCCACGATCAAGCAGGCCCTCGCGGCGGGCAGGATCAGCCAGACAACGGCCGATGCGCTGCTGGCGAGCCTGCGCCAGCGTGTCACCAGCGAAGTGCAGCACAGGCCCAAGGTCTAAGGGGGATGCGCGCAGTTCGAATATGCGCGCAACCCCCAGTGCAGATGTAAAGCGCGCGAAAACGGAGGTCGATGCCCCCGACAAGGACACGACTGGTGTCCACGACATCAAAGGGGGCCAATCGTGCTCACGTTTTTTGGCAGACGAAAACTAGCGTCACGTAAGCAACGCGTGGCCGCGCTTACGGTGTTTGCGCTGGCCGCGATCCTCGGGGTGGGCGTGTACGCGTTCACCGCGAGCAACACAGTTCCGGCCCACAAAGCGGGTGCCGGCGCCGGAGCAGTGACGGGCTACACCGTCGCCTCCCACGTCAGCTACACGTGGAGTGCTGCCGGAGAAGATGTAACCGCAGCTCACTTCAAGCTCAACGCAGCCGCGACAGACGTCCAGGTCGCGTTGACGCCGGCCGCACCGACCTCGGACGAAGACTGGACCGACTGTGGAGCAACCACGGGCGGCGAAAACGAAGTCGCGTGTGAATTCACGAAAGCCGGCCTGTTCCCCGAAGGGGTTCCAAAACGGAGAAGGCGACCTGCTCTCCGTGGCGGCCGTCAGTGAAGGCAAAGTGGTCATCGAATAAGGCAGGCAACATCGAAGTGGGCAAGGCGGAGCGGCCGACGCACGGGCCGCTCCGCGCCCACATCATCTCGTGCGACCGACGTAGCTCTCATGCGACCTCCCCGCCCCAGGAAACTCCTCTCCCTCGCGCTCGGGCTGGCCATCCTCGTTTGTCTGTGGTCCTACTTCGCTCCGGTTGCCCTCGGCGGCTCCACCACCTACGTGGTCACCGAAGGGATCAGCATGGAGCCCCGTTTTCACACCGGCGATCTAGCGCTTGTACGAAGCCAGAGCAGCTACCACGTCGGCGAAATCGTCGCCTACTACAGCAAAGCCTTTCACACGGTGGTGCTGCACCGGATCATCGGCCGCTCTGGCCCCCGCTACGTGTTCAAGGGCGACAACAACAACTTCGTGGACTTCGAACACCCCGCGGCCAGCCAGTTGATCGGCGCGTTGTGGCTGCACATCCCGGGCGCCGGGGCGACGCTTCGAGTCTTTCCGCTCACCGGCCCTGATCGGGGGGCTGGTCGCCCTGGGCACGCTGCTGTTCGCGGGCGGGGTGTTCACACGCCGCCGGCGCCGTCGTCGACAGGTGCGCCCTGCCGCCGGCCCGCCGCTCGCGGTGGCGGCTCGTCCGCCGCGCTCCCTGGAGCCGGTCGCAGGCGCCCTCGCGATGCTGATGCTGGTGCTGGTCCCGTTCGCGGTACTGGGGCTGCTCTCGTTCACGCGTCCGTCGAGCAAGCGCGTGCCCGTGGCAGTGCGCTATGAACAGAGCGGCACGCTCTCCTACGCCGCCCACTCGCGCCCCGGACCCACCTACGCGAATGACCTCGCGGTGACCGGCGACACGCTGTTCACCCGTGTTCTCAGCACCGCTGAGATGCGCTTCGCCTATGAACTCCACGCACCCGCGACACGCGCGCTCGGGGGCAAGGCATCGCTGTATGCGGAAATCGCCTCCACCAGCGGCTGGCGGACGACGCTCGAGCTCGGGCACGCGATCTACTTCCACGGCGCCAGCGCGGTGATCACCGCGCCACTCGACCTGACCTCGCTGCAGGCGTTGGTGGCCCGCGTACAGGACGCCACCGGCGTCGGCGGCTCCTACACGATGACGATCCTCCCGCGCGTGAGCGTCGGCGGGAGCGTGAGCGCGCTCCCGTTCCACACGACGTTCTCGCCACCGATCAAGTTCCTGCTCACTCCGCTCGAGGTCCAGCCAACCCTTCCCGCAACCGCGGCCTCCACCGAGGCAACGACGTCCTCCGCCACCCCCTCGCCCGCCAACCAGTTCACGCCCTCGAGCGCCGGCTCGGTCACCGGCGAGCGCTCGGACGCGCTCGTCCTGAGCTTCGGCGTTGTGCACATGGCGGTGGCCACGGCGCGAGTGCTCGCGCTCGTGGGCATTGGCCTGGTGATCCTCGTGATGCTGGCCGTGCTGGCTTACCCGCGACCACCGGCACGGGACGAGGCCGCGAGCATCCGCTCTCGTTACGGCCGGCTGATCGTCCCCGTCGCCCGGGTGTCGCAGCTGCCGGGGGTGTCGGTGATCGACGTCGCGGACATGGAGTCCCTGGTGCGGATCGCCGAACACTACGACCGCTCGATCCTGCAGGAATCGGGCGAGACAGGCGACGCATTCTGGGTCACCGACGAGAGCGGGCAGTTTCGCTTCGCAGTCGGGGCCCGCGCTGTCGAGGACGAGCTCGCTCCCGCCAGGACCACGGTCGACTCGGCCGCCCAACAGGGGCCGGCGGCTGGTCCTGCCATGGCCCCGGTCACAACCGAATTCAGCGCGCTGGGCGAGCGCCCGACGGACGCCGTGTCCGTCCAAGCGCCCGGCGCCTCCCCAGCCCAGCAGGCATATACGGCCGCGGCCGCCGCGCCCAGCCAAAGCCTCGTCGACGCCGTCTATCCGCAGCCATCAACGGCCGCCCCCGCCCAGGAGGGATACCTGGCCGCGCCCGCCGCGCCCGCCCAAGACGCATACGCGGCCGCGGCCGCCGCGCCCAGCCAGCACCTCCTCGACGCCGTCTACCCCCAGCCGGCAAACACCGCCCCCGCACAGCAGGCAGACCCGGCCGCGCCCGCCACGGAGCCGGTCACAACCGAATTCGGGGCACTGGGCGAGCGCCTGCCTGGCGCCGTGTACGCCGGGGTGCCGGGCGAGGTCGCGGCCGATGAGGGCTACACCGCCACTCCCTACGACATCCTCACGAACCCGGACTACACCGCCGTGCCGAGCGACCAGCTTGCAGATGAGGTGTACGCCGACGAACTCGAGCTCGGGGCGCTCGGCTATGAGCCGAGCCGGACGGGCAGGTAGGGCAGCCAGAACTACCTCGCCGCCTTCGGAGGCTACGCCCTGGCGCGCACGCCCCCGGCGCGTGGTCCATCGGGAGCGCGCGGCCGTCGGTCAGCGCTGCTCGACGACGATCAGAGAGTGACCTTCGGGGTCGCGCAACCAGAACATCGGCGGTACGGGACCTCCCATGCGCGACACGTGCTCGTCGACTTGGACCCCGCGCGAGCGCAGCTCCGCGTGGGTCGCGTCGGCGTCGGCGGTGGTGAGGCTGACGCCGAGCTCTTTCGGCTGGACCTGTTCGCCCTCGCGCGGCGGGGCGAGCGCGATCCCGGCGGTGCCCGACGGGGGGTAGACCTCCACCCAGCGGTAGCCGCCGCCAAACGCGGTGTCCGCCCGCTTCTCGAAACCGATCATCTCGTAGAACTCGATCGATCGGTCCTGATCGACGGTCGGGACCATTACGAGCCCGATCGCCTCGATACCGCTCGTCTGCGTGGTCATGAGTCAAGCCCTCCTGTGTCGTGGTGCTTGCGAAGGTACAGACCTGTGCGACGAGGAGTAGCTACCCACCTGGCGGCCACGACGAACGACAATGGCGGCGGCTCGGAGAAGTGGCAGGTCCTTTTGGTAGCGCGCCCTGAGAGATTCGAACTCCCGACCTTCGGTTCCGTAGACCGACGCTCTATCCAGCTGAGCTAAGGGCGCGGGGGCGTCCTAGTCTACCGTCGGCCCGCCAGCTCGCCCCAGGCGGTCGCCACGAGCCTGCGGGCGCCGCCGTGGTCTCGGTGCTCGCACAGGTAGATCCCCTGCCACGTGCCGAGCGACAGCCCTCCGCCGCTGATCGGCAACGTGAGCGTGGCGCCGAGCAGGGAGGACTTGATGTGCGCAGGCATGTCGTCGCTTCCCTCCAGGGTGTGCGTCCAGATGGCGCTGTGTTCGGGCACGGCCTGGTCGAACCACGCCTCGAAGTCGTGACGTACGTCCGGGCTGGCGTTCTCGTTGAGCGTGAGCGAGGCGGAGGTGTGCAGGATCAGCAGATGCAGCAGGCCGACCTGCACGTCGCGCAGCTCGGGCAGGGCCGAGAGCACCTCGCGTGTGACGAGGTGAAATCCGCGCGGGCGGGGGTCGAGTGTGAGCTCGCGCTGCAGCCACATGCCCACAAGCTACGCAACTCGCGTGCGCTCGGAGGGTTTACGCATGCGAGAGCCTGCCCGTCGTGCATGTGCTCGGGCTATGCGGGTATCCGCACAGCCGTCGATCAAAAAGAGGAGCAAGTCGATGCGCAAAGCAACCTTTCTGGTCCTTCTCGGCCTGGCCGCGCTGGCGGCGCCGAGCGTCGCCTCGGCCGCGCCAGTTGTCACCTTCAAAGCACAGGCGGTCGGGATCAAGGGCTTCCCGGGTACGGGCAACTTCTACGGAGCGGGCGCGGCGGTCAAGGCCGAATACGGAATCACTAGCACCGAATACTTCGGGTCGCCACCGCCGGTCATCGGCGTCAACTTCTACCTGCCCAAGGGCACGGTGCTCCATACGAGTGGGTTTCCCACGTGCAACGAAGCGGTGCTGCGCCAGTCCGGGCCGATCGGGTGCCCTCCGAAATCACAGGCCGGACCGATCGGAGCGGTTCTCGGTTTCGTCACCTTCGGCGGCGAACGCGTTGAAGAGCCCACCGAACTCTTCTCGTTCTACAAACCCGGCGGCGGTCTGACCTTCTTCGACGACGGCCACTCACCCACGTCGCTGGAAATCTACTCCAACGGCCGCTACCTGAATCTGGCCGGCGCGCGCGGCTATGGCCCTGAGCTCGAAACCAAGGTGCCGCTCGTACCGAGCGTGCCGGGAGCGCCGTTCGCGTCGATCAAGACGATCACCGTCGAGGCGGGCTCGGCGATGAAGGTACACGGCAAGCCCGTCTACTACGGTCGCGTCCCCAAGAAGGGGCAGTGTCCAAAGGGTGGCTTCAACCTCAAGACAGAAGTGATCTTTGCGGAAAACGGCGAAGAATCGAAACCCGTGACGGTCACCAAGACCTACAAAGCGCCCTGCCCGAAGCGCTGAGCGGGGAGCACACGAACGAGCCCTGGCGCCTGCGCCCGTTGGCGGGGCGCCAGGGAGGGCGCGGCGTCAACCGGCGTCGACGCGCAGTACGAGCTTGCCGGTGTTCTCCCCGGCGAACAGCTTCAGCAGGGCGTCCGGGAAGACCCTGACGCCACCCTCGACGATGTGCTCGCGCGAGACCAGCGAGCCCTCGGCCATCCAGCCGGCGAGCTCGCCGGCCGCCTCGGGGAAACGGTGCGCGTAGTCGAACACGACCATGCCCGTCATGGACGCCCGCGCAACGAGCAGCGCCATGTAGTTGGCCGGGCCCTTGAACGCTTCCGTCGCGTTGTACTGGGAGACGGCGCCGCAGATGATGATGCGGGCGCCGCGCGCGAGGCGAGTGAGAGCAGCGTCGAGGATGTCGCCGCCGACGTTGTCGAAGTACACGTCTATTCCCTCGGGCGCGAGCTCGCGCAGCGTGCGGGTGACGTCCTGGTGCTTGTAGTTGACGGCCGCGTCAAAACCCAGCTCGTCGGTTAGCCAGCGACACTTCTCCTCTCCTCCCGCGATGCCGATCACGCGACAGCCCTTGATCCGGGCGATCTGCCCGGCGACGCTCCCCACGGCACCCGCGGCACCGGACACGACGACCGTGTCGCCTGCCTCCGGCTTGCCCACGTCGAGCAGTGCGAAGTAGGCGGTCATGCCACTCATGCCGAGCGTTCCCAGGTAGGTCGGCAGCGGCGCGAGCGACGGGTCGACCTTGCTCACACCCGCACCGTCGGAGAGCGCGTGCTCCTGCACCCCGAAGGCCCCGACCACGTGCTCCCCCACCGCGAAGCCTGGATGCCGCGACGCGGTGACCGTGCCCACAGCACCAGCGCGCATGACCGCACCGACCTCAACGGGCTCGATGTAGGAGGCTCCGGCGTTCATCCAGCCGCGCATGGCGGGATCGAGCGACAGGTGCGAGATCTCAACCGCGAACTCGCCCTCGCCCGGCTCCGGCCGAGACGCCTCGACGATGTCCCAGTCCGACGCCTTGGGAAGCCCGGTCGGCCGGGAGGCCAGGCGCACCTGCGTGTTGCTCGTGGTCATGGACACCTCCGCGGTTGTGCTTGGACGAGCGTCCACCGTACCCGTACGGGCGCGCACGCGCTCACGGCTCGAGCGTCGATCATCTGGGGAACAGCTCGACGTTGCGCTCGGCGGCGTCGTCGACGAGGACGCTTGTGATCAACCTGGAGAGCCATTCTCGTTCTCGCGGCTCGAGGCCCCTTGTCAGCCTGCGGGCCCCGCGGTCGAACTCACGCGCCACGCGATGACCCAGGGAGCGGCCGGCGGGCGTGAGGCGCACTTCGTAGGATCTGCGGTCGCGGGCGTTGACGTTGCGCCGCACCAGGCCCCGGCGCTCAGCGCGGTCGACCAGACCGGTGACGCTCGACTTGTCCAGGCCGAGGAGTCTCGCCAGGTCATTCATGCCCGGATGGCGGTCGCGCAGCACGCCGAGCAGGTCCTGGCCGCGGGCCCGCACCCGCGAGTCCGCACCGGAGCAGCCGGCTCGCACTACACGAGCACAGGCCGCCTGCCAATGGTTCCCGGCATCGACGGCGTGGCTCGCGCGCGCGACGGCAAGCTCGTGTACTTCCTGGCAGACGATGGGATGCTCGGCTCGATGGCCGAGCAGACGGTCATCGACCTGCGCCGCGCTGTTGCGCTTCCCGACGGCGTGGATGTGGTGCAGATCGCGGCAGCCATGAATCCCGCGATGTCCTCGTGGGTCGCGCTGCGACGACGCGTTCCGTTGCAGGCCGGCCAGTCGCTTCTCGTCCTCGGCGCGACCGGCAACGCCGGCCAGATGGCGGTACAGGTCGCTTCCCGCCTCGGAGCCGGCCGCATCGTGGGCGCCGGTCGCGACCGTGAACGTCTCGACGCTCTTGTCGCGGTAGGGGCAGATGAGATCGTGCAGCTCACGGACGACCCCGAGGAGACCACGGCGTCCCTAGCCGCCGCGGCGGCGAACTGACCGGAAAGCGCTGCGGCGGGAAGGCAGTGACGCTGGACGGCTCCGGAGGTGCCAGGACCGATGCGAACGCTTGCTTGCGAGCGGCCGCGCGCCTCGTCCTTCAGCCGATCGGCGCCAGCGAGTTGCCCGGGGGGATCTGTCCGCAGTCCTGCGGCGGCGACTCCCCGGCGAAGCGGCCGGCGAGCCAGGACACGGCTTCGGGCAGCCATCGGATCGCGCTGAGGATGTGACTGAGGTGTTCGTATTCGACGTACTGGACCGGAACGCCTCGGCCGCAGTACTCGCGGGCGAGGGTGCGCACATCGCCCGCGATCATGACGCCGTCACCCTTGCCGATGCCCGGCTTGTCGCCGGGTGTCCCTTCGAGTTCGCCGCCCGCCCCCTGCCCGATGAAGAGCGGCACGGTGGGAGTTCCATGGCTGCCCATGATGAGCTGGTTCGACTCCTGCACGTACGCCGGGATGCTTTCGGGCGTCGGGTACTGCGGCTTGGCCAGCTCGGACCACGCCAGGCCTGGGTAGGCGCCGAGCACGTCGATGATCGAGGCGCGCTGGAGCTTGTTGTAGAGCTGCAACCCGTATTCGCTCAGATACGGCGCGACTTCGGTATGGAACGCACGGGCGATGCCGATCAGCGCCATCGGGATCACACCGGCCCAGGTGGTGCTGCCTTCGACGTAGCGGAGGTTGTGGGCGGGGTCCACCAGGGTGCCGCCGAATGCCGCGCCGACGATATGCGAGTTGACTTCCGGCGCGTACCATGGAGCCAGCTCAGCAGCCCACTCGGTGGCGATGGCGCCGCCGGAGTACCCGATCAGCCCGATCTTGCGCGTGCCGGCCAGACCGGTGGCGGGCGAGCTGAGCGCGGCGCGCAGCGAGTCGAGCGTGTTCAGCCCGTATTCGGGGCCGGCTGCAAAATTGGCGTTCTCGCCCTCGGTGTCCGCCACCACGACGGTCTCGCCGGCGAGCAGCGCCGGCACGATCAGCAGCGCCTCGATGTTCGGTATCAGACCGCCCAGCGTCAGGCCACCGGAGATCGCGTACGACGGCTCGTCTGCAGGGCTGAGGGAGTCGTAGAAGGACTGGTAGGAGATCACCGACGGCGGCCCGGAGCGCCGTGGCGGCAGCAGAACCGAGGTCACGTTGACCGTCGGCTGGCCCAGCTCCCCGGTCGATCGGTACAGGAGCTGGACAGCGGTGAGCGGCAGCGGGATACCGAGGACGTGGTAGGGCAGGCTCCGCGTCTTCAGCACCGTCCCGGGCGGGATGGCGGAGAGGGGTGCTGCGCCCTGGTACTCGTAGAACGGATCCTGTTCAGGGGAGACGGCGGCCCATGCTCCGGGCGCCGCCAGCGCCGCCCACACCGCGAGCAGCAGAGCGGCCGAGACGCATACGCCTCGGCGCCACCGCCGCCTTGCAGGATTGACCGGTGCCATCTGCCTCACACGTGTGAGTGCCCGTAACCTCGGCACCTGAAACCGGCGCCGCCGCTACGTTTCGCAGACGTAGCCCACGCGTCCGGCCGCGTGCGCTTGCAGCGCCGGAGCGCCGGCGGCGCCTAGATGCAGGTCACGGATGTCGTGAGATCGGGCGAGTGAGCGATCGTCTGAAGGACAACGCAGTAACGCTCGGTCAGTCGTTGAAGCGTCGCCAGCTGCTCCTCGTCGGCGTCCGTCTCAAGGTCAAAGGACAGGCGGATCGCCGAGAAGCCCACCGGAGCACCGCGGTCGACGCCGAGAGTCCCGCGAAAGTCGAGATCGCCCTCAGCGAGCACCTGGCCGGAAGCGACGGCGACTCCGAGCGATGTCGCCACCGCCCGCAGCGTTACTCCCGCGCACGCGACGAGTGCCTCGAGCAGCATGTCGCCAGAGCAGAGCTGGCTGCCGTCGCCGCCTGAGGCGGGATGCAGTCCTGCTTCGGCGATCGCCCTGCCTGTCTGCACCGAGCAGGAAACGCCCTGGCCCAGCGAGCCCGTTGCAGACAGCGTGATCCGAGCAGACTCAGGTTCTGAGCGATAGCGCTCCTTGAGCGGCGTCTGCACCGCGCGCAGCTGCTCTTGCTCCATGGGCGACATCGTATCGAGGGCCGGGCCGCGCCCTGAATAGACGGTCGGTTTGATCTGGGCGAAGATCGCGTTCGGCGACCGGTGGAGGCGCTCGTTTCAGTGTGCGGCGGCGATCTCGCCCTGATCGTCGGCGTCCCAATCGGCAGAACTCTCGGTACGCCAATCAGCGTCAGCCGTAGGTGAACTCGTCGGCGGGGGGATTGCCGGCGCTCCGCTTGGTTCCGAGGATCTTCGCCGCCACGCTCACGGTGCCGGCAGCGTGCGGAGGGACGACGGCGGTGCAGGTCGTGATCGAGCTGCATTCCACAGAACTGGCCAGTGCTTTTGCCCCGAAGTAGAAGGCCGTGGCTTCCGTGCCCACCGCGAACCCGCTGCCGCTGATCGTGACGGTCGTGCCGCCGGCCGTCGGTCCGGTGTCGGGGGACACGCTCGTGACCGTTGGTTCCACGAACCTGAAGCGTTCGTGAGACGCGCAAAGCACATGCTTGCGCCCTTCTCTGTAGATTGTGCATTCCCCGGGGCCGCTCACGCCTAGCGGAGTCGTCACAGTCACGCCGACGTTGCCGACCGTCTCGGCAGGCGAGGTCGCCGTGATCGATTTGCCCGAGTTCACGGTGAAGCTCGTAGCGCCAACCGAGCCGAAGTTTACCGCGGAGACTTCGATGAAGCCATTGCCGCTGATGGTGAGGGTGGTGCCGCCGGTGGCGGGTCCTTTGTTTATCGACAGGCCCGTGACGATCGGCGCCATCAGCCTGTAGGTGAAGTGATCGGCGGAGGTGACCGGGCTCGTCCCTTCGGGAGTCGTAATGACGACGTCGACCGTGGCTTTGCCGGCGGCTTCGGCCGGAGGATCGACCGCCGTGATCACGGTGCCCGTTGCGTTGACCGCGAAGCTGCTCGCCGGAGCGGGGCCGAAATGCACCGCCGTCGCGCCGAGCAGATTGGTGCCCTTGATCGTGACCTTCGTCCCGCCCTTTTCCCGAGCTTCCACCGGAGACACCGCTTCGACCGCGGGGGGCGACGCGACATAACTGAACCGGTCCGCCGAGCTCGTCGGGCTGACGCCTTCCGGCGTGGTCACGGTCACGTCTACGACCCCGGTCCCGGCAGGGGCGATCGCCATGATCTTGCGCTCCCCCCGGACGAGGAAGCTGGCGGCGCTGACGGAGCCGAAGTGGACCGCAGTGGCTCCGACGAACGCGCTGCCGCTGATCACGACCGGCGTGCCGCCGGCCAGCTCGCCGCTGCTGGGATTGAGTTTGGTGACGAGCAGCGGCGCTGTCTGCAGGTACCTGAAACGGTCGTTCGCGCTTGCCGTAGTCGTGCCGCCGAGGGTGGTGACGGTCACATCCACAGTTTCTCCGCTAGTCCCGGCTGGGGAGATCGCAGTGAGCGAGCTTTCCGATTCGGCCGTGAAGCTCGTGGCGCTGGCGGAGCCAAAGTAAACCGCGGTGGCTCCTTCGAGGCCGCTACCGGTGATGGTCACGCTCGTGCCTCCGGCTGCGGGGCCCGTTTCGGGCGTGACGGCGGTGATGGATGGGGGCGGCACGTATTTGAACTGGTCGGCGAAGCTCGTCAGGCTGGTGCCACCCCAGACCGTCGTCACCGTCACGTCGACCACGCCCGTCCCGGGCGGTGCGAATGCGGTGATCGAGCCTTCGTTGTTGGCGAAGAAGCTCGCGGGGCTCATGCCGAAGTCAACGGCCGTGACTTCGCTGGGTTCCGCGCCCGCGATCGCGATCGTGACTGTGGTGCCGCCCGCTTCCGGACCGCCGGCAGGGCTCACGCTGGTGACGGTCGGCGGCGGCACGTAGGTGAACAAGTCGGCGGGCCCCGTGGCGCTGGTGGCTTCGGGTTCGATCACCGTGACGTCGACCGCGCCCATCCCTTCGGGGGACACGGCGGTGATCGACGTCCCCGATTGAACTGTGAAGCTCGAGGCGCTTGCCGAGCCAAACTTGACCGCCGTCGCGCCGGCGAAGTCGGTTCCCGTGATCGTGACCGAGCTTCCACCGCCCGCCGGACCGCGGCCGGGCGACACGCCGGTGACGTGTGGCCCGTAGGTGAACACGTCGGCGGGGCTGATCGCGCTGGCCCCTTCCGGCGTGGTCACGGTCACGTCGACCGCCGCCGTGCCCGCCGGCGAGACGGCGGTGATCTTGCTCTCCGAGTCCACCGTGAAGCTCGCCGCGTTGGCCGAGCCGAACTTGACAGCCGTGGTGCCCAGCAGGTGAGCTCCGTCGATAACTACCGAGGTTCCTCCCCGGGGCGGGCCGCCCGCCGGTTCCAGGCCGTTGACCGCAGGGGGTTTGGCAGCCAGCGCGCTCGGCGGCGCCACCGCCGCGATCGACCACACCGCAATCAAGATCGTCACGCGCACCAGCGTCGACGCACGTCCGCACCCTCTGCTCATACCGCCGTTGGCCATGTGCCTCGACACGATGTCCCCTCGCTTCCCTGCCCCCGCTCCGCAGGAGTCCAACCAGACGAACTCTAGACACGCTACTCCGGATAGACGGCCGGGTACGGCGCCGCAGACAAATAGCTCGCAAATAGCGGGCAATTCTAGGACGAACCTCATCGCCGATGATCGGCGACCCCGTCGCTACTGCTCGCGGCGAAAAAGCGAATCCGTGCTGCGTGCGCGGAGCTTTGGAAATTCACACAACGGGGACGGCGGGACGACTCTCGAAATCTCCGTGACCCCTGATTCGGCAGCTCCACGAGGAGCGATTCGGCATCAGCCAAGCGGATTCCAGAAACGCGACTCCGCTAAACCCGGGTCAGATCAAAGTCTCCGCCAAACGCAGGATGGCTCACCGGCGACATCGACAGCCAGCCCACGACGCTCTACGCCGAACTCGTGCCGCTAGCCCGCGAACTGGCCCGCAACGGCGCCCAAAGCAGCCCAAGCCGGCCCCAAAACGGCCGCAACCCCGGTTTTCGGGGCCACGGTTTGAAAGCAAAGCAAATGGCGGAGAGGGAGGGATTCGAACCCTCGAACGAGGTTTCCCCCGTTACGCGATTTCCAGTCGCGCCCGTTCAACCGCTCCGGCACCTCTCCCGGCGCTTGTCGCCGGAAACCTGGCCCCGGCGGCGGCACGTGGAAGGCTACGACACCTGCGCCCCGTCCGTTGCTAGGCTGCCGCCATGCCGCTTGCCGCAAGCGAAGCGTTCGTCAAGACATTCGGCCTGATCGTCACCTTCGGGGGCATCGGCGTGATCGTGAACGTGATCCTCGTGTACGTCGCCGTGCAGATCCGCGGTGAGCGCCGCCAGAACCAGCAGTACCTCGAGTCCCGCCAGCCGCCCGGCACCTGAGCGCAGCTCCAGCGCGAACCCCTTCCGCCGCCGCTATAGGCGCGAGGCGACCAGCGCTGCCGCCGTGAGCACCATCGCCAGCGACATCGCGGCAAGGGCGCCGTCAAACGGGCTCAGCAGCTGGGCAATCGACAGCTCCTCACTGGTCCCGTCCCGGAGCGTCACCGTCCCGCTCACTGCCGCAGTGCGCCTTCGCAGCTCCCGCGCCCGCGAGCTCAACCGTCGCTGCGCCACGCTCATCGCCAGGCAGCCCGCCGCTATCAGCAGGCCCGGCAGCGCCACCTTTCCGGCGTTCACGAAGTACCCCGTGAACGCCGGGAACGCCCCCCAGCCGATCGCGAACCACAGGTCGCTGTGCAAGCGCCCACCGAACAGCTCGAGGTTGTACGCCGCCACGAACGCCGCCCCCGCGAGCACGAACGGGATCAGCCACGCGGTCACCGTCAATGCCCCCGCCACCCCGATGGCTACCGCGCCGAGCAGGCCGATCGCGCCGCAGCCCAACAGCACACCGTCGCTCAGGCCCGTCCGCAACGGCCGGTCGTGGAGCTCGTCCAGCGCGTGCGCCGCCAACCCCACGGCCAGCGCGAACGCCGCCAGACCCCACAGCAAACGGTTCACGTAGAGCGTCGGCGCCACGGCCGCCCCGAGCGCGAAGTAGCTCAGGTGCCACGCCGTATAGGGGGGGTGAAGGAGGGTCACCAGATCGCCCGCTCGACCGCCCCCCAGCGCGTAGAACGCCGGGCGGCTCTGCGGCTGCGAGGCAGCTTCCGAGGAAGGCGCTCGGCGCTCGCGCGTTGTGGGCACGCCCACCGCCGGGGCCTCCCCCGTGGGCAGCGGCCGCTCACGCGCGCCGGTCGGGCTCGCCGTCGGGGCAGCCTCCCCGCCTACCGCCGGGCGCTCGCGCGTGACGCCCGCCGCCGGGTCAGCCCTCGTGCGCATCCCCGCCCTGTTGCAGACGCTTCTTCGCGGACATGACCACGCCCCCGCCCAGGCTCATGCGCCGCACGCGGACATCCTGGAGCCCTGCCGCCTGCCAGTAGCCGACGATCCGCTCCAGAGGATGGCGGGCGTAGAAGCCGCGGATGCTCGGGCCGAGGAAGCGTCCAACCTGCTCCCACTCGCGCGAGGCGAGGCGCCCGAGCGTGGGCAGCCCCACCGCCGTGTACAGCCGCCACGCCGCCCGCGCCGGTGCCCACGGCGGCACGCCGAACTCCAGCGAGGCGACGCGCCCACCGGGGAGCACAACGCGCGCGAGCTCGGCGACGGTGGCCGCGGGATCCTCCACGTAGCGCAGTAGGTAGGTGAAGGTCAGCGCGTCGAAGCTCGCATCGGCGAATGGCAGCGACTCGGCCTGCCCCTCGAGCAGCTCGACCCGAGCGCCGGGCACGCCCGCGAACCGCTCGCGGGCCGCCGCGAGCATCTCCGGGCTCTGGTCGATCCCGACCACCGAGCAGTCCGCCCGTGCGAGCAACTCTGCCGCAACCATGCCCGTGCCGGTGGCCACGTCGAGTACCCGCTCGCCCGCCTTGGGCGCCACCGCGCTCACCAGCGCCCGGCGCCAGCGCGGGTCCTGCCAGAAGCTGAGCGCCGCCGACAGCGCGTCGTAGTGACGCGGCAGCCCGCGGAACAGCTCGAGCGCCTCGCGCTTGCGCGCCGACGGTGCGTGGGAGGAAGCGGCGCCGTGGACGCCGCTGGGTGCGGGCGAGCTCATCTCGGTAGCCAATCTGACAGGCTAACCACGATGGCACAGCCGATCCCCGCTCACGCCGGCCAGCCCGTGATGCTCGTCACCGGCGCCTCCAGCGGGATCGGCGAGGCCACCGCCCGGCGCCTCGCCCGCGAGCCCGGCGCGTCGCTCGTGTTGGTCGCCCGCCGCGAGGAGCGTCTGCGCTCGCTCGCCGCAGAGCTCGAGCGCCTGCCCGCCCGGCGTGCCAGCTACGTGGCCGTCGATCTCCTCGACGAGGACGCCCCCGAGCGCATCCGCGAGCATCTGCTCGAGCGCTATGGGCGCCTGGATCTGCTCGTCAACAACGCCGGCGCCTCCTGGCGTGCGCGCTTCGCAAGCGGCGGTCCTGTTTCTGTCACCTGGTTCGGTTCGCGTATTGCTAGCGTGAACAGGAGATGGCAGCATCAGGATGCTGTCGTGTCGCTGACACACAGCTCCGTTAGTCCCGCGGTAACCGCACCAGTAGATAGGTTCGATGCTCTACCTCGCTCCATTTCCGCGAGCACCGCATCCCAAAGCTTGATGTGAAGCCGCTCGAAGATAGCCGCGGCAATCTTAATTTGCCGCCCGGGAACGCATGGGTCCAGCTGCCCTGAAGACATCAGCTCTTATTCGAATGGGGCGAAACCGTGGTGGCCTCCCATCCTGTTCCAGGAAGAGGCTTAAAGCCGCGTGCCTCGAGTTTCGCCCGCGTCTGCTCTCCTCGTTCGGTCACTCTCAGCCTCCTAGACATCGTGTCTAGTTATTATGTCTAGACATTTGACGCTCTAGGGGCTGCTCGCAGGTGCAGAGTCCGATAGGGCGGCGTTTCGGATGGAAGGGTGGACCAACTCGGGCGAAAGGCAATGCGAAATGTCAATAAGAAAATTAATACGCCTTTTAGGGTGGTTCAGACAATCCTGATTGCAGCGTTGGCGGCTTGACCAAGTGATAAGGGCTCACGCGTGAGCCGTCGTGACGCCATCCTGGTCACATGAAGGGCACTCCGCTCCACGATTGCCAACTCGGGTCATCAGCCTCATCCGCTGAGGCGACTGGCGGCGCAAGGCCCTCGCCGGAAGCTGCACTTTTCAGGCTTGCCCGTTTGCTCGGCTCTCAAGCCGCAAGTGCGTTCGCCAAGTCTGGAGGCCTTCCTGTCAGAACGAAGGAATCCAAAAAATGAAGCTTCTCAAACCAGGCCGAGCCACCATGGCCGTCCCGAGAACCGATCGCATGCGCTCGCGTCCAGTCACGCCAGCCGCACCGTCGCCTCGGATCCCCAGGATGATCGCCGTCGATGGCTAGCTAAGAGCCTTGGGGTTTGCAGCAAAACCGTCCGGCGCTGGATCGCCGATGGTCATCTCCACGCCCACCACCTTGGGCGTCGCGTGCTGGGTCCCGAGGAAGATGCCGCCGCATTTGTCGCGACCGGCAGGAGATAACGTGATCCTTGCCTCGCATCCACGTCCTCACCGGAGCTCAACCCGGGAACATTGCTCCGCCGCCGCTATCACTCGGCCTGCGGCCGCCGTGTCCGCTGTTGTCCTTCCGGGTCATCAATGTCGCGTCTGTCATGATTTACAGGGGGTCATCAAGGTGAATCAGTTGCAAAGCAATGTTTTCAAGAAAACTCACGGAAGTCACCTCATGTCCCAGCGGAGCACTCTGATGTCCAAGCTTCAGCTTAGTCTTCTACCGACGAAATCGAAGAGTGCCCGGGAATATGGGGACCGTCTTGGATGGCTCATGGGGGATGAGACAATCCCATGGGAAAAGCGCATGAACATCCGATGGGCATTTGGTTGTTTCGCCAAGGCCTGTGGGTGTCCGCTCTGGCAAATCCCCGCTGAGCTTCGTCAGGTGAGCTTGACACTTGATCGGATCATCACGGCATGGCGGGCGTGACCAAAGACAGCTGGTCGAATCCACGGTTTCTCATTCGATTTGCACTCCGCCACCTCGGGATCATCAAGGAGTCGGCCAGGCGGCAGGAGCCGTTCTCGGAGAGATGGACCAAACTGTTCAAGCTGATGGACCGCAAGTTTGATCAGATCGGTCTGACGCAACTCGCCCGCTATTGCACCTTGCGCGGGAATCGATCCTGCGAACGTTGATGATGGCGTCTTTGCCAATTTGCTGCGGTGGCTGACGGACAAGTCTCGATAAGAGTCACCACATAAGGTTCACCGGCGGGCGGCAGTCATATGGAACGGATACGCAGGATCGGCGATGGATGGCCGCCGCAATTGGTCAGCGTTCCCAACAATAGCAAGGTATTTTTTGTTGGATGGGATCGATTTCCCCCAACGCTTAAGGCCGAGATCGACGACCATCTGGCAAGTCTGAGCAGTCCCGATCTGTTCGACAGTCGATCCGGGCGCCAGCTGAAGCCTCTTCATCAAAGCGCGCCGCCATCAACTGGGAGCTTGTCTCTCCGGTCTGGTTCTAAGCGGTGAGGTCCCTGAACAAATTCCCACACTCAAAGATGCCGTCGCCGTTGAGCGCGTCAAGAAAGGGCTCTACTTCTCCGAAACCGAGCCCAAAACGGCAGCGAAGGCCAGACGCTCGATATAGCTCGGCTATTGGCTTCTATAGCCAAGCGTTGGGTGCAGGTGTCAGACGACCACCTCGAACAACTGAAGCAGTTCTGCAGACTGCTCGACCAGAGGCGCTCAATGTCGCCAAAAGCCAGCGAGAGGATGCGGCAGTTTGACGATCCCCTGAACGCTGAAAACCTCGTGCGCTTGCCGGATACGCTTCTTGCCAAAGCCTCAAGGTCGGTGGGCAAGATCAGCCGCGCCGATGCTCTGCTCGTCCAGACAGCCGTTGCGATTGAAATCCTGCTCATGGCGGCAATCCGGCGAGAGAACCTCGCCGTTTCAATCTGGAGAAGCACTTCCATCATTCGAGCTCTGGCGAGTGCATGCTGGTCATTCCGGGCGCTGAGGTGAAGAACGGCGTCGCCATCGAAATAGCCGGAATTTCCCCGCCATGCGGTGATCTTATCGAACTCTACCCTTTCGCAGTATCGGCCTGTGCTGTGTCCAGGTAGCTAATTCGCCGTGGCTCTTTTCCGGTGTATCAATTAGGCCCAAGAGCCCGCGAGGGTCTCGCGCCGTCAGATCGCTCGGACGATCCGGGAAGAGCTGGGCCTGGAGATGAGCGTCCAGCAGTTCCAGCCGTTCCTCGCGAAGCTCTACCTCGACGACAAACCCGGCGCCTATGGTGTCATAAAGGCGTTGCTTGGCCATAAATCGGTACGAGAGACGACGATCCGCAGCTATTGCGGTCACGAGCGTCGGGCTGCCATTGCCGGTTTCGATAATTTTGTTCTGCAGAAGCGTGCGGCGGGTCGCCGACATCATCGCCGCGCTCGGTGACGGTCAAATGGTGGATGAGCGGATCACCCTTCGCGACCAATGGCGTGGCCGACGCCGCCTGCAAACGGTTCACGAATGCTGGCCGAAGATTGATCAGCACCTCTGGTCCGAGGCCACGCGTGAAGCGGATCTGTTTGGCCAGCCCGGCGCCGCATCAGGCTGGTCGAAAGCGACACGCCGGACCGCGGCAAAATCCTATGGTCGGTGGCTTGCGTTCCTCGAAGTAGAGCAGATGCTCGAGCCCTGTGAAAACCCGCTAGCTCGGGTGAGGCCGGACCGTCTTCAGGCTTACATCGCCTCGTTGCGACTGACATGCAGCTGGACGAGCGTATGGTCGTGCATACAAGGCCTGGCAATGATGCTGGACGTTCTTGCACCGGGGAGCGACACAGCTTGGCTCTGGACCATTGTATGGAAGCACAGGCGCCGCGCCGTACCGAGCGATCGCAGAGCGAGGCCGGATCGTGCATTCGTCGGAGCTGTTCGCATACGGCATCGAGCTTATGGATCGAGCGGAGCACCTATCCCAGCAAGACCAGTTGGCGGGCGCGACAATGTTTTGCGACGGGTTGATGATCGCCACGCTATCGGCACGACCACTGCGACTTCGGAATTTCTCAGCAATCGAGGTCGACAAGCAGCTCTTTCGAGAGGGTAGGACGATCTACCTTCGGTTCGAATCGCATGACGAAGAGCCGCACGAGGCTTGAGTTCATTTATCCGGAGGCGTTGACTGATCGTCTGATGTCCTATCTACATATTTATCGACCGGTTCTCGAAAAGGAATATGGACGGGATCACCGCTCCCGGCAGGGCGCAGAGCCAGGAGCCGCATTATGGCTTACGTCCTGGGGCACCAGGATGAGCCAGGGCAGTCTCCATTCCCGTATCGTGACCCGCACGCGGGAGAAGTTCGGCGTATCAGTCTGTCCGCACTTGTTTCGGGATTGCGCGGCAACCTCGATGGATATTAGAAACGCGTGGCAGACCTCCGCCGTGGTGGCAATTCTCGGGCACAGAGCGATCGAGACATCTGAACAATTCTATAACCATTCACAGATGCCTTTCGCAGCGCAATTGGTGCAAGAGGTGGTGTCCGCTCGACGCAACCACGCTGCCAGCCGATCCACCGTTTGCGCCATCGGCTCCGACAGTGTGGATGATCGGATAGAGGAGAGAATGAGCAAAACCGTCTTCGGGGGCGACCAGTGTCCAACCTTTAGGAGCGCCGGATTGAGCCGCGCCGTGATTTACGCCCGCTACTGCGTCAGAAAACCAGCGGGAGGCATCCATTGCTGACCAAGTTGAGGTTTGCTGCCGTTACATCGAGCGCCAGGGCTGGGCTATTGGCGAGATCTACACCGATGCGGCTCTCAGCGGCGCAAGCACCCGGACACGCCCCGGCTTTCAGACGATGCTTGCGGACGCAGAAGCGCGCCGGTTTGACATTGTGGTATGCGAAGCGATTGATCGGCTCGGTCGCAAGCTCGCCGACATAGCGGATTTCTATGATCGCCTGACCTTTGCCAAGGTGAAGATCCATGCGATCGACATCGGCGAGGTCACCCAGATGCATATCGGCATTATGGGCACGATGGCGCAGATGACCTTGTCGGACATGCGCGACAAGGTTCGCCGTGGCCAGCTCGGGCGGGCACGCGCCGGCCGGATTCCAGGCGGACTTGCCTATGGCTACGAGGTGGTGCCACCAGCACTAGGGATCCAGGAGGGTGGCGAACGCCGGATTGTTCCGCATCAGGCGCAAGTTGTGCAGCGCATTTTCAAAGATTATGCGGCCGGTGTTTCGCCGCGGGCCCTGGCTGCCCGATTGAATGCGGGAGCGGTCCCAGGCCCTGATGGCCGGCCCTGGGGCGACACGACGATCCGTGGGCAGGTTGATCGCGGCACCGGCTTGCTCAATAACACGCTTTATATTGGTCGCCTCTCCTGGAACCGCTGCAGCTACGTCAAAGATCCAAGGACCGGTCGCCGGGTCGCACGGGTCAATCCTGGTACTGAGTGGGAGGAGATCGAAGTTCCGGAGCTGCGCATCATTGATGATGCACTGTGGAATGCCGTCAAAGCCCGGCAGGCAGCCGCACGCATCGAGATGACGAAGGATAGCAGCGGCAATGCACTGAACCGGCTGCACCGCCGCCGGTTCCTGCTGAGCGGCCTTTTAGTATGCGGGTGCTGTGGCGGAGCCTGCACGGTCATCGGCGCAGACCGCTACGGTTGCGCCACCCGTCGCGGCAAAGGGACCTGCGACAACCGTGCGACGATCGTCCGCCAACGCATTGAGGCGCGGGTGCTGGGTGCTCTCAAAGCGCGCATGCTCACCCCCGAACTGGTAGCGGAATTCGTTCGAGCGTTTTCCGAGGCCTTAGCAACATCGCGCCGGGAAGGCGCCGCTAGACAAGCTGATCTGCGCCAAAAGCTGGTTAATACGGAGCGACGCCTACAAGGTGTGCTCCGGGCAATCGAAGATGGCGCATGGAGTGACACCTTGCGCACCAGATTGGCCGAACTGGAAGACAACAAAGCGAAGATCGCTGCCCAGATGGACGCAATCAAGGCTCCGTCGCCGGTGCAACTACATCCGAACGCGGCGTCCCTTTACGCTGCAAAGGTGGCAGATCTCGAGGCTTCACTGAATGCGCCCGACATTCGCATTGAGGCGGCCGAGGCACTGCGCGCACTGATCAGCCAAGTGGTTCTGGCGCCGGACGACACGGCCGAAGATCGGTTACGGGCCGAACTCCACGGCGATCTGGCGACAATTTTGTCACTTGCGATGGAGACGGCGCCTGCATCTATAACGGTCAAGCGACACCGGTCTTCAGGCAAACATCTACCTCCGGGAACCTCTGTTCGGGGGGGTCAACTGTCGGTGGTTGCGGGGATAGGATTTGAACCTATGACCTTCAGGTTATGAGCCTGACGAGCTACCGGGCTGCTCCACCCCGCGTGTGGCTCATATTATGGGTGGATTGGAAGACCTGGCGGCGACCTACTCTCCCGTGCCTTAAGACACAGTACCATGG
>CAWEOR010000005.1:0-608554 GCA_963810735.1 uncultured Solirubrobacteraceae bacterium
CTGCAGCAGCCCGAAGTACGCCCGCTCGAGCCTGCCAAGAACCTGGGACTCGCAACCGCCGGCGGCGAGACGGTCGAGCAGGACGCCGACGTGATAACCCTTGGAGCCGACAGCCCCGTGGGGCTGCTGCTGCTCGGCGAGTGCCGCATCGAGCGCTCGCACGATCAACTCGCTTGAGACGGCCGCGTGCAGCTCGAAGCCCGGCCCGGAGCAGATGGCGAGCAGGTCGATCGCCGACCAGGCCCGCTCGTGCTCGACGAGCCGCCGCACGATCAGCTCGACGTCCTCGCCCGCTCGCGGCATTGGCGTTGCGCCCTCCCAGTAGCGCCGGCGCACCGACTCCGGCAGGCCCTCCAGGAGCGCCCACAGGGTCTCCCCCGCGCCCATGCAACGAAGAAACGCGAGCTGTCCCTCGCTCGAGAGCCCGGCAGGCGCTCGCTGGCCTGCCTGGTCCACGCCTCCCCCTGCGTGTCCATCATCCGCATCAGCCAGCCGCTGGCGAGCTCGCGGTCGCGCTCGTCCCCGTCGAGTAGCTCGAACATGCTCTCTGACAGCGCCTGGCCCTGCACCTCCGCTGCGCTGACGCCAACGAATCGCGGCAGAGTACTTTCCTGTGCCAGCCGCTGCAGTCCCACTACGCCCGCGCCGTCCAGCGTGTCGTCCACAGCGTCCGCGCGTGCCTGCGCGAGCGCCTGTTGCCACGCGTCGTGGTCGCCGGGGTTGACGCCGGGCAGGTCCGGGTGCCACTCGAAAAGGCGCGCGTGACGCTGGGGCTCGAGTTCGGCTCGATCCGCTCTGCGATCTCATCGAGCCGCGCGAGGGTGTTCGCGCCCATCGCCCATCGAGCGTCGGGAAAGGCGCGGTGGCGCGCGATGAGATCGCTCAGCGCGCTCATAGCCTGGCTCGCCGCCACATCGCCTGGTCCTCGGTAAGGGCGCTAGAGGAGTCGATCGCCAACTCACTCAGCGTGCCGGGAAGGTCCTGGAGATTGCCGATTAGCTCGGCCCACCGCGTGGCGTCCTTGCCGGCGTCGGTGAGGGCGCGGGTCACGATCGCCTCGATTGCGGCGAGCCAGTCGGAGAGTTTCACGGGCTCCTCGCTGACCGCCCAATCGCGGCGCACATGCGGCGAGGCGGTCGGCATGGAGCTGTCGTGCGCTTTCGGCGTGGCCAAGCTCGAGCCTCCACGCCAGCTGCGGGTGGCGCTCGCGCAGCAGGTCGAGCAGCGCAACGCGCTTCTTAAGCCGACGCGGAGGTTCTCGGCAGCCACGGCAGCAGAACCGCCCGCAGCGACGCCTCAGGCCGATTGGACAGGCGTCCGCTCGGGTCAATCTCCGCGAGCGCCGCGAGCGCGAGGGCCAGTTGCCCGAATGAAGTATCGCTCGGGGCATGCAGCAGCTCGAGCGCCCAGCCAAGGCCCGAGTGTGCGGAGGAGATCCCGAGCACCGGGACCTCGTCCTCCCGGTCAGTGAACATGCTGACCAGCAGCGGCTGCTCGCCGGCTAGGCCGCTCTCGACGGCGTCGAGCAGCTCGATCGGCGCCGCCTCCGCGAGCAGCGGCAGCTCGCCGGAGAGAGCGCCACAGCATGGCGCTCTCATCCGCGTTCGCGCGAGCGAGCACCTCGCGGACGATCCCGCGGGCGTGATCGCCGGCGGAATGTCCTTCTCCGATCAGAACTGCTGCGCCGCGGCTGCCCAGCAATGCGACTCCCTGGGCGATCCCCGTACGCAGACGATCGTCATGGTGTGTTCGCGGTGGAGCCCTTTCAAAGCCGCAAAAGGCCTCTCGTCCGCGGCCAGCTCGGCTGCCGGGTCGCGCTCGCAGAGGACGCCGATGGCGGCCGCAGCGAAACGCTCGAGGTCTGCCCGGGCGAGTGGGGGGAGAGCACCGCCCAGGCCCAGTCCAGGGAGGTGACCTGCCACGCCCCGCCCGAGCGGATGAACGGTGGGTCCTCGCTGCTGGCCCACCGGGTTAGCTCACGCTCGATCGTCTCCCAATCCTCCCCGGCGACGGCGCTCACCAATCCGCTCATCTGCCGGCGAGGATGACCAGGAGCCTAGGAGCATGAGCGGCGCGAGGATGTGCCCACCGGCCTCGCGACCCACTCGGGGCTTGCTCTCGTTCCGATGGCGAGCTCGGGGTCGCGCATCAGTGCGGCAAGGCTCCGTCGCGCGAGGCCCGCGAGGCGATCGGCGCGCTGGAAGGGGAGTGCGGGGTCGGCTTGCGCGGACGCTCGCGCGCCTCGTTCCGGTCGAGCGGCGGCAGCCAGATCACCTGGCGCTCGGGGGAGACGTCGCCGGCACCGAGGGGGGCGAGTACGTGGTGTCCGCGGGCAACGGCGTCGGCGAGGTTCGCCTCATCGGTGAGTGGCACGAGGATCGACGGCGAGCTTGAGAGGGAGAGCCGCTGCCAGCCGCGGCTGCTGAGTGCGACCAGAGCGTTCGCCGAGAGCTGGGACTCTCGGCGATGGCGGCTGCAATGAACGCCGTCGCCTCCTCGCGGGAGTCGGCGCGGAGCTCACTGAGGGTTGAGGGAAACGGCGAGCCGCTCCTTAAGTTGGCGCACGGCACCCTGGCGTCCTGCGAGCAGCAGTGCCGGGGGCAGCGCCGGACGGGTCTGCGCAGCGAACTGCTGGAACCAGGCGGCGAGCGTACGGATCTCGAGCGGCAGCAGCCCTACCGTCTCTGAGATCCACAGGTGGATCGCGGGGCTCGCCCGTAGCCAGTTGGCGATGTCGTCGGCGTCCAGCACCCGCACGTCGCGCCAGGCCGCCTCGGCCCGACGTTCGCGCTCCCACTCCTGCGCCCCCGGCCAGCGCCTGGCGGTAACGAACACGAACGCGGTGCTGGCGGGCTGCACGCCGAGCGGGTCGGCCGTGCGCTTCTTGTACTCCGTCTGAGCCTTGGCGCGAGGGGGTTCGCGTCGGTGCCGATCTCCCAAACGGATGGTCCGTAGGGCACCCAGGGGCTTCCGGGGGCATCGTCGACCAGTGCGTCCCAGCCGCGCATGCCGGTTCCCTCGCCGCTACGGGCGGTGAGCCCGCGCACGCCGGGTGTCGCGGCGAGGAGCCGAGCGATTGTCTCGGGTAGCAGCGTCCTCGCCTCTGTGCGCCGCGCCCACGCGTCGAGATAGGTGCCGTCGACGAACTCGGGCCCACCCACGTTCTGGCTTCGCAGATGGGCGCCCGAGCGCTGCCGGTCGCGCGCGAGCCGATCGACCTCGTCGGCCAGGAAGCGGCGAGCTTTTGTGGTCTGTAGACCGGACCCGGGGCGAGCACCCCTCGCTCGCTCCAGTTGCGGACGGTGTTCTCGTGAACGCCGAGGCGACGAGCCGCCTCGCGGACCGTCAGGTACTCGGGATGAGGGAGAGGATTTGTAGTCATGCCAGCTACAACCTACACTGAACGCCTGTTGTGGACTCTTCGAATCTAGCGAGGAGGTCATTGAATGGCGACGGGCAAGAAGGCTGCCTGCGATGACGAAAGTGCTGTCAAACCCCAAGTCAACCCCGGCCCAGAAGGCCGCGGCGGCGAGCGACCTTGCGCAGGTCAAAAAGAACCCAAAGAAGAAGTAGGGACGCTCCCGGGGCGGGGTCGGACTCCGGTACGGCCCCGCGCCAACCGAGGGCAGCTTCGGCGCAGCGTGCAGCATCAGCGCCACGCGGGGAGCGGCGGATACCCGTGCGGCCGGTCACGCGAGGATCTGCTGCAGAGCGTTGACCGCCCCGGGGAGCGAGCCGCGAGCACGGCCGACGCCCGCGGCGCTCGCGCCTGGCGCAGGTAGCCGATCGTGGCTCGCTCGCCGACAAGCACGTCGGCGTACCCGGCGGCGCAGCTCAGGAACATGATGTCGATCAGGTCGTTGGCCTCCCAGCGCTGCTCGGCATTGCGCAGCCGAGCGAAGAGCAGCTGATTCATCTGCGCGAGGAACGGCATCCCGAGAGGAGGTCCGTGTCGGCTGTGAGGCGATCGAGCACCTCCGGAACCGAGATGCCGATCACAGCCGCGACCTAGCAGGGTGTCCCGCAGGTCGAGGATCAGGTTCGCGTGAGTGACGCGCCGGACCATCGACGCGGGCTCTGCGGCAGCGTGGACTTTCGCCGCGATGTCCGCCCAATTCTGAGCCCATGCCTGAGCCTGCGCGGCTCCGCCCTCGTCGGGGATGGCGTGGGGATCGACGACGGCGTCGTAGATCCCGAGGATCGCTGGCACGACCTTGGAGAGCGCCGCAAGAGGTAGAGCTCGCCCTGCAGCGCGGCGCTCACAGCCGTCTCGGAGGTGAAGATCTCGCCCACGTCCGGTGCGAACACCCCGCTCGCGAGCGGTCGGTCGCCTTGCACTCCGCGCGAGATCTCCTCGGTACGCACCCGCAGCGGATTGCGCATCCGCCAGCCGCGCCGAGCTGGAGCACCGTCGTCGTGAGCGCGACGCGCCGATCGCCGTAGAGGGGGGTGCTCTCCACCAAGTGGCCCCGAGAGACGGGGAGCAGTATCCGCCGGTCTTCGACAAGACCCACGAGAACCTCGGCGGCAAGGGGCAGCGCTCGACCGTGACACGGCCGCGCGCCTGGCGCGCAGCCGCGATGGTCGACCAATGGTTCTGGTCCTGGTAGACGCACGGACGTCCGGCGCGGCAGCTCCTCGAGCGAGCGCCGCGGGTCGCTCAGCTCGACGACCGCGTGACGGCCGCTCGGCAGGCCGACAGTCAGCTCGAGGGGGTCGAGGCGGACAGCCACCCGCTCTAGGTTGAGCTCGAAATCGAACATGCCCCGCGGGAGCGCGAAGGTCCGTGTGGTCGCGTCCTCGCCTGCGAGTGTGAGGGTGCGCGCGCGGATGTCGAACTCGAACGATGGTGTGACCATCGCACTCACGCTAGCCAGCCAGCCAGCGCTCGGGTGGACCGAGAGTGGCGCTGGGGCCCAACAACACCCCACAAACGGAACCCCATTGGAACCTTGGCCATTCTCCCGTGACACCGTCCCACGAAAAAAGGCCCCGATTTCCAGGGCCTTTCCTCATAGCGGGGGCGGGATTCGAACCCGCGACCTTCGGGTTATGAGCCCGACGAGCTACCAGACTGCTCCACCCCGCGTCGCTCCCTATGTTCTAGCAAAGAACCGCACGTCGGAACGAGGCTCGGTCGCTGCCCACGCCGCGAGCCCTCGCGCACCGGCGCCGACCTTTAGGATCACGCCCGTGCGCGTAGCCGTCGTCGACATCGGCACCAACTCCACCCGCCTGCTCATCGCCGAGGTAGACCCCGGCAACGGGTCCATGCGCGAGCTGGTCAGCCGCTCGAACGTCACCCGCCTCGGCCACGGGGTCGACTCGAGCGGCTCGCTCTCCGACGGAGGCCATCCAGCGCGTGTTCGACACGCTCGAGCAGTACCGCAAGGAGATCGACTCCTACGGTGTCCGCCAACCTCGCCGTACTCACCTCCGCCGTGCGCGACGCCGCCAACGGCCCGGAGTTCGCCCAGCGCGTACGCCAGGACTACCAGCTCGACGCGCGTGTCCTCACCGGAGATGAAGAGGCCCAGCTCACGTTCCTCGGCGCCATGACCGGGCGAGCGCCCGGCCGCCGAGCCCACCGTGCTCATCGACATCGGCGGCGGCTCCACCGAGTTCGTCGTCGGTGTCGGGCACACCCCCCGGTTCCACGTCTCCCTGCCCGCCGGCGTCGTGCGCATGAGCGAGCGCCACATCCACTCCGACCCGCCGTCCCCCCGCGAGCTCCAGGCGCTTGCACGCGACGTCCGCACGGTCCTCCGCGACGGGCTTCCCGATGACCAGCGCGAGTCCGTCCAGCACGGCATCGCCGTCGCCGGCACCGCCACCTCCGCCGCCGCCATCGCCCAGGAGCTGGACCCCTACGACCCCGCCCGGGTGCACGGCTACAAGCTCGATCTGAGCACCGTCGAACTGCTCCTCGCCCGCCTCGCCGACATGACCGAACGGCAGCGCCGCGAGGTCGTCGGCCTGCATCCCGATCGCGCCCCCACCATCGTCGCCGGCATGATCCTCCTCGCCGAGGCCATGCGCGCCTTCGAGCTCGAGCAGGTCGAGGTCTCCGAGCACGACATCCTGCGCGGCGGCGCCCTGCGCCTCGCCGGCGTTCGCTAGCCCGCCCGTCAGCTCACTCGAACGCCACCCCGCACGCCGGCAGGCGTGCCCTCTAACGTCTTCACGCCAGGTTCGACCTGCGCGGGTACACAACGCTCGGATCCGTCAGCACGTTCACCAGCGCCGGCTGGCCCGCCGCGAGCGCCCGCTCGAGCGCCGGGCGCAGCTCCTGCGGGCGCTCCACCAGCTCGCCGTGGCCGCCCAACGCCTCCACCACCTCGTCATACCGCGTGCCCGGGCGCAGGTCCGCCGCCACCGAGTAGCCGTACAGGAACTCCATCGGGTGCTTCTCCAGCGCCCAGATGCCGTTGTTGCCCATCACCGCCCACCACGTTCACCCCGTGGCGCGCAAGCGTGTCGAACTCCATCCCCGAGAAGCCAAACGCGCCGTCGCCCAGCAGCAGCACCACCTGGCGCTCCGGGTGCGCCAGCTTCGCCGCCAGCGCATACCCCGGGCCCGTCCCCAGACAGCCGAACGGCCCCGGGTCCAGCCAGCAGCCCGGCTGGTAGCTGTCGACCACGCGGCCCGCATACGACACGAAGTCGCCGCCGTCGCCGATCACGATCGCGTCCCGATCGAGCACCGTCGCCAAGCTCCGCGTACAGCCTCATCGGGTGAAGCGGCGCCCTGCCATCCTCACGCTCCACCCGCTCGGCCTCGCGGCGCTCGCTCTCGCTCGCTCGCAGCTCCTCGATCCAGCCCTCGCTCGCCAGCGCCTGTCGCTCCGGCCGCCGCCCGCACGTCCGCAAGCGTCTGGGCGATCGCCCCGTAGCACTCCACCGCCACCGCCCGCGGGTGGCTCGCGCGGCGGCTCCACCGCGTCCACCACCACGATCTCCGTGTCCTCGCCAAACGCGCCACCGAAGCCCAGACGGAAGTCCATCGGCACGCCCACCACCAGCGCCACGTCCGCGCCCTTCAGCGCCTGCGAGCGCGCCCGCGAGAAGAACAGCTCGTCATCCGCCGGCACGCACCCGCGCGCCAGCCCGTTCAAGAACACCGGGATCCGCAGCGTCTGCGCCAGCTCCATCAGCGCCTGCTCGCCACGACCCCAGTACAGGTCCGTGCCCGCCATGATCACCGGGCGCTCGGCCCCTCCAGGAGCGCCGCCGCCCGATCGATCGCATCCGCCGGCGCGCCGCGCGCGCCGGCGTCGGCCGCCGTCAACACGCTCTCCTGTCCGGCTCCGCCGCCTCCATGAACACGTAGTCCATCGGGAAGTCCACGAACGCCGGGCCGCCATGAGGTGCCTGCGCGGCCGCGAACGCGTCGTCCACCAAGGCCGGGATCTCCGCCGTGCTCTCCGGCGTCGCCGCCAGCTTCGCCAGCGGTCGCACGAACGGCACGTGGTCGATCTCCTGCAGCGAGCCCTGCCCCCAACGCATCGCCGGCGCGCGGCCACCCAGCACCACCATCGGCGAATGGTTCGCCTGCGCCGAGGCCATCGCGCTCATCCCGTTCGTCACACCCGGCCCGCCGTCAGCGCGCACACCCCCACCTCTCGCGTCACCTTCGCCCAGCCCTCCGCCGCAAACGCCGCCGTGGACTCGTGGCGCACGTCCACGATGTCGATGCCCTCCTCCCGGCAGCCGTCGTAGATCGAGAACAGGTGCCCGCCCGACAGCGTGAACAGCTTGCTCACGCCGTGAGCCTTCAGGCGTCTGGCCACCAGCCTGCCGCCATGGAAGGTGCTCGTCTCCTGCGCGCTCTGCGTGGACATCCGCGCGACTCTACCCCTTCGCGGCATCGCGGCGCGGCGGCATGCGGCCGGCCGCTCACCGCAGTGCCCGGGGTGGGACTCGAACCCACACGCCCCCGAGGGGGCCACCGATTTTAAGTCGATTGCGTATACCTATTCCGCCACCCGGGCCGGCGCAGTCTATGGATGCCAGCTCGCGAAAGCGCCCGCGTTTGCCGGCGCGCGAGCCCTCGGGCGCCTAAGACCCCCTAAAACCAGCGAAATAGGCGCAACTTCGCCACTGCTACGGTGTCTTTAGTGTCGACAGCAGCTACCAGACTGTCATGGAGGTATCCGCACTCACACACCCCCGCAGCATCCCGGGCCTGCGCGGGCCGTCTGCCCTGCTGCGCCTGCAGTCCGACGAGCGGCTGATCGCGCTCACCCGCCGCGGCCAGCACGCCGCCTTCGAGGTCCTCTGCGCGCGCTATCAGACCCGCCTGCTGTCCTTCTGCCGGCACATGCTCGGCTCGCGCGAGGACGCCGAGGACGTCCTCCAGGAGGTGTTCGCCGCCGCCTTCAACGCCGTGCTCGCCGACGAGCGCGAGATCAACGTGCGGCCCTGGCTCTACCGCATCGCCCGCAACCGCTCGCTCAACCACCTGCGCCGCGCATCCGCCATCGGCGTCGACTCGATGGACATCCACTTCGCCGAGCAGCGGCATCTCCACCGGCGAGAAGGTCATGCGCCGCGAGAGCTTCCGCGAGCTCATCGCCGACGTCCACGCAGCTTCCCGAGACCCAGCGCACCGCGCTGCTGCTGCGCGAGATCGACGCGCTCTCCTACGAGCAGATCGCCCAGGCCATGGAGACCACCGTGCCGTCCGTCAAGTCGCTGCTCGTGCGCGCCCGCATCTCGCTCGCCGAGGCCGCCGAGGCGCGCAAGCTGAGCTGCGACGAGGTTCGCCTCGAGCTCGGCGAGGTCGCCGAGGGGCTCACCAAGCTGAGCACGCCCGCGCGCCGCCACGTGCGCGGCTGCGAGCGCTGCACGTCCTTCCGGAAGCAGCTCAAGGACAACAACCGCGCGCTCGCCGCTGATCATGCCCGTCGGCCCGCTGCTGCTGCTCAAGAAGCTGCTGCTCGCCAAGCTCGGCTCACCGCCTCCGCGGGCGGCGCACACGTCGCCGGCGGCGCCGGCGCGACGCGCCGGCGCCGGAGCCGGAGCGACTGCCGGAGCCGGCGCCACCGCCGGCGCCGCGGCGGCCGGAGCGTCGCCGGCGGCATCATGACCGCCGGCGCCGGCGCACTCGCCACCAAGGCCGTCGCCGTCCTCGCGGCCGCAGCCATCGTCACCGCCGGAGCGGTCGCCGCCGAAACGCGGTCACCACCCATCACCACCACGCCGCCCCCAGCCGTCGTCGTCGCCGCCACCCCGTACGCGAGCGGACCGGTTGTCGTCCGCCAGGCCCTCCAGCCCGTCAGCGCCGGCGTGCGTGAGCCCTCCGCCGCCGTAGCCGCCGCCGCGGCCCGCCGCCACCACCACGCGACCATCGCGAAGATCGTCAAGCGCGCCGTGCCCGCCGTGGTCACCACCGCACCGGGCGTGTCCTCCGTCACGACCGTCGCGAGCTCACCCGAACCAGCGGTCAAGCCCACGCCGCCCCAGCCCACCACCCAGGTGACCACCCAGACCACCGAACTCCCCGCGTCCGCCACAACCGTGCCGACCGTCACCACCACGCCGACCACGCCCACCACCCCGAGCACGCCCCCCACGAGCACCGAAACGCCCACCACGCCCGGCTCTCCTTCAGCCCCTCCAGCGGGCGCGCCCGAAACTCCCCCCGTCCAAGCCGAAACCCCGACCGCGCCGGCAGACGAACCCACGTCCGGCCCCGACGGCCAGCCCGACAGCGACGTCAACCCTGACACCGGCGGCACCGCTGGGTCCGCCGGCACAGCCGACAACGCCGCCGACATCGCCAGCACGGACAACGCCGACGGCCCCCCCGCCCGCTTCAGCCGCCGGGACGACGCGTTCACCGCGTACACCCGCCACGGCGCCAGCTGGCGCTGACACGCGGCCGCACACCGCCCCGCGCACGCGGGCGCTGCGCTAGCCGAACGCGAAGGACTTCAGCGGGCGCAGCAGCACGCCCGTCTCTCCCACTTCCAGCGGCGAGAGCACCTGCGAGCTGGCCCCCGGCGAGGTCATCATCGTCACCACCACACCCGCCCGCGGGTGCGCCTGTTCGGGCGTCAGCAGCACATCCCGGGCGTACACCTCGCGCCCTTGCACCCGCGCGAAGAACGCCACCTCATAGCCGGTGAGCGTGTTGTTGACTTTCGTCTTGCCCTCCGCGCGCAGCGCAAAGCCAGGGTAGCGGCCGCTGAGGCCGCGGATCAGGCCGGTCGCATACACCGGCATCTCCGCCGTCAGTTCGCCGTGGTAGGGGGGCAGCGTCAGCGGCGCCACCGCGAACGAGTACTTCAGCGAGCCGTCCGGCCACCGGCTCTCCACCTTCACAAAGCCGCCCGGATCCGGGGTCACGCGGTACAGGCCGCGGTAGTCGAAGCTGAACGGGACGCTCCCGCCGTGCCAGAACATCGCGTTCTCCAGCGTCAGCGCCGCCGCCACGAGGGCCGCCAGCACCGCCACACCGGCGACCACCACCGCCGCCCGCGCCGCTTTCGAGGCCGCCCGCCAGCGAGGCGCCAGCAGCCGTGCCAGGCTCGGTCCGTACTCCGGCTTCATCGGCGCCACCGCCATCGTCTTCAGGCGTTCATTCGCCGAGCGAGAACAGCGCTTCCAGATCGTGGCGCGAGTACGCCGCGAACGCCACCATCGTCTGCGTCCGCGACACGCCCGACAGGCCGCCGATCTGGCCCGTCACCACGTCCGCGAGCTGCTCGTGGTCGGACACCCGAACGATCGCCACGAAGTCCCACTCACCGGTCACCGAGTACGCCTCCGCCACCCCCTCGATGTCCGCCAGCGCGCCACCCAGGCTGGACAACGCATCGCGCTCGGCCTCGATCAGCACCACCGCATTGGTCATCGTCATCGGGCGATCATCATAGGCGCCGCTCGCCTCGCCCCATCCACGCTCACCTCTCCAGCTCGCTCATCCGGTGCAGGCCCAGCCCCACCGTCAGGCCGAGCAGGCAACCCACCACCCCCGCCAGCCAGCTCGCCTCCGGACGCGCGAACGGCATCGCCAGCAGCAGCGCCGCCAGCACGCCCGCGCCCAGCAGATCGCCGTCCCGATAGGAGCCCGTCCGCGCCGCCTCCAGATCCGGCGCCGCCCACGCCGCCAGCAGCGCCAGGCCTGCCGCGTTGGCGCCGCTCACCAGCGGGAACCGATACACCGCGTCCGCCACCAACGCCCCCGTCGCACCCGCCCCGAAGAACAGGCCGAGCACCACCGCCGGTCCGTGGCGGCTCTCCAGCAGCCAGCCGAAGATCGCCACCGTCAAGATCGCCACGAACGCGTACACGCCGTCGATGTACACGAACTCGTTCGTGAACAGCTTCCACCAGTCGCCGTCCAGGGGCCCCACGATCGCCGCGTGCGTGTACAGCAGCGGTTCCGCATGCGCCAGGATCCACGCCCCGCAGCTGACCGCCACGAGCGCGATCGTGGCGTACGGGCGGTCGGCCGCCCACCTGCTCGGCCGGTGGCGAGTGCGCGCCCGCGTCATCACGCTGCCGCTCGGCGCCGGCGCTCCCGGCCGGGGGCCCAGCAGCGAGCGCGCCCGCGCCCGCAGCGTCCGCTTGGACGCGTTCGCCGGCGGCAGCTTGGGAGCGCGCCTGCGCAGGCGGTGGCCGCAGTAGGGACACTCGGTGATGTACGGGCTCACCTCCGAGCCACACTGCTTGCACACCACGAACAGGTCGGCGCTCGAGGTCATCGTCGACCCATTCTATGGACCTCCCGAGCGCGTCCCGCGCGCCTCTGGAATACTCAGGCCATGACCACCGAGCCCGACAGCAAGCTCTACATCCTCGCGTTCGACCACCGCGGCTCCTTCCAGAAGAAGTTCTTCGGCATCGAGGGCGAGCCCGACGCGGAGCAGACGGCCATCATCGCCGACGCCAAGCACCTCATCTTCGAGGGCATGCTCCAGGCCATCGGCGCCGGCGCCGATCCATCCGTCACCGGGGTGCTCGTCGACGAGCAGTTCGGCTCCACGGTGCCCGCCGAGGCGCGCGAGAAGGGCCTCAAACTGGCCATGCCGGCCGAGCGCTCGGGTCAGAGCATGTTCGACTTCCAGTACGGGGATGACTTCGGAGCCCACATCGAACGCTTCGACCCCGACTACACGAAGGTGCTCGTTCGCTACAACGCCGACGGCGACCGCTCCCAGAACGACGAGCAGCTCGCGAAGCTACGCCGGCTGAGCGACTGGCTCGCCCAGCACGACCCCAAGTTCCTGTTCGAGCTGCTCGTGCCCGCCGAGGACGCCCAGCTGCAGTCCGTCGGCGGCGACAGCGATCGCTACGACGCCGAGCTGCGTCCCGAGCTCATGCGGCGCGCCATCGCCGACGTCCAGGATGCCGGCATCGAGGTCGACATCTGGAAGATCGAGGGCGTCGACCAGCGCTCGGACTGCGAGATGCTCGTCGCCCAGGCCCGCACCGGCGGCCGCGACCACGTCCACTGCGTCGTGCTCGGGCGCGGCGCCGACGACGCCAAGGTCGATCACTGGCTCACGCAGGCGGCACCCGTCGACGGCTTCATCGGCTTCGCCATCGGGCGCTCCATCTGGTGGGACCCCCTCAAGGCCTATGTCGACGGCAAGATCGAGCGCTCGGCCGGCGCACGTAAGATCGCCGAGAACTACCTTCGCTTCGTCGCCGTCTACGAGCGCGCCGCACGCAAGGCGTCCGCCTCCGCGTGAGCGCCATGAAAATGCGCCAGAGCCTCGCCGAGCTGGAGGAGGCGTTCGTCGAGGAGGCCTCGCTCGATCGCCACCGTCGCGACTCGCTGCGTCGCACCGCCGAGAAGCGCGCTTTCAAGCGCGATCTCGCACGCCGTCACAAGCGCGGCTCGATGCGCTTCGTGCTCCTCGTGCTCACCCTCATGCTCACCGCCGCCGTCGTCATCGTGGTGATGTTCCGCACGCTCTATCTGCTGCTCGGCTGAGCGCGTTCTCGCGGCTTCGAGCGCCGTCGCGCCGCCCGCTACTGGGAGCCGTCGCCGAGTTCGCGTAGGGACTCCTCAACCTCGGCCCCATGCGCGGGTGCGGCGCCATCTTTGGACTGCGGCGCCGCGCCGGCTTCGCGGTGGATCTCCAGGTAGATCTCCTTACGGAACACCGGCACCCGTTGCGGCGCCTGTATACCGATGCGCACCTTCTCGCCCATGACCGACAGCACCGAGACCTCGATCTCGTCCCCGATCATGATGCTCTGGTTGGACTTGCGCGTCAGAACCAGCATTCTGGGTGCACCTTCCTCTTTGCCGACTGGCGACCCGGCGCAACCCAAATCGCCGGAGAGGCAAGCATAGTCACAGGACCGGGGGAACGCGATGCCAATTCGTCGAAAACTGCGAGCTGCCGAGCACCCCGACGGACGCTCTCGGGCGACGCTCGCGCCGCGAGGGCGCTTGCGCTAGTCTCCCGGACCGTCCATGCCCCGTAAATCTTTGCGCCCGCACCTCAACCAGATTCGTGCCTGGGTGCGCCAAGGCCGCACCGACGCGTGGGTCGCGCACCAGCTCGAGGTCACCGTCCGCGACATCGAGCAGTTCAAGCGCCAGAACGAGCTCGTCAGCGACGAGGAGACGCCCGAAGGGGCCGCCGGCGACTACCCCGAGGAGATCGACCTGCGAGCCGAGGACGACGCGCTGATCGCCGCCGAGCTCGAGGCCGCCGAAGCTGAGGCCGCCGAGGCCGCCGAGGCCGAGCGCATGCGCGCCGAAGCCGAGGATCGCGACGGCGACGAGGAGGCAGAGGACTCCGGTGCCACGCGCACCCGCCGTCGCAGCCGCCGAGGCGGGCGCGGCCGGCGCGCCGGCTCACGCAACACCGGCCCCCTCGAGGGCACCTTCGATCACGGCGAGGAGGGCTATGGCCTGTGGCTCGACCCCGCCATCCAGGAGAACCCGATCTACGCCGAGCACTGGGCCGGACACCGAGCCGTCGAGGTGGAGGTCGAGGAGGATCGGATAGTCATCCGCCGAGTCGGCGAGGACGAGTAGGGCCCCGCATGGCGGCGCGCTACGGCGTCCTCGGTCGCTTGCGTGCCAAGCACGCCACGCTCCCTGCGTCCTTGTATCGCTTGCCCTGCGGGACCCTACTCCCGCTGGTCCCCTTTCAGCGGCCGGCATAGCGGCGCGCTACGGCGTCCTCGGTCGCTTGCGTGCCAAGCACGCCACGCTCCCTGCGTCCTTGTATCGCTTGCCCTGCGGGACCCTACTCCCGCTGGTCCCCTTTCAGCGGCCGGCATAGCGGCGCGCTACGGCGTCCTCGGTCGCTTGCGTACCGAAGCCGGGGGCTCACGCGCGCCGAGATGTGCAGGCCGACGCGTCCGCCCTCAGCGCGGACGGCGAGATGGTCGGTCCGTACGCGAGCAGCACGGGTTCGCCGAGTCCCCTGGCACAGAAGATCGCGCGCGCGTTTGGATAGGGACCGGGCCCTCCATCTGCCGGGTCCCTGAAGCGGCCTTCCATTAGCCAGGCGACGCTTCCCGATGCAGTGACGGCGAGATTCCTGACCCCCGCCGATCCGGCTTCGATGTTTTCGGCCCCGACCCAACCGCCGCCGTCTCGCGCGTGTCCCGGCTGGAAATCGTCGACGTATACGACGGCGGTTCTCCCCGAGGGGTAGCGGACGGCGTATGCGAAAGCCGAACCAGCCAGCGCGGCTGCCGTGAGCGGTTCGCTGCGCGGGAAGTCGGTCTCTTGAACCTGATGCGTGCGACGCCATTCAGCGAAGACGATGTCGTAGCCCCGGCGGTCGGTCGCGCGGAACACGCGCACCGTTGCGTCAGCGACAATCGTCCGGCACACGTGCGAGGCGCAGATCGCCCTTGCGTTCCATTCACTTGCACGACCCGAGGGCACCTCCAGGGCGATCAACGCAACGATCAGCCCAAGCGTCACAGTGCCGACGACGATCGCGGCTCGGAATGAGACGGACCGCCTCTGGATCGCTCCCGGTTGCATCGGACCGCCACGCCTCCGACGGACCGCTAGGCCTCCGACAGGGTGCGCCGCCCGCCGGCGTAGTCGGCGGCCTCGCGCAGGTAGCGGGCGAAGGCCGCGTCGATGACCGTGCCGGCCTCCCACGCCCACGGATCCTCGGGTGCGAGGTTCATCGCGATCTGCAGGCACCACGCCGCTCCCTCCTCATACAGCGCCACCAGTTCGTCGGTTGAGAAGCGTCCGCCCAGCCGCCTGCGCAGCTCCGCCACGATCGCTTCGGCCACGCGCTCGAGCAGCGCGCGACGCTCGGCAGGCGCTGCTTGCAGCCGGCGCTCACCCTGCTGCCACTGGTAGATCGCCGTCTCGAACGACATGCGAGCGAGGCTAGCAGCGCGAGCAGGGCTCAGTTGTCGGGTAGCCCGCTGATCACGTAGGGCTGCTCGCCGCTCTTCATCATGCCCAACTGGCGGGCCTCCGTTTCAAGCGTGCCCGGCGCCGTCAGCTCCTGGCGCTGGCGCACCAGCGCCAGGTGTTCGTGTTCCAGCGCCGCCACCGCCGCCCTGTCGCTGCGCGACTGGCGCCACGTGGAGAGCATGTGCACGCCCGCGCTCGCGTACAGGTACACCAGGGCCACGAGCACGCACAGCATCGCCATGCGCCCCAGCCGGTCCCACCGTACGCGTCCAAAGGACATGCTCTGCGCATTCGCGCCGCGCGCCCGAGCTCCTGCACGCTAGACGCCGCGAAACACGCTGCGCCCGGGGAATCGGGCGTCGGCGCCGAGCTGCTCCTCGATGCGCAGGAGCTGGTTGTACTTGGCCACGCGATCCGAGCGCGAGGGGGCGCCCGTCTTGATCTGTCCGCAGCCCGTCGCCACCGCCAGGTCCGCGATGGTCACGTCCTCGGTCTCGCCCGAGCGGTGACTCATGACCGCCGTGTAGCCCGCGTCGCGCGCCATCGCGATCGCCTGGAGCGTCTCCGTGAGCGTGCCGATCTGGTTGACCTTGACGAGGATCGAGTTGGCCACGTGCATGTCGATGCCGCGACGCAGCCGCTCGGTGTTGGTCACGAACAGGTCGTCGCCGACCAGTTGCACGCCCGCGCCCAATCGCTCGGTCAGCGTGCGCCAGCCCTCCCAGTCCTCCTCGCCCATGCCGTCCTCCAGGGACACGATCGGATAGCGCCCGGCGAGCTCCGCCCAGTAGTCGCTCAGCTCGGCCGCGCTCAGCGTGCGCCCCTCGTGCTCGAGCACGTACGCGCCGTCCCGGTAGAGCTCGCTGGTGGCCGGGTCGAGCGCGATCGCCACATCCTCGCCTGGGCGCAGACCGGCCGCCTCGATGCCTGCCACCAGCATCTTCAGCGCCTCCTCGTTCGAGCCCAGGTCGGGGGCGAACCCGCCCTCGTCCCCCACGGCCGTCGACAGCCCGCGCTCGTGCAGGGTGCGTTTCAGGGCGTGGAACACTTCAGCTCCCATGCGCAGGGACTCGGAGAACGTGGGCGCGCCGCAGGGCACCACCATGAACTCCTGGAAGTCGACCGCGTTGTCGGCGTGGGCGCCACCGTTGAGGACGTTCATCATCGGCACCGGCAGAACGCGCGCGTCCGCTCCGCCGAGGTATCGCCACAGCGGCAGTTCCTCTGCGGCAGCCTGCGCGTGAGCAGCCGCCAGCGACACACCCAGGATCGCGTTGGCGCCGAGGCGCGACTTGTTGGGCGTGCCATCGAGCTCGATCAGGGCGCTGTCGAGCGCCTGCTGGTCGGCTGCGTCCATGCCCGCCACCGCCGGCGCTATCTCGCTCTCGACGTTGCCCACCGCCCGCGATACGCCCTTCCCGGACCACGCCTGACCCCCGTCGCGCAGCTCCGTCGCCTCGAACTCTCCCGTGGATGCGCCCGAGGGCACCGCCGCGCGACCGCTCGCGCCGGAGCGCAGCCCAACCTCCACCTCCACCGTGGGGTTGCCACGGCTGTCGAGGATCTGGCGCGCGTGGACGCGCTCGATCTCGCTCATGCGCTCCGCTCGGCGTTGCGCATCCGAGGAGTCCTACGCGTGGGCGCCACTGCCTGCGCACGCATCGGCCGGGTCGCCTATTCGGTGGTGGAGACGCCGGATTTCGACGTGGTCTTCGGGGCTTTGTAGCCCTTGCAGTCGGCTACCTCGTAGCCGGAGCGGCATTCAGTCTGTTCCTGCCACTTCTTTTTGAAGTTTTTGACGAACGTGCTGAGCGCTTTCTGCTGGTTGGTGGCGATCAGCTGCTCTTTGATCGTCGCCTTCGCCTGCGCCAGCGACTGCTGGGTACCGGCGATCGTGCTCACCACTTCGTAGATGTAGTAGCCGAACGGCGTCTTCACCGGGCCGCCGAGCTTGTGCACTTTGGCGGTGAAGATGGCTTCGTCGAGCGCCTTCTCCTCCTCGCCTTTGACCACTTCCTTGAGCAGGCCACCGTCGGCCTTGCTGGTGGGGTCGATCGAGTCTTTCTTGGCGACCGACGCGAAGCTCTTGCCCGATTCGATTTCCTTCTTGGCGGCCAGCGCCTGGGCTTCGGTCTTCGTCAGGATGATGCGCACGGTGCGCTTTTCGGGGGTGCCGAAGCGGGACTTGTTTTCGTTGTAGTACTTGGTGATCTGGGCTTCCGTGGCCGTAGCCTTGTTCTTGACCACCTGTTTCTGGATTTTGCTGGACAGCATGTTCAGCTTCACGCGCAGCAGCAGATCCGAGACGGACTGCCCGGAGGTCTGTAGGAATTTTTCGAATTCGGCCGCCTTCGGGAACTGCGCGTTCTTGATTTTTTCGAATTCCTTGTGGACTTCCGCGTCGGTGAGCTTGACGCCCAGCGATTTGGCTTCCGAGAGCACCCACTGCGAGGAGATGAGGAAGCTCAGCACCTCGCTCTGCAGCGATTTGTACTGCTGTTCGCACTCCGATTTCAGTTGCGCCGTGCTCGGGGCGCTCTGCCCTTTGGCCGGCTTCGGCGCGGTGGCCGCCAGATGGGCGATGCACGCGGTGTACTTCGGCGGCACGGGGATCACCGGTTTTTCGCCGGCGGTCAGCGCGCTCGACGCCGCAGCCACCGTTATCCAGTGTTCGAACGCCGTCTTGGTGATCGGGTTGCCCCCCACCTGGACGACCGCGTCTCCGGGCACGCCGCCGCACGCGGACAGCCCCAGCAGAGCAAACAAAACGGCGCCTAGCGCCGAGAGTGAGCGAACGGATTTGGACACGACGCGGGCACTCTAGCGGAAAGGTCTCACGCGCGCCTCACGAAAGCCTAAGGCCTGGATAAGCCTCGCAGGCGCCGATCGGGCGCCGGCGCCTGGCGGCGAGGGCCCCGGACGGGCCGGTTCGGAAGGGCGCGCCTCAGGCCGCCTCGCGCACGATCGCCAGCAGCGTGTCCGCGGCGCGCACGACGCTGGGGAAGCGCTCGCTGCCATCGCTGGGAACGCGCACCGACACCTGCGAGCGACCCGATTCGTAGAGCGCCTCCGGCAGCTCCTGGCGCAGCCGTCTGGCGCGCACCGAGTCGAGCTCGATCGGCACCACCGCCAGGCGATCGCCGCGGAAGCTCACCGACTGCGCACCCGCCTGGCCGAACTTGATGCGCGCGCGCTGCAGCGAGAGCAGGTTCTCGACCGGCTCGGGCACCGGCCCGAAGCGATCGACCAGCTCCTCGCGCAGGCGTTCCACTTCGGCCACCTCCAGTGCGCCCGCCACACGCCGGTGGATCTCGATCTTGGCCTGCTCGTAGGGGACGTAGTCGGCGGGCACGTACGCGTCGACGTTCACGTCCAGGCGGACCGGCTCGGGCAGCGCCTCGCCCTCGCCGCCCTCTTCCGCGGCCCCCGCTTCGGCGACGGCCTCGTCGAGCATCTGCATGTACAGCTCGAAGCCCAGGGCGGCCACGTGCCCGGACTGCTCGTCGCCGAGCAGGTTGCCGGCACCGCGAATCTCCAGATCCCGCATCGCGATCTTGAAGCCCGCGCCCAGCTCGGTGTAGTCGGAAAGCGCCGACAGGCGCTGGGCAGCCTCGGGCGTGAGCGCGGCGGCTGCGTCATACAGCAGGTATGCGTACGCGCGCTCGCGGCTGCGCCCGACGCGCCCCCGGATCTGGTAGAGCTGGGCCAGGCCGAACGCGTCCGCGTGCTCGACGATCAGCGTGTTCGCCTGCGGGATGTCGATGCCGGACTCGATGATCGAGGTGCACACGAGCACGTCCGCGCCGCCCCGCAGGTAATCCATCATCACGCTCTCCAGCTCGCCCTCCCCCATCTGCCCGTGGGCCACCGCGAAGCGCACCCCCGGGCACAGCGCGCGCAGGCGCTCGGCCGTCTCGTCGATGGACTCCACGCGGTTGTGCATGAAGAAGGCCTGCCCGCCGCGGGCGTGCTCGCGCACGATCGCCTGCTTGACCAGATCCTCCTCGTACTCGCCCACGTACGTGCGCACCGGTCGCCGGCCCTCGGGCGGCGTCTCGATCACCGAGATGTCGCGCAGCCCCGCCAGCGACATCTGCAGCGTGCGCGGGATCGGCGTGGCGGACATCGAGATGACGTCCACCTTGAGCTTGAGCTGACGCAGCAGCTCCTTCTGCTTGACCCCGAAGCGCTGCTCCTCATCCACGATCAGCAGGCCCAGGTCCTTGGCGCGCACGTCGCGCGAGAGCACGCGGTGGGTGCCGATCAGGATGTCCGTGCGGCCCTCCGCGAAGCCCTTGATCGCGGCTTTCTGCTCCGCTGGGCTGCGAAAGCGCGAGACGTGCTCGAGCGTGAACGGGTAGTCGGCGAGACGCTCGGCGAACGTGCCGAAGTGCTGCTGGGCGAGGATCGTGGTGGGCACCAGCATCAGCACCTGCTTGCCCTCCTCCGCGCACTTGAAGGCCGCGCGCAGCGCCACCTCGGTCTTGCCGTAGCCGACGTCGCCGCAGATCAGCCTGTCCATCGGCCGCGGCGCTTCCATGTCGGCCTTCACCAGCTCGATCGCCTCGCGCTGGTCGGGCGTCTCGGTGAACGGGAAGCGCTCCTCGAACTCGCGCTGCCAGTCCGAGTCGGGCCCGAACGCATAGCCGCTGCGCCGCCGGCGCTCGGCGTACAGGTTCAGGAGCTCGCCGGCGAGCTCCTGGGCGGCGCGGCGCGCCCGCGCCTTCATCGTCTCCCAGCGCGTGCCGCCGAGCTTCGATAGCGGCGGATGCGTGGATGCGCCCGCACCGACGTACCGGGAGATCTTGGCGAGCTGGTCGACCGGCACGAACACGCGGTCGTCGCCCTGGTACTCCAGGTACAGGTAGTCGCGCGTGACGTCGGCCACGGTGCGCGTCTCGAAGCCAGCGAAGCGGGCCACGCCGTGGTCCTCGTGGACGACGATGTCGCCCGCGCGCAGTTCGGTGAACGAGCGCAGCGCGCCCCGGCGGGACCCGCCGGCACCGCCGTGGCGGCCCGCGCCCGAATCGACGCCACCCCGCTCGGCCCTGCGCCGGCGCAGCAGCCGGTGCTCGGGATACACCGCCAGCTTGAGCTGCGGTGCGATGAAGCCCTCGCGCAGCGACGCCGCGGCGAAGCGCAGCGAGGGCTCCAGCGCCTGGTGGCCGACGTCCACACCCTCGCCCTCGCCCAGCCACGTGGCCTTCAGCCGGCCCAGGTTGTACGCGGCGCGCTCGCCCTCGCCGCGCCGGGGAAAGGCGACCACGGTGCGGTAGCCCGAGCGCACGAGCTTCTCCAGCTCGGGCTCGGCTTCGGCGAGCGAGCGCGCGGCCGTGTCGGCGGACTGCGCCCGCAGCTCGATCTCCTGGCCGCTGGACAGCGTCGACAGCCAGATCCGGGCGCGCTCGGCGAGCGTCGCGCGAATGCGCTCGGGGCTGACATACAGGTGCTGTGCGTCGCGCTCGCCGAACGCCGCCGACACGTCGCTCCACAGGTCGCCCAGCACCGGCTCGAGGTCCTCCTCCGCAGCCACCATCAGCTCGGTCTCCGGGCCGACCAGGTCGAGCAGCGCGCCGAAGCGCTCGAGCGGCAGCAGCTCGGCGATGTCGGGGCGCTCGGACTCGGCCGCGGCATCAGCACCCGCGGCGTACGCCCCTCCGGGCATCTCCTCGACGGCCATCTCGGCGAGCTCGCGGTGCTCGAGCGCGAGCTCGGCCGCGGGCGCGATCTCGACCTCCTGCGCGTCCTCGAGCGAGCGTTGCGTGAACGTGGAGAACCAGCGCAGCGACTCGATCTCCACGTCGAACATGTCCACCCGCACCGCCCGGTCCTCGGTTGCCGGAAACACGTCCAGCAGGCCTCCGCGCAGCGCGAACTGCCCGCGCTCCTCGACCTGCTCGACGCGCTCGTAGCCCGCGCTCACGAGCTCGGCGGCGCACTCGTCGAGGTCCAGCAGCTCCCCCACCCGCAGCGTGAACGAGCGCGGACGCAGCGCCGGGTCCGGCACCTTCTCGGACAGCGCCACCGCGCTCACGACCACCACCGGCTGCTCTGCGGGTGCGGCGCCGGCGCCGACAGCTGAGGTGCCAAGGAGCGCGTCCAGCGCAGCCACCCGCAGTCCCACCAGGTGGGCTGGGGGCGCCAGGTGGGACTCATACGCGACGCCCCGGGATGGGTAGTAGCGAACGCGGCGGGGCGCGAGCCACGCGCCGAGGTCGCCGGCCAGGTCGCGTGCCCCGCGATCGTCGCCCACGACCACCAGCGTCGCCCGCGAGCGCGTGTCCGCGTGCATGTCGGCGAGCGCCGCCACGACGTATGGGCGCAGGGCCGCGGACACGAACGCGTGGCCGCCGTCGCGCGCGAGGCGCTGCGCCCCGCGATCGTCCTGGGCGAGACCGAGGAGCGTGCGCAGCCCGCTCGCGCTCACTGTGGCTCCTCGCCGGCGAGCACCACGCGCTCGACCTGCTCGCAGGCGCTGTCGATCAGCGCGCTCACCTGCGCCTGATCCTCGCGGAAGCGGCCCAGGACGTACGCAGAGACGATCTCCGGATCGGTGCTGTCGGGGCGCCCGACGCCCACGCGCACGCGCATGAAGTCAGCCCCGCCGAGCTCCCGCTTGAGCGACTTCAGGCCGTTGTGCCCGGCCAGTCCGCCGCCGAGGCGCGTGCGCACGTCACCGAAGGGGAGGTCGATGTCGTCGTGTACTACAACAACTCGATCGCGCGCCAGTTTGAGTGACCCCCGCGCGGGCCCGACCGAGCGCCCGGCGTCGTTCATGTAGGTCTCGGGGCAGAGCACCGCCACGCGCGGCGCGCTCGCGCCGGCACCGGGCTCGCCCGGCGAGACCGGCACGCGGCCTTCGGCAAGGCGCCCGCGGAAGCGATCCTTGGCGCGTCCCAGCCCCCAGCGCTCGACCAGCGCGCCGGCCACGCGAAAGCCGACGTTGTGGCGCGTTCCTTCGTACTCACGGCCGGGGTTGCCGAGCCCGACTATCAGCCAATCGACAGCCGCGCCGCCGCCACCGCGGAACGGGCGTCGCAGCGTTACTCCTCGCCAGAGCCCTCGGAGACGTCCTCGGCGCCCTGCGCCTGGGCGCCCTCCTCGCCGACGACCTCCGTCTCGGCTTCGATCTCCTCGCTGACCTCGCTCTGCAGGCGGGGCGGCGAGAGCGTCGCGAGGACCGTCTCCTCGAAGTCGTCGAGCAGCGTCACGCCATCGGGAACGCTCAGCGCGCTGAGCACGATCGTGTCGCCGATCTCCATGTCGCTGACGTCGTGGACGATCGACTCGGGGATCGCGGTGGGCAGCGCTTCCACGTTCAGCTCGCGCGTGATCTGCTCGAGCACGCCGCCCTGCTTGACGCCCGGCGAGTCCTCCACACCGGCGAGCTCGAGTGGCACGACCGCGTTGATGGCCTGGTCCAGCCGCACGCGCAGCAGGTCCACGTGAACGGTCTCGCCGCGCACGGGGTGGCGCTGGGCCTCCTTGAGCACCACGGGCGTGGCTTTCGCGCCGTCCACGCTCAGATCGAGCACCGCGCCCGAGCTCGCGAGCGCGAGGCGCAGCTCGCGCGCGTCGGCATCGAAGCCGACCGGCTCGGCGCCGCCGCCGTAGAGCACTCCGGGCACGCGTCCGGAGCGACGCAGGCGGCGGGCCGCGCGCGAGCCGGCTGCGGCGCGGCTGGAGACGTTCAGCTTGGTGGTCGTGGAAGCCATGAGCGAGTCAAGACTCTAGCAATCGCGCTCGCTCCGCCTGCGTGCTCAGTGCCCCTCTTCGACCTGCGTAGCTTCTTCTTCTTCGCGTTCGATGGTGGACTCCTTCGTGCATCTGCCTTCGCCGGAGATCGGCGCGCTCACCCCGACCAGGTGCACGTGCATGCCGGTGAGGAAGTTGCCGGTGCGCCGGACCTCCACGCACTGGACCACGGGCAGGGTGCCGATCACCGTCCACGCCAGGCGCGTCCTGCCGCTGGCCGCGGAGGTGGCGTACGCGGTCGGCGATTCGAGCTGCAGGATCTTGACGGCGCCGGCCCTGCGCAGCCGAGGGTCGCCGGCGTCGGCCCTGACTGCGGCCACACACGACGGACTCGCCCGGCAGCCGGTGAGCTGGTCGAGCATGCCCGCCACGTCCCCCCTGGCCTCGGCCTGCACGAGGGCCAGATCGGCGTCGCGTTCGGCGTTCTCGACGCTGAGGAAGCGCGCCAGAACCGCGCCCACCAGCAGGACCAGGATGACCGCCGCCGCGAACAGCGCGCGCAGGATGCGGCGGTGCCGGGGCGTGAGCCCGCGCCACCATGCGCGCGGACCGGGCGCGCCGAGCGCCGGCGTCGCGATCGGTGGCGAGGACATTGCTCCCCAAATGATGACGGGGGTGCGGCGCGCGGCGTGCCCTCGCGCGAGCGCCGGGCGCGTGCCGGCCTCGTGTTACGCCGCTAGAACAGCTGATTCTCCCCGCCGAACACCTCGCTGACGGAGTCGTCGACGAAGATGCGGCGGATGGAGTCGGTGAGCAGCTCGGCGCAGGGCAGCACGCGCACGTTCTCGGGGACGCCGGGGCCGACGGGGATGGTGTCGGTGACGACGATCTGCTCGAGCGGAGAGGCGCGCAGGTTCTCGAAGGCGTCGCCCGAGAACACCGCGTGGGTGGCCGCCGCGAACACGCGCGCGGCGCCCTCTTCCTTGACCGTTTTGGCGGCCGCGGTGAGCGTGCCCGCGGTGTCGATCATGTCATCCACGATCACCGCCGTCTTGCCCTTCACGTCGCCGATCACGTAGCCGATCTCGGCCACCTGCTGGGCGGGGCGCTCCTTGTCGAGGATCGCGAGCTCGGCGCCCACCTTGGACGCGAACTTCTTGTTCAGCTTGACCCGGCCGGCGTCCGGCGCCACGACCACGAGGTCCGGGAGGCCGAGGTCGGCGAAGTACTGCGTGAGCATGAACAGCGCGGTCATGTGGTCGACGGGCTTCTGGAAGAACCCCTGGATCTGGCCGGCGTGCAGGTCCATGGTGAGCACCCGGTCGGCGCCCGCCGCCTCGAGCATGCGGGCGACCAGGCGCGCGGAGATCGGCTCCCGGGGCGCGGACTTCTTGTCCTGGCGGGAGTAGCCGAACCAGGGCATGACGGCGATCACACGGTGCGCGGAGGCGCCGACGGCCGCGTCGATCATCAGCAGCAGCTCCATCAGCGAGTCGTTCGCGGTGATGCCGGTCTGCGGGTTGCCGCACACCGACTGCACGATGAACACGTCGGCGCCGCGGATTGACTCCTCGTAGCGACAGTAGACCTCGCCGTTGGAGAACTTCTTCAGCTCCACCGGGCCCAGCTCGACCTCGAGCTTGTCGGCGATCGACGCCGCCAACTGCGGGTTGGCGCGCCCGCTGAACAGCATCAGCCGCTTGTTGTAGTCGAATGGCAGGCTCGCCCGCGAAGCCTGCGTGCGCGTGTCGATCGCGCTCATCTCGCGACCCAGTGTAAACGCTGCGGGAGATCAGTCATCGGCCCGCTCAGCGTAGCCCTCGATGTTGCTCTGGCGCTGGCGAGCGATGCCCAGCGCGCCGGCCGGCACGTCCTCGACGATCACGGACCCAGCGCCCGTGTATGCTCCCTCGCCGACGCTCACGGGCGCCACCAGCGTGGTGTCCACCCCAGTGTGCACCCCGTCGCCCACGATCGTGCGGTGCTTGGCGCGTCCGTCGTAGTTGGCGGTGATCGTGGCCGCGCCCAGGTTCGCGCCCGCGCCGACGTCCGCGTCGCCGATGTAGGAGAGGTGGGGAACCTTGGTGCCGGCGCCGATGTCGGAGTTCTTGACCTCGACGAACGTCCCCACCTTGCAGCCCTGCCGCAGCACTGCGCCCGGGCGCAGGTAGCCGAACGGCCCCACGCTGACGCCGTCCTCGAGCGTGCAGTCGACGAGGTAGGAGCAGCGCACGATGCAGTCGCGCCCGATGACGGTGGCGCCGCGAATCGTGGTGAAGGGCTCGATCACGGTGTCCTGGCCGATGCGCACGTCCACGTCGATGACGGTGGCGCGGGGATCGACGATGCCCACCCCCGCGAGCATGTGGCGCTCGTTGATCGCCTCCTGCGCGAGCTCGCGCACGCGGGCGAGCCCGGCGCGGTCGTTGACGCCGAGCACCTCGTCCGGATCCTCGAGCACGTGGGCCGCGACACCAGCGCCGTCTGCGATCAGCAGGTCGAGGACCTGCGGCAGGTAGCGCTCGCCCTGGGCGTTCTCGACGCTCAGGCGGGGCAGGGCGTCCGCCAGCGCGCGAGCGTCGAACACGAAGATGCCGGTGTTCACCTCGCGGATCTCGCGCTCGCCCGGCGTGGAGTCGCCGTCGGCCTTGGTCTCGACCACCCGCTGCACGGTGCCGCCCGGGTCGCGCACGACGCGCCCGTAGCCGCTGGGGTCCTCGAGCACGGCGGTGGCCATGGTGGCCGCGGCGCCGCTGCCCGTGTGCACGTCCACCAGCTCCCTGATCGTCTCGGCGCGCAGCAGCGGCACGTCGCCCGCGATCACCACCACGGGCGGGGCGCCCGCGGGCACCGCGCCCAGCTTCGCCATGGCGGCCGCGGCCGCGCCCCCGGTGCCGTCGGGGCGCTCCTGGACGGCCAGCTCGACGCCCTCGGGGAGCAGCGGCTCGAGCACGCGCTCGGGGGAGTCCACCACCACGACCTTCTCCGCCCCCGCAGCGAGCGCCGCGCACACCGGCCACAGGGCCAGCGGACGTCCGCACAGCTCGTGCAGGACCTTCGGCCGAGCTGAGCGCATGCGCGTCCCCTTGCCGGCGGCGAGGATCACGACGGTGGGGGCGGTCACGACCTAGATGTCAAGGGAGGGGCAGCTGGCGCTGTGGCCCGCACGCCGCGCCGTTGGCCCGTCCGCGCCCGTGCTCCTGCGGCGCTACTGGGGGGCAGGGACTCGAACCCCGATTCTCAGGACCAAAACCTGATGTCCTGCCGTTGGACGACCCCCCAACGGAGCTGGTTGTGAGTCAAGGAGGATAGCCCCGGTGCGGGTCCTACGTGCGCCTGCCCCCCGGCCGGCGAGGCACCCGTCCGCCTTCGGCGCCCGCCTCCGAGGCGGGACCTCCGGCGGAGGCGATGCCGAGCACCCGCATCGACTTCAAGCCGAGGCTGAGCTTCTCGCGGCCGTCGCTGGAGCTGACGTCCAGCCCGGAGAGCTCGCGGACGCGCTCCAGGCGGTAGTAGATGGTGTGGCGATGGGTGAACAGCCGCTGGGCGGTGCCCGCGACGTTGCCGTCGGCCTCGAGGAAGGTCTCGAGCGTGCGCACCAGGTCGGTCTCGTACTGCTCGTCGTAGGCCACCAGCGGTTCGACCGTCTCGGCGTAGAAGCGCTGCAGCTCGCTCGGGTTCTCGCTCATGGCCGACAGCAGCAGCCGGTAGGCGCCGGTCTGCTCGAACGCGAGCGCGACCGGATCGAGTCCCCCACCCGCGCCGCCCTCGGCGACGTTGGCCGCGAGCAGCGCCTCGCTGGCCGCGCGCGGCAGCTCCGCCGGCTCGGCCGCCACGCGGCTGCGCCCCAGCGCGAACGTGTACCCGGCCAGGCTCGCCTGCATCTCGTGGAGGACCGCGTCGGCCGCGCGCCCGGCGGTCGCCTCGTCGCCGCCCGGCACCAGCACGAGCACCTCGGCGCCCACGCCGCGGACGGCCGACTCGACCCAGCTCTCGGGGTTGCCCGCGCGCCCAGCCGCGCCGTGGGGCTTGCCCTCGACCTCCGACAGCGCCGCGATCGAACGGCTGACCACGGCCCGCGCGCCGCGCTCGGCGACCGCGCGCACCCGCCCCCGCCAGCCCTCGTCGGTGGGGGCCTGGGGATGGGCGCGCGCGACCAGCATGGTGGCGCCGTCCTCGATCGCCAGCGAGAGCTGCTTGGCGCGCTCGAGCAGCTCCTCGCCGTCGGTCAGCTCGCGGCGCAGGATCGCACGCAGGAAGTCGCCGGAGGCCGTTTCCGAGGCGCGCTCGGGCGCGCGCACGCGCTCGACCTCGGAGGCGATGATCGTCAGCAGCAGGCGGCGCATGGACGCGCTGGGCTCGGTCTTGGCGCGCATGTGCAGCGTGCCCACGACCGTGTCCGCCACGCGCAGCGGCGCGCTGCTCACGCCCTCGCCAGCCGACAGCAGCGCGCGCTCCTCGGCGGGCGAGCGGGCCGCCACCGCGAGCGTGGCGCCCCACGCGTCGGTCACCGCCAGGCTGGCCTCGAGCGCACGCGCCGCTGCGCGCACCACCTCCGGCAGCCCCGCACCGGACTCGACCGCCTCGGTGATCGCATCGAGCGCCGCGAGATCTGACACTCAGCTAGCCCCAGAAGTAGACGGCAGCGAGCGCGCCGACCACTCCCACGCCCACCAGCACCGCCAGCACGTACAGGGACAGCACGGTCGCAGCCAGCCGTTCCCACAGACGGGAGTAGGACGTCCACGCCGGGACCAGGATCAAGCCAGCGAACAGCGCCAGGGAGAACACCCCCGCGCACGCTGCCACAAGCTCGTTGATCGCCGTCCTGCTCATCGGGCCTGCCGGGATTGTGACGCACGCGGAAGTCGTCCGCCCACGCGGGGCGCCGCCAGCGCGCCCGGCAACCCACCCGCGGATACGTCTGGGCGCCCGCGGGCGCCGCATCGGACACGTCTTAGGCACCCGCGGGCGCCGCATCGGACACGTCTCAGGCGCCCGCGGGCGCCGCATCGGATACGTCTCAGGCGCCCGCGGGCGCCGCACCGGCGGCGAGCGTCAGCGCCCGCGCGAACGCTGCATCGACGGGCGTGGCGCAGATCGGCGGCGGCGATCGCTCGGCCAGGCGCGCAGTGGCCTCGCGGGCGCCCTGCGCCGTGGAGAAGAGGCCGAGCACGGTCGGCCCGGAGCCGCTGAGCACGGCGTGCAGCGCACCCGTCGCGAGCGCCGCCGCGAGCGCGTCCTCGATCTGCGGACACAGCGACATGGCCGCCCGCTGGAGGTCGTTGTCCAGCAGCTCCGCGGGCGGGAGCGCCGCGCCGTGCGCGAGCGCGGCGCCGAGCGCCCGGCGGCGCTCGCCCAGCTCGTCCATCGAGCGCCCCGCCTGGAGGCGGTCCGCCTCGGCGTACACGGCCGCGGTCGACAGCGGGACCGCCAGCGCCAAGACCACCACGCCGAAGCTCGAAAGCGGCGCCGGGAGCGCCTGCAGACGCTCGCCCGCGCCGGTGGCCAGCCAGCGCCCCGGCGAGACCTGCGCGGGCACGTCCGCTCCCAGCTGCGCGGCGAGCTCCAGCAGGAGCTGCCCATCCCCGAGCCCCGAGGCGTGCGCGGCGAGGCGCAGCGTGGCGGCCGCGTCGGCCGAGCCCCCGCCGAGGCCGGCCGCCACTGGGACGCGCTTGACGATGTTCAGTCGCAGCGGCGGCGCCGCCCATGCGGTGCGCTCGCGGAACAGGCGCAGGGCAGCCGCCGCCAGGTTCTCGCGCGGGTCGCCGGGGACGCCCGGACAGACCACCTGGTCGCGCTCGGCGCCCGCCGGCGCCAGCGCCAGCGTGAGCTCGTCTGCGAGCGAGATCGACTGCATGACCGTCACCAGCTCGTGCCGGCCGTCGCCCGCGAGCGGACGCCCCCCCGCATCCTCCGCGGCCGCGGAGGGGACGAGGCCCCCGAGGGTGCGCGCCGGGCCGACGAACAGTCCGAGGTTGATCTTCGCGGGTGCCAGCGCGCGGTGGACACCCGACACGAACGCGCGGGCGCTCACCTCGCGACCCTCAAATCATAAAAAGGACTCACAGCTCGAGCTCGCGGGCCAGCGCCCGGAAGTCCTCGGGGGAGAGGCGCTCCGCGCGCGCGTCCGGGGGTTGAGCGATCCGCGTGAGCGCGCTGCGCACCTGCTCGCGCGAGCGCCCGGGGGCACCCGGCGCCAGGGCGAGCGAGCCGGCGAGCGTCTTGCGCCGGTGGGCGAACGCGCCACGCACCAGCGCGCGCAGCGCCGGTGGCACGTTCTCGGTGTCCGGGCGCCTGCGCATGCGCACGAGCACCGAGTCGACGTTCGGCTGCGGCACGAACACGGTGCGCGGGATCGCCCGCACGACCTCCACACGGCAGGCGAGCTGGGCGAGCACCGAGGGCACCCCATAGCCGCCGCTCCCGGGCGCCGCAGCCAGGCGCTCGCCGACCTCCCGCTGCACCATCGCCACCCATACCTGCACGCCGGGCAGCTCCTCGATGCTGCGCAGCAGGACGCTCGCAGCCACCCCGTAGGGCAGGTTGGCGATCACCTTCTCCGGGGCCGGGAGCAGGCCGGCGAGGTCGATGTCCATGGCGTCCGCCCAGTGCACGCTCACGTTCTTGAAGGGGTCCGTCGCATCCTGCAACGCGTCGCGCAGGCGCGCGTCGAGCTCCACCACGTGCACATACGCCGCCCGCCCCGCCAGGTGCTCCGAGAGCACACCCAGGCCGCCGCCCACCTCCAACACCACGTCCCGCGCCGACAGCTCGGCCGCGCGCGCGATCACCGCGAGGATGTTCGAGTCGATCAGGAAGTTCTGCCCGAGCTCGCGGTCGGGGCGAATGTCGAACTGGCGCATGCGCCGCAGGCTCGGCTGGGTCGGGCCGTCGGCCACCGCGCTCACGCCCAGCCGAACACGCGCGCCGCGTTGCGCGTCACCGTGGCGTCGAGCTCCTGCACGCTGACGCCGCGCAGCTCGGCCAGGAACGCTGCCGTGTGCACCACGAACGCCGGCCGGTTTCGCTCCTTGCGAACGGGCTGCGGGGACAGGTAGGGCGCGTCCGTCTCGACCAGCAGCAGCTCCTCGGGCACCACGCGCGCCGCCGCGGCCAGATCGGCGGCGCTCCTGTACGTGACGTTGCCCGCGAACGAAATCGCGTAGCCGCGGCGCGCGCACTCCTGCACCTCCTCGGGCATCGAGAAGCAGTGCATCAGCACGCTCACGCCCTCGGCTTCAGCGGCGAGCTGGGCGAGCGTGTCGTGCGCGGCGGCGCGGGTGTGGATCACCAGCGGCTTGCCCGTCTCGCGCGCGAGCGCGATCTGCGCCGCGAACGCCCGCTGCTGGTCGGCGCGTGGCGGGTTGGTGTCGCGGTAGAAGTCCAGGCCGGTCTCGCCGATCGCCGCACAGCGCTCGTGCGCGGCCAGCGCCCGCAGCTCCGCGAGGTCGGCGTCGTCGAAGCCCTTCGCCGCCTGCGGGTGGCGGCCGATCGCCGCGTACACCTGCGGGAAGTCCTCGGCCGCCGCCAGCGCCGCGCGGCAGGAGACGCCATCGATCCCCACCGTCAGCATGCGCACCACGCCCACCGCGTCCGCCTCCGCCACCAGCTCAGAGTTGGGGCGCTCGCACAGGTGCAGATGGGTGTGGGAGTCGATCACCGCGAGTTGCCGCCCGTCGCGTCCACCGCCGCGCTCCTCATCAGGACTTCGGGAACAGCGGCCCCAGCTCGCCCAAGCGCTCGCCCAGCGCTGCGGTCGAGTCCCAGCGCGCGCACGCCAGCGAGCGGTCCTCGACGCCCAGGGCTCCGAGCAGCGTGTCGGTGCTCTCGGGCAGGTAGGGGTGCAGCAGCACCGCGAGCACGCGTACGCCTGCCACCAGCGTCGAGAGCACCTGGTCGAGCTCCTCGGCGCGAGCGTCCTGCTTGGCGAGCTGCCACGGAGCGCGCTCCTCCACGTAGCGGTTCAGCCGGCGCACCCGCTGCCAGATCACCTCCAACGCGCCCGTCAGCTCCGCGCGGTCGATCAGCCAGCCCACCTCCTGCGCCAATCCCTCGAAGTCGACGTTCAGCTCGTCGTCCAGGGCCACCACCGCGGGCACCCCCTCGCGGTAGCGATGCACCATCGCGATCGTGCGGCCGGCGAGGTTGCCCAGCTCGTTGGCCAGCTCGCTCTCGTAACGCAGCTCGAACGCCGCCGTGGACACCGAGCCGTCCTGGCCGAAGGGGACGTCGCGCAGCAGATAGAAGCGCAGCGCATCCGCCCCGTAGCGCTCGATCACCGCGAACGGGTCGAGCACGTTGCCCAGCGACTTGCTCATCTTCTCGCCGTCCATCAGCAGGAAGCCGTGCACGAACACGTGCTCGGGGAGCTCCAGCTCGGCGGCCATCAACAGCGCCGGCCAGTACACCGCGTGAAAGCGCAGGATGTCCTTGCCGATCAGGTGGTAGCTCGCGGGCCACAGGCGCTCGGTGAGGCTGCCGGCGCTCGCCGCCGCCGAGGACGCGCCCGCCGGCCCCGCCGGCGGCGGGGCGTAGGACAGCGCGCTGTAGTAGTTGAGCAGCGCGTCGAACCACACGTAGAAGACGTGCTGCTCGTCCCACGGCACCTTCACTCCCCACGTGAGCTTGTGCCGCGTCAGGGGAACGTCGCGCAGGCCCGAGCGGATGAACGACAGCGCCTCGTTGTAGCGCGTGCGCGGCGCCACGAAGTCCTCGCGCTCGGCGTACAGCTCCTCGAGGCGCTCCTGGAAGGCGGACAGCCTGAAGAAGTAGTTGTCCTCGCGCTCGCGGGTCAGCTCGATGTGGTGGATGGGGCAGCGGTTGCCCGCGTCGATCTCGTTCTCCGCCTTGAAGTCCGCGCAGCGCGGGCAGTACCAGCCCTCGTAGGTGCCCTCGTACACGTAGCCGTTGTCCCGCACGCGCGAGAGCACCTGCTGGACGACCGCTTCGTGCTGGGGGTCGGTGGTGCGGATGAAGAAGTCGTTGCTCGCGTGCAGCTGCGGCGCCAGCGCCTTGAAGCGCTCGGCGTTGCGGTCGGCCAGCTCCTGCGGCTCGATGCCCAGCGCGTGCGCCGCGTCCGCCACCGGCTCGCCGTGCTCGTCGGTGCCGGTCAGGAAGAACACCTCATCACCGCGCTGGCGGTGGTGGCGGGCCATCACGTCCGCCGCGATCGTCGTGTACGCGTGACCCAGATGCGGAGCCGCGTTGACGTAGTAGATGGGGGTGGTCACGTAAAAGGACACGGCAGCGCCTACTGTGTAGCAGTCCCTCGCAGGCGCAACAATTCGGCGTACAGCGCGTTTGCGCTCACATCGGTCAACCTGGCAACCTCCGTAGCCGCCGCCCGCGGCCTCGCGCCGGCGTCCACGAGCGCGCGCAGCGAAGCCAACGCGTCCTGCATGCGCTCCGCGCCGGCCGCGCCCGGCGCCGCTGGGCCGATCACCAGCACGATCTCTCCGCGCACCTGGCGCTCGCGGTAGTGGGCGGCCAGCTCGGCGGCCGCACCGCGGCGAACTTCCTCGTGCAGCTTGGTCAGCTCCCGGCACACGACCAGCGCGCGCGCGGGCTCGTGCTCGGCGAGCAGCTCGAGTGTCGCCGCCAACCGCCGCGGCGACTCGAACGCCACCAGCGTCTCGCCGGTCGCGCGCACGATCTCCAGCCGCTTGGCGCGAGCCCGCGGCAGGAAGCCGACGAAGCGCCAGCGCTCGCTCGGCAGGCCCGACACGACGAGCGCGGTGAGCGCCGCGCTCGGACCGGGCAGCGCCTCGAGCGCCAAGCCGGCGGCGATGCACTCGCGCACGAGCTCGAAGCCCGGATCGGAGACCAGCGGCGTGCCCGCGTCGGACACCAGCGCGACGAGCGCGCCGTCGCGCACGCGCGCGAGCAGCTCCTGCGAGCGCGCCGCTTCGTTGTGCTCGTGGAAGCTCACCAGTGGGACGGAGATGCCGTGGCGCTCGAGCAGCAGCCGTGTGTGGCGGGTGTCCTCGCACGCCACCACGTCGGCCCGCCTGAGCGTGTCCAGCACGCGCAAGGTGACGTCCTCGAGGTTGCCGATCGGCGTGGGGCACACGACGAGCCGGCCGAGCGCATCGTCCCCGAAGGGGGACGCCGCCGTGGGAGTCATCGGGCAACTATAGGGTCATGCCCGTGACCGGCAGCTCCGAGGAGCGTCCCCAGTACACGCGCTATCGCGCGCGCCCACGCCTGCCCGGCCGGGAGGCTGACGGCGATCTCGGGCCGGGGCATCTGCCGCCCGCCCCCGCCCGCGGGGCTCCCGGCAGGGCCCGGCGGCCCGGGGGCGCACGCGTGGGCTGGCGGCGCTGGGCGACGCGCAAGCGCATCGTGCTGACGCTGCTCGGGCTGATCGTCGGCTGGATCCTGCTCTCGCTGGTCCTGTTCCTCGTCAGCTCCCAATTCGAGCGCACGCCGCTGCCACAGGACGTCACCGCCGTGCTCGATCCGGCCGGCTATCCGCTGACGTCCGCCAACAACATCCTCGTGCTCGGATCCGACCGCCGCCAGAAGGACAGCAGGGAACCCGGGGCGGAAACCACCGGCTTCGGGCGCTCGGACACGATCATGCTGATCCGCACCGGAGGCGGGCACGCGGCGCGCCTTTCGATCCCGCGCGACACCGTCATCGAAATCCCCGGACACGGCCTGCAGAAGATCAACGCCGCGCACGAGTTCGGCGGGCCCGCCGAGTCGGTGTCGGTGATCAAGCACTGGCTCGGCATTCCCATCAATCACGTGGTCGAAGTCAACTTCGAAAACTTCCCCCAGCTGATCGAAGCGATGGGTGGCGTGACGTACACGGGCGGCTGCATCATCTCCAACCTCGACGGCGGCTCCGCCGACGGCGGCTTCACCCTGCGCCTGAGCGCCGGCACCCATCACCTCGATGGCAAGCAGGCGCTCGCGCTCGCGCGTACGCGTGAGAACCTGTGCGCACCCAACGAGACCGACATACAGCGAGAGGAACACCAGCAGGCGCTGTTCACGGCAATGAAGAGCCAGTTGCTCTCGCCCTCCAGCTTCCTGCGGCTGCCGTGGATCGCATGGCATGCGCCGCCGGCGATCATCTCCGACATGAGCGGCACCGAACTGCTCGGCATGTTCGCCGCCCTGGCCGCCAGCGGCACGCCGCCGACGCGCGTGCTGCGGCCCACGGGGCAGATCTCGCTGCCCGACGGCGAAGAAGGCTTGACGATCTCAGAGGAAGCGCGCCGCGCGGACGTCGCGCAGTTCATGAGCGGCTGAGGCGAGCGTCCCGGTCGACGGCGCCGCGGACGGCGTCACTTCTTGCTCGCAACCGGCTTGGACTCGCTCGGCTTCTTGGCGGCGCCGTTCTCGCCCTTGGCGCCCGACGGCGTCGACGAAGCGGAGGACGAGGTCGAGGTGGAAGCGCCGTCCGAGGAGGAGGACTTGCCGTCGGAGGACTTCTCCGAGGATGACTTCTCGGCGGAGGACTTCTCGGCCGCAGCGGCCGCCGTCTCGCGCTGGCGATTACGCGTGCCGTAGTCGGTGTTGTAGAAGCCTTTGCCCTTGAAGTGAACGGCCGGCGCGTGCAGCACGCGCTCGACAGGCACGCCCGTGTCGGGATCGACGCTCAACGGCTCGTCGCTGAAGGACTGCTGCAGCTCGAAGGTGGTGCCGTCGGGGCGCCTGTACTCGTAGATCGGCATGGGCTTGCCGATTATAGGAGCGTCAATCGGTCAACAAGGACTGTGCACACGCACGCGCAGCACGGATCGTGTCGGTGAAGTCCCGCTCCGGCTCGGTCAGCATGCGCAGGACCATCCCGTCCCCGAGCGAGAACAGGACCTCGGCCACGGACTCGGGGTGGGCGTGCAGCTTCAGCACTCCCTCGCGCTGTCCGGCGGCGAGCATGCCGGCCACGTGTTCGCGTGAGTTGCGCATCAGACCCGCGTACTCGACGGCGATATCGGCGTTGCGCCGCGACAGGGTGAACAGCTCGAACACGAGCGTCACGAAGTCGGGATCCTCGCGCACGGTCTCCTGCAGGTTCTGCGCGAGCACGGCAATGAAGTCATGGGCGGTCTTGGCGGTCGCGAGCTGGCGCTCGAGCAGTTCCAGGCGCAGCTCGCAGTCGCGTCTCACGGCCTCCGCCAGCAACTGCTCCTTGGTGCCGAAGTAGTAGTGCAGCAACCCCCTGGACACGCCCGCCTCGCGCGAGACGAGGTCGAAGGTCGAGGCCGCGGTCCCGCGCTGGGCGACGCTGCAGCGCATGGCGTCGATGATCCGCCGCGCCTTCTCGCCGGTGAGCGAGCGGGCGCGCCCGTCGTTCGGGCGCGCCTGTGACTCCACCTCCTCCTCGAGCGTGTCCTGCACCGCGATTGCCGCATCCATGGCGCTCATGGTCTCACGAACCGACCAGGCTCAGTTGCTCGCGACGCTCGCCGGCGCCGGCGCTTCGGGGGCGGTGGTCGAGCTGTAGTCGAACTCCTCCTCCGCGCCGAACAGTAGGTCGAGCACCTTCGTGCGCAGGCTCTCGCTGAGAGCCAGTGCGAGCATCGAGCCGACCGCGAGCAGCAGCAGCGAGCGCCGAGCCCCGCGACGGCGCCGCGCCGGCTTGGGCTGCTCGCGCAGCGAGTTCGACGCCTCGCGCAGCGCGCCAACCATGTCGCCGAGCTCGCGTTGGAGCTTGCGATCCTCGAACAGCGCCTGGGTGGCGGGCTTGCCGTTGCTCATGCGCCCGGCCGCGCTGCGGGCGGCAACATAGGCCGCGAGCAGGTTCGAGCGCAGCGCCTCGTCTTCGATCAGACGCTGGAGATACCGATTCTGCTGGGCCGCGCGCGCCGCCTCGCCGGCCCTACCGAGTCTGTCCTTCGCTGCCATTGTCGCCACCGCCTCTGCCGAGAGCTTGCAGGTCTTGCGACCCAATATACCCCCGCTAGGCGTGCAGTGCAGCCTGCTCCTGGGCCGAAGGGAAGGCCCACGCGGCCCGTGTGCGTCGCTCCTGGCGGAAGACGAAGCGCAGTTGCTGCGGCGGTTTGAGCTGAGCGTCGTTGGGACGGAACGTCGCGCACGGCTCCGACAGCTCGAGCGCGCACAGCAGATTGACGCGGAAGTAGCACTCCTCACAGCTCACCTTGCGCACCGTGCGCGCTGGCGCGCGCTTGCCCTGCGTACCCTGTGCCACCACTTGCTCCCCGCTGCGTCGGCTTGGACGAGACGCGCAGATCAAAGCACCATCGCAGGGGTCGCCGAGCAGCCCACTCCGCAAATCGCAGAAGAAAATCGGTCTACCCGGAAATAGCCTCCAACCAGTCACTATCCCGTGACAATCGCGTCCCCGAGAGCGCATTTTCCGGCGATTACGGGGGTCGACGGCGCGTGCGCGTCATCATCTGCACAGATGCGCATCCTCGTCACCGGCGCAAGTGGGTTCGTGGGCTCGCTGCTCGTCCGGAGGCTGTACGCGGACGGACACAGCATGCGGGCGCTCGCCCGCGACCCGCAGCGCGTGCGCGCGGCGCTCGAGCCCGAGGGCGACCGCGACGCGCGCGAGCAGCTCGAGATCGTGCGCGGCGACGCGCTCACGGGCGCGGGGCTCGCGGGCGCCCTGGAGGACGTCGAGGTCGCCTATTACCTGATCCACTCGATCGAGCGCGCCGGCGCCGGCGGCGCTCCCTTCCCCGAGCGCGATCGCCTGGCGGCCGAGAACTTCGCGTCCGCGGCGGCGCGCGCGGGCGTTCGCCGGATCGTGTACCTCGGCGGGCTCGTCCCGCGGGGCGGCGCGCACGAGCCCGTATCGAGCGAGCAGGACCCGAACGAGATCTCCCGTCATCTGGCCAGCCGCGAGCAGGTCGAGCGAGCGCTGCTCGCCGCTGTCCCCGATTCGCTGGCTCTGCGCGCGTCGATCGTCATCGGGGCACGCTCGCGCTCCTTTCGTCTGCTCGTTCACCTGCTCGAGCGCATGCCCGTGCTCACACTGCCGGCGTGGCAGGCACTGCGCACCCAGCCGATCGACGAGCGGGATGTGATCGAGATGCTCGCGGCCTGCGCCACCGTGCGCTCAGCTCGGCGCTCGCTCGACATCGGCGGTCCCGACGCGCTGAGCTACGGCGAGATGTTGCAGACGATCGCCGCGCTGATGCTCATCAACCGTCCGACCGTCACGCTGGCTGTGAACCTGACGGGGATCACGGCGCGCGTGGCGGCTGCCATCACGAGCGAGGATCCCGAGCTCGTGACAGCCCTGATGGAGGGGCTGCGGTTTGACCTGCTGCCCGCCGATCACCACGCGGCCGAGCTGCTGGGCGTACGGCTGCATTCCTTCCAGAGTGCCGTCGAGCACGCGCTGGTGGAGTGGGAGCGCAGCGAGCCGCTGGCCGCCCGATGAGCGCCGTGGACGCGTCCATCCAAATCGCGGCGCCCCCGGAGGACGTGTGGGAGACGGTCATGGATCCGTCCCGCCTGAGCGAGTGGGTCACCATTCACCGCAAGCTCGTGCACGCCGACGAGGGTCGCCCCCACGTCGGGTACACGATGGATCAGCAGATCCACCTGCGCGGTGTGAGCCTGGAGGTTCACTGGACACTTGTTGAGTGTCGAGCCCGGGAGCGGGCGGTGTGGGAGGGGCGTGGCCCAGCCCGCTCGCGCGCGCGCAGCGAGTACCTGCTGCGCGCCGAGAACGGGGGAACGCGCTTTGACTATCGAAACGAGTTCCGTCCTCCTCTCGGCCCCGTGGGCGCGCTCGTGAGCCGCGCGCTCGTCGGCGGCATGCCCGAGCGGGAGGCCCGGCATACACTGGAGCGATTGCGCGCATACGTGGAGGCGTTCACCGAACACGGTTAGTGTAAGGTGAAGGCCACTCAGCGGTGTGACTAGAAGGCATCGCCCTAGCGAAGAGGATGCGAATCGTGACCGACTTCCTTGACGAGAAGCGCCAAGAGATCACAAATCGACTGAAGGAGCTCAAGCCCCTCGTGGACGAGTACACCCGTCTCGAGGCCGCGGCTTCGGCGCTGGCCGCAGTCGGCGGAGCGGCAACACGCTCCGCCAGCTCGACCGCCGTGGCAGCAGCTCCGCGCCGTCGCGGACCGGGCCGCCCGCGTGGCTCGGGCAAACGCAAAGCGACCGCCGTGGCTGCACCGAAAGCGGCGGCGAAAGCTGGCACAAAACGGCGTGCCGGCAGGCGCAAAGGCAGCGGTACCCGTGCTGCCGAGGCACGCTCGTTCGTGCAGGGACAGCCGGGCATCACCATTCCCGAGCTGGCCGCCAAGATGGGGATCAAGCAGAACTACCTGTACCGCGTGCTGCCCGGGCTCGAGCAGGAAAACAAGGTACAGAAGAAAGGCCGCGGCTGGTACCCCAAGGGCTAGTCTCGTCGTCCCTGGCGGCGTCCTCGGTCGCTCGCGTGCAGAGCACGCCACGCTCCCTGCGTCCTTGCCAGGAACGACGATCCGTCGCCCTTACCGCAGGACCTCGCATGACCCGTTTCAAGCCATAACCCGGTAAGACCCGTTGCACGGCAGAACCTCGCAGGATCTCTTGCACGTTTTGTCGGGAGCCAGCCGGACTCCCTCTCGTCTCCGGTGATCCCAGATGGTTGACATAAGGGGCGTAGTCGCAATGACTACGCCCCTTTTTGGGGTCCAGATTGATCAGCGTAGCCGCAATGACTACGTCGCTTTCTGGCGCAGATGGTCTAGATCAGGCCCTGGCCGGAGACGGTGTCGCGCTCGCTGACGAGCTCGGCGAGCGAGGCGTCGATCTTCTCGCGCGAGAACGCGTCGACATCGAGGCCCTGCACGATGCTGTAGCGACCGTCCTCACACGTGCACGGGAAGCCGCTGATGAGGCCCTCGGGGACCCCATAGGAGCCGTCGGAGGGAACGCCCATGGAGACCCACCCGCCGCCCGTGCCCGCGACCCAGTCGTACACGTGGTCGACCGCCGCGCTCGCGGCCGACGCGGCGGAGGAGGCGCCGCGCGCCTCGATGATGGCGGCGCCGCGTTTGCCCACGTTCGGCAGGAAGTCGTTTTCGATCCACGCCTGGTCGTCCACCGCGCCGGCCGCCAGGCGCCCGCCGACACGGGCGTGGAACAGGTCGGGATACATGGTGGGTGAGTGGTTTCCCCACACACCCATGTTGGTGACGTCCGTGACCGGCACCTCCAGCTTGGCGGCGAGCTGTGCGATCGCGCGGTTGTGGTCGAGTCGCATCATCGAAGTGAAGCGCTCGCTGGGGATGTCGGGCGCGTTGTTCATCGCGATCAGGCAGTTGGTGTTGGCCGGGTTGCCCACCACCAGCACCTTGATGTCCGCTGCGGCGGCGTCGTTGAGCGCCTTGCCCTGGACGGTGAAGATCTCACCGTTGGCGCTGAGCAGCTCGGCGCGCTCCATGCCCTTGGTGCGCGGCCGCGAGCCGACCAGCAGCGCGATGTTGGTGGCGTCGAACGCATCCGCTCGGGCGAATCGTGGAGGTCGAGCCCGGCGAGCAGCGGAAAGGCGCAGTCGACGAGCTCCATCGCCACACCTTCCAGCGCGCCCATCGCCTGCGGGATCTCGAGCAGGCGTAGATCGACCGGCTGGTCGGGGCCGAGCAACTGCCCGCTGGCGATGCGAAACACGATGCTGTAGCCGATCTGCCCGGCGGCGCCGGTGACCGTGACTCGTACTGGATTGCTCAAGTGTTCATCTCCTGTTTCAGGTTCTCATCGATCGAAGCAAGGAACTCCTGCGTGGTCTGCCATGGCTCGTCCGGGCCGATGAGCAACGCGAGATCCTTGGTCATCTTGCCGCTTTCCACCGTCTGCACGCACACGCGCTCGAGCGTGTCGGCGAAGGCGCTCACCTCGGGGGTGCCGTCGAGACGCCCGCGCGCTGCCAGGCCGCGGGTCCAGGCGAAGATCGAGGCGATCGGGTTGGTGGACGTGGGCTTGCCCTGCTGGTGCAGGCGATAGTGACGGGTGACGGTGCCGTGGGCGGCCTCGGCCTCGACGGTCTTGCCGTCGGCGCTCATCAGCACGCTGGACATCAGGCCGAGCGAGCCGAAGCCCTGGGCCACGGTGTCCGACTGCACGTCGCCGTCGTAGTTCTTGCACGCCCACACATAGCCCCCTTCCCACTTCAGGCAGGCGGCCACCATGTCGTCGATCAGACGGTGTTCGTAGGTGATGCCCGCGGCGTCGAAGTCGGCTTCGAACTCGTCCTGGAAGACCTCGGCGAAGATGTCTTTGAAGCGCCCGTCGTAGCGTTTGAGGATCGTGTTCTTGGTCGACAGGTACACCGGGTAGCCGCGATCCAGGCCGTAGCGCATGCTCGCGCGGGCGAAGTCGCGGATCGAGTCATCGAGGTTGTACATCGCCATCGCGATGCCGCCGCCGGGGAAGTCATAGACGTCGAGCTCGATCGGCTCCGAGCCGTCGGCGGGGGTGAAGGCGAGCGTCAGCTTGCCCTCGCCGGGGACGACCATGTCGGTGGCGCGGTACTGGTCGCCGAAGGCGTGGCGGCCGATCACGATCGGCTTGGTCCACCCGGGCACCAGGCGGGGGATGTTGGCGATGACGATCGGCTCGCGGAAGATGACCCCGCCGAGGATGTTGCGGATGGTGCCGTTGGGCGAGCGGTACATCTGCTTCAGGGAGAACTCCTTCACGCGCGCCTCGTCGGGGGTGATGGTCGCGCACTTGACGCCCACGCCGTGGCGTTTGATCGCCTCGGCGGCCTCGACGGTCACGCGGTCGTCGGTGGCGTCGCGATGCTCGATGCCGAGGTCGTAGTAGTCGAGCTCCACGTCCAGGTAGGGAAGGATGAGCTGCTCCTTGATGAACGACCAGATGATGCGTGTCATCTCGTCGCCGTCGAGCTCGACGATCGGGTTCTTCACTTTGATCTTGGCCATCAGCGGGCGGGGGGCGCGGATGCTATCGCGGGCGGACGGGCGTGGGAGCGAGCGGCGTCGGCGGGTGGGAGTCCCGGTGCAGGGTCAGCGTTCCAACTGGCCTGCGAGCCGTGCGCGACGAGCACCTTGGCGTGCCCGCCGGCGAATGGGACGGTCGCCACGCGCCCCTTGGAGGGCGGCCCGAACAGCGCGTTTTCGTCGACCAGCAGCGTGCTCCCGCTGGCGGAGATGCCCGCGCCCACGACTGCTTGGCCGTGGACGGTCACCGCGCGCGCGTGGCCGGAGAGGACGTTCACCGCGTACGCGTCGCTGTTGTCCTCGCCCTCGAACTCCGCGAGCAGCCTGTTGCCGTTGGCCGAGAACGCGAGCGGCACGAGGCCCTGCGACAGCGCGTTCACGGGGATGTGCGTGAGCCTGCGCACGGGTGCGCCACCGCCCGGCGCCTCCAGCCAGATCTGGAATTCGGGCGAGAGGTGGCGCATGCGCTCGCGGTCGTAAGCGATGTAGCGGGGCCCCCACACCGGGTCCAGGCTGCGGCCGTCGCTCGTGATGGGATGCAGGCCGGCGCCGTCGACTTCGCTCTCGTACACGTTCACCGGTGCTGACGGCGACAGCGAGTGCGACAGCGCGAACACGAGCCGGTCGCTCGCGTCGGGCGCGAAGCTCACGCCGTAGATCGCGCCTTCGGCGATCGACGTGATCGCTCCGGTCTGCACGTCGAGCACGTCCAGACCCGAGCCCTGCGCGACCAGTACCGGCTCGTTCGACTGCCTGTACACCGCCAGGTAGCGTCCATCCGGCGACCACGCCAGCGGCGTGGAGGTCGCGGTTTCGAGGTCGAAGTAGTCGGCGACCGGGGCGCCCGAGGCGGAGTACACGCCGATCGCAGGACCGTGTTCCTGCAGTCCCGGCGTGGCGCCGAACAGCGACACCGCCACCGACTGACCGTCCGGCGCCAGCAGCGGCTGAGTGCCCGGCCCGAGCAGTTTCGCTTCGCTCCCGGAGGCCGACGCCAGCCACACGTCGGATGTCGAGGTCGCCGTCTCGGTCACGTACGCGAGCCGCGGCACGGTCGCTTCAGAGGAGACGGAGCCCGCCGCCTGCGCGCCGGCATCCGGCGCCGACAGGGCCACCAGTGACAGGAGCACGGCGATCGTCGCGAGCAGTCCCGTGGGGGCTGCTGCGCGTGAAGATGTCCGTCCTCAGCACCGCGCCGCACCCTACTCTCTGCTTGACTGTCATGTGATGGCCAGCACTATGTCGGGACATGCGCTTGGGGACGCGCCGTGGCAGACCCACACGGTCTTCAACCAGGTGCCGCCGCTCGAGGGCCTGGACGTGTTCTCGAGCAACCTTCCGCTGGTGGAGGCCACCGAGCGCGAGGGCGCAGGCTGGGTGCGCGAGCGCGCATCGGCGCTCGGGCGCTTCGTCGGCGGCGAGCCACAGCAGCAGTGGGGCCGACTGGCCAACGAGAACAAGCCCGTGTTGCGTACGTTCGACCGCTACGGGCACCGCATCGACGAGGTCGAGTTCCACCCTGCGTGGCACCAGCTGATGAAGATGGGCGTGGAGAACGAGCTGCACTCGCTGCCGTGGACGAGCGATCAGCCCTCACCGCACACGGCGCGCGCTGCCCTGTACATGACGGCGATGCAGGCCGAGGCGGGCTTCTGCTGCCCGATCACGATGACCTTCGCGGTCGTGCCGGCGCTGCGCGCGACCCCCGAGCTGGCGGCCGAGTGGGAGCCGCTGGTGACGGCCACGAGCTACGACCCGCGCATGCTCCCGGCGAGCGAGAAGGGCTGCGCGATCTCTGGCATGGCCATGACCGAGAAGCAGGGCGGCTCGGACGTGCGCGCCAACACCACGGTCGCGACGCCCGTGAACGGCGGCGGCGCTGGGGCCGAGTACACGATCGTCGGGCACAAGTGGTTCTGCTCGGCGCCGATGTCCGACATGTTCCTCGTGCTCGCGCAGACCGACGACGGGCAGTCGTGCTTTCTGATGCCGCGCATCCTGCCCGACGGCGCGCGCAACCAGTTCCACATCCAGCGCCTGAAGGACAAGCTCGGCAACCACTCCAACGCGTCCTCGGAGGTCGAGTTCCACGGTGCGTGGGCGCGCATGCTCGGCGAGCCCGGCCGCGGCGTGCCGACGATCATCGAGATGGTCGGCCACACGCGCCTGGACTGCGTGATCGGCACCGCGGCGGCGATGCGCACGGGTGTGGTGAACGCGATCCACCACACCGACCACCGCAGCGCGTTCGGCAAGCTGCTCGCCGATCAGCCGCTGATGCGCAATGTGCTCGCCGACCTGTGCCTGGAGTCCGAGGCGACGACCGCACTGGCGATGCGCCTGGCGCGCGCGTACGACGAGGCGCGCGCCGACGTTTACTACGGTGCCAACCCACCCGACGAGCAGAGCGACGCACAGCTGTTCAAGCGACTGGCGACGGCGGTGGGGAAGTTCTGGACGTGCAAGCGCGCGCCCAACCACGCGTTCGAGTCGCTCGAGTGCCTGGGCGGCGCCGGCTACGTCGAGGAGTCGGGCATGCCGCGCCTGTACCGCGAGGCGCCGCTGGCATCGATCTGGGAGGGCTCGGGCAACGTCATGAGCCTCGACGTGCTGCGCGCGCTCACGCGCTCGCCCCGCTCGCTCGAGGTGTTCCTCGACGAGGTCGAGCAGGCCCAGGGCGCGGACGCGCGGCTGGATGCGAGCGTGGCCCGCCTGAAGCAGCAGTTCGGCGATCCGTCCACGCTCGAGCAGCGCGCGCGGCGGGTGGTGGAAAGCATGGCGCTCTGCCTGCAGGGCTCGCTGCTCGTGCGCAGCGCGCCGGCGTCCGTCGCGGACGCCTTCTGCGCCTCGCGCCTGGCTGGCGACGGCGGCTTTGAGTACGGCACGCTGCCGGCGGGCCTCGACTTCGAGGGCATCATCACTCGTTCGCGGCCACAGGGGTAGGGACCGCCCGCGGTCGATCGGGGCAAGGGTGCGACGGCGCCTCGGTCGAGTGCCCTGCGGACCTACCATTGAGAGATGCCCACGCGCAGGAACATGCAGCTGGTTCGCATCTTCGGCATTCGCGTCGGCGTGAGCCCGAGCTGGTTCGTGGTGCTGTTCGTGCTCATCTTCTGGCTCTCCCAGGAATACTTCCCCCATGTGATCGCGCGGCTCGCAGACGACCGCGTATGTGGTGGCGGTTGCGGGCGCACTCGGCTACTTCGCCTCGCTCGTGCTGCACGAGCTCGGGCACGCGCTGGCCGCCCGCCGGCAGGGGATCTCGGTGGTGGGCATCGATCTGTGGTTCTTCGGCGGGCTCTCGCAGCTCGGCCGCGAACCGGAGAGCGCCGGCGAGGAGTTCAAGATCTCCGCCGCCGGGCCGTTGGTGACGCTGACGCTGCTCGCGCTGTCCCTGGCGCGCCGTGGCCGCCCTCGCGACCACCGGCACGGTCTCTGAGGTGGCGCTCGCGCGCGAAGGCGACAAGGCGTCGCCCGTGCTCGCACTGCTCGGCTGGTTCGGCTTCGTGAACGCCGCGCTGCTGGTGTTCAACGTCGTGCCCGCGTTCCCGCTCGACGGTGGTCGCATCGCGCGCGCGGTCATCTGGAAGCTGACCGGCGACCGCAACCGCGCGACGCAGGCGACGGGCCGCTCGGGCCAGGGGTTCGCGCTGCTGCTCGGGCTGTTCGGGCTGTGGGTGTTCGTCACCGGCGGCGGCTTCATCGGGCTGGTGACGATGCTGCTCGCGTTCTTCCTCTACCAGGCCGCCGGCGCGGCCGTCGTGCAGGGAACGCTCGGGCGCCGCATCAAGCACATCACCGTCGCCGACATCATGGACCGCGAGCCGGTGACGATCGCCGCGGAGGTCACGCTGCTGGACGCCCAGGAGGAGTTCTTCCTGCGCTACCGCTGGCCGTGGTTCGCCGTGGTCGATCCGGCCCGCCACTTTCTCGGCGTCGTGCGCCAGCAGCGCGTCGAGAGCGAGATCGCCGCCGGCAGGCCCGCCCTGCCGGTCGCCGACGTGCTCGAGGAGGACATGCCGGTGCGCATCGGCGAAGAGGCGCCGCTCGAATCGCTGCTCGGCTCCGAGGGGCTCGGCCGGCTGGGGGCGATGGTGGCGGTGGACAGCGAGGGCGTGCTCCGGGGTGTCGTCACGCTGGCGCAGGTGCGCAACGCCCTGCGACCGGCGACCTGACGCGCCGCCTCCGGCTAGGCGTCGGTCACGTGGGGGGTACCGTCCTCACCCGAAGCACTCGATGGGGAGCCATCACTGCGGTCCGCGGTCTGGTTTCGTGCGCGCTCGCGCTGGTACGCCGAGCATCAGCGCCCCGGGCTCAACCGATCGAGTGACCACGCAGTTGGGCGCCAGGTACGCGTCGTCTCCGACGACGATTGATCCGTACGCCTTCGCTCCGGCGCCGACGTACACACGATCGCCGATCCTTGGGCTGCCGCCCCGCTCGCCGATCAGTGTGTCTGGATGGATTGTCACCTGACGCCCCACGCGCGCGTTGGCGCTGATCACGATCGTGCCCCAGTGCGGCAACTTGAGACCGGGGCCGCACACGTTCGGCGGGATCGTGTAGCCGAGCCTGACCGAGGTGGCCTGCAGGCGCCAGCGCGCGAACGCCCCAAGAAGCGGATGGCCGCAGTTGATCAGATACTCGGCGACCCGCAACCGAAGCTGCCATCGAGTCTGCGGCTCCTTCAAGAGTGTGGCAAGCGGCGCTCGATCGTAGCGTGCCAGGTCCTCTGCGACCCATGACCGCAGATCGCTGAGTGCTTCGATTCGCACCGTCCGAGTGTAGGCACAGAGCGGCACGGAAGAGAGCCGGCGCGAGCACGCGCGGGCTTGATCGATCCGCCCCCGTAGAGAGCATCCTGAGGTGGTACGTTCCTGCTGCCATGGAGGCCGAGCGGGTAGAGCGTGAGCAGAGCTTTTGGGATCACGCCGCTCCTGCTGTCGCGAAGGCATGGGGACAGTACGAGCACGCACAGCGAAGCGGAGTCGAGCCGAATGTGCAGCTGGCCATTGACGCCCTTGGACCGCTGGACGGCCTGCGCATCCTCGAGTTCGCATGCGGTGCAGGAGTGCTGTCGTGCGTGCTGGCCTCGCGAGGAGCCAAGGTCGTGGCGGTCGACCTCAGTCCTGTGAGTATCGGGGTGGCGCGCGAGCTCGCAGCCCGGGCGCACGTCGATGTTCGTTTCCTCGCCGGCGATCTGCTCGGGCTGAAGCTGACTCCGGAGTCCTTCGATGCGGTCATCGGCATCTACGCCTTGCATCACGTAGACATCGCTGCCTTCGCGCCGGCCCTCGCCGCTTTGCTCACGCAGGACGGGCGGGCTGCTTTTGTCGAGACGATGGCGGCCAACCCTCTCCTGCGACTCGCGCGGCGGCATCTTGTCGGCCACCTGGGTATTCCCCGTCTCGGGTCGCCCGATGAGCATCCCTTGACCGACGACGACGTGGCGTTAATCAGCGAAGCTTTTGGCAAGGGTGTCCACGTCGGCCAAGCTGAGTATCTGTTCCTGTCGATGATCGACCGACAAGCCCTGTTCGGGCGCTATCCCCGAGTCGATCGCACACTCGGCGCGATCGATCGTCACTTGGCGCGTATCCCTGCGCTGAGGGGATGGAGCTACCGTCAGGTGATCATGATCGGCGCGGAACGCGGGCCGCCGCGATGAACGGGATTCGCGTCGGGATGTGGTTCACGCCGAGAAGAGGTGCTTGACGACACCGCTGCGGCGCCGGGCCAGCGCCGCGACTGTAGGCACACCCACTGAAGCGACGAGCGTGGTGGCGAGTGCTCGCCATCCACTCCTCACACCTCGTGACTGCGACCAGCGGATCACTCCGTAGGCGACGGGAAAGTGCATCGTGTAGTAGACAATGGAGTTTTGCCCGACGAAGCAAAGCGGTCGACTCGCGCCGGAATCCTCGATCGCTCGGGCCGCGCGGGCGAACAGGACCATCGCGAGCGCCGGCGACCACGCCCACTGCCAGCGGTAGGAGACCTGCCTGCCGCGAGTCGCCGCGAGCGACCCCGCGAGGGTCGCCGTCGATGCCGCCAAGAGCATGGCACGACTCTGTTGCAGACGCCGCCACGTATCCGGGCTGCTGCTGGCGCACCGGCCCAGCATGAACATCGCGAGGAGGTACCAGAAGCGCTCGGTGAAGCGGTCGGGGACGCTCGGAAACTGCGACGGGGCTACCGCTCCGACCCCTAGAGCAGCGCCCGCCGTGATCCCCGGGTGCACACCACGGAGCGGATAGCTGAGCGCGTTGAAGCCGAACAGGAACGCGAGGAAGAACAGATAGGTACCGCCGGTCCCGAGCTGCAACGCGGAATCCAGGTTTGCCGGCATCCGGAACACGACCCCGTGAACAGCACTCCACAAAGCAAACGGGTAAAGCACCGTTCGCGTCTTGCCCTCGTAGTATTCGCGCGCGCCCTTGTTCATAGAGGAATCGGCAAGCAATCCCGAGAGGACGCTGAGGGTGGGCATCCAGTACGGCTCGGAGAGATTGTTGAATGTCACGGCGTGCTTCGGAGCCGATGCGCGCCCGTACCGGAGCAGGCCGGTGGAGTGGAACACGATGATCAAAAGCACGGTCTCGCCGCGCACGACATCAATCCACATCTCCCTCGGCCGTACCTGAGGAGCACCCGGCGTGTCAGCCGGAGCGACGATCGACGACAGCGGGAGCTCCCGGCCTACCATCTGTTGCTGATCGTACCGTACGCCTGCGATCGCTCGTCCGAGATGCCATCGGCGCGAACGCGGCGCCTGGCCAACCGGGATCGAACCGGGTGACCTCCTGCTCGCAGACCCGGGTGTCTGCGGTCCGCCTCCTCACAGGCCGGACTTTCGTGCCCGCCGTGCGGGTCGCTGCGGTGCAGTAGGGGTGGTCTCCCGTTCCATAGCAGCCCGCCATCTGTGAGCGTCGCCGCGCTCTCCAGGTAGGATTCGCGACCATGCAAGCCAATGAACTACTACGTCGCGCGCTAGTCCGCGCGAACATCGATCTTCATAAGAGACATCACGTCCCGTTCGGCGTGCGGTGGAGCGACGACGTTAGACATTACCTCCAGGGCCGTGTCCTTGGCGTCGCCTTTGACATTGGCGCACACAGAGGTGAGACGGCGTTGACGCTGTTGCGAGCCTTCCCCGGCGTCCATGTGCACTCCTTTGAGCCCCTCCCTGAGAACTTTGCCGCGCTTCAGGTGGCGACTGCCGGGAGCGGGGTGAGCAACATCAACGCTGCCGTATCGGACCGATCCGGACCGGTGACGATCGCACGAGGCGCAGCGACCTATCAGGCGAGCCTGCACGGGAGCGGAGAGAGGGTGGAGGTACAGGCGGTGACGATTGACGAGTATGTGCTCGCGCATGGCGTTGATCGTATAGACCTCCTGAAGATCGACACGGAGGGTCATGAGGAGGCGGTCCTGGGAGGCGGCCTGAACCAGCTCGAAAGGGGCAGGATCGAGTTCGTCGTCTGTGAGTGCGAGTTCACAGCTAGGCCGGATGAACCTCATGCTGACTTTCGCGCGATCTATGATCTCCTCGAGCCACTCGGCTACCGAGTTGTCTCGTTTTACACCGGCGGCGTGGACAACCTGGGTTGGATATGGGGTGATGTGCTTTTCCGGTATGCGCCTGGCCCACGCGATCCCGAGACGTGGACGCCGTCTCCCCATATCATGCGACGGACACTCGGCTTTTGGTAGTCAGCGTGCTCGCCACTTCCACCGTCGGAGATCAGACACAGTCAAGGAGGCTGAGGTCGCAAGAGTCGCGACTCGGGGCCGAGGACAACTGGCAGTGCTCATACAGCCACCGGCAACCATGATGAAGGTACGATCACTCCCTCCGGCTCGTAGTTTGGCCACCACGGGGCGGGGAATACGATCGTCGCGCCTGTTTGTTCCGCGATTCGCGCCGCCCACCAAGAGAAGGTGCTTCGCTCGAGCACCAATGCACCGCACCTCGATAGCCCCGCGATGTCATCGAGTGCAGACTCCCCGCGTACGACCTCGAAGGGCGACCCAAGATCCAACTCCTGTTCGCACCATCCGGGATCATCCGACCAGACACGGACCACGGCGTCGGCCCAACCGTCCCCGCGGGCTGCTCTCACTCGCTCTAGCGCCTGAGGAAACCACGCGGAGGGCGCCGAGATCGGATGTCCTACTTTGTCACCCCTTCGCACGTTGACACCGATGACGTTCTCACCAGAGCGTTGATCTCCGAAAGACTCCAGTGCCGCTGCCACTTTCGGCAGTAGCGTCTCCGTGTACGCCGTGCGTTGCCAAAAGCCGAACCACCATGCGCAATCGGGAGGCTCTGTTACAAGCTTCCGACCGGGGGACGTATGGTCGCAAATAAGCCGCCGCGGACCACACGCCAGTCGCATTTGCCTACCGAGCGGGGCCAAGCGTCCGACGTCAGGCATCGGCCACCATCGTGTCCTCATCACGATTCTCTGGCGAATATCTTCACCAATACCGGGAAGCTCAAGAGAGCTGAAGGAGCTGTACCGAAAGTGAGAGCGGTCGTAGAGATGCGAAACGTCATAGAGCGTCTCGTGGCCCGTTAGCTCCTCCAGCCAGTGGCCGTAGGCCACCTGGTGGAGTTGGTTGCCCAGACGACCAAGCAACGCGACTATGTTGTGGTTCGACGACTTGAGAAGTCCCATTGTCTATTGACTAGTTCAACGTCGGATTTCAATGGCGAGGGATGAGCGACGGAACACTCCCGCGATCGACGGCTTCGAGGTTTCGTGGCCTCGTTGAGCGCGACATTTGGGCTTGCAGCACCGCGAGCCTACTCTACTACTAGTGGAGGCTCTGGCTACCGCTCTATGTCCACGCGATCTCCTTGTCGAGCCCTCGGGCGCCCATCAGCCGCGTTCACAGCGTATTTGGGCTGGGCAGCTAGCGCCAGAGCACCCGGAAGAAGGCGCTTCGACCCTGTAGGGCGCTACCGTGAGCGAGGGCCGTTAGCCGTAGCCGGACGAACGTCGAATGACCGCGGCGCGCGTCCTGCAGAGCGAGGCTCGGCACCAGCACACGACTGACGAGCACCTGGCCCGCGTGGAGGGTCGCGCTAGAGGACGTCAGGTTAGTCTGGAATATCACGGGGGTCTGTTCGCCAGACTGGTGAATCACCAGGAGCGGCCGAATCTCGATCGTACATGTCTGCGTACACGCCAGCGCGGCGAACGCCAGGTTGCCGTGCTGCACTGCGACGACCCCATCGTCCAGCGCCGAGGGCGTGGCAAAGGCGTACTCGAGCCCGGGAATTTCGAGTGCCTGCACTCGCTGGAGATGTATGGCACCGAGCACCTGCGGACGGACATCGGGTATCGGAGCACTGGCCTGGGCCGCGGGTGGAAGGCTCGGCACCGAGGAGTCTGCGGGCGGTCGAGACGTCGGCCCGTCCAGGACGCTGTTGGCCTCGGAGACGGCTTCACCCGGCGCCGGCGTGGCGCCGCCGACCAAGGGCTTGCCCGAGCCAGGGGGAACAACCGGTCGCTCGCGTGAGCTGGCCAGAAGGATCGGCGCGAGCCATAGCGCCACTCCGCGATAGTAGTTGTGCTCGGTGTAGTGAAGCGTCGCGTAGTATTCACTCGAGAGTCGAACGAAAGCTGCCGGCAACAGGGATTCCAGGTCAGGTCGATCGCGGTCGATCACCAGCAACGGGAGCGCGGCGCTCGTGAAGACCATCATCTCGTTCTTTCGCGTGCCCCCCATCGCATTGAGGATGAACGTCGAGGTGTTCACACGCGTCAGCTCCTGGTTGAGAATCAGGTTCAGGAGTCGCAGCACCCGCGGATCGTCGGAGGCGCTGTAGAGCGCCGAGAGCCAATCGAGCTGCAGGTGTGAATACTCGGGGTCCCAGCCGGGCGGGCTGCCCTCGGTGAGGAAGCCCATGCCGTCACTACCGTCCGCCTGGGTCGGCGGCTGCGTGATCACCAGACCGAAGCCAAGCCACAGATTCCCGGGAGGAGCAACCATGAACTGCAGCTCGGCGTTGTACTCTTCTAGGTACTTCTGATTGCCGGTCGCGCGCCATGCGAAGTACAGCGCGGCCGCATAGCTGGCGTTGATGTTCCCGTTGGCATACCAGGTGAGCGCACGGTCGGCGTTGAGATAGTTGGCGATGCCCGCCAGCGCTTCCTGCCACAGCGCGAGCGTGGCAGGGTCCAGCTCGGGCGCCAGACGCACGTAAGCCATGCCGAGCAGGACGCCGAAGGCCGCGCTCGAGATGGCCGGGCTTTCGCCGACGAACGAGCCGTTCGGCAAGCGGTATTCGGCAATCGCGTGGTTGATACTGTCGACTGCGACCGCGAACATCGCGGGTTCGGTTTCCGCCAGGTACGCAGCACCCACTGCCGGGCCCACGTTGCAGTACCAGCACGTCGGGTCGCCGTTGTACCACACGCCTTCCGAGTAGTAGCGTTCGCTCGAGGACGCGTATCCGTGGACGATTTCACTCGTCAGCTTGAGATACTCGGCGCCGACCGTGCGGCGCAGTGCGGCTGCGGCGACCGCGTGGGGCGCCGACGAGGGTCGCTCGGCGCCCGTCTTTGCCGCCGCTACGCACGGAAGGAAGACGCATGCCCCTAGAGCGAGCGCCACCGTGCTCAGCAGCTGGGCGCCGTATCTACGAGCTCTCAGCATGAGGATCGCATCGCCGTATTCTGCGTTCGGTCGACCCCCGACCCGCGGGCGCTGGACGTATGGACGATGGGCAACAGAGCTGGCGCTGAAGTCGCGCATGACGCACCCGCGCGAATGCCCGTCGCCGGTGACGCGCAAACGCGATTCGCAGTGAGACCACGCGGAGCTCTTCGAGTCCACGACCTCTGCGAGTGGGCTACAGCTCGGCGACTACGAGCTGCCGATAGAACGGGCCTCGGCGATACCGCCGCGCGACGAACGCGAACGGCGCCCACATGAGGTGGTGCAGATAGCGCTCGCCTCGCGGCTTCCAGAAATCGCCCAGCAGCACGCGGTAGGTGGTCCACCACAGGGTGAGGTTGTAGACGCCGATCACGCGCACGCGCTTGACCCGGTCCGTCCCCAGCAGCGCCGCGACGAGCTCCTCGCTGCTCGGCAGGCCGATCTGCTCGTGCTCGGTGAGCCACGTGACGATGCTGCTCTCGGGTGCGTGCTCGCGCCAGCGCTCGAGCACGCGGTGATCCGCCCGGGCAGCGTCCGGCCCAACCGGCCCCATGATGATGACGCGTCCGCCATCGTCGGTGACCCGCAACATCTCGCGGATCACCGCCGGCCGTGCGGATGCGGGGATGTGCTCGAAGGTGTCGACTGCGACCGTTGCGGCCACGGCGCGGTCCGCAAGGGGAATATTCGCGCCGTCGCCCTCGACACGCCGAAAGTTGGGGAGCGACACCAGCCGGCCGTGGGGATCGTCTACGCCCGGGTCGACACCGATGACGTCTTCCGCCGTCCACAGCGCAATGCCCTGCGGCCCGCTTCCAACCTCGCAGATCGTGCCGGGTGGGCACTTCGCCACCACCGGCTTGTAACGGAGCTCGGCGTCCAGGTCCCACACACGCCACGGTTTTCCCGTCGGGTGCCCGTGCGCCGGTCGTCCGAGCATCGTGTTCGTAAGTCCCATGGGCCGGGATTCTGGCAGACGCGAACAGGCCGCGCCCGAGGGTGGCACACGGCGCCGACGTCGCCTACACAGTCAGCCCGGTTGCGCAGGCTGCTCGAGCATGCACCGCACGGACTCCAGGACCAGATCCACCGGCACGTACATGTCGTCGAACTTGCGAGGGCCGAAGCGCTTCACCGGCTCACACATGATGTTCCAATGATCCTGCCCGGCTGCGCACAGCACGGTGTACACACCATGGTTCACATGCGCCGGCTGAAAGAATTCCAGGACCGACAGCTTCCGTGAGAAGATCGCGTTGACGAAGTTCGAGCCGTGGGGTCCCACGAGCAGCTTTGCGGAGGCGAACGTCCGGGTCTGCTCCTCAAAGGAGAGCGATTCAGGCAACAGAAACTCGAACCCGAGCGGCTCGAGCGCCGCGTACACCTCGCGCTCGTTCGCCGCCTTGCGGGTGCCTCCCCGCCGGCTCACGTAGAACATCCGCTCCGGCTGCGACTCGCCGGGACCGAGGGATTCGCGCACCCAGTCGAGCAGGAAGGCGCTGGGCTCGTTGATCGGCGCCAGGGGCGCCACCCACACGAGGCGCTCGGGCTGCAGGTTCTCTCCCGTGAAGGGCACCAGCTTGCTCTCCGGGATGCCGAGGACACCGAGTGTCTCGCGCTGAAAGCGGCTGAGTGACTCCGGCACGATGAGGCCGTCGTAGTCGACTCCGCTCGCCTCGAGCACCGCCAGGCGGGGCAGGGAGTTGAACATCCAATGGAAGTAGTTGTCGCACCACAGGGACATGAGCGACGCATGCGTGCCGGGCACGTGAGTCGGTGCCGGGAGCGGCTTCGGGCGGCCGAACTCGCGAAGGAAATGGGGACGGTCCCACAGCGTCTCCATCACCAACTCGCCACCGGGCGTGAACACGACGCCGCTGCCGGTCGCCAGTCGAGCGCCCGGCAGCGTGGCCACGCGCAGCGGATACGCCGGCTCGGAATAGGTCCGCGTGAACATCGGATGGAGCTCGGCTTCAACCGTCGAGCTGCTCGGCGGGGGGGCCGGGTCACGCGGCAGGTCCACGTCCACGAGCTCCACGCCCTCGACGCCGTCGAAGCTGTCCACGGTCGGCGGGCGCGCCTGCGTGCGCAGTCCGAGCCTGGCACTCGCCGAGTCAACCCCTCTTTTCGCCGTTGCCGCGATCGCTGCGGGAGTAAGGGATGGCATCGCTGAATTTGGGACCGCTGGCTAAGGATTCGTGAAACGCACCGTGTCAGGCTCCGGTATCCGGGCCGGCGCGGTGGGCCCCGAACGGTCAGATTCTAGTCGGCTCGCGCCGCCACTGCTGGTAGCCTTCCCGCCCACAACGATGCCGATGCACTCCTCTCCGCACGCATGAGCACGCGCGAGTTCTCCCGCCAAGGCGAGGGCGTCGAACCCCAGCAGCCTCCCCTGCATCCAACCGAGGACTCCAGTGGGAGCTGGCGCTGGTGGGTGCCGCGGACGATCGCTGTGGTGGCGATCGCGGTCCTGGTCGGCGCGGTCGTTTACCTCATCAGCGATGTCTTTCACGCACGCTACGAATCGTCGGCGATCGTTCGCGTCTCGGTCCAGACGACGAGTGGGATCTCCGATCCGGCCGTCACCGCGGCCAACGATCTCGCGAGTCAATACGCGCAGCTCGTGCCGACCAGCCGGTGGTCGACGCCGCGGCGACCTCGCTGGGCGTTCCCAGCGGAGACCTCTCAGGAGCCGTCACCGCCGGCACGGTCGCCGCGCAGAACCTCGTTCGCATCAGCGCGACCGGGTCGAGCCCATCGCAGGCGCAGGTGCGTGCCACAGCCGTCGCCGAAGCTTTCGTCGCATATGTCACCAAGCTCGACCAACGGCAGGCCCACGCATACGAGCAGGCGGTCACGTCCAAGCTGACGCCGCTGAAACGGGAAATCGCAGCTGCCCGCCTGAGACTCCTGAGCCCGAACGTTGAAGTGCAGCACAACGCCACCGTGCTGCTGTCAGGTCTGGTGGGCCAGGAGGAGTCGGTGCTCTCGAGCGTTGCGGGGAGCGCCGCCGCGGCCCAGCCGACGGTGCAGCTCGTCGCCCCCGGCGGCGCCGGCACGAAGGTCTCACCGAAGCCTTCGCTGTACGGGGCTATCGCCTTTGCCGCCACGCTCTTGCTGCTCGGTCGCTTCCTCTACGTCATCGGCATTCGCCGCCAGCGCTTCCGGGAGACACCCGTCGATGTCGCTCGCGGACGCGCGGCGATCGTCCGCTGTCACGAGCCTGCCGAGTTCCTTGCGCCTGCGATCGCTGGTCGCGCTGGCGCTGACGGCCGCCGCGTTGCTGGCGAGCACTGGGATCGTCGCGAACCACCTCTTTCACCAGCCAACGACGGTGAAGTACCTCGTGACGGTGATCGCACCGCTGCTGCTCGAACCGCGTGCCTGGTCGAGAATCCGCTCCGGCTCGTCGGCGGCGCGGCGATCATCACGGCGCCGTGGGATCTCAATGTCACCCTCAGCGGTCATAGGCTGGCGCCCGTGACCGTGTTGCTGGCGCTCGCCGCGTTCATCGCATTGCTCACCCCGAACAACGCACGAGTCGAGCGACGGCGACCGGGAGCGTCGTCTCGGTCGCCGTCGCGCTACTGCTTCCTGCGCTGGCAATCGGACATGAACAACCTCACTACATAACCTGGATCGCGACCACGCTGGCGGCGGGCTGGCTTGCGTTTCGGATCGCGCGCAGCCGGGTGGTCTGCGATTCCTGCTCTCGTGCTCGTGCCGCTGCGACATCCAGGGACTGTCGTCGCCATCTATGAGTACGCACATCACGCCAACCTCGACCTGTACTCACCGAAGTCAAGCAGACCGCCTCCAGCATTATTTCTTCAGCTACGGCAACACCTTCCGCCCGTCGGGCACGCTTCCTGACCCTGACTCGCTCGGCAACGTGCTCGCGCTGGCATGCCCCCTTGCGCTGGTCCTCGCTTTGAGCGCGTCGAGATGCGTCAGCGGCTGGCGTGGGTGGTGTGCGCCGGGATGCTGACGGTGGCACTCACGCTGAGCTTCTCGCGCATGAGCTGGATCGGCGGGCAGCCGGCGTAGCGTCGTAGTCGCCGCGCTACCGGCCCGCGGCGCCTGTCGCCTTGGCTGCTGTCTGCGCCCTGCTCGCGGTAACCGTCACGGTCGGCCTGGCGTCGGCGGCGCATATCTGAGTGAACGGTTCAGCATCGATCAAAACCCCACCGCGCGCACGAACCGCACAGCGAGGGCGACAAGAACGCGAGCAGATCTGGAGCGCGGCGCTCGCGATCGCGTCACAGCAGCCGCTGGTGGGGACGGGCACCGGGCGCCTTCAGGAACATCTGAGCGAACACCTCGGCGCCTCGGTGGAAGGGCTGCACGCGCAGTCCGTTATCTCCAGTTCCTGGCCCAGGCTGGAGTCGCTGGGCTGCTGGCGCTGCTGCTGCTGGTCGCCCATGCGCTCACAGGCGTGATCGCCGGCATCGGAGCAGCGAATGCTGTGGCCGGGGTAGGGGGTTCGATCGTTGCGGTACTCCTCGGCTGGACCACGGACACGACCGCGCGATAACGTCGGTCAGCGTGATTATCGCGTTCGTGTTCGCGGCCGCGATGGCGCAGCACATCCGCGTGCGCGTACCCGAGCCGATGCGCAGGCGAGCTGGTGGCATCACCGTGGGGGTCACCCGGCCTCCAGATGTGCCATCAGCCCGCGCTCATCCGTCCAGCGTCAACTCACGCTGCGCTCGCTCGCGGCCGCGCCGCCATCCCGGCCATCTCTCACGATGCTCTAGCGCCCAGCCGATCACGCGACCAGATCGCCGCGTCGCCGCGCGCGAACACCAGACCCTCGCGCCGATCCTGAACGATCTCGGTGAACGCGCCCGCGTCCGAGACCAGCGCCGGAAGCCGGCGTGCATAGCCTCCGCGAAGGCCGGAGGCGCCCCTCCCTCATCGCGACTCGGCAGCAGGAACAGGTCGGACGCGGCGAGCAGCTCGGGAACGTCCTCGACCACCGAGCAGCCGCACGTGCCGCTCCAGACCGCTCGGCGCTCAGCGAACCGCCAGCTGCCCGCGAAGCGGTCCGTCGCCGGCCCACACGAACACCAGCTGGCGTCCGGGCGATCAGCCGCGGCAGCGCCTCGACGATCAGGCGGTGTTCCTTCTGCTCCCCAGCCGACCGGTCGTGAGGACCAGGATGGCCTCGGGCGGGAGCTCCAGTCCGGCGCGCGCGCGGCCACGGCTGCCCGGATGCCACGGCCGGTGGTGCGTCCCGTTGCGCACGACCGCGATGCGTTGCGGGCGACGTCGAAGCTCTCGGCGAGGGTGTGGCGGTTGTCGTCCGAACGCACACCCAGCGCTGGTAGCCGCGCGCAAGCAACCGGTAGAGCTGGCGTCGACGCGGGTGACGCTCAGGTCTGAGCGTACGAGATGAAAGATCGCGGTGGTCGGCAAGCGCGTGAGCGCACACGCAAGCATCGCACCCGGCGTGGCCTCCGGCGTGGGGAGGTTGAGCAGGATGGTGTCCGGGCGGACCTGGCGATGCTCCAGAGCACCGCGGCGCAGTCGAACAGGATGGCTGCGTAGGCGCCCACCTTCGAGCTCGTGGTACGGCCGACCGGCGGTGCGCGAACCGTGTATCCCGCGCCGCGCAGCTCGCCCCTGAGCTCCCTCGTGCCCACACTTTGCGGGAGCGACACGTGGATCTCATAGCCACGCGCGCTGGCCGCCGCGAGCGTCGTGAGCAGGTGCGACTCCGCGCCACCTTCTTCCTGTGAGGTCGTGAGGGCCAGAAGGCGAGGGCGGGGCATGACTTCGGCTGTGCATGTTACGCCAGCTACGCTTTCACCCGGATGGCACCCGCAACGAGTCACACCTCATCGGTTACGGTGGAGGCCCTGATCGTCTCATATGAAACCCGCGATCTCCTGCGCCAGACGATCTCCACGCTGTTGGCACACGCTCCATCACCGGACGTCGCCCAGTTGTCGGTGGCCGTTCTCGACAACGCGTCGAGTGACGGCAGTGCGGAGATGGTCGAACGCGAGTTTCCTCAGGCACGACTGTTGCGGGCCGGGCGAAACCTCGGCTTCGCCGCCGCCAACAACCGGCTCGCCCAACCAGCGAGTCGGCCTACGTGCTGCTGCTCAACCCCGACGTGGTCGTGATCGAAGATATCGTCACGCCCCTGCTGCAGGCGCTCCAGGCCGACCCGCTGGCAGTCGTCGCCGGCCCGCGGCTGACCTTCCCCGACGGCCGCCCGCAGCACTCCGAGTCAGATTCCGACGTTGCGCTTCGAGCTGGCGCGGGTGCTCCACGGCACCAAGGCCGCAAACGCAGCGCGCGCCGTGTTCGACACCGAGCACGAGATCGCGGCGTCACGCCAGCACGCGTTGGTGGACGAACGCGAGCCGCGGCGTACGCGGTTTCTGTGGGCAACCTGCTGGCTGATGGCGCGCGAGGAGATCATCCGACACGGCCTATTCGACGAAGCGTTGCACCACCTACGACGAGGATCTCGACTTCTCGCCAACGCCTGCTGGACCGCGGTCGCGCGCCGCTGTTCGTGCCGGGCGCGCATCTCGTCCACCTGGGCGGCGCCAGCAGCACGACATCGGCCAAGCAGGCGATGATGCAGCGCGGACGCCAACGCTACTACCGCGATCATCACGGCCGCCTCATCGCACTGCTTTTCAGATGGGGCCTGCTCCCGCGAGTAGCCCTGAAGCGGTTGAGGGCTGTCGCCGCGAGCTTGGGACGAGCCTGGACATTGGGCTCGCAGCGGGATCGTCTCGGTTAGTCGGCGCGTCGGAGATCTGCAATGACCGTCCCGATGCGGAACTCCGGGGGCCATGCTCCGAGCACCGAGATCAGCGCGAGGAAGCTGACAGTCGACACCGCCACCGCGATGATCGTCGACTGCCCGAACGCGATCGCGATGTCAGCGGCGAGCGCCACGGCGACAAGCGGGCGCAGGCTGGCGAGCAGACATGGACGGAGGTCGATCTCGCGGAACCACGACCCAGAGCGCCGCCAGACAGACCAGCACCTCCCAGGCAACCGTCAGCCAAGCGGAGGCAAAGACGCCGTAGCGAGGAACAAAGATGAGGTTGCCCGCCACGTTGAGGGCGATCGCCGCCGCATTCTGAATAAACAAGGGGCGGTCCTGTGAAAGGCGATCATCAGGTTGCCCACGAAGTTGTTGACCACGCCGTCACGCACCGGCGATGCACAGGATCCTCAGCAGCGGGACCGCACCGGCGTAGCTGTGACCGAGCAGGAGCGACGACCAGAAGGGGTGCGAACAGCGCGACGCGCGACGAACACCGGCACCACACCGACGATCAGCCAGTTCCAGATTCGGTGAACCAGCTGCTCGAGCTCCCCGGCGCGACCGACGAGGCTCGAGATCGCCGGCAGCGCTCCCGTCAGCTACGACACCCGCGACGGTGGCGAGAATCGTCAGCAGTTTCGAGGCAGCGGCGTAGTTGCCCAGGCTGGGGCCGCGCACCAGCCAGCCCAGCAGGGCGAGGTCGATCGTCAGATAGACCTTCGTCATGATCGCCAGCAGGCCCAGCGGAACGGACCTGCGTATCAGTGCTCGCCTCCGTGCGGCGCTCGGCCGACGGCTCGAGCATGCGGTGGGCGACGACCGCTATGGCGACGTTGTTGACGATCGAACCGATGGACTGAGCGTGGCGACGATGACGTCGACGCCAAAGCCGAGCGCCGCCGCCAGCACCGTCGCGGCGACCTGCAGCGGCGGTGGTGAACGACGTCCACGCGCAGGAGCGTCGCGGTGCGCCCTCTGACAACGAAGAAGACCCGCGCCGGGTTCAGGCCGTTGAACACCATGCTCGGCGCCAGGATCAGCAGCGCGAGGCCGCGGGTGGAGGTCGGGCCCGCGCTGAACGCGAGGCCCACCATCACCAGCGCGAGCAGCGCCGACCAGGCGGTGGCGATCTCGTAGGCGGAGCGCAGCATCGCCCGCTGGGATCCCTGTCATGATGCGGCAGATCGCGGCTGAGCATCAGGCTGAAGCCGAAGTCCGCGACGGCCCCGAGCACCGACCAGGTGGCGACCGCCGCGGCGTACTGTCCGTAGCCGCTCGGGACCGAGCAGCCTGGTGATCGCGATCGTGGCCAGGCCCGACAGGAAGGTGATCGCGCCGAAGCGTCCCACGAGGTGAACAGGCCGCGTCGCGACGTGCCCAGCGAGCTTCTTGTCGGTGGTGCCCGCGGCGCGGAGGGCGCGCGACCGCAGAGCCGTCGGTCGAGGGACTGGACGCGGGCGTGCCCGGATCGCGCTGTGAGTCACCGGTCGACGGAGTGTGGGTGATCTTGCTCGGGCTCATCCGTGTTTGCGTAATCTCCGTTCTACAGCCACGGTCTGGCTGCCGCGAGTGGCACTCGCCAAGATAGCGGCACGTCGCAAATCCCGCGACGGTTGCGCAAGGATGCTGCCGTGCGGACGCTGCTGGTGACTCCAGTCTTCCCGCCCGCTCGCGGAGGCATCGAGACGCTCGCTGCTGCACTCGCCGAGCGCATCCCGGGCGATGTCCTCGTTGTCACACTCGAAGCGGAGACCCACGGTGAGGAGGCGAACGGCGCGTTCTCGACGCCCGGACGGCGGGTGTTGCGCGTGCGCAACGTCCCCAGGGGAGGACGGCGCTCGATTCTGCGACTGAACTTCCGAGCGCTCGCGAGCGGCCTCCGCTACCGCCCCGACGCGATCCTCGTCCTGCACGTGAAGCTTGCGCCGGTCGCATTCGCTCTCGGGCGCCTGCTCGGCGTCCCATGTGTGCAGTACGTGCACGCCAAGGAGATGCGCGAGGTGCCCGGGCTCGCGCGCCTGGCCGTACGCAGCGCGGACGCGATCATCGGCGTGAGCTCCTACAGCGCGGAGCTCGCACACGAGGCCGGCGCACCGGCGGCGCGCATACGGATCATCCACAACGGCACCGTCCTTCCGCCCAGCTGCGACGCTCGCAGGAGCCCGATGCCCACGCTGATAACGGTCTCGCGGCTGGAGGATCGGTACAAGGGACACGACGTGATGCTCGAGGCGATGCCGTCCATCCGGCGTCAGGTTCCCGGGGTCCGATGGACGGTCGTCGGCGACGGCGATCTGCGCGGCGAGCTCGAGCGGCACGCGCAGCGGCTCGGGGTGGGCGACTGCGTGGCGTTCGTGGGCGAGGTGACCGACAGCGAGCGCGACGAGCTGCTCGACCGCGCGTGGGCATACGTCATGCTCTCGCGCCAGCCGCCAGGGTGGCAGGCGGGCGAGGGTTTCGGGATCGCGTACATCGAGGCGGGGGCGCACGGCCTGCCCACGATCGCGGGCCGAGCGCCTGGTGTCACCGAGGCCGTACAGGACGGCGTGACCGGCCTGTTGGTCGATCCCCTGGACGCAGGCGAGGTCGCGAGTACGGCGGTCAGGCTGCTAACCGACGAGGCGCTCTCGCGACGGCTGGGGGCGGGTGGGCGAAGGCGCGCCGAGCAGCTCCAGTGGTCGGACGTAGCGAGCCGCGTGCACGGCGTTCTGCAGGACAGCGTGCGCTCGCATGTGCGTCACCGTCCGCACCCTCACGTGGGCCTGCGCTGGACGCTCGAGCTGCTGGTCGGGGCTCGCCCGCGCCCTCACGACTCAGCCGCCGCCGGGGGTGCCGAACACCGCCGCTGACCACGCCGGCCAGCGTGACGCCCAACGCTGCCCCTCAGCCCAACGGCGTCGCTGCTCGCGCCACTGGGGCGGCTCGGAGCGGCTTGCGAGGATCGCGTCGGCCATCTCGCGTGCGTCCCCGGCCACGATCAGGTGCGGCGGCCCGTCCTGCTCGAGGCGCGCGGCGAAGCGGGTGCTGATGATCGGTCGTCCTCGCGCGGCGTAGTCGTAGAGCTTCATCGAGTCCTGCCCGAGCGAGAGCTCTGGCCGGTTCAGCACGAGGGCGACCGCCCCGCTGTCGATCGCCGCCGGCAGCGCTTCGCGGGGGAGCACGCCGTGCCAGCGCACGCGCAGGCCGCGATCGGCGAGCAGGCGCGCGAGCTCGGGTCCCGGGCGATCGCCGCGGCCCGGATATTGACACTGCCCGTAGAGCTCGAGCGTCCACTCGGGGAGATGGTCGAGCAGGGCGGCGGCGAGCTCGCAGTCGAAGCGCGGCGTGAGCGTGCCGGCGTGGACGAGGCGTGGGGCCGGCTCGGCGGGAGCGAGCGGGCCGAGCATGTCCTCGCTGACGCCGTTGCGAACGACCAGCGCGTCGGCGCCTGCGAACTGCTCGAGCAGCGAGGGGCTCGCGAGGATCACCGCGTCGGCCTCGCGCGCGATGCGGCCGTAGAGCTCGGTCAGCCGCGCGCTGCGGTGGGGCATCAATGTGCTCCAGTCATCGGCGCAGTCGAACACGCGCCTGCCGCGCACGGACGCCGTCGCCGGCCACTGCCAGGGGACGTTGACGACCACCGTGGCGCCGCTGGCGACGCGTCCGAGCCGGTGGCCCAGCAGGAGGTTGCTGCTCGCCTCTGCCGGCCCGTTGAGGTGCCCCGGCAGCACCGTGGCCTGCGAGATGACGGACACGCCCGGCGCTCCCGCCGACGCGTGCTGCGCAGCGCGCAGGCCGCGCCACCATTCGCGAGCGCCGGAGCTGCGGGCGAGCGCGCGGACGTCGAGCGGGCGCTCGATGAAGCTGACCGGATGTCCGTGGGCGGCGGCGAGCAGCGCGAGCGAGTGCTCGCGGCGGATGGCCGGTTGCCAGGTGCTCTTGGCGCACATCACCAAGGGCGCGGCGGGCCCGTCGAGCCCGCTCATCGCCGGCTGGCGCGCTCGAGCGCCTCCTGGACGTGGGCGGCCGAGCGCTCCCACGTCTGGGCCAGGGCGTGCTCACGCGCGCGGGCGGACATCGCCGTGAGGAGCTCCGCGCTCTCGAGCGCGTCTACGGCGTGGGCCACCGCGGGCGCGTCCTCGCGCGCGAGCGCCCAGCCGGTCTCGCCGACGATGAGCGTCTCGGGCAGGCCCCCTTCGTCGGCCACCACCACCGGGCTGCCACACGCCTGGGCCTCCAGCGACGCCAACCCGAAGGGCTCCTCGCGCGCCAGATACAGGGTGGCGACGGCTCCGCCGTAGGCGTCGTGCAGCTCGGCATCGCTGACGCCCACGCGGATGTCAAGCGCCACGCCGCTGTTCTGCGCGACGGCGCGAAGCCGCGCCTCCTCCTGCGGCTGCGGGCGTGGGGCGATCACCACCAGCGGCCAGCGGCGGGCCGTGAGGCCGGCCGCGCGGATGGCGTGGTCGTGGCCCTTGCTCGGGATCAGCGTGCCGACGCTCAGCAGATGCGTCCGTGGCCGCTCGGGCGCCGGCGCCCTGAAGGCCTCGGCCACGCCCAGCGGCACGGGCGTGGCGGCGCGCCCGTAGGCGCGCTCGATCCTGCCCGCCGTGAAATGGGAGTTGGTCAGCAGCTCGCCGGCCGTCGCTGTGGCCGCACGGTCGAGGTGGCGTTCCATCGAGTGCAGGCCGCCATAGAGCAGGCGCGTGCGCGGGTTCACACGCGCGGCCGCCGCGTGCTCGTAGTCCACGCGGCGGGGCTCGTGGCAGAAGTAGACCGAGTGGGTCCTGGTCCAGCGCAGGGCGAGCGGCGCCTGCAGGTACTGGCAGGGATGCGCGAGGACGACGTCGCACTGGGCGCCGTCAATCGCCCGGGCGAGGCCGCGCCAGGCGCTCACGAGCGCCGCCAGATCGAGGTGGCGCGGCAGCGGACGGAGCGCAGGGCGCAAGCGTGTGGCGCGCGGCGCGAATGGCGTGATGCGCGCGCTGGCCGTGACGGGGACGGCCGTCTGTAGACAGAACTCGACGATCTCGCCGTCGAGGCGCGACTGGTGCTCGTGCATGGCGCGCCGGGCGCCGCCGGCAGCCAGGTTGTGCACGAGCGCGATGCGAAGCGAGGACACTGCGGGGCTGCCAGGTTCCGTCCGAGCCTCAGCGCCTGACCGAGAAACCGCTGTTGACGCCGCGGTAGCCCGCGATGATCTCTCGATCCGTGCGTGGCCGCTCGCGCGAGCGGCCGAGGAAGTAGATACCGGAGGCTCCATCGAGCACCGCGTCGCCCGCCATCAGGGGGCGGTCGAGGTACTTCAGCCAGAAGAAGGCGAGCGTGCTCAGCGCGTTGACCAGCGCGCGAGCGCGCGCGCGCTCGGCGACCAGAGCGCTGAGCAGCGCGCGGATCGACCAGCCGAGCGCCATCCCCGGCCCCGCCGTGGCCCCCGCGTCGATCTCGTCGAAGTAGCGGAACAGACGGCGCTGGCCGTTGTAGGTGTAGCGGGTGAAGTCGTAGGCGCCCTCGTGCACCTGCTGCATGAACGGGATCTCCGCGTAGAGCAACCCGCCGGGCTTCAGGACGCGGTGGATCTCGCCCACCACGCGGGGCGGATCGGCGACGTGCTCGAGTACCGCCTGGCAGACCACGCCGTCGAACACGCGGTCGCCGAACGGCAGCGTGTGCGCGTCGCAGATCACGTCCGTGCGCGGGCCGAGGGCGACGTCCGCCCCGATCAGGCGGATCTCCGGATCCTCGACCAGGCTCGCCATGCCCTCGCCGAGGATGGCGCCGCCCACGACCAGGACCTGGGCCGGGCGCTCGCCGGACTCAGCGCGGAGCAGATCGCGCAGGCACATGAAGTTGCGCCCGGCGCTCAGGTTGTGCGACAGCGACGGCGCCGCGCGGCGGAGCGCGGCGCGCAGGCGCCGGGCGCGCGTGGCGCCCTGCTGCTCGCCCGCGACGTAGCTCTCGGGCGAGAAGGCGCTGTCGGCGGCCAGCAGGACGGGGACGCGACCGAGCAGCGGGAAGCGCTCTGACCCCTCGGCCGTGCGCAGGACCCCGCCCTCGGCGATCAGCTCCGCGTCGCTTCCCGGCGCGCGCAGCAGGCCGATCAGCTCGGGCGAGGGCCCGCCCGCGGCGACGCCGGGCACGGTCGCGGAGGCGCGCCGCCCGTTGGCTGCGACGGGCTGGTGGCGCTCGTACAGGGCGAGGTAGCCGTCGGCCACTGCGCCCCAGCCGAGCCCGGGATGGACGGCCGCGCGCGCCCGCGCCGAGAGCGAGGCCAGGCGCTCGGGCGCGCGCAGCAGCTCGATGACCGTCTCGGCAAGCGCCCGGGGCGAGGCGTCCGGCGTTATCAGCGACGCGTCCAAGCGGCGCAGCACCTCGGGGTTGGCGCCGGCAGGCGTGGCGATCACAGGGGTTCCGCAGGCGAGCGCCTCGGCGCTCGTCAGCCCGAAGCCCTCCAGCTCCTGGGTGGGCATCACGACCAGGTCGGCCGCGCGGTACCAGCCGACGAGCTGCTCGTCGGACACCCATCCGAGCAGCAGCACCCGCTCGTCCAGGCCGAGCCGCCGGACCTGCTCGCGGATCTCGCCCTCGAGCGGACCGCGGCCGGCGATAGCGAGGCGCGCGTCGGGAATCGCAGCGCTGATCTGCGCGAACGCCTCGACGAGCTCGCCGACCCCGGTGCGCGGCACCATGCGCCTGGCAGTGAACAGCAGCGGCCCCTCGGCCTCCGCCCAGGGATGCGCGACAGGCGCTCCAGGTGAGAAGCGTGTGGTGTCGATGCCGCCGGGCAGCACGCTGGTCGAGCCCGGTGCGGCCCCCAGGGCGATCGCCTCGGCCTGCATGAACTCGCTGAGCACCACCACCTCCTGAGCGCGGCGCACCACGCGGCCCTCGCCCAGGCGCATGAGGCTGACCGCGGCCGCCTTGGTGGGACCTGGGAGCGCGTAAGCATCCTGGTGTTCGGGCAGCATCTCGCGGTACACGGGAGCGTGGAAGGTGTGCACGTAGGGGGCGGACCCGAGGGCGAGCGGCAGGCCCTGCAACGGGTAGTGGCTGTGGAGCACGCGCGTGCCGCGCGCCGCGCGCACCGCCGCGCGGACCGCATGCGAGCTCACGGCCGGATAGCCGAGGGCGTAGAGGGCGTTGTCCTTGGAGGGCGTGCGAAAGCGCCAGATCTCCACGCCGTCGGCGTCCACGCAGCGTTCGGGGTCCTCGGGGTTGATTCGGCGGGCGTGGATCATCACGTCGGCGCCCTCGCGGGAGAGCGCGGTGGCGAGATCGCGGACGTAGCGCTGGAGTCCCCCCGGACGATCCGGCGTGATGGCGTTGCTCAGCAGCAGCACACGGACCGATGACATGCGCACATCATGAGCCATCGACGTGCAGCGTCCCTAGCTGCGCGGGAGCTCGGGGACAGCCGGCACGGGCTCGCCCTTCAAGACGGCGGCGAGCACGTCGGCGTGGCTGTCGAGATTGGCGAACTCGCGGACGAACCGCTGCCCGGCCGCGCCGAACGCCGCGCGCTGCTCGGCGTCGCCGGCGAGCTCGCGGATGGCCGCCTCCCATTCTGGGGGCGTGCTCGCCAGTAGGCCCGCGCCCGACTCGAGAACGAGCGAGCGGTTGACGCCGACCGGACTGGCGATCACAGCGCAGCCTGCGGCCATGTACTGCAACAGCTTGAAGCCGGCCTTGGCCTGCGTGTAGGGGTCGTCCGGGAGCGGCATCAGGCCGACCTCGAAGCCGGCGACCGAGGTGGCCTCGCTGCCCCGCGCCCAGGGCTTGAACGTCGACGGGCCCGACCAGGGCGACGTGGCGACCACCTGGAGCGTGGCGAGATTCTCGTGCGCGAGCCGTGCGAGCAGCTCGCGCAGCGGATCGAGGTAGCGGATGTTGCCCGCCGAGCCGATCCAGCCGAGACGCAGGGGCGCGGCCTGGTCGTGGACCGCGCTCGGATAGGCCCACACGTCGGGGATCGTGGACAGCACCACGTCGGCGCGGGCATGCGGCAGCGCCCGGTCGAGCTCGGGGGCGCTCACGATCACCGCGTCGGCACGCTCCAGCAGGGCGAGGGACTGGCGATCCCGGTAGGCCCAGCGCGCGAGCGGGCTGCGGTGGGCGAGCGTGGGCGGGTCGAGGAACACGGCGTCGTCGAGGTCGTAGACGACGCGTCCGGCGAAGCCGTTCAGGCAGTCGAGCAACAGCGCTGGGCCGATCGGGTAGGCACCGCGCTGGATGAGCACAGCGTCGCTGTGCGCGATCAGGCGTCGCAGCTGCACCGCCCGCTGCGCGTAGCGCACCACGTGCTCTCCGAGGAGCAGCGCGGCACCCGCTGAACCGCCGATGCGCCGGGTTGCGGCGGGGGCGGGAGAGGCCACGACATCGAGCCCACGACGCGCGAGCAGGGGCTCGAACTGCAACGCGCGGAAGTACGCCGATCCATTGTCCTCACCGGCCTGGGTGATTATTGCCACATGCATACGCGAGCACCCATTGTCACATGCCACACATACAGAAAACAAAGACGTCCAAGCTCGAAGGTCGGGTGCTCATTGCCACTTGCAAGGGCCCACCCATCGCTTGACAGCACACCCCTGAGCGGTCGTATATTCGTCCATACAGCGCACGGAGGCCTCCGAAATCGGATAGGAAGGCTTCCGCCAAATTGAATGCGGTGCTCAATTGTGAACACAGTGACACCGTAGAACTCAAATGGGACACCTGTCCATGTGGGTAGAGTCGGATTTTCTACTTCGTCCCCTTCGCCTCACGGCGACAACCCGATATATTCCCAACCAACTCGATGAGGATCATGCACATCACGGAGGCTCTCGGGGGCGGCATCTTTGAGGTTGTCAGCAACCTCAGCGCCGGCCTCGCCGATCAAGGCCACGATGTTGCGATCGCCTACGGCGTGCGGGCCGAGACGCCATCGCCGCTGCGCGAGGCCGTAGATCAGCGTGTTGAGCTGATTCCGACGGCCTGGACCGAGCGGACGCTGCGTGCCTCGCTGCGCACCTCGCGCCAGCTGCGTCCGGTGGTCGACGTGTGGAACCCCGACGTGATCCACCTTCACTCGTCGTTCGCGGGCGTGGTCGGGGCCGCGACCCTCGGTGGACTGGCGCCGACGGTGTACACGCCCCACGGCTACTCGTTCACGATGAACGCCTCGCCTCTGCGCCGGCGCGCCTTCCGCGCGCTCGAGCGGCGGGTGGCGAATCGCGTGGAGATGGTGGGGGCGGTGTCGGACGCCGAGGCGGACCTTGCGCGCGACGTGGTGAGCGCCCCACACGTGCGGGTTGTGCCAAACGGCATACCCGAGCTCGATCCCGATCGGGCCCCCGACAGCGCGGCCGGACTGCCCTCGGGCGTGGCGGCGATGGGCCGTGTGGTCCCCCAACGCCAACCCCACGAGGTCGCCGACATCCTGGCAAACGTCCGCGACCTCGCCCCCGTGAGCTGGATCGGGGGCGCCGGCTCGCCGAGCGCTCCGGGGCTGTTCGCGCTCGATCGCGCAGGCGTGCACGTGAGCGGCTGGCTGAGCCGAGCGGATGCGCTGGACCGCCTGGGCAAAGCCGCCGTGTACCTGCACTGGACCGCCTGGGACGGAATGCCGTTGAGCATTCTCGAGGCGATGGCCCGCGACGTGGTGGTGATCGCCAGTGACATCCCGCCGAATCGCAGCATCCTCGGGCCCCAGCAGGTGTACTCGTCGAAGGCCGCGGCCGTCAGCGCGATCCGCCGGGTGCTGAGCGATGCGCCCTATCGTGAGCGGCTCCTGAGCGCGCAGCGGGCTCGTCGCGGGCGATATGGAAGCACGACGATGATGCTCGGCTGGGAGAACGTGTACCGGTCGCTGACCTCCGAGGACTCGGCGCCCACCCCCAGGCTCGAGCAGGAGCCGCGGCCGCGACGCTCGCCGACCGCGACCGGCGGGACCCGTCGAGCGCGAGTGCAGCGCGGGAGAAAACCGGCGAGGGGACGTGTTACCAGTGCGTAACCGCGCGTCCGGACTGTTGGGCGTAGCGATGATCTCGGCGGTGCTCGCCGCCGTGGGGGCCGCCCCCGCGGCGGCTGCGAGCACCACCTTCTTCCTCGACAGCTACAACGCCACGGATGCTTCGGTGGCGTTCTGCTCGGGTGCGAACATGCTGGCGCCCACCACACCGCCGGGCTGTGGCAACTCGGTCACCGCTCCGCTGGTGTTTGCTACCGGGGTCACGTACAAGGTCAAGGTGGCCGGCGCGGTGAGCGCGTGGGGCGCGTGGCCGGCCCACCCGTGCGGCAAACCCGAATCGGCTTCGCAGTTCCCCAGCGCGGGGAGGCCGAACCTGCCGGCGGGCGACGACGCCCAGTTCCGCTTCGCCGACCCGCTCAGCGGCGCCTGCCCGTCGCTGCCGAAAAAGACCTCCTACTTCCAGGTCAACCTGGGAAGCGGATGGGTTCACCCGATCGCCAAAAACGATCCGTCCAAACCATCGGGCACCAAAGCCGGCGGCACGCAGCACCCATACACGTTCACCTTCATGGGCGAGGGCGCGGCGCCGCAGTTCCGCTTCGTCGACTTCCACGCAAGCGACAACAGCGGCCAGTTCAGGATCACCGTTGTGCACCCCTGACAATGGTGGCCGCTGCCGATCAGACCCGACTCCCGGCCGGCGTGAAACTCGAGCCTCCAGTACGATCTCACCCATCCCGCGACGCACGACACGGGCCGAAACGATGAAGGGGGCGTGTATTCAGTGTCTAGGCGCATTGTCACACTTGCCACGATTTCAGCCGTAGCCATAGGGCTGCTCACGGCCGCGTCCGCGAGTGCAGTGCTCGCGACCTTCTACCTCGACAGCTACGAAGCCACGGACGCTACGTCGAACGGTTTCTGCACCGGTCCGAACATGCTCACCGGGACGACCCCGCCGGGCTGCGGCGACGCGGTCACCGCGCCGACCGTGTTCACCGACGGCACCTGGTACGTGGTTCGCGTCGTCGGCGCGGTGAGCGCCTGGGGTGCTTGGCCCGCCGACCCCTGTGGCACGCCCGAACCGTCGTCCGAGTTTCCCAGCCCCGGGCGAGTGAACATGCCCGCGGGCGACGACGCCCAGTTCCGTTTCGCGGACCCGATCACCGGCTCCTGCCCGGCGCTGCCGAAAAAGACCTCCTCCTTCCAGGTGAACCTGGGAAGTGGGTGGGTGCACCCGATTGCCATCCTCAACCCGTCCAAACCGTCCGGCATCCGCTTCGGCGCCCAGCATCCGTACTGGTTCCTCTTCAAGGGCGAGGGAGTGGCTCCGCAGTTCCGCTTCGTCGACTTCCACCCGAGCGACAACAGCGGTCGCTTCAAGATCCTGGTGTTCGGCTAGGACCGGATTCACCGCGCGGGGCCTCGAGGGATGCTCGCCGTTGATCGTGCTGCGCGGGCACCCGGCCGCCGCCGCTGTCGATGGCATCGGCGCGTCACCGGCCGGCGGCATCCGCTGGTGCTTAGCTCGAGTCCTTAAGCCACTCGAGGAGGGTGCCGATCTGTCCGCATGCAACTACGTGACCCTCTGCGTGCGAGCGTCCCAACTGAGCCGAGACGACAAGGCGCCACGCGGACCTACGGCCACGAACGACGCCTGTGCACGCTGGTCGGCCTCGTCTTTCTCGTCGCCCTCGCAGGGCAGGTGGTGCACCTCACTACCGAACCGCTTCCACCCAACCACGGCCCGATCGCGCTGTTGGCAGCACTGATGGTTCTGTTGGCAGCAATTCCCGTCGGGACGCTCATGATGAGCCGCCGGCTCGGAATCCACGTCTCAGACATGGGCATCGAGAGCCTCGCCGTGGACACAAAGGCCTCGGTGCGCTGGGATGACATCCGCGAGTTCGTCACCGCGCCTGCGGCTATCCCAGGAGCGACCGCCGCGAACATCGTGCATCAGGACGGGCGCATGACGCCGCTCAGCCGACTCGGCGACTGGCCCGCCCGCGCACAGTCGTACTGCGAGGCGCTCAATCAGGAGCTCGCCTTCGTACGCGCTCGACGCTGATGGCGTCAGGCGTGGTGAGTCGTCGGAAGTCCTTCTGAAACCGCTTCTGAGGCCGGGCGAGCGCCGAGCCGGAGAGCGCCGGCGCCTACGCCGGACGCGCGCGCGAGCGCTGGCGCGCCGGCCGGTGAGCTGACTGTTCGTGCGCAGGGCCATGAGGACGCTCAGGGGCGCGGACGACGCTCGGCCAGCGCGCGGGGCGGCCGCGAGGAGCCCGACCCCCGATCGCCCACGCTATAGAGTCTCGCCCGCAGCCCTCCCCGATCCATCCAGGAGCCATGCCAGCACACGACGTCTTGATCATCGGAGCCGGTCTCGCGGGCCAGCGCGCGGCGCTGGCGGCGGCGGAGACGGGGGCGAGCGTGGGCATCATGAGCAAGGTCCACCCGGTGCGCTCGCACTCGGTGGCGGCGGCCGGAGGCATCAACGCGGCGATCAGCGTGGACGACGACTGGCGCTCGCACGCTTATGACACGGTCAAGGGCTCGGACTTCCTGGGCGACCAGGACGCGATCGAAGTGATGTGCTCGGAGGCGCCGCACGAGGTCATGCACCTGGAGCATATGGGGGTGACGTTCCACCGCAACGAGAAGGGTGAGATGGACCTGCGGGCGTTCGGCGGGGCCTCGATGAAGCGCACGGCGTACGTTGCGGACATCACCGGGCAGGCGCTGTTGCACGTGCTGTACGAGCAGCTGATGAAGCACCACGAAACGGTGGCGCGCTACGAGGAGTGGTTCACGACGTCGCTGTTGATGGGCGCGGACGGCGTGTGCTGCGGAGCGATCGCGCGCGAGGTGCGCAGCGGGCGCATGGAGGCGTTCACCGCCAAGAACGTGATCCTCGCGTGCGGTGGCGCGGGACAGGCTTACAAGCCGACGACCAACGGCCTGATCGTGACCGGCGACGGGATCGCGATGGCCTACCGGGTAGGGGCGCCGCTGATGGACATGGAGATGGTCCAGTACCACCCGACCTGCCTGGTGGAGACGGGGATCCTGATCACCGAGGGGGCGCGCGGCGAGGGCGCGCACCTGCTCAACAAGAACGGCGAACGCTTCATGGAGAAATCCGCACCGAACAAGATGGAGCTGGCCTCGCGGGATGTGGTGTCGAGAGCGGAGCAGATAGAGATAGATGAGGGTCGCGGCGTGGGACCCAACGGCGCGGGCATCTTCCTGGATGTGACGGTGGTCCCCCGCAAACGCACGCTGGAGGCGCTTCGCGAGATCGTCAACCTCGGGCGCGACTTCGCCGGGGTGGACATCACCCGCGAACCGATCATGATCCGCCCCGGCCAGCACTACATCATGGGCGGCGTGAAGACGGACGTCGATGGGCGTACGCCGATCGAAGGCCTGTACGCGGCAGGCGAGGTGGCATGCGTGTCGGTGCACGGCGGCAACCGCCTGGGCGCGAACTCGCTGCTCGACACGCTGATCTTCGGGCGCCGGTCAGGCGAACACGCGGCGGCGCGGGCGGCCAGCATCGGCATGCCGAGTGCTGACGTCAACGGCGCCCTGCGTACGGACGGGGCGCGCATCGACGCGATCGTCGCACGGGGACGCGAGGGCAGGCGGGTGTCGGAGATCAAGAACGAGCTGGGCGAGACGATGAACCGCAAGGTGGCCGTGTTCCGGGACGAACAGGGGCTGCAGGAGGCCCTGGAGACGATCGGACGCCTCAAAGAGGAGGCGCAGCACGCGTGGATCGACGACCGCGGCACGGTCTTCAACCAGGATGTGCTCGGAGCGATCGAGCTCGGCTTCATGATCGACTGCGCCGAGGCGACGGTGGTGGGGGCGATCGAGCGCAAGGAGAGCCGCGGCGCGCAGTTCCGCACCGACTACCCCGAGCGCGAGGATGCGGAGTGGCTCAAGCACATCGACATAACGCTCAACGGGGACGGACCGGAGGTGAGCTACTCGCCGGTGACGATCACGCAGTGGCAGCCGGAGGAGAGGAAATACTGATGGTCCAGTGCGACCCTAGTGCCCCCCTCGACCCGCGACCGCAGGAGTGCTGCTGATGGCCGAAGCCCACGACCGCCCGCCGGAGAAGTTCACGCTGCGCATGCGCCGCTACGACCCCGAGTCCGGGGGCGCGCCCTACTGGGACGAGCACACGGTGGAGCTCGAGCCGCACCGCTCGGTGCTGGAGGCGGTGCTGCAGGCGAAAGATCGCTTCGACGGCTCGATCGGCATCCGCTGCTCCTGCCGGCAGGCGATCTGCGGCTCGTGCGGGGTGCGCGTGAACGGCGAGCCGGCGCTCGCCTGCCACACGCACCTGGACGCGGCCAAGGCGGGCGCGCGTGAAGGGGTGATCGAGATCGAGCCGATGGGCAACATGCCGGTGATCAAGGACCTGATCGTGGACATGGACGCGGTCCACTGGAAGAAGATCCAGCGGGTGACCCCGTGGCTGCTGGCCAAGCAGCCGGTGCCTGAGCGCGAGTACATCGTCTCCAAAGAGGCGATGGTGGACGTCACGCAGACGATGGCGTGCATCCAGTGCGGCGCGTGCGTGTCGGACTGCCTGGCGATGGAGGTCGACCCCGGCTTCATCGGCCCGGCGGCGCTGGCGAAGGCCTACCGCTTCGTGGGCGACCCTCGCGACGACGAGCAGTTCGAGCGGCTCAACGACCTGGCGCAGGACCCGCAGGGCATCTTCGACTGCACCCACTGCTTCAAGTGCGTGCAGGCGTGCCCCAAGGACGTCAACCCGATGGGGCAGATCATGCGCCTGCGGCGGATAGCGATCGACGACCACCACATCGTCGACCAGAACAACGGCGAGCGCCACGAGGCGGCGTTCACGGGGCTGATCAAGGACAACGGCCTGCTGTGGGAGGCAGAGCTGCTGCCACGCTCCTACGGCGGCAGCTCGTGGTTCGGCAAATTCCATCCGGCCGCTGGCAAAGAGCTGCTCAGCTCGCTGCCGTCGATCGTGAAGGCGCTGATGCGCGGCAAGGTCACACCGATGGGCGCGTTCAAACCGCACAAGCTGGCGAGCGCGGACCTGAAGGCGGTGCAGTCGATCTACGACAAGGTCGAGAGCCGCCCCGAGCGCTACGAGCTGAACCTGTACATCGTCGGCGAGGACGAGCAGCAGACCTCGCTGGATGACCCGGTCGCAGTCGGCGTCACGGCGGAGCCCGGCGGCGAGGAAGCCCCTCCGGCGGGTGCCGAGGCGACGGACACGCCGGCCGACACAAGGGAGACATGAGCCAATGAAGGTCGCCTACTGGCCCGGCTGCGTGAGCCGCGGCTTCACCCCGGAGCTGCACGGCTCGATGGCGAAGGTGGCGCCGCTGCTGGACATCGAGCTGGTGGAGCTCGACCGCGCGTGCTGCACGGGCGCGGGCGTGATCGCCGAGCACAACCAGGAGCTGGCGGACACGCTCAACGCACGCACGTTCGCGCTCGCCCAGCAGGTCAACGGCGCGGAGATGATGATGAACATCTGCTCCACCTGCCAGGGCGCCCAGAGCGAGTGCCAGGAACGTCTGGACGCCAACACCGAGTACCGCGAGCACGTGAACTCAACGCTCGCCGGCGAGGGCCTGTCCTACGAGAAGGGCCTGACGAACAAGAACTTCCTGTGGCTGCTGGTCGAGGAGATCGGCCTCGATCGCCTGAGCTCGCTGGTGAAGCGACCGCTGACGAACCTCAAGGTCGGCCCCTTCTACGGCTGCTACATCGTGCGCCCGCGCGAGCGACTCGGCATCGACGCCGAGCACCCGCGCGACCACTACCTCGACCAGGTGATCGATGCGCTCGGTGGCACGGTGATCGAGTACGCGGGCATGCGCAAGTGCTGCGGCTTTCCGATCATCACCATGAACAAGGAGGCGTCGCTCAAGCAGGCCGGGCGCCACCTGGGCGACGCGGTGGACGCCGAGGCCGACTGCCTGGTGACGCCCTGCCCGCTATGCCACCTGAACCTCGACCTGCAGCAGCCGCTCGCCGAAGGCGTGGTCGGCCGCGAGCTGAAGATGCCCGTGCTGCACCTGCCCCAGCTGGTCGGCCTGGCGCTCGGACTCGACCACAAGGAGCTGGGCCTCGGCCGCCACGTGGTGCGCCCGACGTCGGTGATCGACTGGTCGGCGTCGGTGGTGGGCGCCGCCGCCTGAGCGGCCGTGCGCATCCTCACGATCGTCGGCAACCGCCCACAGCAATCAAGCGGGAGGGGGTCAGGCCCCCCTCCCGACCTCCCCCCGTACGCTGACCGCGGGGGGCGATCGTGAAGGTCCTCACGGTCGTCGGCAACCGCCCGCAGTTCATCAAGGCGGCCGCCGTGTCCGGGCCGCTGCGCGAGCGACACGAGGAGATCCTCGTGCACACCGGCCAGCACCACGACGACTCGCTCTCACGCGTGTTCTTCGCCGAGCTCGGGCTCGCGCGCCCAGAGCACGAGCTGGGCATAGCGGGCGGCTCGAACACCTCGCAGACCGCGCGCATGCTCGCCGCGCTCGAGCCCTTGGTGGGGGCAGTGCGACCGGACGCGGCGCTCGTGTACGGCGACACCAACTCGACCCTCGCCGGAGCGCTGGCAGCTGCACAGGGCGGGATCCCGCTGGTGCACGTGGAGGCGGGGATGCGCTCGTTCGACCGCGCGATGCCCGAGGAGCTCAACCGCGTGCTGTGCGACCACGCGTCGGACCTGCTGCTCTGCTCGTCTGAGACGGCCGCCGCGAACCTGGCCGCCGAGTCGGTGGCCGGTCACGTGCAGGTGGTGGGCGACGTGATGGTGGACGTGGCACTGCGCTGGCAGCCGGCCGCTCGCGCCAACGAGGCGGTGCCAGCGGCTTACGGGCTCACACCGGACGGCTACCTGCTGTTGACCGCGCACCGCGCGGGCAACGTCGATGACCCACGGCGGCTGCACGAGCTCGTGGGGCTCATACGCGCGCTGCCCCCACCGGTGCTCTTTCCCGTGCACCCGCGCACGCGCGCGCGGCTGAAGGACGAGGGACTGCTCGAGACGCTGAGCGACAGCGAGGGTGTGCAGCTCACAGGGCCGCTCGGCTATGCCGAGTTCAGCGCGCTCGTCTGCCACGCGCGCGCAGTGCTCACCGACTCGGGCGGCGTCCAGAAGGAGGCTTACCTGGCGGGCGTGCCGTGCGTGACGCTGCGGGCGAACACCGAGTGGGTGGAGACGGTGGCCGCCGGCTGGAACACGCTGGTCGACCTGGACGCGCACGCGGCGCTGGCCGCGCTCGATCGCCGAGCGCCTGTCGAGCGGCCGCGGCTATATGGCGACGGCCATGCGAGCGAGCGGTGCGTGGAGGCGATCGGCGAGCTGTGAGCGACGCCGCGTATGAGGATGCGCGGATCTCCACGGAGGACCTTGCCGCTTGTTGTCTGCGCGGGGGCCGCATTCGCAGCGTCGCCTTTGGGCGGAAGCGGTAGCGGGCGGGCGATCTTCGATGGGTGCTGCTTTTCGTCCACAGCGGCTGCGTGCGGCCTGGCGGTCGTGACGGCTGCTCTCGGTGGGAAGGGGCGCTCTGGCTTGACGCTGTGGATGAGGGGCGACTCAACGCGCGGCGGGCGAGACACCGTATCGCGGAGGACATCGTAGGTGCCCTGAGCGACGTGGGGTGCGCGTGAGAAGGCTCCGTGGATTTGTGCTTGCTGATACGCTCGCGCCGCACCGGTTTGAGCGCTGTCCGGCCGGCAGCGAGGCTTGGGCTTACAGGGGAGGGAGTCCTACGCGGTTTCGGGGTGGCTTCTTGGGTTCGAGTCTCGCGCCGCTGTTCGCGCCGAGCGGGGATCACGGCGTTGGCATGCGCGCCGTGCGCCCTCTGGGGTGCCGGCGCAGGCTGACGCTCGCGCTGGCGCTCGGGGTGCTCGCCTCGGCGCTGGCGAGTCAGGCGGGCGCCAACGTCTACGTCACTAACGTCGCCTGGATCGAGGTGACGTCCTGGCATGCTTGGGCGGTGACCGAGCCGTGGACGAGCGGCCGCTGACAGGCGCGCGTGTTGACTTCGGTAGCGCGATGGCGGCCGGAGCCCGCCCGGGCCCGGCTCCGCCACCCCAGTAGGGCCGACCGGCGGGAGCTCGGCAAGGCAGCCCGGGCGGCGGTTCCGCGTTCGAGACACGGCGGTTGGCAACCGCACCCGTCCCGGCCGGATCCGATTGAGCTGCTCCAGGAGCAGGCGAGCACCCGTCTGCCGGAGCTGATCCCCATCCGGTACGGCCGCATGCTCGTCTCGCCGTTCACGTTCTTCCGCGGGGCTGCGTGCGTGATGGCCTGGGACCTCGCCCAGGAGCCCCGTACGACCCTGAAGGCCCAGCTGTGTGGTGATGCCCACCTCGCCAACTTCGGCACATTCGCCGGTCCGGACCGCCGACTCGTGTTCGGGATCAACGACTTCGACGAGACGCTCCCCGGCCCGTTCGAGTGGGACGTCAAGCGCCTGGTTGCCAGCTTCGAGGTCGCCGGACGCGATCGCGGCTTCGATGCGGTTGCGCGGCGGTCCATCGATCTCGCCGTCGCATGCTCCTACCGGGAGGCCATGCGCAGCTTCGCGGAGCTGCGGACACTGGAACTCTGGTACGTGCACCTCGATCGGGACCTCGAGGAGATCGTCCGGGAGTGGGCATCACGGGTCAACCGGAAGCAGCTCAGGTACTTTGAACGCAATATCGCCAAGGCGCGGGCGAAGGACTCACTGCGTGCGTTCGCCAAGCTCACACGGGTGGTGGACGGGAATCCGCGGATCGTCCACGACCCGCCGCTGATCGTCCCTATCGAGGCGCTCGCCCGCGCCGATGACCCGGAGACGCTCGCCGCGGCTGTCGACGCCGTCATGCACTACTACCGCCGCACCCTGCCACCGGACCGGCGGGGGCTCCTTGAGCGATACCGGTACATCCACGCCGCCCGCAAGGTCGTGGGGGTGGGCAGCGTGGGCACGCGGGCCTGGATCATGCTGATGCTCGGCCGCGATGACCGCGACCCGCTGTTTCTGCAGATGAAGGAGGCCGAGGCGTCGGTGCTTGAGCCGTATCTCGGCCGCAGCGAGTACAAGAACCACGGACGGCGCGTGGTGGAGGGCCAGCGGCTGATGCAGGCGGCGAGCGACATCATGCTGGGGTGGATCCGGACAACCGAGTGGATCGACGGCGTCAACCGCGACTTCTACGTTCGCCAGCTGTGGGACGGCAAGGGCTCTGCTCCCGTCGACGTGCTCGACCCGGACGTCCTCGGCCGCTACGGCGAGTTGTGCGGCTGGGCCCTCGCCCGCTCTCACGCACGCTCAGGCGACGCGGTCGCGATCGGCAGCTATCTCGGAGCCGGGAACACGTTCGACCGGGCGATGTGCGTCTTTGCCGACGGATATGCCGATCAGAACGAGCGCGATTATGAGGCTCTCAGGCATGCCGCCGACGCCGGCCGAATCACCGTTCGGACCGGGCTCTGACGAACGGGGCGCGGAGCAGGGCGGCGACGCCGCTGACAGCTCAGTTTCCTGCTCCTTTTCGATCCTGCGCGCTTGATGCCCGACCGTTCGTTCGGTTTCGCAAAGCGGCGGTCAGGGGCCCGTAGGGATACTTGGCTGCCTGATGTCCGAGCACGAGGCTGCAACCCCCGACCTGGTGGAGCTGACATGGCACGGCATCGACGCCAGCAACCGCCGAGACTTCGACGCCCTCATGAGCCTCTACGCACCCGATGCCGTGTGGGAGTCCCTGGACGGGATCGGCGTGTTCGAGGGCGCGATGGCGGTTCGCGGCTTCATTGAAGATTGGCTCGGTTGCTACGACGTGTTCAACACCGAGGCGGAGGAAGTCGTCGAGATAGGCAGCGGAGTCACCTTCGTCGTCGGGCGCCAGAGCGGTCGTGTGCTCGGAGCAGCCGGTCGCGTCGAGCAACGTGTCGCACACGCCATAACCTGGGATCAAGGCCTGGTCGTGCACAGCGTCGCGGACATCGACATCGACGGTGTCCGTGATGTCGCCGAGCGCGCCGCCCAGGAACCGGGGTAGGCGATGTCACAGGAGATCATCGAACTCCACGAACGGGGGGTGGCCGCTCTAAACGCCCGCGAGCTCTCAGATGAGCTGGCCGCGGAGACGCTGGCGCCGGGCTTTCGTGTCGAGAACGCGGCGACGGCGGTTACTGACAAGACCTACTGCGGCGTCGAGGGACTACGCGAATGGGTGAGAGACATGTTCGAGGGGTTGGATGACGATGCACGCTATGAGTCCGAGGAGATCATTGCCGACGGTGAGGACTTCGTGGTGGCCAGGGTTCGGCTTGTCGGCCACGGCGCCCGCTCGGGAGCGCCTGTCGAGCTCCGCTGGGTGTCGGTCACCTGGTACGAGGGCGGCAAGGCGACCCGGTCCCGAGGCTACCTGCGCCGCCGCGAAGCCCTCGAGGCCGTGGGGCTTGAGCGGTAGACGCGGGGTTGCGCGGGTGGCTCCGGGGCTATTTACAGCAGTTGTGAGACGCGACCCGTGGGTCGTGTAGGGCATTAGGTTGGCAACGAAAGCAGTCCTAGGAACGCGCAGAGCGCCTCCAGCATCTCCTCGGGAGCCTGTTCGACGACCCACCGGCCGGCGGGGGATCACGGTGTGCACGTCGTGCGCGACGCCTTCACTAGGTCCCCGATCGCCTCGCCGGAGCAGCGACGGCGGCGCGCGCCTGCTCGGCGAGAAGCTCCTGCAGGCGGCGCACGCCGTCGAGGTGGTCGCCCGTCCAAATCACGCGCACGCCGGTCGCCGTGGCGCGACCGTCTGAGCCGCTGAGGTCGCGCTCGACGGCCTCGATCAGGCGCCCGTCGGCGACCTCGTCGCGCGCCAGCGGATCGGGCACCTGCTCGGCACCGGTGAGACTGGCGGCGAAGTGCTCGTACCAGCTCGCGACATGCTCGGCGGCGAGGATCAGCTCGCGGCGGGCGGCGGAGCGCTCTCCCCCGTCGGCTTGGCCTTCGTGCCAGAGGTCGAGCACGGCGTCGCCCGCCAGGCGCAGGCCGGTCACGCCCGTGACGAGCCCTGCCACGTCGGCGAGCGGCGCGCGCTTTGACCCGCGCTCGATCAGGTAGCCGCGGAACGTCTCATCCAGCCGGTGCGAGGCGGCGGCTGCGTCGAGTGCCTTGCGCTGCGATGGCCGGAACTGCGGGCCGGAGGGATCGCAGCAGCCGACACCGTAGGCGACCGCGTCTGCGAGATAGCGCACGCTGTCGCGGTATGCGCGTGCGAGCGCGCTGCCGAGAGCAGCGCCGGCGCCGCGCGGCCAGAACAGCAAGCCGACAAGCAGGCTGACCGCGCCGCCGAGCGCGACGTCCTCGATGCGCACGAGCCCGATTTTCCAGCCGGCCGGTGCGATTAGGTTGAAGAGGATCAACAGCGTCAGCGTGAACGCCGCCTGACCTGCTGCGAATGAGATTGCGGCAGGCGCGAGGCCGGCAAATAGGATCACGATCGGCAGCAGCGCCCACAGCAGCGTGGTGTCCGTCCCAATCAGGTACACGAGCGCGCCCCCGACGGCGAACCCGACCGCCGTCCCAGCCAGCGCGCGCAGGATGTTCTGCCCGGTGCTGAGCGCATTCGAGCGCAGCACCGCGAGCGTCCCGAACACGACCCAGAAGCCGTGCTGCACCGTGGTGAGGTCGGCGACCAGTACAGCGAGGGCGAGCGCGACGGCACCGCGCACGCTGTTCTGCAACGTCAGCGAGTGTCGCTCGATGTAGGCGCCGGCCTGCTCGTGCGCCTCGGCCAGCAGCCCCTGGACGCCCTCGGGCTGGCGTCCCAGCAGCCGGTCCGTCCACGAGCGCCGTGCGGCGGCGGCCGCGAGCTCGGCGCTGCTCGCGATCTGGCCGACGATGAAGCTCAGCTGCTGCGCACGGAAGCTCGGGTGCAGCGAGGAGACGACCCTCTCCGCGAGCGCACCGTCTTGATCGCCGCCGGGTGGCTCGCCCGGCAGCAGCGCGGTGGTTGCTTCTTCGAGCTCCGCAAGCGTGGCGCGCATGCGCTCGACCGACCGGCGCAGCGCCATGCGCGTGCGCCGCGGGTCCTCCAGCAGGTCGGCTGCGTCGGCGAGCACTGCGGCGGCAGCGGTCTTGACGGCACCGGCGCTGCGACTCGCGCGTGGCGAGTGCCGCTTCGGCGCGGAGCGCAGCACGATCGTGTTCAGCCAGCGCAGCTCGTCGATCACCTGCACGACCGCGCGCGCGTCGGCGGATAGCGCGGACGGCCGGTATGGGGTTGCGAAGAACAGGTGTTGCATCCTTTGGACGGCCTGCTGCGCGGCGACGATCGCAGCGTGATGCACCCGCTCCTGCTCGTTGTCTGCGGAATCGGCCATCATGTAGGCGACATCGCTGCGCAGCCGCGCCGCCAAGGCGCGCGCGGTCTCGATTGCCGCCACGCGCACCGCGTTGCGTGTCGGCGCGGGCCACAGCAGCGAGATCGCCAGCAGGGACACACCGGCAGCGAGGCCCCAGCCAGCGACCCGTTCGGGGATCGACGATGGCGGACCCTGCAGGGAGACGGACAGGATGAAGGCGAGCAGCAGAGTGGTGGTGGCGCCAGCGAGGACCGAGCTGAGCACGCCGGCGAACAACACGCCGAAGGCGATGACGGCCATGCTGACGGTCGCCAGCCAAGTCGTGCGCGAGACGAGCGTGGCGAGGCAGATCAGCGCCGCGCAGGCGAGCCCGAGCGCGGTCTGGTCGAGCAGGCGGTCTTTGATCGAGCCCGAGAAGTCGACCAGCAGCAACATCGCGAACGAACCGAAGGCGGCGAACGTGGCGAGCAGCGGCTCCCCGATCACCTTGTCGCCGAACGCGAACACCGCGGGCATCAGCAGCGCGGCGCGAGCAGCGCGGCGCAGCGCCCCGTAGCCGGGGTCGTGGACGCCCAGCCAGCCGACCAGCCCTGCCAGCGGCCGCGCCGCGCTCGTGAGCCGCTGGGTCAAAGCATCGCTCCCATCGCTGCGTCTGATTATCCGTCTCACGGCTCGCGAACTCGCGGCCGAGCCCGCTCAGACTCATGCTTCGCCGTCGCGACGGAGGCGTGTCTGGCGAGTCGCCCGAGACTGCTCCTCGTCGTCCAACGCGATAGCAGCGGGCCCGGCCGCCCAAACGCTCGCCGAGCTCGGAAAGCGGCGCTCCGGGATACTCACAGGAGGATGCCCGACGAGTCCACGACCCCCGACCTGGTGGAGTTGCAGAAGCGGCTTACTGCAGCTACCAATCGCGGCGACGTCGAGGCGATCGTGGCCTTCTACGCGCCGGATGCCGTGTATGACATGTCACCGGTGGGTATGGGCGTCTTTGAGGGGCAGGCGGCGGCGCGTGGCTTCATTGAGGACTGGTGGACCTCCTACGAGGAGAGCGAGTTCGAGGCCGAGGAGACCCTCGACCTTGGCAACGGAGTTGGCTTTCGTATGCTCATTCAGAAGGGCCGTCCGGTCGGGAGCAGCGGCGCGGTTCAGCTGCGCTACGGAACCGTCAGCGTGTGGGAGGACGGCAAGATCGCGCGAATCACGAACTACACCGACATCGACGACGCCCGTGCTGTCGCCGAACGCCTCGCGCAGGAGCGGGGGTCGGCGATGTCGCAGGAGAACGTCAGGTTGGTTGAGCGCGCGATCGCGGCGATCAACGCGAGGGACATCGAGGGCTATCTCGCCTGCTGCACCGAGAATGTCAAGTTGGAGACGCCAATGGCCGCCGTAGGAGGGGTGTACGAAGGAAGCGACGGCATCGGGCGTTACTTCACGGACATCGAGGACGCCGCACCCGACTTTCGGATCGAGCTCGACGGCGTGGAAGAGGTCGATAGCAAACGGGTGATCGCGTTCATGCGCACTGGCGGCACGGGCCGATCCAGCGGCATTCGCATGGCACCGCCGCCTCTCACCAACGTGTACGACCTGATCGACGGCCAGATCAGCCACATTCGCATCTTCTTCGACCGTCGGGAGGCTCTCAAAGCCGCGGGCCTGAAGGAGTAATGGTCAGGAGCAGGTGCCCTGTGAGACGGCGACGTCGGCCAGCGCCCGACACAAATGCTTCGTCATGGATGCGAGCGTGTCGGTGAAGACCGCCGAGACCTCACCCGAGGCGTGCCGCTCGTCGTCCCACGCAACAGCACCGAGGGGGTGTTGGCTGGGACGACTGCTTTGCGATCCGGGCGCTTGTCACCGGACACCGGCATGTAACCCATTACTCCGAGAGTCCCGCCGCCTGCAACGCCTCGCCATGATCGAGGTAGGAGTGCATCCGCGATATCTTCCCGTCCCGAAGGTCATAGAGGATGTCGAGGGGTGCGCTTACAGGCACGCCGCTGCTCCGTCCTCGTGCCTCAAGCCGCCCGAGCCACAGCACACGGTCGCCGAGATCGCGGTACTCGTCTGCGAGTGCGAGGAACTCGTCCCACGACTCTTTCATGCGTTCGAAGTAGGTTTCAATACCTTCCCGTCCCCAGAAGATCTGCCCCTCCACCGCCGCCATCGACGTGGTCCATTCGAAGTCCGGCGTCGTGAGCTCGGCGAAGGCGTCGACCTCGCGCTTGTTGAACGCGTCGATCAATCGCTTGACCGTCTCCACGTTCTCCTGCGACATCGCCTATCCCCGTTCCTCGACGAGGCGTTCGGCCGCAGCGCGGGCCTGGACGATGTCGGCGTAGGTCATGGCGCACACGATCAAAGCTTTGGTCCATCAAGCGACGGCTGCGTAGCGAGGCTGAACGGACCCGCGGCCTCCAACGACATGCGCCCTCTGCACGATCACGGCGACCGTGACTTCGTTGCCCACCTCGGCGGTCGTGGACTCCTCAGGCATCGCTTGAGTATCGCGGACCGCTGCTTTCGGGAGGCAAGCCGGCGCGCGCAGCCAATCCAAAGCCGACGCACCGCTGGTAGCGGCCTGGCGCGACGCGCCCGGGCGAGCCGGCGCCCGGGGATGCACGGACGGGTTGAACCAGGCGGGGTGATTGGCTTTGGGCTGGCCCGCGAGGTGCTTCGCGCCTGATCAAAGTTCGAAGTGAGCGACTTCGACGGGCAGCCCGCTGAAGGCGAATCGTCTGATTTCCTCGCCGCGCAGAAAGTCCTGATGGACGAGCGAGAGCTCGAGCGTGTGTTGCCCAATGCGCTGGGGAGCCTCGACCACCACGGGTACCAGCGCGCTCGCTCCTGGCGCCAAACTCGCCGGTAGGCAGGTATCCGCCCACGCCGCGGGAGCGGGGCCGTTCGGTGTGAGCCACCGATGCGAGAGCTTTATCCAGGGCTCTCGGTTCATTCCCGGCCAGTGCTCGGGTCCAGCGTTCGTGACTCGCACCGTGACGGGACGTTGCCGACCGCGATATAGCCTGGGTGCGCGGTCGAACGCCTCTATCTCGCCCTGATAGGCCCCATCCGGGAGCGTTCGCCGTGGCCAGGTGCGCTGGATGTCGGGCCAGCTCCACAATGGAATCCCCTCGGCCGGCGGTCCCGGCCGCTCCTCCCCAGAGGCAACGAGCACCTCGGCGATCGCTGAACGGTCGCGGGGCGTGACGGGCACGGGCGCAACTCCGAATCTCCGGTCTCGCTCCGGCACGTAGAAAGCAGTCACGTCAACTTCGAGCACACGGCGGCTGTGAACGCTCGCGATGCTCAGGTAGTGGGCCACCTTGGCCTCGCGGTAGGCGAGGTCATTCACCAGCAGCGACAGGTGGTAGAAGCCATCGTCGAGCTGGACCGAAGGGAAGACAGGCTCGAACCCGCTGTGCGAGAGCCCCGCGTGCCAAAGCGTGGCAGGGTCGTTGCGCACCAAACGCGGGGCGGTGAAGTGCCAGGGCGGCTGGGCCAGGTAGTGCTCTGCGTCAGGGAATAGCCAGCGGCACGGCAGCCAGTACTGGAACACGTCGCTCGTATTCGTCAGCTCCGGCAGCCGCTCGATCAGCGCGGGGCTCAGCACCTCGTCGCCATCGATCCGCAGAATCCAGTCGCCGCTGCACTGGGAGATGATCGTGGGAGCGAACTGCTCTGCCGAGTCCACGAACTCGTAGCGCAGCAACCGGTCGGCGACCTCGGCATAGCGGCCGAGGCGCTGGGGGTCCAGCCGAGAGTCCACGGCCACCACGATCTCGGCGGAGACGGGCCGCAGCTGGCGCATGATCGCCGCCACGCGTGCTCCGGGATCTCTCGTTATGCAGCAGACCGAGAGCGTCATCGCGATTCGGCTTCGGGCGCCGTGATCAGCATCTCGACCGGCTGGGACTGGCACTGAAACCACCTGACGTGCTCGTGGACGAGGTCGAGCGCGAGCAGATAGCGGCCGGCACACGGCGGCGCGGTCACATTCATCGCCACCAGGCACGACTGCCCCGGCGCGAGCGGATGCGGAAGCGCCGTGCGGTGTCCCTCGCGCTCGAGCAAATCCCCAGTCGTGGTGAGCCACTGGTAGGCCGTGCGGATCAGCGGCCGGCGTTCGTCTCCTCCCGGCCACCACTCGGTCCCTTCATTGCTGACACATACCCGGAACGGCCGGTGATCGTTGGCCACGAGGTGGCGGTAAACGTCAACCGGCCGGATCGTCGCGCGGTACGCCTCGTCATCGAAGTCTCGCTCAGCCCAGTGCGCCCGAACCTCGGCACAGCTGACGTGCTGCGTGCGGGGCGCCGCCACTGGGTGGGAAAGGACCTCGCCCGATGCCGCCAGCACTTCGTCGATCGCGCGGCGGTCGCGAGAGTCCACCGCGGCAGCCCGTGCATACGGGTTGCGCTCCGGCAGGTAGTAGGTGGACAGGGGCTCATCGGCCGTGGTGACGCGGAGGTCCCGGTCTCTGCGATACAGCTCGGCCTTGCTCTCTCGCTGTTGGCGATCGGAGAGCAGGTTCACGAGGTGGTAGAGACCGCTGTCGAGGTAGCGAGCCGGCAGGTCCAGGGCCACGCCGCTGTGGCCTACCTCGGGAAACCAGAGCCGGGAATCGTTGCGCACAAGCCGTCCCTGAAAGTCGGGGAACCACGGCCACTCCTCCAGCCAGTGCCCGGGATCGGGGAACAGCCATCGCCTCGAGACCCAGTACTGGACCACGTCACGTGTGCGCAGGAGCTCCGGAAGCGCCTCCAGCAGGCCCACGCCGGGGACCTCGTCATCATCGATGCGCAGCACCCACTCGGCTGAGCACTGCGCGTGAAGCCATGCCAGCGCCCGCTCGACGAAGTGGCCAAGGTCGACCTCGAAGAGGCGATCGGCCACGCCAGCCAGCGAGCTCAGATCCTGCTCACCGCCCGACACGTCCACAGCGACCACCACCTCGTCGGCGATATGCCGGAGCGTGGACAGAACGGCAGCCGCGCGGCGCGGTCGGGCTGTGACGCAGCAGATGGATAGTGCCACGGGCGGGTGAAGTCTAATTGGAGGTCCCTGAGGGGACATCAGCAGGCGCGCAAACGCCATCGCACGCGACCGCTTCCGCGAGAGGGCGCTCGTAAGCTGAACGAACCCGGCATCGGTCGACCCTGCGACATCGCCTACCCCTCCAGGCCCGCGGCTTCGAGGCCCTCCTGACGGTCGAAGAAGATCTGGACGTGGCTGATCTTGCCGTCGACCAGGTCGTACACGTTGGTGGAAGGCACCGCCAGGCGAATGCCGCTGGCTCGGCCCGTGGAGCTGGTGCCCATGAACGCGATCACCCGCCTGCCATCGACCTCTTCCACGCCGTCGAGCTCGATCCGGAAATCGGGTGCGGTTTCCTCGATGTCCGTAAGGAAACGCCCGATGCCGTCGGTTCCTTCGTACACCCCTCCAAGGGCCGCCATTGGCGTCTCCAACTTGACGTTCTCGGTGCAGCAGGCGAGATAGCCCTCGATGTCCCTCGCGTTGATCGCCGCGATCGCGCGCTCAACCAACCTCACATTCTCCTGCGACATCGCCTACCCCCGTTCCTCGGCAAGGCGTTTGGCAGCAGCATGGGCCTCGTCGAATTCGGAGTTTGGGTAGACGATCACAAGCTTGACCAAGCCGGGGGTCGTGGACTCCTCGAGCATCGTGCAGCGAAGTATCCAGGACCGCTGCCTTCGCGGCTAAGCGAGCGTCCGCGCTTCTCGAGCCGCTCGGGGTGACCGGTTCCGAGCATTGAGCCTCCTCGGCGGAGCACCGAGGGTCGGATGAAGCCCGACAGGGGCCCCCGGGCTGGAGCACCGCGATGAGCTTCGCCAAGTGCTGTGGCAGCTCTCGTGCTGCGCGCTCAGACGCCGCGTGTGGGAGCATCCTCGATGCCGATGAGCGATTTCCTGGTCAAACGCGACGATCTCCGCGAGTGCCGGACCGTGGAATCCGGGGTGCCCGAGCTCGAGGCCGGCCAGGCGCTGCTTCGGGTCGACAGCTTTGGGCTGAGCGCGAACAACGTGACGTATGCGGTGCTCGGCGAGATGATGTCCTACTGGGGCTTCTTTCCAGCCGAGAACGGCTGGGGTCGTGTCCCGATGTGGGGGTTCGCCGAGGTGGAGCGAAGCGAGGCACAGCGATCTCGAGCCTGGCATGCGCGTCTACGGATACCTTCCCCCCTCTTCCTATCTTGCCGTGACCCCAGCCGAAGGTGGCGCGAACGGCTTCGTCGACGCCTCGCCGCATCGGGCGCCGCTGCCCTCGACGTATCAGCGCTACGTGGCGAGCGATACGGATCCCTTCTACCGTGCGGACACCGAGGATCTGCAGATGCTGTTGCGTCCGTTGTTCTTCACGTCGTTTCTGATCGAGGATCAGCTCGTCGACGATCGGCTCGCTGAGCGCGGGCCGATCGTGATCTCGAGCGCCTCGAGCAAGACCGCGATCGGCGCCGCCTTCCTTCTGGCGAAACGCGAGGGAGTCGAGCTGATTGGGCTGACCTCCGCGCGCAACGTCGAGTTCGTCGAGGACCTCGGCGTCTACGCCCGCACCGTCACCTACGACGCGATCGAATCCCTCGATCGAGGACCGGCTAGCTTCGTCGATATCGCGGGCGACGCAGCCGTGCGCCTCGCTGTCCACGCGCACTACGCGGAGAAGCTCGTCTACAGCATGAGAGTGGGGCGCACGCACTGGGAGGAGTCCGGCGCCGGCGACGGCGAGCTGCCTGGGCCGTCACCAACCCTCTTCTTCGCCCCCGATCGCGTTACCAAGCGATCTGATGACTGGGGCCGCGCTGAGCTTCAGCGGAGGGTCTCTGGGGCGTGGCACCCGTTCTGTGAGTGGACAGGCGGCTGGCTCGAGGTCATCCGCGGCCGAGGCTTCGAAGCGGTTCAGCGCGCCTACCTCGACGTGCTCGAGGGACGCGTCGGGGCCAAGACCGCCCACGTGCTCTCGCCCGATTGAGCCGCACGCCGTCGAGCTCGTCCGCCAGCGGTCTGGCTGACGGTCGTCCGCTCGTCGACCCTAACCGAGCAGCGCCATCAACTCCTCACGGCTGGGTCCCGGAAGCTGCAGGCGCTGGTTCTCGCCAGCGACCTCGAGCGCCCGCTCGGCGACGCCGTCCTCGGAGAACGTCTGCCCGAGGGGCTTCAGAACGGCGCGGGAGTCCAGGTAGGCCCGGAACAGATCGGGGTCGAACACGGCCGCCGTGTTGAGCGCATGCCTGAGAACGGCTCGGCGCTCGCTGGGCGCAGCCGGCTCGAGCCCCTCGCGCAGCGCATCGATCTCGCGCAGACGGTCCCGGTCCTCTTCGACGGTCTCCCGATACCACGGAGTCAGCCTCGCCTCGGTGGCCGCATCCCACGCCTCGGCGAACTCCAGCGGATCCTCCAGGTGCGAGCCGACGACGTCTCGCAGGGCCCGCGCGTGCAGCAGGCCGAGCGAGATACCGCGTCCGAGGGACGGGTTCGTGCAGGCCCACGCGTCACCCAGCAGCGCGATCCCGGTCAGCAGCGGTCGGCCGCCCGCGAACGGGCGACGGTAGCGGTCGAGCACACCGCCCATCGCCTCGAGCTCGCCGATCGGCTCGCCCTCCAGCCAGTGCGCGTGAAGCGGACAGGCCTCGAGGACGGCCGTCCACAGATCGGGGTCGCGCATCCGCTTGAGCACGCGATCCCCGCTCGAGGTGACGAGCGTCACTGCCCACGTGCCGTTGTCGGAGGGAAGGGTCAGAACCGAGAAGCTGCCGAGTGGCGCGAGCAGCGGGCCGAAGGGCTGCGGCGTCGTCCCGTCGGGCGAACGGAAGTAGCGCCCGTAGTAGATGAACCCGGAGTCCTCGGACTCCTCGTGCAGGGGTCCTACCTCCGCGTCGCTCAGCAAACGCGGCAGCGGCGAGCGCCGGCCCATCGCGTCAATGACGAGGTCCCCGCGCAGCGTCTCGCCCGAGTCGAGCCGGACCCCGTCCACGTGCGGCGTACCGTTGACCAGATGCATCGTCAGCTCCGTCGCGGCCGTGCCGCGACGGACCTCCAGGCACGGCTCCTCTGCCGCGGCCTTGCTCAGGACCTGCTCGAACACCGGGCGGCGGGCGGTGTAGGTCACGAAGCGCTCATCCCCCTCCTGCGGCCCGGCCTCGGCGAGGTTCGGGGGCATCAACGCGAGCAGATCCAGGCGCGCAGCGCCGGCCGCCACGAGACCCTGAAGGACCTCGGGAAGGTCCTGCTCGAGCACGGCGCGACCGGCCGGCGCCAGGAAGTGCGCCAGCCGGAACTGCGTCACGCCGCCGCGATCCCACGTTGCCCACGCCCCGTCGAGCGAGTCGGGCACCGGCGCCGCATCGCGCTCGAGCACCGTCACCTCGTGCCCGTCGCGCGCGAGCATCATCCCCCCAGCCAGCCCGCACACGCCCCCGCCCAAGAAGATGATCCTGGCCACGCGCCGCTCACCCACCGGCGCGCTCGGCGCGCTCTCGCCCGACGAAATCGGTCCCAGCTGAGATTGGAGCCACGAGGTACGGATACTAGGCGGAGTGGTCCGTTGTCGCTGCCTCACCTGCGCCTGGGCGCGGCAGAAGCCACGGGCAACCGACATCGATCCGGTCCTGTTCTGCGATGTCGAGCGCAGGGCCCGTCAGCTTCGTTAGACCTCCGTATTCACCTGGAGGCGAGAGCGTAGGATCGGTCAGCCAGCGAAGACCGCCGTACTCAGGATCGCTGTCGGTCCTCCCACGAGCTGGATCCCGAGCTGCGGTTGCGCTCCGGAGCGCGTAGCGCGGCTCGCCATCAAGAGACATCTGACATAAGTCGATCTGCGGGCGTGCCAAGGATAAACCGGGCTCTTTCAGCGAGCAATCCAGCCAGACAGAGCTGGCTCTGCGACGCACAGACTCAGGTCATTCCTCTTCCCACGCCGGGCGCTTGCCCACGCCAATCCTGAGGTAGCTGTTCGCGCTGGCGTTCTGCTCCGCTTCGCACTCACGGTCGCGTCGTTCGCTTTCCTGTTCGCTTTCGTTTTGGTTTTCCTGTTCGTGGATGCACGCAGGTGGCCTGCGCTCGATCGGCGAGACGCTTGCGTGGTCGCCTGGCGTGCGGCGTGCGGACACGCCGGTCTCCGGGAGGCAGTAACTGATCACGCTGACTCCGGGCACGCCGGCGCCGACCGGTAGCGCGATCGTCAATGGTGCCGAGCGTCCGGGCAGGAAGAGACGCATTTCGGTGGCCGCAGCGTCACCGCCGCCAACGCACCCTGCTTTGGTGACCGAGAAGTAGCCGGCGGTGGAGGGTAGGAGCAACGCGGGGCGCAGCCGTCGCGACGAGACTTCCAGTCCGCCAGGGCGCGGAAGGCCGTAGCCGTACACGAACGGCATAGGACGTCCGTGGTCGTAGAGAACGATGCGGGTCGGAGACACGCTCACAGTGCAGGGACGCCCCGAGGTGTTCGTCAGCGCGAATTCGCGCCCGCGTTCGTCGGTGGCCGGCGAGATCGGTTTGGTCAAAGCCAGGCGCAGGATCCCAACCGGGCACCTGGAAGCGCTGATCGGTGAACGCGGCAGTCTCTGGGGCGCCGGCGCGTGGCGCGAGACAGCTGCGCCACACCCCGACAGTGCCGCCGACAGCAGCCCGAGGAAAGCCGCCGAGCGCAGCGGGTTGCGGTTGCCTCTCACGCCGCCGGTTCGTGCCCGTCTAGCCGAGGTTCACCGCTGGTCCGTTGAAGCTGCCCTTGTTGACGGCCTTCGTGCCGTATCTCGCTGCGCCCGTATCGCTGTCTATCACCGAGCCCGAGAGCGCCAGCGACGAGCACGGACCCATTGTCACTTCGCCTGAAATTGCGAGACCGGGGTTTTGCGCGTCGGACAAGAAGTCCCTCTCCCGCCACTGTATCGCAGGGCTCGCTCCCCACCGCTTGCGTGCCGCGCTACCAGACGGCCACCGGCGCGGCGCCCCACATCGGCAGCTTGCTGTCGTCTGTTGCGCGGGTCTGGATCTCGGCTACCCGGACCCGTGCAGCCCGACTGAAAGACGGATGATGGGCGCATGAGCTCCAGTGGGGGGGAACCCGCAGCGGCCGTGGAGAACAGGTTCGCCCGCGTGATCGGAGTGGTTGCGCGCAACCGCGCTCTGACGCGCCTGCTGCTCGCCTACCTGGTGATGATCGTCGCCGAGTTCGGCGAGTGGCTCGCCGTCATCATCTACGCGTACGCCCGTGGCGGTGCCTCTGGGGCGGGCCTGGTGGTGATCCTGCAGCTGATCCCATCGATGCTCCTTGCCCCGCTGATCACCGCCCGGCTGGCGCGCATCAGCGTCGCCGGGCTGCTCGCCGGTGCCTACGCCGCTGCAACGGTCGCGCTCGGGTGCTGTGGTGTGGCGATCCTCGCTGGTGCGCCCGTGTACGTCGTGTACCTCGCCGCGATCGCCTTCTCCCTCACGCTCGGAGTGAGCAGGCCTCTGCACCACGTGCTGATGCCGCTCGTCGTACGCCACCCGGACGAGCTGACCTCGGCCAACATCGCAACGAGCTGGAGCGAGGGCGTGGGAGGGCTCCTCGGCCCGGCGCTCGTCGGTGCGCTGATCGGCCTCGATGGCCCCGGTCTCGCCTGTACGGCGCTCGCCGGCCTGTGCGTGCTCACCCCGCTGCTGGCCCGCGTGCGCCCGCTGCGCGCCGCCGCACACGATCCCGAAGGGGAAGCGGGCGGTCTCTCCGATCTGCTCGCCGCGGCCCGGGTCATCCTCTCCCGGCCGAACACACGGGCGCTGATCGCATTCCCGGCCGGAGCCGCGGTGGTCGAGGGGGCGATCGACCTGCTCGTCGTCGTGCTCGCCGTGCAGATTCTCGCGATCGGAGCAGGTGCTGCGGGCTACCTGAGCGCTGCCTTCGGCGCAGGCGGCCTGCTCGGCGCGACGACAGCCGTGCTCTTTGCGGGCCGCAGGCTCGCACTGCCTCTGGCTGCCGCCACCGTCGTCGGCGGTCTGGCTCTCGGGGCACTGGCGCTCGTCTCGACCGTGCTCGTCGCGGTGCTGCTGCTCGCGCTCGTGGGCGCCGCGCGCACCGTGCAAAGCGTCACGGCCCAGACGTTGCTGCAGCGTTCCACGCCCCTGGATGTGATCGTCTGCGCCTTCGCCCTGATCGAGTCGATGCGAGACCTCGGGATGGCCTTCAGCGCGCTGATAGTTCCCCTGCTCATCGCCCTTGGCGGCGCCAAGGCCGCCTTCGCTGGAATGGGCTGCTTCGCGCTCGTGGCGGTGCTCGCAACGGCGCGACGGATTCGCCGGATCGACACAGAGGCCTCGATCCCGGTCGTCGAGATGGGGACGCTGCGCAACCTGGGGATCTTCTCAGCTCTCCCAGCTGCCCCGTTGGAGACGCTTGCCCGCGAAGGTCACTACGTGACCGTCCCCGTCGCCACGGCCATCATCAGCGAGGGCGAGGAAGGCGACAGCTACTACGCGATCATGCACGGGGCGGTCCGCGTCACCAGGGGCGAGCGCGAGATCAGGCGGCTGGCCAGCGGCGAGGGCTTCGGGGAGATCGCGCTGCTCCACCCCGTCACGCGCACCGCCACCGTCACCGCGATCAGCGAGACCACCCTCCTGAGCATCGGCCGCGAGGCCTTCCTCACGGCGATGCGCGCACACGCGCCAACGTCTGCGGCCGCCGAGCGGACGGCGGGCGCTCTGCTCGAGGATGTCGGCTGAGCTGGAGCGGGTCGCGGTGGTCCGGCCGGCTCAAACGCGAAACTGTCGTCTCATGAGCCTTCGGCCCTCACGTCCCGCATGAGCGAGCCCGGCGCGCCGGTGCGGGTGGGCGTCGTCGGGCTCGGCTACTGGGGGCCGAACCTGGCGCGCAACCTGGCCGCCATTCCCGGCTGCCAAGTCGCGTGGCTGTGCGATGCCGACGAGCACGCGCGCACGAGGCTCGCGCCCTCGTTCCCTGCCGCGCAGCTCACCGGCGAGCTGGAAGAGCTGCTCGGCGACGACCGGCTCGATGCGATCGTGCTCGCCACACCGGTGCCCACGCACGCCGAACTGGCGATCGCGGTCGCGCAGGCCGGCAAGCACTGCTTCGTCGAGAAGCCGCTCGCGACGACCACCGCGGACGCCGAGCGGGCGGTCCAGGCGGCCGAGCAGGCGGGACGCATCCTGATGGTCGGCCATCTGCTCGAGTACCACCCGGCGGTCACCCGCCTGAAGGAGCTGATCGTCTCAGACGAGCTCGGCGAGCTCTACTACATCTACGGCAACCGCCTGAACCTCGGCAAGCTGCGAGCCGACGAGAACGCGCTGTGGAGCCTCGGCGCGCACGACGTGTCCGTCGTCCTTCACCTGATCGACGAGGAGCCCGACGAGTGCTTCGCCCATGGCGCCAGCTACGTGCGCCCGGGCGTGCAGGACGTGGTCTTCTGCTACCTGCGCTTCCCCTCCGGGATCGTCGCCCACCTGCACCTCTCCTGGCTCGACCCGCACAAGGAGCGACGCATGACGGTCGTGGGCGCGCGCAGGATGGCGACATTCGACGACATGCTCATCGAGGGCAAGCTCACGATCTACGACAAGGGCTTCGACGAGGACACTCGCTCATGGGGCGAGTACATCGCGCGCTCCGGCGACACGTTCTCCCCGCGCATCCCCAACCTCGAGCCGCTGCGGCTCGAGTGCGAGCACTTCATCGACTGCATCCGCCTGGGCGCCACGCCGCGCTCGGACGCCCACAGCGGGCTACGAGTCGTGCGGGTGCTGGAGCGCCTGCAGCAGTCACTCGAGCCGGTCCTTCGCGGGTGAGAACCCCGTCGGGCCGCTCACCAGGGGCGGGGCTAGCCGGGACCGGTCGCGGCGCTCGCGCTCATAAGCCGCGACGTTCCATCACGTAGGGGACGGTCCGCAGCAGGATCTTCAAGTCGGTCCAAAGCGACCAGTTGGCAACGTACAGGTAGTCGATTGCGACCATCTCCGTCAACGGCACGCGCGCCGGACCCAGGATCTGCCAGGGGCCGGTCATCCCCGGTGTCAGCTCGAGGCGGCGACGATGCCAGCCCTGCACGCGCACGTCCTCCTCGACTATCAGTGGGCGCGGCCCACCAGGCTCATCTGACCCCTGAGGATGTTCAGCAGCTGGGGCATCTCGTCCATCGCCGTTTTGCGCAGGAAGCTCCCCACCCGCGTGACCCGCGGGTCATCGGCGATCTTGAACAGCCCGCCCTCGGCTTCGTTACGCAGGCGCAGCGAGTCCTTGAGCTCCTCCGCGTCGGCGACCATGGTGCGGAACTTGAGGATTGAAAGCGCTCGCCGTGGCGCCCACGCGGAGCTGGCGGAAGGACACGGGACCGCGGCTGTCGAGCTTGATCGCCGCGGCAGCCACCAGCATCAGCGGCGCCACCACCAGCAGCCCGATCGATGCGCACAGCCACGTCGAACGTGCGCTTGACCGCCGCCGAGGAGCGCGTGAGCTCGAAGCGCCTGACGCCCATCACCGTCACGCCGTGCAGGTCGTCGAACTCGACCGAGGAGTCCGATCACCTCCAGCAGACGCGGCAGCACGCTCACCCTCACGCCGGCCGCCTTGAGCGTGCGCACGAGGTGCGAGCACCTCGCCCGCGTCCGCGGTGCGCGGCGCGACGATCGCACGGTGCACATCGAGCTGCGGGCCAGATCCCGGACCTCGAGCAGCTTGGACTCCGAGCGGGCGTCCGTCGACCACGGCGAGCGATCTTGTCGAAATCGAGATGCGCGACCACCTGTGCCCTGATGCCGCCGTGCTCGCCGAGCTTCGAGCGGATCGTGCGGGCGGCGGCGGGGTCTCCGATCAACAGGCAGCGCTCGGCCGGCGCGACGCGCAGCGCGATCGCCCGCGCGCACGTGCGCATCGACACCAGCAGCGACGCCAGCACGAGCCACAGGAACAGCGCCTCGGGCCGATCGATCGGCCCGGTGACGATCAGGGCACCCGTGAGCCACGCGATGAACACGCACATGGTGGCCAGCTGGAACAGCTTCGGAGCCTCGTCGAGGGTCGTCTTGCGCAGCAGCGTCTCGTCCCGGTCGTACAGCCCGAGCAGCTTTGCGCCCGTCAGGTACATCACCAATGCCACGATGCTCACCCAGGTCAGCTGCAGCGAGCGCGAAGACAGCGTCATCGTCAGGCCGAACGCACACAGGACCGCGAGCCCGTCCGCGAGCAGCAGCATCCGGCGAAAGATCGCGTCGCGCAGCATGCTCGCCGCGGGACCGCGAGCCTCGGCTATCTGCAGCCCCAGCCCGAGCGAACCGAGTCGTTCAAGACGACGTGGAGCCTGTGATCCACGACGTCGGGGTGTGCCTAGTTGCGGCTCCGCGACCTTGCTGTCCATAGCTCGTTGCCCAGTGTCGCGTCAGCCCCTAACCGCGAGCCATACGACGTCCTCTCAGTTCGAGTGTCCCGTCAGGACGAAGACCGAGCGCGATGCTGCACGCGCATGTGACCCTTTGCACTCTGTGCGGCCTCCTTCGATCCAGCTTGTGTGCTGCCTATACCAGCGCACCGGCCGCCGGACTTCAATGCTGCAGATGTAAAAACCCGTTTGGACAGCGGGCAACTCTAAGCGACACGCGGGCCGCGGCGCTCCGCTCCCTCGAACGGCCCCGCCCGATGCATCACACGCCGCTCCTGCCGCAGCACCGGCCCCAACTGGCGCCCCACTCCGCGCAGCACGTACGCGTCACGCGACCCACTGTAGCGGAGGAACGGTCGCATCACCAGCAGCCAGTGGCGGGCGATGTAGCGTCTGGGTCTCCTCGCGCTGCGCATCTCAGGACGCCGGGCTCGCCTTGAACGGCTCCTCCTCGGCGATCGTGCCCTCCCCCGAGAGCTCGAACGCCGAGTGCAGCGCGCGGACCACCGATTCGACGCGATCGCTCGGGATCACGCACGAGATCTTGATCGGCGAGGTGGAGATCATCTCGATGTTCAGTTGCTCGTCGGCGAGCACCCTGAAAACCCTCGCCGCCACGCCGGGGTGCGAGCGCATGCCAGCGCCCACGATCGAGACCTTGCCGATCTCCTCCCGCGCGATCAGCTCCGAGAACGCGTCGCCCGCCAGGGGGTCGAGCGCCGCCCGCGCCACACGCAGGTCTTCGCGCGGCACGGTGAAGGAGATCTCCGCCAGGCCTCCCGCGGAGGCAGGAAGGTTCTGGTCGATCATGTCCACGTTCACGTTCGCCTCTGCCAGCGCCTCGAACAGGCTGGCCGCCACGCCGGGCGTGTGGCTCACGCCCATCAACGTGATCATCGCCTCAGACGTGGAATGGGTGACTGCTGTGATCAGGGGCTGCTCCATCATCTCTCCTTCCGGCACAACCACGGTACCGGGCTGGTCGTCGAATGACGAGCGGCAGTGGATGCGCACGCCGTGGTTGCGGGCGTACTCCATCGAGCGAAGCTGCAGCACCCCGGCCCCCGACGCCGCCATCTCCAGCATCTCCTCGAAGGACACCATCTCGAGCTTGCGCGCGTCCGGCACCATCCGCGGGTCGGCCGAGTACACGCCCGAGACGTCCGTATAGATTTCGCACACATCGGCGCCCAGTGCCGCCGCCAGCGCCACCGCACTCGTGTCCGAGCCGCCGCGGCCGAGCGTGGTCACGTTCTTCGCGTTCAACGACACGCCCTGGAAGCCCGCCACCAGCACGATGTGATCCTCGTCGAGCGCCGCACGGATGCGATCCGCGCGCACATCCAGGATCAGCGCCTTGGTGTGCGACTCGTCCGTCACGATCCCCGCCTGGGAGCCCGTCAGCGAGATCGCCCGGTGGCCCAGGTCGTTGATCACCATCGCGCACAGCGCGCACGAGATGCGCTCGCCCGAGGACAGCAGCATGTCCATCTCGCGCGGGTCGGGCGCCGCCGAGACCTCCTCGGCCATCGCGATCAGTTCGTCGGTCGTCTTGCCCCTGGCCGACAGCACCGCAACCACCCCGTGGCCCTCTTCGCGCTTGTCCACGATCCGTCGCGCCGCGCGCTTCACGCGCTCGGCGTCCGCCACCGAGGTGCCTCCGAACTTCATCACCGTCACGTCGCCCATGGACCGCAGGATAGTCGCCGCCGGGCCGCCCGTTGCGCTCCCTGGGCGCCCGCCGCGGGCGCTCGGCCGGCTGCTACTTGACGATGGTGAAGGTCAGCCGCCGGGCGGCCGAGCGCTGCCCGGCGGCGTTCCTCGCCGTGATCTCCACCGTGTAGGTGCCCGGGCGAAGCTTCTCCACGTGCGACAGGCGCCCCTGGAAGGCGACCTTGTCGGTCCCGCCACCGGCTGCGAACGAGAGCGCGCCGCGGGTCACCGTCCGCGTGCAGGCGCGCCTGTGGCGGTTGCGCCTCGTCCGTGCCACGCACCTGCCGCCGACCCTGCGCCCGCCAACCCGCTGGGTGAACACGAAGCTGACGGTTGCCTGCTCGCTCAGCGTGAACCTGAAGGTCGTGCCAAGCGGGGGCCGCTTGTGCCTGCTCGAGATGCTCGCCAGTCGCGTGCCCTCCCGCCAGATGCGATGGGACTGGGAGGCACCGGCAAGGACCGGCGGCTCGCTGGCCTTGGGCTCGACGGTGACCGGGCACGACGGAGCCGAGGTCACGTGCTGGTACTCGAACGCGCCCATGTCGACCGTTGCCGGCCCGAGTCCGTTGCACGTCAGCGTGCTCGCCACGATCCTCGGGGCGCCGCCGAGGTCGGTGCCGAGGGCGGCGGGGACCAGCGGGTTCGAGCCCTTGTCGATCGTCGGGCTCGCCGGCGTCTCCTGGCCGCCGGCTTCCAGCTCCGGGTTGGAGCAGATGTCGCCCGCGGTCGAAGGCACCGCCGGCCCTCCCGCCTCGGCGCACACGTCGGAGTAGGCGAACGTGGGGGTGGTCGAGCCGAAGCCGAACACTTCCGGCTGGGGCGAGTTGCCGAAGAGGATCGAATTGTCGATCGTCAGCGTGTCCTGGGGGGAGCCCCAGATCGCGCCGCCCTCGCTGCCGGCACCCGCTTCGACGGTGTTCGAGACGACGGTCGAGTCCTCCAGCGTGACGCTGCTGCCGGGGCAGCTCATGGTGCAGGCCGGGGGAGGGTTGCCGACGTAGATCGCGCCGCCCCACCCGCCCGCCACCGTCGAGTTGCCGAGGAACAGATCGTCGGCGCCGATGAACGTGGCGGGCTTCGCCGGCGTGGGGCCGACCGCTGCCGAGGCGATCGCGCCGAGCGCTCCACCCTCCGGCGGCTCGCCGCTGTCGACCGCGATGCGATTGCCGGTGAACGTGTCGCCGGTGCTGTGGACCGTCAACCCGTTGATCCACTCTCCGGCGCCCCCGGCGAGAAGGTTCGTGGAGCCCGATTTCGGGGTCGCTTCGATCACGTTGTCGCTGAACAGGTTGTGTTCCTGCGTGACGGGGGCGGGGACGGAGGAGCTGGTGGAGTACCCGTCCATGAACAGCCCTCCCCCTTCGCGGCCGTCTTCTTCGTATGTGAATGCTTCCTTGCCCGCGATCCGGTTGTTCTCGAACGTGTTCTGAGTGAGGCTGACCGGCTGTCCCGGACCAGGCGCCACCGCCGCTCCAGCCCCGTCCTGGTGTGTCGTGTTGCCCGCCGCGACGGTCGGCCCGCCGAAGGTGTTGCCGCTGATCTGAACGGGATCCGACGTTGGTTCGCCCTGCACCACGTACATCCCTCCGCCCCATTCGCTGGCGCTGTCGCCCGAGAAGGTGTTGGCGTCGATCACCGCCCGTCCGTCGTTCTCCAGGAACAGGCCGCCGGCGTCCTCGGTGGCACTGTCGTCGGTGAACACGTTGCCGGCGATCGTCGTCAACGCGCTCGTTTCCTTGGAATGGGATATGAACACGCCTCCTGCACGGTCGTTTTCTCGGTTGTCGGTGAACGTGTTGCCCGTCAACGTCACCGCCTCTTCTTCGCCTTCCAGCAGGATCGCCGCTTCGGCTCCTTTGGTTCCGGTGAACGTGAGCCCCGACAGCGTGAACGTCACGTTGTGTTTGCTCTGGAGGATCGGTTCGGTGGGCGTGAGCGGTTCCAGGACCGTGCCCCCGCCGCTTGCGCCCTCCAGCGTGAACGGCGCCGTGTTCGTCACTTCCAGGCTGAGCGCGCAGGTTTCGCTGGCGAGCTGCAGCACCTCGCCAGGGGCTGCCTTGCCCGCTCCGCTCCCGAGCAGCGTGGCGAGTTCGTCGCATTTCACGGGCGTCGGTGAAACCGCCGACGCCGCCGGCACCGCGAGCAGCGTGAGCGCTCCCACCGCGATCACCCCCTGCACCAAGCGCCTCCCAGCTCCAAGCACGTCAGGGACTGTACTACCCGAAAGCCTCAGCGGCACATCCCCGGTTGCCCTACACGGCGCGGCGTCCGGCGAGCGCCTTGCCCAGCGTGACCTCGTCCGCGTACTCGAGGTCCGAGCCCACCGGCAGGCCGCTCGCCAGCCTCGTGACGGTCACCTGCGGTGCACGTGCGCGCAGCTCCTCGGCCACGTACAGCGCCGTGGCTTCCCCCGTGGTGGTGGGGTTGGTGGCCAGCACGATCTCCGTGACCGCCGCCTCGGGGGAGTCCACGCGCGCGAACAGCTCGGCCAGCTTCAGATCCTCGGGGTCCACACCGTCGATCGGCGAGAGCGCTCCGCCGAGCACGTGGTAGACGCCGTGGTACTCGTGCGTGCGCTCCATCGGGATCACGTCGCTCGGCTCCTCAACCACGCAGATCAACCCCCGATCGCGCCGCGGGTCCTCGCAGATGCGACACCGCGCCTCGTCGGTCAGGTTGAAGCACAGCTCGCACAGCCCGATCTTCTCCTTCACCTCCACGATCGCCGCCGCCAGCGCGCTCGCGTCCTCGCCCGAGCAGCGCAGGATGTGGAACGCCAGGCGCTGCGCCGTGCGGTTGCCGATGCCCGGCAGCTTCGAGAGCTCCGTCACCAGGCGCTGGACCGGGGGCGCGTACGAGGTGCTCACAGGCCCGGTAGGCCCAGCCCGCCGAGACCGCCCAGGTCCAGCCCGGCGGTCGCGCCGCCGAGCTTGCGCTCAGCCAGCTCCTGAGCCATCCGCAGCGCCTCGTTCACCGCCGCCAGCACCATGTCCTGCAGGATCTCCACGTCCTCGGGGTCCACCGCCCCCGGGTCGATCCTGACCTCGCGCACCTGCAGGTCGCCGCTCACCTTCACCACCACCATGCCGCCGCCAGCGGACGCCTCCACCTGCTCGCTCTTGAGCTCCTCCTGCGCGAGCTCCATGTCCTTCTGCATCTGCTGCACCTGGGCCATCATCTGCTGCATGTTCGGCATCCGCTGCTGCTTGGGTTGCTTGGGCATCATGCGCCTTTCTCGTTGCTCGTCACGGCCTGCTCGTCGGGGAGCTCCTCCGCGTCGAACTCCCGCATGAAGCGCGCCACCCATTCCTCCTCGGAGCCCTCCGTGACCTGCGCGCGCTCCTCGACTGCGAGATCCTCGCGCAGCTCATACGACACTCGCCAGTCGACGCCCGTCAGCGAGCGAAGCGCCTCGATCACCGCCCTGCGGTTGTCAGGGTCTTCGGCCTTCTTCTTCTTGAACTGGGCGGTCGCCGCGAACGCCAGCGTCAACTCCTCGCCGTCCACGGCCACCGGCCGAGCCTCCACGATGCACGCCCCCAGCAGCCCGTTCTCGACCGTCACCAGCTCCACCACCGCCGGCCACAGCGAGCACAGCGACCCCAGGTCGCGCTGCCCGGGCGCCGGGGGGTCTGCGCCGGCCGGCCCTGCCTGCGTCGACGGCGACACGTCTGCCGGGGACGTCCCGTCCGACGCCGACGCCGACTCGATATCCACGCCGGGTGACGCGATCACCGCGTCAGCCGCCACGACCGCCTCGGACTGCGCCACGCGACCCCTCCCGGCCGCCTGCGGCGGCCCCTCGTAATCGTCGTCTTGACCCTCGTCAGGCGCGGTCGGTCGGGCCGCGCCCGCGCGCCCGGGCGCCCGCTCCAGGCGCTCGATCCGCGCCAGCAGCGCGCGCATCGAGCCGTCGATCTGCGGCCTCGCCGCCTTCACCAGTGCCAGCTCCAGGCGCGTGCGCGCGTCGGCGCCCGCCCGCACCGCCTCCATCGCCTCGCCCAGCAGCTCGAGCAGGCGTACCACCGTGGCGTGCTCCACCCGTCCGGCCTGCGCCTCGAGCGCCGCGTCCGCCTCCGTGGTCAGCGACAGCTCGTCCGGCACCCCGCCCAGCACCTGGACCACCAGCAGCTCCCGCGCGCGCACCTCCAGGTCGGCCGCGAACGAGCCGGCGTCGCGGCCCTGCTCGGCGCACTCCTCGAGCGTGCGCAGCGCACCGGCCGCGTCGCCTGCCGCGACAGCGTCAACGGTAGCTTCCAGCAGCCTCGCGTCGGCCACGCCAAGAACCGCCAGCACGTCCTCCAGGGCGATCTGCGAGCCGCTGTAGGTCACGAGCTGCTCGAGCGTCCCGAGCGCGTCGCGGAAGCTGCCCGTCGCCGAGCGCGCCAGCGCCGCCACCGCCGCCGGCGGGATCTCAATCGCCTCGGCCGTCGCCGCCCGGCGCACCACGTCCGCGATCTGCTCCACCGTCGGGCGCTGGAAGTCGAAGCGGTGGCAGCGGTCCACCACCGTCGCCGGCACCTTGTTCGCCTCTGTCGTCGCCAACACGAACACCGTGTTCGGCGGCGGCTCCTCCAAGGTCTTCAGGAACGCGTTCCAGGCCGCCGTCGAGAGCATGTGCGCCTCGTCCAGGATGTACACCTTGCGCCTCCCGCTCACCGGCGCGTAGGCCACGCTCTCACGCAGCTCGCGGATGTCGTCCACCGAGTTGTTCGACGCCGCGTCCATCTCGATCACATCCAGCGACGTGGCCCGCGCGATCGACACGCACGAGTCGCACACGCCGCACGGCTCTGTCGTAGGGCCCCGCGCCCCGCGCTCGCAGTTCAGGCACGCCGCCAGGATCTTTGCCATCGAGGTCTTGCCCGTGCCGCGCGAGCCCACGAACAGGTACGCGTGGTGGACCTTGTCCTGCTCCACCGCGTTGCGCAGCGTGCGCACCACCGGCTCCTGACCCACCACCGCCGCGAACGTCCGCGGCCGGTGCCTGCGATACAGCGAGCGCTGCGCGTCACCTCCGTGCACGCGCCGCTCATCCTCTGGCCATGAGCGCTCCTGCTCCTGTCGCTGCTCCTCTGCCGACACCGTTCGGCTGAGTCTACCCACGCGGGTGGGTGGGCCCGAGACACGCTCGACCGCCCGCGCAAACGTGCGCGAACGGTAGCGTCCGCCGCGTGAACGCCGCCCACCCGGCCAGCCGCGAGTCCACCCTCCCCGCCTCCCTCGGGCGCTGGTCGGCGCCGGTGACGATCGTCGTCGGGGCCCTCGTGCTGCGCCTGGCCGCTGGCGTCGGCTTCGCCAACTACGACACGCTCTACGCGCTCGCCTGGGGCGGGCAGCTCTCGCGCGGCAGCACCCCCGCCTACGACGTGCCCATCGCCCCCACCCCCCACCCGCTGCTCGAGCTGCTCGGGCTGGTGCTCGCGCCGCTCGGGCCCCGCGCCGTCGAACGCGTCGCCGTGGCAATCGCCTTTCTCGCCCTGTCCGCCTGCGGCTGGCTCATCTACCGGCTCGGCTCCGAATGGTTCTCCCGCGCCGCCGGCGCGCTCGCCGCGCTGCTGTTCCTCACGCGCCCGGAAGTGCTCTCCTACGGCGTGCGCGCGTACGTCGACCTTCCCTACGTCGCGCTCGTGCTCGGCGCGCTGCTCGTCGAGACCCGCGCACGGCGGGCGCACGGGCGAGCGGCCGGCGCGCCCGCGCTCGCACTGCTCGCGCTCGCCGGGCTGCTGCGCCCGGAGGCGTGGGCCTTCTCCGCGCTCTACTGGCTGTACCTGATGGGTCTCACGCCCGCATGGGCGTACCGCTCGCTGAAGGAGCGCACGCTGCGCCCGCGCGTGCCCACCGATCCGCAGCTGGCCCACCGCCGCGAGCTCGTGCGGGTGACCCTGCTCGCCGCCGCCGCGCCGCTGGTGTGGCTGCTCAGCGACCTGGCGATCACCGGCGACCCGCTGTGGTCGCTGACCAACACGCAGCACACGGCCTCCAAGCTCGACCGCGTCACCGGCATTCTCAACGTCCCCGAGTACATCCCCCGTCGGATCGGCGAGATCCTGGGCCCGCCTGTGCTCCTCGGGGCCGCGCTCGGCGGCGCCTTGTCGCTGGCGTGGCTGCGCGGCCGCGCGCTCGTGGGCGCCATCGCCGGGCTGCTCGCGGTGGTCGTGTTCGCCGCCTTCGCGTCCGTCGGCCTGCCCATCAACACCCGCTACGCCTTCCTCGCATCCGCCATCCTGTGCATCTTCTGCGGCGCCGGCGTGTTCGGCTGGACTCACCTTCCGCGCGGCGACCCGCGCCGGCGCTGGTGGATGGCGGCGGCCGCGCTCGTGGTCGTCGCGCTGCTCGCCTACGCCCCCTCCCAGTACCGCGCCGCCCATCGCCAGCTGGGCGAACTCGCGCGCGAGAACACGATCGAAGACGACCTGCTCGCGCTGGTCCACAGCCACGCGATCAACCTCGCCTGCGGCCCCGTGGGCGTGCCCAACCACGCGCCCGTGCCGCTGCTCGCGCTCTACCTGAAGACCAGCCCCCGCAACATCGTCAGCCTCCAGAGCGGGCACATCAGCTCCGGCGTGTACGTCGACCCGGCCAACAAGGGAGTCGAAGAACACTACGTGCTCGACGCCCACGACCCCGTCGAGCGCGTGTCCGTCCCCCCGGGGTTCACCGAGGTCGCCACCAACCGCTCGTGGCTCGTGTTCCAGCACTGCGGATAGACGGACCGTGCACCCCCCGTCGTGGCTCGCAGCGCCCGGCGCCTTTCGCCGCCCGCGACTCCGGTCCGGGAGCTCCCGCTGCGCCTGCCGGTGCTCGCTTAAGGCTGCTTCCTTCCGGACCTGACCTGGTTCGCAAGCCGACACCGCGCGGGACCCGAACCATCGACGCCCCGGGTGGCGGGGCGACCGAGGCCAGAACCCCTCGGAGGGGAGTTCAGCCCCGCTAGAGCGGATTGCGGATACAGGGCACCGCTACCTCCCCGCCTAGCACGGTCCACCATCGATCCTAACGCACCACGGCATGTCCACTTCCGCTAGGCTGCGCGACCGTGACCAACTACAAGAGCCTCCCCTCAAGCATTCGCGCGCGCACACGCCCGGCGCGCTCCCGCGCCGCAGTCGCCGCGGTAGCGCTCACGGCCGCCATCCTGATCGCCGGCTGCGGCTCCTCCTCCGGTGGCTCGAGCACGATCACCATCGGCAACGAGAACAGCGCCGACGACGCGCTCATCAAGTCGGGCGAAGCCAGCACCTCCAGCGCCGCCGTCAAGACGCCGACGAGCGGCCCGCTCGCGACCGAACCGAAGGTCACGCCGCCCACCGGCCCGCCGCCCACCAAACTCGAAACCAAGAACCTGATCGTCGGCACCGGCGCTGAAGCCAAAGACGGCGACAAGGTCACGGTCAACTACGTGGGTGTGCTCTACAAGACCGGCAAGGTGTTCAACGCCTCCTGGGAAACCAAAGAACCGTTCAGCTTCACGCTCGGCCAGGGACAGGTCATCAAGGGCTGGGACGAGGGCATCCCCGGCATGAAAGTGGGTGGCCGCAGGGAGTTGATCATCCCCGCCGAACTCGCCTACGGCAAGGCCGGCTCGCCACCCAAGATCCCACCGAACGAAGCGCTCGTGTTCGTGGTCGACCTGCTCGCCGTGTAGGCGAGCGGACGAAGATCACGCGCGAGAGCCCAAGGCGGAGCAGCTGCGCTCGCCGGGGCGCGCTGCTCGCGTCGAGCCTTGCCACGCTCGCGCTCGCCGGCTGCGGGTCGAGCCACAGCCCCACCCCGCAGTCGCTGGCGCTCGAGCGCGCCGACCTGATCGCCGCCTGCCACGCGCTCGAGCGCGTCGAGCCGCCGGTGCTCGGCGTGGGGGCGGCCAGCAAGCTCGCGTGGCCGCACGTCCTCGACGGCCTGCGCGCCCACATCGGCGCGAGCGCTCGCCGCGCCATCGACAGGGCGGGCGAACGCGCGGACGCGCTCACGCTGCCCGTGCTGTTCAGAGAAGCACCGTCCGCTGCACTCACCGGGCCGGCCTCCGGGCTGGCTGATGAATTCCGCACCTTCTCCATCCTCGTCACCCGCGGCTGGGAGCTGATCGGCGCGGGCGCCGACCAGGTCGAACACGGCCCGCCGCTCGCCTCCCGCTTCGCGCGCGCGAACGTCGGCCTGTACGTCGAGAGCGTCTACGACGGCCAGTTCACGCTCGCGCAGATCGGCAAGCAGGTGCGCAAAGGGTGGGACAAGCTCGGCGGCGCCCCCGCGTTCGGCGCCTCGCTCACGCTCGCCGAAGTGGAAGCGCTCGCCAGCGTGTACTCGGAGGCCAACTTCGAGCTGCAGCCCCGCGCGCGCGTCAAGCTGGGCTCCTGAGGCATAGGATCGAGCTCCCGATGGGCACCGTCCGCGACGCCACCTTCGATCTCTTCCGGGCGCGCGGGATGACCACCATCTTCGGCAACCCGGGCTCCACCGAGCTGCCGATGCTCAGAGACTTCCCCGAGGACTTCACCTACATCCTCGGCCTGCAGGAGCTGGTGGTGCTCGGCATGGCCGACGGCTTCGCCCAGGCGTCCGGGCGCACCACCCACGTCAACCTGCACACCGCGCCCGGCGTCGGTAACGCAGTCGGCGGCATATTCAACGCGCAGGCCAACAAGTCCCCGCTGCTCATCACCGCCGGACAGCAGGTGCGCCCGCACATCACCATGGAGGCCAACCTCACCAACCGCGACGCCATTCTCGGGCCCCAGCCCTACGTCAAGTACAGCCACGAGCCGCCGCGCGCGCAGGACGTGCCGCTGGCGATCGCACGCGCCATCCACCACGCCTCGATGCCGCCCAAGGGACCGGCGTTCGTGTCCATCCCCATGGACGACTGGACCGCGCAGGCAGACCCCGACACGGCCGCCAACGTGCTCGCCCGCACCGTCAACGCGCGCGCAGTCCCCGACCAACATGAGCTCGAGCGTCTCGCCGCCATGCTCGAACAGGCCAGCAACCCGGTGCTGGCGGCGGGCCCGGACATCGACGCCAGCGGCGGATGGGAGGCCGCGATCGCGCTCGCCGAGAAGCAGCGACTGCCGGTGTGGGCCACCCCCGCGACCGGCGGCGGGCGGATCGGCTTCCCAGAGGCTCACCCCCACTTCCAGGGCGTGCTGCCGCCCGCCATCGGCGCCCTCTCGCAGACGCTCGACGGCCACGACCTCGTGCTCGTGGTCGGCTCGAGCGTGTTCCCCTACTACCCCTACATTCCCGGACCGCTGCTGCCGGCGGGCACCACCCTGGTGCAGATCACCAGCGACCCCGGCGAGGCCGCCCGCGCGCCCATGGGAGAGGCCATCGTCGGCGATGTCGCCGGGGCGCTCGCGCGCCTAGTCGAGCTCGTGGGCGAGAGCAGCCGCGCCCAGCCCGACGCACGGCCCGCCCCCTCGCAGGCGCTCGATAGCGATCCGCTGAGCGGCTCCGCCGCCATGGCCGCCCTCGCCGACGCCTGGCCCGGCGAGGGGATCGCCGTGCTCGAGGCTCCCTCCAGCACGCTCGCCCTGCGCAACCGCCTGCGCCTGTCAGCACCCGGCAGCTACTACTTCAGCGCCAGCGGCGGGCTCGGCTTCGGCATCGCCGCAGCCGTCGGCGTGCAGCTCGCCCAGCCGACGCGCCCCGTCGTGTGCGTGCTCGGCGAGGGCTCCGCGCAATACGGCATCACCGCCCTGTGGAGCGCCGCCACCTACAAGGTGCCCGTCACCTTCCTCGTGCTCCGCAACCAGGAGTACATGATCCTCAAGTGGTTCGCCGAACTAGAGCACGTGGCCGGGGCGCCCGGTCTCGACCTCCAGGGTCTGGATGTCGCCGCCGTCGCCGCCGCCTACGGCGTGCCCTCGACGGAAGTCTCTGGGCGTGAGGAGCTGACCACGGCGCTGCGGAGCGCGATCGCCGCCGAGCACGGGCCCAGGCTCGTGCAGGTGCCGGTCGCGTCCGGCATGTGGGTGGAGTGAGGCGCTCGGGCGTTCATGAGGCGCCCGAGCCTTCACCCATCAGTGCCGAGCTGCTTCAGCCGGTGCTCACCACGACCAGCGGGATGGGGCGCTCGGTCTGCGCCTGATAGGCGTCGTAGCGGCCGTGGTTGTTGTCGTTCACGAGCCGCCAAAGCCGGTCGTAGTCGGCGTCACCGCGCTCGAGGACACGGGCCGTGCCGGCTGTCTTCATACGGCCCACCTGGACCCCGACGCTGGGATCCTCGCGGACGTTGAACAGCCATCCGGGGGCCTGGTCGGAGCCGCCGTTTGAGGCCACGACGACGTAGTCGCCGCCGTCCTTGGCGTACACCAGCGCGTTACACCGCTGCGCGCCGCTGCGCCGCCCGGTGCTTCGCAGCAGCAGGGTGGGCACCATGATCATCCGATGGCCCACCCGCCCGTCGCTGCGTTCGTACAGGCGCTGGTGGAGCCTCAAGAACGCGTGCTGCACGCCGTCGCCGATGACCACGCGGCCGATTCTATGTGCTAGCGGCGAGGGTGTCGCTGGCGGCAGGGCCACGCGCCTTGGTCATCCAAGGCTTTCCACGCCAGCACCGGGCCTCACGATGCGCATCGCCGAGACCCTCCCACTAGCCGCACGCGGGAGATGGCGTCCACCACAGGTCCGACTGATTCGCATAACATGGACTTATGTTTCTCGTGTGCATCGAGGGCGCGTAGCTCAGAGGGAGAGCGCTCGCGTCACACGCGGGTCGGAGCCGTGATGCGGAGGGAATCCGCTGTCTCGCAGACTATGTTGCACGGTATCGGCATCCACGGCCTGCGAGACATCCACCTGCGGGGCGCCGTCGCCATCAGCGCGTTCGTCGTCTGCCTCGCGCCAGCCAACGCCGCCGGCAGCGCGCTGGTGCGCTTGCACGCCGAAGCCGAAGGCGCCCCCGTGTGGTCCGGCGCGGACGTCCTCGTGCTCGTACACGCAGGACGCGGGCTTCAGGTGCGCCTGGTCGATCCCGCCAGCGGCGCGTCGAGTGTCGTGGCGAGCGTCCCGCATAGCCTCGGCGCCGCACAGTTGGCCGGCTCCCCCGCGCTGATCGGCGTGGAGCAGGCTGACCTGATGTGCAACGAACAGGGATGCAAGTACGAGCACTGGTCGCTGGAAGGGGGCGAGGTGCTCGCGGGCCCGCCGGGCGCCACACTCGGCTGCCTCGCGGGCTTCGGCTCCGCGTCCTGCGCGGGGCTCAGGCCGTGCTACGGCGTCTCCGCCGCGATCGTCTCAGGGAGCCGGATCGCCTACCAGGAATGCGTCGACGCCGACATCGGGCGGACGGTTGTCGTGGACTACGCGACCACGCCCCCCACACGGACGCTCGTACCCCAGGTGAGTCTCCCGGAGTCGATGTCGGGCCCCTGGCTCGTCGGACTGTCTCCTGGTTGGGACACCAACTACGAGCTTTCCGGGCCGGGGGCATCGGCGGTGGTTGAGCGCAATCTGGAAACTGGTGCCGAACCGCTGCACATCGAACTGCACGAAATTGGCTCGGAGTTCCCCGCGGAACAGACGTACCCGGCGTTGGCCGGCGTCCAGGAAGACGGACGGATCGCGTACGTGGTCGGCTCGGAGGAGGGCCCCGAGTCGGTCTTCACCGCCTCCCCCGCTGAACCGCTGCCACGGAAGATCCTGGCGGCTCGCGTCTCCCCATACAGTCGTCAGTTCGTCCCAGATCGGCGGTTCTTCTTCGCCGACGGCATGCTCGCGCTGGAAGAAGAACTACCCCCCTACCGATACGAATCACCGCTCGCCCCCCAACGGATCGCGCTCGCGAACGTCGCGGGGGAACGACTCGGCGAGGTCGAACTGAGCGACAACGAGGAACTGCCGTTCGACTTCAACGGCTCTGAAGTCGCGGGGGTGGAAACGCCCTGCGTTGAAAGCTTCATGTTCACCTGGGGCGCCGGGCAGCCACCGCCACCCAGGCCACCAGACGCTTGCCCCAGTCCGCGGCTCGACCGCATCGCGCTCGCCCGTCACGGCCTCGACGCCACCCTCAGCTGTCCCGACTCGCCCCCGCTCGGCTGTCCGTGGCCCGCGATCGAAGTCCAGTTGCGCGTCCGCGGCCGTCACATATCCAGCAGGGGCCAGGCCGAGGACATGCTCCCCGGGGCGCGCACCACGGTCACAGCTCCGCTTGTCCCGCGAGACGTACGCTGGTTGCGCGGGCACCCCGGCGTGCCCGTAGGCGTGCAGATCCAAGCGGGCTACGGCGAACCTACGCGCACCCGGACCCGCCTGCGCTAGACCGTGCGGCGCAAAGCGGGCGAGCTTCCAAGCGCCCAACCCCAATAGAATCACCCGTCCAGGGCGCGTAGCTCAGTGGGAGAGCGCTCGCTTCACACGCGAGAGGTCGCAGGTTCGAAACCCGCCGCGCCCATCGTCCGTTTCCCGCGACTCGCGCGCTAGGAGGTTCAAGCCGGGGCCGATGGCCCGCATGGTGCGGGCCATGTCATCGCAGCGCCCGGCGCGCACCTGTCGTGTGCGCGCAGGCTGGCGGCGATCAAGTGCTCAGCGGATTGGGCGCAGCTCGACACCGTGTGCTACCCCTTGCCAATCGGTGTCGGCTGTCAGAGCTGGAGCGTCCAGCCGTCGCGCCAGTGCTAGGCACGCCCGGTCGCCAAGTGAGAGCCCCGCATTGCGGGTCAACGGTCGTAGGCGTCCCGCGTCGATGGCGTCAGCGGCTGTGAACGGCTCGACGGTGATCGCGCCATCGAGTAGTCCGCTTTGGGTGAGTTCAGCCGCGAGCTTCGCCGGGTCGCCTCCCCGATCGGCGACGCGGCTGAATACCTCAGCAAGATTGACGGTCGAGATCACCGCACCGCTGGCGACTGCCTCGGCAACAACGTCGGCGCCGGGCTCGTCTCGAAGATGCGCGAGAAGCGCCGAGGCGTCGAGTACGGGCGCCAACTACTCGGTGTCCTCGCGCTCGGCTTCTGCACGCCGCTCCGCGAGCAGTTCGTCCACCATCGACCCTCCGGGGAGACCACGGAGCAATCCGCGGCTCTGCTCGGCCACGGCGCGATATGGGCGTAGCCGCAACGAGCCGTCGTCCTCGGTGCTCAGCAGCATGTGAGTTCCGGGTTTCAGGTCCAGCTCACGGCGTACCGTGGAAGGCAAGACAAGTCGCCCGCGGTCGCCGACGGTGATGCGTCTTTCAGTGTGGGCCATGCTGAGAGTGTACCATGATTGCTGAGCGGCCCACGCAGCTCCGCAGCTTCACGTTCTCAACAGTGTCCGGGGTCGGGCCGCGGGGACTCCTTGAGCAACGTGGGATGCTTGCCTGATGTCCGCCGCGAACCTGGACCTTCTGCGTTCGATCGACGCGGAGTACGTACGATGTCAACTATCGGAAGAATTGCTCCGCGGGGAGCTTTGCTACACTGCTCTGGAGCCTTTGGGGGTGCCGGGAAGATCGCACATCGCGGGAGGCGCTAGGTTCTGGCTCCGGGGTGTTCTCGGACTGCCACTAATCTTCGCCGGAGGGGTTCCCGGTCCCTACCGGCCTTTGCTTTGCCCCTCGCAATGATCGAGCAAAGCCACCGTGCGGCGCCGCTTTCTCGGCTGGCGGCTCTCGTCCGGGGCCGGTCGCGCGCGGCCAGGCGACAGACATCAAAGTCATCCCAATGGACTGCCATTCCCCGGTAGAATCGCAGGCGATGCAACGCCGTAGCTCGCTGACATCGCAGCTCTATAAAGCCGCTCGACTAAGCTCCAGTGGCCGAGCGCTCCGCAGCGGCAAAGCCCCGCTTCGGGCTAAGAACATCATCGTTGGAAGGACACTCGCGAAAGCGGGAGTGTGGAGGTGGCTGTGGCGCTAGAGCCGAAGCTCTGCACGTGCGAGCCACCGCCGGTTGGCGATGCCCGCTGCGACAAATGCGGGCGAACACGCACCAAGGCGCGACCGTCGAACAAGAAGGCGAAATCCAGCGCCGCGGCGCGTGCGAAGGCAAAGGCCGGCTGGCAGGCGGGACGCGCCGGCCGAGACATTCCGCAGCGTGCTCACAGACGCACTGGATAGAACCGGCGGCGGGGCGAAGGGCGCCCAGATTGAGTGACCGATCGGAGGCTTCGGCACTGCTCGAAGCCGCGCACGAGCTGCCAGGACCCGAGTACTGGAAACGCATGCGCGGCGTGTGGGAGAACGACGAGCAGGACAACCCAGCTCCCGACTCGGTGAAGCGTCGCCTACTCGAACACCATCCTGCCGACCGCTCGGCGATGATGTCCGACGCCGAGCGCGCGCACCTGGCTGGGCTGCCACAGACGGTGATCGTATGGCGAGGCGGCACGCTGCACGGCGCGGAGAGCGGGTTCTCGTGGACGACTGACAAAACGCGAGCGGAATGGTTCGCAGAGCCCTACCGAGCACCTGGGATTCCGCGATGCGCGCCGTCTGTCATCGAAGGCAGGGTGGCTCAGGGTGACCTCATTGCCTATCTCAACGATGTGCGTGAAGAGCACGAGGTCATTGCGTTTCCGGAGGATGTGACGGTCACGGGAATGCGCGACATGTCGCGTTGACCGCTCGGGCCGCCTGAATCGACCTCTAGGCCGGGTGCGGCGGATTCTCACCGCACCCGGCCTAAGCGGGTTGTCGGTACATCAGGCTCCGTCACCCCGCCAAGCGGCCGGGCGCCACGCGACCGACCGGGCGCCGGCCTCGCGGACACCGACGACGGGCGACGGCCAGCGGCCCGCGACCGCACGGGCGATCTTGCTGCCCCTCAGCTCGCGGACGCGGATGCGCTCTCCTGCGCGAGACGGAGCGCGTCCCTCCAGCGCGAAGGCGCCGGCCGGGGCGACGACGCTCCAGTGCCCGTCGGGCACCCCCAGCGTGGTAACGCTCCACGCCCGCCAGCCGCGCCCGCTGCCAGGGCTCAAGTCGCCGCCCCACGCCCGCCGAGCTGCCACCCCTCCAAGCGGCCGCCGCGTCCGGCGCCCCGCGACCGACCGGGCGCCGGCCTCGCGGCGCCGATGATTTTGGCCCACCGGGGCTGTTTGGTGGGCCAAATCCACCGATATCCGCACAAATGCGCGGCCACCTGGGCGCTGCGACGCGAATCATCGTTGGCTTGCTAGAGCCATTTCTAGCCCTTGTTTGAGTCAGATCGTTTACGCTTCACACGCGAGAGGTCGCAGGTTCGAAACCCGCCGCGCCCACTGTCCGTTTCCCCAGCTCGTGGCGGCTGGTCGATGCCGTCTGCAAGCTCGAGCGCAGCCTCGGTACGCAAACGGATTCTTCCACGGGGCCGCCGGCCTCTCTGCCAACGGTGCGTACGCTCAGTGGCGAGATGTTCTTGCTTGTCCTGATCGGAGTGCCGGTGCTCGAGGTGTTTGTGTTCATCGAGGTTGGGCGCACGATCGGCTGGCCGCTCACGGTGCTTGTGCTGATCGGTACCTCTGTGCTCGGAGCGCGCCTGCTGCCGATCCAGGGCCGCTCGGCGATAGAGCGGGTCTCGCTTGCGGTCTCCGAGCACCGCGCCCCCGGCCGGGCCGCGCTTGACGGCGCGCTCGGGTTTCTCGGCGCCGCCCTGCTCGTCGTTCCCGGCTTCGTTACCGACGCCATCGGTGTGCTGCTGCTGCTCCCGGCCACCAGAGCGCTCGCGCGCGGCTGGCTATCGCTGCACTACGCCGGGCGGATGATGAGCTTCGTCGCAACCGCCGGACGGTTCGCCTCGGGCGAGCGCGCTGTACCGCCCGCCGACTTCGACTCGACGGCGGTGGACGACGACCTGGACCAGCTCGAGCGCTAACGCGACGCGCCGCCAGGAGCTCGCGATCTCACCCGCGCGCTCGCGCGTAGGGCTGAGCTTGCCTCGCAGACGCCACTGGAAGCCCAGCCGCAAGCACGCTCACCTACCGGGTCGGTCAGGGCTGCGGGAAGGCGAGCAGGTCCGGCTTGATCGTGTCGGCCTGGGTGGTCGGCATCCCGTGTGGGAATCCCTTGTAGCTCGTCAGCGTCCCGTTCTGCACTAGCGCCGCGGACAGCGGCCCCGAGTCAGCGTAGGGCACGATCTGGTCGTCTTCGCCGTGCATCACCAGCACCGGCCCCGTGATCTCCCTGAGGTCCTCCGTGAAATCGGTCTGGGAGAACGCAACGATGCCGTCGCAGTGCGCCTTTGCTCCGCCCATCATTCCCTGGCGCCACCAGTTCTCGATGGGAAGCCGCAGAAGGGCCCCGACGGCAGCGCCCGGTGTGGACAATGAATAAGTCAACCCTTCGGGCGCCCTGGGACCAACGACGGCACCGCGAGATCGAGCCGCCGTCAGCTGTCGGCCGGGACGCCGCGATCGCGGACGACGCGCATGAGAACATCTTGCCGAATGACCCGCCGGTGGACAGCCCAGAGCGCCTGGAGCTCATGCGCCCCATGCGCGAGGCCAAACGGGATCGCCCGGCGTCGGCGAGCTGGGTTAGCCTGACCCGTATGTATGCGTGGCTCGTGGGTCTGCTCGTGCGCCGAGGCTTTCGCAAGCTCAACGCGGGCGATGTGTCGGGAGCGCTCGACAGGTTCGCGCCGGACGCCCAGTTCTTCTTCCCGGGCCGGCACTCGTTCGCTGCGGACCTGCACGATCCCGAGCAGATCCGAGCCTGGTTCGAGCGCTTTGTCGCGCTCGGTCCGCACTTCGAGATCGCCGACGTGATCGCCTCGGGTCCGCCCTGGAACATGCGCGTCGGTGTGCGCTTCTCCGACCGCATCGCCCTCTCGGACAACACGCAGTACACGAACGAGGGCATGCAGTATCTGTGGCTCCGCTGGGGCCGCGTGCAGCTGGACCGCATCTTCCTCGACACGCAGGCCGTGGCCGACGCCGATCCGCTGCTGGAACCAACGCCCTGATCCGGCCCATCGGAGCAGAGCTCACACGATCCGCTCCACGCGGTGCTCGACGGCGTGCCCGAGCGCGTCCAGACGCCGCAGCCGCGGCGACTTCAACGTGCGGCCGGTGACCAGCGTTGCCGCCGCGCAGGCGAGGAAGCACGCAGCTCCGAGCGCGGTGTTCCAGTTCGCCGCGGCCAGATTCAGTATCGAGCCGGTCGAAGGAACCAGATAGCCGGCGACGGCCGCGATCCCGAAGAACACGCAGCCGAGCAGGTTGATTGCAGGCTCCCACCATCCGGAGCGTCCACGCGCTGGCAGCCAGCCGTGCCGCGTCGACGCCAGGTAGGCGATCACGCCCGAGACCAGGAAGCAGATCGAGCCGAGCGCGTCCGGCCGCCACACGAGCCTGTTGTAGTCGGGGTTGGAGAGCGCGGTTTCCAGGGCGCGATAGGTGGTCGCGTTGAAGAACAGGGTGCCGGCGGATTGGATGGTTGCGGCCCACCAGCCCGCACGTCCGGCGCCGGGTGAATGGCGGGCGGGGAACGCCAGGGCCGTCTGCAGCGCACCACCGGCGGTGAACAGGATGGAGCCGACGAAGAACGTGACCGAGTCCGCGGTGGCTCCCACGAGACTCGCGAAGCCGGGAAACGGCCCGACGAGAAAGCACGCCGAGCCCGTGGCGAAGAAGAGCGCCATCAGGCGCTCGCGACTCATGGCCAGCCTCTCGCGCACGCAGGAGGGCGAGCACGGCACCGGCGATGATGAGGTCTCGACCCCATTCGCACAGGGCCCTGCGGATGCGAGCCTGCTGAGCATGAACCACATCCCACGGAGGAATCATGCTCACAGCAACGAGCCCTACGCAACCCAACAGCGTCGCCCGCGGCGCTGCGCCAGACTCGCCGCCCGTCGGATTCGTCTGCTGGTCGTGGACGACCACGCGGCCGTGCGACTCGGGTTGGTGCAGTTGCTCGAGGGCCAGCGCGACTTCAGCGTCGAGGCGGCATGCATCGATGCCGAGAGCGCCGTAGCCGAGGCTGAGCTTACGTCCATCGATGTGGCGGTGGTGGACTATCACCTCGGTGGACGCAACGGCCTGTGGGTGACCCGGCGCCTGAAGCAGTCGGCAACGCCGCCTGGAGTGATCATCTACTCGGCGTTCGCCAACGACCATCTCGCCACCTGCTGCGTGGTAGCCGGAGCGGACGGCCTGCTCAACAAGGGAGGCCTCGGCTCGGAGCTCTGCGATGCCGTGCGGTTGGTGGCACACGGCAGGCGTGTGTTCCCGAAGACGTCCCAGCCGATGGCCGACATGCTGCGCCGGAGGCTGGACTACACCGAGCAGCCCATCTTCGGGATGCTGTTGGCGGGGATACGGCGGTCCGAGATCGGCCAGACACTGCGGATGTCCGCTCGCGAGCTGCGCGCGACTGGAGCTGGAGCGGCGCGAGTCAACCCGGAGGGTCCTTGCCGCGCACGAGTCCGAGCGGCTGCGCATAGCTCGGCATGCGCGACCGCGTCGAACTCACGCGCTACGCGATCCGCAATGGCCTCGTCGAAGCGTGACCTCGCGGTCGGCGAGCTCTGCCCGCGCCCGCCCCCGGACATATGCTCTCGGCTTGCCCGACTCGCAGGTCAGAACAGCTCGCAACCATCTGGCGAGGGCCCAGGCGGCTGGGCGGCTCGGCGCGGCGAGCGGTGCTGCGCGCGCGCTGGGCGCTCGAGGACCGTCGGCTGACCGCCGAGCAGCGGCGCGGTGAGCTCGGCCCGGCGCATATGCGCTGGCGCGGCAACTCGGCGGGCGAGAACCGGCAGCGCTGGGACGGATGGGACTGGAGCAGCGGCGGCGAGGAGTGGAACGCATCGTTCGAGTGGAAGCAGGCGTTGATCGACGACGTGCTCGACCGCTGGATCCCGCGCGGGGGCGTGATCCTCGAGATCGGCCCCGGCGGCGGACGCTGGTCGGAGCCGTTGCTGGAGCGAGCGTCTCGCCTGATCCTGGTGGACGTCAGCGAGCGCCCGCTGGAGCTCTGCCGCGAGCGCTTCGCCGGAGCGGGGAACGTCGAGCTGGTCCTCTCCGCGGGCGCGGAGCTCGCGGGCGTGGCCGACGCGTCGGTTGACGCGGTGTGGTCGTTCGACGTGTTCGTGCACATCGCGCCGCTCGACCAGGTCAGCTACCTGGCCGAGATCGCGCGCGTGCTCAGAGCGGGGGGTGTGGCGGTCATCCACCACGCGGACGGGCGCAATCGCGGCGTCTCGCCGTCCCGCCAGGGCTGGCGCTCACCGATGTCGCGCGGCCTGTTCGCTTCGCTGGCCAGCCGCAGCGGCCTCGAGGTCGAGACCCAGATCGACTCCTGGGGCCTGGACGGACGCTACGACCTCAGCGCGTACGCGGACGTGATCACCATATCCAGGGCCGCTCGAGCTCAGCTCATTCGGCGCCGGACAGCGCCGAGGGCACCCGCGCGCGAGTGATGCAGCCCGATCAGCCCGTCGATGCCGGCGATCTCGAAGATCCGCTGCACCCGCTGGTTCTCGTCCGCGCAGACCACCGCCAGCGAGCCCTCGCCGAGCTCGTGCAATCTCAGAACGGCGCCGACGAGCACGCCGATGGCCGTGGAGTCGATGAAGCTCACCGGCGACAGGTCGAGCACCAGCCGCCGCCCGCCCGCGTCGATGCAGTCGTCGATGCGCTGTCTGAGCTGCGGGCTGGCCGCGTAGTCGATCTCGCCGCCGGCGACCAGCACGGCGACATCCTCGCCGAAACCCCCACCCTCGACCGTAGTGTCGTCACTGATGTAGAAAAAGCTCATGCGCTCCTCCTGATGCCACACGACGGGAGTGCCGACTCCGCATCCTTGTGCACGGCGGCCCCGCCGCCGGCAGGCTCAGGCTAACTCAATGCTAGGCGCCTTCAAGTCCCAGTCCCGCGCACGCGCCCGGACATTCGTTCTAGGCTGGGCACGTGGAGTACGTGAACCTGGGCGCGACCGGCCTGCGCGTCTCGCGCGTCTGCCTCGGCATGATGAGCTTCGGCAACGACAGCGACCGCGCGTGGGCGCTCGACGAGGACGCGGCCGAGCCGATCGTGCGGGCGGCCGTCGAGGGCGGCGTCACGTTCTTCGACACGGCCGACACCTACTCGCGCGGCGCCAGCGAGGTCGCCACCGGGCGGCTGCTCGTCGAAGCTGCTCACGCCGCGAGGAGTTGGTGATCGCGACCAAGGTGTTCATGCCGATGACGCCCGGGCGAGAACGGCGGCGGCCTCTCGCGCAAGCACATCCTCGCGCGCGATCGACGCGTCGCTCGCAGCGCCTCGGCATGGACTACGTGGACCTCTACCAGATCCACCGCTGGGACCCGCGCACGCCGATCGAGGAGACGATGGAGGCGCTGCACGACGTCGTGCGGGCCGGCAAGGCGCGCTACATCGGCGCCAGCAGCATGTTCGCCTGGCAGTTCGCCAAGGCGCAGCACGTCGGCCGAGCGCGCACGGCTGGACGCGGTTCGTGTCGATGCAGAACCACTACAACCTGATCTACCGCGAGGAGGAGCGGGAGATGATCCCGCTGTGCGTCGACCAGGGCGTCGGCGGTGATCCCGTGGAGCCCGCTCGCGCGCGGCGTGCTCGCCGGCAACCGCACGCGCACGGGCGAGCGGCGACACGACCCGCGCCGGACAGCGACCCGTTCACCGACTACCTCTACGAGCCAGCCGACCGACTTCGACGTCGTCGAGCGCGTCGCCGAGGTCGCCGCCGAGCGCGGCGTGCCGCCGGCGCAGGTCGCGCTCGCCTGGCTGCTGCACAAGCCGGGCGTGACCGCGCCGATCGTCGGGCGCGACCAAGCTCGAGCACCTGCAGGACGCGCTCGCCGCCGAGCAGCTCGCGCTCGACGATGAGGAGATCGCCCGGCTCGAGGAGCCGTACGTGCCGCACCCGGTGCTCGGCCACGGCTGACACCTCACGCCCCGGCTCAGGCTTCCACGCCCAGGGTCGGGGGACCCGCGGCGCGCGGCCCCGTCCACGGCGCGCCGGCGCGAGCTCCGAGCCGCACAGGGAGCGTCTTCAGCTGGTTGAGGAACAGCGATTCGACGTAGCCGCGGGTCGCCGGCGAGCTCGATGTGCGGGTAGCGCTTGAGCGTCTCCTCGAGCATGATCTTCAGCTCGAGGCGGGCGAGCGCGGTGCCGAGGCAGAAGTGGCGGCCGCCGGCGCCGAAGGCCTGGTGCTCGGGGTTGCGCCGCACGTCGAAGCGGTCGGGGTCCTCGAAGCGGGCCTCGTCGCGGTTGGAGGACACGTACCACATGACCACCTTGTCGCCCCGCTTGATCTTCTGGCCGTGCAGCTCGGTGTCGCTGCGTCGCGGTGCGGCGGAAGTGGGCGAACGCGGGGAACATCCGCAGCGACTCCTCGACCGCGCTGGGGATCAGCGAGGGGTCCTCGAGCAGCATCTGCAGCTGCTCGGGGTCTTCCATCAGCGCGCGCATGCCGCTGCAGTAGGTCGCCTTCGTGCTGTCGTTGCCGGCCGCCATCAGCAGGAAGAACCCCATCACGATCTCGTGCTCCTCGAGCTTCTCCCCGTCGACCTCGGCGTGGACGAGCACGCTCGTCAGGTCGTCGGTCGGGTCTCGCGACGCTCGGCGATCAGCTTGCTGACAGCGCTCGAAGATCTCCGGAATGTCTTTCTCGATCGACCCCGTCGAAGCCGTCGGGGTTGAGGTCGGGGTCGCCGGCGGCGAGCGTGGAGTTCATCAGCCGCGCCCAGATCGCGTCGTCCTCCTCGGGGATGCCCATGAAGCTGCCGATCACCCGCGAGACGATCGGCTGGGCGACGTCGGCCACCAGGTCGCAGCTCTCGCGGCCCTTGAGGCGGTCGAGCACGCGGCGGCGATCTGCCCGGATCGCGTCCTCGTGGGCGGCGATCCGCTTCGGCGTGAAGCCGCGCCTGGAACAGCGCCTTCAGACGGTCGTGCTTGGGCGGGTCCATGCCGATGAACATCGCCTGCGCGAGCTCGATCGGAAAGCCCGCCGCGGCGGCGACCACGCCGCCGAGTTCGGAGGAGTAGGTCTCCCAGTCGCGGCTGACCGCGTGGATGTCCTCGGGGGTCGTCACCGACCAGAACCCGGCCTCCTCGGGGAACTCTTCGAAGCTCTCCGTCCAGTGGATCGGGCACTGGCTGCGCATCTCCTTGAACAGCTCGTGCGGCGGGCCGTCGCGCCAGAGCTCGGCGTCGGTGAGTTAGTACGGTGTCGAGATCGCGGCCAGCTGTTGCCATGTGTGACCCCCTGATTCGCCGGGTGCGGGTTGCGCCGAATCATACTGGCTGGCTGGCCAAAACGGGGAGGGATAGCCGATCCGATTGCCGGGGAGGGCGCATTCGCGCGCCGTCGCTCGCGGCGCCATGCGGTTTGCAGCGGTGGTTGGGGACGGGCGAGGTGGTAGTACTGGGGCATGCCCCGCGCGATCTGGACCGGCGCGATCAGCTTCGGCATGGTCACCGTGCCCGTGAAGCTGTACAGCGCGGTCGACCGCAAGACGGTGCGCTTCCACCAGCTCTCCGGCAAGACCGGCGTGCGCGTGGCGCAGAAGCGGGTCGACCCGCAGTAGCGGCGAGGAGGTCCCCTACGAGGAGCATCGTCAAGGGATATGAGATCGCCCCCGACCGCTACGTCGTGATCGAGCCGGGCGAGCTGGAGGGGCTGCGCCGAAGAAGACCAAGACGATCGAGATCGAGGACTTCGTCGAGCTCTCGCAGATCGACCCCGTGTACTACGACCACCCCTACTATCTCGCCCCCGGCCCCGGCGGGGCGAAGCCCTACCGGCTGCTGCTCGAGGCGATGCGCCGGACGGGCAAGGTGGCGATCGCGCGCGTGGTGATCCGCTCCAAGGAGCAGCTCGTGGCGCTGCGTCCGATGGGCGAGGCGCTGGGGATGGCGACGATGCTGTTCGCCGACGAAGTGCTCTCGCCCGACCGCCTCGAGGAGGTCGCGGAGGCGAGCGGACGCGAAGACGACCAAGCGCGAGCTCGACATCGCCGAGCAGCTCGTCGAATCGCTCGCCGGGGACTTCGAGCCCGAGCGCTACCACGACAGCTATCGCGAAGAGGTGCTCGCGATGATCGAGCGCAAGGCGCAGGGCGAGGAGATCGCCGTGCAGCCGCCGGCGGAGGAGGTCGCGGCGCCCGCGCCCGACCTGATGAGCGCGCTGAAGGCGAGCCTCGACGCGGTGCGCGCGCGCGAGACGCAAAGCCGGCGCGCCGCGAAAGCGCGCGAAGCGGCCAAGAAAGCCAAGGCGGCCGCCAAGAAAGCCGCCGCGAAGAACGCCCGCCGCGAAGAAGCGCGAGCCGCACGCCGCGAAGCGCTAGGTGCCCGCCGGCGCGCGGCAGCGCGAGCCGAGAGCTGCCATCGGCGCGGCGAAGCGACGTGACGCGACGCCGCGAGCGCCGGCTCGCGCCTACGGCGCGAAACGCGACTTCGCGGCCACGCCGGAGCCGGCCGGCGCGCAGCGCGGCCGCACGGCGAGGCGGCGCGAGGCGCCGCTTCGTGATCCACGAGCACCACGCCCGCCGGCTGCACTGGGACCTGCGGCTGGAGCGCGAGGGCGTGCTCGCCTCGCTGGGCGCTGCCGAAGGGAATGCCGCGAGGAGCCGAAGGACAACCGCTTCGCCGCGCACACCGAGGATCACCCGCTCGAGTACCTGGACTTCCACGGAGAGATCCCCAAGGGGCAGTACGGCGCGGGCACGATGACGATCTGGGATCACGGGCACCTACGAGTGCCTGAAGTGGGAGCCGCGCAAGGTCGAGGTGGCGCTGCACGGCGAGCGCATCGACGCGCGCTATGCGCTGTTCGCGATCGAGCAGGGCGAGCGCGCCGAAGGACTGGATGATCCACCGCATGGACCCGCCGGCGGACCCGCAGCGCGAGCCGATGCCCGAGCGGATCGTGCCGATGCTCGCGCGCGCGGGCGAGCTGCCCGCGCGAGGACGGGGGCTGGGCGTACGAGATCAAGTGGGACGGCGTGCGCGCGATCGCCTACTCGCAGCCCGGGCGAGCTGCGCCTGGAGAGCCGCAACCTCAACGACATCACCGACCGCTATCCCGAGCTCGCGCGGCTCGGCCGGGCGCTCGGCTCGCACGCGGCCGTGCTCGACGGCGAGATCGTCGCCTTCGACGGCGACGGGCGGCCCGAGCTTCGCGGCCCTGCAGCGGCGCATGCACGTGGCCGGCGCGGCGCAGGCCAAGCGGCTGATGAAGGACACGCCGGTGACCTACATGATCTTCGACCTGCTGTGGCTGGACGGCCACTCGCTGATGGCGCTGCCCTACGCCGAGCGCCGCGAGCTGCTCGCGCGCGCTGCGCCTGACGGGCGAGAGCTGGCAGACGCCCGAGCACGTGGTCGGCGAGGGCGCGGCGCTGCTCGCAGGCAGCGGCGACGCAGGGTCTCGAGGGCGTGGTCGCCAAGCGCCTGGACTCGCCCTATCAGCCGGGCGTGCGCGCGACGGGGCTGGCTGAAGATCAAGAGCATCGGGCGCCAGGAGTTCGTGGTCGGCGGCTGGATGCCGGGCAAGGGCAGGCGCAGCGGCGACGATCGGCGCGCTGCTGCTCGGCGTGCTACGAGCGCGGACGGCGGGCTGCGCTACGTCGGGCGCGTCGGCAGCGGCTTCAGCGACGCCGAGCTCGAGCGGCTGTCGCGCGCTGCTCGCGCCGCTGCGAGCGCGAGCGACTCGCCGTTCGACGGCCGGCGAGCGCCCGCCGCGAGGGGCGCGTCTTCTGCGAGCCGCGGCTGGTGGTCGAGGTCGAGTTCGCGCACTGGACGCGAGCGGGCAGCCTGCGGGCAGCCGTCGTACAAGGGCGCTGCGCGAGGACAAGGACGCGGCGCGAGGTCGTGCGCGAGGAGCGACGCGCGGCTACCGCGCGGCGCGCGGCGAGCGACCGCAGGCCGCCGGAGCCGCGCGAGCGCGCGCCGCACGGCGAGCGCGCTCGCTGCTCGGCAGGGATCGGCGGGCCGACACGCGCAGCACGTCGGACGGGCGCGAGCTGCGGCTGTCGAACCTCGACAAGGTGCTGTATCCGCGACGGGGCTTCACCAAGGGCGAGCTGATCGACTACTACGCGGCGGTCGCCCCGGCGCTGCTCGCCCACCTGCCGGCGCGTCCGCTGACGGTCACGCGCTGGCCCGACGGCGTCGAGGGCGAAGTCGTTCTTCCAGAAGCAGGCGCCCGCCCACCGCCCCGAGTGGGTGCGGACGGCGACCGTCGCCAGCGCGACGCAAGCCGATCGACTACATCCTCGCCGACGACCGCGCGACGCTCGTGTGGCTCGCGAACCTGGCGGCGATCGAGCTGCACGCGCCGCTCGCCCGGGCCGCCGCATGGAGCGCCCGACGCGCGGTCGTGTTCGACCTCGACCCGGGCGCGCCGGCGGGCGATCGTGGAGTGCTGCCGCGTGGCGCGCTGCTGCTGCAGGGCATGTTCGAGGGCCTCGGGCCTGCAGAGCTTCGCGAAGACCTCCGGCTCGAAGGGCCTGCAGGTGTACGTCCCGCTCAACGACCGCGAGCGTCTCCTACGAGCAGACGAAGCCGTTCGCGAAGGCCGTCGCCGAGCTGCTCGAGCAGCGACGAGCCGGAGCTCGTCGTCTCGCGCATGACCAAGGGCGCGGCGCGACGGGCAAGGTGCTGATCGACTGGAGCCAGAACGACGCGCAGGAAGACGACCGTATGCGTCTACTCGCTGCGGGCGGCGGGCCGCCCGACGGTCGTCGACGCCGGTGCAGCTGGGAGGAGGTGCGCGCGGCGCTCGACGGCGGCGAGCCGGCGGGCCTGTCCTTCGAGGCGCAGGAGCGTGCTCGCGCGCGTCGCGCGAGCAGGGCGACCTGTTCGCGCCGGTGCTGTCGCTCGTCCAGGAGCTGCCGGGCTTCTAGGCCGCCGGGCCCCGCCGCGAGCGGGAGCGCGGCGAGGGACCTACCGCTGCCGCCTACTCGAACTCGGGCGCGCTCCACCCGGGCATCACGTCGGGCAGCCCGTCGCTGACGCGATCGGGAAACTCGCCGGGCGCTTCTCCAGGAACGCGGTGATGCCCTCGACGGCGTCGGCCGACTGGCCGCGCGCGACCATCCCGCGCGAGTCCGCGCGGTGGGCGATCATCGGGTGCTCGGCGCCGAGCATCCGCCACATCAGCTGCCGGGCGAGCGCGACCGACACGGGCGCGGTGTTCTCGACGATCTCGCGTGCCAGCGCGCGGGCCGCGTCGAGCAGCTCCGCCTTCGGGATGCAGGCTGCGCAGCGAGCCCGGCCTCGAGGGCCTCCTGCGCGGAGAACACACGGCCGGTCGCAACCCACTCCATCGCGCGGCTGATGCCCACGACGCGCGGCAGGAACCAGCTCGAGCACGCCTCCGGGATGATCCCGCGGCGCGCGAACACGAAGCCCATGCGCGCGTCGTCGGCGGCGAGACGGACGTCCATCGGCAGCGTCATCGTCGCGCCCACGCCAACCGCCGGGCCGTTGATCGCGGCGATCACCGGCTTCGTGCAGCGAAGATGCGCAGCGTCAGTTCGCCGCCGTTGTCCCGCGCCGGGCCCGCGACCTCGCGCTTGCGGTAGTCGAACGTGTCGCCGCCGCTCTGCGAGGTCGGCGCCGGCGCAGAAGCCGCGGCCGGCGCCGGTGACGATCACCGCGCGCACCTCGTCGTCGGCGTCGGCGCGGTCGAAGCGCGTCGCGCATCTCGCGCCCATCTGGGCGGTCCACGCGTTGAGCCGCTCGGGCCGGTTGAGCGTGATCGTGAGGACCCCGTCTGCCGACCTCGATGGAGATCTGCTCGTAGGCCATCGCGCTGCATCACGTCCAGGCAGCTCCCCGCAGGTCGCGCGCGCTCAGCTGGCGCTGTAGGGCCCGCGTCCGGTCAGGCACACGGCGCCGCAGCGCGCCGCCAGCGCGAGCGCGTCGGCAGCTCGAGCCCGGCCGCCGAGCGCCGTAGGTGAGCCCCGCCGCGAACGAGTCGCCGCAGCCGTAGGAGTCGACCGGGTTCGCCGGGCGGCGCGACGGCGGCCCATCTCCCGCTCGCCGCCCGCGCGTCTCGTAGCTGCCGCCGCGCGCCCCCTCGGTGAGCACGACCACAGCGGCCTCACTCGCGAACGCGCGCCGGCCGTCGCGCTCGATCTCATCCTCGCCGCTTAGCACGAGCGCGTCGAGCGCCACGCCGTGCTCGAGGCGCTCGCGCGCGCGCGGGCTTGCGACGAGCACTCGTGCGGCGCGCGCGGGCGGCGGCCAGCGCGGCCGAGGTCGCCGGCGGTGAAGTACATGCGCGTCACTGCCGCCAGCGCGTCCCACGCGCAGCTCCGGCGGCCGCCGCGCGGCTCGAGACGCTGCCCGAAGCGTCGTGATCGTGCGCTCGCGCTCGTCATCGACGCAGGGTCACCGCCCGTCGCGTCGGCTCGTCGAGGAAGCTCGCACGCACTCGACGCCGAGCTCGCCGAGGCGCCAGACTGCGAGCGCGGCCGTGCTGGTCCTCGCCCAGCGCGGTGAACAGCTCCGCGTCGCCGCCAGCCGCGCGAGCTGCACGGCCGCGACCGCGCCGCCGCCCGCGGGCTCCTCGAACGGCTCGCTCGCGTGCACGACCTCGCCCGCCGGCGGGACGTGCGGCACGCGGGCGAACTGGACCCACTCGACGTGTCCCACCACCGCCAGCTTCAGCCGCGCGCTCTGCACGAGCGCCAGCCTCTCACATGTAGCATGCGCCGCGCATGAGCGACCTGTTCGACGTCTCCGGCAAGACCGCGCTCGTGACGGGCGGCTCGCGGGGATCGGCCTGATGATCGCCCGCGGCCTCGTGCAGGCCGGCGCGCGCGTGATCGTGTCCTCGCGCAAGAGCGCCGACGTGCAGGACGCCGCCGCGGAGCTGGCCACGCTCGGCGACTGCCACGCGATCCCCGCGGACATCTCGCACCGCGGAGGGCGCGCAGGCGCTCGCGGCCGCAACGCGAGAGCGCTTCCCCTCCCTGGGCATCCTCGTCAACAACGCGGGCGCCGCTTGGGGCGCGCCGCTGGAGGAGTTCCCCGCGAGCGGCTGGCAGAAGGTGCTAGCACGAACGTCGAGGGCATCTTCCACCTGACGGTCGCGCTGCTGCCCGAGCTTCGCGCGGCGGCCGACGCCGAGGACCCCGCACGCGTGATCAACATCGGCTCGATCAACGGCCTGCAGCCGCCGTCGGTCGAGAACTACAGCTACAGCGCGAGCAAGGCCGCCGTGCACATGCTCACGCGCCACCTCGCCAAGCGCCTGGCCTCCGAGCACGTGACCGTCAACGCGATCGCCCCGGGGCCGTTCCAGAGCAGGATGATGTCCTACGCGCTCGACAATCCCGCCACGCGCGAAGCGATCGAGCACGAGGTGCCACTCGGGCGCATCGGGCGTGCCGACGACGTGGCCGGCCTGACGCTGTTCCTGGCCTCGCGCGCAGGCGCATACCTGACGGGCACGGTCATCCCGTTGGACGGCGGTATCACCGGCTCGGCAGCTGATCCGGCGTCAGGGCGCCTTGGCGAGGTAGCCGTGGCCGGCCCTCACCCGGAAGTGCTTGTGGGTGACGAGGTTCGTCACGATCACAGTGTCGGTCGCGACGAAGATGAAGGTGCCGTTGCAGCGATCCTCCGTCAGCCAGACCGTCCCCGCGACGGCGCCGGCGGCGTAGTTGCCCTTGGTCGAGTATTTGCCGTGCCCTTCCGCCCACAGTTTGCGGACCGTGTGCTTGCCCGAGGCGTGTGTGGAGCTGATGCTCGCCAGGTGGCCGCGCTCACGGCCGGTGGGGCAGACGGCGAAGTTGCCGCCTCGGAGCGCCGCAACCACGCGCCCGTTCGGACCCTGGGTGAGCTCGAACTCGCCGGCGAAGAAGGTCATCACCTGGCGTTCGTCGTGCGAGCCCACGGTGACGACCGTCACCTTGCCGTGCCGGGCGTCGATGATCGTCCCGAACGGCACCTGGGCGGTCCCCGTGAGCGTGATGAACGTCTTCGATCCCGGCAGCTCCACCCGCACCGTGCCTGACACCGCGGTCAGGTTGCCCGTGACCCCGAGCTGCGGTGGGGGCACACCCGGACCGGGGGGATTGAGATCTCGATCCCAAGCACGCCCGTGCCGGCGACCTGGTTGCCGGTGCCCCCGCTGCCCGTGCCCCCACCGCCCGTCTGCACCGGCGGCTGTTGGGGCGGCGGCGGGGCGGCTGTGTACGTGTACGAGGGGCCAGTGCTGGAGACGCCGTTCACGTCGCTGACGACCACTTCCTCCGCGCCGGGCGGATGTCAGGCGTGACGGCGGTGAGCTCCGTTTCGGAGAGCACTTCCACCGCGCTCGCGGGTGCGCCGATGTCGACGGTGCTACCGGGCGTGAACCCGCTTCCCGTGATCGTCACCGACGACCCACCGGCGTGCGAGCCTTCCGCCGGGCTGACGCTCGCCACGGTGGGCGCAGGAACCGAGGTGTTCAGAAATGCCCACGCCCCACCCACGGTGCTCTTGTGGGCGGGAGCGCCCACCAGCGCTGCCTGGCCGCCCGCAGACAGCGCCACGCTCGTGCCGAACCGTTCTCCCAAGGCGGGTTCAGGGGTGGTGGTGCTCGCACCCTGCTGTTCCCAGGCGGAGCCCGGACGCGTGAACACCCACGCCGTTCCGACGCGTCCATCGTGCGGCGCACCGACGAGCGCCACCTCGCCGTCCGCTGAGAGCGCGACGCCATAGCCGAAGTGCGCTTCGTCGCTCTCGCCGGCGCCGGTCAGCTTCGCGCCCTGCGCTTCCCAGGTCGATCCCGAGCGCGCGAATGCCCACGCCGCGCCGGCGCCGCCGGCGTCGTCAGGGCCGCCGATCAGGGCGACATTCCCGAAGGCGGACAGGGCCACACTGTTGCCGAAGACACCTTTGCCGCTCTCGCCGGCGCCGGTCAGCTTCGCGCCCTGCTGTTCCCAGGTCGAGCCCGAGCGCGTGAACACCCACGCCGCCCCCACGCCGCTGTCGTCGCCGCGGCCGCCGATCAGCGCCGTGTTCCCGAGCGCCGACAGGGCCACGCTGTAGCCGAAGCGACCTTCGCCGATCTCTTCTGAGCCGGTCAGCGCCGGGCCCTGCTGTTCCCAGGTCGATCCCGAGCGCGCGAACACCCACGCCTCGCCACGGGTCGCGAGACTGCGCGAGCCGCCGACCAGCGCGGTGCTGCCGTCGGCGGAAAGCGCCACGCTGCGGCCGAAGCGCCCGTTGCCGATCTCTTCTTCGCCGCCCACGAGTTCTTCCTGCTGTGTCCACTGCGAGCCCGACCGCGTGAACACCCACGCTGCCCCCCGGTCCGCATGATCGGCCGGACCCCCGATCAGCGCGGTGCTGCCGTCGGCGGACAGCGCCACGCTGCGCCCGACGCCACATTCGCCCGCTTCGTTGACGCACTGTTCCGGGCCGTCACCTTCTTCCTTGATCACCAGCGGCGAGCCCTGCTGTTCCCAGGTCGATCCCGAGCGCGTGAACACCCACGCCATGCCGTCGGCGTAGGCGCCGCCGATCAACGCCGTTTCCCCGTCGCCCGACAGCGCCACGCTGTATCCGAACTGCGTCCCTTCGCTGCCGGGTCCCGCTTGCACTTGCGTGCTTTCGATCAGCGGATCGATCCGCAGCGGGTAGCGCGCACCGCGCGTGTCGATCTGCAAAAGCACCCTCCGACCGGCGAGCGCGAACGAGGTGTGCAGCGGCCTGCCGCGGGCGTCGGTGGCGAGCAGGTCGCCATAGTGCAGCGAGCCGCCGCCGGCGCCCGCGAGGGCGACGCCTCGCCCGTCGCCCTCGAGCGACGCACGAGCGCCTGCCGACAGCGTCATCGCGAGGGTCAGCGAACGGCCCGCATGCAGCGCCAGCGGGTGGGCGATCGTGAAGCCCTGCTCGAGGCCCAGTGGCCCGTTCGCGTACCACTCGCCCACGCCGGGACGCGTGTAGACGGCCCGGTTGCCACGCACGTGCAGCGCCCCCTCACCGACCGCCGCCAGCGCGCTCCCGTATCCGGCCGCCCCCAGGCGCAGGCCGACGCGAACGCCGTGCGAGCTGAGCAGCACACCCGCGCCGGCAAAGTGAAGCTCCAGGCGCTGGGCCGGGTTCCTCGCCGCGAATCCAGCTCCCGTCGAATGAATCCGGTACGCGGCGTTCGCGGCACCGAGCGCCGCCGACACCGGCCCCAGGGCCGCCTCAGGCAGCGTCAACGGCATCGCGTGGGAGGCGCCGGGCGCGCGCACCGATCCGCTCGTCGAGGAGCGCTCGGCGCCCACGCGCGCGTACAGCCCGATCGCGACCGCCACGGCCAGCAGGGCGCCCAGGGCCAGTGCCAGCACCCGCCGCCAGGACCCTGTGCGGCTGGCCGCAGGCACGCGCCGAGGCGCGATCGTCCGCGCCCGCTCTACACGAGGGGCGTCGATCAAGCAATCCGTTGCGATCTGCAAAGGCCCGCGAGACCTGGCCACACTACCCCCTGTACTGCGCCATATTCCGACGATCGGCCCAAAAGAGTACATCTATTCCCACGCAACGACCCAGACGGGGCGAAGCTTCCGACCGGGTATTCGCCGCGCGGGCCTCGAACGCGCGCCAGACCCAGCGCGTTGGGCTAGCATCGCCGCGCCACCGGGACGATGCCTGATACCGAAGCCATGACATGAACGCCGCGAGCAGACAGCGGCGCAAGACGGCGGCGCTGCTCGCCGTCGCGCTGCTGGCCGGCGGCGTCGGCGTGCTCGCCTACGCCACCAACCTGCTGAGGCGCAGCGAACTGCAGACGATCGACGCGCGCTACTCGATCCGCGGCTCGCGCAAGCCACCGTCGGACATCGTGTTCGTGCAGATCAGCCGGCCGCTGAACAGGAACTGAAGCGACACCACCTCGACGCCCGCTCACCGCTGCCGCGCAGGTACGACGCCCAGGTGATCGATCACCTGCGACGCGCGGGCGCAAAGGCGATCGCGTGGACCTGGAATTCACCCAGCGAGGCGAACGAAGAGAAGACGACCACGCTGATCGAAGCGGTGGGCCGCGCGCACGGGAAAGTCGTGCTCGGCAACCGTCCACGTCACGAGCGACGGTGCCACCAACATCTTCGGCGGCGAACCCACGCTGCGCGAATTCGGGGCGAGGCCGGCGGAGGTGCGCCTGACGCTCGACAGCGACGGCTCGGTGAGGCGCTTCGCACGCGAATACAACCACCTTGGAGCTTCCCCGTGGTCGCCGCCGAAGTGATGAGCGCGCGCAAGATCCCGGCCTCGACGTTCGAACACGGGAGCCTGCCGATCGACTTCGCCGGGCCGGCCGAAACATTCACCGCGATCTCCTACACCAAGGTGCTGCGGGGCGAATTCCCGCCCGAGCACGTTCAAGGGCAAGCTCGCGATCGTCGGCGCCTCATCGCCGATCCTGCACGACAACCACACCACCGCCACCGCCACGGCTGGCGACGTCGATGCCGGGCGCCGAAATCTGGGCGAACGCGGCGGCCACGCTGCTCGAAGGCGTGCCGCTGCGCGGCGCGCCCGGCTGGGTCGACGTCGTCGTGATCCTCGCCCTGGGGATGCGTCGTACCCATCGGCAGCCTGCGACTGCACCGCTGGCGCTCGCTGCTCGACTCGCTGGCGCTCGCCGTGGTGTTCACAGTCGCCGTGCAGGTCGCCTTCGACCGCGGACGCATCGTCACGTTCGTGTATCCGCTGCTCGCGCTCGCGATCGGGACGCTGGGCACGCTGGCCGTGCTGTACATCGGCGAAACGATCGAGCGCGAGCGCGTGTACGACGCTGTTCTCGCGCTTCGTGCCCGCCGACGTCGTCGACCAGGTCGTGGCCAGCGCCGGCGAGAACCTGCGGCTGGGAGCCGTCGAACGCGACTGCACGGTGCTGTTCTCCGACCTGCGCGGGTTCACGAGCTTCTCCGAGAAGCTGCCCGCCGCGCACGTGATCGAGGTGGTCAACCCTATCTCGACGAGATGACCGAGGCCATCCTGGGCGCGGGCGGCACGCTCATCGCGTTCATGGGCGACGGCATCATGGCCGTGTTCGGGGCGCCGCTCGAGCAACCCGACCACGCCGACCGGGCACTCGCCGCGGCCACCGAGATGATCGGCAGCCGCCTGGACGCGTTCAACGCGTGGATCGCCCAGCACGGCCACGAGCACACGTTCGTGATGGGCGTGGGGGTCAACAGCGGCCCGGTGATGGCCGGCAACATCGGCTCTGAGCAGCGCGTCGAGTACACCGCCCTCGGCGACACCACCAACACCGCCTCGCGGCTGGAGGGCATGACCAAGGGCAGCGGGACACATGCTGTTCGTCGCCGACTCCACGCGCGAACGAATGAGCCGCCCCCGGACGATCTCGTGCTGGTCGGCGAGCTGGAGGTGCGCGGCCGTCTCGCAGCGGTGCCCGTGTGGACGATCGCGGCTGAGCGACCCGGGCCCGCCGAGGACGGCCAGGGCGACCCGGCCGAGGCCGGCGGCTCAGGGCACTAGCACGAGCTTGCGGTGGGCCCCTTCGCCCAGGCGGCGCCACGCCTCCTGCACCTGCTCGAGCGCCAGCGCCTCGACGTCCACGACGATCTCGCCGGCCGCGGCCGCCCGCGCCATGCGCGCGTACGCCTCGCCCTTGACCTCCGGCGGCGCGGCGAAGTTGGCGTGGCCCATCAGCACCAGCATCTTGCCGCGAATCGCGGCCGACGGGAGCATCGCCTCGGCGCCCGCGCCAGCGCCCACCTGCACGATCCGCGCGCCGAAGCTCGCCGCGCCCAACGCGGCCACCAGCGGCTCGCCGAACAGCGGGTCGACGACGACGTCGATGCGTCCGTCCGCAGCATCGCTGAACGCCGCCGCCAGATCGTCGGCTCGCCGAGGCGCACGCTCGCGTCGGCCCCCAGCTCCAGGCAGCGCTCGAGGCCCTGGGCGAGCGCGCCGCCGCGACCACCCGACCGGCGCCCAGCAGCTTCGCCGCCTGCACAGCGATCTGGCCGAGCACCCCGCTCGCGCCGAGCACGAGCACGTGCTCGCCCGGCCGCAGCTCCGCCCGCCAGGTCAACGACAGCCACGCCGCCAGGCCCGAGACGCCGAGCGCGACAGCCACGCCGTCCGCGACGCCCTCTGGCACGGCATAGGTCGAGAGCGGGTCGATCAGCGCGCGCTCGGCCATCGAGCCAAAGGGCACGATCGGCGCGTCGAAGTACACGCGCGCGCCGTCCAACAGGCCCACGCCCTCCCTGCCCGCGACCGACGGCAGGGGCGGCTTGCCCGCATAGAAGCGCCCGGCGCAGATCGCCACGTCGACGGGGTTGACCCCCGCCGCCAGCACGTCGACCACCGCCTGGCCGGGACCGGCGGACGGCTCGTCGAAGTCGTCCGCGCTCGGCACGCCGTACTCGCGTAGGACCGCCGCTCTCACCGCTCGACCGCTGCCCCGTCGCCGATCACGCCGGTCATCGTACGCGCCCCGCGACGGCCAGCTCGTGCCCGCGATTGTGGACATCAGCGATAATGGCCGGGGAATGTGGGGCGAGAGCTGCAAAACGTTGGCGCGCCGTCTTCGGACGCGGCGCGACCGGAGCTGAACGCGGCTTGCGGGTACGTTTCTGCGGCGTGCGGGGCTCGACCCCCGCGCCCGGCATCGAGTTCGTACGTTACGGCGGGCACACCTCCTGCCTGGCGCTCGCCCACGACGACGCCGCCGCGCCGACGCTGGTGCTGGACGCGGGCGCCGGGCTGCGGGCGCTCGCGCGCACGCTCGACGGCGCGCCCGTTCGCCGGCACGATCCTGCTCACCCACCTGCACTGGGACCACACGCTCGGGCTGCCGTTCTTCGCCGCCGGCGACCGCGCCGACTCGAGCGTCGAGCGTGGTGCTGCCCGAGCAGGAGGGCGGCCAGGATGCGGTGAGCGTGCTCGCGCGCGTGATGGCGCCGCCGTACTTCCCGATCGGGCCGACGGTGCTGCGCGGCGCACTGGACGTTCGGCACGATCGCCGCCGGCGAGCATGAGATCGAGGGCTTCTCCGTGCTCGCGCGCGAGATCCCGCACAAGGGCGGGCGCACGTTCGGCTATCGCATCAGCGACGGGCACTCGACGCTGACCTACATGCCCGACCACTGCCCGACGATGCTCGGCCCGCGGCGAGCACGGCTTCGGGGAGTACCACGCCACCGCGATCGAGCTCGCCCAGGAGGCCGACCTACTCGTCCACGACGCGCAGCTGTTTCCCGGAGGAGCTCGCCGCGGAGGCCGACTTCGGGCACTCCGTCGCCGACTACCCCGTACAGCTCGCCGCACGCGCCGGCGCGCGCGCCGTCGCGCTCTTCCACCATCGCTACAGACCGCACCGACGACGCGCTCGACGCGCTCGCCCGCAGGCTGGGTGGCGTGAGCAGCGATCGGGTCGGCCCGCGGATCCGCACCGACGCCGACGGGCCACTGATCATGGTCGCCGCCGAGGGCACGGTGCTGGATCTGTAGCCGAACAGGGCACGGTGCTGGATCTGTAGCCGCAGGGGGCGATCCCCAACCGCTGCCAACGACCTATCGGCTGTGGACGGCGAGCCCCATGACGCAGGCGCAGTCTGGTATCGCCACAACAAGAAGACGTCGAGCTCCGATTGGCAGACGCCCCAGGCCGCCACGCCGAATGGTGCGAAGGTCGAGCAGCAGACCGCCGCACCCGCCTACGCCGCCAGTAACAGGCCCTGCGCAAGCTGAGTAGGCGACGCACGACGTTATGGTTGGCACATGGACGAGCCATTCGTGATGAACGTCGCCGCCGCGCCGGCGATGAGCCATTCGCGCCGAGCGACGATCATCGACTTCGAGTCCGAGAGCTCACCCTGGCCGGACACCGGCGTCAACATCCAGATCATGCAGCCGGGGCAGCCGAACTGCCGCTATCACTCGGAGCCGGTGCAGGAGGACTTCCTGGTGCTCCACGGCGAGTGCATCGCGATCCTGGAAGGCGAGGAGCGTCCGCTGCGGCAGTGGGACTTCCTGCACTGCCCGGCCGGCGATTGAGCACGTCTTCGTGGGGGCCGGGAGGGGCCCGTGCGCGGTGCTGATGATCGGGTCGAGGCGGAGCGACGAGGCGCACTACCCGGTCAACGAGGTGGCGGCGAAGTACGACGCGTCGGTGGAGCGCGCTACCGACGCGCCGGCTGAGGCCTACGCCGACTGGCGCACGGAGCCGCGGAGCCGGACGCAGAACCCCTGGCCGCTCGGCGGCTAGCGCGCACGCCGCGACGGCGCGATCGACTGCTGGGACTGCGAGCGGCAGTGGGGAGAGCCCGGCGACCGCCTCACCCCAGCGAGCGCTCCATCACGAAATGGGACCCGATGCCGGGGATCTCGAACTCCTCCGAGACGATGCGCCAGCCGGCGCGCTCGTAGAAGGAGAGCGCGCCCACGCGCGCGTTGCACCACACGCGCGAGGCGCCGTGGCCGCGCGCGTGGGCCACGAGCGCATCGAGCACCGCCCGGCCCGTGCCGCGACCCCGCGCGTGTGGCTCGGTCGCCATCGCGCGCACGCGCCATGCCCCCGGCTCGCCCTCCGCGGCGATGAAGCCGACGGCCACCAGCGCCTGCCCATCGAATGCCCCCACGGCAAACGCGCCCGCGGGCTCGTGCGCCGCCATGTCCGCGACGCGTTCGTGCGGGCGCAGCACCGCCTGACGCAGCGCCCGCGTCTGCGCGAGCGCGACCTCGCGCACCAGCACGGCCGTCACGCCGCCCATCCCGGGTCCGCCGCCTCGACCGCCACGCCCCGACGATATCGCCCGTGCGCGCGCCACCGGCAGCGTGCGACCGGCGGTGCGCGCGGGTGGCGCGCTCTGCCCTGCGTCAAGCTGGCAGAGCCGATGACGAATCTCGGGCGACATCCTGCGGGTGCTCGCGCACCGCGACTTCCGGCTGCTGTGGCTCGCCCAGTCGGCGAGCGTAATCGGCGACAACATCGTGCTCGTCGCGCTCGCGCTGTTCGTCGTCGAGACGACCGGCAGCGCGACCGATCTCGGGCTCGTGCTCGCCGCGCAGGCGCTGCCGCTCGTCGCGTTCCTGCTGATCGGCGGCGTCTGGGCCGACCGGCTGCCGCGCCACCGCGTGATGGTCGCGACCGACCTCGTGCGCTTCGCCCTGCACGCGCTGCTCGCGGCGCTGATCTTCGCCGGCGCGGTGCAGATCTGGGAGCTGATCGTGATCGAGGTGCTGTTCGGCACCGCCGAGGCGTTCTTCCGCCCGGCCGCCAACGGCCTGCTGCCGCAGACCGTGCCCGAGGCGGACATCCAGCCGGCGACCGCGATCACGACGATGTCCAACAACCTCGCCGAATTCGTCGGGCCGGCGCTGGCGACGGCGCTCGTGCTCGGCGCCGGCGCCGGCTGGGCGTTCGCGCTCGACGCCGCGACGTTCCTGTGAGCGCGGCGTTGCTCGCGCGCGTCCATCCGCGACGGCGCGGAGGCAAGTCGCGCGCCGGCGGCGGCGAGCGGGTCGAGCGTGTGGTCGGCGATCCGCGAGGGCGCGAGCGAGGTGCGCGCGCGCAGCTGGGTGTGGGCGACGCTCGCGTCGTTCTGCGTCGCGCTGTTCTGCGGGCTGGCGCCGTGGTTCGTGCTCGGCCCGCTCGTCGCGACGCGAGCAGTACGGCCACATCGGCGTCTACGGAATCGTCGAGACGGCGCTCGGCGTCGGCACGATCGCCGGCTCGCTGCTCGGCGTCGGCTGGCGCCCGCGCTATCCGATGCGCCTGGCGATGCTCGCGACCTGCTGTGGCCGCTCGCCGCGATCCTGTACGCGACCGGCGTGCACGCTCGTGCTGGTGATCCCCGCGATCGTCTCGGCGGCGACGGGCATCGCGCTGTTCGACGTCTGGTGGCTGACGGCGCTCGCCGAGCGGATCCCGCCGCAGACGCTCTCGCGCGTGACCTCCTATCGACTGGATGGTCTCCCTGGCGCTGCTGCCGCTCGGGTTTCTGCTCGCGGGCCCGCTCGCCGAGCAGCTCGGCGCGGTCGACGTGCTGCTCTTGGGCTGCATCCTCGCGGTCGGTCGCGTTCGCGCTCGGCCTGCTGCCCGCGCGAGACGCGGATGCTCGAACGCACCGCGCGCCGCGACGCCGCTGCCCCTCGAGCAGGCGCGCTTCGCCCAGGCCCGACGTGAGCGCGACCGGCCGATCGCCGGCTTGATCCGCAGCACGAGCTTGCCGTTGTTCTCGCCGCTGAACAGGCGCAGGAGCACTCCGGGAAGTTCTCGAGCCCCTCCGCGATGTCCTCGCGGGAGATCAGCTTGCCGGCCGCAAGCCAGCCGGCCATCTCGTGACCGCCTCGCCGTAGCGGTCGACGTAGTCGGACATGACGAAGCCGGTCATGCTCGCGTGGTTGACGAGCAGCGACATGTAGTTGGACGGCCCGCTCATCGCGCCGGTCGCGTTGTACTGCGAGATCGCGCCGCAGATGACGACGCGCGCGTGGCGCGCGAGGTGGGCGAGGGCGGCGTCGAGGATCGTCGCCGCCGACGTTGTCGAAGTACACGTCGATGCCCTGCGGGCAGTGCTCGCCGAGCGCCGCGGCGACATCCTCGCCCTTGTAGTCGATCGCCGCGTCGAAGCCGAGCTCCTCGAGAGCGCGCTGCACTTCTCGGCGCCGCCGGCGATGCCGACCACGCGGCAGCCCTTGAGCTTCGCGATCTGCCCGACGAGGCCGCCGACCGCTCCGGCGGCGCCGGAGACGACGACCGTCTCGCCCTCCTGCGGGCGCCCGACGTCGAGCAGCCCGAAGTAGGCGGTCACGCCCGGCATCCCCAGCGTGCCGAGGTACACCGGCAGCGGCGCGAGGCCGCGTCGAGCTTGAATACGCCTTTGCCGTGCGCGACCGCGTACTCCTGCACGCCGAGCAGGCCGCCGACGTGGTCGCCGACCGCGACGTCGGGGTCGTTGGACGCGACGACCTCGCCGGCGGCGAACGAGCGCATCACCTCGCCGATGCCGACCGGCGCGATGTAGGAGCGGCTGTCGTTCATCCAGCCCCTCATCGCGGGGTCCAGCGAGACGTACTGCACGTGCACCAGCACCTCGCCGTCGCCCGGCTCGCGGACCGGCTCCTCGGCGAACTCCCAGTCGCTCGCGCTTGGGCAGTCCTACAGGGCGGGCGGCGAGCTGGCATTGGCGGTTTACGGCGTCCATGGCATTGCCTTTCGTCGTGCGGAGGCTTGGATCGTGCGGTCAGTCGACACCCTGCGGTGCTCCACCGAGCGGTGACGATCAGCGCAGCGGCCAGCGGAGCACGATTCGCGTCGGGCGTGAGAGTATTTTGCCGCCGTGCGCGCCGCGCGCAGGCGCGGGCCGGAGCGGCCCCGCGACGACGGACCAAGGAGCCAGACACATGCCCGATATCGAGTTCCCGACGAGCGCCGGAACCGCGCCCGGCTATCTGGCCGTGCCCGCCGACGGCCACGGCCCGGCGACGATCGTCATGCAGGAGTGGTGGGGCGTGGACGAGCACATCCGCTCGATCTGCGATCGCTTCGCCGCCGAGGGCTTCTTCGCGCTCGCGCCCGACCTCTACCGCGGCGAGACGACGACGCAGCCGAGCGAGGCCCAGCAGAAGATGATGGCGCTGTCGATGGAGCGGTCCGAGCAGGACATGTGCGGCGCCGCCGACTTCCTGAAATCGCAGCCGGGCTCGAGGGCCGGGCGTGGCGTCGGTCGGCTTCTGCCTCGGCGGCGGGCTGTCGGTCTGGGCCGCCGCGACCTGCCCGCAGATCACCGCCGCCGTCACCTACTACTACGTGATGCCCCACGGCAAGCCGGACTTCGCGAACATCGACGGGCCGGTGCTCGGCCATTTCGGCACGGCCGACGCGTTCGTCCCGGTCGAGGCCGCGCAGGCGCTCGAAGCGGAACTCAAGCAGGCCGGCGCGGACGTGCAATTCCATTTCTACGAGGGCGCCGGGCACGCGTTCTTCAACGACACCAATCGCCTGGGCACCTACGACGCCGAGCTCGCCGAGCAGTCGTGGCAGCGCACGGTGAGCTTCCTGCGCTCCGCGCTCAGCTCCTGACGCACCGAGGCCATCCCAGCCACCGCGCGGGCCCGGCCGGCCCGGGGCGGGCCCGCGCCCCCGCAGCCGCGCTCGCCGCGGTCGCGCTCGCCGTGCTCGCGCTCGCCGCAGCGGCGTCCGGCTCGCCCGCGGCGCCCGCGGCGGCGCCGTGGTCCGCGCCGGCGGTGCTCGGCAGCTGCGCGGCGAACGTGGCGCCGGCGATCGCCTTCCCGAACGACAAGCCGGACCACGCCACGGGTGCCGGGGGCGATCGTGTGGAGCGCGTCGCGCAGCTGCCCCGGCGGGGCGGGCGCGCGGGTGGCCGCGATCGGTGCCGGCGAGCGCCGGGCGCCGTCACGGTCGCCGCGCACAGCCGCGGGCGCCCGCTCGCCCCCAGGGCGAGCTGGCGCCGCCGGCGCCCCGCACGGGGAGATCGTGATCGCGGCGCGCGCCGCGGGCGTCCGCGCCGGCGGCCTGCTGATCGAGGGGGCCGCCGGCGGCCCGTTCGCGCCGCTGACGAGCAGAGGCTCGCCCCGCCGGTCGCCCTCGCGAACGCCTACCGCGGCGATCTCGCGCTGGCCGCCGCGCCCGCCCCGGAGGGCCGCAACGGCCGGCGTGCACGTGCACGTCGAGCCGCTGCTTCGCCGCTGGCTTCGCTCGCAGCGCCGCCGCCGGCCCCACCGGGGCCGGTGCGCCGCGCGCGCTGTCGGTCGCGATGGACTTCCGCGGCGACGCGCTCGTGGCGTGGGCGCAGGGCGGAGCGATCTACGCGCGTGACCTGCCCTGCCCGGGCGCGCAAGGCCCGCTTCAGCGAGTAGCCGCGGTCGGCGCCCGGGTCACGCTCAGCGCGTTGTTGAGCGATGACAACTGCGCGGGATCATCGCCTGGGTGCAGCAGCGCGGCGCGAGGACCAGTGTGTACATCGATCAGTCGGCCACGGGGGTGCGCTTCGGCGCTCCCGCGGCTGCTCGAGAGCTTCAGCGACCCTGACGGCATCCCCTCGCCGGCCGCCTCGCCGCGGCTCGTGCGGCTGAGCTCCGAGAGCGTGATGCTGGCATGGGCGAGCGCCGCGGCCGGGCATTGGTCGATCGGCACGCGCCGCGATCGACCAGCAGGGCGTGCGGGCGAAGTCAGCACGCTTGCGACGCCCGGGCGCGACGAGCTGCTCGCCGCCTCGCTCCAGGCCCGCGCGGCGAGGCGCTCCTGCTGTGGAGCGACCCGCAGCCCGGGCACCGGGACGCGCAGGCGATCTTCTCCGCGCGCGGAACCGAGTCGGCTCCGGGGCGCACGCCGTACTTCGGCGAACCCGAACAGCTCGCGCCGGCCGGGCCCGACAGCGACCCGCGGGTCGCGTTCGATCCCGGCAGCGACCGTGCCGTGGCTGTTTGGCGCGATGCGCAGGGGACGATCGAATACGCGGTCAGGGGCGCCAGCCCCGCACTGTGACTCGCCAGGCGCACCGCGCCGAGTGGGGCCTTTAGGAAAAGATGCTCGCGGATGGACAGGGACTACGAGCTCCAGACACACCAGGTCGAGGACCGCCACTGGTGGTACCGGGGGCGGCGAACAGTGCTCGACGGACGTGATCGCCGGGCTCGGCCTGCGCGGCCGATGCGCGCATCCTCGACGCCGGCTGCGGCAGCGGTCGCAACATGGTCGAGCTTGCGCGCTTCGGCACGTCACCGGCGTCGAGCTGTCGCAGACGAGCGTCGAGCTCGCCCGCGCGCGCGGACGTCGGCGAGGTGATCGCCGGCTCGGTGCTCGAGATGCCGTTCGCCGAGGGCAGCTTCGACCTCGCTGTCAGCCTCGACGTGATCGAGCATCTCGAGGACGACCTCGCCGCGCTGCGCGAGCTGCGCCGCACGGTCGCCCCGGCGGTGCGCTGCTGCTGACGGTGCCCGCGTATCAGTGGCTGTGGAGCGGCCACGACGAGATCAACCACCATCACCGCCGCTATACCCGCCGCTCGCTGCAGCGGGTCGGCGAGCAGGCCGGCTGGAAGCAGGTGCGCACCACGTACTTCAACTCGCTGCTGCTGCCGATGGCGATCGTGCTGCGCATGCTCGAGCGCTTCAACACCAAGACGACGGAGTCGAGCCTCGACCTGTGGATCCCGCCGGCGCCGCCAACTGGCTGCTCGAGCGCCCGCTCGTGCTCGAGTCGGCGCTGATCTCGCGCGGCGGGCGGATCCCCGCCGGGCTGTCGCTGCTGGCCGTCTTCCGCTGAGGCGCCCGCGGGCCGCGCGGGCTCGGCGATCGCGGCTCAGTCGACGATCGCGATCGGTGCCGGCGTCCGGAACGTCCACGCGCGATTGACGAAGAACGTCGCGACGGTGACGATGATCGTCGCGCACACCTGTCCCACCAGCTCGTCGAGACGGGCGTCGTGCACGAACAGATACAGCAGCCCCTCGTTGACCGCCAGCCCGCAGCCCTGCACGACGCCCCAGCGCACCGGCGTGAGCGCGTCGCCGACGTGTCCGCTGAACGTCCAGCGGCGATTGAGCAGGAAGCCGTTGATCGCGCCGAGGATGAAGCCGATCGCCGATGCCGCCAGGTACCAGACGCCGAAGACCTTCAGCAGCACCGTGTACACGGCGAATGCGATCAGCGTGTTGGACACGCCGACGATGCCGAACTTGATGAACTGCACCAGCACGAGCGTCCGCGGGCGCCGCGCCGCCGGCGCTACGCTGATGGGCGGTCTTTGTGCGGTCAGAGCGCTCGGCAGGCATCCATAGACAGGATGAACGATAAATTGAGCGGCGGCTTAAGGCGCGCCGTCGAGGATGGATGCAGGAGTGCCCCGCTTTACCCCGGGCAGCTGCCCTGCGAAGGTCATAACGATGTCGGATACACCACTTCGGACCCCCACACTGCTGAGCGTCGTGGCGCCGGTGTTCAACGAGCAGGAGCTCGATCGAGCAGTTCGTCGCGCGCGCGAGCGCCGCCGATCGCCGACTACGAGTTCGAGCTCGTGCTCGTCAACGACGGCAGCTCCGACCGCACGCCCGAGCTGCTCGACCGCATCGCCGCCTCCGACCCGCGCATGCGCGTCGTTCACCTGTCGCGCAACTTCGGCCACCAGGCTGCGCTCACCGCCGGGCTGGAGCACGCCGTCGGCGACGTCGTGGCGATGATCGACGCCGACCTGCAGGACCCGCCCGAGCTGATTCCCGAGATGGTCGCCCAGTGGAGCCAGGGCGCGGACGTCGTCTACGCGGTGCGCAAGCAGCGCGACGGCGAGACGGCCTTCAAGCTCGCCACCGCCTCCTGGTTCTACAAGCTGTTCGACAAACTCGCCCAGGTCGACCTCGAGCCCAACTCCGGCGACTTCCGCCTGCTCGACCGGCGCGCGCTCAACGCGCTGCTGGCGATGACCGAGCGCTCGCGCTTCTTGCGTGGCATGACCGTGTGGGTGGGCTTCACCCAGACCGCCGTGTCCTACCAGCGCGAGGCCCGCCACGCGGGCGAGACCAAGTACACGCTGCGCAAGATGCTGCGCTTCTCGCTCGACGCGATCGCGTCCTTCTCGCACCTGCCGCTGCAGCTCGCCACCTACGTCGGCCTGCTCTCCGCGGGCGTGGCCTTCATCGCCATCCCCGTGGTCATCGCGCTGCGCATCGTCGGCTCCTACCTGCCGGGCTTCGGCTCGATCACCATCGCCATCCTGTTGCTCGGCGGCATCCAGCTGATCGCCCTGGGCGTCATCGGCGAGTACGTCGGACGCATCTACGACGAGGTCAAGCACCGGCCGCTGTACATCGTCCGCGAGGAGCGCAACCGTCCGAGCGCCTCCTCGCGCGTCGTCACCGTCCCCGCCGCGCGCGCGGGGTTGCCCGCGCGCACCCCCGAGGGGATCGCCCAGTAGCGCTGGTCCGGTCCGGCGGCGCCCGGCCGCCCACGACGAACTCCATCTATATATGTTCGTCTGCGGAAGCTGTATAGCGATGGTCGTTCAGGTTTCGCAGTCACAACGACACGCCACCGTGTGTTCGCCTGCGGAAGCTGTATAGCGATGGTCTCTCAGACTTCGCCGTCATAACGACACGCCACCGTGTGTTCGTCTGCGGAAGCTGTATAGCGATGGTCTCTCAGACTTCGCCGTCATAACGACACGCCACCGCGCCACCGGCCGGCTCGGCGTGTTCTCATGCGCGGATGGGCCCCCCGCCGCCTCCCATGACGAACCCCCACGCCCGCTGCGACGGCGCCCTGGTGCGCCGGGCGCTGGCCACGCTCGCAGCCTGCTGTGCGCTCGCCGCCCTGCCGGGAGCCGCCGCGGACGCCGCCGCCGAAGCCTGCCCCGGCTCCGGTGCCGGGGGCTGCCCGTACACGACCGTGCACATCGTCGGCCAGCGCGCCGAAGGCGTCCTGCGCTTTCCCGAGGCGGTGGCCGTGGACGCCCAGGGCGATGTGTACGTCGCCGACCAGCTCTCCTACGTCGTGCAGAAGTTCACCGCCGCGGGCGCGTTCGAGACCGAGTGGGGCTCCTACGGCGGCGGCCACGGCCAGTTCGGGCCGATCGGCGGCCTCGCGGTCGACGCGACGGGCGATGTGTACGTGGTCGACTCGAGCCACGACCGCGTCGAGAAGTTCGGTCCCGACGGCGAATACATCGCGGACTGGGGCCGGCGTGGTAGCGCGCTCGGGGACTTCGACTTCGGCTCCTCCCAGGACCCCAGCCAGCCCCCCGGCGGCGGCATCGCGGTCGCCGGCGAGCACGTGTACGTCGCCGACTCCGGCAACGACCGCATCGAGCGCTTCAACCTCGAAGGCGGCGAAGCCATGTCCTGGGGCACCTTCGGCTCCGGCCCGGGCGAGTTCTCATACCCGCGCGGCGTGACCGCCGACGAAAGCGAGGTGATCGTCTCCGACGACGACAACCACCGCATCGAGAAGTTCAGCCCCGAAGGCGTCTTCGAAGCCCAGGCCGGCTCCCAGGGCGACGGGCCCGGGCAGTTCGGCTTCCCCTACGGCGTCGCCCTCGACGGCGCCGGCAACGTGTACGTGGCCGACGACAGCAACGACCGCGTCGTCAAGCTCACGCCCCGGCTCACCTCCGCCGGAGCCTGGGGCGGCGAAGGCTCCGCCCCGGGCCGGCTCGAGTTCCCGCGCGCGCTCGCCGTCGCATCCTCCCTGCCCGGGACGCCCACCGGCGAAATCTACGTCGCCGACACCGCCAACGACCGCATCGAGGTGTTCAACCCATCCGGCGAGTACCTGCGCACGCTCGGCACCTCCGCCCTGGGCCCCGGTGTGCTGACCGCGCCCCGCGGCGTGGCCGTCGACCCCACCGGCAGGCTGCTCGTGTCCGACACCGTCGGCAACCGCCTGCAGGTGTTCGGCGCCGGCAGCTACGCCTTCGCGGAACAGTGGACGCTCAGCGGCGGCGTCCCCTCCGCCGCCGGCTTCACCTCCCCCACCGGCTTCTCCTCGCCGGCCGGCCTCGCCGTCGACCCGCACGGATCGGTGTACGTGGCCGACGAAGGCCACGGACGCGTCGTGCGGCTGTGGGGCGAAGGGGCGTTCCTCGGCGAACTCGGCGGCGCCTCCGACCTCGGCGGAGCGGGCCTCGCGAACGCCGACGCGGTCGCCGTCGGCGGCCAGTTCGACCAGACCTACGTGGCCGACGCCGCCCACAACCGCGTGCTCGTGTACAGCCCCAACGGCACGCTCGTGGCGCGCTGGGGAGCCGGCGACGGCAACGGCGAGCCCGGCAGCGCCAGCGGCGCCTTCCGTCGCCCCGAAGGTCTCGCCCTCTCCCCCTCCGGGGACCTGTACGTCGCCGACACCGGCAACAACCGCGTCGTCGAGCTCTCGCCCGGCGGCGCCGTCATCACCCAGTGGGGGGCGAAGGGAACGGGCAACGGGCGCTTCAACACCCCGACCGCAGCAGCCGTCGGCGCGGGCGGCGACGTGTACGTGCTCGACCGCGAAAACAACCGCGTGCAGGAGTTCGACGCGAGCGGGCACTTCCTGGCCAAGTGGGGCCTGCGCGGCACCGGCCCCGGCGAACTCTCCCAGCCGAACGCCATCGCCGTGGGTTGCGAAGGCGACGTGTACGTGGCCGACACCAACAACAACCGCGTCCAGGGCTTCCAGCTCGCCGCTCCCGCCACCGACAGCTGCCTCGCCCCCGGCACCTGGCCACCGCCGCTCAACGTCCCGCCACTCGTGCAAGTCAGGCTGCCCCGCGCCGGCGGCGTGCTCTCGCGCCACGCGCTCACCCTCGCCGTGAGCTGCCTCCACGGCTGCAAGGTGCTCGTCACGGGCACGCTCACGCCGCTCTCGCGCCGCGCACGGGCGGTCACCCTGATCGGCGCCGCACGCGTGCTCACCGGCGGCCTCACCGCTCACCTGCGCCTGCTCGTCAGCGCGCGGGCCTTGCGGCTGCTGCGCGCGGAGCTCGGTCATCACCGGGATCTCCAGGCGCGCGTCAGCATCGTCGCGGCCGCCCCCGCCGGCGCCCGCGCCACAGTCACCCGCAGCTACCGCGTCACCCGCTGAGCGCGCCCTGGGCAAGCGCCCAGCGCCAGGCGCCGGGGCGTCGGCGCGAGAACGTCAATAATGAGCACATGAGCATGGATGAGATCTTCGACGAGGGCGAGCACCCGGGCATCGACCAGCGCACCGAGCGCATCACCATCGAGACCGAGCGCCACCGCATCGAGGGCATCCTCACGCTGGCCCGCGACGGCTATCGCAGTCGCGTCTCCGATGTGCTCAACGCCGCCGAGCGCGATTTCATCACGCTCACCGAGGTGACCGTCGCGCCGCTCGACGGCGGGCCGGTCGAGCTGCACCCCTACCTCAGCATCGCCCGCCGGCACATCGTGTTCGCGGTCGCCGCAGACGACGCGTCCGCGCTCTGACGCGCGGTCAGGGCGTGAAGCTGCCCGCGCTGAGCACCGTGCCCGCGGGCGCGGAGGTGTTGCTCACGGCGATCGGCCCGGTGCCCGCTCCCGCCGGGACCGTCACCTTGAGCTTCTTCGCCGAGGCCGACCCGACCTTCGCCTGAGTGCCGTCGAAGCTCACGCGCGAGCTTGCGTTGAAGCCGACGCCCTTGATCGTCACCGACTTGCCCGCCACTGCGTGTTCCGGGGTGAACGACACGAGCGACAGCGTCGGCACGAACTTGCCCTTGGCGGTCAAGCGGGCGGCGGCCGTGCTCAGCGAGATCTTGCCCTTGGCGGCGCCGTCGGGCACCGTGGCTTCGAGCTCCGTCGCCGACACCACCTCGAACTGGGCCGCGAGCTCGCCGAACTCAACTCCCTCGACGCCGTTCAGGCCCGTGCCCCGGATCGTCACCGTGGAGCCGGTGATCCCGGAGGCCGGCGAGAAGCTCGTGAGCACCGGGTCTTCGGGCACCGCGAACGCGCCCAGGCCGAGCGGGCTGCCGAGCCCCGTCGGACCGTCGTAGCCGACGGCCGCCTGGCATGAGGTTGCTCCGTCGCACGAGCCGTTGGCGCCCGCCACCACGTCATCCAGGGCGCTGGCCTGGCCGGCGTGGGAGTACAGGGTGACGGCCGGGAATGGCACGCCGTGCGCGCCACCGGCGAGCGCGAACTCGGCGGCGATGATCGGCGACGCCACCGAGGTGCCGCCGAACACCGTCCAGCCGGTCGGTTCGTTGCCTTCGGGGGTGCTGTCGTAGATGTCCACGCCCGTGCGCGGGTCCGCCACCGCCGACACGTCCGCCACCGAGCGTTCCTTGCCGCAGCCGGTGGCCGCGAAGCCCGCCGCCGCGCCCTGCCACGCCGGGGCGCCGAACAGCTGGCTGCAGCCACTGCCGCCTTCGTCCCAGGCCGTGCTGCTCCAGGTGCTGTGTTCGTCGGTCAGGGTGGTGCCCCCGACGGCCACCACGCCCGGCGCGGAGGCAGGGAAGTTCGCGCTCGCGGGCTTGCCCGGACACGCCTGGTTGAGGTATCCGCAGTCCCCGGAGCTGGCCGTGAGGACCACCCCCGGGTGGTCGTAGAAGTCGCTGCTCAGTTCTTCGAAGAAGCCCGCGATCACCGGTTCCTCGGCCACCTGATAGGAGTTGCTCACCTCGTCAGCCCCCGCCTTCACCGCCGCGTCCACCGCCGCGCCCAGGTCGCTGAGTTCTTCGCTGTCGGCCTCCACGAGCAGGATGCGGCAGCTCTGGCAGATCGCGTGGACCATCTGCACGTCGATCGAGATCTCGCCCGCCCATTCCCCCTGCTCGGAGGGCAGCGGAGCGGGCTGGCCGTTCTCGTCGAGCTTGCGAAAGCAGCCGTTCGCGGTCGTGCACGCGGGGAGGTCGAACTGTTCGTCGTACACGCCCAGGTCCGCTTCCGCGGTGGGGTCGTCGAAGGCATCCACCACCGCCACCGTCTGCGTCCCCGCGGCTGGGGTTTCGGTGGGCATGGCGTACGCCGCGTGCAGGTCCGCGGGGGTCAGGAAGCCGCTGAGCGGGCTCGTGACGTCAACGGCGTGGGCTTCGCCGCCAGCCCCCTTTTCGGCTTCCCCGGCGGCGTTCGCTTCGAGCCCTGACGGCGTCCGCGAGCTCGGCACGAGGCGCAGGGCCGTGCACGCGGCCGCAGGCGCCAGCGGCGCGCCACACAGCGGCCGGACGGTGTAGGGCGAGGCCCCGAGCGAGGCCGCCAGGGCGCTCGAGCCGACGCCCGCGGCCAGTGCGGCGGCGAGCGCCAGCGCGGCCGTCAGCGACGTGCACGCGCGCGCGATCCCATGCCCCTGCCCCCGCTGGGCCCATCCCCACATGACACTGATGATACAAGCGTTGACTGGCCAGTCAACCAGTAGGCGCGGCGCTCAGCGTGTACACGAGCGCCCCTTCGACCGGCCGTGCCGTGAGGCCGAGTGCGGCGAGCTCGGCGGGCCACGTTTCGGGGCTGCTCGGGTCGACGACCACGCTTCGCACGTGGTAGCGGGCGAGAAAGCCGCGCAGCTGCGCCGGCGAGACCGGCTGCGGGGGGAAGCTCAGCAGGCGGCCCGCCACGGGGTCGGATTGGAACTGGCTCGGAGCGGCGCCCGACAGGTTCCCCTCCGGCATGCGAAACGCGAAGTGCGTCTGCGCCTGCCAGAGCATGCTGTAGCCGCGATACGCATACGGCAGCACCAGCACCACGCCGCCCGCCGGGAGCACCCGCTTGTAGCCCTGGCCGCTGAACAGGGCGGGAAGGCTGGGGCGGCTGTTGAACAGCGGCCCGCCGCCGTCGGGCAGGATCGCCACGAAGCCGAGGATCACGATCGCCCAGCGCGCGAGCGGCCAGCGGGCGGGCGTCGCCAGCCACATCGCGAGCGCCACCGCCAGCGCGAACCACACGTACAGGACGATGCGATCGGGGACCGCCGCCCTGGCGATCGGCAGGTGGGCGACGAGCGTCCAGGGCAGGGGGATGGTGCTGTGTCCGGCGACGCTCAGCCGCGAGCCGAACGCCAGCAGCAGGGCAGCGGCGGCCGTTCCACCCAGCACCAGCGCGGCGGGCGTGCGCCGCCGCTCCCACAGGGCGGCGCAGAGCACCACGAGCAGCGGAACCCCGAGGTAGGCCCCCTGCTCGGCGACGTTGCCGGGCAGGCGCGCGGCGACGGCGCCCGCGTAGCGCAGCAGCGTGACCGGGGTGGGGACCACCAGGCCCGCGAGGTCGACCACCAGCGTTCTCGACGCCCCCGGAACCGGTGCGGGATGCTCGCGGACCACCGAGTAGTACAGGTAGGGACTCGTGATCAGCAGCGCCAGCGCGCCCGCCGAGAGGGCTTCGAGCGCCGTCCTCACCAGCGCCGAGCGCCCGGCGGGCGGCGAGGCGAGCCACGCGAGCACGAACGCAAGCGCGCCGAACGCCACGCTCGTCCCGAGGATCTCGGTGGAGGTCAGGATCTGGCCGACCGTCAGCAGCGTGATCGCCGCCACGAACGCGCCGCGGCCGATGCGCATGTCAAGGCGCGCCAGCACCGCCAGCACGGCCAGCGGCAGGAGCGCGATCAGCATCAGGTTGACGTGTCCGACGAGCTGCGAGAGCTCGTAGCTCGAGAAGCCGAACACCCAGCCCCCGGCGAGCGACGCCAGGCGGCGGCGCGTGATCCGCCAGCAGAGCAGGTACATGGTGCTCGCGGCGAGCGCCGGGCTGAGGATGGCGATCGCGTCGTAGGCCGGCAGCAGACCGAACACGGCGCTGAGCGGCCACACGACCACGCTCGGCAGCGGGATCAGCGCAGCCGCGGCCACGTTGCCGCCGACAGGGCTCCACACCAGGTGGGTGAAGAAGGGGTTCATGGCGTGCGTGATCGCGTACGGCCACCAGCCCAGCGCCCACATGTAGGAAGGCGGATCCCCGGCGCCGCCCAGGCACGCGCACACGTGGCTCGGGTCCCCCAGGACATGGCGACCCAGCAGCAGCGCCGAGGCGGCGATGTAGAACGCCGGCACCGCTGCCCAGCGCGCCAGCGTCCTGTACGGAGAGGGCGGGATTCGAACCCGCGATGGAGTCTTAACCCCATACTCGCTTAGCAGGCGAGTGCCTTCAGCCACTCGGCCACCTCTCCTTGGGATCGAGGGTGCCAGTGTAGAGCCAAGCCGCTCGCTCAGTCTGACCTGAGCCGCTCGATCGGCTGCTCGCGAGCGGGGCTCCGCGCGGGCGCGGCCGGCATGTGCGGCCTACTGCAGGTATTTCTCGACGGTATCCACGTCGCGGACGTGGGCCCCCTCGGGGTCCTCTCCGGCGCCACGGAGCGCCCGCCGCTGACGCAGCAGATCCCAGCAGCGATCGAGCTCCACCGACACCTCCTCGCGGCGCCGGCGGTCGGCCTCGAGCGCCTCCTCGCGGACCGCGTCGCCCTGCTCGCGAGCGATCAGCGCGTGCTCCTCGTCAACCAGCGCCTCGATGCGGCTGAGGATCGACTGATCGTCCATGCCCGCAGACTACCTCACGTGCTTTGCGCACCACGAGCACGCGGCCGGGCCCCGGCCCGACATTGCCGGCGAGGACTCGGTGGGGCAGCCCGGGCGGCGCTGCGCAAGAAGCTGCTGGCGCTCGCGCGGACTGGCCGGGGCGCTCAGCCCTCGAGCCACCGCGAGGCCTGCTCGAGCACGTTCCCGCGGCTGCGGGCGCCGTGATCGGCGGCGATCAGGTGGTTGCCGACCCACATCGAGAGGAGCAGCATGCAGCGAACCTCCACGTCATCCTCGGTGGGGCAGAAGGCGCGGAACAGGGAGCGCATGTAGTCCATGCGACGGTTGTCGAGGCGCCTGAGGCGCTTGGCCACCGCCCTGTCGCGCCGAGCCCAGTCCCGGATTGCGAGCTCGATCCTCATCAGCTCGCCGCCCGACGCGGCGATCGCCGACAGGCGCCGCAGCTTTGCCCTGGCGTCCCCGCCGCCGCTCTCGACGCGCTCGATCACCTCGTCGATCATCACGTGCTCCCACGCGTCGAGCATCTCCTGCAGAAGGGCGGGGCGCCCGTCGAAGTGCCAGTAGAAACCGCCCTTTGTGACGCCGAGCGCCTGGGCGAGCTTCTCGACGCGGACGGCATCCGGACCGCCCACGCCAAGCGCCTGGAGACCCGCTTGCACCCAGCTGGTGCGCGGCGTACGTGTCGGGGCGGGCACTGTCGATCTCGATCTCGTGTGGCGGGCTTGACTGAGTCGATCTATACACTACCGTATGGATACGATGCCACGCATGGACGGAGGCAGGCGGTGAGGCTCCCCGCGACGGCCCACACCTCGCGGCCCTGGCGGATCCACGAGCTGACCCGCGACTTCAGGCTCGAGGACGTGTGGGCGTTGCCGACCCCGGGCGGCCCGGAGGACTTCCCCCGGCTGGTCCACGGGTTCGCCTCGCACGAGCCTTCGCAGAGTCTCACCGGCGCCGCGCGCGTGCTGTGGGAGACCCGGCAGGAGCTCGGGAAGCTCCTCGGTTGGGACGGCCCGGGCGCCCGCGCGCCGACGCTGCGCGAGCGCTTGCCGGCCGATCTGCGCGACGGACCGGCCGGCCCAAATGTGGGCACGCTCGCCTTCTCCCCGCTCTACCTGCTCCACGACGAGTGGGCGGCGGAGATCGCCAACCGGACCGTGCACGCGGTGCTGCACCTCGGCTGGGTCGGCGACGGCAGCGACGGCTACCACGGCCAGATGGCCGTCCTGGTGAAGCCGAAAGGGCTGCTCGGGACGGGTTACATGGCCGCCATCAAGCCGTTCCGCCACCTGATCGTGTATCCGCAGCTGATAGGAAACATCGGGCGAAGCTGGCGGCGCCCGCCGGCGGCGCGAACCCCGCCGATCACGGCGAACGAGCTTGCAAGCAAAGGCTAGGAGATCGAGATGCAGCAGTTCCGCGATGCGGTGGAGAGTCACGACCTGGACGCCCTGGTGGCCCTCCTCACCGACGACGTCACCTTCCGCAGCCCCGTCGTGCATGCGCCCTACCAGGGCCGTGAGCAGGTCGCGGTTCTGCTCCGCGCGGTCGGCGAGGTGTTCGAGGACTTCCGCTACACCCGCCAGCTAGGAGCCCTGGACTCCCACGATCACGCGCTCGTCTTCCGGGCGCGCGTCGGCGACCGCGAGCTCGAGGGATGCGACTTCATCCACACCAACGAGGACGGCCTGGTCGACGAGCTGTTCGTCATGATCAGGCCGCTCTCCGGCCTGCTGGCGCTGGCGGACGCGATGAAGCGCCAGCTGGCGCTGGCCGAGAGCCTGGGCGCCGGCTGATACCCGCGTGAGTGGGCGCGAGGCCGGCCCCCACCGCCGGCTCGCTAGGTTGTGCGCCGTGCGAAGCGCCGTGGAAGCCAACGCGGGCAGCCGTCGGATCGGTCGCGGGGAGTGTCCGGATACAGCGGCGGTGGCCGGGTGAGCAGGCGCGAGCCGGTCCAGCGTCGCAGCCGCGAGCGCGTCGAGCTGATCCTCGGTGCGGCCTCCGAGCTGCTCGCCGAGGGCGGCGTCGAGGCGCTCACCACGCGTGCGCTCGCCGCTCGCGCGGAGATCCCGGTCGCGACGATCTACCGCTACTTCGCCAACCGTGAGGAGATCATCGCGGCCTATCTCGAGCATGAGCTGGTGCAGATCGACCAGGCTGTCGTGGCGGCGGTCGTGGCGCTCGAGCGGGTGACCATCCGCTCGCTGTCCGAAGCGGTCGCGCTGGCCCACATGCGTCATCACCAGGCGCATCCCGAGGGCGTGCCCGTGTGGTTCGGCGGCCGCTCGAACCCGGCGGTGATAGACCAGGTTCGGGAGCTCGACGCCCGGCTCGCCGCCTCGCTTCGCTCGGCCATGAGGGCCGCCGGGCTACTCGAGGGAGCCCCTGAGTTCAGCTCCGGGCTGCTCGTGCGCCTGTTCGACCGGATGTTCGAGTTCGTGTTCCTGGCAGAGCGCGGCGCAGCGGAGCAGGAGACGATCGTGTTGACGTTCGTGGACATCGTCGCCGGCTACCTGGAGCGTTTCGCAACCCCCGCCGGGCTCGAGGGGGTGTCGGCCGAGGAGTTCGCGCGCGCGCTCGGCGAGCAGCTCGTGGATGCCGAGAGCCCCCCGAGATAGATCGAGCGGGGCCCTCAAACACGAACACGACTCTTGTTTGACAATTTGGTCAGGCGGTGTTACTTTGCGCGGCGAGGAGCTCCTGCGGGGCGTGCTTGAAGGCCCCGGCGGGACGCAGTCCAATCGATCGCAACAAGGAGGAGTTGTGAGCAATCAGGCGCCGCATCGGATCAGACGGGCCGTCGCCGCTTCGACCATCGCGATGAGCGCGTTGCTCGCGGCCGGCGCGCTGGCCGCCTCGAGCGCGACCGCGCTACCCACAGTCACGGAAATCCCCCCGACCAGCGGCGAACACGGCTACGCCTACGACGCCGTGCCGCAGACGCCCACGGTTCCGGGCGCGCCGTTCATCAACCTGGCCGAAGCGGGCTACGCGGAACGGGAGTTCACGATGTCGGGCGGCGCCAACGTGTACAAGGAAAGCGGCCTGTGGTCGTCCAACGGCAAATGGGGTGTGTCGGTCTCGAAAGCCGGCGTCCCCTACACCACGCGCCTGCTCGTGCGCTACCCGACGAGCCCCGCGAAGTTCAACGGCACCGTGGTGTTCGAGTGGCTGAACGACACCACCGGCGGAGACCAGGACCCAGTTTGGGCCCAGCTCTACAACGAGCTGATCGACAAGGGCTACGCATACGTCGGCGTGACCGCCCAGAGACCCGGCATGAAAGACCTCGCCGCCTGGGACCCGAAGCGCTACGGGGCGCTCGGCGACAGCAATGACGGCGAGTCCTACGAAATCTTCACCCAGGCGGCGGAAGCGATCAAGGCCGACAGCGCGACCCTGCTGGGCGGGCTTACGCCGAAGGAGCTGATCGGCACGGGCGACTCGCAGTCGGCGTTCCGGGTCGACACCTACGTCAACGCCATCCAGCCGCTCAAGCACGCGTTCAACGGCTTCCTGGCTGTCGGGCGCGGAGCGACGGCGGCGCCGATCGGCGAAGGACTGGTCGCGGCATCACCGTTCCCTGCGCTGATCCGCACCGACAACACCGCGCCGTTCATCCAGCTCAACACCCAGGGCGACATCGAAGAGCTCGATGCGGCCGCCGCGCGCCAGCCCGACAACAGCTACCTGCGCACGTGGGAACTCGCGGGCGCCTCGCACATCGACGCCCACGAGGCCGCATACGAGACCGAGACGATCGCCCGCGAGGAGCCCACCGTGGGCGTCCCCTCCTGCGTGTTCGGCACCCCCATCGAGGGCACCGGGACGGCACTCGACGGTCACAACCAAACCGACAACATGCCGCTGTTCGAGGTCGAGGACGCCGCGATGGCGGCTTTGCAGAACTGGGTGGTGAACGGGGTCCAGCCCGCGCACAGCCCGCAGATCTCGACGATCCCCGTGTTCTTCGGCCTGTACTACCTCGTCAACAAGAACAGGTACGGCATCGCTGACGGGGGCATACAGATGCCCGACGCACAGGTCCCGGTGGAGGACTACTCGGCGATCAACTTCGCGAACGTGAGCGAACAGGACCTCAGCCCGACGTCGATAACCGCCGAGCTCGAAGACGTGTTCACCACGCTCGAGACCGGTGGCATCAGCAACGAAGCGCTGCGCGACTCGGGCCTGTGCCTGCTCTCCGGGTACTTCACCGATTTCCCCAGCTCGACTTTGAAATCGCTGTACCCCACGTCCGCGAGCTACGCGTCGAAGTTCGCCACGGCGGCCAACGCGGAGGTGTCGGCCGGGTTCATGACCCCTGAAGACGCGGCCACCGCGATCGCAAACGCGGACGCCGGCATCGGCCCCTACCAGCAACCAAGCATCACGGTCCCATGATCTCGCTGCGGCGGTCCTGAAGGACCTCGCCCGTTCGGTCTTCCTTGGCGGCGGTGTCGGCAAGCCGGCGCCAAGGAAGCACCGTGCTATGGTCGAGCTCCGGACGGCGACGCTCAGAGGATGTGGGGGATGCGCGGCAAGTGCGCAGCGACAGTGGTGATGTGTGTGGTCTTGGCAGCCTTGGCCGCGCTCGCACCGCCCGCGGGAGCAAGCTCGAAGCACTTCCGCATGCTGCCCTTCAAACCGTGCAACGGCATCCTCGTCGCGGCAGACTTCTTCGACGATCTGGAAGAAATCTCGCCGAAGTCGGTGACGTCGGCCTCCGGCCTGACCGCTGACGTGAGCACCTGCAAATACGCCTCGACCGAGCAGGGCCTGCCAACGGGTCAGGCAGCCGAGTTCACAAACGGCGCCATCGGCATCGAATGCCTCGCCAACGGCATCAAGATCCTGGAAACGGGCGTCACCCCTCCCCCGGGAGGTTGCTATCGCATCGACGACGCAACGGTTCTCTTTGCATACGGGCGGGCGGTGGAAAAGCTCGCGTCGAAGCTGCAGAAGGGCGCGAAGGCCCGGACATGGCGTGCGGGCTTCGGCAGGCACGTTCTGAACGGAGTCGGCAACCGGGCGGAATTCGGTTACGACGAGGCCACGGGCGCGGGTTATGGATACCTGCAACTCGACAACGCATCGCTCACCGTCGAAACGACTGAAGGCGCCAACCCGTCGCTGATCAACCTTCTGAAGGACGCCGCCGCCTCACTGCTGTGAGCCGAAGTCGTCGTTGCCCGGGCGCATCAGCGCGATACGGGCGCGCGCAGCATCAGTCGGGCTTCTGCTCCTCGTCGGCCTCGCCGTAGACGCCCTCATCGGCCTCGCCCTCTGGCGGGCCTGCCGTCTCCCGCTCCGATGCCGCATCGAGCATGATGCGCGTGGGCGTGTGCTGATCGCCGTGCGAGGCGTGTTCGATCAGCTCCTGCTCGGCCAGCTCGAAGCCCTCGGACTCGCCTCCCCCGGCCTCGTCCACGGCGCGGCGAGCTTCGCGCCGGCGCAGTTCGAGCTCGTCGATTCGATCGTCGCCCTCGTCCATGCCCCAACACTACTCTCACACGTGGGCCTGGAGACAGCCAGAGATGTTCGCCCGTGCAGCTAGGTGGGCGTCGGCACGGGCGGCGGGCCAGGCACGATCGGCTGCTCGAGCGTGATCGGCTCGGCGTCGGGAAGCTCTCTGGCCGAGGAGCCCTCGATGTTGATGTGCGGCAGTCGCGCATCGAGCCAGCGGGGCAGCCACCACGTGCGCGGGCCGAGCAGCTCGAGCACCGCCGGCAGCATCATGCAGCGCACGACCACGGCGTCGAGGAACACGGCTACGGCAAGCCCGAGGCCGAACTCCTTGAGCGTGCGCTCGTCGCCGAGCACGAACGAGAGGAACACGCACACCATGATCGCTGCGGCCGCGGTGATCACACGCCCCGTCAGAGCGATGCCGTCGGCGACGGCGACGGATGCGTCGCCGCGGCGCAGCCACTGCTCGCGTATGCGCGACACGAGGAACACCTCGTAGTCCATCGAGAGTCCGAACACGACCGCGAACATCAACACGGGCACCCAGGGCTCGATCGGACCCTTCTGCACGCCGAGCAGACCGCCCAGCCATCCCCACTGAAAGACCGCGACGATCACGCCCAGCGCCGCGCCGATGCTGAGCAGGTTCATGACAGCAGCCTGCAAGGGAATCACGATCGAGCGGAAGACGACGAACAGCAGCAGAGCCGAGAGCGCGATCACGATCGCGAAGAACAGCGGCAGCTTGTCCGACAGCCCGTGCGAGAAGTCGATCGAGGCGGCGGTGAACCCACCGACCAGGACCGGGACACCGCTCGAGCGCTCGATTGGGGGGAGCACCACGTGGCGCAGATGGTTGACGAGGTTCGTCGTCGCCAGCGCCTGCGGTGCCGAGCTCGGATACGCCTGCATCACCGCGACCGCGCCCGACGGGGCGATCCGCGGCTGCGTCACCGCGACGACACCCGGCACGCGGCTCATCGCCTGACGCAGCTCGAGCAATGCCGCCGTCCGATCGCGCCCGCGCAGCTCGGCGACGATCAGCAGCGGCCCGTTGAAGCCCTGGCCGAAGCCGCGCGCGAGCAGGTCGAAAGCGTGCCGCGAGCTGACATTGGCCGGGTCGTTTCCGGCATCGCTGCCATCCAGTCGCAGCGCGAGCACCGGGCTGAGCAGTGCGATCGTCACCGCAAGCGAGATGATCGCGAGCGGCCAGGGGCGCTTTTGCACGATCTCGCTCCACCGACGCCAGGCCGAGCGCCGCGGTGCGACGGCGGCGATCGTCGCACCGTTGCTTGCCGGCGCCGCTCCACGATGCCGACCGAGCCGGCCCCCACGGGCGCGGCGCGGACGCACGAGCCGCAGGCCAAAGCGCGAGAGCATCGCCGGCAGCAGCGTGAGCGCCGCGAGCAGCGTGAGCAGCACGGCGATCACGGCGGCGATCGCCAGCCCGTACATGAACGGCACGCCGGTTGCGAACATGCCGAGCAGCGCGATCACGACGGTCGCGCCCGCGAGCAGCACCGCCCGCCCTGACGTGTCCATCGCCTCGACGACCGACGCCTCGACCTCACCGAGCGACAGATAGCTCTCGCGGTAGCGAGTGACGATGAACAGCGAGTAGTCGATCCCGACGCCCAGGCCGATCATCAGCGCGAGGTCGGGAGCGATGTTCGAGAGGTTCGTCAGGTGGGTGGCGAGACCGATCAGACCCACGCCGCTGACGAGGCCGAAGCCCGCCGTGATCAGCGGCATCCCGGCGGCGGCGAGCGAGCCGAAGGTCAGCAGGAGGATCAGCAGCGCAGCGATCACGCCGACAGCCGTCGCCGAGCCGACGCTGAATCCCTCCGCCTGCTCCACGACCTGGCCGCCCGCCGCGATCTGCAGACCCGGCGCGCGGACCGCTTGGACCTGGGCGAGCAGCGGCTTGCCGGCATCGGCCGCCAGCAGGTTCGCCGCCTTGTCGTAGTTGACCGTCGCGAAGGCAGTGGTCCGGTCTGCCGAGACCTGCGCGGACCCGCGCGGGCCGTAGGGACTGACGACTCCAGCGACGTGCGGCAAGCGGCTGACGCGTGCCAGGAGCGGCGTGATCGCTGCACGCACGACCGGCTCCTCGACGGTTCCTCGCGAGACGTGGAAGACGATCGTGTCGACGTCGCCGCTCTGAGCCCTGAACTCCCTCTTCAGCAGATCGCTGGCTCGCTGCGACTCGGTGCCCGGCAGCCCGAACACCGTGACGTAGTTTGGTCCCACCGCACGGGAGAGCACCGTGGCGAGTATCGCGACGGCGCACCACGCCACCACAACAAGACCGCGGTGCGCCATGCACCAGCGGGCGAGACCGCGCATCAGGCCACGCTCAAACGGATCAGGCTGATGCGGAGGCCGGCGACATGCAAACTGACATTCCTTCCACGTCCCAGAGGACTTCGACGAAGGCCCAACGGATGAACGGCGTTTCTGTCGCTATGGACGAAACAACCCGTGAGGTCGGCGAAAGGCAGGTGATGCCCACCGGAGGCCTGTGCGAGGGAATCGAGCGGTCGCGGCCGAGAGCGGCCGACAGCCAGCGTACTCTCTTCGAGCGCGCTTGGCGTTTGCCTCGCGCCCAGTCACCTCACATGCGCAGAGGCGCTGCGGCTAGTAGTGACCAAGGTGCTCGTTGTCCGGCCAGATGCCATCACCGGGCATATCGAGCCGATCCGTCAGGGACTTCCGCCAGTTCGGCGTCTCGGTGGGCTCACCCCAGTAGTCGGTGATGCGGACGGCCTTTCCGTCCTCCAGCTCGCCGATGGTCACGTTTCGGTACAGGCGTCCGTCGCCGTAGTTGCATGTCCACTCGGCGACGATGACATCGCCGAGCTGGAGACGCCGTCCCACCTCCAACGTGAGCTCCGGAAAGTTGCCCTCGACGCTGGCCACCAGCTGACTGGAGCGCACGATCTCGCGCATCTGCGGCCACTGGCGAACGACGTTGTCGGCCAACGGGACACCGAGGACGTAGGACACTCGGGTCGCCCCGTCGGACTCTTGCTTGTTGGCGGTCACGGGTTACTCTCCTTCGCTTGTCCGACCGATCGAGCCAGTGAGCGTACACGAGCGCTGAGTGCGCCAAGGTGCAGCGCCGTCAGTGAGAGCGATCGGGCGCAGTACGCAAGAAGCGCTGCACCACGCAATAGAGCACGAAGAGGAGGACGACCGCAGCCACCACCCAGCCGATCTCGTTTGAGAATTCGGTTGTGATCTGCGAACCGAGAAAGTAGGCGCCCAGGCACCCAACCGATGATGCCGCCGGACATGGCTCCCAGCCAGGCGATGAGGAGCACGGGTTCAATGGGCAGATTGTGGTTGGCGACGTAGACACCGGCGCCGAGAAGCGCCACCTCGCCGAAGCCGTTGAATCCGATGCCGCTGAGTATCGCGAAGAGGAAGAGGCCGACGTAGTCGAGGGAGGGACCCTGCGGGCGCAGATGGGGATGAATTCGGATTCCCAGGATGCGGAAATAGCGGTGGGCTTCGACCCTCGCGAGCGGAATGTGTTGACCGCGATGGGTATGAAACGTGAAACTGCGAGGGTCCGGCCTGGAATGAATCGCAGTGATGGCGCCTACGAGAAGGTGATCCATACTGAAACCATCCTATAGACGCCCGCGCCGTGCTCGATCGCGTTCACACATGAATGCAGGCGCTCGTCGACGTGCGGCTGGGGCCAGCCGATGCCTCGCATATCGACGGCGTCGTGGGCCGTCTCCTCAGCGGATGAGAATGGGCGTGCTGTAGTTGGATACGTGCGCCCCTGCTGGGACTTGGACGAGCGCGCGGTAGAGCCCGCGTCTGTGCAGACGTACGACGCGGCTGAAGCTCGCGACGGTCGTGCCGCCGGCGGCTATCGCAGTGCCGCCCTCGTTCACGGACTTGTGGCCAGGCTGGAGCAGCTGGAAGCCGACGAGCGCGCCGGGCTCTGCAGGAGCGACCGTGCCGTATAGGCGTACGAAGCCTGGGCGGCCGACTGAGCGCGCGTGGAAGGAGACTCGAACGGCCACGTTCTCGAGGACCGTTGGGCTGGACACTTCTGGTTTGCCGACCGTCACAACACGAAGTTGCGTGTTTTCCAGCAGGCTGAGAAACGGGAACGAGAAGTCCCCTGAGGGATTCGTGAGCTCCGGGTTGCCGACGGTTTTGAAGCCCGCCTGGTAGGGGTATGGGTTGGCCTGCAGGACGATCTCGTGGCTGCCGGCCCCGGTGCCGGACAGGATGCCCTCGACCGTGAGAGCGTCTCCGTAGACGAGGGGGTTGGGCACACCGGCAATGGTCAGAGAGAGGGGAATCGCCGGCGTGGTGAAGGTGCGGTCGTCTCCCTTTGTCGTCCCCGCTGGACTGCTCGCAACGATCCGGTAGTGGTAGGTCGTCAGTGGCTGCAATCCGCTCACGGACTGGCTCACCCTGATTGTCTTCGTCCCGCTTCCCGCGGGTGCGATCGGTGTCTGGGAGCCGTAGCTACGGGTCGCCCCGTACTGGAAGGAATAGTCGGTTTCCTGCCCGCGCGGGTCGACTGAGCCATTGAGGATTGCAGAGGAGTAGCTCACAGTTGAGACGCCTCCGGTGCTGAGATTGGGTACCGCGGGCGACGCGGCCTGCCCCGGAGAGATGGGAAGCGCGGAAACGAATGCAAACGCCAACGCGACGATCACAGAATTGCGATACATGAGGACCTCCTCGAGCGCGTCGGGCGCATCCTTGCGGCGCGCGCCGCCGGCTCTGATAGCGACGGCTGATTGAAAATGGAACGACGACCGAGCCCCACGGCGTCGCGCGAGACACGACGGCCGCCGAGTTACACCAGCGCCTCCTGACGCTCGATCGCGGACTCGAGCCTGAGCGCGGCCAGCTCCAGGTCGGTCTCACCGGGACCGACGTTCAGCTCCGAGCGAACGTCGGGACCGAAGACGCACATCATCAGCTCGGCAGCCGCGATCAACGTTCTGGCCTCGTGCACGCTCAGCTTGACTTGGATCGCTTGACCACTCATTCCGGGACCCTGCCCTCTGTCATGTGCGGATGGCCCAGAACGGCAGCGAGCGTATGCCACCGCCGCGCACCGCTGTCTGCTAGCCCTGCCCCGTTGGCGGGCCCGATCCCTGTAAAGACGCTGCCTGCCCACCATGCGGGGGCTAGGGTGGGCAGGCAGATGGTCGCGGCCACGCTCGGAAGAACGCGGCTCGCTCTCCGACGGCAAGTGCTGATGCAGCCATCGGACGTTTGGCGAGGAGCGCGAGAGGCTGCGCTCGTCTGAAGTTGTTGGCTATCTGCGCCTGCGACAGGGTTGTCCCGGGGAGACCCGGGCCGATTGGGCGCTTCGCTGAGGCTGACGATGACCGCTCCTGACGCATGCGTTGCGGCACCCGACCGTCCAGGTCGATGCTAGAACGCCGGCCGAATGTCGGAGCCGGAAAACTACGCCCACCGAGATCTGGAGCGAGCGAGCATCTATCGTACCACTTCCGTCCGTTCGCAATCCGGCCGGCTGATCGTGATGAGCTACCGCGAGACCAAACATCTGCGTGTCCTGATTGCCAACGAGCGCAAGGACCGCCTGGCGCTCGTCGCTCCGATCGTCGTAGGGCTCGGCCATGAGGTGATCGCCCGTGAGATCGACGTCGAGGACGTCGGTCCAGCGACCGCCAGGGAGCGCCCCGACGTCGCCCTTGTAGGACTGGGCGACAGCCCGCAGCACGCCCTCGCGCTGATCGGCAAGATCGTGCAGGAAGCGGCGTGCCCGGTGATCGTCCTGCTCCACGCCCGCGACCCCGAGTTCATCAACGAGGCGTCCAAGCGAGGGGTATTTGCGCACATCAGCGATGCGGACATTCAGGATTGGCAGAGCGCGATCGACATCGTGCTTCGGCGCTTCGCCGAGTACCAGGATCTCCAAGGCGCGTTCGGGCGCCGTGCGCTGACCGAGCGGGCCAAGGGGATACTCATGGAGCGCCACGGCATCAATGAGGCGAGCGCTTTCGAGATGCTGCGCGAGCAGTCCCGTCTGGACAACCGCAAGCTCATCGACCTGGCCACCGCGGTCGTCGACGGCCATCGCCTGCTGCCCAGAGAGCCCCAAGCTCCATCTCAACCCTGACGCTCGCGCAGCGCCCGCACGCCAACTGGAGTGCGTCAGCCGATCCCATTCAGCTCGCTGAGGTCGCTCTCGGAGAGGGCGAGCGCGGCGCCCTCGATGTTCTCGCGCAGATGCGCGACCGATGAGGTGCCGGGGATCAGCAGGATGTTCGGGGAGCGCTGCAGCAGCCATGCGAGCGCCACGGCCATCGGCGTGGCCTGCAGGCGGGCGGCGACCGCGTCCAGCGCACTGGACTGCAGCGGCGAGAAGCCGCCCAGCGGGAAGTAGGGGACGTAGGCGATGCCCTGCGCGGCGAGCGAGTCGATCAGGGCATCGTCGCCCCGGTTGGCGACGTTGTAGAGGTTCTGCACGCACACGATCGGCGCGATCGACTGGGCCTCCGCGACCTGCTCAGCGGAGACGGTGCTGACGCCGAGGTGCCTGATCAGGCCCTCCTGCTGGAGCTGCGCGAGCGCTCCGAACGGCTCGGCGAGCGAGCCCGGCTCGGGGCTGTCGAACCCGCCGACGCGCAGGTTGACGGCGTCGAGGGCGTCGAGGCCGAGGCGGTCCAGGTTGTCGTGCACGGCCTGACGCAGCTGCTCGGGAGAGCGCGCGTGGGGCCAGCCGCCCGCGGCATCTCGCAACGCGCCCACCTTCGTCACGATATGCAGCTCGTCCGGGTAGGGGTGCAGGGCCTCCCTGATGATCTCGTTGGTGATGTACGGGCCGTAGTAGTCGCTGGTGTCGATGTGGGTGATGCCCAGCTGCACCGCTTCGCGCAGCACGGCGATGGCGGCGTCGCGGTCCTTCGGCGGCCCGAACACCCCAGGGCCGGCGAGCTGCATCGCGCCGTAGCCGATGCGGGTGACGGTCAGATCGTCGGCCATGGCGAAGGTTCCGCCGGGAAGTGCGTGCGCTGCCATCAGCAATCCTCGTTTCGTCGTCGTAGATCGATCGTAGATCAACAGGCGTGCGGGTCATCGAGCCCGACCGGCCGCTCCAGTGATACACGCTGGAGCTGTGGATCCCGGCCTGAGCAGCGAGGCCAGCGCAGGCGCCGAGAAGATCACCGTGGTGCTGGTCGACGACCAGCGTGTGGTGCGCGAGGGCCTGGCGATGGTCCTGGGGTTGATGGCCGACGTGGAGATCCTCGGCAGCGCATCCGATGGCGAGGAGGCGCTCGCGCTGGTGGCACGGCTGGAGCCGCAGGTCGCGTTGATGGACCTGCGCATGCCGCGCCTGGACGGCGTCGAGGCGACCCGACGGATCGCCGAGCTACACCCCCAAACGAAGGTGGTCGTGCTGACCACCTGTGCCGACGACCACACCGTCATCCAGGCGCTGCGGGCCGGCGCGAGTGGATTTCTCACCAAGGACGCCACCAGCCAGCAGATCCGCGATGCGCTCGCGGCGAGGCCGCGATCGACCCCGCCGTCCAGCACCACCGTGACCGAGACGACTGTCAAGAGCCACATCAATCACCTCTATGCAAAGACCGGAGCGCGCGATCGCGCTCGGGCCGTCGCCTATGCCTACCGCAACGGCCTGGCGCCCGACGCCCGCGAGCCGGGCAGCTGAACCGTCTCGTCGCGCTCGTCGCACGGATCGCGCTCAGCAGCCTTTATGGGTTTCTGGACCGTTTGAGCTGGCGGTGCGGGAACATTCGTGATCGTCTAGCTCACGGTCGCTCGAACTGCCTGCGGGCGGCCTCAACGCTGGCCCGAGCGTGGCAGCCGTCGAGATGATCGTTGACGAGGCCCATCGACTGCATGAACGCGTACACCGTGGTGGGTCCGACAAACCGCCAGCCGCGTCGCTTCAGATCCTTCGCGAGTGCCTTGGACTCCGGTGTGATGGCGAGTTGCGAGAGGCGGGCGCGATCGAGCCTCCCCGACCGTGGCTTTGGCTCGAAGCGCCAGACATGGTGGGCGAGCGATCCCTCCGCTTCAATGAGTTCGAGCGCCCGCCGGGCGTTGTTGATGACCGCCTCGATCTTGCCGCGGTGTCGCACGATCCCCGCATCCGCGAGCAGGCGCTTGACGTCGCGCTCGCTGAAGCGCGCGATGCTCGTGTAATCGAAGCCGGCGAACGCTGCTCTGAAGGCTTCGCGCTTGCGCAGGATCGTCAGCCATGAGAGCCCCGCCTGAAAGCCCTCCAGGCTGAGCTTCTCGAACAGGCGCACGTCGTCTGAGACCGGAAGGCCCCACTCCGCGTCGTGATAGCTGCGGTACTCGGCGGCCGAGCACGCCCACCAGCACCGGGTGATCCCATCCTCGCCCGTGAGAAGCCCGGCCTCAGGGGTCTCACTCATCTGCGGCGGGGTTTTCGAGCACGAGCGCTACCCCCTGGCCAGACCCCACGCACACGCCGAGCACCCCGTAGCGCGCACGCCGCTCGTGCAACTCGGTCGCGAGCGTCAGTACATACCGCGTGCCCGAGGATCCGAACGGATGACCGATTGCGACGGCGCCGCCGTTGGGGTTCAGCTTTTCGTCTGGCACGTGGAAGCCATCCAGCCGTTTGGGCAGCTCGCGAAGAATCGCCAGCGCGACCGAGGCGTACGCCTCGTGGACCTCCCACACATCGATGTCCTGTGGCGCAAGACCGGCTCGCCGAATCGCCTTCGGGATCGCGAGCGCCGGCGCGATTCCCATGATCTGCGGGTCCAGGGCGCACGTCGCCGAGGCCACGACGCGCGCCAGCGGCTGTACTCCCAGCTCATCCGCCGCGGCGGCGCTGGCCAGCACCACCGCGCTCGCGCCGTCGTTCAGCGGCGATGAGTTCCCCGCCGTCATCTGGGTCGTGTTCGGTTGCGCCGGCAGAGCCGCGAGCCTCTCCGCCGTGGTGTCCTCACGGATGCTCTCGTCGTGCTCGAACACGCGCGAGGGCTGCTTGCGGGTCGCAGGGATCTCGACCGGGTGGATCTCCTTCGCCAGCCGGCCGGAGTCGCGGGCGGCGGCCGCGTGCTGGTGCGAGCGCAGCGCGAACGCGTCGATCTCCTCGCGCGTCAGCTCGTAGCGGTCGGCGACGTTCTGAGCCGTCTTCATCATCTCGACGTATGCATCGCGCGCCAACAGCTTCGGGTTCGGGGGGCCGCCCGCGCCGCACCACATCGTGTCGAGCATGAAGATCGGCCCACGCGGCATGAACGGCGCCTCTCCCTTCATGAACGCCCAGCCCGACCTGGACATCGACTCGACGCCGCTGGCCAGGCCGATGTCGAGCTCGCCCGCGCGGATCGCGTGAACAACCTGAATCGCGCATGTCAGCGAGGAGGCACAGAAGCGGTTGACGGTCGCAGCAGGCACCGAGTCAGGGAAGCCGGCGGCCAGCGCAGCCCAGCGTGCGATGTCGCCCATGCCCTCGTGCGCCGGGTTCACGCAGCCGGCGGCGATGTCCTCGATGCGGTCGAGCTGGACCCCGACCCCCTCGCACGCCCACACCATCGTCTGCCCGAGCAGGTCGTCGACCCGCAGATGTGACAGCGACCCGCCGTAGCGCCCCACGGGGGTACGGACGCCACCGAGAACGAATGCATCAGTCATCGCGTGATTCTCCTTGATCGGGACGTGATTACAGAGCGGCGGCAGAACTCGTGCGCGATTTCGGGGACGATCCCAATCGCCTGCGGGCACACGTCACCCAGACGGTGCGTCACGAGGTCGGTCACCACCTCGGCCTCAACGAGGCAGGCGTTCGCAAGCTCGGACTCTGATGCCTTCACGCCTCGCCGCGTCGAGGCACGCCTGGCCCGGCCGTCGTGGTCGGCGTGGACGTCTTGTTCTTCGCGCATCGCCTCTGGGAGCGCCTGCTGGTAACGTCGGGAGTGTCCTGGTGTTCTGGGCGTTCCATCTGAGATTCCTGAAGCGAGCGTGAGCGGGACGCCCCGATGAACACAGCCAACGACAATGCCCCTGCGAAAGGTTTGCGCGGGTGGTGGGCCTCTCCGCCGCGACCCGGCATGCAACGGCTGATCAATCCATGGGAGTACCGCCACCTGCGTGCCTTTGGGGTCACGCACATTGCCGGTGGCTTTGTAGCAGCTGCGGCAGGCGCCATTTGCCTCTCATACGCCGCCTACGGATGGGCAGCATTTTTCCTAGTTGTTGGGGTGCTGAATCTCGCGAGCGGCTACTGGTACATCACAATCGCTCGCGTCGCACCTCCCCGAGCCTGAGCCCGCCCGCAGCGAGAAGCGACTTGACCCACTCACTATCATGGGCGCCTGTGAGCAATCAGAGAGTGCCCGGTGGCGTGGTACATGAACTGCCCGCGGACCTGCGCAAGGCGCTGATCACCAACGACACGGCGCTCGATGCCTGGCAGGACATAACCCCCCTGGCCCGCAACGAGTTCATCTGCTGGGTGGAGGACGCCAAGCAGGAGACCACCCGACAGCGCCGCATTCGGCGGACCCAGGAAGAGCTGGAGGAAGGACAGCGCCGGCCCTGCTGCTGGCCGGGGTGCAAGCACCGCGACCGCACCGGCAGGTAGCAGCCCGCCGAGGACTGTCTACGCTCGGAGCGGGCGGGCGCGCTGGTCTTGATCTGGCCGGCTCCGTCGCGAGGCTGACCCTCGAGAGAGGTGTCTGCGTAGTTTCCCGAGATCCGGTCGCGGCTGAGGCCGGATTACCGACCTTGGCGTCCGCGTCATTCTTGGTTCATCGTGAACCCCAAGAACTCGACACCGGAAGTACCAACGAGATGCTGATCGTTGCCGCGCTCGGCGGGAACGCGCTGCTGCGCCGCGGCGAGCTCGCGGACGCGGAGACCCAGCGACGCAACGTCGAGGTGGCGGTTGAGCAACTCGCGCAGCTGGCCAAGCAGCACCGGGTCGTTATTACACACGGCAACGGCCCGCAGGTGGGGCTGCTGGCGCTCCAGGCCGAGTCCTACGCCCAGGTCGCGCCGTACCCACTGGATCTGCTGGGTGCCGAGGCAGAGGGAATGATCGGATATCTACTCGAGCAGAGCTTGACGAACCGTCTATCTGGTGCGCCGGCCGTGACCTTGCTCACACAGGTCGTCGTGGATGCTCAGGACCCTGCCTTCGAGCATCCGAGCAAGCCGATTGGGCCGATCTATGACCGGAGAACGGCTGAGCGCGTGGCCGCGGAGCGACACTGGAGCGTCGCTCCCGACGGCGAGCATTGGCGGCGCGTGGTGCCTTCCCCGGAGCCGAAGCGGATCGTTGAGCTGCAGACGATCCGTACGCTCGTGGACGCCGGCGTTCTCGTCGTGTGTGTCGGCGGCGGCGGCATCCCTGTCACTGTCGACGAGCAGGGCGCGTTGCGCGGAGTCGAGGCTGTGATCGATAAGGATCACTCCGCGGCCCTGCTTGCGCGCGAGCTCGGCGCGGATGCGCTGCTGCTCCTGACCGACGTTCCCCACGTCGAGCGCAATCACGGGACCAGGTCCGCGCACCCGATCCGCGAAGCGTCAGTGAGAGAGCTCGACCTAGCCGATTTCTCCGACGGCTCCATGCGTCCGAAGGTCGAGGCCGCGTGTTGGTTCGCAACAGAGACTGGCAAGATTGCAGCGATCGGGGCGCTCGCGGATGCCGTCGCGATCCTCGACGGGCGTGCCGGCACGAGGATCTTGAGCGAGAGCAACGAGTCGCCGATTGCTGCAACCGAACACGCTTTCGAGCGCCTGCAGGAGCGCGAGGGGGAGATCGGCCGAGACATTCGCACCGCCACTCGGCTTGCGCCCGACGCCGACCACGACCAGGCACCCCTCGCTCCCGCGCGCGGCCCGCGACGGCGGTGAGCGACGTGCGTCAACCCCGTCGACGCCCAGGGCTCTATTTCAGTCACGCGGCATGTCTCGAGCATGACCCGCGCTCGTACATGCCTGAGCATCCCGACACGCCGGAGCGTCTTGTGGCGATCGAGCGGGCGCTCGCTGGGCATGGCTGGCTGGGCTGGGAGCGGCGCGAAGCGCCGTCAGCGCAAGAGGATCAGCTGGGCCTCGTCCACGACAGAGCGCTGATCGAGCACCTCAAGGAGATGACGATCGCGGGTGGCGGCGAGATCGACGGAGACACGTTCGTCGGCGAGCCCTCTTACCGGGCCGCGCTGCACGCCGCCGGTGGCGCGTGCGAGATGACCAGGGCACTGCTGCAGGACGAGGCGGACGTCGCGTTCTGCGGTATCCGTCCGTCGGGGCATCACGCCGAACCAGCTCGCGCGATGGGCTTCTGTCTCTTCAACAATGTCGCGATCGCCGCTGAGTACGCGATCCGCGAGCTGGGCCTACGGCGCGTGTTCATCCTCGATTGGGACGTTCACCACGGCAACGGGACAGCCGAGACGTTCCGCCGGCGTCCCGATGTCCTGTTCGCGAGCATCCACCAGGGCGGGATCTACCCAGGCACCGGCGCGCTTGGAGACTCGGGCTCCGGTCCCGGTGAGGGCTACACGATCAATCTACCCGTCCCGGCCGGCTCGGAGGAGGATCTGTGGCTCTCACTGCTCGAGCATGTGGTGCTACCGGCCGCGCTGTCATTCGAGCCGGAGCTCGTGCTGATCTCTGCTGGCTTTGACGCTCACCGCGCGGACCCGCTGGCTAGCTGCCGGATGGAGGCGAGCTCGTTCGCAGAGATGGCCCGATACGTGCGCGATTTCGCCGAGCGGGCGGATGTGCCGCTCGGCGCGGTGCTTGAGGGAGGCTATGAACCCGTAGCGCTCGCAGAGTCCGTCTGCGCGACGCTGGCGGCGCTGAGCGGCGATGAGCCGCCGCGGTCCTCTGCGCCAGAGGCGCTCTTGACCTCTCGCGCCGCGGCTCACGTGGCGCACTACTGGCCGTTGTGAGAGGCGTAGCGTAGTTTTCCGTGGCCGGCTGACGGCCAATCTCGGATGCTGTACCTCGCTGGATGCGGGAGTGTTGGCGCATCGTGAGCGAGCCTTCTCCAACACTGTGTCAGCCGCGCGCAGCGATCTCTGTCAACGATGCGCTACAACCCGAGCTCGTCCGTTTGCGCGACGGCTCGTTGGTGACCATCCGGCTCGTGTGCGAGGAGGATGAGACGCCACTGCGCGTCTTCCTAAGCGGCCTATGCGCGCAAGCCCGCCGGCTGCGGTTCTTCAGCGGCGCGGTCGACCTGGCCAAGGCCGCCCAGTCGGCGGCGAACACGGCCGCCGGGCGCTGTGGCCTCGTGGCGCACGACGAGACGGGGATGATCGTCGGACACGCTGTCTACATAGTCTTGGAGCCCACGCGTGCAGAAGTCGCGGTCGAGGTTGCCGATCACCTCCACGGTCGCGGCCTGGGCACGATCTTGATCGAGCGCTTGGCGGTCATCGCTGAGCAGCGCGGGATCACGCATTTCGTGGCTGAGGTATTGTGCGAAAACCGGGCAATGCTGGACGTTTTCCGCGAGGGGTTCGACGCGCGCGTGGTACGCCGTGGGGGACCCGAGGAGCGCGTTGAGTTCCTGACCTCGGGCTGGCGTCTGGCGCACGAGCGCTTCGAGCTGAGCACTAGCGAGCCGGGCTAGGCCTTCGATGCTCAATAGGCGGCTGCGTGCCCAGTGTTGGTCGCCCCGCCCCCTCAGAGGCAGAGGTTCTCGCACACCGGAACAGCAATACGCGCGCAAATGCGTGAGCCGCATGCGTGGAGGTCGACCGTGGCGATGATCGAAGTCGAGGCGGTGAACAAGCGCTTCGGCTCCACACAGGCGCTCGCTGACTTCGACCTCGTCGTCGAGGAGGGCAAGGTGCTCGCTCTCCTGGGCCCAAACGGCGCGGGCAAGACAACGCTCGTGCGGATCCTGGCGACGCTGTTGCGGGCGGACAGCGGACGCGCCACCGTGGCCGGCTGCGACGTGGTCGCGGACGCGGCGAGGTTGCGCTCGCTGATCGGTCTCACCGGGCAGTTCGCAGCTGTCGATGAGCTGCTCACCGGCCGGGAGAACCTCGAGCTCGTAGGTCTCTTCTATCAGCTGAGCAAAGCTGAGCGCCGCCGTCGAGCCCAGGACGTGCTCGAGCGTTTCGCCCTCACCGATGCCGCCGAGAAGCTCGTCAAGACCTACTCCGGCGGGATGCGCCGCCGACTTGATGTCGGGGCCAGCCTGATCGGACGCCCGCGGGTTCTGTTCTTGGACGAGCCGACCACAGGTTTGGATCCGCGCACCCGCAACGGCGTGTGGAGCTTCGTCGAGGATCTCGTCGCCGGAGGCACGACCGTGTTGCTGACGACTCAGTACATGGAGGAGGCGGAGCACCTCGCCCATCAGATCGTCGTGATGGACACGGGAAGGGTCGTCGCGCAGGGCTCCGCCGGCGAGCTCAAGGATCGGCTAGGCGGTGATCTGCTCGAGGCTCGGGTGTCGAGCGCACGCGACCTCGACCGGGCGGCGGCCGTGATCGCTGAGCTCGGCGAGAGTGTTCCGCGCATCGATGCCGACCAGCGAAGCGTCAGCATGCCGACCAAGGGAGCCACGCGGGTGCTGATCGCCGCTGGTCAGCGTCTGCAGGCGGACGGCATCGCGCTCGAGGATCTCGGCATTCGCCACCCGTCGCTCGATGACGTGTTCCTGTCGCTCACCGGCGACTCGGCCCATGCACCAAGCAACGGCCAGCGCCCGGATCGTGGAGGCCCCCACCCGTCGCGGGCGTCGCAGGGGCAGCAGCCGACAGGAACGCAGACACGAGCGCATGTGCCACGGCCCACCACGGCCGCCGTCCGCGATACCGGAGGAGTGGCCAAGCGCAATCTTCTGCGGATCCTGCGCAACCCGCGATTGTTGGTGATCTCCGCGATCCAGCCCGCGCTGCTGCTCGTGCTCTTTCGCTACGTGCTCGGGGGCGCGATCCACATCCCAGGCAGTAGCTACGTCGACTACATCGTTCCCGCTGTCTTTATCGAGGCGGTGATGATCGGCGGCATGGCGACGGCGATCGGGCTGGCGGACGACCTCCGCAGCGGCATCATTGATCGCTTTCGCAGCCTGCCGATGGCCCGCTCGGCCGTGCTCGCCGGGCGCACGCTCGCCGACCTTACCCGCAGCGTGTTCGCGCTCACGCTGATGGTCGGCTTGGGACTGCTCGTGGGGTTCAGCTTCCACGCCGGCATCGGCGCGATCGTCGCCGGCCTAGCGCTCGTGATCTTCTTCGGCTACTGCTTCTCGTGGATCTACGCGACGATCGGGCTCCTGACAAAGGATCCGGAAACTGCCCAGGTCGCGGGCATCCTGCCATTTTTCATTCTGGTGTTCGCGAGCTCAGCGATCGTGCCTGTTGCGACCATGCCGAGCTGGCTGCAGCCCTTCGCCCGCCACCAGCCGGTCAGCGTCACCATCAACGCGGTGCGCGCGCTGCTGCAGGGCGAACCGACCCACCACTGGGTGTGGCAGTCGCTGGCCTGGTCCGTCGGGATCCTCGTAGTGTTCTTCACGATCGCCGTGCGTCTTTACCGCAACGTCACCACCTGAGTCGCCCTAGGACATCGCCTCCACGCCTGCGATCGTGGCGGGTATCACGCCGGTGTGTCCAACCATGTCGGCGTTTGCGAAGTTGGTCACCGAGAACGCGGGCCGGTCGGAGTCGAAGGCCGCAAGGAAAGCGTCGGTGATGACGTATGCCTCGCGGGCGGCTGTGGGCGCGTCTTCGACGTGGTGTGCGGCGCGGCCGTGCACCAGTAGGTCGTATGCGGATTGGGTGCGCTCCCAGCGGTGGTCGCGGTCCATCGCGGAGTAGCGGCCCACGACGCTCGCGACCCGGCCGGTGCCGGCGTGTGCGCACCAGCGTTCGACGGTCTGCAGGTATCGAGCGCCCGAGGTCGGCGAGGTGTCGCGTCCGTCGGTGATGCAGTGCAGGATCAGCTGACTGCGTCCAGGCCGGGGCAGTCACCACCTCCGGTAGGAGTCCCACGCGTGCCATCTGGCTTCAGCGCTCGACGACGCTGGGCCTATCCGGGCGGCGTGCGGCGAGGTACTCATGCAGCTCATCGCGCGCGTGGGGATGAGCTGCATGGTCAATGATCAGGCGGGCCTGCGCACGCTGGCTGCGCCCGAACACGTGCGCACAGCCGTGCTCGGTCACGACCGCGGAGTGTTGAAAGGAGGTGACCGGGTCCGTGAGGCGTGGCACGATCGTCGAGCTCTCGCTGCGCTCGTGCCAGGAGCGCAGCGCGATCACCGCGCGACCGCCCGGTGAGTGCAGGGCGCCGGACACGAAGTCGGGCTGGCCACCCAGGCCTGAGTAGAGGCGCCCGTTTATGTGGCTGGCTCCGGCCTGGTCTGCGAGGTCGACCTGCAGGGCCGTGTTCACGGAGACCATCGCCGCGCGTGCGGCGATGCGCGAGGGGTCGTTCGTGATCTCGGTGCGCGTCATCCTCAGCCTGGGGTTCTGGTCGACCCAGCTGTAGAGCTCTGGCGAGCCGAATAGGAAGGAGCACACGATCGGACGTTGCTCGTCTAGCGCACCATCGCGGTCGAGCATCATCACGCCGTCGCTGATCATCTCCGACCAGATCGCGAGGTCCCGCCTGCCCCATAGGGCGCGTAGTGTCGCGTCGGGGACCTGGCCGATTCCGAGCTGGAGCGTCGAGCCGTCATCGACCATGCCCGCGACGAGCTCGGCGATGTGCTCGGCGTGCTCGTGTGACGCGCTGACGGCGGGCGAGGCGAGATCTTCCTCGGCCTCGATCGCCAGGTCGATCACATCCTCCGCCAGCTCGCTACCACCGAGCGTGTATGGCATCCGCGGGTTCAGTTGGGCGACGACCAGACCGCCGCGTGCACGCACCGCTTCGATTGCCGCGGGGAGCACGTTGACCTCGATCCCGAGCGAGACCCTACCCTCGCGCGGTGTCGAGGTGTGCAGCAGCACCACGTCGGGGGGACGGATCGTCGCGAACAGCCGCGGCACGAGCGACAGGCGCATCGGCAGGTAGTCCAGGCGCTCGCCGGCGTCGCGCATCCCTGGTCCTACGAACGGCGTCTCGAGGATCACGCCGTCGCGCTCGGGCAGGGGCACCTGGGCCGCAAGCATGAACAGGCGATAGCGCTCTGCTGCGGCGTCGAGCGAATCGAGCAGCGTCCGCGGGGTGGCGAGATTGCCGCTAGCCACGACCCGCGGCTCCGGGCCCGGCAGGGCACGGAGGGCCTGCTCGAGCTCGTGTTCAGAGACGACCCGCATCGCCCTAGGCCGCTGCGGGAACCGGCGCCATCACTCGGGCGGCGAGGTCCACCAGCCGGCTGGAGTATCCCCACTCGTTGTCATACCAGGCCACGACCTTCACCTGGGCCGAGTCCATCACGCTGGTCAGCTTGGAGTCGAAGATCGAGGAGAAGGGCGAGCCGACGATGTCACTCGAGACGAGCGGTTCCTCGCTGTAGGAAAGAATGCCGAGCAGCGGCCCGTGTTCGGCGGCGAGGCGAAACGCCTCGTTGAGCTCCTGGGCGCTGGTCGCCCGTCCGCCTCGACCGTGAGGTCCACGATCGAGCCGGTGGGGGTCGGCACGCGGACGGCGATCCCGCCGAGCCGGCCGTCGAGCTCTGGGATCACGAGGCCGAGCGCCTTCGCCGCACCGGTGGATGTCGGGACGAGGTTCAGGGCGGCGGCGCGCGCACGGCGCAGGTCTGTATGGGGGCCGTCGAGGAGGTTCTGATCGGCAGTGTAGGCATGGATCGTGCTCATCTGGCCGTGGCGGATACCGACGGTCTCGTGCAGGACCTTCGCGATGGGCGCGAGGCAGTTGGTGGTGCACGAGGCGTTTGAGATGATGTGATGGCGCTCGGGGTCGTAGACCTCCTCGAAGTTCACGCCGATCACCACCGTCGCGTCCAGCGCCTCCGAGCCCTTGCCGGGCGCGGAGATGATCACCTTGCGGGCGCCTGCCGTGAGATGCTCGGCGGCTGCTGAGCGCGTGCGGTAGCGCCCGGTGGACTCGATCACGACGTCCACTTCCAGCTCGCGCCACGGCAGGGTTGAGAGCGAGGGCTCGGCGAGCGCGCGGATTGGGTGGCCAGCGACGACCAGCTCACCATCGATGGACGCCACGACGCCGGGAAAGGCTCCGTACACGGAGTCGTGGCGCAGCAGATGGGCGAGGGTGCCGGCGTCGGCGAGATCGTTGATCGCCACGATCTCGAGCTCTGAGCCGCGCTCGTGTGCGATGCGCAGGACGCTGCGTCCTACGCGGCCGAAGCCGTTGATGGCAACTCGGGTGGGCATTTTGGTCTCCTGTTGCTCGTGTGGTCCGCGGTGCGCGGCAGGGACGCATGTCACCGTCGGATGAGAGGCACGCTACGCAAGGCCAGTGCCCGCGTCATGCGTGCTCGACCTCATGCCTAGGTGTGAGAACTACTGATCGCGCTCACGGCCGGACGCGACACGCGCTTCGACGCGAGCGGTGCTGGCGGTGTCGAGGGCGTAGTCGGTGACCGCGCCTCGCGCGATGTGCGCAGCCGCGCGGGGCACAAGAACGATGCGGGCAGCGACGAAAGCCGCCGCGATCGCACTCGGTGGGTCGCGGAGCAGCGGTGTCAGCTGCTCGCTACTGTCCGCACACGCGCCCCGGTGGGCAACCGCGTCGGCCATCCCAGCCAGCAGAGATCGGCGCGATTCCCCCCGCGCTGCCGCGCCGAGCAGCATCGCGATCGTTCCATGCGTGCGCACGCCCACCGTTGCGGTCTGTGCGGGACCGACGTGCTCGCCCAGCGTCAGACGGACCTGCAGCTCGGCGATGTTCACACCGCTCGCCGCCGCGTTGCCCGGCTCGACCGTCCGTGGGTTGCACTCGATGTACTGGGGCGAGCCGTCCTCATGGAGGTAGTCGAGCGTTAGCCCGCCGTGCCAGTTCAGCTCCTCGCCAAGCACCTCGATATGCGCACGCGGCAACGCGTGCGCGACGCTCATGCGCGCGGCGGCGCTGCCCCCGACGCCATTCGCGCGCTGAACGCTCGTGTGCACCGCGACTAGACGGCCACGGTCGAATAGCCCTTGGACCTGGGCGTAGGACCCGGGTGCAGGCCGCTGGGCCATCAGCGGCGCGTGATCTAATAGCCCGTCGAGCGCCGCCTCGCGTGAGCGCGTGTCCACGACTTCCCTGACACCTTGACCCGCGGTGCTGAATGGCGTCTTCAGCCAGTAGGGGAACGCCAGATCGGTCAGGTCCTCGCTGCGCTCGACGAGCCACCAGGCAGGCTGTGGCAGGCCGAGTGTGTCGAGTGTCTGCGCGAAGTTGATCTTGCTCTGGACCCGTGCGAACGCCTGCGCCTCGGCGACTGCGGTGTGAACGCGAGATGAGAGCAGGGGACGGGCGCTCGCCAGTAGCCACGCCTGCTCATGCGTCGGCAACACGACGTCGATGCGGCGCCGCGCAACCACCTCCTCAAGTGTCTCGAGATATCCCAGCGGGTCGGCGCCGGAGGGTGGGCAGGGGTGCACCCGGCGCAGCCAGCGGCTGAAGCGATCCAGGCACATAGGATCAGCGGAGAGCGTCTCGAGGCGGTAGCCGAGAGGCCCGAGGCAGGTGACGATCTCGCGCGAGGTGAGACTCGATCCCTCGGTCAGCAGCACGCGCACATCCCGGGGCCTGCGGAGAGTCATGCGGCCAGCATCGCCGATCTGGGTTGTCCGGTCACTGGTGGGGAGCCTCGTCTTCCCGGTGATAACGACTGAGCGCGTTTAGTGGAGAGCCCCGTGGTAGCGGACGCTTGCGAGCGGTTGACTGGTCTTCACGACCGCAGGAGAGCCAACCGAGGAGCGATGAGCAGATGAGCGCGACCCACGCCGAGGCGTCCCCATTGACCGACGACGCGGTGCGTCCGTTTGCCGATCTGCGCCGCGGCGACGTCGACTATGCCGGCGGTAAGGGTGCGAACCTCGGCGAGCTCACTTCGGCGGGGCTGCCGGTGCCTGATGGCTTCGTCGTCGGCGCCCCGGCATACGCGGCGCTTTGCGCGCAGACCGGGCTGCGCGGGCGCTTGGCGCAGCTGCTCGACGCGGTTGATGTGGAGGACACCGCTGCGCTGCAGGCCGCTAGCGCAGCCGCACAAGCGATGGTCGATGAGACGCCGTTGCCCGAGCCGCTCGCACACGAGATCAGCTTGGCCTACGAGCAGCTTGTCGGCGAGGACGCCGAGGGGCCTGTGGCCGTGCGCTCCTCAGCGACGGCGGAGGACACCGCCGAGACGTCGTTCGCGGGGATGAACGAGACGCTCCTGAACGTCCGCGGCGCGGACGCGGTGATCGACGCGGTGCGCCGCTGCTGGCGGTCGTTGTTTGGGACACGCACGATCTACTACCGGGGCCTGAACGGGTTCGCGCAGGCCGACATGGATATCGCGGTCGTCGTTCAGCGCCAGGTAGCCTCGACGCGCGCCGGCGTGATGTTCACCGTCAACCCCGCGACGGGCGACCGCGACGAACTCGTGATCGAGGGGTCCTTCGGCCTCGGCGAGGCAGTTGTCTCCGGCTCGGTATCACCCGATCGCTATCTGGTGGGGAAGGACCCGGTTCCGTTGCGCCGCCGCGACGTTCACTGCAAGGAGCTGGGCGATCCAGTATGACTCGCAGGGCGGCACCTGCCAGCGCGACCCTTTCGCGCGAGGAGGGTCTGCGGCCAACGCTTACCGAACAGGAGGCCTTGGCTGTGGCCGCTCGGGCCTGCGCATTGAGGAGCACTACGGCTCCCCGCAGGACACCGAGTGGGCGTTTGACCCCGACGGGAAGCTGTGGATGCTGCAGAGCCGTCCGATCACCACGCTCCAGAACGAGCAGCAGCCCGCACCCGGCGCCGGCGTTGCGCGGCTGAGCAGCCGCAGACAGTGCTCTTGCGTGGGCTGGGCGGAGCACCGGGCAGCGCCAGCGGCGCCGCGCGCGTGCTCGTCTCGCTCGGGGACGCGGCGAGCCTGAGCGACGGCGACGTGCTGGTGACGCATATGACCTCCCCGGACTGGCTGCCACTGTTGCGCCGCGCGGGCGCGATCGTCACCGACTCTGGCGGCATGACGTGCCATGCGGCGATCGTCTCGCGCGAGCTGGGCATCCCCTGCGTGGTCGGGACCGGAGAGGCCACCAGCAAGCTGCGCGATGGCGAGATCGTGACCGTCGATGCCACGCGCGGCGTCGTTTTGGAGGGCAGCCGTCCAGGCGCCAGCGTCAGCGAGCGTGCGCCGAGCGTCTCCAGCGCGAGTGCGGGCGCGAACGCTACCTCGGCACCGGCTCCGGTTACGGCCACGCAGATCCTTGTAAACCTCTCGGAGCCCTCGCAGGTGGCGCGCGTCAAGGATCTGCCGGTCGATGGGGTTGGTCTGCTGCGCGCGGAGTTGATGGTGCTCGAGGCGCTGGCGGGCGATCATCCCCGCACCCTGCTCGAGGAGGGACGAGGCGATGAGTTCGTAGCGCGAATGGCCGAGGGGCTGAGCACGTTCGCGGCGGGCTTCGCGCCGCGCCCGGTCACTTACCGCACGATCGACTTCCGCACGAACGAGTTCTCCGGGCTGCGCGGCGGCGAGCGCTTCGAGCCGCACGAGTCAAACCCGATGATCGGCTACCGCGGGGCGCTGCGCTACACGCGAGAGCCCGACGTGTTCGCACTCGAGCTCGCCGGGGTACGCCAGGTGTGGGACGCCGGGTTGCACAACCTGCACGTGATGCTGCCGTTCGTGCGCTCCACGCGCGAGTTGCGCCGTTGCCGCGAGCTGATCGCCGAGTCGGGTCTGCTCGATCGTCCGGGCTTCGAGTTGTGGGTGATGGCCGAGGTGCCTTCGGTGCTGTTCAACCTCGAGGAGTACGCCGCGCTTGGCGTCACCGGCATCTCGGTCGGCTCCAACGACCTCACGCAGTTGCTGCTCGGCGCAGACCGTGACAACGAGGTGCTGGCCGAGACCTTTGACGAGCGCGACCCGGCGGTCACGGCCTACCTGCGCGAGCTCATCCCTCGCGCACGCCGGCTCGGGCTGCGCACCTCGATCTGTGGCCAGGCTCCGTCGGTGCACCCCGAGTACGCCGAGCTACTGGTGCGCGCTGGCATCGACGCGATCTCGGTCAGCGTCGATGCCGTCGAGCGCACCCGCCGACTCGTGGCCGCCGCCGAGCAGCGCCTGCTGCTGGACGCCGCGCGCGTTGAGGGATAGAGGGATGTTCGAGGTGCGCATACATGGCCGCGGCGGCCAGGGCGTGGTGACGGCGGCGGAGATGTTGTCACTCGCCGCGTTCGATGAGGGCCGCTACGCGCAGGCGTTCCCTAGCTTCGGCTCCGAGCGCATGGGCGCGCCGGTCGTCGCGTTCTGCCGCATCGACGATCACGAGATCCGCACGCGCGAGCCCGTGATGGCGCCCGACGCGCTGATCGTGCAGGATCCGACGCTGCTTCACCAGGTGGACGTGTTCGGGGGCTGCAAGTCCGACGGCTTCATCCTGATCAACACTGCGAAGAGCTTCGATGGGCTCGGTCTGGGCGACTTCGTCGGGGACTTCCGCCACGAGCGGCTGCTGACGTTGCCCGCGTCCAAGCTCGCGCGCGAGCACACCGGGCGGGCCGTCGCGAACGCCGCGCTGCTCGGGGGCTTTGCGGCGCTCAGCGGGTTGATCTCGCTCGAGGCAGTGTCGCGCGCGATCCGCGAGCGCTTCGCTGGCGCGGTGGCTGAGGGCAACGTCGCGGCCGCGCAGGCGGCGCACGCCTGGGTCACGGACGAGCTGCGGGAGCTGAGCGGTGCCACGCCAGCTTGAGGGATCCCGTGCTGTCGCGGAGGCGGTCGCGTTGTGCCGGCCGGAGGTCATCTGCGCGTACCCGATCTCGCCGCAGACGCACATCGTCGAGAACCTCTCGCAGCTGGTCAAGAGCGGCGAGCTCTCGCCGTGTGAGTTCGTCAACGTCGAGTCGGAGTTCGCCGCGATGTCGGCGTCGATCGGGGCGTCCGCTACCGGCGCGCGCGCCTACACCGCCACCGCCAGCCAGGGCCTCTTGTACATGACCGAGGCGCTCTACAACGCCTCGGGCCTGGGCCTGCCAATCGTGATGACCGTCGCCAACCGTGCGATCGGCGCGCCGATCAACATCTGGAACGACCACTCGGACTCGATGTCCCAGCGCGACTCGGGCTGGATTCAGCTGTATGCGGAGACCAACCAGGAGGCGCTCGACCTGCACATCCAGGCGTTCCGCTTGGCCGAGGAGCTCTCCACCCCGGTGATGGTGTGCATGGACGGCTTCATCCTCACCCATGCCGTCGAGCGCGTCGAGATGCCCACTCAGGAGCAGGTGGACGCGTTCCTGCCAGCGTTCCAGCCGCGCCAGCAGCTCGATCCCGACGAGCCGATCACGATCGGCGCGATGGTCGGCCCGGAGGCGTTCATGGAGGTCAAGTACCTCGCGCACGCCAAGCAGATGCAGGCGCTCGAGCTGATCCCCGAGATCGCCAGCGACTTCGAGGCTGCCTTCGCGCACGACTCCGGGGGACTGCTGCGCAGCTACCACGCCGAGGACGCCGAGACGATCGTCGTGGCGCTCGGCTCGGTGCTCGGCACGATCAAGGACACCGTCGATGAGCTGCGCGAGGAGGGCGTGAAGATCGGCGTCGTCGGGATAACATCGTTCCGCCCGTTCCCGCTGGAGGCGGTGCGCGCCGCGCTCGGGCACGCCCAGCGTGTGCTCGTACTCGAGAAGGCGCTCGCCGTCGGCATCGGCGGGATCGTCTCGGCGAACGTCCGTATGGCGCTCGCGGGCATCAGATCTGCACGGCTACACCGCGATCGCGGGCTTGGGCGGGCGGCCGATCACGAAGGCATCGCTGCGCGGGCTGTTCACCGACGCCGCCGCCGACCGGCTGGAGCCGCTGACGTTCCTCGACCTCGACTGGGAGCTCGTGAACCGCGAGGTCAAGCGCATGGCCGCCTCGCGTTCCTCCGGTCCGCACGCGGAGAACATGCTGCGCGACCTCGGAGCAGTGGCGGCGGGCCCGGTATGAGGAGCGCACGCGCATGAAGGCACCGGCGATCCGCTTCTACCAGACGGGCAGCTTCGCGGTCGGCAACCGTCTGCTCGACCCCGAGCAGCGCTCCGTGCAGGCCGACGAGCAGCGCACCAACTCGATCACCTGCGGGCACCGCGCCTGCCAGGGTTGCGGCGAGGCGCTCGGCGCGCGCTACGCCCTGGATGCCGCGATGCGCGCCACGAACGGCCAGATGATCGCGGCGAACGCAACGGGCTGCCTGGAGGTGTTCTCGACCCCGTATCCGGAGAGCTCGTGGCGGATCCCGTGGATCCACTCGCTGTTCGCCAATGCGCCGTCGGTGTCCACCGGTATCGCTGCGGCGCTGCGCGCCAAAGGCCGCGAGGACGTGCGCGTCGTCGGGCAGGGCGGGGACGGCGGCACCGTGGACATCGGCATGGCGTGCCTGTCGGGGATGTTCGAGCGCAACGACGACGTGCTCTACATCTGTTACGACAACGAGGCGTACATGAACACCGGTGTGCAGCGCTCGGGCTCCACGCCGCCCGCGGCTCGGACCGCCACGACTCAGGCTGTCGGGCCGGAACCGGGGAACGTGTTCGGTCAGGGCAAGAGCGCGCCGCTGATCGCGATGGCGCACGAGATTCCCTACGTCGCGACCGCGACCGTCGCCGAGCTGCGCGACCTCGAGGCGAAGGTGCAGACGCGCGATGGAGATCCGCGGCGCGCGCTACCTGCACGTCTTCGTCCCCTGCCCGCTCGGCTGGGGCAGCGCCTCCAAGGACACGATCCGGATCGCCCGCCTGGCGAAGGAGTCGGGCATCTTCCCCGTGTTCGAGGCACGCGACGGCGAGGTCACCGACGTCTCGAAGATCCGCCGCCAGGTGCCCGTCGAGGAGTACCTGCGCCCGCAGGCGCGGTTCGCGCATCTGTTCAAGCCCGAGACGCGAGCCGAGGTGATCGCTCGCATCCAGGCTGGCGCGGATCGCAACATCCGCCGGTTCGGGCTGCTCGGCGAGCCAGCCCCGCGCCGATCCTGTCCGTCGCCGCGACCGAGAACGGGCGGGCGTGATGGACAAGCCTTTCGCGATCACCTGGACGTTGGCTCGAGCCTGGCGAACAAGACCGGCTCCTGGCGGCAGGAGCGCCCCGTCTACGTGCACCGCATGCCGCCATGCAACCACGGCTGCCCCGCCGGGCGAGAACATCCAGCAGTGGCTCTACCACGCCGAGTCCGGCGACTACGAGGCGGCCTGGCGCGAGCTTGTCAAGGACAACCCGCTGCCCGCCGTGATGGGACGCGTCTGCTACCACCCGTGCGAGACGGCGTGCAACCGCGCGCAGGTAGACGACGCGGTGGGCATCCACGGCGTCGAGCGTTTCCTCGGTGACGAGGCGATCAAGCACGGCTGGAAGCTGACGGTCGAGGCGGAGCCGACCGGCAAGCGGGTGCTGATCGTTGGCGCGGGCCCGTCGGGGCTCTCCGCCGCCTACCACCTCGCGCGTCGCGGCCACGACGTCACGATCCGCGAGGCCGGGCCGATGAGCCGGCGGCATGATGCGCTTCGGCATCCCGCAGTACCGTCTTCCCCGCGACGTTCTGGACGCCGAGGTTCAGCGGATCCTCGACCTCGGCGTGACGCTCGAGCTGGACGCGAAGGTCACGAACATCCTCGACGCGATGCGCGAAGGAGGGTTCGACGCGGCGTTCCTCGCGGTCGGTGCGCACATCGGCAAACGTGCGTACATCCCAGCGGGGGAGGCGGCGCACATCCTCGACGCCGTCGCGCTGCTGCGCAGCATGGAGGGCGAGGAGCGTCCGCTGCTGGGCCGGCGCGTGGTCGTCTACGGCGGCGGCAACACGGCGATGGACGCCGCACGCACCGCCAAGCGCCTCGGGGCGAACGAGGCGATCGTCGTCTACCGCCGCACGCGCGAGCGGATGCCCGCGCACGATTTCGAGGTCGAGGAGGCGCTCGAGGAGGGCGTGATGATGAAGTGGCTCTCCACGATCAAGTACGCCGGCGAGGGCAAGCTCGTGCTCGAGAAGATGGAGCTCGACGAGGACGGCTTCCCGCAGCCCACCGGTGAGACAGAGGAGCTGCGGCTGACTCGCTCGTGCTCGCACTCGGCCAGGAAGCCGACCTGTCGCTGCTCGACGGGGTGCCGGGCCTGAAGATCGAAGACGGCGTGGTGAAGGTCGACGAGCGCATGATGACCGGCCACGAGGGCATCTTCGCCGGGCGGCGACATGGTGCCCGCTCGTCCCGGGAGCGCACCGTCACGGTCGGCGTCGGCCACGGCAAGCAGGCCGCGCGCAACATCGATGCTTGGCTGCGCCGGGCCGAGTTCGTCCATCCCCCCGAGCCTGAGCTCGCCAGCTTTGAGAAGCTCAACGTCTGGTACTACGCGGACGCGCCGAAGACCGTCGCGCCGCACCTCGATGCGATCCGCCGGCAGTCGAGCTTCGACGAGGTCACGCAGGGCCTGGATGAGAGCAACGCGCTGTTCGAGGCCCGTCGGTGCCTGTCCTGCGGCAACTGCTTCGGCTGCGATAACTGCTACGGCGTGTGCCCCGACAACGCCGTACTAAAGGTCGATGAGGGCGACGGTTACGCGTTCGACCTCGACTACTGCAAGGGATGCGGCATCTGTGTCGCAGGAGTGCCCGTGCGGAGCGATCGAAATGATCCCCGAGTCCTTCTGAGACACATGACCCAGTCGTCGAGCATTTCCTCGCCCAGGCCGACACCGCCGTGGTCGGCGGCGCGGTGGGCATCCAGTTCCTGGCCGCGCAAGGACACACCCTCGGCGCCAGCACCCCCGCCGAGAACGACCTGCGGGTGGTGCAGCGGGGACTGGAGACCGCCCCAGGGTCAGGCGGCACTCTGGAGCTACCCGAGGATCTCGTGGTCGCCCCCGAGCGCGCAGCCGACGCTCAGCTAAGCACCCTCGCGGGTGTGGATGTACCGGACGGATGGGTCGGGCTGGATATCGGCCCGCGCAGCGCGGCGCGCTTCGCCGCGGCGCTCCGCACGGCGGTGCGCGTGTTCTGGAACGGCCCGATGGGCGTGTTTGAGCTCGAGCCCTTCGCGCACGGCACCCGCGTTGTCGCCGAAGCGCTCGCGGCACTCGGGCATTCACCGTCGCCGGCGGCGTTGAGACCGTCCAGGCGCTGTGGCGCTATGGGCTGGAGCGACAGATAGACCCCATGTGTCCACCGGCGGTGGTGCGACGCTCGAAGCTTCTGCAGGGCCTGCCGTTGCCCGGCCTATCCGCGTTGCAGGCGCAGGCGTCCAGCGTGGCGCAGACGCCGATCAGCTCTCCGCGCCGATGTTGATGAGTCCCCGTTCGAGGGCGTAACCGACGAGCTCCGCGCGGGTGGAGAGCATGAGCTTCTGCTGTATGTGTGAGCGGTGTGTCTCGACTGTGCGCACCGACAGGTACAGCTGCTCGGCGATCTCACTGTTGGTATGTCCGAGGGCGATCAGCCTGAGCACGTCGACCTCCCGGGCAGACAGGTCGTCGGGCGGGCCAGGCGGCGGCTCGGATGCGATGCGGGCCCCGAGCCTGGGGTTGAGATAGCTCTCGCCGACGGCGGCGCGCCGCACGGCTTCGACGAGCTCCTCGTCGGCGGCCTCCTTGAGGACGTAGCCGAGGGCTCCTGCGCCGAGGGCCTCGCGGGCGAACGCGGGCTCCTGCTGCATCGTGAGCACGACGATCTGTGTGTCGGGCGACTGCTCGCGGATCAGCGGTATCGCTTCGAGGCTCGAACCGCCTGGCATGTTCAGATCGAGCACGAGCACATTCGGGTGGTGGCCGAGGACGTAGCGCCGCGCGGCGTCGACGTCGCCGGCCTCGGCGACGACCTCGAAGTCGCTTTCGTTCTCGAGCAGCATCCGCAGCCCGCTGCGCACGACGGCATGGTCGTCGGCGAGGACGATGCGGATCATCTCGCCGTCGGCCCGCTCACCGGGTTCGACGCCGTCGGTTGGGGTTGGCTGTTGGTCGCTCATCATCGCCATCAAGGTATCGGCTGCGCGCGCTGATCACACATGCGAGACGGTGTGACCCTCGATCGAGGGCGCGGACTCCGGCGCTCCAGTGGCCGTTCGGGGCAGCACGAGTAGCGAGCGGCGCGCGTGCCGCTGCAGGTAGTTGGAGGTGCTGCCCGTAACCAGCCGTCGGGCGGGGCCGTAGCTGCGTGAGCCGACGATCAGAAGGTCGACGGTGTCTGAGAAGGCGGCGAGCTCCTCGCTGGGGAGGCCGTACGCTGCGTGGCCCTCGACCCCGGACAGCTCGCTCATGCGGCCGGTGGCCTCCTTGAGCATGTCGTCGATGTACTCCCCGATCGCGGGCGCCGCGATGCCGCCGTAGGCCAGCCGCGGCGGCGATACAACCTCCAGGGCATGCACGGTCGCTGCCCTGGAGGCCGCGAGCTCGCGCGCGACCTTCAGCGCGGCGACGCTCTCGGGCGAACCGTCGTAGGCAACGCCGATCTTGGCGATCGGCGTCGGATCCTGCGCGTACCCAACTGCCGCGACCGCTACCGCGCAGGCAGCGCCGTTCAGGGCGCCGCGCGTGTCGTTGCCGAGCATCGCGCGTCCCAGCAGACCACGGCGGCAGGACCCAACCACGATCAGGTCCGCCGTTTGTCGTTGTGCCTGCTCGTGAAGGCCCCGGCCGGGGCTGCTCGAGATTACGCGCAGGAGCTCCGCGTCCACCTCGAGCGCGTTGCGCTCCCGCTCGAGCAGCTCCTGCGCATCCGCGCAGTCTTTGAGGGTGTCGCTGCCCAGCACGAACGTGAGTGTCAGCTTGCCGTCGGGGTCAGCGAGACGGCCGGCGAGTGCGATTGCGTCGCGTCCGTTCGGCGTGCCGTCGACTCCTACGAGTACGTTCTTGAACATCATTGACTCCTTTAGCGGTCGCGACTTAACCTACGTTGCGTGCCAACATGTGCCATCGGGGCGGACCACGCGCGCGCGATGCGGGGTTCTACTGAGCCGTCCCTGGACGCAGAGTCGGGCGTGTCTAGTACCGGCGTTTGTCATGACCCAGGAGGCGCGACCAAGACCGAGCAGGGCGCGTCGTGCACCACGCGCCTGCTCACGCTTCCGAACGCGCGCAGGCCGCGCACCCTTCGGCTGCCGAGCACCACGAGGTCGGCTTTGGTTGCCTTCGCCGCAGCGAGGATCACGTCCCAGGCTTTGCCCGGTTCGATCCAGGGCTCGTCGGCATCGGGCAGCATCGCGTGCAGCGCGCGCGCCTGTGCCTGAATCGTGCGGGGGTTGATCTTGGACTCCGCGCCGAGTGCGTTCACCAACGTCACCTTCGCGTCCTGACTGCGCCCGAGCTGGCCGGCGAGCTGCACGATCCGGTCCGAGCCGTCCTCTCCGTCGCTGGCGACGAGGATCTGGCGGCCGTGCAGCGTGCCGGTGAAGGACCTGCGGGCTACCAACATCGGCGTCGTGAACCGGCTCAACGCGGCCGCATTGACACCGCCGATCAGTATGTCGCCCAGCCACGAGACGCTGGGTGCTCCGATCGCGAAGAGGTCGTGCTCGGCGGCGTGTGCGAGGATCACGTCGACCGGCGGGTCGCCGGGCTCGACGATGGTGCTTGCCGAAACGCCGAGGCGCCCGGCGATGTGCTTGGCGTTCGCGAGGACCAGCTCAGCACGACGGGGACTGAGCGCCGCCATCGCGTAGGCGCCCGACCCTCTTGCGGCTGTGACCGCCAGCAGCGTGAGATGGCCCTCACCGCCGGCGAGGATCGCAGCCATCCTGACTGCCGCCGTGCTGGTCCTAGTGCCGTCCACGGCGCATAGGATCTCCGGGAAAACGCTGCTCGAAAGCGTGATCGCGGTCTCGGGCGCTGTTGCGTTTTCGTGGTTGCGTGAATGGGATGTCTGGCTTGGTGTCATGCGGGAAAGCTAACTCGCCCTCTGGTGGCGCTCATCAGCAGCTTTCCGCGAACCGGCAGCGGAGAATCCCGCAGTCGCGAGTTACTCGACGGGCAGGCCGTGCGTGGGCGCTGCGAGTCCTTTAGCGGGCGCTCGACGACGGCGCGCTGCTCAGCCGGCGGGGAGGCTTGCGCGCGATCGACCGGCTGCTGGGCGCGACACGGATGCCGCCGTCAGACATCTCAGCCGACCGGCGGTGCGGACTTCGCCCTGCCGGGGGCCGCCGCTCGCGCGCCACCCGGGCGCATGCGAACGTCGCGTCGGGTTGTCTGCTGGCGCTGGAGCTGACGGACCTGCCCCTCGAGCCTTCGGTTCTGCAAGCGAAGCCGGGCCGACTCGCGGCGCGCACTCGCTAGCTCCTGCGCAAACACCGGCAGGATCGCGCGCAGGCTCTGCAACCTGTCGAGGAGATGCTCGCGCTCGCGCGCCGGCTCGGCCAGGGACGTCATGCCCGCATCGTGGCGCGGGGCGAGCGAGGCGACATCCGCAGAACACCCGGGGGCACACCGAGTGGTTTCCCACATCCGCGACCAGCACTGACGCGGCGTCCCACGGATGACGCGGCCCCGGCTGGCGGGCAGCATGTCGGTTCCCACGTCCTATCCACGCGCGATGCCTACCTCCGTCCCAACCGACATCAACCCTCCCCAGGAACGGGGCGGCTCGGCACTGCTGCGGGCGCTGGCAACGCCAGCGACGTATCCGGGACACCGGTCGGTCACCGTGCACGAGACACACGCATCGTGGGTGTTCGTCGTCGGCGAGCGGGCCTACAAGATCAAGAAGCCTGTCGCACTCGGCTTCCTGGACTACAGCACCCTGGCGCTACGCCATCGCGCGTGTCGTGAGGAGGTGCGCGTCAACCAGGCGCTCGCGTCAGGGCTGTACCTCGGTGTGCGTGCGATCGTGAAGAGCGCTCGCGGATTTCGCATCGCCTCCGAGGATGAGGCGGGCGCGTTGGAGTACCTCGTGGAAATGCAGAGCTTCGACGAGCGGGACACGCTGGCTGGGCTGATCGCAGCGGGCTCGCTGACGACGGCGGACATCGCTGCGAGCGCCCGCACGCTTGCGAGGTTTCACCGCACGGCGACGCCGGCCACAGACTGGGATGAGAATTGCCTGCTGAGTTCTTGGCGAGGAAACGTGCAGCAGCTCGCAGGCATCGATCACCCCCGGAGCTGGCGCCTGGATGTTGCTCTCGGCTTTGGCGAGACGTTCGTGCGCACGCACACAGGAGAGCTTCGTCAGCGCGTGCGGCGGGGCCTGGCGCGCGACGGTCACGGTGACCTGCGCTGTGAGCACGTGATCGCGCGGCCGACGGTCCGTATTGTCGACCGGATCGAGTTCGACCCGACGCTGCGCCGCACCGATGTCGCGTGCGACCTCGCGTTTCTGCTGATGGACCTGGAGGCGAGCGGCGCGCGGTGGGCGGCGCGGGAGCTGATCGACGCCTACCGCGAGGCGGGCATGGACCCGGGCGATGTCGCGCTGCGCTGCTTCTACGCCGCGCACTGGGCGCTGGTCCGCGCAAAGGTGACGGTGATCGCGGCGTCCGAGCACGAGGGGACGCCACGTGCCGACCAGTTGCGCCGCGCGGAGGAGTTGTGGTCGCTAGGCGACCGGCTTTGCTGGCGCGCACGCGCACCGCTGGCCATCGTGGTCTGCGGGCCTGCCGCCACCGGCAAGTCGGTGCTCGCCCGCGAGCTGTCGCGACGCTCAGAGCTCCCCGTCGTCTCCTCCGATGTGGTACGCAAGCGCATGGCGCACCTTTCGCCGTCCCAGCCTGCGCGCAGCGAGCACTATGCGCCGGCGTTCAACCGTGCCACCTACGCACAGCTCACCGCGGAGGCCCTGGCCGCACTGAGGCGCGACGCCGGCGTGATCGTGGATGCGACCTGCCGCTCGCGCGAGGATCGCGCGCAACTGCTCGACGGGCTGGGAGCGGCCGGCGTGCCGGTACGCGTCGTTCGTTGCGAGGCGCCGCTCGATCTGGTGCTGGCGCGTGCAGCCGAGCGCATGCACGAACGTGGGCGTGTATCGGACGCGACGCCGCGAATCGCCCGGGAGCAGTTTTGCTCCTTCGAGGAGCTCGACGAGGTCGCGCGGGAGACGCTCCTGAAGCTCGACACCACGCAGACCACAGACGCGCAGATGGCCGCGCTCGCCCGCGCGCTCGACGCCCAACGCCTCGGCGAACCGGCCGATCAATAACCGCGAGCGAGCCGCTGACATACGTAGAAAAGCGCAGAGGGTCAGCGGCCTTCCCCGATGTGCGCGCGCCGGGCAGGGTTTCGCTTCGCGTGAGGTCGCCGCGAGCGCGACCGACCCTCGTTTAGCGACCGAAGACAGGCACACGCGATGAACGCTCTCGTCTATCACGGACCCGGCGAACGTGGCTGGGACACGATCGATGACCCCATGATCCTCCAGCCGACCGACGCGGTCGTGTGGATCGACAGCTCGACGATCTCCGGCACCGAGCTGCACATCCTCAAAGGCGACATACCCGAGGTGAGCCTGCTCGAAAGCCCGCAGTAGAAACTCAAACAGTGCCATTCCCGACGGGTCGGTGACGGTCGTGTCTGTGGAGAGCCCTCGACAACGGTCGCGCAACGCCTGCGCCAAGTGGTGTGATGTGCCCGATCCAGTGCGAGGACAGCCAAGGCGGTCGGTAGCGCCACCGGCCGTTTAGACGAGAGCCGAGAAGCGCGTCCAGACGTCTGCGTCCGCGGGGCCGTGACAGTAGACCGTTCCCGTGTAGCGACCACCACGGCGATTGCATGTGATCAGGTACCGCGTGCGCGAAGTCCGCGAATCCACCCGTATCTGACAGTTGCGCGACTCGTGGCAGACGTTTACGTAATCCGTGATTACGCTGCCGGCAAGTCCGCACATCGTGTCTGCGGACGCATGGAGCGGAGGGTCTCCTTGGAGGCACCAGTGGGCAGCAGGTGCGGGCGCCGCACCGGCGCCGGCAGCCGGCGCTATAGCTGCGATCACAACTGCGCTGATCAGGTACTTGTGCATGATCGGTATCGTCGCGTGGAGGTGATCGCGCAACATCCGCGCGCAACCACAGCTTTCCCCGGGGAAGTACTGAGCAGTTCCGTAGCTTTGAGGAGCTCGACGAGTGTTCCGAGGGGCACGGTTTGAGACTCGATACGGCCGAGGTCTTGGACATGCAGATCGCCGAGACCGCCCGCGCCGTGGACGGCTGCGGAGCCGGGCGGTCGGGGTCTGGTGCCACCGACGGGCGACCGGGTCGCCGAGATCCGTAGAAACGTGCAGGTCGAGTCGGTGGAAGCTCCCGATGTGCGTGCTCGACAGGAGACCTAGGTTGAGGTGCGGTGGCGGCGACTCGTACACGGCCCTCACCGAGTTCATCGCTCGGCGACCAGAGGAGGAACAGGACATGAAGGCTCTCGTTTATCACGGCCCCGGAGAGCGGGGCTGGGACACAGTCGATGACCCCACGATCCTCGATCCGACCGACGCGATCGTGTGCATCGACACCTCGACGATCTGCGGCACCGATCTGCACATCCTCAAAGGCGACGTGCCCGAGACGACCCCCGGCACCGTGCTCGGCCACGAGGCCGTGGGAACGGTGCAGGAGGTGGGAGCCAGCGTGAGCACGGTCGCCCCCGGCGACCGGGTGCTGATGTCTTGCGTGAGCTCGTGCGGGCGCTGTCGCTACTGCAAGGAGGGCCGCTACGGGCAGTGCCTGGGCGGCGGCGGCTGGATCTTCGGCCACCTCATCAACGGGCTGCAGGCCGAGTACGCACGCGTACCGTTCGCCGATAACTCTGTTTACAGGGTGCCCGAGCAGCTCACTGACGAGCAGGTGCTGTTCCTCGCCGACATCCTGCCCACGTCCTTCGAGGTCGGCGTGCTCAACGGCATGGTCTCACCGGGCGATGTCGTGGCGATCGTTGGTGCCGGGCCGATCGGCCTGGCTGCGATCCTCACGGCAAGGCTGTACACGCCGGCGCGAATCGTGGCGATCGATCTGGCCGACGGCCGGTTGGAGAGCGCCCGGCGGTTCGGCGCCGACACCACGATCAACAATGGCAGCGAGGACCCAGTCGCAGGCGTGATGGAGCTGACCGAGGGTCTCGGCGCCGATGTCGCATTCGAGGCCGTCGGCGTGCCGCAGACGTTCGAGCTCGCGACGGAGCTGATCCGTGCCGGAGGACGCGTGGCCAACATCGGCGTCCACGGTAAGCCCGCCGAGCTGCACCTGGAGAAGCTGTGGATCCGTGACGTCACGATCACGACCGGGCTGGTCGACACATTCAGCATCCCTCAGTTGATGAGGTTGATCTCGAGCGGTCGCCTGGACCCGTCGCTGTTCGCGACACACCGTTTCCCGCTCGGCGACACGATGAGCGCCTACGATACATTCGCGGACGCGGCGCATACCAATGCGTTGAAGGTCGTGCTGCAAGGTGAAAATCACGATCACAGCGCCGCCGACGCAGCGCAGAGCATGGCTGTCGCATGATCCACGCGCTTGGTATCCGCGCGGGAAACCGCGGATATGAGGATGTCCGTTTCGCCGTTAGCCCGCTCGATCAGATGGCCTGCAGGCTGATTCGAGGCGGCTCCTCATGAGTCCCGTCGGCGTGCTGGGCGCGATCGTCGACCTGAACCACCCGGCCCACACGGTGGATTGGAGCTTCGTCCACCTGTCGGTGGCGAATGTCGTCGTGATCGGGCTGATGTTGATCGTGTTCGTCTTGGCGATCGTGCTTCCGTTCCCTGGGGCGGCGCGCAGGCGCGGCGGGGCATCGTGAGCGTCGCTCCTCCTCCCCTCGGTGAGGGTGCACCGGCGCACCCGGATACCTGGACCGTGCGCGTAAGAGAGGCGGCCGTCGAGGCGCTGCCTCCCGAGAAGCTGCTCCCTGATGGCCAGCCGACGTACGTCGCCTCGTGGATCTACGTGTTCGGGGTGGCGAGCATCGCCTCGCTGATCGTGATCATCGCCTCCGGCTCGATTCTCGCGCTGAAGGGGCCGGCCTGGTGGCATTACACGGGCGTCGGGCACTTCTTCAACAGCATCCATATGTGGAGCGTCGAGCTGTTCTTCTTCGTGATGGTCGTACACCTGTGGGGCAAGTTCTGGATGGCCGCATGGCGCGGCGGGCGCGCTCGTGTGTGGATGACCGGCGCGGTCACGTTCCTGGTCGCGGTGCCCTGCGCCCTGACCGGATACGTCTCCCAACAGAACTTTGACGCGCAGTGGATCTCCACACAGGCAAAGGACGGGCTGAACTCCGCCGGCGTGGGCGCGTTCTTCAACGTCACCAACTTCGGCCAGATGTATAGCTATCACGTGCTTCTGCTGCCGGTGGCGGTGGTAGCGCTCGTGAGCGCCCACGTGCTGCTTGTACGCCGCCACGGTGTCGTGCCGCCATTCGAGCTCGACGAGCGGAGGGTCGCGCTCGCGACGAATGGCAGCGGCGACGCCGATGGCTCGCGCGAACCGTCGACCGGAGCGCAGACGTGAGCCTCTTGCGTCCCAAGGACGACACCCGGCCTTGGACGGGCGGCTACGCACCGTATGACCTGATCAAGGAGCTGTGCATCGCTGTCGGCGTGATCGGGCTGCTGGCTGTGGTGCTGACCGTGCTGTTCTCCTCGCCGGATGACAAGCCCAGCACGATCGCGCAGTGGTCGCGCGAACAGCCGGTGAACTTCATCGCGACCGCAGCGAAGGAGCTCAACGGCACGAGCGACACGGCTGAATACGGCCCCCCGTACAACCACAACAGCGGAAGCGTGCAGCATCTCTTGTTCCTGCACCCACAGCGCTGGCTCGGCGTCAGTCACCCAATCAATACCGCTGACGACTACGTGATTGATCCGCTGAGGACGATCCCCGGCGACTCAGCGCTTGCAAGCGCCGTCTCGGAATATCAGGCCGCGCCCGAAAAGACAAAAGAGGAATGGGGCGAAGCCTACGCCAAGCCGCTTGAAGAATACGAAACCGCCGTCGAAGAAAAGAAGGCACCTGCCAAGACGGTGGCGCTCGACCCGAGAACCGGCGTGGTGACCGTGCAGGCGAGCGGCACGGGGCCCGTGCCGAAGATGATGGCCGGACTGCTCGGCCTTGCCAAGAGCGGTGGCCTTGACGGCAGCCTCCTGACGAGTAACCAGTTCTTCCAGACCGACTACACCAAGCCGCTGCTGTTCATGGCAGACGGAGGCCTACTCGAAAAACGCGCGGAAGAACAGCACCTGCTCGGCGAGCAATGGGGCATGATGAACGAGACCGGAAGCTACCCCGGTCAGGCATGGCTGTGGCTGTACGCGCTGTGGTACCAGGTGGAACCCATCAAGTCCTCACCCAACGGGGACATCCAAGTGATGCTCATCATGGGCCTGCTGAGCCTCGCGTTCGTCGTCATCCCCTTCCTACCGGGCATCCGCAGCCTCCCCCGCAAGATCCCGATCTACAAGCTCGTCTGGAAAGAGCACTACCGCTCGCAGCAGAGCGCGTAGGTCAGGCGCTACCCATAAGCGAGTTACATCCGAGGTGTGCGAGGGGATCATGGCAGCGGTGTTCGAGCGGCCCAACGCAGCCATCCGCACGGTGCCTGCTGGTCGTGGAGGGTGAGTGCGGACTCGGTAGAGGCTGCGCGCATGCGTGGGCCGGACACGTACTCGCGCTGTGGGAAACCACCGAGCTGGTGCGCGTGTTTGTTGGGATACACGCAAGGCGCGCAAAAGGCAGACTTAGATCAGGCACAAACCACCTACAAGGAGTGACTGATTATGAGCACGCGTAAAGCATTTGAGATAGCAGGCATGGTCGCGGGGGTCGTGTTGATCGCTTTTGGGGTCGCCTCGATCGTGATCGGCGCGAATGGCCAGAGCACCGTTCACAACAGCCTCGCCGAACAGAAGATCGTCGGGACGCCGGATATGACCCCGGCGGGGATCAAGGCCGAGGCAACAAAGGCCGGTCTGAACGTGAGCAAGCTCAGCATCCCGAGCTGCTCTGTCGCGAACAAGGCGATCACCAGCGGCTCCGACGCACGCTGCTTCGCGCAGTACATGACAATCCACGCGCTGGAGGCGACGGGCGGCAAGTATTACGCGCAGATGCCGCGCTACGCCACCGCGAATGGTGAAGGCACGAACGTCGAAGCGGTCGCGTTGAGGGGCAAGAACGGCCAGCCGGTCGACAACCCTGCGCGTGAAGTGTGGATTCAGGAGACCGCGCTCTCGACGGGCCTGAACACGAGCTACATGGCGGGTCAGGTGTCGTTGTTCGGGATCGTCGTCGGGATCGCGCTGCTGCTCAGCGGCCTCGGCTTCGGGGTGCTGTCGCTCGGCGGTGCGCTTCGCAACCGAGACAGCGCTGTAGCGAGCGCTCGACGGCCACGACACAGCGCGACTGTCTCCCCGACGGGGGCCTGAGCCACGAAGTCCATGCGGGGGCGCCCCGATGCGCAGCCGCATCCGTTGGTGAGGAGTGCCTGCAGCCCGGACGGGAAGTTCGCCGTCCGGGCCGCGCCTCTCTTGAGCCTCCGCACCTGCTTCTCGGGCTCCCACCAGTCGATCCCGGAGTGCCCGGGCGAGCTCGCGCATGATCCGCTCGGCGACGTGCCTGGCGGTGTTCTCCTGCGCTGGCAGGTAGGCCTGCCCGCCGAAAAGCGGCTCCCAGCTCGCCGCTGGTACGCGCGGTGTGCACGGTGTGCACGGTGAGGGTGGCCCGCTTCTCGGCTGCTCTCGGAGTGATCCGCACGTGGAGGTGAACTTCGGTCTTGCCCATCACCGCCATCGAGGATCGCGAGCTCATCTCCAGCAGCGGCGTTATGACGTGATCGGCGGTCTGGTCGACGTGCCATGCGCCCAGCGTCCGGCGTCGGCTCATGCGGCCCACGGCGACGCCACCGGCGTCGAGTAGAAGGTCGGCCTCGACTCGGCTTGAAACCTTCGGAGCCTCCATCGAGACGCCGACGGCGAACAGGCGCTCAGCGATGACGCCAGCCTGGTCGGCTGGTCCGAGACGGCGGGCTCGCGCGAGCACTGCGTCGCGCATCGCGCGGACGGTTGCGACGGAGAGGCTGCGGGCGGTGGACGCCGTGGGATCGTCAGCGGCGAGGGGACGAGTATCCAGTCGGAGGCGTGGGTCTGCTCGTTTGCGGGCCGGCCGACTCGCCTTGGCGCGAAATGCCTGAGGTGGCAGCAGGTGCACCGCGACGTGCAGCCGGTCCTGTCCTGGACGTGTCCACGGCACGCCAGCGAGGCGCGAGGGTGAGCGTCAGACGGCACTCACGGTCTGGAGGGGCGTGTGCTCGCCGTGGTCGTCGTGATCGACGGCGGCTGGACGCGGTGGCACGAGCAGCGCGCAGCGCGCGTGGCGCTGCAGGTAGTCGCAGGTGCTGCCGAGCACGAGGCGCTTGATCGGCCCGTAGCCGCGCGAGCCGACGATCAGCAGGTCGACTTCGTCGCTGAAGCTCGCGAGCTCCTCACCGGGCAGACCGTACGCCGCGCGGCCTTCGACGTCGGGGAGCTTCTTCATGCGATTGGTTGCCTCTTGGAGCATGACCTCGACGCTCTGACCGAGTGCGGGGGGCATGATCCCCGTGTAGGCGATAGTGGGTATCGAGACGACTTCTAGAGCGTGGATCGTCGCGCCGGTTGCGGCTGCGAGCTCTCGGGTCTGGGCGAGGGCCGCTGCGCTCTCGGGCGAGCCGTCGTAGGCCACGCCGATCTTCGTGATCGGCGTGCGTTGGTCGGCGTAGCCGACGGGAGCGACGGCAACCGCACAGGGGGCATTGTTGAGCGCGGCGCGCGTGTCATCGCCGAGCATGGCTCGACCGAAGGCGCCGTGGCTGCAGGAGCCGACGACGAGCAGGTCGGCGTTCTGGTCCTCGGCCTGCTGGTGGAGGCCCGCGCCTGGGCTGTCCGCCTCGATGCCGATGATCTGTGCGTTCAGGTGAGCCTCGGCCCGTTCCTGCTGAAGCAGATCGTGGGAGGCTTGGCGCTCCTCTCTGAGTGGTGCGAGGGCTGAGGCCGTCTGATAGCCGCAGCGCTCCACTGTGGACGTGTGCGAGCGTTAACTCTGCTGTGGAGTCGGCGAGCCGCGAGGCGAGTCCGATGGCGTCGCGGCCGCCTGGCCTGCCGTCCACTCCAATGAGCACGTTCCTGAACATCGCTTCATCTCCTCGGTCGTCGTACTGACGAGGCTAGGCGGGCGGGAGGAGCGTTTCCTCCGGGCAGGGCACCCGAGCTGCTGCGGGCTTCTACGTAGATGACCTTCGAGCTAGCCCCGACGACCATCGCGCTTGCATGCTTGAGGATGATGTTGTAGAGCCTGCCCTCCTACTGCTGGAGTTTGCCCATGCCCCCTGCCGCCAGCACGGTCTCACCCGGTCCCCTGTCCGCCTTGGAGTTGCGCTTGCTGGATGCGTACTGGCGCGCGGCGAACTATCTGTCGGTCGGCCAGATCTACCTGCTCGACAACCCGCTGCTGCGCGAGCCGCTGCGGATCGAGCACACCAAGCCGCGCCTGCTCGGCCACTGGGGCACGACCCCTGGGCTTGAACTTCATCTACGCGCACATGAACCGGGTGATCCGCGAGCGCGACCTGAACGTCGATCTACGTGGCCGGGCCCGGGCCACGGTGGGCCCGGCGTCGTCGCCAACGTCTATCTGGAGGGGACTTACAGCGAGGTGTACCCGCACATCGGCCATGACGAAGAGGGCATCCGCCGGCTGTTTCGCCAGTTCTCCTTTCCCGGCGGCATTCCGAGCCATGTGGCGCCTGAGACGCCCGGCTCGATCCACGAGGGCGGCGAGCTCGGCTACTCGCTCGCGCACGCCTACGGCGCGGCGTTCGACAACCCGGACCTGCTGGTCTGCTGCGTGGTCGGCGACGGCGAGGCGGAGACGGGGGCGCTGGCGGCGAGCTGGCACTCCAACAAGTTCCTCGACCCTGCGCGCGATGGCGCGGTGCTGCCGGTGCTGCACCTCAACGGCTACAAGATCGCCAACCCGACGGTGCTCGCGCGCATCCCCCACGCGGAGCTGCGCGCGCTGTTGGAGGGCTATGGCTATGCGCCGCGGTTCGTCGAGGGCGATGAGCCGGAGGCGATGCACCAGCTGATGGCCGCGACACTCGATGAGGTCGCGGAGGAGATCGCCGAGATCCAGCGCCGCGCGCGCGAGGACGGCGAGCGCGGAGCGTCCGCGCTGGCCGATGATCGTGCTGCGCACCCCGAAGGGCTGGACCGGCCCGAAGATCGTCGATGGGCTCCCGGCGGAGGGGTCGTTTCGCTCGCATCAGGTGCCGCTCGCGGACCTCGCGCGGCAACCCCGAGCACCTGACGCAGCTGGAGCAATGGATGCGCTCCTACCGCCCCGAGGAGCTGTTCGACGAGAGCGGCGCGCTGCGCGCAGACGCTGGCCGCGCTCGCGCCCGAGGGGGAGCGGCGGATGGGCGCCAACCCGCACGCCAACGGCGGCGTGCTGCTGCGCGACCTCGAGCTGCCGGACTTCCGCGACTACGCCGTCGAGGTGCCCTCCCCCACCGCGAGCGTCAGCGAGCCGACGCGGCTGCTCGGCGAGTTCCTGCGCGACGTGATCCGCTTGAACCCCGACGAGCTTCCGTCTGATGGGGCCCGATGAGACTGCTTCCAACCGGCTCGGCGCTGTGTTCGAGGTCACCAACCGCGCGTGGGACGCCGAGACGCGCTCGAGCGACGATCACCTCGCACCCGACGGACGGGTGATGGAGGTGCTCTCCGAGCACCTCTGCCAGGGCTGGCTGGAGGGCTATCTGCTGACCGGCCGGCACGGCTTGTTCAACAGCTACGAGGCGTTCATCCACATCGTCGACTCGATGTTCAACCAGCACGCCAAGTGGCTGAAGGTGGCGCGCCAGATCCCTTGGCGCGCGCCGATCGCCTCGCTGAACTATCTGCTCTCCTCGCATGTGTGGCGCCAGGACCACAACGGCTTCTCCCACCAGGACCCCGGCTTCATCGACCACGTGATCAACAAGAAGGCAGAGATCGTCCGCGTCTACCTGCCACCTGACGCCAACTGCCTGCTGTCCGTCGCCGATCACTGTCTGCGTAGCCGTAACTATGTCAACGTGATCGTTGCCGGCAAGCAGCCATCGCTGAACTACCTAACGATGGAGGAGGCAGTCGCGCACTGCGCCCGCGGGATCGGGATCTGGGACAGCTTCTCGAACGCCGGCGATGAGGAGCCCGACGTCGTGCTCGCCTGCGCAGGTGACGTGCCGACGCTGGAGAGCGTGGCATCGGCCGCAATCCTGCGCGAGCATCTACCGGAGCTGAAGGTCCGGCTCGTGAACGTCGTTGACCTGATGCGCTTGGAGCCCGACAGCGAGCACCCGCACGGGCTTTCTGAGCCGGAGTTCGACGCGCTGTTCACGACCGACCGGCCGGTGATCTTCGCCTACCACGGCTACCCGTATCTGATTCACCGTCTCACCTACCGGCGCACGAACCACGACAACATCCATGTTCGGGGTTATAAGGAGGAGGGCACCACCACTACTCCGTTTGACATGGTGATGCTCAATGACCTCGACCGCTTCCATCTCGTGATGGATGTCATCGACCGCGTTCCCGGCCTCGCCGAGCGCGCCGGCCATGTGCGCCAGGAAATGGCCGACGAGCGGCTGCGCCACCGCGCGTACACCCGCGAGCACGGCGAGGACCCGCCCGCTGTCAGCGACTGGTGCTGGCCGGGCGCGAGCGATGCCTCGCGAGCGCCCGGCGCACGAGGATAGGCGCGCGAGCTTGCGGGTATTGGTCGTCAACGCCGGCTCGAGCAGCCTGAAGCTGACGCTGCTCGACGACGAGGACAACATGATCGACGCGCGAGAGCTCCAGGCGCCTCGGGCGCGGGCGGACACGGACGACTTGCGCGCGGCACTCGACTCGCCGCTTGGCGAGGCGGACGCGATCGGACATCGCATCGTGCACGGAGGGGAGCGCTACCGCGATGCCGTGAGGATCGACGCTGCGGTCGAGGGGGATCTGCGCGCGCTCGTGGATCTCGCGCCGTTGCACCAGCCGAAGTCGCTCGCGGCGTTTGACGCCGTGACCGAACTGCTCCCAGACCTGCCGGCGGTGGCATGTTTTGACACGGCTTTTCATGCGACCCTGCCGGCGGCGGCGTTCACATATGCGCTGCCGGCGCGGTGGCGGGAGCGGTGGGGGCTGCGCCGCTACGGCTTTCACGGCCTCTCCCATGCGTGGGTCGCGCGGCGCGCACCGGAGCTGTTGCAGAGCGAGCCCGCGGGGCTGCGGATCGTGAGCTGTCACCTCGGGGCCGGCGCGTCGCTGTGCGCGATCAATGGTGGCGATTCGCTCGACACCACCATGGGCTTCACTCCCCTCGAGGGTCTCGTGATGGCGACGCGTTCGGGCAGCGTGGACCCAGGCATGCTGCTTTGGCTGCTCGAGCACGGGGAGCTGTCGGCGGCGGAGCTCGCCGACTCGCTCGAGCACCGCTCCGGCCTGCTGGGGCTGGCGGGCAGCGCCGACATGCGCGAGGTGCTGGGACGAGCGGCGGAGGGTGATGAGTCTGCCCGTCTCGCGCGCGATGTCTACGTCCACAGTCTGCGCGCCCAGATCGCTGCCATGACGGCGACCATGGGCGGCCTCGACGTGCTCGTGTTCACTGGCGGTGTCGGCGAGCGCTCGCCCGAGTTGCGCTCGCGCACGGCTGCAGGACTTGGGTTCCTGGGGGCGTCTCTGGATGAGGCTCGCAACCAGGGCGCCACGACCGATGCGCTGATCGGAGCGGAGCACGCATCGGTTAGCACGCTCGTGCTCACCGCGCGCGAGGATCTCGAGATTGCGCGGCAGGTCAGGGTTACTTTGGGCTCTGGTGAGTAGTTGGCCGCATCGCGACGACGCCGGGACCCCTGCTCGCCGTATCAGGAGGCGGCAGGAGGCGGCGCACCCCGCGCTTCGCTACGTTGGGCCGGTGAGCGAACAGCGGAGCGACGAAGGCTGAGGAGGCGCGATGAAGGCGGTCCGATTCGACGAATACGGTGGTGTCGACGTGCTCGACGTACGTGACGTCGAGGACCCCGTGGCCGGCGTGGGTGAGGTGCTGGTGGCGGTCGAGGCAGCCGGGATCAACCCGGGTGAGATCTCGATCCGAGAGGGTCGCCTGCACGATCGCTGGCCGGCGACGTTCCCCTCCGGCGAGGGGACTGATCTCGCCGGGATCGTGAAGGCGGTTGGCGGGGGCGCGAGCGATTTCGCCGTCGGCGATGAGGTGCTCGGCTGGACCGAGCAGCGGGCAAGTCACGCAGAGCTCGTCGTCGTGCCAGCCGAGCAGCTGACGGCCAAGCCGCCCTCGGTGCCGTGGGAGGTGGCGGGGTCGTTGTTCGTCGTCGGCATGGCCGCACTTGCGTCCGTGCAGGCGGTCGGCCCCCAGCCCGGCGAGACGGTCGTCGTCTCGGCCGCTGGCGGGGGGGTCGGCTCGGCGGCGGTCCAGCTCGCGCGCAGCGCCGGGGCGAGGGTGATCGGCCTGGCGGGCGAGCAAAACCACAACTGGCTGCGCGAACACGACATCATCCCCGTCACGTATGGCGACGGTCAGGCGCAGCGCATTCGCGAGGCGGCCGGCGGGAAAGTCGACGCCTTCATCGACACCTTCGGCGGGGGCTATGTGGACTTGGCGATCGAGCTCGGCGTCTCAACCCAGCGGATCAACACGATCAGCGACTTCGACGCCGTGCAGCGCTTGGGCGTCCATGCTCAGGGCACGCACGCGATCGCCAGCGCGCCGCTGCTCGCTGAGCTGGTCGGACTCGTCGCCGAGGGACGTTTGGAGATACCGATCGCCCGCACCTATCCGCTGTCGCAGGTCCGCGACGCCTTCACCGAGCTGGCTGACCGTCACACTCATGGCAAGATCGTGCTGCTGCCCTGAGCGGACGCCGTCAGGCAAGCGTCGCGAGTAGCCGCAGCTCCTCCATCAACAGCCGCGGCAGCAGGAAGTGCTCCCGCACATGCTCGCGACCACTGTGACCTAACTGCTCGGCCGTGGACGGGTCCTGCAGCAGGTTGAGCATGGCACTGGCGCACTCCTGCACGGAGTCGACCATCGCGCCGCCGACGCCCTCTGGCATCTGTAACGGGATGCCGCCGGCGCGTCCGGCGACGACGGGTGTGCCCTTCCACAGCGCCTCTGAGACCACGAGCCCGAAGCCCTCACGGATCGACTTCTGCACGATCACCTCGGAGAGCCGCTGAAACGCGTTGACCTCGACGTTGCCGACCCCAGTGAGGTTGGTGTATAGGTGGATCAGCGGGTCATCGGCGGCGTGCTCTGCGACCTGGCCGTAGACCTCCCAGCCCTCGGGGTCATCGAGCGCCATCGAGCCGACGAGCGCGAGCTGCAGCTCGCCGATCTCCTCGCGCACGAGGCGATAGGCGGCGAGCACGCCGAGCGGGTCCTTCCAGGCGTCAAAGCGCGAGACCTGCGTGACCAGACGCCCGGGGAGCTCTACTCCGATCCAGTCGAGGATCTGCCGCGCGGTGTCGAGGTCGAGCTCGAGGTTCTTCGGGCTCAGCGGGTCGATCGCGGGCGCTATCACCTCTACTCGCGCCACCGGAAAATCGGGCGGCACGAACTGCGGCATCGTGAACACCGCGGCGTCGAAGCCGGCGAGATAGGGGCGCAGGAACGCCCAGGTCTCGGGGTTGGGCTCGGAGGTGTCGATATGACAGCGCCACACCCAGCGCGCGTTTGCCTTGCCGTGGACGCTGAGCAGGGCGGCGGGCTGCGGGTCGTGCACGATCACGAAGTCGTATCCGTCGTCGAGCACGGCAGCGTTCTCACGTGCGCAGTCCAGGTAGGCCGCTCGGTCGGCTGCGCTGAGCGGCTTGTTCGCTCCCTGTAGCCCGTTGTGCAGCGCCTTGGTCGCGCCGAAGAACTCTGGGCTCCCGGAGATCACCTCCCAGTCGACGTCCAGGCCGAGATCGCGCAGCAGCGGCACCGCCGAGCGCAACAGCTCTGAGACGCCGCCGCCGTAGGCAGTCGCGTTGACCTGCAGGATGCGCGCGCCGCGCAGCGCGCGCGCGTGCTCGTGGAGCTCCTCGAGGATGTGCTCGGGCACGATCCCGCTGTAGGAGTCAAGCGACCAGCGCCCGACCGTCATCTTCTGCAGCACGGGCTCACGCTCCTCATTGTCCGATCAGGTCGCGCCGCTGGAAGACCCAGGTCGCCGCGAGGGCGCTGCTGACCGCGACCCCGAGCATGACGAGGGCGGCGGCGGCACGAAAAGGTTGCGCCGGCACGAGCCCTATATGCGCGAACGGTGTCGCTTGCACGAGCCACTTCGGCACACTCAGCAGGGAGCCAAACAGGTCCCACAGAAACGCGACGGTGACAAGGCCGTAGGAGAGCCCGGCGCTTGCTCGGGGGAGGATTGCGTAGGCGAGTGCCGCGATGCCAAGGAACATCAGCGCGACGGGAAGGCAGTTTGCGCCAGCTTCAAGCATCCCCGGCAGGGAGATGCTGACGCCACCTGACTCGGCGCCCGCCCAGGCGAGCAGACCAGCGGCCAGGGAGAGTGCGGTGGCGCCAGCGGCCGCGAGCACGAGCCTCCCGCCCAGCCATCTGCGGCGGCTGACCGGGAGGGAGAGCAGTGTCTCGAGCCGTTCGTCGGCTTCCTCGTGACGCGCGGCACCGATCTGCGCGCAGACGAACAGGCTGACGGCCAGGACGAAGAAGATGAACACGAATGCGAGATATCCGGTGGGTGTCACGATCGAGCCGGTCCCGAGCTTTGCGACCTCGCGTTGCAGGCTCTTTGAGATCCCCGCAGTTGACGTGCTCTTAGCGATCACACCGGTGATGTAGGCAAACGCGCCGATGCTCGAGAGCCACACGGTCATGCTGACGCGCTCTGAGCGCAGCGCCTGCGCGAGCGGCGAGGAGAGCAGACCGAGGCGTGGCTCGGCGCTCTCACGCGCAGGGAGTAGGCCGGTGCCGATGTCGCGGCCTGCGGCGATCCGTGCGGCCACCACGAGCAGCAGCACGGCCGTCACAAACGGCAGCAGCAGGACGACCGGATGAGCGCCGGTGAGGGGGCGCACTTCCTCGGCCCACCCGAGCGGGGTCGCCCAACGAAGCCAGCCGGCGCTGGTGGAGGTGTCGGCGATGACTCGCAGCGCCAGGAACACTCCGACCGCGGCGCCCCCGAGCTCGAGCGCCATCCTGCGCGTCGAGGCGAGCTGGCTCGTAAGCGCGCCAACCCCCACGAACACCGGTACGACCGAGACCGTCGCGAGTGCGAGCTCGGCCGACCCGCCTGCGGGCAGACCCGCCAGGACCAACCCGGCGAACTCCGCGATCCCCAGGACAAGGACGCCCGCCGCGATCGCCGCGATCGCGGAGAGATATGTCGGTGCTACGTGCGACTGGACCGGCAAGCACGAGCTCCATCCGACCGGTGTCCTCCTCGGTCCGCAGGGCACGCACGGCGGCCAGCAGCCCGAAGACGGCGGCGAAGATCGCCAGTGTCCCGCCGACGCGCCAGGCTGTGTAGCCGGAGACGGTGAGCAGGTTGTGAGGGACGCCGTAGAACAGGCGGATCGCCTTGTTCTCAGCGAAGCTGCGGGCGAAAGCGAGCCGGCTCGACGGCGACGGGTAGGCGTCGCGGTAGCCGACCGGCTGGATATAGGCGATCACTGCGAACAGGTATGCGAAGGAGATCGTGCGGACCCGCGCGTCCCGAAGTGCACGCCGCGCCAACGCGCTTGCTGCCGTGAGGCCCGCCGTGGTCTTCAAGGCGGGGGCGCTGGGCGTCACGACTGTCCCGCTAGTCGCCGACATGGCCGGCGGAGCCGTCGTAGTGGTGAAGGAATATCTCCTCCAGCGAGGGCTCGCGGCTGCTCAGCGTCTTGATGGAGCTCCCTCCCACCTCGGCGAGCGCCTCGATCAGCGGGCCGACGCTGCCCGATACCTCAAACCGAAGCGCATTGGGACCCGCGCGCTGTACGTGGACCCCCGCCAGCGCCGGGAGCTCCGGCGCCTGGCCCGCGAACGTAACCTCGACCGTCTGCGCGGCGAGGTGGCGCAGCTCCGCAAGCGTTCCCTCGTCGACGAGGCTTCCGTCTCTGAGGATCCCAACCCGGTCACACAGCGCCTCGACCTCGCTGAGGATGTGGGAGGAGAGGAAGATCGTCTGGCCGCGCTGCTTCGCTTCCATCACCGTCTCGCGGAAGGCGACCTCCATCAGCGGGTCGAGTCCCGCCGTGGGCTCGTCCAGGAGCAGTAGGTCGGCGCGGCACGCGAACGCGGCGATCAGCTGCACCTTCTGGCGGTTGCCCTTGGACAGCGCCCTGACCTTCTTGTCGATGTCCAGCTGGAAGCGCTCGATCAGCACGTCGCGGTATGCGACGTCGGTCCCGCCGCGTAGGCGCGCGAGGAACTCGAAGGTCTCCGCGCTCGTCAGCGAGGGCCACAGAAACGGCTCCCCGGCTACGTAGGCCACCCGTCTGTGGGCGTTGACCGGTTCGCTCCAGGCGTCGAGGCCGAACAGCTCAGCACGGCCGGCGCTCGGCCGGTGCAGCCCCAGCAGCAGGCGGATGGTGGTGGTCTTTCCCGCGCCGTTGGGTCCAAGGTACCCGTAGACCTCAGCGTCGTTGACCGTGAGGTCCAGACCGTCCAAGGCCACGGTGTCGCCGTAGCTCTTGCACAACCCAACGGTGTGGATCGCGCGCTCTCGCCGATCATCCTCGGGGTGAGGCCGTGCAAGAACGCGTGGGGCTGGCTCCGCCATAGGAGAAGGATCTGAGAATCGCACGCCTGAGGCATCAGGGTTTTTCCCGGAGGCTCCTGTGGAATCGCCGCGGGCCGGGACGCCGAGGGGAAAGCCATTTGATGGGTGGCGAGGATCAGTGCTTTGCCGCGGTGGATCGGGGTGTTTTTCCCGGTGGTTGAGACCTCCCGTTTACGGCTAGCGTGACGTTATGGCCTCCCATCTACATCTGGCGCCCCGTCCCGAGGGTCCGGACACCGCGCCGGCGAATACGCATATCGACGTGTTGCTGGCTGACGACCATGCGCTGATGCGCCACAGCCTGCGGCTGCTCCTCGACCGGGAGGATGGCATGGACGTGATCGCCGAAGCAAGCGACCTGGCGGCTGTCGCTCGCCACGTCCATGCCCAAGAGCCGCAGGTGCTGGTCCTCGACCTGGGTATGCCCGACGGGTCGAGCATCGAGGCGATCAGCCGCTTGCGTGAGCAGGCGCCTGATACCCAGATCGTCGTGATGACGATGGAAGAGAACCCGGTGTTCGCGCAGCGTGCGTTCGCGGCCGGGGCTGTCGGGTTCGTCGCGAAGGATCTGGCCGACGCTGAGCTCCCGCAGGCTGTGCGCGCCGCCGCGCATGGTGAGGAGTTCGTCAGCCCACGAATCGCCGCGCGGCTGGATGCCTTGCACCGCTCGCTCACCGACGATGCGCTCTCGCCGCGCGAGGTCGAAGTTCTGCGACTGATCGCGCTCGGGCACACGAGCGTTGAGATAGCCCGCAAGCTGCATCTCTCGCCTCGTACGGTCGAGACACACCGCGCAAGTGTCCACCGCAAGCTAGGGCTCACCACACGGGCCGAACTGGTCCGCTACTCGCTACGACGCGGCCTGCTGGGTCCCTGACCGCGCTACCTGCGTTCCTCGGAGCGTTGGTAGGCACGCCTTCAGCAGCGTGCCGTGCTCGCCGGAGTCGATCCTCAGCACCCCCCCGGCTAGATGCACGCGCTCGCGCATCCCCGCGAGGCCGAAGCCGTCGCTTGCGAGATCTGGGTCAAAGCCCGCGCCGTCGTCGTGCACCTCGATCAGCAGCTCGCCGTTGGATTCCTCGATCGCCACACGTACCCGGTCGGCGCGGGTGTGCTTGGCGACGTTGGTGAGCGCCTCCTGCACGAGCCGATAGACGGTGGTCTCGAGATCCTCGCTGAGGCGCGGCTGCGCCTTGGAGGAGCCGGACAGCGCAAGCTCGGCGTCGATCTCGAATCCGCTCTGCTCGCGATGGCGGTCAAGCAGCGCCTCGATCGCCGTGCGCAGCCCTAGCTCGTCGAGGGCTGCGGGACGCAGCTCGGTGATGATCGCGCGCAGGTTCGAGATCTCCCGCTCGATGTGCCCAATTGCTTCGTCCATCGCTGTCTGGGCCCGCGCGAGGTCGTCGCCCCGCCGTGCGGAGGAGAGCAGCACGCGCAGGCCCCCGAGGCCCTGCAGGGTCTCGTCGTGAAGCTCGCGCGCCCAGTGCCGGCGCTCGGCGTCCGCGGCGGCCAGCGAACTGCGCAGGCGATCGCTCTGCACGCTCTGCGCGAGTGCCACGGCGGTCGCGGCGCTCGCCGCGAAGGTCCGCAGTATCTGCTCGTCGTCCTCGCTGAAGACGCTGCCCTGCTCGCCGCGGTCGAACGCGGCCAGGATGCCCACCCCCTCGCCGCGGTGGAGCATCGGCACCAGCAGTGCCGTCTGCGGGTCCGTCACACCGAACTGCACCGGTGCGATACGCAGGCGGGCGGCGACGTCGGTGATTCGCTCGGGGCGGCGGCGTTCGAGCACCTGTCCGGAGGTGGATTCGGCGATCGGCAGTCGCGTGCCGCGCATCGACTCGACGTGACCGGCGCTCGCCTGCACGACGAGCTCGTGGCCGTCGCGCAGCATGATCACGAGGCTGCGGGCGCCCACCAGCGCGCGTCCGCGCTTGACGATCAGCTCGAGCACGTGCTCGAGCGCGATCTCCCCACCGATCGCGACGGCCACGTCGCGGGTGGCCTCGAGCCCTCGAATTGCTTTCTCGGCCTCTTGGCGACGGCGCTCGCTGGTCTCATACAGGCGCGCGTTCTCGATCGCGACCGCGGCCCAGTCGGCCAGGATCACCGCGGCCTCCTCGTCGCGCTCTGAGAACTCGCCGCCCTCCTTCTCGGTGAGGTACAGGTTTCCCCAAGCCTGCCCGCGGACGCGGACCGGCACACCCAGGAAGCTGCGCATCACCGGATGCCCTGCAGGAAACCCGTAGCTCGAGGGGTGCTGGCCAACGTCGGTGAGCCGCAGCGGCTGCTGATGCTCGATCAGCGCGCCGAGCACCCCACGCCCGCGTGGCAGATCGCCGATTGCGCGCTTTGTGTCCTCGTCGACCCCGGAGGTCAGGAACCGCTCGAGCTCTGTGCGCTGCTCGTTCAAGATCCCGAGCGCTGCGTAACGCGCGCCAGTGAGCTCCCGCGCGGTCTGCAACACCCCGTCGAGCACCTTGGCCTGATCGAGCTCGGTCACGAGCTCACGCCCTACGTCAAGGAGGCGCCGAATCCATAGTTCCTCGGAGGAGGCGCTGTCCATCTTCTTGGAGCATAGTCCTGCCAAGGCGACTTGCGTGGACGCTGGGCCAGTAGAAATCCCGGAAAGCGGTGCCGAGTCGCTATCCCGTCGTCGCTGCAGCGCAATCCGTAGTTTGCCCCACCGATCTCGCGGCCGATTCCCGAGTTCCGCGCGCCACGCGCGACCTACATTTCTCGCTGGCGCGTCATGAACAGTCCCGACCTGAGCACCGGAGCATCCATCGTCCCGTGCGCGAGCTGTCGCCGATGAGCCAGTTGCTGCGCTGCGAGCATTGCGGCGAGGTGATCGGCGTCTACGAGCCGCTGGTCAGGGTCCTTGACGGGCGTGCCTACGAGAGTTCTCGAGCGCTCGAGGCAGCTTGCTTGGACCGAGGCGGCGAGCACTACCACCGCACCTGCTATGAGCGTCTGAGTGGTGAGCAGCCGCTCATCGGCTGGTCATGAGATCGCGGTCGCGCCACTCGATCAGGTCCGTAGTTTTCCGTCCACGACGACGGATTTCTTCGGCTGGCGCTGCATGCGCTGAGAGTTAGCTTTGAACCCATGACAACACATGACTCTCACCCCAAACTTCGAGTTGTGATCGTGGGCGGAGGAGTGGCCGCCCTAGAGACCGCACTGGCGCTGCACCAGCTCGCGCCCGAACAGACCACCACAACGGTAATCGCACCCAACGACGAGTTCGTCTACCGCCCCATGACGGTACGCGAGCCGTTCGCATACGCAACCGCGCGCCGCTACCCGCTTGCTCGGATCGTGCGCGACGCAGGAGTTGCGCTGCTGGTCGACGAGCTGGACTGGGTGGAGGCCGATAAGCACACGGTCCACACGAAGGCCGGCGAGGCGATCAGCTACGACGCACTCGTGCTGGCGCTCGGCGCACGCGCGGTCCCCCGCTACGAGCACGCGATCACGATCGACGATCGACGCATGGATGAGACGCTGCACGGGCTGATCCAGGACATCGAGGGCGGCTACGTCGACAGCCTCGCGTTCGTCGCACCGGGCCGAATGGCCTGGCAGCTGCCGCTGTACGAGCTCGCGCTGATGACCGCCGGGCGTGCTTATGACATGAACATCGACCTCTCGACGACGATCGTCACGCCCGAGGACAGCCCGCTGGCGATCTTCGGCGCCACGGCGAGTAGTGCGATCTCGCAGCGGCTCGAGCGGGCGCATATCCAGACGATCAACTCCGCCTATGTCGAGGTTCCAAGCGCCGGCGAGGTCGTGATCAACCCCGGCGACCGTCATTTGCACGTCACCCGCGTGATCGCCCTGCCCGAGCTCTACGGCCCCGCCATCCGCGGCATCCCGCTCGGCGAGCACGGCTTCATCCGCGTCGACCCCTACGGCGCGGTGCGAGATGCTGATGGTGTCTACGCGGCGGGCGACGCGATCGACTTCCCGATCAAGCACGGCGGGGTCGGATCCCAGCAGGCCGACGTGGCGGCGCGGTCGATCGCAGCGCTGGCGGGAGCGCCGTTGACGCCAGAGGCGTTCAACCCCGTCATCCACGGGATGCTGCTTACCGACGACAAGCCCATGTATCTGACGGCGAAGATCACCGGCGGCCACGGCTTCAGCTCTGAGATCAGCGACACGCCCACGTGGTCGCCTCCCAGCAAGATCGCCGCGAAGTACCTCGCGCCGTATCTGGAGGAACTCGACCGCGGGCAGGTTCCCGCATGAGCCCGCGCGCCAGGCAAGCTGGCTCGCCGACAGTTCACCGGGCTCGAGAGGAGCATCACGGGCCGTGCCTGGTGGTCGGCTATGACGGAAGCGAAAGCGCCCGCGCCGCCGCGAGCTGGGCCGCAGGCTCGCTCCCTGCGCACGGCAGGCTCGTGCTGGTGTACGCCTGTAGGCCGCTCCACGCACCACCCTCGCCCCTCGCCACCGCGGATGAGCGTCACCGACTCGGTCAGGCGTTTCTCGACGAGCTGGCTCTGGACAGCGAGGATGCCTTGCTCGACGCGCATACGGAGGTCTCCGACGAGGACCCGGTGAGCGCGTTGACCGAGGCCGCGCGGCGGCACGGAGCGAGCGGGATCGTCGTGGGCTGCGAGCAGCACTCGCGGATCCACAAAGCACTCGGGACCGTCACCAGCGAGCTGTTGCTGCGCTCGCTGGTTCCCGTCACAGCCGTGCCGAGTCCCACGCCCTAGAAGGGAGGTCGGTGAGAACTCGCTGACGCGTAGACCGACACTAGGTTACGAGGGCTCGTAGCCTAATTTTTTTCGTCCGCAGCCAACCCTCCAGGTCACTGAGCGGCACGATTACGCCCAGAAACCCGGGCTGGAACGCATTTGCGCCGGGAACCCCGTCCCCGGACGTGGGTCGTGTGCGGCCGCGGGCAGACCGATAGCCTTCGTCGTGACCGTGGAAGGGTGGCAGAGCGGTTGAATGCACCGGTCTTGAAATTCGGAGGTCCGGAAGTCGTGTGTTTTTGCTGGTGCCCGGATTCTTGGCTTTCCTGAGCCGCTTTCCGCGCGGCTGAGTGTGATTCGGTTGGTTCGTCGCTGTCGGCCTGCGACGCCGCGAAACCGCAGATAACCGCCTGGGTCCGCACGATCCGCGCTTGGACTGGCGCGGATTTGGCGCGAACCTGGGCCAGTCGGTTGAGGGTTGTACGGGCGTGCTTTTTCATGGATGCGAGCGTGTCGGCGGACACCCCGACGCCAACGAGCGAGGGTTCGGCGGTGCGTCGCGCGAGATTGGTTCATAGCGCCTCGACGGCCGGGTTTGCGGTGCGGCCATGAATCGCGACCCGCTTCATTGACGCGACGAGCATCCGGGCGTTCCGGCGCGAGTCTCGAACAGCGCGGAAGGGGGTATTTGGACCGGCGACGCGATCGCCACGCGCGAGGTTATGGGGTTCCAGCCAGTCCGCTTCCCGCGAATCTTCGCGTCCTCGAGCGGTAGGTATCACCACAGGCCAGCGCGCCGACGATCGTCAACGCAGCCGGCACCAGCTTCGCCGAAACACGGCACGATACCTACCAGTCGGCGCCATTCGGCTGCGAAAGATCAGCGTCGGACCTAAAGAACCAAGCCGCGCGGCCGATCCTTCTGGCAGTCGGGCACCGGAGTGCGTCTGCCGACCGTGCAGCCCAGGGGGGCATCTTTTGAAACTGCCGGGTCTTTCGTAATGCTTCACCTATTCGCACGTCGTTCCCTCCTCACCGCAGTCGCGGTCGGACTTGCCGTGGGAGGCGGCGCGATGGTCGCCAACACCGATGTGTCCTCGAGATCGCAACACAGTCACCCTTCGACTCTTCACCTCGCCACCAACAGCTCAGACGGCGCCGCAGCGCACGCCGCGCGCAAGCGGCCCAGTCCGAACGCGTCGGGAATCGCACATAGGCCGATCCCAGCTGACGAACCGCAAGTGAGCACACGGCGCGTCACAGCGCGCGTCGGCGCAATCGTCTCCCACAACCCCGCAGCCGGCGAAACCGAAGCGCCCGCCACCCCCAGCACCGGCCTGCATAGCCCCACAACCGAAGCCGTCGCTCCCCGTACGGGCGGCAAGGAAGCGCCCAACACCAGCGCCAGCCCGCGGCGCAAGCAAAGCGCCAACGACCTCGCAGGCACACGCGGCCCCAGGGGAGCGGCCGGCCCCTCCGGCCCGAAGGGCGAAGCCGGCACTCCCGGACTGGAAGGGAAACAGGGTGCCAAGGGCGAAAACGGAGCGCCCGGCAAAGAAGGACCCAAAGGCGAAACCGGCTCACAGGGGCCCACTGGGCCTGAAGGCAAAGAAGGGTCTCAAGGCGTAAAAGGCGAAACCGGCGCTGAAGGCAAAGAAGGCGCCAAAGGCGCCACCGGTACGACCGGACCAGAAGGCAAACAAGGCCCAACGGGCGAAACGGGCGCCACAGGCCCCCAAGGAAAAGAAGGCCCCAAAGGCACGACCGGCGCCGAAGGACCCGAAGGCAAACAGGGCCTGCAAGGCGTGAAAGGCGAAACCGGTCCCGAAGGCAAACAGGGCCTGCAAGGCGTGAAAGGCGAAACCGGGCCCGAAGGCAAACAGGGAGCCAAAGGCGAACAGGGCCTTCAGGGTGTAAAAGGCGAAACCGGCGCTGAAGGTAAAGAAGGCGCTACCGGCGCCGAAGGACCCGAAGGCAAACAAGGCTTGCAAGGCGTCAAAGGCGAAACGGGAGCAGCCGGCCCGGAAGGCAAAGAAGGCCCCAAAGGCACCACCGGAGCCGAAGGCAAAGAAGGCAAAGAAGGCAAAGAAGGCCCCAAAGGCACCACCGGAGCCGAAGGCAAAGAAGGCAAAGAAGGCCCCAAAGGCACCACCGGAGCCGAAGGCAAAGAAGGCCCCAAAGGGGCGACTGGGGCCGAAGGCAAAGAAGGCAAAGAAGGCCCCAAAGGGGCGACTGGGGCCGAAGGCAAAGGGCTGGGTGAATACAAAGAATACGTCGAAGTGAAAACGGCGCGCACGGTCGGAACCGAATACGAAGTCACCAAGCAGACAGACGTGCTGGTGATGTACGATCGGGAAGCAACGACCGAAACGACACTCGCAGTGTCGGTAGGCGGCACTGAAGTCCTGAGCGCGACATTCAAAGCGAACACCGCAGGGGAAACGCGCTTCTACAGCTTTACCGTACCCGCCGGCAAAAAGTGGAAGATCGCCACGACCGAAAGCAAAGGCAAACTGACGACGTCCTATCTCCAGTGATCCTCCGGTGCGAGAACTGCTTGAGCGGAGCCGCGAGCCTCGGCTGGACCTCCACACGAACGAAGACCGCCTCCCGATGACGAACTTCACAGGCACGCGCCGGGCCACGAGCGTCACGCTGACGTTTCTCGTCACGGTTTGCGTCTCGGCGTGTGGAGCGAGCGCGCCGACCCTCAGCAACACGCGTGTCGAGCGCGCGATCGTCGAATCGATTCTGCGCGAGCACGGGCTGCATACAACAGTCGCATGTCCATCGACGATCCCGCGGAAGGCGGGTCATGCGTTCACATGTATGGCGGAGCTGGACGTGGGCAGGTATCCGGTCAGGGTGACCGAGACCAACGGCAGCGGCCACGTGCGCTACGAAAGTCAGCAGCCTCTGGTGGTCTTGAACATCGCCAACGTCCAAAGCGCGATCGCCACATCGATCGCCCGCCAGCGGAGGCTGAGCGCGACGGTCACCTGCCCGGCAGAAGTGCTCCAGCAAGCCGGGATCGTGTTCACGTGCACTTCGACTCTCAAGGGCAGATCCAAGCGCTATCCGTTCACCGTGACCGAGGTCGACGGGAAGGGCCACGTCCGCTACGTCGGAGAGTGACGCTCCTGCCGCAGCCCCGGTGGCTTCTGGCAAGCGAAACCGCTGGCGCCGGAGGCTCGTCACCGAGATCGACGGCCGCGTCCGACCGTCGGATGATCCTCATCGCGGCGAGGCACCAACGGCCGGACTACGCCCTGGCGGATCGTCTAGCCTTCTCGCAATGGCCATGGAAGGGTGGCAGAGCGGTTGAATGCACCGGTCTTGAAAACCGGCAGGCGGGTAACCCCCGTCTCGGGAGTTCGAATCTCCCCCCTTCCGTTTCGCCCGAAAGCTGAGCAGAGTTCGAAGCTTGGGGGCTTGGATACAACGAGGAGATCGATCCCGACCACCGCCACGCCAGCCTCGACGTATTTCTGGCGCCCGAGTGCCGCCGAGCGGTCAGACAAGAGGCCGCTGTGGCGCGCGACGCGGTGACAGCGTCGGAGTTCATCGCTCAGAGAACCTCATCGGTGATTGTGTTGGCGGCGACCTGTCCGAGGTGTGTGAGCTTGTCTGGGTTGTTGATCGAACTTATGCTTCTGATCTGGCCCTCGGCGATGTCCAGCACGACGACTGATCTCGGCTGCGCACGGGCGTCGAGAACGATCGCGCCCCGGGGTGCCGTTTATCTGCACGCGTCGTAGCGACATGCCCGAAAGGCCGCGACGGGCCCGCTCAGCGAGCGTGTTCGCGACTCGCGCTCGCCCGAGGATTGGCTGCGCGAGCGCCCGTGCCTTGCCGCCGCTGTCGGTGGTCAACTTCACGTCTGCGGCGAGCAGCGCCTCGAGCCCGGATCGACGCTCTCGGCGGTATCGCTCAGCCTCTCACGCCGCGACTTGTTGGTCCTGCTCGGGAAACGCGGTCTTTGCCTGTGTCGTTGGGTTTGCGTGCGGCGACGGGCGTTGCTCGGCGAGCACTGTCGTTGAGCCCGGCCTCGTAGGCATAGATCACCGCTTGTACGCGGTCGCGGAGGCGGAGCTTCATCAGGATGCGCTTGACGTGTGTTTTTACGGTCGACTCCTCGACGACGAGGGCGGCCGCGATCTCGGCGTTGGAGAGCCCGCGCGCGATCAGCTCGAGCACCTCGCGCTCGCGACGCGTGAGCTCGTCGAGGTCGTTGCTAGTGGCGATCATCGCTGCCGGCTCTTCGGCCATGCTCTCGATCACGCGGCGTGTGACTGAGGGTGAGAGAAGTGAGTCGCCTGCGGCGATCGTGTGCACTGCGACGATCAGCTCCTCCGGGCGGGTGCGCTTCAGCAGGAACCCGGAGGCTCCGGCGCGCAGGCCGCCGAAGATGTAGTCGTCCTGCTCGAAGGTCGTCAGGATCAGCACTCGCGTCGCCGGCGATGTGCTGGTGAGCTCGCGGGTCGCGGCGATCCCGTCCAGGTCGGGCATTCGCACGTCCATCAACACGACGTCCGGGTGGATGCGCCGTGCCCGCTCAACGGCCTCGCGGCCGGTGGAGGCCTCACCGACGACGGCGATGGTGGGGTCGCTTGCGAGGACGGCCGCGAGGCCGGCCCGCATCAGGTCGTCGTCATCAACGATCAGCACGCGGGTCATCGCGGCTGCTCCTCGTAGGGGAGCTTGGCGCTCACGCAGAAGGCGGCGTTTTCTCGCTTCGCAATCAGGGTGCCTCCGAGCAGAGTCGCGCGTTCGCGCATTCCGATCAAGCCGTGCCCCCCATTTGGAGAGCTGTTGACCAGGTCGGGTGTCGGGTTGGTCACCGTGAGCCGCAGCGCTGATCGGGCGAAGTGAAGGTCGACGTGCGTGTCACCGGCGCCGTGGCGGGCAGCGTTCGTTAGCGCCTCTTGGAGGATGCGGTAGGCCGCTTGGTCGACGGCGCCGGCGAGCGCGCGCGGCTCGCCGTCGATGTGGACGGCGACGGCGAGCCCGGTTGCAGCGTGGTGGGCAACGAGCGTGTCGAGCGCCGTAAGTCCCGGTGGCGTCTCGACCTGCCCGTGGGGTGTGTCCGCCGAGCGAAGGGTGTGCACGATCCGGTCGATGTCACCGACGGTTTGTCGCGCGACCTCCTCGATCGTCTGGAGCGCCGCCCTGGAGCGTGCGGGGTCGCGCTCGTGCAGCAACCGCGCGGCGCCGGCTTGGACGCCGATCACGTTGATCGCGTGGCCGGCAGAGTCATGGAGGTCTCGGGCGATCCGGGCGCGCTCCTCGGCGGCTGCGAGCTGCCGGTCGCGCTCGGCGTCGCGCTCGTTGCGCAGCGCCCTCTGGCGCAGATCCTCGAGTTGTGCGCGGCGCAGCCTGGTGCGCTCGCCCGCAAACCACGCGATACCCCACAGCAGGATCGCAGCGACCAGCACCGTCAGCGGGAACTGGCCCGTCGCCAGCCCATACGCGCTGACGTGGATCGCCAGCAGTGCACCGACCGTGAAAGTCGTACGCCGTGTCCATGGATCTGACGTATCGCGGCTGGCCGCGAGCAGATACAGCGCGGCAGTCGGGCCGAGCGGCGGTCCGGCCGCGTAGCCAGCGCCTAGGAGGGCGGCGCTCGCGATGGTGCAAAGCACGAAGACACCCAACGGCGCGTGGCGCCAGGCAAGCAGCGGCAGCGTCGCAAAAGCGGCAAGCACACCACCGAGCAGATCCAGATGACGCGTCGCGCCTCCGGAGCCGACGTGAGCGAGCACCAACAGCGTGCCAGCGAACGCCGCGGCCGCGATCACGGCGTCGACGAGCACCCCCGGTCTTCGCGGGGTTACGAAGAGCCGATCGGCGGTAGTCGCGTCTGACACGAGCAGCCCCAGCGTAGCGCCGGTTGCAGCATGGCGAATCCCCCGCGGGGAGGACGCTGGCTCCCCCCGTGGGGGAGCGGTGATTTCCCCCCGCGGGGTGTTTCGCCCGAGCATCGGTCGTCTTACCGTGACGGCCATGTCTGTTATCGAAATAAGCGAACTGACCAAGACGTTCGGCGAGGTGCTCGCCGTCGACCACGTGAGCTTCACCGTCGAGGAGGGCACCGTGGTCGGATTCCTTGGACCCAACGGGGCCGGCAAGACCACGACGCTGCGCATGCTGCTCGGGCTGATAACTCCCAGTGAGGGCAGCGCCACGATCAACGGACGGCTCTACCGCGACCTGCGCTCGCCGCTGCACGTGGTTGGCGCGGTGTTGGAGTCCTCGGGCGCCTATCCGGGGCGAACTGCTCGTAACCATCTGCGTATCCAGGCGACGATCGGCGAGGTGCCCCACTCACGCGTCGATGAGGTGCTCGAGCTGGTGGAGCTCACCGAGGCCGCCGATCGGCGAGTGGGCCACTTCTCGCTGGGCATGCGCCAGCGGCTCGGCCTCGCGACCGCACTGCTGTGTGACCCGGAGATCCTGATCCTCGACGAGCCAGCGAACGGCCTGGACCCCGAGGGCGTGCACTGGCTGCGGGAGCTCCTGCGGCACCTCGCTCGCGAAGGGCGAACGGTGCTGGTCTCCAGCCACATCCTCGCGGAGGTCGCCCAGACAGTCGACAGTGTCGTGATTCTCGACCGTGGACGCCTGGTCTCACATGAGACGCTCAACCAGCTGACCGCGGGAGCTCGGCAGGCCGTGCGCGTTCGCAGCCCGAAGGCGCGAGAGCTCGCGGCGACCCTCGCCGCGCACGACGCCAACGCCGAGATCCTCGGGGGTGACCAATTGAGGATCACCGGCGCCAGCAGCGAGCAGATCGGGACGCTTGCGGCCGAGCACGCGATCCCGATCTACGAGGCGGCCACCGAAGCGCCTGACCTCGAGGACATCTTCCTGCGGCTGACCGCCGCCGAGCAACGAAAGGGGAAGCAATGACCCGCCTGATCCGCACCGAGTTGCTGAAGCTGCGCACGATCCGGCTGACCTATGGGCTGCTGGCGAGTGCCGCTGCGCTAACGGCGTTGTTCGCAACGCTCGAGGCGTCCCGCGCCGGGACTGCCGGCACCGGTGTGGCACCCATCTCGACCGCCTCGGGCCTGTCGACGGTGACCACGGTGACCGGGTTCGCGATGCTGGTCGCCGCCGCGCTCGGCGCGATCGTCGCCAGCGGCGAGTTTCGCCACGCTAGCGCTACGCTCACCTATCAGGCCACGCCGCACCGTGAGCGCGTGCTGGCTGCAAAGGTGATCGTCTCCGCGGCCGTCGGGGCGTTCTTCGGTCTGCTCGCGGGCGTAATTGCAACCGGCGTCGGCCTCTTGTTTGCGTCGGGTGAGGGCACGCATTTCGCGCTGAGCACCTCGACGCTCCTTGGTCACGTCGGCGGCGCGATCTGCGGTGCGGCGGCGCTCGCGGCGCTCGGCGCCGCGCTCGGCTCGCTCGTGCGCTCGCAGCTCGCAGCGGTGATTGGCATCTTCGTCTGGAGCATCGTGATCGAGTCGCTCATCGGCGGGCTGTTCACCTCCGTGCGCGCATTCCTGCCCTACACCGCCGCGACGACGCTCGCTGGCGTCAAGCTCGGCAACGCGGCGTTCGGTCCCGCGCACGGAGAGGCGGGGTCGGCCGGGCCGCTGCCGTTCATCGCGGCCCTCGCCCTGCTTGCCGCGCTCGCCGTCGCGGTCTCGGTAATCGCCGCCCGGACGACCGTGGAGCGGGATATCGCCTAACAAAACCCATGTCACCCATCAAACCACGACCTCTAAGGAGCAACCGTGAGCCACGTGCTGATCACCACCCTCGCCGTGACCGCCACCACTACCGAGAAGTTCCACATCGGACCTTGGATCATCGTCCCGATACTGTTCCTAATAGCCGGCATCGGCACTCCGATCTACGTCGTCCGGGACCGCCGCAGGCGCCGCTCGCGCTGACTCGAAAGTGCTCTCTGCTCGCGACCGCCCCCGACGAAGCCCTGGACTGACGCGCGGCGAGCGTCATCAAGCGCACGCTCGAGCCCGAGCCACCGGGCCAACCCTCAACCTAGTTTTTGCGAGGACTGGCGCGAGTTGTGGCGCGAGCAGTCAGTTTTTGGCTCAACCATGCGGTTTTGCGTTAGTCTTGAAAACCGGCAGGCGGGTAACCCCCGTCTCGGGAGTTCGAATCTCCCCCCTTCCGTAAGGGTCTGGAGCTGGCTCGCGCCAGTTAATTGCGCCGCGAGCGTCCGATAGGAGCGGCGCTCGCGCCCGCTTTGGAGGAGGAACGACGGCGGAGCACATCATCACTAATGACACCAAAAGACAAGCCACTTCAGGGAACGCTGCACTAGGCGGTCATCGCGCGCGCGAGGTTGGCGGTCGGGCGGTCTGGCAGCACGCAGACCATTCCCTCGCTGAACCCCGCTGAGCCGATCCCAAAGGCGGCGTTGAACCGGTCGAGGTTGACGAGCGTCAGCAGCGCGGTGATCTCGACGAGCTGCGCGTCGCTGAAGTGCTCCTTCATCCGGGCGAACAGCTCGTCGGTGACCTCGACCGGTGTGCGCATCACGGCGACCGCGTAGTCGAGCGCCAGCTTCTCGCGTTCGCTGAACAGGTCGCTCCGTCGGTAGCGCGGCAACGCGAGCAGCTCCTCGTCGGAGAGGCCGGAGTGTCGGCAGATCTGCGAGCCGAAATCGACGCAGTACTCGCATCCGATCATCTGCGCGCCCTTCAGCTCGACCAGGTTCCGCAGCCGCTCATCGACGAACTTCGCCTTGCGCACGGCCTGGTTGAACTTGCCCATCCCAAACATCATCTTCGGCTGATGGGCCCAAATCTCCATCGGCTCGAGCCCGCTGCCGTTCTGCGGCTCGCGGCCGGTCAGCTTCTTGATCATCCTCGGGCCGAACCGGTAGACGAGCTTGATCTTGAGGCCGGCGTCAGCCTGCTTGACTCCGTTGATGCGTGCCATCGGGCACCTCCTGTCACATTGGTTGGGGTTCGGGGGTCTATCCGGTATGACCCGCCAGACCACGAAGGTGTGACAGCAATGGACGAACTCGAACTTGCCAACACGTTCGACAAGCAGCGGCCCCGATTGCGCGCGATCGCCTACCGGATCCTCAGCTCGATGAGCGATGCGGAGGATGCCGTGCAGGAGGCGTGGCTGCGTCTGCGGCGAACCGACGCCGAGCAGATCGACAGCCTCGAGCCATGGCTCACGACGGTCGTCGCCCGGATCTGCCTGAACGTGCTCCGCTCCCGCCGGACCCGCGGCGAGGAGCCGCTCGACGGCCTGCGGCCGGAGCCGATCATCGACAACCCCGCGGCCGGGACCGATCCCGAGCACGAGGCGCTGCTGGCGGACGCGGTCGGGATTGCGCTGCAGGTCGTGCTGGACACGCTCGGTCCGGCCGAGCGGCTCGCGTTCGTGCTGCACGACATGTTCGCGGTGCCGTTCGAGGAGATCGCGGCGATGGTCGATCGCTCGCCGCAGGCGACCCGGCAGCTCGCCAGCCGCGCCCGCCGGCGCGTTCGCGAGGCGGCGCCGCCGCCAGAACCCGATCTGATTCGCCAGAGTGCGGTCGTCCACGCCTACTTCGCCGCCGCCCGGGAGGGCGACCTGGAGGCGCTGGTGGCAGTGCTCGACCCCGATGTCGTGCTCCGCGCCCACCGCCGCGATGGCGATCCGCTCGAGCTGCACGGCGCCGCACAGGTCGCGCGCGGGGCGATGAGCGCACGGCGCTTCGCACCATATGTTCGCCCGGCGCTCATCAACGGCACGGCCGGCGCGATCGCGTTCGACGGCGAGCAGCCGTTTGCGGTGCTGGCGTTCACGGTCATCGACGACCGCGCGGCGGCGATCGACGTGTTCAACGACCCCGAGCTCGTCGCCAAGCTCGACATCCGCGGAATCACCGCCTGAACGGTTCGCCAACGCTACCGCCGCCCTTCGGACAGCGGGAAGCCCCTGACCAGGCCGCGGCATTTGCGCGAGTATGGTGCGCAAACGGTTCGCCAAGCGCACGGCGGTGCCGATCGATGGGTCGCTGGCCGCTGCGCTCGGCAGCACCGAGCCGGCGGAGCTCGAACAGGTCACGGTTGCGCTCCAGGAGCTCGCGCGGCGGCTGATCCCGCGGGCACTCGACCGCGTTCAGGCGATGTCGGGGACCGATGGACGGGTTGGTTGAGCGATGCGTGCGCTCAACCGAACATCTCGTCGCGGACATCTGCGCAAGTTCATGTACCTACGGCTCGCGTTCCTCGTTCCGCTGCTGGTAGCGGTGTTCCTGTTCCACGTCAGCGGGACGGCGCTGGTAGCGATCCGCATCGCACGGATCGTCGTCGTGGCGCTGGTGCTACTCATCGCCAGCAGGTTTCGAGCGCGCCGTCGCCGCGCAGACTGAGCGGCGCGGAGGGAAAGGTGACCTCGACAGTCAGCCCGCCGCCTGGGCGCGGTTGGGCGCTCAGCGTGGCGCGATGGGCGGTGGCGATCGCGTCGACGATCGCGAGGCCGAGCCCGTTCCCATTGCCACGGGTGGTGCGGGTCCCGTGAAGACGCTGGAACGGTTGCAAGAGGCGCGGCACCTCCTCGGGGGGGATCGTCGGGCCGCTGTTTGCGACCGTCAGGAACGCGTGCTCCTGACGGGTGCCGGTCGTGATCTCGACGTATCCCTCAAGGATGTTGTTGTGGCGGATCGCGTTGTCGAGGAGGTTGGCGACCAAGCGCTCCACCAGTCGCGGATCGCCGGCCGTCGGCGCTGGGGCGAGGGTCGCGCGAACGTCGAGGTCACGGCCTTGGGCTTCTGACTCGCGCGCGAGCAGAGCCTTGGACGCGAGGGCAGCGAGGTCGAGGCGCTCGCGGCGCTGCAGGCCGGTTTGGCCGCGGGTGAGCGTCAGCAGCGCGTCGATCATCTGCTCCAGGTCAAGCTCGGAGGCGAGCACGCGCTCGTGGGCGGCACGCAACGAAGTGGAGCTCGCGTCCGGGTCGGCGAGCGCGACCTGAATCAGCGCTCGCTGGCGCGTCAGCGGCGCGCGCAGCTCGTGCGAGGCGTTGGCGACGAATCGGCGCTGCGCTTCGAACGCGGCGTCGAGCCGCCCAAACAGGTCATCGAGCGTGTCCCCGAGTTCCTTGAGCTCGTCCTGCGGGCCGTCGAGGGCCAGGCGCTCGTGCAGGCTGGTGGAGGAGATCCGTCGGGCCTTGCGGGTGATGGTCCGAATCGGTCGCAGCATCCTGCCGGCAACGAACCAGCCGGCCAGCAGGGCGAGCACGGCCACGATCGCCAGAGCGATTGCAGAGTTGACCAGCAGCTGGTGGGAGTCGACGGCGCGCTGTGTGGCTTGGGCGGGCCCTACGTGTGCCAGCTGATGTACAGCATCTGCCAGCTGGCGCTGGTCCTGTTCCAGCTGATGCTGGGCCGCTGTTACCTGATGCTGCACCCGTGCCAGCTGAGTCGGCACACCCTCTATCAGCCGGGGGCGAGCCTGTGACAGCTCGTACTGCGCCTGGCCCAGTTCCTGCTGAGCCTGCGCGAGAGGATGCGAATGCTCGATAACGACGGTTTGACCCGCCGGAGCCTTTGCAAGTGCAGGCTCAACTGGAAAGTGGAGTTGCTGGATGGCGGGGGTGTGAGGAATCGTCGGGAGGTGCGGCGTCTTGTATTCGGTCGCCCGCTCGAAAAGGACGTACGTGGCGGCGACCAACGCGACGCCGGAGAGAAGGAACAGGCCGCCGTAGAGAGCGGTGAGCCGCAGCCGCGCCGTGCGGCGAGGCAATCGCAGCCAAGAGCGTGGTGCGAGCCGGGAGTGCGCGACGTCCATCACTTGCCGCCGATGCGGTAGCCGGCCTTTGCGACGGTCTCGATCAGGGGAGGATCGCCGAGCTTGGCACGCAGCCGGCTGATTGCGATCCTCACGGCGCCCGTGAACGGGTCGGCGTTCTCGTCCCACACGCGTTCGAGCAGCTCCTCGGCCGAGACGACCCGACCCTGAGCGGCGAGCAACAGCTCCAGCGCCCCAAACTCCTTCGGCGTCAGCTCCAGATCGCGCCCAGACCGCTGAGCTGAGCGCTTGGCTGTATCGAGCACGACGTCGCCGTGCTCCAGCACCGGCGGGATGCTCGGCTGCGCGCGGCGGGCAAGGGCGCCGATGCGCGCCACCAACACGGGAAAGTCAAACGGCTTTCCCAGGTAGTCATCCGCGCCGAGCCCCAGCCCATCTACCAGATCCTCATTCTCCGCCGCGCCGGTGAGCATCAGCACCCGGCCGCGTCCGCCGGCGGCGACGAGCTTCGCGCACACCTCATCGCCATGCAGCGCTGGAAGGTCGCGGTCGAGCACGATCACGTCGTAATCGTTGACCAGCGCGCGCGTTAAACCAGCTTGGCCGTCGAACGCAACATCGACCGCCATCCGTGCGTGGCGCAGGCCGGCAGCGACGGTTGCGGCCAGCTCCTCGTCGTCCTCGATCACAAGCACCCGCATCAGTACCTCCTTGTGGTCAAAGGTAGCGCCGCAGTGTTTCAACGCTGTTTCACCGGCTCCGTGCGAAACGAATCGCTGTCTGCTCGCGGAGTGAAACAACGCCGAAACAACCCACCGCGTAGAACTGATCCAGGACGAGGACGCAAACCCCGAGGCAGACTCCAGACCCCGAAGGAGACTGAATGCGCTTCCATACCAAGAGGCTCACCTCTCAACGAGCGCGGCTACTAACCACCGCAGCACTCCTGAGCGGGGTGCTGGTGGCAGGATGCGGGGGAAGCTCTGCAAGCTCGACGGGCGCCACGAGCACCTCGGCATCGGCGGTGGGCGCCGTCGAATCGGGGGTCGCATTCTCCAGGTGCATCCGTTCGCACGGGGTGCCGAACTTCGCCGACCCGAAGGTCCGTGGCCACACGATCAGGATGGGCTCGCCGAGCACCATAGAGTCGCCCGCGTTCGGGTCCGCCTTGCGCTCGTGCCAGAGCCTGCTGCCGAAGGGCGCTCCGGGCCCCGAAGCCTCGTCCCCGCAGGCGCAGGCGCGAATGCTGGGCGTGTCCGCATGTATGCGCAAGCACCGGATCTCGGGCTTCCCCGACCCGAGCACCTCGCCTCCATCGAACCCCGGCAACAGCGCGATCGTCGGCACCGACGGCTATTACCTCGCGATCCCGAAGTCGATCGACACGAACTCTCCGGCGTTCAAGCAGGCGGCGGCAGCTTGCAACTTCGGGCCGGGGAAGTGATCCGGGAGAGGACGCAGCCTCGAAGCAGCCCCCCGATAGAGACCCGATGCCGCACAGAGTGCATACCAACAGGCTCACCCCGTCGCGAGCGCGGCTGTTCGCCGCAGCGGCACTCCTGAGCGTCGTGCTGGCCCTCGCCGGTTGCGGGGGCACGTCCTCAAGCCCTGGGGTCGCGCACCTCTCCTCGACCAAGCGCGCCGCGTCGGCGAACTCCGGTGGCGCCTCGCCCGAAAGCGAGGCGAGCCCCGAACAGGTGGGGCTCGCGTTCGCCAAGTGCATGCGCGCAAGCGGCGTGCCCAACTTCCCGGACCCAAAGGCGGGCGGGGGCTTCCTCTTCCACGGGAGCCCTGGGCTCATCTCATCGCCCGTGTTCAAGGCGGCGCAGGCGAAGTGCCGCAAGCTCATGCCCGGCGGGCCGCCAGGTCCCGGCTCGACGACGAATCCCTCGCCGCAGACGCTGGCGAAGTTTCTGAGGATCGCGCGGTGCATGCGCCAGCACGGCGTCGAGGACTTCCCCGACCCTCGGACCTCGGTCCCGTCCAACCCGTTCGGCTCCGGCGGTGCCGGCGTGATCAGCGATATCGAAGGAGTGATCCTTATATTCCCGAGCACGATCGACCAGTCCTCGCCGATGTTCACGCGGGCGGCGGCCGCGTGCGCGTTCCCGCTACACAACCACTGATCGAAAGGTCAAGCAGGGATCGGGAAGCTCACCTCGACCTCTAGGCCGCCGCCAATTCGGGCCCGGACGGCGAGGGTAGCGCCGTGGGCACGGGCGATGGCGTAGACGATCGACAGGCCGAGGCCGTGCCCGTCGCCATGGCTGATGCGGGTGGCGCCGAGCCGCTGGAACGGTGCGCGCAGGCGCTCCAGCTCCTGTTTCGGGATCACCGGTCCGTCGTTGATCACCGACAGCACCGCTGCTCCCGCGGTGGTCGCGGTGCTCACGTCGATGCGCCCGCCGGCGGTGTTGTGACGGATCGCGTTGTCGAGGAGGTTCGCGACCAGACGCTCGAGCAGTGGTGGACTGCCCTCAGTTGGCGCACGGCCGAGTGTGGTGTGCAGCCGCAGTACACGACGCTCGATCTCCGCATGGCGGGCGACGAGTACTTCGCCCGTTAGTACCGCCAGCTCGACCGGCTCGCGGCGGTCGAGGTCTCGCTCGCTGCCGGCCAGGCTGAGCAGCGCCTCGATCAGTCCCTCCAGCTGCTGCTCGGAGGCGAGCACGCGTTCGTGGGCGGAGCGCAGCGACTCGGGCGTGGCGTTGGGATCCGCGAGCGCGATCTGCGCCAGGGTCTTGAGCCGGGCGAGCGGGGTGCGCAGCTCGTGCGAGGCGTTGGCGACGAACTGGCGCTGGGCGTTGAAGGACACGTCGAGTCGCGCGAGCAGCCCGTCGAAGGTGTCTCCGAGCTCCTTGAACTCGTCGTCGGGCCCGCCGAGCGCAAGCCGCCGGTGCAGGTCTGTGGCGGATATGTCGCGGGCCGCATTCGTGATCGTGCTCAGCGGGCGAAGCACACGTCCTGCCATAAGCCACCCGAGCCCCATCGACACGGCCGCCATCACCGCCAGCGCGATCAGCGACACGAATGCGAGCACCCGCAGGTCGGCGCCGTGCTGGCCGGGATTGAACACCTGCACCGAGGCTCCGCCAGGGCGTGCGTGCAGCGTTGGCTGCACACCTTCTTCGCCAGGCCCGGCGAGCCCTTGGGGAGGGGGGCCGGATGACTTGGCGCTCGAGCTGGAGTGCCCGAACTGGATCGGGATGGGCTGCGAATAGACGCCATGGGTGCGCGAGACGAAGGTGTAGGTGATCGTCAGCAGCGCCGCGCCGGAGATGAAGAACAGGCCGCCGTAGAGCAGCGCCAGACGGAGGCGGATCGTGCGCCGCGGCAGGTGCAGCCGCCTCGCCAGGAGGGTCAGTCGGCGGCCGACGCCCACAGCCCTAACTCAGATCCGGTAGCCGGACTTGGCGACCGTCTCGATGACCGGGGGGTCCCCGAGCTTTGAGCGTAGGCGGCTGACGGTGATCTTGACCGCGTTCGTGAAGGGGTCCGCGGCCTCGTCCCACACGCGCGCCAGGAGCTCCTCCGCCGAGACGCTGCGACCCTGTGAGGCGAGCAGCAGCTCGAGCACGCCGAACTCCTTCGGCGCAAGCTCGATCTCCCTGCCGGCTCGAGACACACGGTGCTGCGCGGTGTCGAGCACGAGATCCTCCCGGCGCAGCAGCGGCGGGATCGCGGGCTGGGCGCGACGCGCCAACGCGCCAATCCGCGCCACCAGCACGGGGAAATCGAACGGCTTCGGCAGATAGTCATCAGCGCCGAGACCGAGCCCCTCCACCAAGTCATCGACCATCGCTGCCGCGGTGAGCATCAGCACCCGGCTACGACATTCGCTGTCCACGAGCGTGGTGCAGATCTCATCGCCGTGCATCCCAGGCAGGTCGCGGTCGAGCACGATCACGTCGTAGTCGTTGACGAGCGAGCGCTGCAGCCCCAGGTGGCCGTCGAACGCCACATCCACGGCCATGCCCGTCTGGCGCAGACCGAACGCGATCGCCTCGGCCATCTCCTCGTCGTCCTCGATCACCAGCACTCGCACGGTCACTCCTCTTTCACGGCCGGTTTCGCTTCTGATCCTGCGCGTTCTCCAGGCTACTTCTCGACGGTTTCAGCACGGTTTCGCCGGCCGAGAAGTCCGCCGCCTGAGCGGCGATACCTTCCCGAAACCGTCAATGTCGTACAAGCAGCCCAGAGCACGAACCTCGCGAGCCGCAAAGGAGACGACATGCAAGGCCACTCCAAACACAGCGGTGACCGGAGCACGACGACCGTCCAGGGACTGGCAGCGGCTGCTCTGGCCGCGGCCCTGATCGCCCTCGGTGTGCTCGTGGCGGGTTGCGGTGGTAGCTCGCCGAGCAATGGTGTGGCGAGTCTCGGGTCGCACGTGTCGAAAACGTCCACGACGAGCTCGACGGCGGCCGGGTCGACGGGCGGTGGCGAATCCTCGCCCGGGAGCCAGGCTGTGGCGTACACGGCGTGTGTGCGTGCACACGGCGTGCCCAACTTCCCCGAGCCGCAGATTTCGACCTCTCCCGACGGTGGCAGCGTGAAGCTGGCGGTCCCCGCGAGCATCGGGGGGAACCCCAAGTTCAAGTCGGCGCAGCAGGCCTGCCGCAAGCTGCTGCCGGGCGGTGGTCCAGGCGGGGAAGGCAACCATCAGATCACCCCCTCCGAACAGTCGCAGTACCTGAAGGCGGCGGCGTGCATCCGCTCCCACGGCGTGCCGAACTTCCCGGACCCGACGTTCTCCGGTGGCGGCGTGCACATCGAACATCAGAACCTCAACGAGCGCTCCCCGGCGTTCAAGGCGGCGGTGCTCGCGTGCGAATCGCTGATTCCGGGCGGCGTGCACGGCGGCTCGAGCGCGTCGCCCCAACCAGCGCCGTGACGCGGCGCTCCTCAGCTTTTTTTCAGGTTGGCCTGTCAGCATCGGTTGATGCGTCTGTTGGTCGTCGACGACGATCCCTCTGTTCGCGAGGCGGTCGGGCTCGTGCTGGACCTCAACGGATTTGGGGTGTCGACAGCAACGGACGGCGCTGAGGCGATCCGCACACTCGCGGTGGACCGGCCCGACGCGGTGATCCTCGACGTGCTGATGCCGGGGCTGGATGGCCTGGAGGTCTGCCGGCGGATGCGTGCGATCGGCGATCGCACGCCCGTGCTGATGCTGACCGCGCGCGCCGAGGTGTCGGAGCGGGTGGCGGGCCTTGAGGCCGGCGCTGACGATTATCTGGTCAAGCCGTTCGCGAGCGAGGAGCTCATCGCCAGGCTCCGCGCATTGCTGCGCCGCACGGGGTGGGAGGGCAACGAGGAGACGATGCGCTTCGAGGATCTCGAGCTCGACCCGGTCGCGCACGAGGCGCGCCGCAACGGGCGTTCGCTCGAGCTGACGCGCACCGAGTTCCTGCTGCTGGAGTTGCTCATGCGCCATCCCAGTCAGGTGCTCTCACGCACGAAGATCTTTGAGTGCGTATGGGGCTGTGACTTCGGTCCCTCCTCGAACTCCCTGGAGGTCTATGTCGGCTATCTGCGCCGCAAGACCGAGGCCGCCGGCGAGCCGCGCGTGGTGCACACGGTCCGGGGAGTCGGCTACGTATTGAGGTCATCCTCGCGATGAGCTTTCGCCGGCGCATGATCCTGCTCGCCGCCGGTGCGGTAGCGGCGGCGATCGTGCTCGCGTCAGTCGTCGTGTACGTCGTGACTGGCAACGAGCTACGCGGGCAGATCGACGCGAGCCTGCGTCAGAAGCTGACTCCCGGCCTGCCGCAGGCCGTCCAGATCAAGACCGTGAATCTGAGCTCGGCAGAGCTCGCCAAGCTGAAGCGAGAAGGCAGGCTGCCACCCGTGGCGTTGCCGCGGATCGCCTTCGGCGGGGTGGCGGCGGGAAACATCCGCTCCGGCGGGCAGAGCTCGGCGCACGGCGGGGAAGCGCACGGCGGGGAAGCGCACGGCGGGGAAAATTTCGCCCAGGAGAGCGCTGGGAAGGGTCTGCCCGGGGAAGCGGTCGCGGTCGAAGGCAACGCCGCGTTCGCGCCGGCTGGCCGTGTCGCGAAAGCGGCGAAGCCGGGCGTGCAGGTGCGGGTGAGTCCTTTCAGCCAGCTCGTGCTGCCCACTCCCTCGCTCGGCGGCGCCGCGGGCTACGTCCAGCTGTTCCAGTCCAACGGGCAGGTTCTGCGCTCTGAAACCCAGGGATCCGGCGGGGAGGGCGGGCTTCCAATTACACCCGCGACTCGCGCCGTGGCCGCTGGCCGGCGTGGCGCGTTCTTCAGTGACGCGACAGTCGGTGGCACGCGTGTGCGGGTGCTGACCGAGCGCGCCGGCGAAGGCGGGGTGTGGCAGGTTGCGCTGCCGCTGAGCGATGTGGACAGCACGCTCATGCACCTGAAGCTGGTTCTGGCGCTCGTGTGCCTCGGTGGGATCGCGCTCGCGGCTGCGCTCGGGTTGCTCGTCTCTCGTGCGGCGCTGGTGCCCGTGCGGCGCTTGACGGGTGCTGCCGAACGCGTGGCCCGCACGCAGGATCTCGGCCACCGCATCCAGGCCGGCGAGGAGGATGAGCTCGGGCGGCTGGCCGGGAGCTTCAACACGATGCTGGCCGCGCTGGAGCGCTCGCGCCTCGCGCAGCGCCAGCTCGTCTCCGACGCATCGCACGAGCTGCGCACGCCGCTGACGAGCGCACAGGCGAACCTCGATGCGCTCGCGATCGGCGAGGAGCTACCGGCCCGCGAACGCGCTCGCATCCTGGCCGTCGCGCAGGCGCAGCTGCGGGAGCTGACGGTGCTGGTCGGCGATCTGGTCGATCTGTCCAAGACCGAGGTCGAGGAGGTCGAGGTGGAGGACGTGCGCCTGGATCTGGCAGCTGCCGGGGCGATCGAGCGCGCACGTCTGCACGGGGCGGGTGGGCACTCATCCACGTTTCTCCTCGACGCGGAGCCCTGTCTGGTGCGCGCCGCGCCAGCGCGCCTGGAGCGCGCGATCGCCAACCTGCTCGACAACGCCTGCAAATGGAGCCCGCCCGCCGGCTCAGTGGAGGTGCGTGTCCGCGACGGTGTTCTGGAGGTCCGCGACCACGGTCCGGGGATCGCCGCGGAGGATCTACCGCGTGTGTTCGACCGCTTCTACCGCGCGCCCGGCGCCCGCGCGCGACCCGGGTCGGGGCTCGGACTGGCGATCGTCAGGCAGATGGCCGAGGCGCACGGTGGAACCGTGCACGCCACCAACGATCCCGGTCGCGGCGCCAGGTTGACGCTCGAGCTTCCCGCGCTCGAGATGACCGACACCGAGCTCGCCGCATCCAGGCGGGATGCCCCAACGGCGTCCGGCGTCGTTTAGGAAGTTCCTCGCGTTCTCTCAGCCAATTCTCAGGTTGTTTCCCGCATGATGTCGGCATGTCGCCGACGCGTCGAGCGCACGGCCGTAGAACTGCCACCTCCCGGGACGGCCAACACCTGCCACCTGAAGGCGAAGGAGAGCAAGACATGATGAGAATGAACCTCGGCGTGGTCGTGCTTGCGAGCGTCGCATTGCTCGTTGCCGGCTGCGGTGGCTCCTCCTCGAGTCCGGGTGTCGCGCACCTGTCGACCAGCGCATCCAGCGACTCGCCCGCGAGTGGGAACAGCTCATCCTCCCCGGAAGAAAGCAGCGCGAGCGCCCAGCAGAAGATGGTCAAGTTCTCGCAGTGCATGCGCACCCACGGGGAACCCGAATTCCCCGAACCGAGCGAAGGCGGCATACACATCCAGAACCATAATGGCCACGGCCCGAATCCAGAATCGTCCCGGTTCCGGGCGGCCGAAAAGGCGTGCAGCAAGTACGCGCCCTCGAAGGTGGCCCCGAGTCCGGCAGAACAAGCCAGGCTGCAGGAAGGCGCTCTGAAGTTCTCCGCCTGCATGCGCAGCCACGGGGTCCCCAACTTCCCCGACCCAGAATTCCACAGTGGCGGCGGCGGTGTCCGGGTACGAATCGGGGGCAAGGGCTCCGGTATAGATCCCAATTCGCCGCAGTTCAAAGCCGCGCAGAAAACGTGCCAGTCCGACCTGCCCAGGCCGAAGGGTGCCGGGCCGGTGGGCGGCGGACCCTCCACCAGCTCCGGCGGGGGATCCGGGGGTCAGGCCGTGTTGGCCCCGTGAGCGCGCGGTCGTTCGTGAGGCCGGCGAAACATTCCCGAAACCGTTGATGTCGTACAAACAGCATCGATGAGCGACCCTGTGTCTGGTGATCTGGCGGCGTCCGCGCCCGGGGCGACCCCGATGGTCGAGCCATCAAACCTCGGCCCGGCGTCCGGTGGCGCGCGCCGGCGGACGCTCGCGATTGTGGGGCTGGTACTGGTCGTGGCTGTCGTGGTGGTGATCGTCACGGACCCGTTCGGCGGCGCGGGGAAATCCACTGGTGGTGTTGTCGATAACGCGAGCGCCGTCTCGCTGGCGAGTGTGAAACGGCAGTCGCTCTCGCAGCAGACGCAGGTGAGCGGCACGCTCGGTTATGCGGGCTCCTCGAGCATCCGCGTGCCGTCCGGGAGCGCGCCCACCGCCGTGCAGCAGTCAAGCCAGCAGGTCACGAGCGCCGAAACGATGCTGGCGAGCGCCTGGGCGACGCTGGCCTCTGACACGCAGGCGCTCGCGGTCCACCAGGCGACGCTCACAGCGGCGCGCGCGAAGGAGCAGGTCGACTGCGCGGGCGAGGGCGCCGCGGAAGCGGCATCCGCCAACTCCTCGCCTGCAAGCGAAGACAACTCGCCGAGCGGTGGCGGGAGCGCGTGCTCGAGCGACGCGCAGGCCGTCTCCTCGGCCCAGCAGAACGCTACCAGCACCGCCGCGAAGGTCACCGCCGACCGCTCCCAGGTCTCCTCGGCCGAAAAACAGCTCGCGAGCGCGCAGTCCAACCTGTCCACGGCGCGCTCCTCGGCTGCGCTCTACGGCCAGAGCTCCACCTTCACCGCGCTGCCGTCGGTCGGTGAGATCATCGGGCGCGGGCAGAGCGTGTATGCGATCTCAGGCCAGCCGGTGCTGCTGCTGTACGGCTCGGTAGCGCCGACGCGCGCGTTCACCGCGGGGATGTCCCCGGGGCAGGACGTCGCCGAGCTGAACGCGAACCTCGACGCGCTCGGCTACGGGCAAGGACTCACAGGCGACGAATTCACCGCCGCCACCGCGACCGCCATTCGCGCGCTGCAGTCAGCTCACGGCGCCCCGGTCACCGGCGAGCTGCTGCTGGGGTCGGTCGTGTTCCACCCCGGGCCGGTGCGCGTCACGAGCGTGGCCCCCACGGTCGGCCAGACGGTCATGCCCGGGCCGGTGCTCGCGATCACCTCGACCGCGCGGCAGGTCAAGGTTGCGCTCGACGCCTCCCAGCAGGGGAGCGTCAAGGTCGGCGATCAGGTCACGATCACGCTTCCCGACAACCAGAGCACACCGGGGAAGGTCACCTACGTCTCCAGCGTCGCCACCACCCCGTCCAGCTCTGGCCACGGCGGCGAAGAAGAAAGCGCCCCCACCGTCGAAGTGCGGGCCACCCCCACGAACCCGGGGGCAACGGGCCACCTCGACCAGGCGCCCGTGAACGTCCAGATCACCACGGAAAGCGTAGAAGATGTGCTCGCGGTGCCCGTCGACGCGCTGCTCGCGCTCGCCGGCGGCGGCTACGCGGTGGAGGTCGCCGAAGGAGGCGTACACCGTCTGGAGGCTGTCACCGTCGGCCTGTTCGACGACGCCGAAGGAGTCGTGCAGGTGAGCGGCCAGGGACTGTCCGCCGGCCAGCGCGTGGTGGTACCAGCGACATCATGAGCGAGCAGCCAACAAGCGTCTCCTACGCGGACGACGGCGAGCAGCCGGTATTGGAGTTGCGCGGAGTCAGCAAGATCTACGGCGCCGAGCCGCCGGTGTACGCGCTGCGGGAGGTCAGCTTCGCGGTGGCAGAGGGTGAGCTCGTGGCGATCGTCGGCCCCTCCGGTTCGGGTAAGACGACGCTGCTGCACGTGATGGGCACGCTCGAGCGCCCCAGCGCAGGCATCGTGTCGATCACGGGCCTCGACGCCGCACAGCTATCCGACCGCGAGCTCGCCACGCTGCGCGCCACACGTATCGGCTTCATCTTCCAGCAGTTCTTCCTCGCAGAGCACTCCACCGCCTTGGAGAATGTCGCCGAAGGACTGCTCTACGCCGGCGTCGCTGTGGCGCAGCGTCGCGAGCGAGCGGCGCAGACGCTCGCGCGGGTCGGGCTCGCCGCGCGCGCGAGCTTCCGTCCGAGCAAGCTCTCCGGCGGCGAGCGCCAACGCGTCGCGATCGCCAGGGCCCTCGTTGGCCGCCCCGCGATCGTGCTGGCGGACGAGCCGACGGGGAACCTCGACAGTTCCTCCGGTGAAGCGATCCTCACGCTCCTGGAAGAGCTGAATGCCGATGGCGCCACGATCCTCGTGATCACCCACGACCACGACCTCGCCGCCCGCCTACCACGCCAAGTACAAGTCCTCGACGGGCAGATCGTCGCCGACACCACCGCACAAGGAGCTGAGATCTCATGACCGGGATCGTGCGGCTGGGAGGCGGTGTACGCAGAGCTGCGCTCGGACTGATAATCGCCGCGAGCTTGGGCGCCGCGGTTGGCATGCTCGCGGGCGGCCCGGCGTTTGCCGCGGGGGAAGCCGGCGGATCGCCAACCGAACCGACCGGCACCGGGACGTCGAACTGTCCGTCGTCCAATCCGCCAAACCAGATGACGCTGCTCGCGGGCACGCCGCAGACGGCGAACCTGCAGAGCGCGTTCGCGACCGGGCTGGAGGTCGCGCTCACGGACAGCGATGGCTGCCCGGTCACGAGCGCCGCGGCGGGGATCCCCGTCACGTTCAGCGCGCCCGCCAGTGGAGCGAGCGGCGTGTTCTCCACCAGCGGGTCCAACACCGCCGTCGTCGGTGCCGATGCCTCGGGTAGTGTGGCCGCGCCGACGTTCACCGCCAACACCGTTGCGGGCAGCTACACCGTCACCGCCAGCTCGCAGTACGGCTCCGTGTCGTTCTCATTGACCAACACCGCCGCAGGCGTACCGGCGAGGATCGTCGCGCTCCCCCTGAAGGGCGGGTCGGCCAGGGTCGGCGGTCGCTTCCCGGAGCCGCTGGAGGTCACGGTCCTCGACGCTGACGGCAACCCGGTCGCGGGTACGACGGTCACGTTCACGCTCGGCTCCGCCACCGCCGGCGCCTGCAACACCAGCGCCACCGCCAGCGCCAGCGCCAGTTTCATCGGTGGTGGCGCCCAGGCCACCGCCACCACCGATGCGAGCGGCCTCGCCATCTCCCCGGCTTTCACCGCGAACACCGCCGCCGGCTCATTCACCGCCACCGCCTCGCTCTCAAGCGGCGGCGGGAGCGGGAGTGAAGGCGCGGGCAACGCGGGTGCGACCACCGTCCCGCCGGTGAGCTTCTCGCTCGCAAACTTCGCCGGCAAGCCCGCCAAGATCGCCCCCGGGGTGGGCTCCACGCAGTCCATCCTTGCGGGAACCCCTTTCCCGATCCGGCTCGCCGTCACCGTCACCGACACGCAGAAGAACCCTGTCCCGGGCGCGCTGATCACGTTCTCAGCGCCCACGCGCGGCGCGAGCGGGCGCTTCACGGTCCGCTCCCGAGGCTCCCGTCGCTATGCCCGTGTATCTCACCCGCACACGGTCAAGGTCAAGACCAACGCCTGCGGGATCGCCGTGGCGCCAACCTTCACCGCCGGCCGCCAGCCGGGCGGCTACATCGTCAAGGCCAGCGCCAAGCCCGCCAGGCCGGCGGCGTTCGCGCTCGTCAACGAAGCTCCCGGCCAGTCCCAGTGAGGGCGCGGTGAGCGTCCTCGTCGATCGAACCCGAGAGCATGCCGTCGGCGCGGACCTCGCCCCGCGGAGGCTGCGGGCCGCCGATCTCGGGCGCGTCGCGAGCGTGGGATTGCGCACGCGGCGGATGCGTGCGGGGCTGTCGGCGTTGGGGATCGCGATCGGGGTCGCCGCGATCGTGGCGGTGCTCGGCCTGTCCTCCTCGAGCCAGGCAGGGCTGCTGGAAGAGATCGACCGGCTCGGCACGAATCTGCTGACGGTCACCAACGGTCAGAGCTTCGCGGGCAAGACCGCGGAGCTGCCATTGGTGGCGCCGGCGATGATCGCGCGGATCGACCCGGTCGAAACCGTCGCGGAGACTGGGAAGGTCGAAGGGAAGGTGTACCGCTCGCCGCTGATCCCGGAAGTCGAAACCAACGCGCTGGAAATCCAAGCCGCGAGCCTCGGCCTGCTGCACACGCTCGGCGTGCAGGTCGTGCAGGGCCGCTACCTAAACGCCGCCACCGCCACCGAGCCGGTCGCAGTGCTCGGCTCCGCCGCCGCGCAGCGACTCGGGATCGACCACATTTACCCCGGCGAGCGGATCTGGGCCGCGAACCAGTGGGTGTACATCGTCGGGATCCTCGGCCCATCAGTGCTCGCGCCCGGAATCGAAAGCTCGGTACTCGTCGGCTTCAAGGCCGCGGAACGCTACCTGCACTTCAACGGGCACCCCAACACCGTCTACCTGCGCGCCCAGAACAGCCAGGTCCCGGCCGTCCAGTCGGTGCTCGCCGCGACCGCGGACCCAGAAGCGCCCAACGAAGTCGACGTCAGCCAACCCTCGGCCACGCTCACCGCGCGCGCCGACGCGCAAGGCGCGTTCAACGGTCTGTTCCTCGGGCTCGGCGCCGTCGCGCTGCTCGTGGGCGCGGTCGGCGTGGCGAACATCATGGTCATCAGCGTGCTCGAACGCCGCTCTGAGATCGGGCTCAGGCGGGCGCTCGGCGCGACCCGCGGGCAGATCCGCACGCAGTTCCTCTCCGAGGCGATCCTGCTCGGGCTCGGCGGCGGCGCCGTCGGTGTCGCTACCGGGGCACTCGCTACCGCGATCTACGCCACCACGAAGGGCTGGACGATCGTCATACCCACCCTCGCCTGGGCCGGCGGGTTCGGCGCCGCGCTTTTGATCGGCGCGGTCGCCGGCTTGCTGCCCGCGATCCGCGCTGCGCGCCTCTCGCCGACCGAGGCGCTGCGGACTGTGTGAGAGGCTCCTTGACCCGCGATCATTGGCCGGGCGCAAGGCGCCGAGTGCGCGCCAGCCCTCAAGTAGTGTTCGGCCGGGACTGGCGCGAGTTGTGGCGCGAGCAGTCAGTTTATGGCTCAACCATCGGTCTCAGGCCGCTAGCTACGCTGCAGGCCGGTGGAGGTTCCAACGCGATACGCGCAAAGTGGCGATCTGCAGATCGCCTACCAGGTGCTCGGCGAAGGGCCGCTGGATGTCGTGATCATTCCGGCGTTCATGTCGAACATCGAGATCGGCTGGGAGTTGCCCGATTGGGCGCGCTTCCTCGGACGGCTTTCGTCGTTCGCGCGGGTGATCGTCTTCGACCGTCGGGGGAACGGCATGTCCGACGGGGTCGCCGGTGGGACGCCGTTGGAGGAGCAGATCGACGACGTCCGTGCAGTGATCGATGCGGTCGGCTCAGAGCAGCCAGCGCTCATGTCGACAGCCGAGGGCTGCGCGCTGGCCACGCTGTTCGCGGCATCGCATCCAGAGCGTGTGCGCGCGCTCGTGCTGCTCACGCCGCTGCCACGACTGGTCCAAGGCGCCGGCTACGAATGGGGGCAGACGGTCGAGGAGCGCGATGCGGTCGTTCGGACGATCATCGAGCATTGGGGCAGCAGCTCGCTGAGGCAGCCATGGTCGGTCTTCGCTGGCGGGGACGAGCAGCTGCGACGCGGCTTTGCGCGCTACCAGCGTCTCTCGATGGGCCCAAGTGCCGCCGCCGCGACGCTCGCCACGGCCGGGGAGGTGGACGTGCGTGACGTGCTCCCGAGCGTGCAGTGTCCGACCTTGGTTCTGCGCCGGGAACGCGACACTCTCATCGACGCGCGGCACTCGCGCTACGTTGCCGATCACATCCCACACGCGCAGTACGCCGAGGCTCCCGGCGACGGTTCGGTTTGGGGCGGGGAGGACGATGCCGGCATCGAGAAGATCGAGCAGTTCCTGACCGGCACGCGCCGACCGGTGGTCAGCGACCGCCTGCTCGCCACCGTGCTGTTCGCCGACATCGTCGGCTCTACGGAGCGCGCCGCGGAGCTCGGTGACGGCGCCTGGCGTGCACTTCTCGAGCGTTACGAGGACCTCGTGCGCGAGGAGGTAAACCGCCATCGTGGACGGGTCGTGAAGTCGCTCGGCGATGGCACCCTCGCGGTGTTCGACGGGCCGAGCCGCGCGATCAGCAGCGCGATCGCTATCCGCGACGGCGCCCGCGGCCTCGACATGGAGGTCCGGGCTGGTCTGCACGCCGGCGAGTGCGAGCTGCTCGCCGACGGCGACATCGGCGGGCTCGCCGTGCACATCGGCGCACGCATCTGCAGCCACGCTCAACCGGGCGAGGTGCTCGTCAGCAACACGGTACGTGACCTCGTGGTCGGCTCAGATCGGGCCCTGGCCGACCGCGGTGAACAGCACCTCAAGGGCGTCCCCGACGCCTGGAGGATCTTCGCGGTCGAGGGATAGGGGCATGCCCGCGCCGAAGCGGGGCCGAACCCGGACACGCACGCCGCTGATCCTCGGCGCCGCGAAGCCGCTGTGGACCGCCCGCTAACAGTCCGTGCGGTGGCTATTGAGGAAGTGAGGCGCCGATCGGCGCTGGGCTGATCGATACTCGGCGCGATCAGAACCCCGGGCGACCGGTGTGCTAGTGGGGGATCTTGGCTCGTTCGCCATCGCTGTGGGCGTTCGCCGGGCATGCCGACGCTTGCGGCTGGGCGCCGTCGGCGGACGCGGGCGTGAAGCGGGGAAGGTTGAGTTCAATGCGTGCGCCCCCCGCTTGTGACTGGCTCGCCTTCACCGTGCCGCCGTGGGCTTTGGCGATCGCGTCGACGATCGCCAGCCCGAGGCCCGTGCCGCCGGAAGCGCGGTCGCGCGCCTCGTCGGTTCGGTGGAAACGATCGAACACGCGCTCACGCTCATCGGACGGGATGCCCGGGCCATCGTCCTCCACGACAAAGCGGACGCGGTCGTTTCCCGCGTGCTGGACTCGCATGAGCACAAGGCCTCGCTCGGGGGTGGTGTGCTCGATCGCGTTCGCGAGCAGGTTACGCAGGGCCTGGGCGAGCCTGTCTGGGTCGGCGAGCAGCGTTCCGGGCGAGACGGGGTCGAGTCGGAAGCGGCGGCTGGCGAGCAGGGTGTTCGCGTGCCAGATCTCGTCGACGAACTCCGACAGGTCGATTGGCTCAATGCGCAGGAACTCGGCCTGTTCGGTCTTTGCCAGCAGGAGCAGGTCGTCGACCAGCCGCGTGATGCGCGCGATCTCGGACTGCACGAGTCGCTCGACTCGGCGTAGCTCCGCGGGCGCGGGGTCCTCCTGCGCCGCGAGCACCTCGAGCTGTCCGCGTATGACGGTCAGCGGGGTGCGCAGCTCGTGCGAGGCGTCAGCGACGAACGCGCGCTGGCCCGCGAACGCCTCGGTCAGCCGCTCCAGCATGTGATTGAACGCGTCTGCCAACACCCGTATCTCGCTACCTTGCGCGTCGGCACGGGGGATGCGTGGATTCAGGTCCCCGGCGTCAACGCGAGCGGCGACGGCGGCGATCCGGCGCAGCGGACGCGAGATACGGGTGCCGATGAGATACGCGCCGAGCAGCGCGCCGATGAGCGCGAGAACGCCCGCCAGGATAAACGCGCGCGAGACGCCGCGCTGAGCGTGGGCGACCGGGGCCAGAGGCTCTCCAACGCCGATGACGACCTGGCGAGACGGTGAGCCGAGTCGCACTGAGCGCTTGAGCAGGCGCAGACTGCCCACGTCGGGTAGAGGCAGCGTGGAGTAACCGTCGCCGACGGTGCGCAGGCGTGCCGCGAGGCGGTTCTCCTGGTCTTGTTCGGCGACCGTCTCACCCTGGTCGGGCGGCCCATCTTCAAACAGCTCGGGGACGTTGGTGCTCGTGGGCGCGCCTGTAATGAGCGCGAAGAACACGGTGGCGCCGGAGCTGAACGGCTGGGCGCGGGCGTAGCGTGTCGCGTCTTGGGCGGCTTCTTTGGAGGAGCGCGGGTTGGCGAGCGACAGGCTGCGCACGAATGCGCTCGTGTCACCCGCGATCTCTGTGTCGATCTCGTGGCGAACCTCGGTACCGGTGCCACGGTAGACCGCCAGGAACGCGATCCCGAGGCAGGCGAGCACGACGACTGCGACCCAGCCCGCTAGGCGCCAGCGCAAGCCGACATCGGCGAGCCGATCCCGGAGCGAGCGCATGTTCAGCCCGTGCTGCCCAGGCGATAGCCGACTCTGCGCACCGTGAAGATCGGCGCGGGATCATCCGGACGTCCGAGCTTGCGGCGCAGATAGCCGACGTAGACGTCGACAACGTTGGTCTGGGGGTCGTGCTGGTAGCCCCACACGGAGCTGAGAATCTGCTCGCGTGTGAGCACCCTTCCGTGATGGCGAAGCAGCAGCGCCAGCAGCTCGAACTCAGTGCTGGACAGGGTTACGGCTCTGCCGTCTCGCTGGACCCTGCGGTTGAGTAGGTTCGCCTCGATCCCATCGGCGCTCAGCGTCGTCGGAGAGCTCTGCGTGTAGGCACGCAGCTGCGCGCGCACGCGCGCGACAAGCTCGGCCATCGAGAAGGGCTTGACCAGGTAGTCGACTGCGCCGGCGTCGAGTCCCGCGACGCGATCCTCGATCTCACCGCGAGCGGTCAATACGATCACGGGCACGTTCGATTTCGCGGCCCGTACGGCGGCAAGGATGTCCAGCCCGCTGCGGCCCGGGAGCATCAGGTCGAGCACGATCGCGTCAAAGCTCCCGCTCAGCGCCAATCGCTCGCCCTCGACCCCCTCGAAGGCCACCTCCACCGCGAAGCCGCTCGCCTGCAGGCCACGGCGCACGAAATCGACGATGCCCGGCTCGTCCTCGACGAGCAGCACGCGAGCCGCGGCAAGCGCTTGTGCCGCGGCAGCGCCCGTCCGCGCAGCCTCCTCGGTCGTTCCCATCGCTCAAGCATAGGCCTCGTCACATGCCCCGCTTTCCTGCGGGCGCATTCAAATGAGTTTTCTCATCTGCCGGTTATCCGATCGTTAATGACGCTCCACACACTGCCTGGCATGGCAACCAGCCGCGAGCCGGCGCCTGCCGCCCGGGCCCAACACTCTGAGCGTGCCCGCGCGAGGAATCTGACGGGCGGAGGGACCAGCGGCAACGAGCGCCTTACTGCTGCAACGGGCGCCGCGTTGCTCGTGTTGCTGGCGGTGATCGGCCTGACGATCGTGCGGATCGGCCAGCTCCTTTCTGTGCACCTGTTCGTGGGGATGCTGCTGATCCCGCCCGTGTTGCTGAAGTTCTCGAGTACCGGCTATCGGTTCGTGCGCTACTACACACGAAACCCCCGCTATCGGGAGGAGGGACCGCCGGAGTGGCCGCTGCGGATAATCGCGCCGATGGTCGTGCTGTCCACCCTGGTCGTGTTCGTCAGCGGCGTCGTGCTCCTGTTCGTCGGACCGTCGGCGCGCGCCACGTGGTTCCCGATTCACAAGGACAGCTTCTTTGTGTGGGCCGGGTTCATGGCTATCCACGTCCTTGGACACCTACCCTCGCTACCGGCACTGCTGCGCGCCGACTACAGCCGTTATACGGCCTTTGACTACGACGACCTCGGCGGCGATGTCACCGGGCGCGCGGGCCGCGTGCTGGCACTCAGCGGTGCTCTGGTAGCGGGGGTGGTAGTCGCGATTCTCGTAATCCCCGAGTTCGGTCCGTGGCTAAACGGCACGGGCCTGTTTCACCACCACCACCATTGAGGTCGTGATGCCGATTCACACAACCGACACCCGCGAAGCGGCGCTGCGTCAACTTCACCGAATCAACCGCTGGCTGGTTGCCGGCAGCGTCGTCCTGACGGGCGCATTCGTGGAGGCGGCGGCACACGCGTTCCCGGGCAGGGCCACCAAAAGCGCGTCGACGAGCAAGGTGAAGCGGACAGGCGCACACGTCGGCAGCCCGTCCAGGACGACTACACGACCATTGCAACCGCCCGCCCAGGCCCCGCAGGCGACGACCGAATCCTCTCCGTCGTCGCAATCGGCGCCTTCACAGGAATCGCCAGCGACTTCACAGGAACCCGCGCCTGAACCAGCACCGGCGCAAGAAGTCGCGCCGGCACACGAATCGGCCGAAGCAGAACCGCCGCCGGCGCGGGAATCGGCGCCCGCGCACGAATCCCCGCCCGCAGAAGAATCAGCTCCGGTCGTGTCCGGCGGCTCCTGATATGCGCGCGACTGTCACAACCGCTGCACTCGGCTCCTGCGTGTGGGAGGCGCTCGGCACGAGCGCCGTTCTGCGCGTGACCGACCCAGAAGCGCTCGCTGCCGCGCGCGCGGCGGTCGAGCAGGAGCTCATGGCCATCGACCGCGCGTGCAGCCGCTTCCGGTCCGACTCCGAGCTGTCGAGCGTGAACGCCCGCGCGGGTCGCCTCACGCAGCTCAGCCCGCTCCTGAGCGAAGCGCTGGACGTGGCACTGCGCGCGGCCGAGCTGACCGATGGCGACGTCGATCCGACCGTGGGCCTAGCGCTCGAGCTCGCGGGCTATGACCGCGACTGGCGTCTGCTCGATCCGCCCGGCCCACAGCCCGGGATGGCCCCCACGGCCACGCTGCAGGTGCGCAGCGGGTGGCAGACGATCGTGCTCGATCGGGCATGCCGCTCGGTGCGGATGCCGGCCGGCGTGCGGCTCGACCTCGGCGCGAGCGCCAAGGCGTGGGCGGCGGATCGCGCTGCTGGAGCGGCACAGAGAGCCTGCGGCTGCGGCGTGCTCGTGAGCCTTGGGGGTGACATCGCGACATCTGGACCCGCTCCGGAAGGCGACTGGCAGATCAGAGTGACCGACGATCACCGCAGCGACTGCTCGACGGCCGGACAGACGGTCTCGATCCGCTCGGGCGGCCTGGCAACGTCGAGCACGGCGGTCAGGCGCTGGAGCCATGCAGGGCACACCAAGCACCACATCATCGACCCGAGTACGGGCGCGCCCGTTCGGGAGACCTGGCGCACGGTAAGTGTCGCCGCCGGCAGCTGTGTCGACGCCAACATCGCCGCGACGGCGGCACTCGTACGGGCACGGGCCGGCGCGGACTGGTTGGCGCGACGTGGCCTGCCAGCTCGACTTGTCGACTGGGATGGCACGATCACGGCCGTCGCTGGCTGGCCGTGCGAGCCCGCCACGAACCCGCTCGCGGCGCGCGAGGCGTTCGCGGGATCGGTGGCACTCGCGTGGTGAGCGCGCAACTCGCCATGGCCGGGCCGAGCGCCTACTGGTATCTGACCCGCTCGACGGGAGCGGTCGCCCTGCTGCTGCTGACGCTCGCGATCGTCCTCGGCGTGATTGACGTGAGGCGCTGGAGCGACCCACGCCTCCCACGCTTCGTCATCGACTCGCTGCACCGCAACGTCTCGCTGCTGGCGCTGGTCTTCCTCGTGCTGCACATCCTGACGTCGGTGCTCGACAGTTTCGCCTCGATCTCGCTCGTCGACGCATTCGTCCCGTTCGTCGGCTCCTATCGACCGTTCTGGCTGGGGCTTGGAGCGGTCGCGTTCGACCTGATCCTCGCGGTCATCGTCACGAGTCTTCTACGCGCCCGCTTGGGTTTTTCGACCTGGCGCGCGGTGCACTGGCTCACCTACGCGAGCTGGCCGATCGCGCTGCTCCACGGCCTCGGCACCGGTAGCGACGCCAGCAGCACCTGGCTCCTGGTGCTCAGCGTCGTGTGCATGTTCGCGTTGCTCGCCGCGGTACTCACGCGGGTGATCGTCGGCTGGCACGCGAACGTCGCACTGCGCGCTACAGCACTCGGCAGTGTGGGTGTCTTCTTGCTGTTCATCGCGCTGTGGCTGCCGAACGGCCCGCTGGGCTCGGAATGGGCGCGCCGGTCGGGCACACCCGCCGCGCTGCTACCGCACCATCCGCCGACAGCCAAACCCAACGGGAGCGGCGAGTGAGCCTCGACTCGACGCTCACCGAGTCGCCGGCCCCAACCGGCCAGCCAGCGCCAGCGGTGTTTCCCCGGCTACTTGTCGGTGTCCCGCTGCGCGGCGGGCTGTCGCTCGAGGAGCACATCGCGATCCACGGCCCCCCACCCGCAACCAGCGGATGCGGCCGGCGCCGCACTCGCGAGCGAGCCGCCCTGCTGATCGATGAGATCGAGCGCTCCGGGTTGCTCGGCCGCGGCGGCGCAGCGTTCCCAACAGCGACCAAGATGCGGGCGGTGGCGAGCGCGCGCAGACGGGCAATCGTCGTTGTCAATGCCGCCGAGGGCGAGCCCGCGAGCCGCAAGGACCGCACGTTGCTGAAGAGGCTTCCCCATCTCGTCCTCGACGGCGCCATCCTCGTCGCCGAAGCCGTGGGCGCGGACGAGATGATCGTGTGCGCGTGCGAGTCCGCCGAGGAGGGGATCCGGAGCATGGCGCGCGCGATCGAAGAACGCGCCGCTGCCGCCGAGCGCGCGCCGAACGTGCATCTGACCACCGTGCCGAGCCACTATGTCGCCGGCCAGGAGTCGGCCGTGGTCAATTACCTGAACGGCGGACCGGCCAAGCCGACGTTCACCCCACCGTTGCCCTTCGAACAGGGCGTCAGACGCCGCCCGACGCTCATCAACAATGCGGAGACGCTCGCCCACGTGGCGCTGATCGCTCGTCACGGGGCCTCCTGGTTTCGTCAGCTCGGAACCCCGAGCCAGCCAGGGTCTGCCCTGGTGACGCTAACCGGCCCGGTCGCCCATCCCGGGGTGTATGAGATCGAGCACGGCGCCTCGCTCCGCTCGCTGATCCACGCGGCCGGCGGGAGCACCGCGAGGGTCCACGGCGCACTCATCGGTGGCTATGCCGGCTCGTGGGTCGCCGGCGAGCTGCTGAACGGCGTCTCCCTGTCTAACGAACACCTCGCCGCTCATGGCGCCTCGCTCGGTGCGGGCGTCGTGGTGTTGCTCTCCGAGCACGCGTGCCCGATCGCAGAAACGGCCCGGATCGCCCGCTGGCTCGCCGGCCAGAGCACGCGCCAGTGCGGACCATGCGTACACGGGCTCGACGCCCTCGCCACGACGATCGCGGAGCTCGCCGGCGGCATGGCACCAGCGAAAGCGGGACAGCGCATCGAGCGCCTAGCGTCACTCACAGCGCGACGTGGCGCCTGCGGGCACCCGGACGGCGCCGTCAACGTAGTCCTCAGCGCGCTGGAAACCTTCGAGCCGGGGTTCGCCGAGCATGCCCGACACGGGCCATGCGAGGGCTGCGCGCGTCCCCCCGAGCTGCCGCTGCCCGAGGGTCCGATCAGCCAAGCAGCCTCACGCAGGATGCTGGCGCGCCGATGAGCCACCACGCACGAGTGAACCCGATCGCCTGCGAGGCGCACGGCATGTGCGCGGAGCTCCTCCCCGAGCGGATCACACTCGACGAGTGGGGCTACCCGCTGGTCGACGAGACGCCCTTGCAGGACTGGCAGGTCGAGCACGCGATCCGCGCGGCGCGCGCGTGCCCGACATTCGCGTTGCTGGTCGCGCACGACCGGCCGCGATCGCAGCGTGCTCGTCGACGCGAGCGTCGCGACTAGCTCCTCACCGTAGCTTTCCACGTGGTGGCGCCGCGGTCCACGGCCCACACGTTGGCCTGGCAGGTAGTCGACCTCGGCCGTCACTGGGGCGGGGATCACGAGCGGCCCCGCGACGCTCCGCAGCAGCTCGTCGACGCGAGCGAAGTGCGGGTCGTTCGCATCGCCGAAAGCCACGAGGGGTCCCGCGTCGATGACGAGGGTCACTCGCCGAAGCCCTTGAGCAGCGCCCCTCGGATACATCGGCGATCGAGGACCCGTCGCCGTGCCCAAATCCGGCCAGCGCAAAGTTCCGATCCCGGGGTGGCTTGGGCTGGTAGGTGGCCACGGCGTCGCGCAGCATCTCTGCCTGCGGTCGTCCCTCCTGTCGGGCCAGCCTGGCCAGGCGCTCGGCTTGATCATCATCGAGGTAGACGCTGGTCTTACGCATGCAGGTCACCAGTATGGGGCATCACGTAGGGCAGTTCCGCGGCCATCGCCTGGCTTTGCCGCTAGCCCGCGCCGGCCACGCCACGCCGCGCTCATCCGCCCCCTGCGAGCGCCGTCTCCGTTTCAGCAGCCGAGGTCCCGAGCACCTGCCCATCTGCGCCGAGCGCCTGCACCTCGAGGAGCGGCCCGACCGTGTTGGCGGGCAGTGCGATCGCGGTCTCGAAGCCGCTGCGGGTCACCTGCGTGACGGTGCTCAGGTGCGCGGCGTCGCTGCCTGCGAGCAGTCGCCAGGAGGACACCCCGGTCGCACCGTTCCAGCTCGCGTAGACGATGCTCGGTCCCGCACCGCCCGGCTCGAGGACGAACGTTGGGGGGTGGGCGGGCGTGCCGGTCCAGACGAAGCGAAAGGCCCGGTAGGACTCGTCGTGCACGGGGAAGTGCGCGTCGAATAGCAAGCTGCCTTCGGGCCCGAACTCCGAGAAGTACGGTTCCTGGCCCCAGCCGACGAACCAGTCGCCGTTGGGCAGCGCCTGCATGCTTGCCCTGGCTTTCGGCGATCAGCGCCGGCGTGTGCGTCAGGCGCGTCACCAGCGTGGCCGCCCCCGAGGGGTCTTCGACGTCGAGGACGATCGCCCGCGACTGGCTGTGCTCCTTGGGGGAGGCGCCGTTGTCGAAGATGCTGATCGCGCCGCCCGGCAGTTCCCGCGGATCGTGCTGCCAGGCGGTGCCCGCTCCGGCCCCCAGCTTGAAGCTGCTGTGCCTGCCGCCCAGGCGCCATGCGATCTGGCCGGTGGCGGGATTGAGGTCATAGACCGTCCATGTGTTGCGGCTGGAGATCAGCAGGCTGCCGCCCTGCTCGCGGTCGATGGAGTTGAGATGGAAGAAGTCGAACGGCGAAGGCGATGTTGGTCGTGCTTGCGTGTTCGTAGCATTCGCTCAGGGCCACGTGGTCGACGCTCGTCCATTCGTACATCACCAGGCCGGTCTTCACGTCGATCTCCTGGAAGACGCTGTCGGTGACCGCGCCGTCGGCGGGGCCGCCGACCGAGGACAGGTTGCACAGGATCGGCTCGTACGCGGTGATCAGCGCGGTTCCCTGGGGGGTGAGCTGGAACTCGTGCAGGTCGGCCTGCAGGCCGTTGCCCGCGCGCACGTGCGCGATGTCGGTGTAGGTGTCATCGGCGATCACGTCTTCGCCCAGCCCGAAGCCGTGCATGGTGATGTTTCCCTGCCACCACGTGAGCACGGGCTTGCCTTCGTATTCCTGGACCTGGAGGTTGGTCGCCTCGGTGTAGGTGGGCAGCGCCTTGAACCACACCAGACTGCCGCTCGGTTCGAGGATCATCGGCCCGGCCTGGCCGGGCCCCGCGTAGGGCGTCACGAACACATCGCCGGAGCGCGACGCGCGGGGGAGCTGGCGGTCACGGTGACCTGCGGCGGCTGCAGTTCGGGGCGCGAGTGGAAGCTCTGGACTTCTGCTGGCGCTCCCCGGCACGATCGGCCTCGGGCGTGGTCGTGATCCGATCCTCGTGCGCGATCGCGAACGCGTCGAGCAGCGGCTGCTCGCGACCGCCGATCCGCACCCGCGCGTGGACGGTCACGCGCTCGCCTTCGGCGAAGGGCCGCGAGGGCACGAAGCTGGCTCCGTCGCCCTGCGAGTAGGCGACCAGACGCCCGCTGTGCGCGCCCGTGCTGCGAGCCGACGCACGCTGATCTGGCCAAGGTCGCCCGCGGGGACGCCGAGGAAGCTGATCTGGGTCTGCGGCGAGGCGTCGCGACTGCCCGCCAGCGGCGAGACCGTCACGGTCCCGTCCTGAAGCGCCGAGTTGTCGAGTGTGGCCGGGGCGCACATCGGATCGCTCTGCGCCGCCGCGACACGCGCCCCCAGCGAGCATCAGCCCCAGGGTTGCGCACGCCCCTAGGATGACAGCGCGCATGGAGAACATCGACCCCGCGGCAGGATAAGAGAGTCGAACAGACGGACCGTGCTGAAGCGCGGGCCTGATCGCCGGTGGGCTGCTGACCGGGGCCGGCGCAGCGATCGCAGCGGCGGCCCAGACACGACGGCGACGCCCGAGCTCCCCAGGCGGCGCACAGGGCCAGCCCGAGCGCCCGGGCAGCCCTCCTCAGCCCAGCACCCCGGCCGCCAGCCGGCGCCCGAACATCCTTGTGATCGTGGTCGACCAGCTGCGCTCCCCGCAGTGGTTCTCGCCCGATCCGGGCGGCCTCGGCCTGCCGCCCAACCTGCGGCGCCTGCGCCAGGGCGCGGTGTCCTTCGCCAGCCACTACACCGCCTCGAACGACTGCACGCCCCGCGCGCTCGACGCTGCTCACCGGCCTGTACACGCACCAGACGGGCTGCATGATCACCGGCGGCAGCACGCTGGATCCGGGCTTTCCCACGTGGGGAACGATGCTGCGCGAACACGGCTACGGCACGCGCTGGCTGGGCAAGTGGCACCTCACCCATGGCGACAACCACTGGAACGCGCTCAGCGGCGAACGGGCGACTCGAGCGCTACGGCTTCGCCGGCGGTGTGTACCCCTCGCCCGACGGCGCCCCCGGCCAGGGCTGGCGTGTGGATCCGCGAGATCGCCGCCAAATTCGACGAGTGGTTCGCGCGAGGAGGGCGGCGCGGAGCCGTGGTGCACGACCGTCTCGTTCGTCAACCCGCACGACATCGCCTGGTGGTACAAGTGGAGCGACCGCGTCCCCGCCGAGGCCAGCGCGCCGCCGCATGGTGGCGCGCCTGCCGCCCAACTTCGAGACGCCGGAACTGCTGATGCGAGCGCCACAAGCCGCGCCTGCAGCGCTCCTTCCAGGAAACCGAGGCCGCGTCGTTCGGCCCGGTGCCCTTCAGCGGCCCGAAGGCGAGCGAACGTGGCTCGAATTCCTCGACCTCTACATGAAGCTCCAGCTCGAGGTCGACCGCCATGTCGGCCACGTGCTCCGCACGCTGGAAAGCCGCCCGGAGGTGGCCGCGAACACGGTGATCGTGTTCACCTCCGACCACGGCGAGTACGGCGGCTCGCACGGCCTGCGCGGCAAGGGCGCGAGCGCCTACGAGGAGGGCATCCGCGTGCCGCTGATCGTCAAGGACCCCCGCGGCGTGCTGACCAGCGAAACCGAACAGGTCCGCACGCAGCTCACCTCGAGCGTCGACGTGGCGCCGCTGCTGCTGACGATCGCCACCGGCTCGGACGACTGGCGCAGCGAGCCGCACTACTCCCACATCGCCGGGCGCGCTCGACCTGGCGAGCATCCTCGCCGAACCCGGCGGCGCCCGGGCGCCCGTACGTGCTGCACGCGACCGACGAGACCGTCACCGAGTTCGCGATCGAGCCGTACGCGGCCGACGCGCCGCTGCACATCGTCGCGCGTGCGCACGCCCGAAGCGAAGTACGCCACCTACTCCGACTGGGGCGAGGAAGGGATCAAGCCGCTGCTCCCCGGCGAGGAAGCGGAGCTCTACGACTACAGCCAGCCAGAGCGGGCGCATGGAGCTCCACAACGGCGCCGGCGCACAGCCCGCTGGAGGACGCGCTGCGCGCGCGAATACAAGCGCGCCTTCTCGAGGAGCTGCGCGAGCCGCTGCCCCGCCGTCTGCTGAGCGCGCACGCGCGCGGCTTCGCCGACTACTTCTCAACGGCCCGGCACGCCGCCACGGCCGCCGCGCCGCGGCGCAAACGCCACGCCGAACGCGAACGCGAAGAAGGGCTCGCCGACCCGTGCTCGGCCGCGCGAGCAGCGGCTGCCGTCAGGGCGCGACCGTCGCTGCCGCTGCGGGCAGATCGACGGCCACCGTCGCCGAGGCGCCGATGACCGCGCCCGCCGCGTCGAGCGCCTGCACCGCGCACGTAGCCGCCGGGCGCGGCGCCGGGCACCGGGATCGCCGTCTCGAAGCCGCTCCTGGCGGCGCTCGCGACGGGCGCGAGGCGTGCGCGGCGAGGCGCCCGCGAGCACCCGCCAGGAGGCGACTTCGGTGGCGCCGTTCCAGCTCGCGTACGACGGTCGCGACCCTGGCGCGCCGGCGCCGGCGCGGCCCGAGCGCCGGCGGCTGCGTCGGGTGCCCGCTCCAGGGCGCCACGAACGTCCGGTAGGACTCCCAGTCGGGCGGCAGGTGGGCGTTGAACAGCACCTGCCCGCGCGGCTCGATCTCCGACAGGTAGCCGGCCTGGCCCCAGCCGACCATCCAGTCGCCGTCGGCAGCGTCCTGCACGTTGCCCTGGCTGCCGGCCACGAGCGGGTTGCGTGTGTTCGTAGCTGCGCACCAGCGTGGCGGTCATGTGCTGCATGTCGAGCACGCACTTCGATCGCGCGCGACTGCGGGTGCACCTGGGGGGAGGCGCCGTTGTCGAAGAACGTGATCGCGCCGTCGGGGTGCTGGACGGCGTCGTGCTGCCACGCCGTCGCGGCGCCGGGCCCGAGCTTGAAGCTCAGCGCTTGCCGCCGAGCTGCCAGCGCACCTGGCCGGTCTTCGGATCGACGTCGTAGGCCGCCCAGGTGTTGCGCGAGTCGACCAGCAGGTCGCCGTCCTGCTCGACGTCGATGGAGTTGATGTGGAAGTAGTCGAACGGTTCGGCGCGCTGGCGCCGGCCGGCGAGGAGTAGGAGTCCGGCAGCGGCACGTGGTCGAGGCTGTGCCACTCGTACATCACCAGGCCCGTCCTCAGGTCGATCTCCTGCACGAGCGTGTCCGCCACCGCGCCGTCGCGCGGGCCGCCGACGCGTCGAAGGTCGCAGTCGATCGCGTCGTAGACGGTGATCAGCGCGGTGCCCTGCGGCGTGATCTGGAATTCGTGCAGGTCGGGCTGGTAGCCGTTGCCGGCGCGCACCACCGCGATCGTCTGGTAGGCGCTGTTGCGATCACCTCACCGGCGCGTGTGGCTGGCGCCCGCGACGAGCGGGTCCTGCCACCAGGTGAGCACGGGCTTGCCTTCGTATTGCTGCACGCGCAGGTCGGCCGCGCGCGTGCCCGCGGGCGAGAGCGCCTTGAACCAGAGCAGCGCCGCCGTGTTCGTCGAGGATCATCGGCCCGTACTGGCCGATGCCGGAGTAGGGGGCGATGAAGCAGGTCGCCGCGTCGCCGTGCGGCGCGTTCGCTGGAGACGGTGACGTCGGGCGGGCGCAGGTCCGGGCGCGAGTGGAAGCTCTGGTATTCCTTGGGCGGCGGTGCGCGCGGCGCGGGTTCTTCGTCTGCCGTGCCACGGCCGCGCTTGCCGAGCCGCGGTCATCGCGCACGGCCACCGTGAAGCTCCACGCGAACGGGATCGTGCGGCCGCCTTCGCGCAGCTGCGCGCGCACGGTCACGAGCTCGCCGTCGTCGAATGGCCGGGCGGGCACGAAGCTCGCGCCGTCGCCCTGCGAGTAGGCGCTCCAGGCGCCCGGGGTGCGCGCCCGTGCGCGAGCCCGCTGACCGTGACGTCCGCGAGCTCGCCGGCGGGCACGCCGAGCATGCTGATCTGGGTCTGCGCCGAGGCGTCCGGCGTGTCCGGCGCCGGGCGAGACCGTCACGTGTTCGTCCGGCCAGCGCCGCGGACACGTTCAGGTGCGCGGGGCACGCAGCTCGGCGACACGCGCGGTGGCCGCCGGCGGCCGACCGCGCGCGCCGCGCGACGAGCGCGCGACGACGCCCGCGAGGCGACCGCGATCGCCGCCAGCACGCGCGTCGCGCCGCCGCGAGCAGCACCGGGCGCGGACGCCGCCGCACACTCAATCCTTGACCGTCGCCGAGGTGCCGATCACGGCGCCCGCCGAGTCAGCGCCTGGACCGCCACGTAGGGCCCGGCGGCGGGCACCGCGATCGTCGTCTGGAAGCCCGTCTTCGCGGCGCGTCGCCGCAGGCGCCAGCGAGCTCGGCGAGGGACCCGCGAGCACCGCCAGGAGGCGACTTCGGTGGCGCCGTTCCAGCTCACCGACACCGCGATCGTGCCGCCCGAGCCCGGCGTCGCGACGACCGAGGGCGAGCTCGTCGGGCTGCCCGCTCCACGGGGACAGGTAGGTCCTGAAGTCCTGCACGCTCTTGCCGAGCGTGCCGTCGAGCAGGACCTGGCCGGCGGCGTTGTACTCGGTGAAGTTGGGCAGCCCGCCGTAGCCCATCAGCCAGTTGCCGTCCGGGCAGGCTCAGCACGTTGCCCTGGCTGGCGGCGAGCAGCGTCTTGGTCGGGTTGGTGAACTGCTTGACCAGCGTGACCGTGTGCGCCGGGACGTTCGGGTCGAGCAGCAGCCCGCGCGACTGCTTCTCCTTCGGCGGGTCCGAGCCGTTGTCGAACACCGAGATCAGCCCGCCGGGCTGCCATTCAGCGTCGTGCTGCCAGTAGGTGTGGGTGCCGGGGCCGAGCTTGAAGCTGCTGTGCATCGCCGCCCAGGCGCCAGCGCACGGCGCCGCTGCGCAGGTCGACGTCGTACAGCGTCCAGGTGTTGCGCGAGGACAGCAGCAGGTCGCCGTCGCTCCCAGGATCGGCTGAGTTGATGTGCACGTAGTCCCACGGCGTGCTCGTCTTGGAGACCGGTTTGTGCGATTCGCTCGATCGGGATGTGTCCGAGCGCGTGCCACTCCCACATCACGAGGCCGGTCTTGATGTCGATCTCCTCGATCACGGAGTCGCTGATCACGCCGTGCGCCAGCCCGCCGTACGGGGAGAGGTTCATGTAGATGGGGTCGAACACGTCGATCCACGCGGTGCCTTCCGGGGTGAGCCTGACTTCGTGCAGGTCGGCGTGGTAGCCGTTGCCCGCGTGGATGCTCGCCACCTGCTGGTAGGCGCTGTTGTAGATCACGTCTTCGCCCTGGCCGAAGCCGACCTCGAGGATGCGCCCCTGCCACCAGGTCGAGCACGGGCTTGCCTTCGTACTGCTGCACGTGGAAGTTCGTGGCCGCCTCGCCGGACGGCAGCGGATGGAACCACACGAGCGCGCCGTCCTGTTCGGCGATCATCGGCCCGGGCGTGCCCACCCCCTGATAGGGGGCGAGGAACAGGTCGCCGGACGCCGCGCCGGGCCTCGCGGGAGTGGTGATCTCGACCGTCGAGGGCGTCAATGAGGGCGCCGTGTCGTAGTGCTGCACCGCGTGCGGGTCGCCCGGATTGATCGGGAACTCCTTCTGGCTGACGGGGCCTGATGGGCGATCATGAAGCTGGTGCTCGCCGCCTGCGTGGCGCCACCCACTTCCACCGTGGCCGTCACCGTCACGCGCTCCCCGGCGAACGAACGGATGCGCTCGGCAGGAAGCTCTCGCCGGTGCCCGTCGAGTAGGCGCGCAGGACGCCCGCGTGCACGCCGCTGCTGCGAGCCGACGACGTGCACGGCGCGACGCGGGGATCGGCGTTCCCGCCCACCCCGAGGAAGCTGATCTGGGTGCTCGGGGAGGCGTCCGGCGTGCCCGGCTCGGGCGAGACGGCCACCGGGGTTGGCGGCCGCGGCCGCGGCATCGGCGCTCGTGTGTTCGGGCGGGCGGTGGTCGCCGAGGAGGTCGACCCGCAGGAGCGACAGGCCGACGCACATCGCCAGCGCGACCAGGCAGACGGTCGGCGCGGATCGTCATCGAGCAGTTGGCGAGAATAGCCGGGAGGAGCCGATCACCCGGCCGCTCGCGTCGAGCGCCTGCGACCTGGTAGCTAGCGTAGCCCCCGCTGCACGCGCGATCGCCGTCTCGAACCCGGACCTGGCGGCGCTGCGCACGACGCCAGCGGAACCGGCGCCCGATCCGGCGAGCACCCGCCAGGAGACGACCGCGGTGGCGCCGTTCCAGCTCGCGTACACGGTCGTCTTGCCGGCGTTCGTCCGGCGCGCGGCGGCCGCGGGCAGGGTCAGCGGCAGGCCGACCCATTGCTCCAGCGTCGCCCGGTAGCTGAGGTCCGGGCGCGGGAATTCGCCCTCGAGCAGCAGCTTGCCCGAGCTGCTGTACTCCGAGAGGTACGGTTCCGTGCCCCAGCCGACGAACACGTTGCCGTTCGGCAGCGGCTCGGTGTCGCCCATGTAATTCGGATTCGAAGCTGCCGCCGCCGCGGATGTACTGGGCCGCGAGCGTCTGCCGTATGGGCAGCGAGATCGAGCTTCAGCACGAGCCCCCGCGACGGCCCGGTGGCGGGCACGGAGGTGCCGCCGCCCGTTAGCTGGCAGCAGTGATCGTCGAACATCGTGACCGTCGAGCCCGGCCCCAGCGCCACGTCGTGCTGCCACTGGAAGTCCGCGCCCTTGCCGAACGCGAAGCTCGAGTGCCTGCCGCCGAGCGTCCACTCGATCGTTGCCGGTGGCCGCGTTCACGAGGTAGGCGGCCCAGGTGTTGCGCATCGACACGAGGAACGTGCCGTCGCCGAGCACTTCGATCGAGTTGACGTGGTAGGCGTCCCACGGGAAGCCGTTCGTGGGCACCGAGGCGTGGGAGTCCTCAGCGGGATGTGTTCGAGCGCGTCCCAGGTGCGGAGCAGCCTGCCGGTCTGAGGTCGTACTCCTGCACGGCCGAGTCGATCAGCGCGCCGTTGTAGGCGCCGCCGTAGGGGGAGAGGTCGCGGGGATGTTCTTGTTGGCGGTCACCCAGGCGTCGTCGCCCTCGATCGCGAAGCGCGTGCAGCGTGAGCATCCAGCCGTCGGTCGCCTTTCAGCCGGCGACTGTCTGATAGTGCTGGTTGACGACGACGTCTTCGCCGCTTTCAGTGTCGCCGGTGTTGGTGACGACGCCCTGCCACCACGCGAGCGCGGGCTTGCCCTCGAAGGTCTGCAGGCTGAGGTTGGCGGCCACCATGCGTTCGGGCACCGGCTGGAACCACACCGGCTGCAGCGTGTGGTCGAGGATCAGCGGCCCGCTCTGGCCGACCATCGGCGGTTAGTTGAGGTCGTAGAAGTTCGCGGTGAAGATGTAGCCCGGCGCGAGCTCCCCGGCGTGCCGCGACATGCTTGGCGAGGAGCTTGGCGGGTGCAGCGAGGGCGCCGAGACGAAGCTGTAGGCGCCAGCGGTGGTGTAGGCGCCGATCGGCGCGCGCGTGAGAGCCCGCGAACGCGGTCGTGATCGCGACGAAGCACAGCGAGCGCGGCGCCGATCGCCAGTGCCAGCCCTCGGACCGCGCCTCGCGCGGCGATGCGCGGGCTGTCGGAGCGCGGTGAACGTCACGAGCGCCGCGGCGCCGGCCAGGCCGGCACCGATCAGGTAGGCGAGGGCAAAGCCATGCGTGAGCGCCTGCGGCACCTGCTCGCCCGTGCCGATCAGGTGGGTGGTGTGCTGCGTCGCGAGCGTGACGAGCACCGCGAGCCCAAGCCCGCCGCCGACCTGGCGGGAGGTGTTGACGAGACCCGAGGCGAGCCCCGCCTGGCCCTCCTTGGCGCCCTGGGTGGCGGCGATCGTCGAGGGCACGATCGACATCGCGATCCCCGCCGCCGACGAGCAGCCCGGGGAGCATCACGTACACGATCGGGCTGCCGCTCGCGCCGATGCGCGCGAGCAGGAGCAAGCCGCCGTCAGCATGACCAGCCCGCCGCCGAGCACGGCGCGCACGCCGAAGCTGCTCACGAGCCTGCCCGCGCGGGAGGCGACGATCATGATCATCAGCGTCATCGGCAGGAAGATCAGCCCGGTGTGGAACGGCGAGAGGCCGAGCACCTGCTGCAGGTACAGCGAGCTCACGAACCACAGGGGGAACAGCGAGGCGCTGAACAGCAGCACGATGTTGTTGGCGACCCGCAAGCGGCTTGGTCAGCTCCTTGAAGGGGATCAGCGGCGCCGAGGCGAAGCGCGCCTCGATCACGCCGAACACACCCAGCAGGACGATGCCGAGCGGCGATCGGCCCGAGCGCGGCGAGGTGTCCCAGCCGGCCAGGCCGGCTTCCACGACGCCGAACACGAGCACCATCTGCCCGACCGTCAGCGTGATCGCGCCCGCGACGTCGAAGCTCTGCCCGCGCGCGGCCGGCGCCGCTCGCGCACGACGGCGTAGGCGACGACGGCGGCGGCGAGCGCGATCGGGGGGTTGATCAGCAGCACCCAGCGCCAGCTGAGCGCTTCGGTGATGATGCCGCCGAGCAGGACTCCGGCGGCGCCGCCGAGGCCGTTCATCGCCGCCCATGCGCCGATCGCGCGATTGAGCTGTGGCCCCGGGGCGAACGAGGCGATGATGATCGCCAGCGAGCACGCCGCCATCAGCGCGCCCGCCGAAGCCCTGCGCCGCGCGCGCGGCGATCAGCGTCACGCGGTCGGGCGCCACGCCGCCGGCGAGCGAGGCGAGCGCGAACAGGCGCAACGCGAGGATGAACACGCGCCGCTGCCCGAAGTGATCGGCGGCGCGGCCGCCGAGCATCAGGAAGCCCGCGAAGGTGATCGCGTAGGCGTCGACGACCCACTGCAGTTCGGGCGCGGTGAAGCCGAGGCTCAGCTGGATCGAGGGCAGCGCCACGTTGACGATGCTGAGGTCGAGGATGACCATGAACTGGGCCACGCAGCAGACGGCCAGCAGCCAGCCCGAGTGCGAGCGCGGCTCGCGGGGGCGTGGGGCTCGAACTCGACGACCGCCGGGTTTGGCGCTCATGTCCGCGCCGGCGCGCACTTCGATGCCGTTTCGTCGTGCGTTTTCATCGTCCTTCGTCCTCTTCGAGCTCCCGGTGGACACCGCGGCGCAGGCGCGATTGGCGCCGATGAACGCCTGGTAGTGTGCGGGGCCGAAGCCGTCGAGAGCGAGCACAGGAGTCCAGCCCGTGAGGAAACGTACGCTACTGACCGCCATGCTAACGCCGCTGGCCGCCGTGACGGCCACCGTGGCGATGGCGGGCTGCGGCGGCAAAACGACGAGCACCTCGAGCAAAACGACGAGGGGCAGCACCACGAGCCCGACGACGACGGGCCCACATAAGCAGCCCTCGAAAGCTCCGGCTTACTAGGACCGCGGACCGGCGAGCCGAGCGGCCTGGCGGGCATCCGGTTCCTCGGGTCGCCAGCGACGCGGCATAGGCGAGCACGCGCGCGGGCTTGGACGCTCCGAGCACGCGCCGCGCGGAGCTCAGCGCCTGCACGGCCACGTAGGCGTAGCGGCTGGGCAGGATCGTCGAGCTTTCGAATCCGCTCGAGGCGATCGTCGCCTGCGCCTGCAGCGACGCGGGGCCCTTGCCCGCGAGCACGCGCCAGGCGGCGACTTCGGTCGCGCCGTTCCAGCTCACGTGCACGATCGTCTCTTCGCCCGTGTTGTTGAGGCTCGCGAGCAGCGCCGGCGGGGTCAGCGGCCGCCCGCTCCAGGGGAAGCGGAAGGCCCGGTAGAAGGACATGTCGAACGGCAGGTGGGCGTCGAACAGCAGCGAGCCGCCGGCGCGTACTCGCTGATCTCCGGCACCCCGCCGTAGTCCGACCAGCGTGCCGTTCGCAAGCGTCTGCATGTTGCCCTGGCTGGCGGCCAGCAGCGGCAGGTTGGGGTGGGTGTAGGCCGGTCAGGTGGGCTTCGTGGTCGTGAAGTCGAGCGCGATGCGCATCGCACGCGACTGCTGGTGCACGGGCGGGTTGGCGCCGTCGTCGAACAGCGTCACCTCTCCGTCCGCGAGGATGCGGCCGTCGTGCTGCCAGGCCGTGGTCGTGCCCGGTCCCATCTTGAACGAGCTCTTGGTGCCGCCCAGGCGCCAGAGGATCCTGCCGCTGTGGCCGGTTCGAGCTGATAGGCCGCCCAGGTGCTGCGCGCGGAGATCAGAAGATGTCGCCGTCGGGCTCGGGGTCGATCGAGTTGACGTGGAACCAGTCCCACGGCGTGCCCTTCGGTGCCGAGGTCTCGGACTCGGCGACGCCGACGTGGTCGAGGCTGTGCCATTCCCAGCGTACGAGGCCGGTCTTCATGTCGATCTCCTGGACGGCCGTGTCGATGATGGTGCCGTCGCGCGCTCCCCCTGCCGCGGAGAGATCGCAGCGGATCGGGTTGTAGGCGGTGACGTAGGCGATGTCGCGGGGGGCGATCTGGAAGTCGTGCAGATCCGCCTGCAGCCCGTTGCCGGCGCGCGACCCTGGCGACGGTCTGGTAGCTGGAGTTCATGACGATGTCTTCGCCCTGGCCAAAGCCGAGCGAGAGCACCCGGCCCTTCCACCACGTGAGGTCGCGCTGGCCTTCGTAGGTCTGCTCGCTGAGGTCCTCGGCCGTCTCGCCTCCAGGGAGCGTTCGAACCACACGAGCTGACCCTCGGGGCGTGTAGATCAGCGGCCCGTACTGGCCTGGACCGGGCCCGTTGGTGGTGAGGATGTCGCCGGCCGCCGGGGTCGCGATCGGGTACGGTCACGCTGAGGATCGGGGCCTGCAGGCCGGGCAGCGTCGCGAAGCTCTGGTAGTCGGCGGGGGCGGCCGACGGGTTCGGGAACTCCGGCACCGACGCCGTCGGGTACGGGCTGTCGACGTGGAAGCTGAACGCGACCTGGCGGCGCCCTGGCCGGCGCGGATCACCGCGCGCACGTCGACGCGCTCGCCCGCCTGGAACGGCTCGTCGGGGAGGAAGCTGGCGCCGTCGCCCTGGTGGTAGCCCTGGAGATGTCCGCGGTGGATCGCCCGACCGCGAGCCGGTCGCCGAGACGTCACTGACGTTCGCCGCGCTCGTGCCGAGGAAGCTGATCTGCGTGTGCGGATCGGCGGTGGCGCTTCCCGGCGCCGGCGAGACGTCGACGTCGGTGCCCGTCAGGCTCGCGCTGTGTTCGAGCGACGCGGGTAGGCAGGTGGGCGAGCTCTTGCTCGAGGTGACCTCGGCGCTCGCGCTCGTGCCGGAGACGCCGAGCGTCGGGGAGTTGCGCACGATCGCGGGCACCGCCCACGCGAGCGCCGCGACCAGCAGGACGATGTATCCGTTGCGTCTCATGCGTGCATCGAAGCCTCGACAATATCCGGGAACCCACGAGCCAACGACGGGATGCGCGCCGCGTGGGCATCCTTACCAACTTCTTCGTGGCGCCGGCGCGGCGCGCATGTCGTAGGCTCTGAACAATGGCGAAACGCATGCCTTTCGCCCTGCTTGTCGCTGCTCGGCGTGGCGGCTGTCGGGCGCCACGCCGGCGCGCGCGAGCTCGGACGCCGCGGCCACGCAGACCTACGTGCAGGCCAACTACGCGCTCGTGCGCGTCGCCCGCTCGCATCTGACGCGACCTCGGAAGCCGGGCCCCTGGAAGTGCTGGCGAGGGTGAAGCGGCGAATGTCCGGGAGCCGGCGCCGGCTCACCGCAGGAGCCGAATCGACGCAGATGAGCAACGAGGTGATCGGCACGATGGTGGTCCCGGCGGCGCAGCCGGACCTGTCCGCGATCAGGACCTTCGTCACCACGGCCTCCGGCCTCGCGCTGGAGCAACGCTTCGCTGACCGCGCCGTACACGAATACGTGAACAACCTGAAGACCGTGCTGAGCCTGCCGGCACCCAATCTCTGCGCCGAAGTCAAAGCGTGGGCGGCGAGCGGCTTCCACACGCTGCCCGCTAGCTCCATCGCATTCGTCGAGAAGTTCATGCCCGCGTGGGTCGCACTCGGCTTCCTCCCGCCCCAGCTCGCGCGCTACGAGAGCGGCTCGGCCAAGGCGCTCGCGGGCCGTGCCGGCCCGCTCGAAGAGGCACTCAGGGAAGGCGAATCGCGCGCGGTGGAACACTGGGGGGAGATCATGGACACGCTGTGCTCTGGCCCTGAGGGCCCGCCGGAGGCCCCGCTCGCGATGAGCTCACGCTACCGCCCGCAGGTGGCGGTAGGGAGTGCCCCGCAGCTCACGAACGAGCGCGTCGAGCACGCCCTCCTCGTCGTCCTCGCGACCATCGGTGACCGCTCCGATGATCGCGCGCTTGCGCTCCAACAGCGCCGAGATCGTCTCGTCGATCGTGTCCGCCGCCAGCAGGTAGTAGGCGTTCACCGCGTCCTGCTGGCCGATGCGGTGACAGCGGTCCTCGGCCTGATCGTGCTTTGCGGGCGTCCACGCCAGCTCGAGGAAGGCGACGTTCGAGGAGCGCGTGAGCGTCAGCCCATGGCCGGCGACGTCGATCGAGCACACGATCAGCTGGTTGGCGGCGCCGGCGTCGGGCGACTGAAAGGCGCTGCAGGGCCGCGTCGCGCGCGAGGGGCGTGTCATCGCCGAGGATGTGCAGGGCGTCAGGGAAGCGCTCGAGCACCGCTCGCTGGATCTCGCGGTGCGCGGCGAACACGACCAGGCGCTCTCCTGCTGAGCAGAAGTCGTGTATCCAGGCGAGCGCTGGCGTGGAGCTTGCCGCGCGCGGCGAGCAGCTTGAGCGCGTTGCAGCGTACGAGGCGCTCGGCGCGCAGCGCGGCCGCGACCTTGGCGTCGAGCTCCCGCAGGTCGAGTGGCTGGCTGCGAAGCCACGCCACGAGGTCTCGCTCGGCAAGCCGGTACTCGGCCTCGTTGTCGAGCTCCACGGGCACCATCGCTCGCGTCTTGGCGGGGAGCTGGGGAAGCACGTCGGCCTTCAGGCGGCGTACGAAGCCGCGCGCGCGCAGATGCCAGTGCAGGCGCAGGTGCGCGTCGGGCCCGCGAAAGCGCTGGCCGAAGCGCGCGCCCGAGCCGAACTCCTCGAGGCGGCCGAGGATGCGCAGCTGGGAGATCAGCTCGGCCGGCCTGTTCGTGACGGGCGTGCCGCTCAGCGCGAGCACGAGGCCATCGCGCGGAACCGTGGCCGCGAGCCGCTCGACCGCCTGGGTGCGCTTGGCGGCAGCGTTCTTGCAGTAGTGGGACTCGTCGAGCACGAGCGCCTGCGGCTGAGAGCGCGCAGAGCTCCTCCAGGCGCGCGGCCACGATGTCGTAGTTGAGCACGGTGACGTCCGCGGCCGTCGCGTCGGCGGCCGCGCGGTTGCGCCGCCGAGAGCGCTCACGCTGCGCGTGGGCAGCCAGCGCTGGAGCTCGCGCAACCAGTTGAGCTTGAGGCTCGCGGGGCAGACACGACCACGGCCGGGTAGGCGCCGGCCGCCTCGAGGGCGGCGAGCGCCTCGATCGTCTTGCCGAGGCCCTGCTCGTCGGCGAGGAAGGCGCGCCTGCCGAGCGAGCAGGTAGCTGACGCCCGCGCGCTGGAAGGGCTTGAGCTCGCCTCCCAGCCCGACGACACGCAACGATGCATCGGTGGCGCTCGATAGCGCCACCAGCCCCGCGCCGTGAGCGTGCTCCTCGCGGATCTCCTGCAACAGCGCGAGCGCCTCGGGCTCCACCCACACCTCGCCGTCGGCGAGGAATGCGTCGAGCTCGGGCACACAGAACGGGTCGGCGCGAATCGCCGGGCAGCCGTGCATGCTCGGCGGCCGCGCGGCCTCGCGCCGCGGGCGCGCGACGCCCCGCAGCGCGCGCGAACTCCTGCAGCCGCGCGGGCTCGTGACCCGCAGCGAGCACGAACGTGGGGTCGGCATGTGCCGCGAGCGCTCCAGGACCGCCGGAGGGGCGGGCGTCCCTGTTCGAGCGCGGCGATACAGCGTCGCGCCGCGGGACTGACCCAGGCGTCGAGCTCGCGCACAGCTGCCAGGAGTCGAGCGTCAGCGCGATGCGTCGCGCCGTCCGGGGCGCTCGTCGCCCGCCCGCGCAGCTCACGGGGCAGGCGCCGCTCCTCGCCGAGCAGCACGAACACGGGGGACTCGCTCGGCCCGGCGACCTCGACGTTGCCGCGCCAGGTGCGCGCGCGCGCCAGCCATGCGCGTACACGCGGGTCGACGCTCGCGTCCTCGAGTGCTCGAGCAGCTCCGCCAGCCGCTCGGCATCGTGCTCGACGCCGCGAGACCGAGCGTCCCCGCCGGGCCCTCGGCGCGCGCAGGTCCGCTCGCCTCGGCGAGCACGCGGGCGAGGGCGGCGCGCGCGGCGAGATCAGGATCCAGTGCTCGCCGCGGCGGTCGCGGCGGAACTCGACGTCGTAAGCGGGATGGCGCCTGCTCGTCTGCGCGCCGCCCGCCCCCGCCCTGGCGCGCCGCGCGCAGCCGACGGGGGCCCGCCGGAGTCGAGATCGTCGAGCGCTCGGCGCGCGGCCTCGCTGACGCTGTACGCCGCCCGCGCTCTGCTCCAGCGCCCGCATGAGCGCGAGCGAGCGCTCGTCGAGCGGTACGAACGCGCGGCCGATGGCCGGCAGGCTGTATGCGCCGGGATGCTCCAGCAGCGCCGCCACGGGCGCGGCGGCAGTGTCGGTGGCGAAGCTCAGCCACCAGCTCTCGTCGGGGCGAGAGAGATCCACCAGGACCTCCGGCGGCGCCGCCGCGCGCGCCGGCGCGCGATCGTGCGCGCGAGCTCCTCGCTCACCTGGGGGGGCGCGGGCAGGCCGGCCAGCAGGCGGGAGAGCGCCTCGGCCTGCTCGACACCGAGCGGGATGCACCACGCCCGCTCCAGCGGATCCCAGCGGCGGCCGGGAATCGCGCGCAGGAGCCGGCGCAGGCGCCCGTCGTAGGGAAAGCGCAGGACGCGCCTCGTCGTGAGCCAGCTCGGCGGAGAAGGGGACGCAGACACGAGCTCAGCACGATAGGCATCCACGGGGATGACTTCCGTTGGCCGGCCACCCCTCGGGACCTCCGCGGACCGGCCGGCCTTCGCGGAGATCAGGCTTCGCGCGGGACGCCCCGGGGGCCGAGCAGGCCCTCGAGCCGTTCCAGGGCGCTCGGCGTTCCCATCGCCACGATAACGTCGCCGCCCTCCAGCGCGGTCTCGGCCGGCGGCTGCGGTTGGAAGCCCACACCGCGCCTCAGCCCCACGATCATCGATCCGCCGCGGATGTCCCCGACGGTCTGACCGACGCCTTCGCAGCCTTCGCCGACCGAGATCTCCTCCATGCGGTATTCGACGTCCACGTCGACGACGCCGCTCAACTGGGGGTGCAGCGCGAGCCTCGCCATCTCCGTTCCGCTGGCCTTGTAGGGCGAGATCACGCGATCGGCGCCGGCTCGCTTGAGCTTCTTCTCGGTGTCCTCGAGCGCGGCCCGGGCGACGATCGAGATGTCCGCGCGCAGCTCGCGCGCGGTCAGCGTGATGAACACGTTGTCGGCGTCCGAGTCCGCGCAGGCGATGATCGAGCGGGCACGGGCGATGCCGGCCTGGATCAGCACGGAGTCCTCGGTGGCGTCTCCCTCGAGGAAGCTCAGGCCGAGTCCTTCGGCGAGGTGGCGGCTCGCGTTGGTCGCGTCGACGACCACGTAGGGGGCCCGCGCGGCGTTCAGATCGCGTGCCACCTGGCGCCCGACGCGCCCGAAGCCGCAGATGATGTGGTGGTCGGTGAGCGAGTCGATCATCCTCTGCGAGCGCCTGGCGGAGAGCAGGTCGCCGAGATGCCCGGCAACGAAGAACTCAGTGATCGTCGCCAGCGCGTAGAAGAGCGTACCGACGCCGACCACGACCAGCGCGACGATTGATCATCTGCCCCGCGAGCGTACGTGCGGGCGGGAAGACGCCGACCGTGGAGGCCGTGTCGAGCGCCCACCGGAAGGCGTACCAGAAGCCGACGTGCTCGCTGATTGCCAGCCCGGCGGCGCCGAGCAGGAGCAGGCCGAGGACGGTGGCGCCGAGCATCGCGATGCGCCCCGCGAACACCGAGAGCTGGCTGTGGGTGGCAGCGTCGGGGCGTCCGGGCGAGTGCCTGGCGAGCCCATCGAGGCCGAGCACGGCTAGCTGCTCATCCCAGCGACCCCAGCCCGAGCTCGGCCAGGTGCTGGCGGTAGCCGATGCCGAACGCCGTGGGCGTACCCGAGTAGCTGCTGATGAGCGACGGCTCGCGGGCGCAGTTGCCGACGAACCAGGCCCAGGCGAGATAGGAGATGCCGTGGCTGTCGGCGAAGTCCAGGAATGGCGGGTACAGGGTGTCGCCGCAGTCCAGCTCGCCGAACTCCCCGACCACGATGGGTACCTCTGCGGACAGCGGGGCGAGCACTTCCTGCCAGCAGGACGAGGCGAAGCAGGGCGAGAATTCGGGGCTCTTGGTGTTCTTCCAGTAGACGTGGATGCTGGCGGCGAGCTGGTGCAGCGGATCGACGGGCTCGTACTGCTGCCAGCTGTCGAGGTCGCCCGCGTACTGCGGGCCGCCGACCATCACCACGTTGCTCGCGCCCGTGGCCCGCACCGCGTCGAGCAGCTGTTGCATGCCCGCGGCCTGGTAGCGGAAGCCCGTGCACGTGCCGCCGGCGCTGCCGTCGAGGACGCACTTCCAGGCGGCCTGCGAGTCGGTGTTGCGGTTGGGATAGGGCTCGTTGAAGAGGTCGAAGATCACAGCCGGATCGCCCTTGAAAGCTTCGGCGACCGAGCTCCAGAAAGCGGGGGCGTAGCGCTCGTCGGGCATCGGCTCCTGCCCGGTGGCCTTCTTGCGGGCGCCGGTGGAGGAGAAGTGCATGTCGACGATCACGTACATCCCGGCCGCGTTCAACGCCCGCACGTACTGCTCAACGGCTTCCTGGTAGGCCCTCCCCGAGTAGGCGCGCCTGACCCCCTGCGTACCCAGCCAGCAGGACTCGTTCAACTCGACCCGCGCCGCGTTGAAGCCCCACGACTGCATCGCCGCGATCGAGCTCGGGCTCGCCTCTTCGCTGCCGTCGAAGATGCTCCTCTCGCTGACGCACGCGTACTCCGTGCCCGAGGTGTCGGCGCCGCGCAGGACGACCGGCTCGCCATCCCATTCGACGAGGTGGTTGGCGCTGACCGCGATCGACACCGCGGGCTGGGCGATCGCGTCGCCCACACCGGGCGAGCAGCTGAGTGCCAGCAGGCAGACCAGCGTCAGACAGGACAGCGCCAGGGCGCGCGGGATCACTGCTGTTGCCTTCATGTCCCGCTCTTATACAACTCCTACGGGCGACCTGCGCGCGTATTTACCGCGAGCGCGATAATCGGCAAGCAGCATCCCTGCACCTACCCTTGGAGGCTCACCCATGCGCACAGGCAAGCTGCTCGGAGCCACGATCGTCGCGGGAGCGCTGGCCGGCGGCGGCGCCGCGGCGGGGATATCGGGCGCGGCGGCGGCGCCCACGACCCCGAAGCCCGTCACACCGGCGCCCAAGGCCACCACCCCGGCGCCCGCACCGAAGTCATCCACGCCTCCCGGCGGCCACTGCCCGAACATGGGCGGCGGCTCGGGGTCGAGCTCGGGGGCCTACACCGGGCCCGGACCCGGCTCGGCGCCGGTCCCCAGCTGAGATCCGCCTGCAAGCGCTCGCGCGAGGTGCACGCGGCCGTCTGCTGACGGTCACGCTGGGCGCAAGCTGCCTCGCAACACTGGTCGGCTGCGGCTCGAGCATCCACAGCGAGCGGAGCGGCGCGCTCGTCCCGATCGGCGCCGGCCTGAAGGGCCCAGCGGGCCTGCGGGCCACGATCTACGCACACGGACCGCCGACCACGGCGGCGTTCGCGTTCGACACGCAGGGACGGCTGTGGCTCACGGCCGCCGGCCTGGAAGCCCACGCCCACGACGGCGTGTACGTGATCCCCACGCCGGGGGCACGTGCGGTCAAGGTCGTCTCCGGGCTCGACGATCCGCTGGGTCTCGCCTGGTATCGGGGCCGGCTGTACGTCGCGTCGGTCGGACGCGTGGACGCGTATGGCGGCTTCAACGGCAAGCGCTTCGCCGAGCACACGACGATCCTCACGGGCCCGGTCGCCGGCGGCGAGAACAACCTCCTCGTGATGGCCCCTGATGGACGCTTCGTGATGGGTGTGACCGCCACGTGTGACCACTGCACACCGGCATCGAGGTTCTCGGGCTCGATCGTCAGCTTCCATCCCGACGGCAGCGGTCTGCGTCTCTATGCCAGCCGCATCCGGGCGCCGTTCGGTCTCGCCTTCTTCCCGGGCACCGGCGTGCTGTTCGTGACGATGAACCAGCGCGACGACCTCGGCGCGCGCACGCCGGGCGACTGGCTGGCGCTCGTGCGAGAAGGCGAGGACTGGCGCTTCCCGGGCTGCTACGGGCAGGGCGGAGCCGTCTGCTCAGGCGTGCCGCAGCCAACCGCGGTGCTCGACCCACACGCTGCCGTCGGCGGCGTTGTGATCGTCACCGGTCAGCTCGGCGCCGGCGTCGCCACCGCCGCGATCGTGCCGGAGTGGAACGTGGCGAAGGTGCAGCGCGTCGCCCTCGAGCGCTCGGGCTCCGGCTACAAGGGGTCCGTCGTGCCGTTCCTCACGGGCATCCGCAATCCACTGGCGGTCGCGCTCGCGCCCGATCGCTCACTGCTGGTCGGCGACTGGGCCACCGGGACGATCTACCGGGTGGAGCCTATTCGTAGGTGAACTGATCGCCCGGCGGGTTGGCCGCGCTCTTGGCTTTCCCCACCGCGGCCGTCACTTCCACCGCGCCGGCGACTTTGCTCACAGGTGTGGTGGCCGTGCACGTGGAGTTCGAGCTGCACGCGACATCCGTGGCTGCCTTTTTCCCGAACTTGAAGCTCGTCGCGCCGGCTCCCACGGCGAAGCCCTCGCCGGTGATCGTCACGCTGGTGCCCCCGCCGGTTGGGCCACTGTTGGGAGCGACGCCTTCGACGACCGGTATGTAGCTGAACTGATCGTGCTTGGAGGTTGCACTCGTGCCGCCCGCCGCCGAGACGGTCACGTTGACGATGCCCGCGCCCGCCGGCGAGACCGCGGTGATCGAGGTGCTCGAGTTGACGTGGAAGCTGGTCGCGGGGCTCGCGCCGAAGTCGACCGCCGTGACGCCGACGAATTCCGAGCCGGTGATCGTCACCGTCGTTTCGCCGCCGCCGGGGCCGCTCGTCGCCGAGAGCGTTCTGAGCACCGGCGGCGGGACATAGCTGTAGCGGTCGGCCACCACCGGCGGGCTCGTGCCCGCCGCGGTGGTGACGGTCACGTTCACCGTGCCCAGCGCACCCGCGGGCGCGACCGCGACGATCGAGCTGGGCGAGGTGACTTCGAAGCTTTTGGCGCTGTTGGCGCCGAAGTGAACGGCCGTGGCCCCTTCGAGGTTGGTGCCGGTGATCGTCACGCTCGTGCCGCCCGCCTCCGCGCCCGCGGCGGGGTTCACAGCGGTCACGCTCGGCAGCGGTTCGCTGTAGGCGAGGTCGTGGTCGCCGCCGGCGGCGATCCCCGATACCTGGCCGAGGCCGGTGACGGCGACGGGCACGTCGCTCGGTTCGCCGGCGCTGCCGTCGCCGAGCTCGCCGAATTTGTCTTCTCCCCAGGTCATGGCCGTGCCGGCGCTCAGCAGGGCCATGCTGTGTTCACCGCCCGCGGCGACCGCCGTGACGTGCGTGAGCCCGCTTACCGGCACCGGCGTTTCCTGGCGTTCGGCGATGCTGCCGTCGCCGAGCTCGCCCGACTCATCTTCTCCCCAGGCCATGACCGTGCCCGCGCTCAGCAGGGCGAGGTTGTGGTCGGCGCCCGCCGAGATCGCGCTCACGCCGCTTAGAGCTTCGACCGCGACGGGCACGGGGCTGCTCAGTTCTTCTTCCCCTTCGTTGGCTTCCCTCAAGGCTTTGTCGCCGAGCTGCCCGTACCAGTCGCTGCCCCACGCCATGACCGTGCCCGCTTTCAGCAGCGCCAGGCTGTGTTCCTGGCCGGCGGCGATCGCCGCGACATCGCTCAGGTCTTTGACGGCCACGGGGACGTTGCTGTTCCTGCTGGCACCGTTCCCGAGCTGACCCTTTTCGCCTTCGCCCCAGGCCATCACCGTGCCGTCGCCGAGCAGCGCGAGCGCATGTTCGCCACCGGCCGCGATCGCGGTGACGCCGCTCAGGCCTTTGACGGGCACGGGCACGTCGCTTTCCTGGTTGGCGCCGTTGCCGAGCTGGCCGGCTTCACCCGCGCCCCAGCTCATGACGGTGCCGTTGTCGAGCAGCGCGAGGCTGAAGTTGGCGCCCGCCGCGATCGCCTTGACGCCGGTGAGACCTTCCACGGCCACCGGCACATCGCTGCTGCGGCCTTCGCCGTTGCCGAGCTGACCCGACGCGCCGTCGCCCCAGGCCACCACCGTGGAGTCGCTCAGGAGCGCCAGGCTGTGGCGCCGGCCGGCAGCCACGGCGGTCACGAAGTTCAAGCCGCTGACGGGCACCGGGACGCTGCTCATGCTGAAGCTTTCGTCCCCGAGCTGGCCAAAGGAGTTCTGACCCCAGGCGAGCGCACGGAAGTGGTGGGTGGCGACGGTGAGCGTCGCGGACGCAGTACGAGCGGTGCCGGCGGCGTTGGAGAACGTCGCGCGGTACTCATCGCCGTTTTCAGAGGTCTTCGCTTCTGCGACGATGAGCTGGTCCGCGGTGGCGCCCGCGACGGCGGTGAAGGTGCTGCCGCCGTTGGTCGAGAGTTCCCACTGGACAGCCGGCGCCGGGAAGCCCGACGAGGTCGCTTCGAAGGTCGCGCTCTGGCCCACTTCGACGGTCGTGTTCGTCGGCTGCTCGGTCACGAGCGGGGGGTCCTGGACGGTCAGGGTGACCGTGTGGGTGGTCGCCGACCCCGCCGCGTTGGTGAACACCGCCCGATACTCGTCGCCGCTTTCGGCGCTCTGCGCGCTGGTGATCGTGAGCCGGTCGGCGCTCGCGCCCGGGACCGGGGCGAAGGTGCTGCCGCCGTCGGTCGAGAGTTCCCACTGCACCGTCGGCGCCGGGAACCCCGACGCGGTCGCTTCGAACGCCGCTTCCCTGCCTTCTTCGACGGTCACGCTGAGCGGCTGCTTGGTCACCGCCGGTTGCTTCTGCACGGTGAGCGTGGCCGCTGCGGTGGCGGTCTGACCCGCGACGTTCTTGAACGTCGCGCGGAACTCGTCGCCGCTTTCGGCGCTCGTCACATCGGCCACGATCAACTGATCGGAGGTGGCGTGTGAGACCCCGCGCCACGTGCTGCCGCCATCGCTCGAGGATTCCCACTGCACGGTCGCCGCCGGGGAGGCAGACGCGGTCGCTTCGAAGGTCGCGCTCTGGCCTTCTTCGACGGTGACTGAGGCCGGCTCGTGAGTCACCACCGGCTTGAGCTGCACGGTGAGCGTGGCGGCTTTGGTGGTCGCCTCGCCCGCCACGTTGGTGAACACCGCACGGAGCTCGTCGCCGCTTTCGGAGGTCCTCGCGCTTGCGATCGTGAGCTGGTCCGAGGTGGCTCCCGCGATCGGGCTGAAGGTGGCGCCGGCGTTGGTCGACACTTCCCACTGCACGGTCGGCGCGGGCACGCCGGATGCGGTGGCTTCGAACGTCGCGCTCTGGCCTTCTTCGACCGTCAGGTTGGCCGGGTTGTGCGTCACTTTCGGCGCTTTGTCTTCGCTGGCCGCCGGTACCGCTCCGGCGGGCAGGCGCGCCCAGGCCGAACCGCTCAGCAGGGCCACCGCGAGCACCGCGCCCGCGAGCAACGCAAGCAGCCTACGCCCAGTCCGCCGTGCCCAACGGGCGTCGCCAGGACGGTGGCGTCCAGGGCGAAAGCAGCCTGCTCCGTCGGTCCTCCGTGCCATCCCTCTCCCCGGGTCGCCCTCGTGCCCGTCGAACGGTACCAGCGTCACGACGGTGGTACAAGGTGTTACGAGCGTCTCGACGGTGGTACCAGGTGGAGCCGGCGCAGGGCCCTCCCGGGCCAGGGCGGGGGCGCGCGCAGGCGCTGGGGAGCTGGGATGATCGGACGATGCGCTCCCGGCTGCACAGGTTCCGCTCGCTGCCGCTGCGCACGCGCTGGCTGATCACGTTCGTGGGCTACGCGCTGGTGATCGTGGCGATCGTGCTCGTCGTGCGCAGCGTCAACGGGAGCGCCGGCTCGGGCGGCTCGTCGGGGTCCGAAGCGAAGGCGGTCGAGGAAGCCAACCGCGAGGGACGTATTGCGATCGGTGAGGACGAGGCGCCGCACAGCTCGGGTCTGGCGTCGGGGGTGCCGGCGCAGGTGGCACTCGAGCACGCAGTCGGCGCGGATGTGCGCGAACGCATCGCCCACGGCGCGCTCACGGGTCCGCTGCAGAGCGTGAGTTGTGAGGTATCGGAGCCCGCCCACCCCGCGCACGCAGGCGAGCTCCAGCTCACCTGCACGGTGCGGAGCGCCGGGCTCAGCTATCCGTTCGTGGGCGTGGCGGACGCCCGCACGCGGGAGCTGACCTGGTGCAAGGTCGATCCGCCGCCCGTGGCGAACGCGCCGCTGGAAGTCCCCGTCAGCCCTCGTTGCCGAGCCTGAGCTCGCCGACGCGCCTGAGCGGGACGGTCGGCGCGAGCTGCCACGGAGCAACTGGTCAGCACGAGCGTGCCGACGACGAGCCAGATCGCGGGAAGCAGGAAGATGAGCATGCATACAGCTTCCCCTGGCTTCCTGAAGCGGGGCTTGCCCGTTGTTCAGCGCAGGCTTAATTCGTCGTGGGCCGGCACTGCCGCCCGGCGGTCGCCTGGCTCGTGATCTGCTCTCGGAGCCGCTCGAGCACGGAGCCGGCCCGCGACTGGAAGATCCCCGGGCGTTCAGGGGTGGCGAGCGTCCGTTCGATCACCGCCAGCGCCTCCTCGTGCCTCCCGCGAGCGAGCAGGAACTCCGCGAGGTCACGTGCGAACACGCAGTGGATCGGGTCGGCCGCGTGCGCTCCGCGCAGTTCGCTCTCGGCTGTGGCGTCGTCGCCCACGGTCGCTGCGATCGCACCGCGCAGGCCGGTGAGCTCGTTGACGATCATCACGAACGAGGGGGCGGGCTCAGCCGCCCGGGCAGCCAAGACGCTCGCACCCGTCGGGTCACCCAGGTCGAGGAGCAGGCGTGCGGCGCGGACCAGCAGGGCTGCCCGCTCCAGCTCGTGGTCGAACTCGAGCGCTCCCACCTCCAGCGCCTCGGCACGAGCCCGCTCGGGGTCAAAGGCGCCGACCGCGGTGGCGTACTCTAGGCGCACGGCCGCACTCCGTGGGAACCTGGCCGCCGCACGCTCGGTGTAGGCGAGGTAGTCGGCGGAGGCACCACGCCCGAGCAGCTCGCGAGCCCGGGCGAGCGTGTCGCCGAGCAGCCCATCGTCGTCCGCCCGCGTGGCGCCCGGCGGGTCCGGGTCGCGCGCGACCTCGTCCAGATCTTCCATGATCCTTTCGCTGGCCTGCCTGAGGATGCCGCGCGCGAGCCCGTCGCCCTCGCCCTGGGATGCGGGCGTTCTCGCCAGAGATCGGTCGATCACCGCCAGCGCCTCCGCCAGGCGACGCTCGTCCGCGCCGTCGCGGGCGATGACGAGCGCAAGGTCGCGTGCTGCGAATGCGTCGGTTGGATCCGCCTCGTGCGCCGCGCGCAGGAAGGCCTCAGCTGACTCGTAGTCGCCCTGACGGGCCGCGATCAGCCCGCGGGTGGCGGCGAGTCGATTGACGATCACCACGTTGGTCGGCCCGGCGAGCGCTGCGCGCTCGGCGCACGCGCGGGCGGCCTCGAGCTCGCCCAGGTGCACGAGCAGGTTCGCGGCGCGGGTCAGCCGAGCGGGATCGCCCGTCTCGTCCAGGCCGACGGCTCGCAGTGCCTCCGCAGGAGCCTCGTCGCGCCCCGCATGACACAGGGCCGCGGCGTACTCCAGGCGCAGCGCGGGGTCGCGCGGAAAGCGCGACACGGACTGCTCGGTGAACGCCAGGTACTCCTCGGTCGTGCCTGCCGTCAGCAGGCGCTGGGCCTCGGCGAGCGCCGCGGCGGCCGATTCGCTTTTGCCGAGCTTCATTGTCGAGCTTCTTCGGCGAGCAGCACCGCGAGCTTGACAACCGCCGCCAGATATACGCCGACGTGCCCGACAGACGCGATCGTGTCCGCCGGGTCGACCCTATGTGCGGCCCTCGGAGGGAAAGGTCGGCTGCGGCAGCGGCGGCAGCAGCGACGGCGTCGGCGCACCCACGGTGATCGCGAACATACGGCTCACCGCCGCCTGGTTGGCGAAATCGCCGGGGATGGCGACGCGATAGACGCCGCTGCCGGCACCGAACAGGTAGTCGGTGATCGTGTAGGTCCCGGTCGCGCTCACGGCCCCGGTGTCCACGATGTGGTAGCCCCCGCGTGGTCCGGCGTTCTGGCGCTCGAGGTACACGATGTGACCCTCGTGGATGGGCGTGACGGTGCCGCTGAACGTCACCCCTTCGCCGGAATGGACCGCTTCCGCGGAGCTCGCTGCGGTGAGGGCGTACTTGACGCCCTCAAACTGCACGCTGGATCTCGCCGACCCCGAGTCGACCTGGTAGTAGGTGCTCGTCTGCGGAGACTGCATAAACGAGTATTCACCCGCTGCGTTGCTCGTCATGCTCGCCACGGTCGCGAACGGAGCTCCATCCGTGTGGGCCATCAGCGTGACGGGCGCGTCCGGGGCGCCGGCCACCCTGCCGGTGAGTGTCACGGCCCCTCCGTCGCTGATCGGGTTTGGGGAGCCGGCGAGCGTGAGGCTGGCGTTCTCCGGCTGGGAGATCTCGTAGGAGAGCGCGTTGGAGATGGCGTGCTCGTCGAAGCGCCCGTGCGGGAGCACGAGCACCCGAAGATTGGCGTCCCCGGGCAGCACGAACGTGTGGGTGATCGCGTACGTACCGCCCACGGCGACGCTCCCGAGCTGGATCGCGCGCCATTCTTCGAACCACGTGAAGCCGCTGCTGGTGGCGTTCTCGCGCTGAAGCACGACGAGCGCTCCGGCGTTCGCGGGCGGGACCGCGCCCGTGAAAGTGACGCGATGACGCGGACCGGTGAGCAGCGCCATGCCTTCCGGTCCGCGGGCCGCGGTTTCGCCGGGCCCGACGAACGTCACCACGGGAGCGACCCGGACCTCCTTGTCGAGGCTGCGGGTGCCGTCGGCGCTTGCGTAGAAGCTCGTGTCCGCCGTCAGCTTCGAGGCGACGGTCGAGTACACGCCGGCGGGGCCGGTGCTGGTCGTGCCGAGCTCGGTGAATTCGCTCGCTCCACTCGCGCGCGAGTACACGGTGACGGTCTGGCCGGAAACGCTATCGCCGATGCATCCGAGCCGCCCGAACAGCTGGGCGGCTTCGCCGCTGGCCACCTCGCGGGGTTCCGCCTGAGCCTCCCACGCGCCGGGCTCTGCCAGGGCCTTGCGCAGCGGCCCTCTCGGGCCCCGTCCGCGCGCGCCGCCAAGCTGTATGGCGTGAGCATGGACTTCGGAGTGATGATGTTCGCGACCGAGTATTCGGTCGCACCCGGCGAGCTGGCGGCGATGGTCGAGCAGCGCGGCTATGAGTCCCTGTTCCTCCCCGAGCACACGCACATCCCGGTCAGTCGACGGACGCCCTATCCCGCCGGGGGCGAGCTGCCCCGGGAGTACTGGCACACGTACGACCCGTTCGTCGCGTTGACGGCGGCCGCGGCCGCCACCGAGCGACTGCTGGTGGCGACGGGAATCTGCCTGGTGATCGAGCGCGACCCGATCACGACCGCGAAGGAGGTCGCTTCGCTCGACCGCCTGTCGGGCGGTCGTCTGCTGTTCGGTGTGGGCGCCGGATGGAACCTCGAGGAGATGGCCAACCACGGCACCGACGGATCCAGGCGCTTTGGCATCATGCGCGAGCGGATCGAGGCGATGCAGGCGATCTGGACCCAGGAGGAGGCCAGCTACCACGGCCGCTACGTCGACTTCGATCCGATCTGGGCTCGACCGAAGCCGCTGCAGCAGCCACACCCGCCCATCATCGTCGGCGGCAACGGCGCCGGCGTGTGTGATCGCGTCCTGGCCTACGGGGATGAGTGGATGCCCAACGCGATGCCCGACGCCGACGCGCTGCAGCAGCGGATTCGCGGCTTCCTTCAGCGCGCACAGGACGAGGCCGACCGCGAGCTCGGCGTGAGCCTGTACGCGGCGCCGGCGAAACCCCAGGCGATCCGCGACTACGAGCGCGCGGGCGTGCATCGCTACGTGTTCCACATGCAGTCAACCGACCGCGAGGACGCCGAGCGCCGGCTGGATCAGCTCGACCGCGTGATCGCCGATTACAGGGGCGAGAGCGGCTAGCGCACTCGGCGGCGGGCGACGGTCACCCGTCGACGACGCCGTCGGTCAGGGCGTCGATGCCCGCGAGCCTCGCGGCCAGCTCTTCGCTGAGGCCGTAGCGGGCGGCGAGCGTTGCTGGCGCGGTGTAGGTGAGCTTCGTCTGACCCTGATCGGACCAGATGAGAACCTTGAGCGGCAGGTCGAGCGCTGCGAGCGGGGCCGCCGCCATCACCGCTGTCCCCGCCTTCGGGCTTCCGAACACGACGACTTTCGTGTCGCGCAGCTCGAGGCCGGCCGCCCTGGCCTCGCCGCTGTGGTCGATCACAGCGAACACCTTCATGCCCTTCCCTTCTGCGAGCGACTCGAGACGGGCGACCGTGTCAGCGACCGAGCGCGGGCTGATCTTCGTGGTGAGCGCGCGGTGCGCGTTGGAGCTCGCGGCAGCGTCCACGGGCGTGGACCGAGACTGCTGATCGCTCATCACGACTCCCTTCAGTTGGCGCTCGCCCGGGCTTGGTGCACGCGACGAGTCTAAGGACCTGGCAGGAATCGAGCGCGTGCGGTCGCCCTCTACGACTTATGCCCGGCCGCCAGGGACAGGTGCGACAGTCTGGGGACGGAGCGCCGGTCACGCTCCGGCAAGACCGTGCGACCACGTGTGCTGCTGGGCGTGGTCGCACGGCTGCCGGTTCAGACTCACTGCAGTTTTGATTTTCCCGACACTTCGTTGCCCGAGTCGGTGACCGAGCCGGTGTTGCCCGTGACCGTGAGGTTCCCAGTCACTTTGTTTGCGGTCACGGTCGTCCCGCCGGAGTTGCCCGTGACCTTGACCGCAGCGCCGAGCGTGTTCCCGACGATCGAGACGCCCGCTGTGTTTTCCGCGACGAGCACTTTCCCGGAGATCGTGCTCGGCCCGCAGCCGCTGCTTTCTCCGATCACGACCGAGCCGGTCGAGCCCTTTACGGTCGCGTGACCGTGGATCGTGGCTGCGCACACGCGGACCAGCGCCGCGCCTGTCGAGGTCAGCGAGCCGTCAATCGTGGCTCCCTCGACGTCCAGCGCGCCGCCGGGCTTGACCTTCACCGAGCCACTGATTTTGGCCGTAGAGGTGAGCTCGACGGCTTCGCCCGAGCGTACGTTGAGGTTGCCGTTCACCGGGCCCGAGACGGTCACGTAAACGCCGACCATCGTCGTGCACGACTTCGTCGTTTCGTGCCCGACGTTGTCGACGGCGGTCGTGCTGACCGTCTTTTCCCCTTGCGTGGATGTGTTGATCGGGATCGTCCCGCTCGCTTCGCTCGCCAGACCCGAGTAGGCGTCGGAGGCGGTGTAGGTCGCGCTCGCCGAGCTGCCGATCGCGACCATTTCCGGGCATTTGATTTCGAGGCTCGGCGGGGTCGCGTCGACCTGCACCGTCAGGCTGCCCGGCGTCGGAGACGTTGCCGGCGTTGTCTGCGACGGTCCCGCACGCCGTGTGCGAGCCGCTCGTGTCTGAACGTCTGGGGACGCGGCCGTGAGCGAAGCGAACGGGTTCACGCCGCTACCCGGGCTGCCGTCTGAGAGAGCCGGATCGCCGTTCGAGCTGAACGACACTTCGACGCTGTCCTTGTACCAGCCGCCGCCGCCCGCGTAGTCCGGTTCGCGGGAGGCAGTGGCTGCTCGGCGCGTTAGGCGCGGTCTCATCGACCATCGACCTGCGCTCGAGGACCGAGACGATTCGCTGTCGGGGCTTTCGTTGCTTGGCGATGACCCGGTAGCGTCCACGTCCTTCTGCCTCGGGGCTGCCGGCGGTGAAGGCGTATTCGGGGCTCGTGAGACCGCTCGCGACGCGTCTCCCAGCCGCCGCTCGCGTTCTTCTGCTGCAGCGTGTAGGTGAGTGCGGTCGCCGCCTGGGCGGGTTCCCACGCGAGCGTGAACACGCCGGTGTTGTTCGGGGTGGCGCCGCTCGAGAGGTGCGGCGCTCGCCGGCGGCGCCGGGGTCACGTTGCGCGCCAGCGTGTAACCCGGCGGCAGGTACTTGGGCAGCGGCGTCTGCGACAAGCCCGCCGTCGCTGCCCGGTGTTCTCGATCGTCGGCACGCGCAGTTCGAGGTTCTTGACCTGAATCGACTGCCGGTCGCGTCGAGGAGTTGCGCGCGTAGGTCGAGTCCTGCGATCAGCAGCTGCAGCTTGAGCGACGTGCCCGGCTGCGACATTCCAAAGCCTGCGGGTGCAGCTGGAAGACCTGCTTGGTGAAGCCGCCGCCGGGGCTGATCGGCCGGTAGATCGCGCGCCCGATCAGCTGCTGTTGCCGCCTTCGGCTCGTTGACGTCCATCAGCCGCGCGATCACCTGGTCGTTTTCGGCCGGCGTCGAGAATTCGGCGATCGACCGTCGAGGCGCCGGCGAGCGTGAAGCCTTCGCTCGGCGCCGGCGCGGAGCTTGTACGTCGCCGCCGAGGCGTTTTCACCGGGGGCTTCCGTCGTGCAGACGTGTCCCGGACGTGAACGCCGTTTTCGGCGCCGATGCCGGGTGCCTGGATCGTCTGTTCGGCCGGCGCCTTCGAAGTGAACTTCGCCGGGTGCGAGGCCGCCCAGTTGGCGGCTTTGTATTCGGTCCCCGACGGTTGCGCTCGTCGCTGGGGCAGTGGCTCGAGATCGCCGTCACGCCACCGTGCGCGCCTTGGCAGGTTCGCTGCCTTCACCCTTGACGAAGTACTTGAACCATTCGTTCTGCGCCGGCGGTCAGCTTGGCCGATCGTCGGAGGTCGACGGCGTGCTCGCCGATCGCGGGTTGTGCCCGAGGTCCATGTCGAACAGCTTCATCGGCTGGTTCGGGTAGGCGGCGCGGACCTTGTTGTAGTAGTCGACGTCTGGTTGACGGGGAACAGGTCGTCGTTCCAGCCGTTCTCCATGAGCGTCGGCGCGGGCGGCTTCGAAGGTTCGTGTAGTAGGCGCCGTGGTTCGGCAGCTGTTCTTCCTGCTGGACCGCGAGCGGCTGGCCGTTGTAGGGGCCGCCGGTGCTGGCTGAGGTTGTACCATTCGGTGTTGTTCGCTTCCGGATCGTTGATCGGGGTCGGCGCGTAGTACGCCGAGGAGCCGCGCCCGCGCAGATAGAGGCTTTCGTTCCAGTTGCTCTTCTCGATGCCGAATTCGTGGTTGCCGAGGATGCCGCTAGTAGGGCGCGTTGGTCACGTAGTCGAGCCTGCTGCCGTTCGGCTGCAGCGACTGCGGCGAGGTCGGTCCACGGGTATTCCGGGCGCGGTGGCCGCGATTTTCATCGGTTTGCCGTTCGGGCTCGTCCACGGCACGAGTTCGCCGTTCGGCAGCTCGCACGCGGTTCTTCAGCGAGCCGAGCTGCACCGACATGCCGCCGCCGTAGCTGCCGCCGGTGGCGCCGATCTCCTGCGGGTTGATGACGCCTTCATCGGCGAGCAGGCCGAGCAGGTACTGGGCGTCGCGTACTTCGTAGCTTGCGGCTGATCAGGTGGACGTAGCCGTGCTTCGCACGGCGCCGCCTTCAGCGTGTTGGCCGGTTTCGAAGGACCCCCGCAGGAGGAGCCCCAGCCGCGGTCGCTCATGCTGAAGACGGCGTAGCCGAGTTTCAGCCAGCGCTGAGCCGTGGCGCTCGACGGGCAGGATCTTGGTGCTGCCCCACGGCGTGGTAGACGCCGACGACTGGGTAGTTGTTATCGGCGCCCGTCGCGGGGGGAAACGCGACGGCGACGTCGATCGGGGTGCCGTCCCAGCGTCGGTACGGTCGTGTTCGCGGTGTTGCCGCACCAGCGCTGGCCTTCGCTTGCGCCTGCGCTCTGGGTCGTGCACGTGACGGTCCCGAAGACCGATGTGATCGTGGCGCTCGCGCTGGCTGGCGCCAACAGGCCGAGAATCACACCCGACAGGATCAACAATCTGCGTGTGCCGAAACGATCGACCACGGCGGTCCCTCTAAACATTCCCCGCTCCTCCTGACCCGGCCGACAGGCAGCCGGATAGACGCTCGAGCCGACCGGCGATCCCCTCGAGACCGGCTAGCAGCTAATCCGTTATTGCGCGGGAGTCCGCGCATCAGCCCTCTACAACCCCTGCTGTCGACTGGTGGCGGCTACTTGCGACCCTCCCATCGACACGTTCTTCCTGTCAACCCTCGCACCTAGCTATCTACCGCAAATTGCGGGTATTCATGGACACGACGAGTCTTGTACGAGAATGCACAAATACATCACTCGGCTGGCCCGCGACGAGTGGCGACAGACCTCGTCGCTGACCTACAGCCACCCGCGACCGGATCGAGCGCGGACTCCGGAACCCGCCCACCGCAACCGTGTAGCGCTGTAGCTCAACGGAACCCGAGCTACCATTGCTGCAACAGCGCTCAGGGCGCGTAGACTTGCGGTGGGCTCCCCGGCGCGCCGGTGAGACGCGCGCTGTTGGGGGTGGATCGCGGCGTCGCGGTTAGGAGGAGCAAGGATGAGCACGGACCGTTTCAAGGAGCTGGGGCTTCCGCGCCGCGCCTTTCTGAAGAAGGCGGAAGGCGCAGCGCTGATAGCGCCAGCCATCGTGTCGTTCGGCATGGACGTGATCGCCGAGGGGCCCAGCCTCGCGGCCACCCCCGCCCAGAGCCAGCCCAACCAGTGCCTTCCGAACCAGAGCTATCCAAACCAGGCGCTGTATCCCGGCCACCCGCTGTGGGGACATCCTCGAGGCGATTCTCCTCGCCGTATATGAGAGCCAGCACGGCCTCACACCGGCCGTTAGCACCCACACCGCCGACAAGCTCGCCTCGCTCGCGATGCAGGCCGGCATACTCGCGGCCGGCGGCGACTCTTCAGCCGCAATCGCGGCCTGCGGGCCAGTTCATCGCGAAGGTCGAACAGCTGCGCCGCAAACTGCCCGCCGCGGTCGCGGACGAACTCATCAAAGAAGCACAGCGCGCCCAGCAGGAACTCGCCTGAAGCGCGCAGCGGGCCTCCAGCGCGGCGACCGTGTGCGACAAAATGATCGCTGCTGAGCGCCGCACTGATCGTGCGAGACGAGGCGCGCGTTCTGGACGGCTGCCTGGCATCGATCGAAGACGTCGTCGACGAGGATCGTGCTCGTCGACACCGGCTCACAGGACGAAACGGTCGAGATCGCGCTCGCCCACGGCGCCCGCGTTATCCATCACGACTGGAGCGACGATTTCGCCGAAGCCCGCAACGTCGGTCTCGAGGCCGCCAGGGGAGAGTGGATCCTCGTATATCGATGCGGACGAGCGACTGGCAGGGGCAGACCGGGACGGCGTGCGGGGCGTGCTGCATGGTGCCAGCGAGGTCGCGTTCCGGCTGCTGCTGACGCCCGACAGCCACTCGACTCCCTACCGCGAGCACAGGCTGTGGCGCAACGATCCGCGTATCCGCTTCGCCGGGAAGATCCACGAGAAGGTGACCCCGGCGATCGCGGCTGTCTCGCGTCTCGATCGACGTCCCATCGGCGACTGCGAGCTGCTTCTCGAGCACCTCGGCTACGAGGGTGACCAGAGCCACAAGCACCGGCGCAACCTCCCACTCCTGCGCGCGCAGCTCGAGCGCGAACCGGACAACCTGTTCAACCGCCACCACCTCGCGCGCGTGCTCGACGGACTCGGCGAGCACGAGGAGGCGTTCAACGTCCTGACGCGACGCCGTCGAGCTTGCCCGTCGTCGCACGCGCGATCCGCTCGGCGTGCTCGCCTTCACGGACCTTGTGCGTGCGCGACGCGAGCGGGGCGAAGACGTCAGCGCACTGCTCGACGAGGCCCGCGAGCGCTACCCGCAGAACAAGCTGCTGTGGTGGGTGCAGGCGGCGGTGCTGATCTCCGCGCGTCGCTACGGGGAGTCGCTCGGCCTGCTCGACCGGCTCGTCCGCGTCGATGTGACGGCGCTGCCGGACGAAGGCGTGGCCTACGACAGACGCATCTTCGGCGAGTTCGCGCAGGAGGCGCGCGGCGTCTGCTTGATGGCGCTCGGCCGCTACGCGCAAGCGGTCGCTGCGTACGAGCACGCTTTGCTTGAGAACCCCGGCAGCACGGTCCATCGTGCCCGGCTCGCTCTCGCGCGCGGCCGCGCGCGCCGTCAGCACGCGCGCCGTCAGTCGGATCACAGGCGCGTGGAGTCAAAGCGGGAGACACCGCGTCTGATCCTGTTGACGCCGATCCAGCCGGCGCCGAGCGGTAATGGCCTGGCGATGCGCGCCGAGCTGTTTGCCCTCGCGGCCGCGCACGAGGTTGCCGTGGAGACGGTCGTGGTCCCGGTCGCCGGCGGCGGAGCGGGAACGGGACCGGGAACGGGAACGGTCGAGCTGGACCCGGCGCTCGCGCGCGCCGGCCTGCGCTCGCTGCTGGTCGAGCCCGCCTGGCGCGAGCGCTTGGCCTCGGCGCAGGCGCTCCCGCACGCCGCCCGCGTCGCATCGCCGGGCCTCGTCGAGATCGTCGCTCGGAGGCTGGGGCGCGGCGCTTCGACGCGCTGCACGTGACCCGCTCATACCTGGCGCCCCTCGGCGTGGCACTTGCGGAGCGCCTGCAGCTGGAGGTGCGCACGCTGGACCTCGACGACGATGACGCCGCGGCGTTCGCCTCCGTGCATCGCGACCGCGCCGAGGCCGCCGCCTACGAGCGACTATCGGTGTCTTCGGCGGACTCTATGACGGACTCTGCGCGGCCTCGGCGGACGACGCAGCGTCGATCGGCGCGCGCCACCACCTGTCGGTCGAGCACGTGCCGAACGCCGTCGTGATCCCTACGGTCAGGCGCCGGCAGCCCGCAGCCGAGCTGCGGCTGCTGTTCGTCGGCAACCTCACCTATCGCCCCAACGTGGAGGCCGTCGAGCTGCTGGTGCGTGAGCTGCTTCCGTCCTTGCAGCGCCGCCTGGGCGAGCGTCCCGTATGCGTGACGCTGGTCGGTCGGGCGAGCAGCGACGTCGAGCGCCTGTCCTCTCCCGCCGTGAGGGTGCGTGGGTACGTTGAGGACCTCGGGCCGCTGTACGCGCAGGCTGACGCTGTCGTCGCGCCGCTGCGCACCGGTGCGGGGACGCGCATCAAACTGCTCGAGGCCTTCGCGCACGATGTGCCGGTGGTCGCAACGCGGGCGGCCGTGGAGGGCCTCGCGGTCGTGGACGGGCGCCACCTGCTGGTGCGCGAAGAGCCCACTGGACTGGCAGCTGCGGTGGCGGACCTCGCCGCCGATCCGGCGCTCGGTGCGCAGCTTGCCGAGCAGGCGGGCCGGCTTGTGCGCGAGCGTTACAGTCACGCGGCCGTGATCCCGCAGGTTCGCGCCTTCCTCTCGAGCGCTGCGCGGTCCGTCGCCGAGGGTCAGGCGGTCCTGTCCTCGTGAGCGTCCCAGATGATCAGCTTGCGTTCTGCCAGGCCACGCAGACCGGTCAGCGCGTCCTCGCGTGGAGGGGCTGTGAGCTCGTAGATCTCGCCGAGCACCGCGGCGATCGCGTCGAGATCGCGGCTGCCGTCGCAGAGGTCGAAGATGACCGACGCGGAGGGGTTCAGGTGGTGCACCATATCCTCGCGAGGATCGAAGATGATCAGCCCGTCCTCGGCCTCGTCGATCTCCAGGCCGTCGCGACGGATGGGGTTGGAGAGGTTCATGTCAACGCTGAGCACGGCGGCGGCGCGTGCCAGGCTAGCAGCGCCGCGAGCCGATGATTCCGCGCGTCGCGCATTTCGTGTACGGGCTGCGGGAGCAGGACGAGCCGCTGCCCTTCCTGCATTTCGCCTCGATCGAGTCCTGCCGGCGGGTGCTGGCACCGGAGCGCATCTACTTTCACTACCGCCACCTGCCGTGGGGCGTCTGGTGGGAGCGCATCTGTCCCTCCCTGACGCTCGTGCCCGTCGAGCCCGTCGAGGCCGTGCTGCAGGCCGACTACTCGCGAGGGGCGATCCCCGAGCACCTGCGCTACGCCCACCATGCCGACTTCATCCGGCTCGACGCGCTGATCGAGCACGGCGGCATCTACGCGGACATCGACACGATCTTCGTGCGGTCGTTCCCGCAGGAGCTGTTCGAGCAGGAGTTCGTGATCGGGCGCGAGCTGCCTGTGCGCGACGAGCGCACCGGCGAGCTGCGCCCGTCGTTGTGCAACGCGCTGCTGATGGCGCAGCCGGGTGCCGTGTTCGCGCGCGCCTGGCGCGAGCGCATGGCGGCAGCCCTGGACGGCAGCTGGAGCAATCACAGCGGCTTTCTCTCGCAGGAGCTGTGCGAGCAGATGCCCGATCACGTGCGCGTCGAGCCGGAGGAGCGCTTTTTCGCGTTCCCCGCGAGCCCTCGCGGCGTCTCGCAGTTGCTGCGCGAGCGTCACGAGATCCCTCAGGAGGCCCTCAGCGTGCACCTGTGGGCGCATCTTGGTGGGAACGCCGCAGGCGAGACTTCAGCCCATGCGCACGTTGGTTGGACGACACCGTCGTTCGTGCGATCGGCGCGCACAACGCTCGCCGAGCTGCTGCGCCCCTACCTCGAGCGCGTGTCCGACCCCGACCGGATCGCCGTGGAGCTACATCTCGACCGACGACGTCTCGGCTATGGCGTCGCTGCGGACCGCTGCATGAGCGCGCTCCAGGACGCGGGCGTCGTGCTGGACTGGCTGCCGTACATTCCGGGCTCGGGCACCAGCACGTTCTATGCGCCGGGGCTGAGCGCGGCGGCGGCGGCGCCTGCCGCCGGCGGCTCGCGCGAGCATCCACCGGTCGTGGTGGCGCACATCGTGCCCGAGTACTTCTCCTACGTCCGCCACGAGCGGCCCGAGGCCTTTCTGGTGGGGCACACCGTGTGGGAGACCGACCGGCTGCCCCGCCACTGGATCCCGTGCATGGACGCCGCCGACCTGCTCATCGTGCCGTGCCGTTTCAACGCCGATGTGATCGAGGACTCCCCCGTACGCACGCCGGTGGCGGTCGTTCCCTACGTCGCCCCGCCCCCGCTCCCGGCGAGCCCGGGAGCGCTGTGGGAGGCGATCCCCGAGGACACGCTGGTGTTCTACACGATCGCAATGTGGATGCCGCGCAAGGGGGTCGCCAAAACGGTCGAAGCGTTCCTGCGCGCATTCACGGCGCGCGATCGCGTGCTGTTGATCATCAAGACCTCACCTCGCGACTACACGCGAGAGGTGAGCGGGCTGGGAGGCGTCGCGCGCCGCGGGACGACCGCTTGGACGCTTGCACGCCTGCTCGCGAAGCACCCGAACCCACCGGCAGTGCGCCTCGTCACGCAGGAGCTGAGCGAGGTCGAGCTCGGCGGGCTGCACCTACGCGGCGACTGCTTCGTGTCGCTGTGTCACAGCGAGGGATGGGGGCTGGGCAGCTTCGATGCCGCCGCTCACGGCAAGCCCGTCGTGACGACCGGCTTCGGCGGCCAGCTCGACTACCTTGCCGGCTCGCCGTTGCTGGTCGATTACCGAGCTCGTGCCGGTGCGCGACGGAACCAGGTCGGGGACGTACACGCCCGACCAGCGCTGGGCGGAGCCCGACATCGAGCACGCCGCAGAGCTGCTGCGTGCAGTGGCGAAGGAGCCCGAGCGCGTACGCGCACTGGCCGCCGAGCGCGCGCGGGAGATCCGCTGGCGCTACCGCCCGGCGGCGGTCGCCGAGGCCTTCCACGGGTCGGTCGAGGACGCGCTGGGCCGCGCCAGCTTGCCCGCGGGTCCAGCCGCGACGGTGTGAGGACGCACAGACACGCCGTGATAGCCTCGCGGGTCACGGACCGAGGAGGGGGGCTTGCCTTGACCAGGGAGAGAGCAACGGGGATCGACGACCCGCGCGAGGAGCCGGGTCGCGCGCGCCGCTGCTCGTTGGCGCTCGCCGTCGCGGTGCTCTGTGTGCTGATCCTCGCGCCGGGCGCCTCCGCAAGCTTCGAATGGTCGGCGGCACTGCCGGCAGATGTCGGCGGCACATTCGACCTGGGGCTCGTCTCGTGCCCCTCCCGGACGCAGTGCACGGCCGTCGGCGCGGGGCAGATCGTCACGTTCAACCCCGAATCGCCCGGCTTCCCGGTGCGACGGACGGTGCTGAAGGAGTCCTTCCTGGATCTCGAATCGATCGCGTGCCCGACGACGAGCGAGTGCGTCGCCGACGGCGACTCGACGCTTTTCGTATTCAATCCGAACTCCACCGGCGCGCCCGTGGAAGACGAAACGGGCGCCTTCGGGGGATCGCTCGCGTGCCCCTCCGAATCCCAGTGCACGCTCGCCGACGACGCTGGCGCGGTGTACACGTTCAACCCCGGTTCGCCAGGCAGCGTGAGCTTCCACGGCGTGGACGCCAAGGGCGCCAGGGCGATCGCCTGCCCGACCATCGGCCAGTGCACGGTGGTCGACGCGGAAGGCGGCGAGGCGACGTTCAACCCCGCCATGCCGGGCGCACCCACGGTGACAAAGGTGGACAGCATCGACGGGATCGACTCGGTGGCCTGCACGTCCACGAGCCAGTGCGTGGCCGTCGACGCGGACGGTGGCGAGTCCACCTTCAACCCGACCAAACCCGCGACGCACACAGAAGCGTTCCTCGACGTGCTGCATACCCTCGACGCGGTGCAGTGCCCGGCCGAACACGAGTGCATCGCGACCGACGGCTACGAGGAGATCATGTTCGATCCGGCGGCACCCGGCAGCCCGGGGAAGCAGGCCGTCGACCCGACGAGCGCGATGTACGGGCTCTCGTGCCCCAGCGAAACCGAGTGTGTTGGTGAGGACCTCCTGAACGGCGCCGTCGTGTTCGACCCGGCCAAACCGCTGGCTAAGCTCTCCCCCGTGGCCACCGGCGAATTCCCCGCGGCGCTGGCCTGCGAGTCCGCCACCGAATGCACAGCGGTCGACGAGAACGGCGATGAGGTCACATTCGAACCACTGTCCCCCGGCAGCACCACCGCACACCAGGTGGCCGGCTTCGCGGCGATCTACGCGATCTCGTGCCCGGCGGCGACGAAATGCGTGGCGGTCGACGACGAAAGCACCGAGACCACGTTCGAACCGGCGTCCCCGGGCTCGGCGAAACCGGTCGTGATCGACAAAGTCGACAACAAACTCGTCGGCGTGGCCTGCCCCACGACGTCCGAGTGCGTCGCTGTGGACGACTTCGGTGCCGTCGTCGTGTTCAACCCGGAATCCCCCGCGGGTGCCACGCGGACGGTGATCAACGAAACAGAGCGCTTCCGCGCGATCGCCTGCCCGTCCTCCGGCCAGTGCACGGCAGCCGGCGACGGAAACGAGGTCACCTTCGACCCGAGCAAACCGGAGACCAACACGAAGCTCACGTTCGCGAACGAAGGCGTCGAATCGCTCGCGTGTCCGACGACGAGCCAATGCACCGCCACGACGAACGCGTCCGACGCGATCACCTTCGACCCCGGCGAACCCGGACCGGTGATCGAATCGGCAATCGGCCCGGCGACGTCGATCGCCTGTCCCTCCACGACGCTCTGCCTCGCAAGCGAACAGAAAGGGGCGATGGTCGCCTTCGACCCGCTCGCGCCCGGCCAGGTGCGGCGCACGGCGAGCGGCAGCACGTCGCAGGCCGGGGCGGTCGCGTGCCCCTCTACGAGCGAGTGCGCCATCGTCGGACGCAACGGCGAGTTCGTCCTCGATCCGCAGACAGCGATCTATGCGACGCAGACGGCGATCGACGGGCTTCAGGGGCTGCGTGCCGCGGACTGCGTCTCCGAAGCGCAGTGCACGGCGGTCGGCAACGCCGGCTTCGAGACGACGTTCGACCCCGCCGCGCCTGGCGACCCGACCGACTACACGGTCGACGACACCACAGCGCTGGATGCGGTCGCGTGCACCTCGGCAATCCACTGCACGGCCGTAGACGCGAACGGCGGCGAGGTGACGTTCGACCCCGAAGCACCAGGCGAACCGACGCGCTCGACGATCGACAGCCCGTACGTGTCGCTGAACGGGGTGAGCTGCCCGTTGGCGAACCAGTGCGTCGCCGTCGGAAGCTCGGGCAGCGAGGTCACGTTCAACCCGGCCTCGCCGGGAGCCGCGAAAGCGAGCACGGTCGACGGCGAAACCACGCTCGAGGCCGTCTCCTGCCCCTCCTCGACGCAGTGCACAGCGGTCGATGCGGGGGGCACGGAGCTGACGTTCTCACCCGCGAGCCCGGGAGCGGCGGTCTCCGCCACGATCGACAACGGAGACGGCAACACGGGCAGCGCGGCGCTCGACGCCATCGACTGCCTGTCGAGCACGCTCTGCGTCGCCATCGACGCCGGCGGCGCCAAGCTCGCTTTCAACCCCCAGTCGCCCGGCTCGCCCGCCCGCGAGGAGCTCGAAACGCTTTTCACCGCGCCTCAGTCCGTCTCCGTTTCCTGCCCCTCGGCAAGCCTGTGCGTCGCGCTCGGCGAATCGTTGCCGCTCTTCGAAGGCGAACCCAGCGCCGCCTGGAGCAAGCCGGAACGCAGCGTGGGGGCGGGCGTGATCACGTGCGCCTCCGTCTCGCAGTGCCTGATCGTCAACAGAAGCGGCTACGCCTACGTGGGTACACCGGTGCCGGTGAAAGAGAAGGAACCCGAAGAACAGCAAGAACCCGGAAAGCAGAAAGAACCCGAACAACAGACACTGGCCGAAAAACAGCAAGCGCCGGCCAAACGGAAGGAAGTCCTGCCCGCAGAAGTCCTGACCTCGCTCGGCTCGCCGCAGACGCCCGCCGTCGACATCGCCAAAACCCCGCACGCGGTTGAAGAAGTAGTGCTCGCGTGCACGCGCGAACCGCTCGTGCTCAACGACGTGCTGATCGAGGGCTCGCACGTGCTGCTTGCGGGCAGCGCCGAGCGCAGCCTGCACGGCAGGACGGTCAAGATCGTGTTCACCGGTGGACACGTGGTCGCGAGCGCGCGCGTGCAGAGCGACGGGCTGTTCACCACCACCGCGCCACTGCCCGCTGCAAGCATCCGCGAAACGAACAGCGCTCGCTACATGGCCGAGTACGGGCACCTGCGCTCCCTGAACCTGAAGCTGACCAGGCGGCTGCAGCTGCAGCCGCCGCGCGTCTCGGGGCGCACCGTCACCCTCATCGGCGAAGTCGTGCCACCACTGACAGAACCGGCTCCGCAGATCGTCGTGCAGCAGCAGCTCAGGTGTGGCCGCAGCATCGTCGTCGGCTATGCCACGCCCGGAACGAGCGGACGCTTCCGCATCACGCTGAGCGTCCCGCGCTCCGCCAGGGCAGGAACCTACCGGCTCACGAGCACGGTGCTCGCCACGGCCAGCTCGAGCCAGGGCTTCTCCACATACAGCCTGCCCCTGCCCGCCGTGTTCTGAGCCGCCAAGCCAGCTGCACGCGGACGTCGATCCCAGGTCGCGACGACGCGCCCGGCGGCTCCGGGACCGGACCGAGTAGGGTTGGCCGGCAATTTCGATTCCGGAGTCAATGTCTGGAGTCTCCGGCGGCGCGCTCATTCGCGCCGTCTACTTTGAGCACCCCGTTTCGCTCTCGCATCATCGGCCGCACTTCTGGTCCCCTACGGACCCCAGCACGCCGCCCGCACGCTCGGAATCGGACCTCGTCGCGGTCGGCACGGCGATGGCGCAGCTGGCGCGGCTGTTTCGTGCCGCCGAGACGCTGTCTCGGGGCGACTGGACACGGGCGCAGATCGTCGGCGCGCACGTCCTCACACGCGAGGTGAGGGTGCTCTCCATCGAGATGGGATCATCCCCCCTGGTCGTAACGCTGTTGATGACGCCGGGAGGCTTGGTTGCATCCGGGGCGGGGCTGCTGCTGCTCGCTGAACGGATCTGCACGTTCCGCGTGAGCGTCGCGCGACAGAAGAAGCTGGAGATCACGATGGCGGCCGAGCTGGACGGCCCGGCTCGCGAACGGCAGGCGGTACGCGCCGACGCGCTCGCGCTCCACGTGCTCTATGGCGACGCGGAACTGGGCTTTGGCGGCGTTCCACACACGAGACCCACGCGAATCGAGCTCTTCGACCCCGAGCGCCCTGACCACGCCGACCTGGAGGAAGTCGACACCTCGGTGCCGTGAGTACGAGCGTCCGCACACGGGCCAGAAGAGTCTGCACGGCCCTGCTTGTGGCCTAGAGAACCCAAGGCACGCCCAGGCGCCTGTCGGACCGCAGCTCGCGCGCGATCCGGCAGGCGCAGCGGCCGCAGGCTCACTTCGGGGTCTTCGTCGCCACCGTGAGTATCTTCTTCGAGCTTGTCGTCGTCAGTTCGAAGACGTAGGGCGTGCTTTCGTTGACGGGGAAGTTGTAGCCCTCGTCGAAACCTGGTTCGAGCGTCACCGAGCCGGACGGTCCCGTGAACGTCTGGTCTTCGGTCGTCGAGTTTTCGATGTTCAAGTAGACGTTTCCGAACGCGAAGATGCCGGGGTAGCGGTCCTTGAGCCTTTTCTTCGAGAACTGCGGGCCCTTCTTAGCAGCCACGATTTTCACGACCGGCGGTGCGTAGGTCGTGAATGTGAAGGGGACCGTGTTCGTCGATGTCGACGATTCAACGGTCGCGGTCACGTTGACCGCTTCAGCGCCGAAGTAGGCCGGGGTCACCGCGGTGCAGGACTTCGTCGTGGCGCAGACGACTTTGCTGGCCGGATCGGCGCCGAAGTCGATTGTGGTCGCCCCGGGCGTCGTGCTGAAGCCCGTGCCCTTGATCTTGACGGCAATTTCGGAGACCTCAGGGCCCGTTGCGGGTGAGATCTTTGTGACGGTTACAGCGGCTGCCGCGGAACTCGCAGCGACGAACATGCTCAGCAGCGCCGCCAGCGCGGCGAAGAGCGTCAAGTTCCTAAACATATGGCGCACGACAGAGCCTCCTCGATCAGATGTCGTGGGCAGAGAATCCGGTCCCTCCAGACTGGCCGTCCCTAACCCCCCTATTCCCACTGATCGTACACATCGATCCTCCCAGCCAGGTGTCTGCGCGCGAACCGGACTACCGGCCCGGCGTCTACGTCGTGGTGCGGGATCCGCCCGGCACGCGCCGGCGCCAGCAAGCAGGCGTGCCGTATCCGAGCAGATCGAGGCAAAAAGTCCTGATTTCCTGGGCTGTTCTGAAGCCGACGCGGGGACTCGAACCCCGGACCCCTTCATTACGAGTGAAGTGCTCTACCAGCTGAGCTACGTCGGCGCTGACGGACGAGGCTCATGCTATCGCCGCGCCTGGCTGCGGCGTGGAGCGCCGCTCGCCGTGCTCGCCCTACGCCTGCGCGCCCAGCTCGGCGAGCGTCTGGAGCAGCGACTCGCCATGCTTCTCGCAGAACGCAGGGCCGACACCCCTGACGGCGAGCAGTTCTCGCGGGCCGCGCGGACGCCCGTGCAGGATCCCGCGCAGCGCCGCGTCGGTGGCGACCGTGTACGCCGGCTTGCCCTCCGCCCGCTCCATCCGCCAAGCCCTGAGTGCGTCGAACTCCCGCTCGTCCACGGGCGCCATCAGCTCCGCCTCGAGCGCATCGGTCACTGACGAGCGCATCCCGTCTGCCCGCGCCGCGCCGGTGCCCGCTCCCCGTCCCCGCCGCATGCTGGTCGGCGCCGCCGCCATCGCCCGTTCGAGCGCCACGTCCGGCTCGCACACGTCGCAGCAGCGTCCCGTGGGCGCGCCGAGGGCGCTGTCGCCGAAGTGATCGAGGATCTGCCGGCGTCGGCAGGTGTGGCCGTCGGCGCTGTAGCGCTCGATCGAGCGGTAGGACTCCCAGCCCCGATCCTTGGCCGCCTTGATCGCCGCGTACGCCTTGCTCGGGCTGCCGCGACCGGTGAGCGTCACGAGCAGACCATCGCGTCCGCCGGGCTCGAGCTCCACCGCTCCCGCTCGCTCAGCGATCGACAGCAGCACCCGCTCGCGCTCATCGAGCTGCCCATGGCCGATCGTCACGCCGCCGGCCTGGCCGCCTTCCTGGGACGGGTGCGCGCGCAGGCGCGCCACGAAGCGCTTGACGTCCTCGACGGTCATCTCGCGCTCCTTGATGAACCTGATCAGGCGCCCCAGGTCCATGCGTGAGGCCAGCAGCAGCGCGCGGGCGGGCTCGCCGTCGCGCCCTGCGCGCCCGGCCTCCTGGTAGTAGGCCTCGAGGCTCGTCGGCAGCGCCCAGTGGGCCACCGTGCGCACGTCCGCCTTGTCCACGCCCATGCCGAACGCGTTGGTCGCCACCACCACCTCCACCCGCCCTTCCATGAACGCGGCCTGGCTCTCGCGCCGGTCGTGCGGGCTCATGCCCGCGTGATAGGTCACCGTGGCGATCCCCCGCGCGGCGATCAGCGCGGCCACCTCCTCGGTGTTCTTGCGCGTGCCGCAGTACACGATCGCCGGGCGGGCGGGCGGCCCGCCGTGGTCGCTGAGCGCGTGCATGAGCGCCGCGCGCTTGCGCGCGACCGCGCCCTTGCCTTCCACGCTCGCGACGTCGAACGTCAGGTTGGGACGGTCGAAGCCCGAGCGGATGGACACCCACTCGTGCAGCCCCAGCCGCGCGGCGATCTCGCGGGCGACGCGAGGGGTCGCGGTGGCCGTGGCGGCCATCACCGCGGGGCGGCCGAGCGACTCGATGGCGTCGCGCAGGCGCAGGTAGTCCGGCCTGAAGTCGTGCCCCCACTCGGCCACGCAGTGCGCCTCGTCCACCACCAGCAGCGTCACGCGCCTGCGCGCGAGCGCATGTCTGAACGCGGCCGAGGCGAACCGCTCTGGGGCGGCGAGCACGAGCTGCGTGTCGCCCGCCTCGAGCTCGCGCAGCGCGCGCTCGTTGTGGCCCTCCTCCATGCCCGACGCGAGCATCGACGCCCGCACCCCCGCCTGCTCGAGCCTGCGCCACTGGTCGCTCATCAGGGCGATCAGCGGGCTCACCACCACGACCAGGCCCCCGCCCGCCCGGGTGGCGTCGAGGTCATCGGCGAGCGCGGGCAGCTGGTAGCAGAGGGACTTGCCGCCGCCGGTCGGCATCACCACCAGGCTGTCCCTGCCGTCTAGCGCGGCCTGCACCGCTTCGCGCTGGCCCGGCCTGAAGCGCTCGAGGCCGAAGCGCGCGAGCAGCTCCTCCGGCGTCACCGATGTATGGCATCCGCGGGGCGCGGTCGTGAGTGTGGACACCCGAGGAAAGCTAGCCCGAGCTTCGGCTGGGTCTCCTGCGCTCCCACACCACGTTCGCGCCGCGGGCGGGCACGAGCGTGATCGCACGCCTGCGGATGCGCTCGCCGCGACGCCCCGACCACCCGGCGGGCGTGCGCGGGGCGAGCTCGCCGAGCATCGTGCGCAGCAGCACCTTCATCTCCAGCAGCGCGAACGACGCGCCGATGCAGCGGCGGATGCCGCCGCCGAAGGGGATCCACGAGAACGTCTCAGCCGTGGCCCCCAGATAGCGCTCGGGGCGGAACGCACCCGGGTCCCGGTAGGCGCTGGGGTTGCGATTGGTGAGGTAGATGGAGGGCACCACCCGGGTGCCGCGCGCCAGGCGGTAGCCGCCCACCTCGAGCTCGCCCGTGAGGATGCGCACGACGATCGGCACCACCGGGCGCACCCGCAGCGTCTCCGTGACCACCGCTGTCAAGTACTCGTCGCCCTCGCCGGCGTCGATCTCGGCGACGAGCCGGGCGAGCTTGTTCGGATGGCGCACCAGTCGCTCCACCGCCCACGCCACCGAGGTGGCGGTCGTCTCGTGCCCGGCGAGCAGCAGCGTGACCAGCTCGTCGCGCAGCTCCTCATCGGTCATCGCCTCGCCGTCCTCGTCGCGGGCGCGCAGCAGCAGCGACAGGATGTCCGCGCGCTCCTCCACGTCGCTCTGCGCGCGCCGGCTTGCGATCTCCGCGTACAGCAGCCGGTCCAGATGGTCGAGCGCCTGGCCGATCGCCCCACCGGGGCGCTCGCGGCTGGGGCCGCGCATGGCCGCGCGCAGCATGGTCAAGGTCTGGCGCGGCTCGAACAGCTCGGTGATGGCCGCCTTCAGCGGGCCCATCCGCTCGGCCTCGACGCCGAACACGGCGCGCAGGATCACCTCCAGGGTGATCAACCGCGTGTGCTTCTGCAGGCGCATGCGGGCGCCCGAGCGGCCACGCGGCCATGTCGCGCGTGGTCGCCTCGGCCATCACCTGTTCGTACTCGCGCATGCGCTCGCCGTGGAACGGCGGCAGCAGCAGCTTGCGCTGGCGCATGTGCTCGGCGCCCGTGAGCACCAGCACGGAGCTCGCGCCCACGACCGGCGCCACGGGCGAGAAGCGAGCCCCCGACGGCGCCAGGTCCGCCGGCGCGGTGAACACCGTCTTGACCGCCTGCGGGTCGCTGAACATCGCCAACTGCATCCCGCTCGGCCAGAAGGTCAGGGTGAAGGCGTCCCCGAGCGTGCGCGCACAGCGGTCCATCAGCCAGGTCGGCGCGAGCGTCCACGCAAGCGTCTGCGCGAGCGCCGGCATGCGCGGGCCCCGCGGCAGCCGCGCCTCAGCGCTGCTTGATTGGAGCGCTTTTTGCGCGTGGGTGAGCGTGGCGGCCATGTCGGTGGTCGAACACGTTACCGACCGTGTGTTTGACGCTGTGCTCGGCGTGGCTGACCACGTGCCTGACGCCGGGAGAGATCGCGTAGACCAGCAGGATCGCGGCGATGCCCACGGCCGCGATCGCCAACGCCAGGCGTGCACGCCGCCGCTCCCCTCCCGGGGACGCCGGCCTGACGCTGAAAGGCGAGATTGCCATGCCCACGAAGAAAATTAGCGTCCGCCGCGTCCGCGCACGGCAGGCAGGCGCCCGCGCACCGCGCGCAGGCTCTGCACCTGCATGCCGCCGACGCGCACGCCCACGCCGCGGCCGGTGGTCCGATGCTCGAGCAGCGCCTGCGCGATCATCGCGTGCGCCTGCATCGATCTGCTCCGTGGAGAGCCTGCGGTCGAGCTTTCGCAGGTAGCCGACGAGCATCCGGGAGGGGACCACGCGAACGCCCTTGCGGCGCGCCAGCGGCCTGTCCACCCAGGCGCGGCTGAACACCACCAGCGGCTCGACCTGCTCGCCGGTGACCCGTTCGATCGCGCGCCGCTGGGCCTGCGCCTGGCTGAGCGTCTCGCCGTGCACGCGCCCGACGCGCACCGGCCCGGGGTGGCTCTTGGTCTCGATCGTGAAGATGCCAGGCGGCCCGATGAGGATGTGATCGACGTTGCCGCGGCCGAGGCTGGCGTCGTGGATCACGAGCCAGCGGTCCTCGCACAGGGCGTCCAGCAGACCGCCCACCTGCTCCTCGCCCTGGGCGCCACGGTCGCGACGCTCGACCAGCGGCAGCACGTAGCGCGAGATCACGAACATGCTCGCCAGCAGCGCGACCTCGGAGGCGAGGAACAGCTTGGCGTGCAGCCCGAAGGTCCTGCCCAGGAACGCCGTGGCCACCGCCAGCGCGCCGAGCGTCACGAGCGTGCGCAGGCTCAGACGCCGGACGGTCGCGCGCGCGTATTGGCCGGCGGTGCGACGGGTGGGATCGGTATCGAGGACCAGCATCGCTCTTTCCGCTCGGGGACTCCTCACCCATTCATCGGCCCAACCTCATCCTGGCCTTGAGTGCTGGGCAAAGGCGCCGATCGGGCCGGAGAAGCGTGGAGAGCACCCCGTGAACCTAAAGCAGCGAATGCGGGTCGCCGAAGCCAAAACAGGCGGACGTCATGACGAGCGAGCCCCTCACCTCCCACCCTCCCGACATCTGCCTGATCCTGCGCGCGCACGCCGAGCAACTGTGGCTGACCGCGGAGCGTGCTGCCCACGTTGCGCCAGCTCGAGCAGCCGGGGGAGGTGCGCGAGGAGAGCATGGGCGCGGCGCTCGCCTACCTGGAGGTGCTGTGGCTGGACGCGTGCCAGCGGGCCGCGGAGACCGATGCGGCATTCGCCGACCTGCTCCGCTACGGCGCCGGGCGGGATCGCATCCTGTACGAGAAGGCGCGCCGCTACCACACGGCGGTGCGTCGGCTGCGGACCGCGGTCGGCTCCCGCGTGGCCGCGCTCACGGGCGCCGGTGGGCACGCGCCCACGTGCTGGCCGATCTGTGATCGGTACGCGGGCTCCTGAGCCGATCGCATACGCTGCCGGCTCGATGGCGCTGCGCTTCGACCTGCAATCCCACTCGACCCACTCCGACGGCGCCCTGCCGGCCGCCGAGGTCGTCGGCGCGCCGGCGAGGCGGGCGTGGAGCTGCTCGCGCTGTCCGACCACGACACCGTCAATGGCGTGTCCGAGGCGATCGACGCGCGGGCGGAGCGTTGGTGTACGGGTGGTCCCGGCGGTGGAGATCTCGGCGATCGACGCGACCGCTCCGGTGCCCCGCGAACTGCACATCCTCGGCTACAACATCGATCACACGGGCGCGGTGATGACCGCGCGGCTGACGGACTTCCTCGCCGACCGTGAGAAGCGCACGCTGCGCATGCGCGACGCGCTGCGCGAGGTGGGCTTCGAGCTCGACGAAGCGGAGATCGACACAACGGATCGCGGAAGGCAAACCGATCGGGCGCCCGCACCTGGCGGGTGCGGTGCTGCGCGCACCGGGCAACGCCGAGCGGCTGGCGCAGGAGGGCATCGACGATGTGGGGTCGCTGATCCGCGGCTACCTGATCGAGGGCAAGGCTGCGTTCCGCCTGCGCGAGACGCCCACCGTGGCGGAGGCCGTAGAAGCGATCCACGAGGCGGGCGGCGTGGCCGTTTGGGCCCACCCCTACTGGGACATCGCCGACGACGGGGAAGTGCTCGATTCGGTCGACCGCTTCCACGCGCTGGGGATGGACGGCGTGGAGGCCTTCTACATCACGCACACGCGCGAGAACACAGAGCTGCTGGTCAAACGGTGTGTGCAGCTGGGCCTGCTGAGCACCGGCTCGGCCGACTTCCACGGGCCCGAAAACCGCCAGTTCTCCGAGTTCATGAACTTCGACACCTACGGCTTCGAGCCGAACCTCGGACCGATCGCCTGAGGCGATAGCGTCGTCCCCGAAGGAGAAGAACGAAATCATTTAGAGGGCCGCCTGGCGGCGGCTGGAGGGGTCGCGTGGCGGCACGCCCGGCGCGCGTGCGCGGCCGGCGCCGGCGCCCGCAGCCGGGCTCACCGTGCGAGCGTCCCCTGCAGGCGATATGCCAGCGCCTCGAGCGCCAACTCCTCTGAGACGTTGGCGGACAGGCTCAGCCGCGTGTCGGCGACCAGCTCGACGCCTCGCCGCAAGCTCGAGGGCTCGCGGTCGAGGGCATCCTGCTGGAGCTGCTCGAGGCGGTCCACCGCGTAGACGAGCTCGCTCGCGCCTTCGCGCACGCACAGCAGATCGCGCAGCCACAGCTCGGACAGGCGCAGCGCCTCATCGAGCGTGCGCGTGCGCACGCGTCGCTCGCCGCGTCGCTGCGCCTCGGCGGCTTCGCGCTCGTAGCGCTTGCGCTCCTTGCTCGGCAGCAGCTCGAGCTCGTCGCGCACCTGCTCGAGGGCACGCCCCCCGGCCGCGGCGGCCGCCGCCTTCGCCTGCTCGAGCAGGCCCAGCCATGGGCGCTCATCCGTCCTGCCGGCGAGCGCACAGCGCACGAGCTCCTCCGCGCTCGCCCGCAGCGCGGCGCCCTGCTCGCCTGCCAGGAGCTGCGCACGGCCCGCATCGCCCATCGCCAGGCGCGCGCACGCAAGCGCGTGCTCGTCGCTGCCGATCGTCGCGGCGATCGTCGCGGCGGGGAGGGGATCGAAGCGCACCTGCTGGCAGCGCGAGGCGACCGTGGCGAGCACGTCCTCGCGGCGGTCGGCCAACAGCAGCACGTGCGTGAACGCCGGCGGCTCCTCCAAGGTCTTCAGCAACCGGTTGGCGGCCTGGTCGTTCATCGTGTCCGCGCCCTCGATCACGAACACCCGCCGGCTGGACTCGAACGGGGTGCGCGTCGCCGCCGCCACCACCGGCTCCTCGATGTCCGCCACCAGCATCTCCGCGGCGCCCGATGGGCGCACCCAGGTGAGGTCGGGGTGGCTCTCGCGCGCCACGCGGTCGGCCACCGTCGCCGGGTTGCGCGCGCCATCGGCCAGCAGCGCCGTCGCGAACGCTCGCGCCACCGCGCGCTTGCCCGTGCCGGCGGGGCCGTGGAACAGATACGCGTGCGACGGAGCGCCGCCCTGCGCGATCGCGGGGGCGAGCACGGCCCGAGCGTGGGGGTGGGACTCGAGGCCGGGCAGCTCGACGAGGAGCGCCTCGTCTGGATCGATCAGATCGGCCGGCGACATATCCGCGCCATCGTATGTCCCCACCACCCCGGCGCGTGCGGGCGAGACGACGCGCGAGCGTCAGTTCACGACCAGCGCCGCCGGCAACCGTACGTGCCCGCATGTACGGTCCTGGCGTGGCCGATGGCAGGCTGATCACGATCGAGGGCCTCGACGGCGCCGGCAAGTCGACGCTGGCGTCCGCGCTCCAGCGCGAGCTGGCCGCCCGCGGCTGCAGCGTGGAGCTGCTGCGAGAGCCCGGGGGCGTGGAGGTCTCCGAGCGTATCCGCGCGCTCGTCAAGGATCCGGCCCTCGCCGTGCTCCCGCGCACCGAGGCACTGCTCTACGCGGCCGCACGCGCCCAGCTCGTGGGCGAGCGCCTGGAGCCGCTGCTGCGCGACGGGGTCACCGTGCTGCTCGACCGCTTCGTCGACTCCTCGCTCGCCTACCAGGGCGCCGGGCGCGCGCTGGGGATCGAGCAGGTGCGCGCCATCAACCTGTTCGCGACCGGCGGCCTCGAGCCCGACCGCACGCTGCTGCTCCACATCGCCCCCGCGGACGGAAGGGCGCGCCTGCGGGAGCGCGCGCTCGAGCCCGACCGTCTCGAGCGCGAGGGCGAGGAGTTCTTCGCGACGATCGCCGACGCCTATGACGTGCTCGCGCGCGAGCAGCCCCAGCGCATCCGTGTGATCGACGCGTCGCGCTCGCCCGAGCTGGTGCTGCGCGACGCGCTGGCAGCGCTGGAGGACCTGCTATGAGCTTCGCTGTGACTCAGGCGCTCGCGACGGCCACCACCCTGACGCTGCAGGGACACACGCTCACGCTCACGCGCGCGCACCAGACGACCCATACCTCGACCGTGGCCGTCGTGCTCGCGGTGATCGGCGCGGTGATCGTGCTCGGCTGCCTCGCCTGGGCCCTCGCCCGGGCGCTCACGTTCGAGCCGCGCTGGATGCTCTCGCTGCGCCACGCCGGCGCCGAGGCCGGCTTCCGCGCATCGGCCATGTGGGCCGAATTCAGCGACTGGGTTCGCCTCGGGCGGTAGGCGCAGTGCGAGCCGCCGGAGCCGCGGGCAGCATCCGCCGGCCTGCCGAATCATGAGCGCGGGCGCCACGCGCCTGCTGGTGCTCGGCTGGTATGCGGTGCTCGCGGTCGTGTGGGCGATGACCAACCCGCCGTTCGCCGCGCCCGACGAGGCAGCCCACTATCTGCGCGCCGTGGGGATCAGCGACGGGTCGTTGGTCGGCGCGCGCGCCCACCTGAGCGGCCCCGGCCTGGAGGTCAAGCTGGTGACGCCGCAGGAACCCTCGCCACGGCAGCTCGCGTGGGTGAACCAGGCCACGCGCGCGGTGGGCGTCCCGCCCGGGCTCTCACCGGAAGGCTTCAACTGCGAGGTGCGCGAACCGCGCTCCTCGGCGGCGTGCACGCGCGACGCGGCCACCAATCGCGCTCCCGTCCGGGAAGTCACCTCCGTCGGCACCTATCAACCGTTCCCGTACCTGTTGCCGGCCGCGCTGCTTCGCGTCGACGCGCACGCCGCGGGCTCGCTGCGTCTCGCGCGCCTGGCGACCGTGGCCATGTGGCTGGCGCTGCTGGCGGTTGCGATCGGCGCGCTGTGGGACGACGCGCTCGGCGCGCCGTCGCTGAGCGGGCTGCTCGTGGCGGTCACGCCGATGGTGGTGTTCGTCGGCTCGAGCCTCAACGGGTCGAGCCTCGAGGTGATGGGCTCGATCGCCTTCTTCGCCGCGCTGCTCTCGCTGATCCGCGATCGCGACGAGCGGCTCCCGCCGACGCGGTTGGTGCTCGCGGTCGGGGCGAGCGGCCTGGTGCTTGGCCTGAGCCGGTCGACGGGCCCGCTGTGGGTCGTGCTCGGCCTCGTGCTCGCCGCGCTGGCCTGCGACCGGCGGCGCCTGTGGGGACAGCTCGGGCGCTCGCGCTGGGCGGCCCTCACAGCGGGTGCCTGCATCCTCGCGGGACTCGTCCTGAACCGCTACTGGGAAACGCTCTACGGGCCCCACGCGACGGTCAGCGTGCTGCCGGGGGGCGCGGCGCTGCGCACCGGCGTGTCGAGCCTGCTCCATTCGCAGGCGGGCCTGATCGGCAACTTCGGCTATCTGAACCTGCCGCTGCCCGACGTGCTGACGGTGGCCTGGTGGCTGCTCGCGCTCGCGCTCGTGCTCGCCGGGCTGCGTTGGGGCGAGCGCCGCGCGCGGCGCTCGCTGATCGCCGCCGCCGTGCTCGCCATCCTGATCCCCATCTACCTGGAAGCCGCCGTGCTGCGCAACACCGGCTATGGCCTGCAGCCGCGCCACTTCCTGCCGTTCGCCGCGCTGCTGCCGATCCTCGCCTTCGAGGCCGTCCGCCGGCGCGGCTGGGCGCACGCGCCGCGTGGGCGGGTGTTCGCTCTGTTCGTCGTGCTCGTGGCGGCCACGGCCGGGATGCAGGTGTGGGCCTGGTGGATCAACGCGCGCCGCTACGCCGTCGGCTCCGGCGGCCCGTTCTGGTTCGTGGACCGGGCGCAGTGGTCGCCGCCGCTCGGCTGGGCGCCGTGGATCACCGTATTGGTGTGCGCGGCGGCAGTTCTGGGTGCCGGCCTGGCAGCCAGGCGGCGTCCGCTTGCGGGCATCAAGGCATGAGGGAGTGGGGCATTTTGGATCGCCGAATCGGTCTCGGCGTCTCCGGGGAACTACCAGCTCCGAAGGAGCTGTAGCGCGCGCCGCGGAAGCGTTTGGGGACCGCCGCCGAACAACGCTGGCAAGCGAGGCGGCGGCCCCACGCGGATCGATTGGGACAAGCTCGTGAAACGTACCCACCGTTGCGGCGGGCAAACGGGCGCTGCACGCAAGGTCCGTCCGACCGGAGGCGAATCATCCTTTGGAACCCCCTCGGTTCTGGAAGCCGGCAAGCGAACAGGACGGGCAGGGGAGCTGGATCGAAAAGACAAGAGGTATAGGCACAATGCCAAGCACAGGAAACAAGGCCCAGGTCTCGGGGATCTACGCAAACGACTGTCACGCGAAGCGCATCGCGCTCAGCAAAGGGGAGACATTTCCTCCTTGCTCGCACTGCCACCGCGCGGCCAATTGGCGTCTGATCCAGGCCACCTAGCCTCGAAGCGCCGACCCGAGCCCTCGTCCTCGTGACGCGAGACCGCGGGCGAGCCGTACCCCAGGAGTAGGCCGATGATTCTGTGTCGCTGCTCCTGGGGGACGGCCGGCTCCTTCACGACCCATTCGTACAGGTCGAGCGCCCAGCGCGATCCGGCATAGCCAAAGCTCGCTACACCGTCCTCGTGATCGATCACGAACGGGATCGCGTTAGGCTCCGCATGACGCTCTATTTGCGTCGCTACCCGCAGTAGGAGTAGCGAGTGCTGCTGGTCCAAATGGCAGTGACCCGCAAGCGAAAGCGGGCGCACGCCACGGGCGACGAGATATGCCTGCTCGGCGAGCGCGTCCTCCGAGGGCAGCACAGGATCGGGGCTCATCGCCCCTTCGGGATTCGACACGATCAGACGCCTACCCTGCCTTAGGAAATACACTGACCCACTAACGGCGTGGCGCCCCATGAGGCGCTTCGCAGACGGCTTGAGACCCTTCGCCGCTATCCTGTAGTGAGCGAATCACGTCTCCCGACGGGCCTCCAAAAGGTCCGTCCGACCGGAGGCGGATCATCCTCTGTTACCCCCAAAAACCCTGTATATGCGCCGCAAAATGGGGGTTTCGAGCGGCTCGAGACGAGGAGAACAGTTAGATGGATGGCGCCCCGCAGACCTCAGTAGCTGACGACATCCAGGCCGGTCGGGCGCTGTCGATCAAACGCATGTTCACGAGTCCCGGAACGCACCCGTTCGAGACGGTCGAGTGGGAGCTGCGCGACGCGCGCATCGGCCACGGCGACCGCGTGGCCTTCGAGCAGCGTCACGTCGAGTTCCCCAAGAGCTGGTCGCAGAACGCTACGAACATCGTGGCCCAGAAGTACTTCAGGGGGCAGATCGGCGCGCCCGAACGCGAGAGCTCGGTCAGGGACATGATCGGCCGCGTCGCCGGCACCATCACCGGCTGGGGGCGCGCCGCCGGCTACTTCGCCAGCGAAGAGGACGCCACCGCGTTCAACCACGAGCTCACCCACATTCTGCTCCACCAGATGGCCGCGTTCAACTCGCCGGTGTGGTTCAACGTCGGCTTCGAGGAGTCGCCGCAATGCTCGGCTTGCTTGCCTCATCACGCACTCGTGTCCACGCCCGAGGGGATGATCCCGATCGGCGAGATTGTCGAGAACGGGGAAGTGGGTCGTGAGGTTTACGACTCCCGTGGGACCACCCGCGTGGTTGCGGTCAAGGACAACGGCCGCAAGCACGTATGGCGCGTCAAGCTGCGCAACGGCAGCTTCATCGAAGCGACCTCCGATCACGTGGTCAAGGCGGTGGCAGAGCGCCGCACGCAGCCGCAGTGGTTGCGCGTTGATCAGCTTCGTCCGGGGATGCGGATGCATCTGCATCCCCACCGATGCAAGATCGCTGACCCTGTGCGGGTGGCGGTGGGCACGGGAGGCGTTGATGAGCTGCTGCCGCTCCTCGACGAGACCGATCGCGTGGCCGTCGCCGAAGCCGCCCTGGCTGGCTGGCTCCAGGCCGACGGGTTCGTCGGGCAGTACGACACCGGGACGAATCGCTCGCTCACTATCGAGTTCCAGGTTGCGAGCCACGACGAGTTCGATTGGATCACCGAGAACCTGGATATCGCCTTCCCCGACGTCCACCGCAAGGTACGTGAGGCTGACACGCAGATCACGCGGGTACGCCGTATCCGCTTGTACGGGGAGGTTCTGCGCCCGTTTGTCGAGCGGTGGGGCCTGCTCGCCCGCGGCGTGGAGATGCGCGTCCCTGAGCGGCTCTTCACCGCGTCTCGCGATGAGATGACAGCCTACTTGCGAAGCCTGTTCCAGGCGGATGGCTACGTATCGGTGACGCGGAGCAGCGAGGGCGAGAACGCGCGGGTGTCGTTTGCGGTCATCGGTGAGAAGTGGACCGAGGACGTGCAGCTGCTGCTGGGAGCCCTCGGCGTCTACTCGCGGCGCATCCAGAAGCATGAGAAGCGCGGCAACCGCCACGACCTGCATGAGGTGACCATCTCGCTTGGCTCAGAGCGAGCCCGTTTCGCCGAGCTGATCGGTTTCGTGGGAGCGGACAAGCAGGACAAGCTGCTGCAATCGCTCGCTCTGCGCAACGCCAAGCGCTGCCCCGACCTTCGCGAGGAAGAGATCGTCTCGATCGAGGCCATCGGCGACATGAACGTCTATGACATCCAGACCGAGTCGAACGAGTTCCTTACCAACAACATCGCTGTCCATAACTGCTTCATCCTCAGCGTGGACGACACGATGGAGTCGATCCTCGCGTGGAACACCAAGGAGGGGATGATCTTCCGCGGCGGCTCGGGCTCGGGCATCAACCTGTCGCACATCCGCGGCTCGATGGAGCCGCTGGCCAAGGGCGGTACGGCCTCCGGCCCGGTGTCGTTCATGCGCGGCGCCGACTCGTGGGCTGGCACGATCAAGTCGGGTGGCAAGACGCGGCGTGCGGCCAAGATGGTGGTGCTCGACATCGACCATCCGGACATCAAAGCGTTCATCCGCTGCAAGGCCGACGAGGAGGACAAGGCGGCCGCGCTGCGCGACGCCGGCTTCGACATGTCCATCGACGGCGAGGGCTTCATCTCGATTCAGTACCAGAACGCCAACAACTCGGTGCGCGTGAGCGACGATTTCATGCGCGCCGTCGAAGAGGACCGCGAGTGGCAGTTGATCGCGCGCACCACCGGCCTGCCCGTGGGAGAGCCGGTGCCCGCGCGCGCGCTCATGCGCGAGATCGCCGAGGCCGCCTGGCGCTGCGCCGACCCGGGCGTGCAGTACGACACGACCATCAACCAGTGGCACACCTCGCCGAACTCGGGACGCATCAACGCGTCCAACCCCTGCAGTGAGTACATGCACGTGGACGACTCCGCGTGCAACCTCGCGTCGCTGAACCTGATGAAGTTCCGCCGCGCTGACGGCACGCTCGATGTGGCCTCGTTCGAGCACGCCGTCGACGTCATGCTGCTCGCGCAGGAGATCATCGTCGGGCCGTCCAGCTACCCGACGCAGGAGATCGGCGAGAACGCGCGCGCCTTTCGCCAGCTCGGCCTCGGCTACGCCAACCTCGGCGCCTTGCTGATGAGCGACGGCATGCCATACGACTCAGACCACGGCCGCGGCACCGCCGCGGCGATCACCGCGCTGATGACCGGCCGCGCCTACCGCCGCTCGGCCGAGGTCGCCGGGGCGCTCGGCCCATACGAGCGCTACGAGGAGAACCGCGAGCCGCACAACAGCGTGATGCGCATGCACCGGGACGCCTCCTATGCGATCCCGGACGCGGCCTGCACGGACGGCGAGCTGCTGGCGGCCGCGCGACGCTCGTGGGATGAGGCGGTGGAGCTCGGCGAGCGCCACGGCTACCGCAACGCACAGGCGACCGTGCTCGCGCCCACGGGGACGATCTCCTTCCTGATGGACTGCGACACCACGGGCGTAGAGCCGGACTTCTCGCTGGTCAAGTTCAAGGAGCTGGTCGGCGGCGGGCAGATGACGATCGTCAACAAAACGGTGCCGTTGGCACTGCAGACGCTCGGCTACTCAGAGCAGCAGATCGAGCAGATCGAGGCCCACCTGGCCGAGCACGGCACGATCATCGGCGCGCCCGGCCTGGCCGAGGAGCATCTGGCGGTGTTCGACGTGGCGGTGGGCGAGCGACCGATCTCGCACATGGGCCACCTGAAGATGATGGGCGCGGTGCAGCCGTTCATCTCGGGTGCCATCTCCAAGACCGTCAACCTGCCCCAGGAGGCGACGGTTGAGGACATCGCCGACGCCTACACCCAGGCCTGGCACCTGGGGATCAAGGCGCTCGCCATCTACCGCGACGGGTCGAAGACCGCCCAGGCGCTGCGCACCGAGGCACAGAAGCCCGTGGAGGCGCCCGCCGATGTGGACGCGATCGTCGAGGCGGCCGTCAGCAAGGCGCTCGCCGAGGCCGGGCCGCGGCGCAAGCGGATGCCGCGCGAGCGCCAATCGATCACGCACAAGTTCTCGATCGGCGGGCACGAGGGATACATCACCGCGGGCATGTACGAGGACGGGACGGTCGGGGAGATCTTCCTGACCGACATCGGCAAGGAGGGCTCGACGCTGCGGGGCATGATGAACTCGTTCGCCACCGCCATCTCCATCGCGCTCCAGTACGGCGTGCCGCTGGAAACGCTGGTGCAGAAGTTCTCCTACATGCGCTTCGAGCCCGAGGGCATCACCGGCAACCCGGAGATCCCGTTCGCGAAGTCGATGCCCGACTACATCATGCGCTGGCTGGCATCGCGCTTCCTGGACACCGACGCCCAGGAGGAGCTGGGCATCCTCACGCCCGAGGTGCGCGCCCGCAAAGCCGCGCAGGAGGCCGCCCAGTCGGTCGTCTCCTCGGACACCGCCAGCCCCGGCAACGGCGGCGGCAATGGCGGCACCGGATCGCCCGAGGGCCAGCCGCAGGCCTCCGGCGCCTACCACGGCGCGGTGCCGGCGGCGGCCGCGCTGACCGACTCCCCGCCGGTCGTGCCGGCGCGTCTGCACGGGCTCGACCTCGGACCCGCGTGCAGCCAGTGCGGAGGCATGATGCAGCGGACAGGCAGCTGCTACACGTGCTCCAGCTGCGGCAACAACACCGGCTGCGGCTGAAGGGCCGACAGCGCCACGAGGCGCCGTCACCTACGAGGCGCCGTCACGTCATTCGCGTCGTGGCTCTCGCCTGCGTGAGCCTCGCGTGTCTTGCAACGCCGGCGTGGGCGGGCACCGGTTACGTCGACGGGATCTCGGATCAGAGCCTGATGAGCTGGGCCGGAAGCTTCTCCGAAGCGCCCGGCCACAGCGTGCCGTTCTCGAGCTTCTTCGACACCGCCTGGGTTGGCGGCCCTCCGTTTCACGTCAAGCTCTCGCGCTACGTCGTGCAGTGGAACGTGATGAGCGGCGTCGGCTATGCCGAAGAACTCGCCCATCTGCAGGCCTGGTACGCGCACACGATCGAGCTTCAGCTCACGCCGGAGCTGGCGCTCGACAACTACAACTGCGCGGCGTGCACCGCTCCGCGCAGCACCGCCGAATACTCCAGCGAGCTCGAAGCGCTGTTCAGCTCGTTCCCCCGCATACGCGTGTTGGAGGCGTGGAACGAGCCGAACGACTCCTACTACACCTCATATCTCCCGCCGGCAGTCGCTGCGAGCCTGATGAACGCCGCATACACCCTCTGCCAGGCGCGCGAGTGCACCGCGATCGCCGGCGACCTCCTGGACTCCGAACCGAACATGGTCGAATACGAGCGGCGCTACGAGCGTGGCCTGTCCCCTGCCGACCCCGGCGACTGGGGGCTTCATCCCTATCACGCGGTCAAGTACGCCACCGCCCGCACCGTCAGCGCGTTCCGCCGGGCGCTCCCCCACCCCGGCGTCGATCAGATCTGGTTCACCGAGGTCGGCGCGTACTACTGCGAGGCCGGCAGGACCTACGGCGAAGCCGCTCAGGAACGGCAGGCCCGCTTCCTCGTCGAAAGGCTCATTCCCGAGTTCCAGCCCGCGCACGTCTTCTACTACGAGCTCGCATGGAGGTACGACGAACCGCCGCCCTGCAACTCAAAAGGCGACGACACCGCTCTGTACGCGCCCACCGGCACCAACGGTCCGCTCTCGGCGCGCGCGGCCGCCGCCGTGATCTTCGGATCCGAAGTCGCGCCGGCGCCCGCCCTCGGTCCCAGCGCGCAGGTGACGCCCGGCGAAAGCGCGCTCGCCTGCGAGCCCGGGCTCGACCGGCGCTGGCAGTACGGCGAATGCGCGGCCGCCGCAGAATCCCTCGCCGGGTAAGCCGATGCGTGGATCAGGTCGTGAGCTGCTCGCTGCGCGACCCCGCCGCCGCGTATTCGCCGAGCGTCATGCGCGAGTCGTCGCGGCCGAGGATGCTGATGAACACGGCCACGAAGGCGATGCCGAAGACGAGCGCCTCGATGAAGCACATGCTCGCGCCGGCCAGGTGCTGGTCGTTGATGGCCGACAGGCCGTACGCGCGGGGTGCGCTCGCGTAGAGCGGATACTCGGTTGCGGTCAGCCAGGTCAGCGGCAGGCACACGCAAGCGCTGGCCAGGCGTGTGAAGCCCAGCAGCGCGAGGCGCTCGCCGTTGGGGCGCAGACGCGCCCGCGGCAGCGGATCGATGATCAGCCACCACATCGCCAGGCCGGTGTAGAACAGCGTGGCGTGCTCGAAGGCATGCACCACCGGGTGCTGGGCGGCGAAATCGAACACGCTCGGGATCGCCCAGATCCACGTGGCCAGCACCCACAGCGGGATCGCCAGCCAGGGTGAGGTCAAGCGCGAGAGCACCCGGCCCGAGCGCCCGCCCGGTGCGAGCGCCAGCAGCGCCTCGCGCGAGAGCCCCAGCGGCAGGATCGGGGCGCGCAGGCCGAGCACGAGCAGCGCGGGCGCGATGTCGGACAGCAGCACGTGCTGCATCATGTGCGCCGAGAGCAGGTAGCGATCGCCGATCGGGTCCAGCGGCGAGAGCAGCGCAACCGCCAGCGTCAGCAGACCCGCCACATACGGAACCCAGTGGCTGGCGTTGGGCGCCGAAGTCGACGAGCGGGCAGCCGCGCGACGGTACATGCGCGCGTACAGCACGCCTGCCGCCAGCAGCGCCAGGACCACAACTGGCTGGAAGCTCCACGAACCCCAGCCCGGTAGCGACGAGTTGATGACGGCCATGCTTGGGGGCACATCCTATAGATCCTCGCCCGCGCCGGACGCGCCGGCGCGCGCTCAGCCGAGCGCTGGGACGGCGGGCGCCGCCGGTCTAAGGTGTCGCCATCGCCTCTCCCGCCGACAACCTGCCCTCGCCTCAGCAGCCGCTCCAGGGCGGCTGCCTGTGCGGCGCCGTGCGCTATGAGCTCGACGGCCCCCTTCGCGCTCGCCGGCTACTGCCACTGCACGCACTGCCAGCGCCGCACGGGCACCGGCTCCTCGGCCAACGGCCGCGTGCCGCGCGATGGCTTCCGGCTGCTGGCGGGCGAGGAGCAGTTGCGCGCCTTCACGCCGCCCACGGGCGTGCCCAAGCTCTTCTGTCAAACATGCGGCTCGGCCCTGTTCAGCGGCGACCCCTCGGCCGACCCGCTCGTGGCGGTGCGGCTGGGGACGCTCGACCGGGATCCCGGCATCCGCCCCCACTTCAGGCAGTTCGTCGCCTCGGCCGCTCCCTGGGAGCCGATCCCCGACGACGGCCTCGAGCGCCACACGCGCTCACGCGACGCCTAGCGTCGCGTGCGTTCGCGCTCGGCCATCCGGCCGGCCGCAGCCACCCAACGGTCGCCGGCCCCCACACGGGCCGGCGACACCGCGACGCGTATGCCGGGACGACTCAGCCGTTCAGGCGCTTCTTCAGGGCGCTCGCGGCGGAGAATTTGGCCGCCTTGGAGGCCGCGATGTTGATCGTCTCGCCCGTCGACGGGTTGCGTCCCTGGCGAGCAGCGCGCTGGCTGACGCTGAACTTGCCGAAGCCGGCAAGCGCGACCTCGCCCCCCGCGGCCAGCTCGTCGGAGACCACCTCTATCGTCGCCTCGACCACCTGCCGTGCTTGGCCGGCGCCCAGCCCGGTGCGCTCCGCGATCTGCTCCGCTAGCTCGTTCTTGGTCATGCCACTCCCTTCTCGAGTGTCGTTGCTGTGGGCAGGCTAACCGGTGGTGAGGACGGCCCGGCCCCAGAACGCCACATGCCCGGCGCCGGAAAGCCCTAATTTCCGGGCGAATTAACTCGCGCGAGGGCCTCCTGGGCGCCTCTCGGGCGCTCCGCGAGCCGCTCCACGCCGCTCCCCAGGGGCTCCGGCGCCAGCCTCCCGGCCGCGCAGGCCGCCCACAGGACCGACAGCCAGGCGCCGCAGGCCAGGCACACATGCACCCATACGAGCTCTGTCGGCAGGTGCGTCTCGTACTGATCGAGGCCGACCACGCCCTGGAGCGCCAGCAGCACGCACAGCACCGTCAGCGAGCGCCTGACCATCGGCGCCGCCGCCCGCCGGCGCGCCAGCCACCACAGCCCGACCGCCGCCACGCTGAACACGAACGCGATCTCCGCGTGGCGGTGGATGACGAAGTCCATCGTCGCACGCCCGTCGAAGTCCAGCCGATTGATCCGCTGGCCGGGTTCGCCGCCCGCGTGTGGCCCCGCGGCGGTTGCGGCCGTGCCGGCGAAGATCGTGAGCGCGCCGAGGCCCACGAGCGCCCACAGGCCCCTGACGATCGTGCGATCGGTGACCGTGCGGGTTGGGACGCTCGCGTCCGGATCCCGCGACTCGAGCGCTGCGGCGCGCGCGCGCCACGCGAGCACCACCGCCGCCAGCAGGATCAGCATCGACAGCGCGAAGTGGCCCATCACCCAGCCGTAGTCGAGCTTGCCTTTGACCGTCAGGCCGCCCAGCACGGCCTGCGCCACAACGCCCAGCGGCAGCAGCGCGCCGAGCCACATCAGATCGCGCCGATAGGGACGGCGGCGCAGCGCAGCCAGCCACGCGAAGCCCGCGGCGAGGCACACGGGCACCGTGATCAGGCGGTTGGAGAACTCGATCAACGCATGGGTTCTCAGCGGCGGGTACACGTTGCCGTAGCACTTGGGCCAGGTCGGGCAGCCCAGGCCCGAGCCCGTCAGCCGCACGGCCGCGCCCGTCAGCACGATCAGCGTCAGCGCGACCAGCGCCGCATACGCGAAGTACACGTACTGCTCGGGCGTGACCGTGTAGCCGTTGGTGCGCTCACGCAGGCGCTGCAGGCGGGCGGGCATGGCCGTTAAGGATGCCACTCGCACGCCGGCCTGTCGCCGAGCTCCCCGGCGGGCCGGCCCGGCGCGTACATTGCCGCCAGTGGACACGCCCGCCGCCACATCCGCCGGCTCGCCCGCGCGAGCGGGATGGACGCCCGGTCCCGATCGGCCGCAGCTGCCCGAGGACACCGTCGACGTGTGGCGAGCCGAGCTGACCCGCGCCGACGAGCGCCTGGGGGCGCTGCTGTGCGAACAGGAGCGCGCGCGCGCGGCACGGCTGCTGAGCGAGCGCTCGCGGCTGCTGTGGACGCGCTCGCGGGGTCTGCTCAGGGCGCTGCTCGGGCGCTACCTGCAGGAGGACCCGCGCGCGCTGCGATTTGCCGAGCAGGCACACGGCAAGCCGAGCCTGCTCGTCTCCGCGGATCGATCGCCGCGGGACGCGGGGCCGGGCGGGGCGCGCGTGTCGTTCAACCTCTCCCACTCGGGCACGCTCGCCCTGTACGCGTTCTGCGCCGACGCCGCCGTGGGGGTCGACGTCGAGAGCGACCGCCGCCCGATCGACGAGGTCGCGCTCGCCGCGCGCATGCTCGGCGCGAGCGAGGCTGCTCGCCTGCGCGAGATCGCCGACCCGGCCGTGCGCCGCCGGGAGTTCCTCAGGGCGTGGACGCGATACGAGGCCCAGCTCAAGTGCCTGGGCACGGGCATCGGCGCCGCCAGCTCGGGCCTCGACCGCGGGCGTGTGTGGGTGGCCGAGCTCGACCCCGGAGGTGGCGCCGCCGCAGCGGTCGCGTGTGTGCGCGAGCCCCGCGAGCTGCGCTGCTGGATCTGGTCCTGAGGCCTGCGCACTGCAGCCGCGGCTGCCGGCCCACCCGCCCTGCGGTGGGCGCCCCGTGCTAGAGGATCTTGATGTCGACCGTCTGGGTGATCGTTTTGCCGCTCACCACGGCCGTCAGCGTGGTGTCCACGCCGTGATGCCTGCGGATCTGGCCCATCAGCGACGGCGCCACCTGGATCGGCACGTGCGAGGTGGTGCCCGCGGGGATGCTGTAGTTGCTCTGGCCGACGCTCACCCGCCTGCCTCCCGACGTCAACGTCACCGCCGCCTTGCATTCCGGGGTGACCCTGCAGTAGACGGCGACGGACACGATGCGCTGGTGGTTGATGCCGTCCGTCTGCGGGCTCACGCGGATCGGCGGGAGCACCGGCGGCAGGCCGGCCGTGCCGCCCGCGCAGAGGTGCGTGGCATTCGTCCCGGTGGCGAGCGTCAGCTGCATCATCAGTTCCTCGTTGCGGTTGACGGCGAAGCCTTCCATCGCCCCCACTTCAGAGGGGAGCAGGGAGGACCCGTTGACGGTCCCCTCGTTCCTGATGAACGAGTCCGCCGTCGCGCCGTGCACCGAGCCGAGCACCTCATAGGGGACGCCGTTGCGGTAGACGTTTTCCACGTACCCGCCCTCGTCGTTGAACGCCACGTAGTCCCCCTGGCTGACACACAGGTTGATCGGTTCGTAGGTGCTGACCGTGGAGTCGTTCGCGCCGCCCGCGCCGCACACCGGGATTTCAAACGCCTGTGAGGTGAGGTTCACGTGGACGCCGCCGCCGGGCAGGGGCGAGACGTCCTGGAAGTGGATCTGGGTCAGCGGCGAGGGGCCGCCGACGGACGGCTTCGCGCAACCCTCGAGCTTGATCTGGGTGGCCTGCCCGGTCACGGGCACGCCACCACCGGACGTGTTCCAGAGGGCCGTGTCGGCTCCGTAGTGGAAGGTGTGGAAGACCCCCACAGGGGCTTCCAGGCTGACCGGGACCTGCGTGTTGGTTCCTTCGTAGGAGAGGTTTTCGGCGGTGTTCAGCGTGGCCGGCGAGGACAGCTGGCTGCCGAACACCATCGTCGCGCCCGCCGCAGCCCGCCGGCAGGGCGATCGCCGCCGCAAGCGCCGCGGCCAGCACGGCGACGGGCAGCACGCCCTTGACCCCGGGGCGCGGGCGCCTTGCAGTGCGGTTGTGTGAGCTGCGGGACATCGCCCTAACAATCGGCACGCCGCCGGGACGGTTGACCGCATGCCGCGCTCGATCGACGCATTGGCTGAAAGCGCTGGCAGGCCGCGCCCGTCTCAGTCGCCGGATTGCCGGCTCGGATGCGTGCCGTCGCGCTCCAGGAGCGCGAGTTTCACGACGAACAGGCCCAGCTCACGGCGGTCGGCCGCCACGCCCAGCGAGTGCGGCGATCGCGGATCGCGAATCCGCCACTCGAGCAGCACCTCGCCGTCGTCGCCGACCGCATCCGCCGGCACCTCGATCCGCGTCATCAGCGGCTCGAGCGGCTCCTTGTCGACGCCCTCGTACGCCAGCGCCCGCAGCAGGCGTCCGTTCAGCCACAGCTCGACCGCCAGCGTTCGCGCCACCGGCCCGAGGAAGGGGGCGGCCTCGAATTCGAGATCGAGCGCCGGCACCGCTCGCGCCAGGCGCACGAGCAGGCGCGCCACCGGCGCCACCGTCCAGCGACCCCTGCGCTCCGGCTCGCTCCAGCCGCCGAACAGCGCTTCCGCATCGTCGAAGCCCTCGCCGAGCATCATCGGTATGCCCGGCTCACACGCCAGCGGCGCCCGCAGTCGCGCGCGACGCAGGAACACGCCGAGCTGGCGATCGTCGTCGGCGACACCGAGGCGCGCGGGCGAGGCCGCGTCGGGGGCGCGCAGCGTCAGATCCAGGCGCTCGCGGCCGAGCACCGCCGAGCGCGGCAGGATGATCGGCTCCTGTTGCACGCTGGAGCCGTGCTCCAAGACCAGCTCGGCCGCGCCGGCGCCGTTCACCGACACGCTCAAACGTTGGCTCGGCCGGGCGGAGCCGATGAATCCGTCGGCCGCGAGGTCGAGTATCAGCGAGCTGCTCGCCGGCTCGGCGAGCGGAAGCTGCAGCAGCGCCTGCCTGCCGGCGATCCAGCATCCATCCGGCTCCGGACGCCAGGTCCCGTAGGCGGTGTACGAGCGCACCAGCTCCGCGTCCCCGAAGTCGAGCGTATGGCCGAGGGTCACGGGCCGAGCAGAGGCCTCACCGCTCCCCTTCCCCACTGCCGCGGCGACCTCCGACTGGGGACGCGAAGGTCCCGGCACGCCTCCCGAGAACAGCGCTGGCAGCTCACGCAGCCGCCTGACGCCGGTGCGCCGGCGGGCCACGCGCAGGTGCGCGCGGATCGTCGGCCTGCGCGCGAGCTCCAGCTCGCGCCGCAGGTACTGCTCCTGGTAGATGAGCTGCCACTGCAACGCGCTGCGGCGGCGTGGCTGGGTGCCCTGCGCACGGAGCTCCGCGCGCTCGAGCAGGCGCGGGCGCAACGAGCCGAGCGCACGCATCGTCCGCTCGGGGATCGGGGCGTCGGCCACGCGCCGCAGGTAGGACAGCCCCGCACGCAGCATCACGCTCACGCGGCGCTTGCGTGCCTGCGCCACCAGCCGCTCGTAGTCGATCGGGCCGATCGCCCCCGAGCACAGCAGCGCGGCGTCCACCGCCCACCTGTACGTGGGGATCTCGTTCCAGCGCAGCCCGTGGAGGATCACCAGCAGCAGCTCGTCAGCCGGGCACAGCGCGCGGGTGGGCACGCCGAGCAGCTCGATCGGCTCGGCCGCCGCCCAGAAGTCCTCGTCCGCATCGGCCTGGCAGGAGGCGTGCAGCACGTGCCAGTGCAGATCCAGCTGACGGTCGAGCTGGTCGCGGAAGCCGTGGCTGGGCACGAAGCGCGACGCGTACTCGGCGACGTACCAGGCTGGGACCTCGCCGACCGGTTCGAGCCCGCTCGCCAGCAGCACGTCGATCGCCGCGCGCGCCTGCTGCGTGGGCACGAGCACGTCGATGTCGTTCATCGGGCGCATGCCCGCGTCCAGGCGGGTGTCGGCAACGAACGCCGCCCCCTTCAGCAGCAGCGTTGGGATGCCGGCGCCCTCGAGGGTCCGGACGATCGGCATCATCGGCGCGAGCAGCAGCTGCGTCCGCGCCCAGCCGTAGCGGTGCACGCCCTTGAACAGGCCCAGCAGCTCATCGTCCTCGCCGAGCGCCAGCAGGTTCTTGCGCAGCGCCGGGAGCAGCGCCTGGGTCGCGCCGTCGAGCGCCTCGATGTTGATCTGGCCGCGGACCTCGCGCCACGCGTTCAGCGCGCGCTCGTCCGGCATCAGCGCTGCGCGCAGCAACAGCTCCTGGGCCGGCGAGGGCCACACGTCGTGCTGGCCGGCCTGTCCGCCCCACGGCGTCTCCGGTGGGGCGTCGCGACGTACACCGGCCGGCGCTGCGGCCGCGCCGCCCTCGGTTCCCGACGCGTCCTCCGTGTCCGGCGCCTCGGTTGTGTCGCTGGCGTTCATTGCTCGCCCCCGCCCCCGCCCCCGCCCGCGCTCTGCGACGCCGCCCGCCGCCTGTCGAGCGAGGCCTTCAGCGCGTGCGCGAACTCGCCGATCTGCTCGCGGTGGCGTAGCGAGTTGTTCTCGCCGTGCACCCGCCGCCAGATCACCTGCTCGGGCACCGTCACCTCTCCCAGCGCCAGCTCCCGCGCACGCAGCAGCCAGTCCAGCCCCTCGGCCACGTGCGCCTGCATGGGGAATGGGCCCACGGCTGCGAGCGCCGTGCGACGAACGAGCATCGCTCCGGGGAGGTGAGCGGGCTGCGGCTCGTTCAGCGACACGGGGACGCCGTCAGCCAGCAGCGAGAAACGCCGGACGGTGCCGAACACGAGGTCGATCTCGGGGCGACCCGCGAGCACGGGCATGCGGCAGGAGATGCTCGCGGGGGTCATCAGGTCGTCGGCATCGAGGAACGCGACCACATCGCCCGCCACCTGCTCGACGCCGCGGTTGCGGCTGGCGCCGATGCCGGCGTTCGCCTGGCCAATGACCCGCACGGGCGAGGGAAAGCGCCGCGCCACGTCCGCGGTCGCGTCCGTGGAGCCGTCGTCTATCACCAGCACATCCACGGGCATGTGCTCCTGCGCCAGCACGCTCTCCAGCGCCTGCCCGAGCCAGCGCTCGGCGTTCCAGGCCGGGATCACCACTCCGACGGTCGGCTCAGCCGGCACGTGAGGCCTCGCGCTGACGCGCCGCCGTGCCGCGCAGCATGCGGAACATCTCGCTGCGCATCGTCGCCTGGTCGTACGAGCCGTTCTCGCCGTGCACGCGCCAGCGCACGAGCACGTCCGCGAGCATCTCGCTCGCGAGCCCCAGGTCCTTCGCGCGCGTCAGCCAGTCGGAGTCGCAGGCGATCTCGTAGCTCGTGTCGAACCCCCCCACGCGGGTGAAGGCCTCCCTGCGAATCAGCCACGTGCTCGGCACGAAGCCGGGCTTTGGCGTGGTCAGCCATTCGGGCTCGAACCAGTCGGGGCGGGGAACGCCGGGCAGGAGCGTCATCTGCATGTGGCAGCGCACGATCGCCAGCTCGGGGCGCGCGGCCAGCGCAGCCGCCTGGCGCGCGAGCTTGTGCGCCCACCACTCGTCGTCCTGGTCGAGGAACGCGATCAGCTCGCCCTGCGCCACCGCCAATCCGGCATTGCGCGCCGCCGCCACGCCGCGGTGGGGCTCGCGCAGCAGGCGAACGGAGGGGCGCGCGGCGGCGATCTCAGCGCTGCTGTCGGGTGAGCCGTCGTCGACCACGATCGTCTCCACACGGGGATAGCTCTGCGCTGCGACCGTGTCCAGGGCGTCGGCCAGGAAGCGCTCGCCCGAGAACACCGGCACGATCACGGAGATCAGCGGCTCAGCCAACTGCCGACCCCTGCTGGCGGCGCACCGAGTCGCGCAGGACCCGCAGCAGCGTCGCCTTGTTGGCGTTCGTGTGACGCGAGGTGTTGGCGGCGTGGATGCGGTAGCGCAGCACGACCGCGTCGATCGAGCCGGCCTGGATGCCGGCGTCCTTGACGCGCGCGAGCCAGTCGATGTCCTCGCACTGCCTGAGTCGCTCGTCGAAGCCTCCCACGCGCTCGAACACGCTCGCGCGCGCCAGCATCGAGCCGGCCACCGCGGGGATCGGACGCCCCGTGTGCGCGACGGGCCAGTGCGCCGGCGGCTCCTGGCCGGGGGTGAGGAAGATCTCGGTGAGGCCGAGCACGATGCCGAGCTCGGGGTGCTCATGCAGGTGATCGACCTGGCGCGTGAGCCGGTCCGAGGGCCATACGTCGTCGGCGTCGAGGATCGTCATGAACTGCCCGCGCGCGAGCGCGAGACCGGCGTTGCGGGCGGCCGCCGGACCACGGTTGGGCTGGCGCAGCAAGCGCACCGGGTAGCGGGAGGCAACCTCCGCGGTGGCGTCGGTCGAGCCATCGTCGACGACGAGCACCTCGACGCTCGCGCAGTCCTGGCCCAGGGCGGACTCGAGCGCCTCGCCGATGAACGCCTCGGCCTGAAACGCGGGGACGATCACCGACACCAGCGGCGGCTCGTCGCTGCGCCCGGACGCGCTCACCTCGACACGCCCTGGGCGGCTGGCTCGGGCGCCCCCCGCTCGCTCCCGGCGACGGTCTCGAGAACCTCGTCGAGCGCCCGCGCAAGCTCCCCCGGGTCATCGCCGACGTCCAGGGTGAAGGCCGGCACGCGGCGCGCCACGTCGGCCAGCGAGCGGGCGGCCCGGCCCTCGTCGAAGGGCATCTGAAATGTGGTGCTGGGCGCCAGCGCGAGCAGCGCCTGCCCTGCGCTCGCGGGACGCAGCGCCGCCCGCCCGCCACGGATGCGCGGTACCACCACCGCACGGATCGGAAGCCTACGCACGACCGCGCCGGGCGCGAGCGCCGCCACATCCAGCACCGACTTCTCATCGGGCTGCGGGTTCGCCGAGACGCTCACGGCGCCGGCCATGTGCGGAAAGCGCGCCAGGTGGCCGGCGTCGAGCTTGCCGGTGCCGAACACGTTCCACGCCACGAGCTCCGGCGCGGTGTCCAGGAGCAGGTAGTCGTCGGCCACGTAGGCCATGCCGGCGCTCAGGGCGGCCATCGCGACCGTCGTCTTGCCCGAGCCACCCGCGCCGGCGAGCAGCACCCCGCCGCGCGCCGCATCCCCCACCGCGCCCGCGTGCACCAGGTGGCGCCGCCGCCCGCTCAGCGCCCAGAAGAGCGCCGGGCGCAGCGGCGCGGCGCGCTCCCACCACGGCAGCGTGGACACGTCCGGCACGCGATACAGCAGCTGGCAGGCGGGGCGATCGACCAGCGTGACCGCGCCCACGCCGGCTTCGTGCACGGCCACCACCGCCGCGTCCGGGCGCGCGCGCAGCAACCCGCGCGGGCCGAGATCGACGTCGCGCCAGGGCAGCGCGAGCGCGCCGCCCGGCACGCTGCTCTCCTCCCACAGGCCGATGCTGACGTCGACCGGGCCCTCGTCAGCGACGAGGTTCGGCCTCAGCGCCTCGGTGATGGCCTCCGCCAGCGGCGTGCCCGCGAAGCGCAGCCGGATGCGACGTTCGCCCAGGCAGATCGTGCGCTCGTCCTCGCCGGCGCTCGCCAGCGCGCGAGAGTGCTCGCGCGCTGCCTGCGCGAAGAAGTCCGACAGCTCCTGCTCAGCCGGCCTTGACATGCGGCCAGCCGGCGTCCGCCTCGACGTCGTGGAGGGGATCGACCAACATGAACTCCTGCATGTCGGTGTACTTGTGCAGCACCGGCTCCGCAAACGGAGCGCCTGCCGAGGAGCCCTCGGCGTCCGGCGGACGAACGCTCGTCGCAGAGCCCGACTGGCCCTCCGCCAACAGGCCCTCCGCCAGGAGCTCAGCGACGAAGCTCGCCACGCTCTGCTCGACCAGCGCCCGGTCTGCGTCGTAGCGCGGGCCGAGGCGAGCTGCCAGCTCATCGCCCGATACGCCCTCGGCGAGCAGCTCCCACACCGCCGCACCGCTGCCCTCGAGGCTGTAGTACGTGCCAGTGCCGAGATGGATCAGGATCGTCTCCCCGTCGATCGTCTCGTGTACGACGTGCGCCAAGTTGACCCCGAGCTGCTCGGCCATCGCGGCGCAGTCTACTGCTCAGCTCCCGGCCTGCGCGAGGACAGCCAGCGCTCGACCGCGGCGAGCGTCTGTCCCCGCCCCCGCGGACCGTCGTGCAGCAGCACCACGGCGCCCGGCGGCGCGGAGTCGATCGCGCCCACGATCGACTCCACCCCCGGGCGGCTCCAGTCTGCGGTGTCCACGTCCCACAGCATCGTGCGCATCCCCAGCGTCCCAGCGAGCTCCTCGATCGGCACGCTCGTGTAGCCGTAGGGTGGGCGGAAGACGGCCGGGCGAACGCCGCTCGCCGCCTCGATCGCCTCGCTCGTGCGCTGCAGCTGCGCGCTCACCGCGCGCAAGGGCAGCGTACGCAGGTCCGGATGGTCCCACGAGTGGTTGCCGAGCTCGTGACCGTCGCGCACCAGTCGCTCGAGAACGCGCCGATTGCCCGCGACGCGCTCGCCCACCAGGAAGAACGTGGCCTTCGCGCGATGGCCTGCGAGCACATCGAGCAGCGACTCCGTGTCCGCACCCGGCCCGTCGTCGAAGGTGAGACGTGGCGCCTGCACCGCGAGAGCGTAGCGGCGCGGCAGCGGCGCGGACGACGGCCGGCAGTCGCGGGCATGAGAATGGCGCCATGGCTCTCTCCGTCTGCATGATCACCGCCGACCCCCCGACGCGCGTCGCGGCGATCCTCGAGGGCCTGCGCCCGCACGCCGAGGAGGTGTTGATCGCGGCGGACTCGCGCGTGGACGCGGACACGCTCGCCGGCTACGGCGCGCTCGCCGATCGGCTCTTCAGGATCGAGTACCGCCAGGGCGAGCGCCACCTGTGGTGGCTGTTCGCGCAATGTCGCTGCGAGTGGATCCTCAGGGTGGACGGTGACGAAGTCCCGAGCCGGGCCTTCCTGCGAGCGCTCCCCGAGATGCTCGCCTCGCGCGCCGCTCAGCAGTTCTGGACGCCCAGCGCTTGGCTGTTTCCGGACGCGAGCAGCGTCCTCGGCGACGCACCCTGGTCGGGCGACTTCGCCGTTCGCATGATGCGCAACGACGGCACGCTGCGCGTCCGCGGCCTGCAGCACCTGCACGCCGAGCCGGTAAGGCCGCGCGAGTATCGCAGCGAGCCCTTCTACCACCTCGACCTGCTGACGAGCACGCTGGCGCAACGATGCGACAAGGTCGTGCGCTACGAGGCCGGGCGACCGCGCGTGCTCGCCGCGGGCGGCGGTCGCATGAACGAGGCGTTCTACCTGCCCGAGCTCCGCGACTCGCTCGCGCTGCTCCCCGCGCCCGAGGAGGATCGCCCCGCTGTCCAGCGCGCGCTCGCTGCACGGGCAGAGCCGCCTTCGACGTGTGCACCGGACGGCGTCCCGTACGTCTCCCTGGAGGAGATGGATCGCTGGTGGGAGGGACAGGCGGTGCGTCCCGACGCCTACCGCGCGAGCATCGAGTCGCGCGAGCCCGCGCCCGCGCTCGCGCCGCGCGAACGCCGCCAGCTCTACTTCACGGTCGCCAACCAGGGCACCGCGCGCTGGCCCGCCAGCCTGGACGCCAACCCGCCGATCCGCCTCGCCTACCGCTGGCTGCACGGCGACGGCAGCGTCCACACCCCGGAGGGCCCACGCTCCCCGTTCTCGCGGGTGCTCGCGCCGGGCGAGCGCATCCTGACGCCACTGGACGTGAAGGCGCCAGCCGAGACCGGCGACTACGTGCTGGAGGTCGACGTCGTGCACGAGCACGTGCGCTGGTTCGACTGCGCCTGTCGGGTACCCGTGCGGGTCGGGCACCACTCGGGGCTGCCGCCCGCCGGGTCGCGGATAAGAGAGACTCCGTCCCCGGGCCGGCGGCGCTGGCGGCGCATGCGCATCCCCCGCACGATCCACCGGGTGTGGCTCGGCGAGCAGCCGATCCCCGAGGAGCAGGAGCGCTTCGCACAGACCTTCGCGCACCACCACCCCGGCTGGGAGATGCGGCTGTGGACGGACGCCGACCTGCCGGCGCTGGCGATCGGCGCACCGGAGCGCCTGCGCGCGCGCAGCCAGCGCGAGCTATCCAACCTCGCTCGCTACGAGCTGCTGCAACGCCACGGGGGCGTGTACGTGGACACCGACGTCGAGTGCCTGCGAGCGCTCACCCCCCTGTTGCGCGGCGTCGACGCGTTCGCGGCGTTGGAGCTCGAGGATCGCGTCGGCACCGCCGTCCTCGGCGCCGTCGCCGCCCACCCCGCGTTCGCGCGCGCAGCCAGGCTGGCACGGGACATGCTCGGGACCGTGCTCGGGACCGGCGTCCGTTGCGCCGATGCCACCGGACCCGACCTGCTCACGTTGATCCTCGAGCAGGAGGAGAACGTCGCGATCTTCGCCAAACGGCTCTTCTATCCATACCTGTGGGATGAGCCCGAGCGCCGTCACGAGCGCTTGCCCGACGCCTACACAGTCCACCACCGGGCGCACGGCCGGCCGGCCGGCGAGTGAGCACGGGGATCCCCCGCGCGCCAACCCCCTGGGCGCCGGGCCCCAGGGCTCTACAAACGCGGGCGTTGTCGCTACGCTTGTCCGGTGCCCGGCGTACGCCGGCGCGCAACTAAACGTGCCCTAAAGCGTTGCTGTAGAGAGCATGCGCCATCCATCTCGAGCCCTCGTGAGACGCAACCTCGCCATCGTTCCCGCCTTCAACGAGGTCGAGGCGATCGCCACGACCGTCGCCTCGATCCGCGCGGCCGCGCCCGACTTCGACGTGCTCGTCGTCGACGACGGCTCGACGCGACGCCACCGCCGAGCGAGCGCTCGACGCCGGCGCCTGCGTGCTGCGCATGCCCTTCAACCTCGGCATCGGCGGCGCGATGCAGAGCGGCTACATGTACGCGCTCGAGAACGGCTACGAGGTCGCCGTGCAGGTCGACGGCGACGGGCAGCACGACCCGCGCCATATCCGCGACCTGCTCGAGCGCCTGCACTCCGATCCCGAGCTGAACATGGTCACCGGCTCGCGCTTTCTCGACCGCGACGGCGAGGGCTACCGCTCCTCGGCCACGCGGCGCATCGGCATCCGCATGTTCTCGCTCGGTCGTCTCGGCTGATCACCCGCCAGCGCGTGACCGACCCGACCTCGGGCTTTCGCATGACCAACCGGCGGGGCATCGAGCTGTTCGCGCGCGACTACCCGCATGACTACCCGGAGGTCGAGGCGATCCTGCTGATGCACGCCCACCGCCTGCGCAGCTGCGAGATCCCCGTGCGGATGCGCCCGCGCACTGACGGGCGAGTCGGCGATCTCCTCGAGCCAGTCGGTGTACTACATGGTCAAGGTGCTGCTCGCGGTGTTCGTCGGGCTGTTCCGCGCGCCCTCGTCGAGGCCGACGCATCGAGCCGACGGCGAGCGCGCCGGCGCTCAGACACGTGGCGGCGCGGTGAGCGAGTCGCGGTGACCGTCAGGATCACGCCGCATGACACCTCTCGCTGGAGCGGGGCATCGCCGTCGCGGGCACGCTCGCGCTGCTGCTGTTCGTGTTCGAGCTGGTGCGCCGCAAGCGCCTCTCCGAGCGCTACGCGATCCTGTGGCTGCTCGCGGGCGTGACGCTGTTCGTGCTGGCCGCGTGGAAGGGGCTGCTCACCTCGCTCTCGCACGACGTCGGCATCGACTACCCGCCGTCCGCCCTGTTCGCCGTCGCGATCGGGCTGATCGCGATGCTCCTGATGTACTTCTCGCTCGTCGTCTCGCGCCTCTCCGACCAGAACAAGATCCTCGCCCAGCGCCTCGCGCTGCTGCAGCAGCGCATCGAACGAGCCGAGCAGCTCTCCGCGCCGGACGGGGCCGAGCAGGAGCCCGCGCACGAGCTGTTCCGCTCGCATGCAGCCGAGGATGCGCTCGTGCGCGAGAACGGCGGCGCAACCGTGGCCGCGGACGATCCGCACCCGGCCCTGGTCACCGAAGAGCTCTCCAGCCGTCGCTGAGCCGTTGGCCGCTCACGGCTCCGAGGCGCTGGCCATCGTGGTGGTCACCCACCAGTCGGCCGAGCACCTCCCCGGCCTGCTCGCCGCCGTCGAAGGCCAGCTGCGGAGACGACGACGAGCTGGTGATCGTCGACAACGCCTCCAGCGACGGCAGCCGCGGCGGTGGCGCGCGCGGCCGGCGGGCGCGCTGCAGGTGATCGAGACGGGCGAGAACCTGGGCTTCGCCGGCGGCTGCCACGCCGGCGCGCAGGCCACGCGCGCGCCGCTGCTGCTGTTCCTGAACCCCGACTGCCAGCCCCAGCCCGAGTGCCTGGAGCGCCTGCGCCGCGGCGTCCGCGGCGCACCCCGAGTGGGGCGCCTGGCAGGCGGCGCGTGCTGCTCGACGAGCAGCGCATCAACACCAGCGGCGGCGTCGTCCACTACCTCGGCATCGGCTGGGCCGGCGACTGCGAGCGGCCGCTCTCGGCGCTGCCCGCACGCACGATCGCGAGATCGCGTTCCCCTCGGGAGCGGCGATGGTCGTGCGCCGCGAGGCGTGGGCGCACGCTCGGTGGGCTCGACCGCGACTACTTCATGTATGGCGAGGATCTCGACCTCGGCCTGCGCCTGTGGCTGTCAGGCCTGCGCGTCGGGCTCGTGCCTGGCGCGCGCGTGCCTGCACAGCTACGAGTTCGACAAGGGCGCCGGCGAAGTGGTTCTGGCTGGAGCGCAACCGCTGGCGCACGGTGCTGTCGGTCTATCCCGCGGCGCTGCTCGCTGCTGCTGGCGCCCGCGCTGCTCGCGGCCGAGCTCGGCCTGCTCGCGGTCGCCGCGCGCGACGGCTGGCTGGCGCGCGAAGCTGCGCGCCCAGGCGGCCACGCTCACCGGCCTGCCGCGCACGCTCGCCCGCCGGCGGGCCGTGCAGCGGGAGCGCCGCATCGGCGCGCGCGAGCTCGCCGAGCAGCCTGACCGCCTCGCTGGACAGCCCCTACCTGACGGGCTGCCGAGAGCCCCTGGCTGAGCGCACCGCAGGCGCTCTACTGGCGCGCTCGTGCGCCGGCTCCTGTCGCTGAACGCGCGCTGATGCGCGTCGGGCTCGACCTCCTGTACCTCGTGCCCGGCGAGACCGGCGGGCGCGAGACCTACGCCCGCGAACTCGTGCCGGCGATGCTGCGAGCGCTCCCCCGAGCTCGAGCTCGTCGCGTTCGTCAACCGCGACGCCGGGCCGCGTCTCGCCGCCGAGCTGGGTGACGGACGTCCGCGCGGTGGTGCTGCCCGTCTCCGCGCGCAGCCGCGCCCAGTGGGCGCTCGGAGAGCTCGCGCTGGTGTCGGTCGCGGCCGCCGCGCACGCGTCGATGTGCTGCACTCGATGGCCAACTTCGCGCCCGCCTGGGGGCGCTTCGCCCGCGTGGTCACGATCCACGACCTGCAGTACCAAGGCGCTGCCCAGCTGCTCTCGTGGCCGATGCGCACCGGCACCGCCGCGCTGGTCTCGCTGGCGGCACGGGCGGCCGACCGCGTGATCGCCGTGTCCGGCGCCGGCAGAGACGAGATCGTCGACCGGCCTCGGCAGTCGGGCGGAAAGCATCGACGTGGTCGCCCAACGGCGTGCGTCCCGCGCCGCCGGCGCCCGCATCGGCGGCGGGGGCGGCGTCCGCGTCGGCGCGCGAGCGCTACCGGCTCGGAGAACGGCACGGCGCGCTCACGGTCGCGACCAACCTCCCGCACAAGAACCTCGCCGCGTTGCTCGATGCGATCGCTCTGATCGCTCCCGCCCAGCGTCCGCTGCTGGTGATCGCCGGCCACGGCACCGAGGACGGCGCCCTCGCCGCGCACGCGCGGGCTCTCGGCGGGAGTCGCGAGGACGTGCGCCTGCTCGGCGGCGCGCACGACCGCGGAGCTCGACTCGCTGTACGCGCTCGCCGCTGCCTGGTGCTGCCGACGCTGCACGAGGGCTTCGGGCTGCCCGTGCTCGAGGCGATGGCGCGCTCGCTGCCGGTCGCCTGCTCGGACATCGCCGCGCTGCGCGAGGTGGCCGGCGAGGCGGCGCTGTACTTCGATCCGCGCACGCCCGCCCAGATCGCGGCGAGGCTCACGGAGATCCTCGACCCCGCGGTGGCCACGCGCCTGCGCGCCCTCGGCCTCGCGCAGGCCGCGCGCTTCAGCTGGGCGGCGGCCGCTGAGGGGACGCTGCGCTCCTACCGGCGGGCGCTCGGGCTTTGAAGTCGCGCACGCCGAGCCAGGCGATCAGCGCGAGCAGGCAGAGGATCGAGAGGAACGTCGCCCACCTGCCGAGCAGGATCGGGCGCGTGTGCGCGGTGCCGAAGGTGACCGTGATCGGACCCGAGGCGGGCTTCTGGACTTCGATCAGCATGTCCGAGTACGGCGTGCGCCCCACGAACCTCGCACCGTGCACCGCCACGAGATAGGGACCCGTGACCACTTCCGTGTTGAGCGTGCCGCTCTTGGGCGGAGTGAAGGTGATGCTGTAACTGCCTTTCGGCACCGTCACCGGCAGTGGCACGACGTTTGCCTCCTGGCCGTTGTAGTACGTGAGGCCGGGGACTTCCGGGATCGTCGCGGAGCGCACGGGCATCGACACGTCTTGGAACTCGCGGGACGAGGCAAAGCTCGACCAGAAGGCGGGCAGCTTGTCGGCACCCGGGAGCGCTTCTGCGCGGCTTGCAAGGCTGGACGGAGTGCCCCACTGCTCGTTGATCGCCTGACCCACCTCGACCGCCACGATCAGCACGCCCGCCGCCACCAGCGCGGTGGTCGCGCTCGAGCGCGCCGTCCTCGTGAGCCCGAGCAAGGCGATCATCACCAGCCCCACCGCGCAGTAGGTCGGATAGGTGATCAGCCTGTAGGGGAACTGGATGGCCCAGAAGATGTGCGGCACTGCGTGCCACAGGCCGGGGATGAACAGCAGCGCGATAAACGGCAGCGCCACGACCATCAGCGCGACCGCCATCCGCCGCCAGGCGAGCGACAACGATCGCCAGTGGATGGCGATGGCCGCCGCCGCCCACAGCAGGGCGAGCGTCGGCAGTTGCATGTCGAATGTGGGGGAGCCCTTCACGCGCGAGTGGCGGAACGGGTCGAGGATCAGCACCGGCGGCGTGCCGCCCTTGATAGACGGCGGATGGTCGAAGGACTGGGCGATCACCGTGTGGCCCTCGTAGGCGACGTCCGGGAGCAGGAACCACAGGTTGACCCCAGCACTCAGCAATGCCAGGCCGGCGAGCTCGAGGACCCGCCGGCGCGGCGGCAGCACGTCCCGCCCGAAGGCCACCAACACGGCGAGCACCAGCAGCACGAGGAACACGCTGCCGTAAAGCAGCGTGATGTTGTGCGAGCCAGTGAACAGGACCATGCTCAGCACGAACGCCGCCGCCGGGCCCGCCCGCCAACGCGCGCTGCGCAGCAGCGAGACGGCAGCGGCGACGAGCAGTGGGATCGAGGACGTGGCGACCGTCTCCGGCCACGCCCCTCGCGCATATATGTCCGTGAGGTAGTAGGCCGAGGTGACGAACGTCAGGCCACACACATGGGCCCACCATCCGGGCACCCCGACCTGGTTGGCGAGCCACGTGAACCCGCCGTAGGCGATTGCCACAGCGGCCGCGAACGAGGCTATGTAGGTGGGGACCACGTGCCCGTCGATCACGACCGTGACCACGGCAACGAGCGAGTACAGGGTGCCACCGTAGAACGCGTACCACGGCTCGAACGCCCCGAACGTGGACTGCACGAACAGGCTCGGATGACCGAGGTATTCGATGTTGCGGGCCTGCATGTCCACGAGCCACAGATGGCCCGGCCAGTCTCGGCCGAAGGTGCTGCCGGTCAACACCATCGGCGCGATCAGGACCGCGACCACAAACGCCCCGAAGAGCCACTGCGGATACAAACGAGGCGCGTGCGAGAACGCCCGCTGACGTCCGCCTGCCAGGGCCATGGGTGCTGCGCTCAAGGGCTCGTCTTAGGCTCCCGCGGCGTGCGCAAACCGCCGAGTTGGAGCACCGCGGCGACCCCGATGAGCCCGAGCCCGACGGTGATGCGTCCGACGGTCGTGAACACCTGGGCTTCGTAGAGGGGACCAGTGAACGGGCTCGTCCAGTAGCCCCACAGCAGCCCGATGAAGTACAGCACCCCGACCGCCAGGTAGTACGAGGCGAGAGCCCGACGCCCGTAGCGCGCCGCCAGCGCACACAGCGCCGTCGCCAGGCCGATCGCGACGAACAAACGGGGGTCGAGCCCTTCGGGCTGGATCTGCGTGACCAGCGACTTGATCGCCGGCCACACGCGCGAGCTGTTTTCCGACAGGAACGAGATGTCGAAGCTCTTGCCGAACGAGTGATCGCCGTGGATCCCGTTCGCGGCCAGCCAGATGCGCCACGGCAGCACCCCGATGACCACGAACGCTCCGCACGCGAGCGCCAGCGTTCGCAGACGGCCGCGCTCGTGTGCGAACCACAGCGCGCCCGCCGCCGCCACCAGCGCGGCGACAGCCCCCACCGCGCCCTCGTTCTTGACATTCGTCGCGCCGATCAGCAGGACCGTCGCGACGATCAGGTCCTCGCGCCGACTCTGCTCGAGCCATACCCCGAGCGCAAGCACCCCGAGCGAGAGGAACATCGCGCTTGGAACATCCGCGTAGGCGGTCACCACAGTCGGGACCAGCAGGACGGCGACGCCGCAGAAGATCGCCGCCGCGACCACCGGACGGGTCACCCGGCGGCAGAGATAGATCCCGGCGAACACCCAGCCGACCATCAGCAGCCACTCGACCACGTGCACGGAGCGATCGTCGAGGACACCGAGCGCGCGCATCTGTGAGGCCTCGAGCAGGGGCAGCAGCAACGGGTAGTACGACTGTATGTAACCCTCCCCCGGGCTGCGGAAGACCGCTGTCGGCAGATGCGACCCGAGGAAGAGCAGGTTCGCCTTGCGCGCCCACAGGTTCCACGCGTCGTATTCGGCTCCGCCGATCGGGTGGTCGGTGACCGCGAGAAGCCCCACTCCTGCCAGGATCGCGAACAGGGCCAATGTGACCCACAGGGCGATGTTCTCCGTGCCTGCCGCCCGCACGCGTCCGGTCAGCGAGGCGAGTTTTGGCGCTGTGGCCAACCGTCGGAGTGGTGGGTCCCGAAACGCGCCGGGACCGAGTAGCGCAGTGAATGCGAGGATCAGCGCCGCGATCGTGGTGATCGTGAACGGGAGACCGAGCACGAGCAGGATGACCGAACCCATCAACACCGCCACGATCCCGACGAGGTATGCAAGCCCGACAGCGGCGATGGTCTGGAGCGACCACAGAGTCTTGATCATCCCCGCCACCCGGAGTACCCCGAGTCCGGCGGCGATGAAGCCCAACTGCAGCAGGAGAGGTCCGAAGAAGAGCCGCATCAATGCAGGGTGGCTATCGCCTCTTGTCCTTCGACGAAGTCTGCGTCGCCGGAGCTGTTCTTGGGAGCGAACACATCGAGCAGCTTGCGGGTGGCATAAGGGGCGGAGCTCGGTGCCACGTCATAGAACAGCGCGTACTGGGCCTGCGCCGGAGTCTTCACGAAGACGCGCGGAGCCAGGCTGAATGTGACCCATTCACCCGGGCAGTGACCCGCGCACGCCAGGTACACGCGTGCGTTCAACGGGAGATGGGCGTTGGCCCATTCGAGGAATCCCTGATCGGCGGGAAACGAGCCGCCAGCGGCCGCGTTGGCCTGGATCCTCGTCAGCCCTTCGTTCGACCCGTGTTCATCGAGTAGCTTCCGCAGCGCCGGATAGCCCTGCAACCAGAAGGCGGCTCCCGCGATTGCGGTCGCGAGCACGGCGATCGCCGTGGCAAGCGACAGATCCCCCGCCGGCACCAGGGCTCGAACGGCGCCAGCTAGCACGACGATTCCCACAACCTCGAATAGCAGCGTCATGCGCGCGCAACGATAACCGGCCGGTCTGACGCGCCGCCCCTACACCCGCTCCACATGTCTTCAAGCGCCGTCGCGGGCAGTGTGTGCGATCGCTTGCCGCCTCATCCGCCGCGCCGCAGCAGAACGCCCACCAGCTCGTGCGGGAACGCCTTCAGTGCCACCAGCAGCGCAACGTACACGCCCGAGGCGACGACCCACGAGACGATGCTCGGAAGGGGCAGCGCGAGCGCGCCGAGCGCGACGGCGCCCGCCAACGCGATGCGCGGCATCGTCGCCAGGCGCGGGCGCATGCGCGCACGTCCGCGAGCGAGCGCCAGCAGATAGCCGCCGGCCGCCGCGAACTCGCACGCGGCCGAGGCGATCGACGCGCCGTCCGCTCCGAGGCCCGGGACGAGCGCCACCGACAGCACGATCGACACGAGCAGAGCCGCGAGGGTGACGCGCAGCAGCTCCCCGTGCATGCGCAGCGAGAGCAGCGAGTAGCTCCACGTCGCCGCCATGAAGCCCGCCAGCAGGGCGAGCGCCTGCAGGCGCAGGACGGGTACCGCGGGGGCGTAGGCGCTGCCGCCGAGGACCGCGATCACGAACGGGGCGGCGACGACCAGGCTGACCGTCACGTACACGCCCACGATGAACGCCGTGTCGCTCACCTGGCTGACCGCGTTGCGCAGGCGCTCGTGATCGTCGCGCCCGGCGCGGGCGAACACAGGGAAGGCCGAGCTGGCGATCAGCCCGGAGGTCCCGCCCACGACCTCCACCACCTTGAAGGCGGTCGAGTAGTAGCCCGTCTGATGCGGGCTGGAGATCGCCGACACCGCGATCAGCCCCACGCGCGGGTAGAGGATCGCCACGGTCGTGGCCGAGGCGTACGGGAGCGCGTCGCGCACGAGCTCGCGCCAGCGCGCGAGGTCGAAGCGGGGCAGCAGCGACACCTGCCGGTGCAGGAAGAAGATCGCGGCCGCCAGCGCCGCCGCGGAGGACAGGGCGCTTACGTAGAAGAACGGGAACAGGCTCGCGCCGAGGAGCACGAGCGCCAACGTGCCGGCGGCGACAACCACGGCGTTCACGAGTTCGAACACCGCCGCCAGGCCCCACCTGAGCTGCGCGGTGAGCGCGATCGTGTAGGTCAGCTGTATGTTCAGCAGCAGCAGTCCGACGCCCGCCACGAGCATGCCCTCGGTCACGACCTGCGGGTAGCCGGCCAGCACCATCAGCGGTGCCGCCACCGCCAGCCCCGCCACGGTCAGCACCGTGCGCAGACCCAGCAGGTTTGACAGCAGGCCGCGGCGCTCGGGGGGTGCGGCCAGGGCGTACTCGCGCGTGCCGATGCCGCTCAAGCCGAACTCGGTCACGCCCGCCACGATCATCACGATCGAGGAGGCCGTGACGAAGCGCCCGAAGTTGGCCACACCCAGATGCCGCGTCATCAACGGCACGACCGCTCCCGTCAGCAGGATCGTCGCGCCGTACACGATGCCCCTGATCGCGCCGCTGCGGATGACGGTCGCGCCGGCCTCCGGGCGGTCGAGGATGTCTGTGGGGGTGGGAGAGCTCATCACAGAAGCCCGGCGGGCGCGCTGCCGTCGGGCAGCGCCACTCCGAGCGCCCGCAGCAGCCGCTCGGCGACCTTCCTCCACGTGTACAGCTCCGAGCGCTCGCGTGCCGCGCCGCCCATGCGCCTGGCGGTGTCCGGGTCGGCGAGGCGGAGCATCGCGGCCAGCAGCGCCGCCTCGTCGCCGGGCCCGACCACCACGCCGCCGTCGCTGCCGATCACGTCTGGGGCCCCGCCCACGCTGGTGCCGATGCTCGCCACCCCCGCGCAGGCCGCCTCGACATATGCGATGCCGAAGGGCTCGACCAGCGAGGGCATCACGAAGCACGTCGCGCGCGCGAACAGCTCGAGGATCAGCTCGCGGTCGCCGTCGCGCGCCCGCGAGAGCACACCGTGCGCATTCACACCCGGCTCGTGCACCGGCGGATGCCCGCCGACGAGGTCGAGCACCGCATCGGGGTGTGCCTCGCGCAGGCGGGCGAAGGCCCGCAGCACCGCCGGCCCCCCCTTGCGCTCCCAGTCGATGCCCACGAACAGGAACCGCGGCTGGGTCCACGCCCGTGTGGGAACGCTGGCGGTGTGGGTGGCACCGAACCCCACCACCCCGACGCGCTCGGGCGCCAGCGCGTAGTCGTCGAGCAGCGATGCGGCGGCCCAGCGGCTGGCGACGGTGCACATGCGCGCGTGCGCGTAGATCTCGCGGCGGCGCGCCTCCCAGCCCGCGACCCCGCGCGTGGACATGCGGCTGAACACCGGGTGCACGGTGCTGCCCTGACGCAGCGTCATGTCCTCCAGGGTGACGAACGGGATGTGCGGCGGGAGCCTGAAGCTCGTGCCGATCTGGATCACGCCGTCCACACGCGCGCGGGCGAAGGCCCGGCGTGCACGCAGGCTGCGCACGCGCATCGTCAGCGCCGCGCCTTCCGCGTCGAAGCGGTTGGCCGTCGCTGCCGCGGCCGTGGCCAGCATCGCCTGCTCGAGCCCCGGCGCCAGCGCGACGTTCAGCCCCGCACTGGCCACGCCCAGCTCGCGCAGACCGCCCAGCACACCGGCGGTCACGCCCGACCACGTCGCCGGAGACTCCGGGTCGCCGACGGACGCCAGCACCACCCTCGGCGCGCGGCCCACCACGGGCGCTCGCTCGGACGTACCGGCGCGCAGGCGACCGCTCGACGCGGCGCTCACGCGCCGCCGACGCCGGGACGCGGAGGCTCCGATGCGGCCGCCAACGGCCCCACACCCAGATAGCTGTACTTCGCCACGTAGAACTGCACCATGCCCGCGTACAGACCCTGGTAGAAGGCCATGCGCAGGTTGCGCAGAGGCGGGGTGCAGTCGCGCTCGTTCCAGAAGCTCACGAGCAGCACGACCGGAACGTAGGGAACGAACAGGAGCGGGGAGAGGCGGTTGAGCAGGCGCCGCCGGCGCGACCATTCGGCGGGCCCGTTCCAGTTGAACCTGGGCAGCTCCGCGAGCTCGCCGACCAGCTCTCGAGCGTTGATCTTGGCCCACCTGCGCCACTTGGTCATCACGGTGCGCAGAGCGAAGTTGTTGTACCTGGGCCGGTGCTCGAGCTGCAGCCCGACGCGCTCGACGGGAGGGTCCACGACCTCCGCAGCATGGATGACGCCGAGCAGATGCACGTGCTCGCGCCGGAACAGCGCGAGCTTGTGTGGCCCGTCGTGGGTGATGTAGCGCCGGCCGTCCCACATCCGCCACAGCAGTTCGTAGCCGTTGACGCGCTCGTCGGCGACCAGCTCGCCCAGGCCCGCACGCAGCGGCTCGCTGAGGAACTCGTCGGCGTCCAGTGACAGGATCCACTCGCCGCGGAGCTGTTCGAAGGCGAACACCGTCGTCGCCTCCGCGTGCCCGACGAGCTCGCGCACGAAGATGCGAGCACCGAAACGCTCGGCGATCTCGAGCGTGGCGTCCTCGCACTCGCCGTCGTGGACGAGCACGATCTCATCGACGACCCCCACGAGGCTCTGCAGGCAGCGCTCGATCACGGCCTCCTCGTTGCGCACCACCAGGCACGCAGACACGGTCGGATGCTGCCGCTGCGGGGACTCGGCGTTCGGCACGCGGATCAGGGTAGAAGCTCGCCACGACCGACGTGCGCGCGCTCGCCGCCTGCGCCGGCGCCGCGTCCCGACGACATGCCCGCGGTCCGGCGGGCATGATTCGCCTGTGACGAGCCCGCCCCGCGTGAGTGTGATCATGGCCGTCCACAACGAGGAGCGCTTCCTCGCGGAGGCGGTCGACAGCGTGCTCGCGCAGAGCTTCGGCGACTTCGAGCTGCTGATCTCCGACGACGGCTCGACCGACGCCACGCCCGAGCTGGCACGCTCGTTCGCCGACGCCGACGCGCGCATACGGGTGCTCCGCGGCGAGCACAACCAGGGCAAGCCGTTCGCCCTGAACCGGGCGCTCGCGCTGCGCCGGGGGGAGCTGATCGCGTGGCTGGACGGAGACGACGTGATGCTCCCGGGGAAGCTCGAGCGCCAGGTCGGCGCGCTGGACGCAGACCCGAGCGCGGCCGGCTGCTCTCACGACGCGGAGATGTTCGACTCCGACAGCGGCGCGGTGATCGGACGCTTCTCGCACGTCGTCAACGGCTCGCCGCTGCGCAGCGGCGGCATCGAGATGTGGTTCGACCCGACCTACAAGATGCTGCCCTCCGCGACCATGATCCGCGCCTCGCTGTGCCCGGCCGGGGGCTTCGACGAGCGCCTGACGTTCACCAACGACTGGCTGTTCGACATCGAGGTGTTCCGCCAGGGCCGTTGCGTGGCGCTCGACGAGGTCCTCGTGCGCTACCGGCGCCACAGCGAGAACTTCACGACGCGCGCGGAGCACTCGGGCGTGTCCGTCGAGGAGGGGCTGATGGCGATGGCGATCGTGGCCGCCAGATATCCCGAGCTGCAGCACCGCGCCCGTACCGTCAACGCCGCCATCCTGCTGGGCCAGGCCCGCCGCCGCGCCAGCCGCCGCGAGTACCGGGCGGCCTCCCAGTACGCACGTGGGGCGTACGGCGCCGGCGGCGTCGCGGGGCTGCTCGGCATCGGCCGCGCGATGCTCGGCGCCGCCAGGCGACGCAGGCAGGCAGCCGCGGAGGGCGGCCAGCTAGCCCGCTGACGGATCGGCGCCCGTGCCACCGTGCGCGCGGCCCTCGGGCCTCGGCCCCAGGCGACCCGCGCGGGCGTCCTCGTATCCGCTGCGCACCGCGCGCAGCGCCAGGCGGCGATCGGCCCGGGTGAGCGCGTGCAGGGTGAAGCTCGCGAGGATCGACAGCCGCCGCGCCGCGGTCGCGGCCCGCCCCAGCGGGCGCTGGCGCTCGAGCACCACGATCGTGTTGCGCACGCCGTAGTACAGCGTGTGCGTGGATGCGGCCTCACCGCCGGTGGAGGCCGACACGCGGTGCCAGGCGCGGGCGTCCGGGGCGAACACGACCTCCATGCCCGCGCGCCTGACCCGCAGCGCCCAGTCGACGTCCTCGACATACGCGAACAGCTCCTCGTCGAGCATCCCCACGCGCTCGATCGCCTCGCGCGAGATCGCCATCAGCGCTCCGACCGCACGGCCCGTCGAGCGGACGTGGCTGTAGCGCGGCCCGTCGGGGCGTCCGTACCCCCGCGGCCGTCCGGAATAGCCCGTGCGCTCGGACACGCGCTGTCCGGCGAACCAGATCGTCCGGGGCCGCTCGGCGAAGTACACCTTCCCGGCCAGGATCCCCGCACGCGGATGCGCACGCGCCACCGCGGCGAAGCCATCGATCACATCCGCTGCCACGGTCGCGTCGTTGTTGACCAGCACGAGCCAGCGCGCACCGTGCTCAAGGGCATAGCGGATGCCGAGGTTGTTGCCCCCCGAGTAGCCGAGGTTCTCCGGTGCCTCGATCAGATGAACCTGCGGAAAGCCCTCCCTCACGGCCTGCTGGGAGCCGTCGCTCGAGTCGTTGTCCACGCACACGATCGACAGCTCTGAAGCGGACACACGCGTGAGCGAGCGCAGGCACGCGAGCGTGTCCTCGCGCCCGTTCCAGCTCAGCACCACGGCATGCCAGGCGGGGGCAGTCGCCTCGGGTTTGGCGTCCTCGCCGGGGAGCATTGCCGGACAGTATGGCCTCGGCACCCGCGCACAGAGCGGGCGTAGGTGCCGCGTCGCGCCCGACGAAGCCGCTATAGATTGCGCGCTTGACCGGATCGTTCATCTGCGGCGGCATCCTCTACCCGCTCGTGCTGCTCGCGCTCAGCGCCGGCGGCGGGCTGCTCGTGCGCCGCGTCGGCGCAGGCTGGCTGCCGGGCGTGCTCGTGGCTCCTGTTGGCTTCGCGTTGCTCATCGCCACCTGCTCCTTTGCCACGTACATCACCTGGCTGACGCCCGTCGCCCCGTACATCCCGGTCGTGTTCGCGCTCGCCGGCGTGGGCCTCGAGGCCCGAGCCGGCAAGCTGCACGCGGCCCGCCTGCGAGGGGTTCCGTGGGGGACCCTCGCGGCGCTGTTCGCGTTCGCCGCGATCGCCGCACCCACCCTGCTCACCGGCACGCCCACCTGGAGCGGCTACTCGCGGATCGTGGACATCGGCTTCCAGATGGACTTCTCCCAGCATCTGGCCGAAGCGGGACGCGCCGCGGTCGGCGTCGCCTCCTCCTTCCAGGTCGTGGTGGGCAAGCTCCTGAACATCGGCTACCCGGGCGGAGGGCAGGCGACGCTGGGCGTGACGGCCAAGCTGATCCGCACCAACGTCGCCTGGTGCTACCAGACCTACCACGCGTTCGCCGCGGCCATGGGGGCGCTCGCGATCTACTCGCTGCTGGGACGCGTGAGCACGACTCGCCCGTTGCGCGCGCTCGGGGCGGCGGTCGCGATCCAGCCCACCGTGCTGTACGCATACGCGCTGGTGGGCGGCATCAAGGAGCTGAGCACAGCCGCCATGCTGATGGTCGTCGCCGCCGTCCTGGCGGAGCGCCTCCCCGGCAAGGGACCTGCGCGATCGGTGGCGCCGGCGGCGGTGAGCATCTCGGGAGCCTTCGCCGCCTTCAGCGTCGGCGCCCTGCCCTGGCTCGGCCTGCTGCTGGCGGTGCTGTTCGCCGTCACACTCATACCGCACGGACGCTGGCGGACGCTCACGAGCTGGGTCGTGCTCGGCGTGGGCACGGTCCTGATCTCGCTGCCCGGCATCATCAGCGCGGCCACCCAGCTGAGCGGCATCGCCAGCTCGGCGATCGGGGGCGTGGTCGAACTGGGGCTCGGCAACCTCGCCGCCCCAGTGCCCGCATGGTCGGCGGCGGGCGTATGGCTCACCGCCGACTACCGCTTCCCGCTGGAGCACGCGGCGATGACACACCGCCTCGACGTGTTCGTGCTCGTGCTCGCCGTCGTGGGCTTCGCGTACGCGCTGGCGCGACGCAGATGGGTGCTCGCGGCGATGGGCATCGCCGCCCCGATCGCGCTCCAGTACTACAAAGCGCACAGCACCGCGTGGCTCCAGTTCAAGTCGTTCACCATCACCGGCGTCTTCGTGCTCACGCTCGCCTTCGCGGGCACCTGCGCGCTGGCGGCGAATCGCAGGCGCTGGGTGTCGCTGCTGGGTTGGCTGGCCGCGGCGGTCATCGCCGGGGCGGTCCTGTACGGCAACGCCATCACCTACCACGACACCACGCTCGCGCCCGCCGCCCGCTACTACGACCTCGCGGCCATCGGCCACCGCTATGCCGGGCAGGGTCCCACGCTGTACCCCGGATTCGACGAGTACGCCGAGTACTTCCTGCGTGAAGCCGACGGGAGCTCGAGCGTCAACCCTGCCAAAGGCGAATACTCGATCAGGCCCGGGGTGGAAGAGCCCGGCGGCGTGGGCTTCGCGTACAACCTGAACCAGTTTCAGCTGCCCTACATTCAGAAATTCAGGCTGATCGTCGAACCCCGCAGCCCCTTGACCGTTCGCGCGCCCAGCAACTGGGAACTGGCGCAGCGGACCAAGTACTTCAACGTCTGGCGTCGCGTACGGCCGGCCACGGAAGTGTACTTCCACTACCCCCTGTCGGGCCTGCCGCACGAGCGCACGCCGGAATTCTGCGCGAAGCTGATGCAGACGCTGCACAACGCCGGAGCGGGTGCCACGGTGGCGTACGTGAACGCACCGCCGGTCACCGAGGTGGGCCCCGCAACCGGGGTGTTCCCCAACTACTGGCGACCGGCCGGCGGCGCGATCATCGCTCATGGGGCCGGCAGCGACCGCGTCGCCCTCACGGTCCCGCAGACCGCGAGCTACAGCATCTGGATCGCGGGCTCGATCGGGCGTCCGATCAAATTCACCCTCGACGGGCGTCCGCTCGGCACGGTGGCCTACGAAGAGCGCTACCCGCAGCAGTTCATCCACATCGGCGCGCGCAGGCTCAGCGCCGGTAGCCACACCCTGCTCCTGACCCGCGGCGGCGGCAGCCTGCACCCCGGCAGCGGCGACGACGTCGACCCCGACACCGGTGAACTTGGGGGCATCGTGCTGATCCCCGAAGAAAACCCCTCCACGCACGTGAACGTCGTGCCGGCGAGCGACGCCGCGCGCGCCTGCAGCGCGCCGGTCGGCTACCAGTGGATGGAGGTGCTCAGGCCGGGGGCGACCAGCTGACCGGCCGCGGCTTGGTGGCGATCATGTTGAGGCTCACGTCCCCGACCAGCAGCGTCCTGTAGGCGAGCATCAGCCGGCGCCCGACGGGGTGGCGTCGTGCGGCGTGCGCGACGAACGCGCGCAGGGCGTCGCGGATACGCGTCTGCGGCTTGAGGGTCGAGGACCACGGCTCGAAGAAGCGCGCTGTCGCGGGCTCCCGCAACTCGATCTCGAACCCGGCTCGGCGCGCGGCACAGTAGTACTCGTGACAGAAGAACACGTGCTCGTACCCAGCGAACTCGGCGACCTCCTGGGCGTGGTCGCGCTTGAGATTGAACGGGAAGCGCAGAGGCTCGTTGATCACGAGCAGCTTTCCTCCGGGCCGCAGCACCCTGTACAGCTCGCGCATCGTCCGGCACAGGTTGACGGTGTCGTTGTGATGAAGGACCTCGCAACAGAAGACATAGTCCATGCTCTCGCTCGCGAGCGCCGGATCGAACATCACCGAGACCAGCCGCTCGAAGTACACGTCACCCTGCTCCAGGAAGTACTCGGCAGTCGCGAGCCCCTGCAACTCGGTCTTCGTGATATCGAGCGCGACCACCTCCAGGCCGCGACGCGCAAGCATGTTGCTCGCCCAGCAGGTGTTGGAGCCGACATCGAGGATGCGTCGCCCGGGCTCGAGCTCGACGCTTGCCAGCAGCGCACGCATCGCGGCACCTTGTGCGAACCAGTAGCCCAGGTCGATATCCGGCAGCGAGCGGATCAGCTCGCGATCCCAGCCGTCGCTGCGCATCAGATCGGCAAAGCGCTCGAGCCCGGCCGCCTCGCGCCGCACGAACTCGGGCGGATCGTGGAGGAGATCGACCACACCGTCCTCGACCGGGTAAACGCGTCCGCAGGCCGAGCAGCTGAGCTCACCGTCTCGCACCTCGCGCTGGTCGCGAGAGCGGACGGTCAGCCGCAGCGTGCCCTCGTGGCGGCAGACGGGGCAGCGTAGGAAATCGGTCATCGTCTCTCTCACGGTCACCCACCAGCGAGTGCACTGCTCCGATGCGATCGAATGCAGCAGCACTTGGCGTCCGACCGGGTAGCCGCGGGCGCGTTTGCGTGTTCAACGACTACGAGGCCCGTCCCTGTTGCGGCACGTCCCCCCTTCAGCCACTAGAACATCTGACCCGCAGTGAAGTTGCGTGAGCCACCGCTCACAGGTGAACGACCGCGGCTCAGGTTGCGGAGGAGCCCCGCCGCCGCGTGATCCAGAACGAGCTGGCCGGCTCGTCTGCGAGCAGCGCGCCGGCTGCGGCCATACGCTCGCCGCGCTCGCGTCCCAGGGCATGCACCGCGCACGAGACCTGGAAGTCTGAGTTGAAGGCGAGGAACGCCTGCAGCAGGTACTGCTCGGCCCAGTAGAGGGCGAAGTCGGCGAAGAAGAACCGCGGATACTCATACGGCAGGAAGATGTCGTGAACGTGCACGTGCACCCCCGGTGCGAGCAGCGGCAGCACGCGCAGGACGATGTGGTTGACGTCGCTTGCGATCTTCACCGTGTGCGTCGTGTCCACGAACAGCACGTCGCCGTCCTCGAGCGCGGTGAACACCTCATCGGGCACGTCCTGGGCCTTCACGCGAGCGAGCTCGCAGAGACCCGGCAGGCCGTCGTCGACGGCGGTGGGGAACGGGTCGAACGCGCGCAGCTCGGCCGGGCTGCCGTCGGCGGCGTTCTCGCGGCAGGCCTGCGCCATCACGCGGGTCGTCTGACCGGAGCCGAGCTCGACGATGCGCTTCGGGCGCAGGTGGCGCACCGTGGCGTACAGCACGCGGGCGTCGGCGAGCGGGTAGGAGTCGTTGGCGGGGTCGTACGCGTACGCGGGACCGACGTCCCTCCCCCAGGCGAGCCCATCGAGCTGCGGGCTCAACTCGGACTCCACGAAGCCCATCTGAGCGTCGAGATCGAAGGCGATGCCGCGCAGCTGATCGCGTGCCTCCCACACCCCCGCCGGCAACTGCGTCAGATCGGGGATCGGGCTGTAGTAGGTCTTGAGGACCACCTGCAAACCCAGCCGCTCGGCCGCCCTGCGCGCCAGGCCATAGCCCCGCACCGCCGCCGTGCTGCTCCACAGGCGACGCCGCCGAATCGAGCTGCCTTCGCCGAACACCGCGCTAACCCTAGATGGTTGATTCCACGGTCGTGTGCATTGTTCTGGGGGTGCGGAGAGTCGAGCGTGCCAAGGACGCAGGGCGAAGCCCTTGCTGGTGGCAAGGGCAAGCCCGAGGACGCCGGCACGCGAAGGCTATACGCGCCAGCCAGAAGCGCAGGACTGTGGAATCAACCATCTAACCGGAGGATCCGCCCGAGAGCTGCTCCAGGCGCCGGCGCATCGCCGCACCCGTGGCCCGTGGCGAGAGCGTGCGCGCGATGTCCTCGCGCGCACGGGCGCCGAGCTTCGCGGCCCGCTCGCGGTCCTCGTACACGCTGCGCATGAGCTCGGCCGCGTGCTCCACGCTCGGCTCCGCCCATTCGCCCTCCGGCGGATAGATCTCGCAGTCAGGGCCCACGCGCGCGATCGTGTAGTCGACCAGGTAGCTGTTCTCGGCGTTCATGAAGTCGACGTTGCCCGAGTAGCCGGTGCCGATCACCGGCTTGCCGATCGCCATCGCCTCGGCCAGCGTCAGCCCGAAGCCCTCCGAGCGGTGCAGCGACACGTAGCAGTCGCACGCCGCCATCACGCCCGCCAGCTCGGCGCCGGTCAGCGAGCGATCGATCGAGGTGGATGTCGGAGCGTCCGTGGGCCGCCCACAGCACCTGCTCCTCGGCCAGCGGCCGCAGCGGACCGTTGATCGTCTTGATCAACAGCTGCGGACCCTCCCCGGGCGCGAACGCCAGCTTGAACGCCTCGATCAGGCCCACGGGGTTCTTGCGCTGGATCGTGCTCAGGTAGTCGAACACGAACAGGAACAGGAAGCCCTCGGGGACGCCCAGGCGCAGCGGGGCGGCCGACTCGGCCGGCGCCTGCACCGGCGGCGGCAGCGCGATCACCGGGACGGGTGCCACCGCGCCGATGTTCTCGGCCATGAAGCGCGAGTACACCCAGATCTCGTCCACCAGCGCGAACGCGCCCTGCCAGCGCTCCGGGATCGTGTTCGTCTCCCATCCCCAGATGCCGATGCGCGGCCCCTGGAAGTAGTCCTCGCCCAGGCGCTCCACGAAGTCCGGGAGCTCGTCGGCGTTGACGGCCACGATCTCGAAGGCGTGGCGCCCGTGATGGAGCACGTCCTCGAAGCCGTGCCGGCCGTACTCCGCCTCCAGCTCCACCGGCAGCGCCAGGTGGTGCAGCGGCACGCTCACCGTGCTCACGGGCACGCCGGCGGCGTCGAGCGCCTGCACGTAGCCCCGCGCGGCAGCGCCCAGGCCGAGCGTGTGCCCGAGGTATCCCGTCAGCCTCACCGCCGGGCCCGCGTCCGTCGGCGCCGCATCGCGCGCCGGGGGCGCGGCCGTCGCCGAATCCGGGGGCGAGACACTCGCGGCTGCGGGCGCGGGCGGCGGCTGCGCCGCGCGGCATGAAGCGCTCGGGGATCGCCAGCTCGGCCACGCCGAACGCGCGGCACCAGGCGAGGAAGCCGGGGCCATCCTCGCCGTCGATGTCCGGGTAGGTGCGGATCACGTCCGGTCGCTCGCGGGCCACGCGGTGAAAGACGTAGCGGTTGATGCCGAGCGCGCCGCCGCGCGGGGCCGGACCCAGCAGCCAGGCCAGGAACGCACGCGTGCCCGCCTCGCTGAACGGGTCCTCGAGCGGCTCCCCCAGCGCGAGCGCCGCGGCGTGCATCGCCCGCAGCGAGTCGTCGTACACCAGCCCGTCGGCGAGCCGGCGCCCGACGTCCTCGCGATGCTCCGAGTTGTGCCAGCCGGCCGCCCGCAGCTGCTCGGCGTAGCGTTCGCACAGCTCGTGCAGCGCCGGCGAGCGGCTCACCCGCACCCTGCTCGCCATCGCGTTCAGGCGGTACGGACGGTCCGGATCGAAGCCGGGGAGGTTCAGGAAGCGCGCCGGGCAGCGGCCATCGACGAGCACCCCGTCGGGGCCGTCCTCGAGCGTGTGACCCTGCAGGTTCCACATGTTCAGGTTGCAGCCGGGATCTTCGAGCACGGCCGTGGCGAAGCGCGCGGGAGCCAGCTCCAGCAGCCGCGCCAGCCAGCCGCGATCCTCCGGGCGTGCACCGCTGCGGCGCGCGTCGAGCGAGCCGAGGATCTCCTCCACGCGCTGGCCCCACCACACCAGGAATCCCTCCGCGCCCCCGGTGCCGTCGACCGCCATGATCGTCTCGTCGATCCGCCCGGCGGCTTCCATCTGCGCACGCGAAGGTTCGAGTCCGTCGTCGGGGACGTCGGAGCTCATCCGCGGCACGAGCAGGACGCTGCGCGCGGCGAGCTCGCGCTCGAGCGGCGCGAGCGCGCCGACGACCCACGCGCTGCTCGGCAGGTGCATCACCGGCTCGCCCGCACCCCGCGCGCTGCGGCGCAGGATGCGCGGCAGCAGCAGCGCGGTGAGGTCCTCGTGCTGGTAGCGCGCGAGCAGCATCTCAACATCCAGCTCGAGCTCCTGGGAGGCCGAGCGCACCTCCAGCGGGTCAGCCCGTTCGGCCTCCCGCTGCCGGACAGCCGCCACCACCTCCTCGCCGGCCACGAGCAGGACCTCCAGCGGCCAACCTGGCTCGTGGCGTGCGAGCGAGCGGGCGAGCACCCGCGCGCGCGGCATCGTGGTGAGCGTGGCCAGGGTGATGACGCGCATCAGCTCGGAGGCTGGCTCGGCATCGGCTCGGGACCCGGCTCGGCGAGCGGCGCCGCCGCCACCAGCGCGTAGGCGGGCGACAGGAAGCGGGCCTGCTCGAAGCTCGCGAACCCGGGGGCGAACACGTATGCGGGCTCGAAGCCGGCGATCGCGCTGAGCGCGAGCGCCACCTCGGGGAAGATCGGGTGCTGATGGGTGAGGTCCACCCAGAAGGTCTTCAGCGAGGAGACGCGGTGGGGGTTGACCGTCTCGGCGATGAACAGCCCGCCCGGACGCAGCTTGCGCCGGGCGAGCTCGAACAGGCGCTGCAACTCGGCGTTCGGGAGATGCTCGACCACCTGCGCCGAGAACACCGTGCCGAGGCTCCCGTCCTCCACGCCCTCCAGGTACACGTTGGCGTCGGCGAGGCTCGCGTCCACGCCCAGGGCGCGGCAGCGCTCGACCATGCCCGCGTCGCTGTCCACGCCGCGCGCGGCGATGCCCTCGCCGGCGAGCAGCGCCAGGAACTCGCCCCGTCCGCAGCCGATGTCCAGCACCGGCGCGTGCTCGCGTACGAGCGTCACATATGGGCGCTGGGACTCGGCCACGCGTGCAGCCGGGCCGCGGAACAGCTCCTCGAAGTCGACATAGTCGGAGTCGCCGCCGTGCAGTGAGCCCGCGACGCGGTAGCCGAGGACGTCCCCCACCGCCGTGTCCATGCGCTCGAACGGGCTGTCGGCGACGTAAGGCAGCGCGTTCAGCTCGCTTTCGATCAGCTCCAGCTCCCGGCGCGAGGAGCGCGCGGCGGTTTTCATCGCCGTGTCCACGTCCGCGGTGCCCCGGCGCAGGGCCTCGGCGGTCAGGATCAGCTCGCGAGCCAGGTCCTCCAGGCGCGCGAGCTGCTCCCCGTGGCGTTCGTCGATGTGCTCGAGCTCCGCCTCCAGTCGCGCCAGCCTCGCCGGCGCCTCAGCACGAGCGGCGCGGCGGCGAGCGTAGCCAGGCGCCGCCCGCCACAGCACGCGGCGCGCGAGCGCACGCATGCGCCGGCGCAAGGATCGCACGCTCTCAGCAGGGCGAACCGCCTGTGTTGTCTCATCGTCGATGGTCATCGGGGGCTGCGGTGGCGAGCATTATCGCCTGCGACCGCGCAGGCGCCCGCGGCAGGGCTCAGACGGCGAGCGGCACGACCGGCGTACCACCCCGGTGGAGATGCCGCTGATACGCCGCCACATCCAGGACGATGCTCTCCAGCGAGCGGCGCGGGTGCCAGTCGATGAGCGCCTGGACCTTGGCGATATCGGGCACGCGTCGGTACATGTCCTCGAAGCCCTCGCCGTACGCCTCGTCGTAGCGGGTCAGGGAGATATCCGACGCGGAGCCCGTCACCTCGATGATCCGCTGAGCGAGGTCGAGAACAGAGATCTCGTTGGTCGCGCCGACGTTGAACACGTTTCCGTAGGCGCTCTCCTCGGTCATCAGCCCCAGCAGCGCCTGGACGACGTCGGCGACGTGACAGAAGCAGCGGGTTTGACGGCCGTCGCCGTATACGCTCAGCGGCTCGCCCGCGAGCGCCTGGCCCACGAGCCTCGGGATGACCATGCCGTAGCGCCCGGTCTGGCGAGGGCCGACCGTGTTGAACAGGCGCACGACGATCGTCGGCAACGCTCGCTCGCGCCAGTAGGCCATCGCCAGGAACTCGTCGATGGCCTTCGAGCAGGCGTAGGCCCAGCGTCCCATGTCGGTGGCCCCCATCTGCATGTCGCCGTCCTCTTTGAACGGGAGCGCCTCGCTCTTGCCGTAGACCTCGCTGGTGGAGGCGATCAGGACCGGCTTCTTCTTCTTGCTGGCGTGCCTCAGCACGACCTCCGTGCAGTGGACGTTGGTCTCGATCGCCCGCACGGGGCTGTCGACCACGAGCTCGACCCCGACGGCGGCGGCCAGGTGCACGACGATGTCGGACTCGTCGACGAGCTCGGCGACCACGGCGTGGCTGTCGGCGGAGCCGATCGTGTACTGGAAGCGAGGATCGCCCTTCATGTGGCAGATGTTCTCCATGGCGCCGGTGGAGAGGTCGTCGAGCACGTGCACCGAGTGGTCGTGTTCGATCAGCAGATCGCTCAGATGTGAGCCGATGAACCCCGCCCCGCCGGTGATCAGGAATCGCATCTAGCGCCTCGCGCTCACGCCGTATCGGGGAACTGGTGGCGACGTCGGAGCATCGCTGCCGCGAGGCCACCGAGGATCAGGATCGCCACGCCCCCGGCGAGCAGCGCGATCAGCGAACCGCCGTCGCCCGCAGCTCGCGAGCTCGCAGCGAGCACGGAGGGAGGGAGCGATTCCCGCGCCACCGAGTGCGCCGCGCCGGTGGCGAGCGCCGATCGGCCTGCCGTGATCTTGGCGCGACCCACGTCCCCGGCTGTACCTGCATGAGGATCCGACGGTCCCCCCGGTGAGCGTGGCCCGACGCCGGCGCCGAACAAGGCCGCCGACGAGCCGGCACTCGAGCCTGGGGCGCCGGTCTGCCTGGCCACGGTCAGTGGGATCGCGTACTCCTTGGCCGCCGGCGAGCCCGGGTCGACGTGGACGCCTGGTGGGAGGCCGGCGTCGGCTTGCGCCAGACCCGGCGGGAGCGCCAGCACGAACACAGCGAGGAGTCCGGCGAGTGAGGCCGCGGCGCGCACGGCTGCCAAGATAACGCGTTGACTACGCGAGGGCACTGCGGGGATCGATTGCCAAAGCACGAAGCGTTTCATCGCGTGGATTGAGCTGGTGTGCGCGCTCGTAGTCGCGCTTGGCGAGCGCGAACATGCGCTCGCGCACGGCGAGGTCTCCGAGCAGCGTCCAGGTGACGAAGTTACCCGGCTCGCGCGCGAGCGCAACATCGAGTGCCGCCGTTGCGGCGCCGGCCTGATCGAAGTGCGCGAGCGCCGCGGCCTTGAGGTAGTAGCTTTCGACCGAGTCCGAGTCGATGTCGAGCGAGCGGTCCACTTCCTGCAGCGCCTCCGTGGCGTGGCCGGTGTCGAGCTCGCTCTGTGCGCGTGAGCGGTAGTAGTCGCCCACGCCCTGGCGGGCGAGACTCGCGCCGGCGACCACGAGCGTCACGAGCACCGCGGATGCGCCCAGCGCCGCCGCCGGCCTGCCCTTGAGCACACCTCCACGCAGGCCGCGCCTGGGCCCACGGGCGCGGCCTGGAGGCGCGGAGGCGTGCGCGTGCGGACGCGCACGCACGAGCACGGCCAGCGCGACGAGCGCGATCGCGGTGAGCCCGGGAAGCAGGTGCATCCAATCGACGCTGGTCTGTGCGAGCCACGCGAGGAAAGCTCCGAGGCCGGCGACGAGCAGCGCTCTTGTCAGCGCGGAGCTCGCCGCATCCCGCCGCATGCGCGCGGCTCCCCAGCCGGCGCCCGCGACGAAGGCGGCGCACAGGAGCGCTCCGACGAGACCGAGCTCGGCGAGAGTCTGCAGCTCGAGCGAGTGCGGCTGCTGGATGTCCTCGGTGGTGGCGCGCTGTTCGTAGTAGGCGCGGGGATAGTTGCCAGCCCCCACGCCCAGCACGGGGTTCACTTGCCATACGCGCCACGCGATGCGCCAGTAGTCGTAGCGATTGCCCCCTCCGGACAGCAGCCGCGAATGGCTGACCGAGGCGGATGCAGAGCCGCTGCCGCCGGGTTCGGCGAGATGGGTGAATGCGTTCCACTGTGTGCTGAGGTCGCGCTCGAGACGGTTCGCGGACGCGAGCGCGATCGCGAGCGCAACCACGACCGGAGCGACGAGCAACCACGGTCCGACCGTGCGAGCGCGCGAGTACAGGCCCGGCACGCCAGCGAGCTGCCCCCACGCGAACGTGAGCGCCGCCCATGCCAGCCCCGCAGCGAGCGTTGCCAGCGATGCCGCGCGCCCGGCGGCGTGAGCGCTCGCCAGCGGTATCGCCCCGGTGGCGTGCCGTTCGTAGATGTGCATCAGCTCAGGCGCTGCGAGCGCGACCGCGCCGGCCACGACCAGCAACGCGTACACCCTGCGCGTGCGACCGGGAACGAACGCGACGACGCCGATCAGCGCGACGAGCATCGCCAGCGCTGTGCCGCGCGACTGCGACAGGAGCGCCAGGCAGGCCATCAGCGCTGCCACTCCCGCACCCAACCCCGCGAGCGGCGCGCGGCGCGACTCGGTGGCGGCCATGCTCAGCCAGAACCCCATCACGAACAGGCAGCCCTCGCCGTTGATGTAGCCGAGCGGCGAGTTCAGGCGCCCGCCGAGGAACAGCGTTTCAGGGGCCGTGCCGAGCAACCGCGCGAGCACCGAGGCGGCCACGACCACGATCCCCAGCGCGGTGGCCCCGAGCAGCACCGCCGAGCGTCGCTCGCTGCGCAGCAGGACGAGCACGAGCACCAGCAGCGCCCCGTAGGCGAGCCAGCGGTTGCCGTTCACCACCGCGTTCTCCACCGATTCCGCCCACGCCGTCGAGCTGAGCGACCAGATCCCCAGTCCGAGCAGACCTGCGAGCGCCAGCGCGGCGGGAGCGCTGGGGCGACGCGGGCGCGCCACCGCCGCGACGGTCGCGCCCGCGACCAGCGCGAGGCCGATGGGAACCCATGTGGAGGTGCCGTAGTAGGCGAAGAAGAACGGGCTGAGCCCGGCACCGAGACCCAGCGCCGCCAGCAGCAGCGATCCTCCTGGCGAGGGTCCCGCAAGGCTCGAGGCGTGGGTGCGCGCGCCCGTGCCTGCAACGGGCTGCTCGACCGTGTGGCTCTCGAGCACGACGATCGCGCCGACCGCAGCGAGCACGTAGAGGGTCGCGCAGACCACGATCAACGACCCGCCGCCCTCGAGCGCGAGCACCGCCACGACCGAGACGACCGCCTGCAGCGCCGCGAGCGTGAGCGCGACGGCACGCGCGCTCGGCAGGACCCTGCGCGCGCGGTGGGTGAGATGGTCCTGCCCGCCGGTGAGGATCGACACTCCCCGGCGCCGGCGAGACACGATCACCAGGCTCGTGTCGAGCGCGGGTATCCCCACGAGCAGCAGCGCCACGAGCAGCGACTGCCACCCGGCCGTCGAGGTGCCCGCGGCGACCATCACGAGCACCGCTGCCACGAAGCCCATCGGCATGCTGCCGCCGTCTCCCAGGAAGATACGGGCTGGCAGGCACACGTTGCGCGGCAGGAAGCCCATGCAGGCGCCGCCCAGCGAGGCGGCCCCGACCGCGAGCCAGACGTCCCCGCGCAGCACGCCGATCAGCGAGGCCCCCACCGACACCGCGAGCGCCATCATGCTGGCGGCGCCATCCATGTTGTCGAACAGATTGAACGCGTTCACGATGCCCAACACCCACAGCGCGGTGAACGTCAGGTCGAGCACCGGACCCGCGTGCAGGTGCCATCCCAGGCCGAGCGCCCACACGAGCACCGCGAGCGCCAGCTCGACCGCCACACGCAACGCCGGCGCGACCGTCCTGCGGTCGTCAACCGTGCCCACAACCCACAGCAACGCCACCCCGCCGACGAGCGGGACCGTCCTGCGCCAGTCGCCCGCCGCCATCAGCACGGCGATCACGAACCCCGCCATCACGGCCGCGCCGCCGAGATAGGGCGTGGGGCGCCCGTGACCCTTGTAGCCGGCGGGAACGTCGTAGAACTGCAGGCGGTTGGCCGCCACGATCGCGTACGGCGTTGCCGCGTACGCCAACGCACACGCGATCGAGAAGCCCACTGACAGCCTTATCGCGATGGCCACTGTGTATACCCGCTCTCGACCGTCATGTCTCGGGCGGGCTGCGTCGAGGCTGCCACACGCCGGCCAGCATCAGCAGCGCCAGGATCGCGATCACGGCGAACGCCGCTGTCAGGGCCATCGCCAGGATGGGAGCGGACGCGGGCGTCGCCGGCTGGACGATCTCGATCTGCCGGTCGGTCAAGACCGGTTCGAGCTGCCGCCCCAGCGCCGCGAGGCCGGCACTGTGCGCGCGGCCGCTTCGGGGCAGCCGCGACACTCCTTCGAGGACCTTCGCGATGGCGGTGCGGGTGGTGTTCTGCGCCTGCGCGCCCAGCACCTGCAGCAGGCCGTCCGCGACGGCGTTCGCAACGATCACCGCCTGGCCGGGGCTGGATGCAGTCGCGGTCACCTCCAACGCATTCGAGCCGCTGTCGAGTGTGACCTTGACCTGCCGGGCGAGCTCGGTCGAGGCCTTCAGGAAGCTGGCCCTGCCCGCTGGCGGAGGTCCGGGCAGCCTCTGTACGGCTGCCTGATCCACGTACGCGCTCCTCAGGATCGAGAGATAGGGATCGAGCTGTCGGCCCGCAATCGGGGTCGATGGGGTCAGCGCGCTCAGGCCGCCCGTGAACACAGCTATGCGCGCGGTTGCAGAGTAGGTGTGGGGAGCAGCCGACGAGTATGCGAACGCGAGCAGCGCCAGTAGCGCGACGGCCAGGCAGGTGCACGACGCCAGACGATGACGCGTGAGGACATTGCCAGCTCTCCGAGAGCTCACGCCCGACGTCCCGTGCTCGCTGGTGAGCGCGGATCGAGCGATTCCCACACGCGCCCCCATTCCTGCGCCTCCGCCGCGGACATGCGCCCGGCGCGTTGAGGCGAGAGGCGGTGGCCGAGACCGCTCGCAACCGCCAGCGCGTCCACCGAGCCCTTCGCGATCTGGCTCGCGGCGAGCGCCAGCGCAGCGCTGCGCTGGCGTTCGCGCCACACTCGGCCGCCGGTGACGCGTACCCATGTGCGCCGGCCGGCAAGCAGGCTGCGCAGCACCAGCCGCTCCTCGCGATAGCCCAGCAGCGGCTCGCCGATGTTCGCGAACACGCTCGTCCGGTGCGCACGGTAGAGAACGTCCTGATCCTCGCAGCGGACAGCCCGCGTCGAGTATCGGTGTCGGCGGAACCACTCGGCACGGCCGAGCCATGTCGGGTGAAAGAGCCTGAACCCCGCCCTCGGGCGAGCCGTGATCTCGTGATGCCCGACCGGCGCGGCGCGCTTGCCGATCGCATGACCGTCCACCCCGAAGACGATCATCGAGGCGCCGACGAGATCGACGTGTGCGTGAGCCTCCAGGTAGGCCGCCTGGCGCTCGAGCCGCTTTGGATAAGCGATGTCGTCGGCATCCATGCGCGCGAGCAGGGGGCTGTCGGCCGCGTCGACGAGCTCGTTGAGGCGTGCCGACAGGCCTCGTCGGCTCCCGCCCGGCAACACACGGATGCGCGGGTCGGCGAGCGCGGCCTCGGCGATGATCTGGGCGCTGCGGTCCCGGGAGCCGTCGTCGACGAGGAGCAGCTCCCAGTCGGTGAGCGTCTGCGCCCGCAACGACGCCAACGAGGCGGGCAGGGTCCGCTCGGAGTCAAGCACGGTCATGATGATCGCGACCGCTGGGGTCATCGCTCGAGGAGCCGCTCGTAGAGCACCATCAGGCGCTCGGCGATGCGCTCCCACGAGAGCGAACGGGCGTGCTCCAGCGCAGCCGCCGAGTAGGCGGCGCGGGCACCCTCGTCGGCGAGCAGGCCACTTACGGCCCGGGCGAGCGCGTCCGCGTCGCCTGGCGAGAACCGCACCCCGCAGCCGTCCGGCACCGTCTCGGGCAAACCGCCCTGGTCGCTCGCAACGACCGGCGTGCCGCAAGCCTGGGCCTCGAGCGCAGCCATGCCTTGCATCTCGAGCTCTCGCGTCGGCATCACGAACACGTCGGCCATCGTCAGCAGGCCGGCGAGCCGCGCGTCCGGCACGCGCCCCAGCCAGCGCGCGCCGGCGGACGCAATCCGCCGCTCCCAATCCGCGGTCTCCTGTCGCCGATCGGCGTCGTCGAAGTCGCCTATCGGGCCAGCGAGCAGCACCGTCAGCTGTATGCCCTGGGCGCGCAGGCGCTCGGTCGCCGCCAGCAGCGTGTCGGTGCCCTTCTGGGCGCAGATGCGCCCCAGGTAGAGCACGACCGGCCCCTCGATCCCCGCGCGCTCGCGCGCGGCGGCCTCGTGCTGCGGCGAGAACAGCTCCAGGTCCACGCCGTTCTCCAGGACCTCGACGCGGCCTTCCGGCAGCCCCCAATAGGCGACCGACTCCTCGCGGCAGTAGCGGGTGGGTGCCAGCAGCTGCCCGTAGGAGCGCAGGGAACGCCGCACGGCCGGCGCAACGCGAGAGCCGCTGCCGCCGCGAAAGTAGAAGTTGTCGTAGGAGAAGACCGTCGGAATGGCGGTGGGCCTTGCCGCCAGCCCGAGCTCCGGCTCGTCGTGTACGTGCAGTACATCCGGGCGGTAGCGCGGTCGGATGACGAGAGCGAGAGCGCGCGCTTGGAACTCGACATGCCCCCACGGCTGCGGAACGCGGCAGTGCACGTAGTGGACGAGCACGCCGTCGATCAGCTCCTCGCCACGAACCTCTCCTGGCGCGATCACCACCACGTCGTGGCCCCGCCGGACCTGCTCCCGGGCCAGCTCGGCGACCCTGCGTTGCACCGCACCGCCGGTCGTCGTGAACGGTGGCGGCGGCGCTCCGATGCTCACATGGACGATCTTCACGTGGGAGCCGCAGCAACGAGCACGGCTGCACAGGTGGGCCCCTCAGCCGGGCGTCGCGTCCAGTCGAGCAGGATCCGCGCCAGCCGCGCCTGCAGCTGTCGCCGCATGGGCGCTGGCAGCGCAGCGACAGCGACCCGGTGCAGCGCGGGAGCGACGCGGTAGCGACCGATCCCGAGCGCCCCCGCGACGTCCAGTCCGTCCCAGCGACGGCAGGCATCAGCGTCGAGGTACAGATCGGCGATCACCGTCTCGAAGTCCGCCGCCTCGAGCCGCGTCCGCCACTCCTCGACGCTCCACAGATTGCGATGCTGGAGCTGGCGCTGTCGGGCGCGCGCATATGCCGGGAGACGCAAGGCGAGATGCTCGTTCATGCGGCGCAGCGGTACGGTGGCAATTAGCCGTCCGCCGGGCGCGAGCAGCTCGCGGCAGCGCTCGAGCACCGGCTCCGGATTCACCACGTGCTCGAGCACGCTGTTGGAGAAGATCGTGCCAAACGGGCCCAACGCCGCATCGATCTCGCGGATGTCGGCCTTTTGCACGGCACCGTAGACCGATCTGCGAGATGCCCGCGCAACGGCGCGCGGCTCACGGTCCACGGCGAGGTCCACCCGCAGCCCGCTGAGCTCCGTGAACACGCCATCGCCGCAACCCAGCTCGAGCACCGGGCCGGCCGTGTGCACCAGATGCGGTCGCACGGCGGCCAGCTCAAGCAACCGCCAGTAAGCCTCGCTCGGCCAAGCGCACGCACTGAGCAGTGTCGCGGCGTCCGCGAGCGGCCCGACGTCGATTGCCTCCATCGGAGCGCCACCGGATACCAGCGAGACGGGCGTCACAGCGCAAGAGTGTGACAAACTGAGCCAGAGCGGGGTTTACGGAGGCAGCGAATCGACGATTCTGTCGCCGGGTTGGACGACCGCTCACCAAGAGGCTGAACTTCTTTAAACGAGTGGATCTCCCGATTCTCACGCCCGCGTTCGCCGTCAGATGCGCCGCGTGAGGCGTTCGTGGCCGTTCAGAGCAATCTCGGGGCTCGGATTCCCGGGTCTGCTGAGCTCATCCGGGTGGGTCCTGGTCGGAGCCGGCGTCAGCCGCGGCGCGACGCTACTCGCCAGCGTGCTTGTGGCAAGGCTGATCGTCCCAACCCAGTTCGGGAGGCTCACGCTCGTGCTCAGCGCCGTCACGTTGCTTGCGGGGCTCGCGGGGCTCGGGCTTGCGCTCGCACTGACACGACAGGTGGCGGAGACAAGGAGCGCCCGGCCGCACACGGCCGGGCGCTACGTCGGTGCGGTGATGGTGCTAACCGCCGCAGTGGGCCTGGTGATCACGGTGGCAATTCTCATTTGGAGGGCGCCAATCGCACAGGTCCTACTGCAAAACCGCATGTTTGGCTCGCTGATAGCCGCGTCAGCGACGGCGGTACTGTTCACCGCCCTGAACACCACCATCCAGGGGGCGCTCACCGGGCTCGAGGCCTTTCGATCGCTGGCAGCGGCACAGTGGATCCAGGGACTGGGCACCGCTGCGGGGTTGATCGTCGGGGCGAGCGCGGGCGGTGCCTCAGGCGCGATGCTCGGCTTCTCAATCGGTCAGTGCGGTGCCGCCGTATTCTCGCTTCCACTCCTGCGCCGCGATGCCTCAGCGCAGGGTGTCACCATGGGGTACAGAGCACGCCGGGTTGAGCTCGGTCACCTCTTTCGCTACGGGGTCCCAGCGTTTGTGGCGTTTATTACCGTGTCTTGCGCGATCCTCGGCGGCCAGCTCCTGCTCAGTCGCCAGCACTCGGGCTATGCAGACGTGGCGCAGTTCAGTCTCGCCTACCGCTGGCAGCTCGTGATCCTGTTCGTGCCCGCATGCATCGCGCCGGTGCTCGTTCCGGTGATGACACGGCTGCATGTGGCGGATCGGGGTAATGAGCTTGCCTCTATCTTCCGCGGCACTATGTGGGGCACTTTCGCGCTTGCGGGCATCGCAGCGGCAGTGATCGCCGCCGGCGCTCCATTCCTCCTCGGACTGAGCGGCCACTTCTACTCGACACACCCACTGCCGCTCATCATCCTTGCGGCGGCGAGTATCCCAGCGGCGCTCAACAATGTGCTCTCGAGCACCAGCGTGAGCCTTGGAGCGATGAAGGAGTGGCTCGTGAGTGACCTGGCTCTTGCAGCGGTGCTGCTCGGGACAGCAGCGGCGCTGGTTGGCAGCATCGGCGCGTCCGGCCTCGCGCTCGCCTACCTTGCGGGGATGGTCGCGACTGACTTGGTGTTGGCGATGCCGCTCGGTCGGCGCCTGCGAGCGTCGACGCTCGCGCCGTGATCCCGCCTGCGTGCGCACTTGCGGTCCTCGTTTGTGAGCCTCTAGTGGTCGCTCCGGGTAGTTCGCAGGTTCATGCCTCGAGCACCTTGCCGGTGTAGGTCCACTTGAACGGTTTGGCGGTTTGGTTGTAGGTCTCGATGAAGGCGAGCATCTGCTCGGCGAGGTCTCGCTCTGAGGTGAAGGCGCCGTGCTTGAGCAGGCGCTTGTGCAGGATCGAGAAGAAGATCTCGACCTGGTTCAGCCATGAGGCGTGGGTGGGGGTGAACTGAAAGCGCCAACGGGGATGGGCTTCCAGCCATTCCTGCACCTCCTCGGTTCGACGTGTGGAGAGGTTGTCCGAGATCGCGACGATCTGCTGACCCTCGACCTCGGGGATCTCCTGATCGCAGCGATCCAGGAAGCGGATCAGGTCGTGGCGGTTACGGGTCTTCGACGCCATCCCAAGCACGTCACCTTCTTTGACGTTCAGGCAGGCAAACAAGCATTGCGTGCCGTTGCGGGTGTATTCGTGCTCGCGCCGTGGCGCTTTGCCCGGCGCGGCGGGGGTGTCGGGCTTGGTCGGCGCCTTGGCCTGGATGCCAGTCTTCTCATCGATCGAGACGACCAGCACGTTCTCCGGCGGATCGACGTATAGGCCGCAGACCGCTTTCAGGCGCTGCTCGAACTCGGGGTCCTCAAAATCGCTCATCACCCAGTAGTCGCTCCGGTGCGGCTTGACGTCGGCGCGGGCAAGGATCGTGTGCGCGTGCGAGGAGGACATCCCGACCTCCGCCGCGAGATCCTCATAGGTCCAACGCCCTCGGCGCTGGCCCGCCGGCGTGTCCGGCGGGCGCGTGCACGCCTTGGCGATCAGCCGCGCCCGCTCCTCGCAGGAGTAGGTGAGCGGTTTGCCGGGCCGCGGCAGATCAAAGAGCCCCGTGATCCCCTCGCGCTCATAACGCGAGCGCCACTTCTGCGCGGTGACCGTCGCGCACCCCACCATCCGACCGATCACCGCGGCCGAGTGACCCTCGGCCGCACAGAGCACGATCTGGGCGCGCCCGACCATCCGCACCTGCTCGGTCGCCGAACGCGCGATCCGCTCGAGCTCGGCCCGATCCTCCTTTGGAACCTCGATGCACTTCGCTGGCGCAGCCATACCGAACCTCCATCATCGCTGGACAACCAGCGACTCGTTCGGCGCACATCAAAGGAGCCCTACAACAAACCGCGAATTAAGCGGAGCGACCACTAGGTGACGCCAGACCGCGACAGCAAGGCCACCGGCTCGGCGCCCGAGACCTGGGGCCTGGCGATCCGGGTGAGTCCTGCGCGCCCGCGACGCGAGTCTCTGAGCGCCGCCAAACGGTTCACCGCGGGACGCAGAGCATCCGGCACTTTCGCGGTTCGCATACGTGGCACGGAACCATCAGGGCTCGTCCAAGCCGCCTCGTAGTCGCTCTGCTGTGGCGGGCTGTCCGCGATGCTCGACGGCCTGAGCTTCTGCGCAACGACGAAAAGATCCACGGAGGCACGGCTACGCAGCGTTAGGCGACGACCCATGGTCTTGGGGTCAGAAACCGCGTACCACCGAGTCCGCAGGAAGCGTTCCGTGACAAACAGGCCTCGCAGTCTCCAGCCTCTCTCCGGCGCGAACGATCGGAGGTAGAACTCGGGACCCAGCTGATAGAAGCCATGGCCCATCTGATTGTTCGCGGGACTGGCAGCGATGTAGTGGCCTCCGACGCAGACTAGGCTCATGCAACTCCGCAGAGCCCTGGGGAGGTCATAAACGTGCTCCAGAGAGCCGCCGTCGAAAACCGTCGAATATCGTTCGTCCCACTCCTCTGGCAACGCGCGATTGAGGTCATGAATGAGCGTCGCACCCTCGTAGTCTGATGCATCGAGGCTGTCCACGGAGGTCGCTCCCAGCAGGCGCAGGAGCTTCTCCCCATGTTCGCCCATGCGCATCCCGTTGAAACCCAAGCGAGCAAGCTGACGCCCGGACGCGTACAGAGTCTGCCGGCCCACCGTCAACGTCTGTGTAAAGGAAACCCCACCCCGGCGAGCCTCCACCAATACCTGCGCCGTGGGAGCGTCAATGCCCATGGGAGGCAATGCTACAGCCAGCAGCCGAATCTGCGCATCTGCTCGAGTGTCGCACCAGCGTCGTCGGACTCATCCGACCGGAGAGCTCGCGTTGTGCCACTTCTCACCTGTGACACTCGAGCGTGAGCATGTTCCTGTTGACGATCCGCAGCGGGCGCAGCCAGCGATCCGCGAGACGCAGCGACGCCAATGCCCGCTCGTGACCGAGCGCGGGGATGAGGCGACCCCAGAAGCGCGTGTACGGGAGATTGCCGATCACCGGCGCGCTGAAGCCGTTTGACCGCGCGAGCTGCAGGAGCGAGTTTCGGGTGAAGGGTCGCACGTGGGTGTAATCGTCGAAGAAGCCCTTCCTCAGCTGATATTCCGCAGGCACCACGAGCAGGCACATGCCTCCTGGCCGCAGCACCCGGCGTATCTCTTGCATGGCCAGGTCCGGGGTCTCGAGATGCTCGAACAGCCAGCAGCAGAAGACGGCCTCGAAGCTCTCGTCCGGGTGCGGTATCGCGTACGCGGAGCCCTCCGTGATCTGGATGCCCTCCGCTGCGTAGTGGGCGACCAGCTCAGGGGCGATGTCCACGGCGTGGATGTCTCGCACGTTCTGCCGCGCAAACCAACATCGACCAGCCGCCAGGTCGAGCACCGGCGCCTTACCCTGAAAATGGCGCTCGTACAGGAACCGGCCCAGCATCTGCTCGAATTCCCCGACGCGCTCTTGGCCCGTCGCAAGGATGTGATCGCCGTATGACATCGAGCTGGCGCCTAGCCGGCTAGGTCGGGTAGAGCGGTTGGGCGTGTCCTCAGCAGACCGTAGACGAGGATCGGCCAGAAGAAGTACAGTGCGACCTGGCTGAAGACGGCGAGACCGCCGATGACGAGGAAGGCGACCCAGGTCGCGACGTACTGCCACGCGAACGCGCCGAAGGCGCTCTTCGCCCGCTCGAACCCACGTTGCAGCCCGCCCACCGCCAACGCCAGGCACAGGTAGCCGGCCACCACCCCCGGCAGCGTGAAGTCCAGGAAGAGTTCACCCTGCACGGGAACGACCTGATCGGTGTCGCTGGACTGCTCGCCGTAGATCAGGTGGTTGTAGATCTCCAGGCCGCTCGTTGCCCTGAACGGCGCTCCCAGACGCGGCACCGGATACATCGCGGATGACAACAGCGTCCGGCCGTAGTGAGGATCTGCGCCCCAGCCGGTGCGTTCGAGCAGGTAGGCGAGAAACTGCGGCGCCGAGGTGTATATCTGGAGCTCGTGGTTGAGATTCACCTTATCGACCACGCTGCGGCGGGCACGCGAGCTGGTGACGAGCTGCGAGACGGTGACATGACTGTTTCGGTAGGCGCGCGCGGCCGTCACCAGGCCGAGGGCGAGCACGGCTGCCAGTGTCAGAGCCCAGAAGCGCAGGCGCACGACGCGCAGGCCGTAGACCGCAGCCATCGCCACCAGCGGGACCACGGCGGTCGCGCGGTTGTAGGAGTACGTGGCGCTCGCCAGCGCCACCAGCGCCGCGATCGCAAGCGTGCGCAGGACGAGCCGCTGCTGCGGGCGCCGCCGGTCCACCCATCCGCACCAGATGATGATGAACGCAGATGCCAGGAATGGCCTGAGCAGCACAGACACGGACTGCACGAGCCCGGAGTTGCGCGTGTTGTTTTCAAGCCCCACGTGACCACTTGCGCTGCGGAAGTAGTTGAGCAGCGCGCTCGGGCTGTGAAACGCAAGCCCGAGACCGACGATCCCGACCAGCACGAAGGCGGCGGCGATCCGGCGATCGCTGATCTCAGGTGTGCGCCGCGCTGAGAGCGCGAGCAGGCGGCGCGGCGTTGCCGGCTTGCACCTCAGCGAGACCTCCGAGCCGGCCACGAACGCCGCCCAGGCCACGACCGACACGAGCAGCGCCGCGTTCACCGCGTCCGCGCCCGGCAGCACAGGCAATGTGTTGATGAAGGGACCGGAGTAGCAGAGCAGGAGCGGAACGATCACCAGCTGGAAGAGGAACACGAGCAACACCCAGTTGAGTGGACAGAGCGGCGTGTCGAGCCGCACGCGGACGCCCGGAGAGAGCGCCGGGGCCAGCGCGAAGCTGAGGATTGCCACCAGCGACGCGAAGTAGCGAACGCCGAGCGGCGAAGCGGCGTACAGCACGAGGGCCGCCAAGCCGATCGCAAGGCAGGCAAGGACGGAGATCTCGAGTTGCACCGCCTGCGGCGAGGGCAGCGCCCGCGACGAGTCGACGCCATCCGTGCGCTCGCCGGCCGGCGCCGTCAGAGCCCTTGGGGCTCGAAGCCGTGCCCACATCGCCGTGCATTCTACGCACGGATACACTTGCGCCGCCGTGCCCGGCAGAGAGCCCCGATAGCGACGCGCTGACAGTGCGAGTTCTGCTCATCGGCGGGATCTTCGGCAAGCCGGCGGACTATCGCCGTGCGGTCATCAGCACACCGGAGACCGTACTTGGCGACGGCCTGCGGGCGCGCGGCCACGATGTCCGCGAGCACGGGCACCGGCCACCGTTCGACGTCCACGGCTTCGACGTCGTCCACGTCCATCACACCGCCGCCGGCGCGATCGCGGCCGCCGCCGCCTGGCCCGCCGAGCGTGTGGCGTTCACCGCCCACTGGCTTCGCCACACCGACCGGCGCCGTCGCACAGCGATGCGCTACGTGATGCAGCGAGCCGACGCCGTGGTTGCGCTGTCGGAGACCGAGGCGGGCTGGCAACGCTCGCAGTTCCCTGATGTGGCACAGCGCCAGCACGTGATCCCAAACGGGGTCGACCCCGCCGTCTTCAGCTTCGTCGCGCCGGAGGCGCCCCGCGCCGGGGAGCCGTGGCGCCTGCTGTACGTCGGCCAGCTCGCGCGCTTCAAGGGCGTCGAGTACCTGCTGCGCGCGCTGGCGCTGCTCGATCCCGAGCTGGCGGTCGAGCTCGACCTCGTCTACCAGGTCGACGCGCAGGAGGAGGCGCTGAGACGGGAGGTGGCGGAATTGGGACTCCGACGCGTGCGGTTTCTCGGAGCGCGCTCTGCGGAGCAGCTCGCGCAGCTCTACGCCAGCGCCCACGTGCTCGTGCTGCCGAGCACCGGCGAGGCGCTCCCCAGCGTGATCTCGGAGTCGCTGTTCGTCGGGAGGCCCGTGGTGGGCACGGAAGTGGGGGCGGTACGCGAGCAGGTGGGCGACTTCGGTGAGGTGGTGACGCCCCGTGATCCGGCTGCGCTCGCCGACGCCATCACCCAGGTGCTGAATGGCTATGCAGGCTACGCGACGCTCGCCCGGGAGCGCAGCGAGGCGGCGGTGAGCCGCTATTCGGTCGAGACCATGGTCACGGCTCACGAGTCGATGTACGAGCAGATGATGACGTTCCCGAGGCCGACGAGAGGGCGAGGGCAGCGGGCGCTCGACAGGGCGGCGCGCCTGGCGCTGCTGACCGTCCGCGAGCGGTGATGACCATGCCGACCGATGGCCGAGCCCTACGGGTAGTGCACGTGATCTCACGTCTCAACGTCGGCGGAAGCGCCAGCCAGGTCATCTTCCTGACCCGAGGGTTGAGCGAGCACGGATACGAGACCACCTTGATTCGCGGCAGCGAGGAGCCGCAGGAGGGGACCATGGACTACCTGGCCGAGCAGCTGGATGTGCGGCCACTGCGGGTGCCATCGCTCAGACGTAACGTGGGGTGGCGCGATGTGCGCGCTCTCGCTGCGCTGTGCTTGATCATCGCGCGCCTTCGACCCAATGTCGTGCACACGCATGCCGCCAAGGCCGGAACGCTCGGGCGCCTGGCGGCGAGAATCGCCCCCGGTCGCTCGGGCAGAGTGCTCGTGCATACGTTCCACGGCCACTCGTTGAGCGGCTACTTCTCATCGCCGGCCGCGACCGGGTTTCGAGCCATCGAGCGCTTCCTTGCGCGCCGCACCACGCGTTTGGTGGCGGTATCCGAGGAGGTGCGAGAGGATCTGGTGAGCCTGAACGTGGCAGAGCGCGAGCGCTTCGAGGTGATCCGCTGCGGGTTCGACTTCTCGCCGTTTCTCGTCACGGACACCGAGCGGGCGCTCCGCCGCGAGCGGCTGCGGGCTGAGTTGGGCATACCGTCACACGCACGCGTTCTCACACTGGTTGCCCGCCTGGTGCCGATCAAGCGTGTGGACCGGTTCCTGCGCGTGGCCAACATGCTCGCCGAGCGTGACGACACGTACTTCCTGGTCGTGGGCGACGGCGAGCTGCGCGGCGGCCTGGAAGCGTCGAGCGATGCGCGAGCATTGGCTGAGCGCTTGATCTGGGCCGGCTTCCGGCGCGACATCGCCGACGTCTGCTTCGCCAGCGACGCGGTCGCGCTCACGTCTGACAACGAGGGGACGCCGATCAGCCTGATCGAGGCTCTCGCCGCCGGTACCCCCGTCGTCAGCACCGACGTCGGCGGCGTCGCAACGGTGGTTATCGACGGCGAGACCGGCCTGCTGGCGACGCCCGATCGCGAGCGCGGCCTGGCAGAAGCCACGCTGCGGCTGCTCGATGACCAACGGCTCGCACGGCGGCTGGCGCAGGAGGGCCGAGGCCACGTGCTCGCATCGTTCGGCGTCGAGCGGATGATCGACGAGCACGACCTGCTCTACCGGCGCCTGCTGTCAGGAGGCTAAATCCCGAGGCGCCGGCCAGACGAGGCGCCTTGCTATTAGTTGACGTCGTGAACGGGTACCTGCGCCAGGTGCGTGCTCCTCGGCGCCGTCTCGCCACAGCCGCGCTCGCGGCGGCGCTGGTTCTCACCTTGATGCCAGCCGGCTCGCGCGCCGCGCTGAAGGCCATGTGGGGTCCCGCGATCGTGAAAGGCGTGTCGCAGTTCCCTGTCTATCGGAGCCTCGGGGTGAAGATCTATGAGGAAAAACTGGACTGGAGCTCGATCGCAGCTCGTCGGCCGCGAAGCCCGCGCGATCCCCACGATCCGGCCTACGCCTGGCCGAGCCAGGTGAGTCAGGAGCTGGCCGAAGCACAGCACGACCACATCCAGGTCGCCCTGCAGATCATCGGCGCGCCCACATGGGCCAACGGCGGCAAGCCCTGGAACTGGGCGCCGCTCGACCCGCAGGACTACGCGAACTTCGCGATCGCTGCCGCCCGGCGCTATCCCACGGTGCACCTCTGGATGATCTGGGGCGAGCCGTCGCGCCGGCCCGACTTCGAGCCGGAGGTGGCGGCCGCGCCGGGCGCGAAGCTCGACGCCGCGCAGCAGGTGGCGCCCCATCTCTACGCGCGCATCCTCGACGCCGCCTACGGCGCCCTCAAGAGCGTCGCTCGCGCCAACGTGGTGATCGGCGGGATGACCTACACCACCGGTGACATCTCCACGCAGCAGTGGATCGAAAACCTGCGCCTGCCCGACGGCAGGCCGCCGCGCCTGGACATGTACGGCCACAACCCGTTCAGCTTCCTGCGCAAGCCCAGCCTGGCCAACCCGCCCTCGCCCGAACAGGAGGTCGACTTCTCCGACCTGGGACGGCTCTCCACCCTGGTCGATCGCTATCTCGGGCGCCCGGGAAACCCCAGTCCGAAGCTGTTCCTCTCGGAGTGGACCATTCCCACCAGGGTCGACGAAGAGTTCGACTACTACCTCACGCCCGAAGCCCAGGCGGAATGGATCACGGCGGGGCTGCAGGTCGCCGAAGAGCTCCCGAGCATCTACGCGGTCGGTTGGATCCACCTGTATGACGAACCGCCGCTCAGCTACGGGGGCCTGATCGAAACCGACGGCACCAGGAAGCCGGGGTTCTTCGCGTGGAAAGACGGTTGATGCGCACTCGGCGACGGCCCTCACGCGGGGATGACGCAGGCCGCACCGGGCAAGTCGGCCATTCAGCATTCGCAATACGCTGAGGCGATCGTGAGGATCAGCGTCGTCATCAGCACGCTTCACCGTGCGGACAGCCTCCGCCTGACGCTCGCGGCGCTTCAGTTCCAGCGCCACCGCGACTTCGAGGTGGTCGTCGTCGAAGGACCCTCGGAGGTGGGCTGGGGCCGGATCGCCACCGAGCAGCACCGCTGGGTGCAGCGCGTGAGCTGCCCTGAGGCCAACCTCGCCCGGTCGCGCAACCTCGGGATCGCGGCAGCCAGCGGCGAGGTGGTTGCGTTCGTCGACGACGACGCGGTGCCGGAGCCACGCTGGCTGACCGAGCTCGCGGTCGCCTACGAGGACACGCGCGTGGCAGGCGCGGGAGGCATCGTGCTCGACAGCGCCGGGATGCAGCCGCAGTACGAGTACGCGCTCTGTGACAGGCTCGGGCACCCGAGCTTCGACTGCCGTCGGCCCGCTGCACGCGAAACGACCCCGGGGGCGGATCCGTTCCTGTATCTGCAGGGAACGAACATGAGCTTCCGCAGGGAGATGCTGATCGCGATCGGTGGCTTCGACGAGCAGCTCGTGTACCTGTACGACGACGTGGATGTATGCCTGCGGATGATCGACGCGGGCGCGCTGCTCGTGGCGCTCGACGGTGCCGCCGTCCACCACCGTTGCCTCGCAAGCCCTGTGCGCCGCGCCGACGGGCTCATCTACGATCCCTTTGCGATCGCCCAGGGACGCACCTATTTCGCCTTCCGGCACGGGCCCTCGCCGACCGCAGCGGAGCGATCGCTGCTCCCCTTCGCGCAGGAGCTCCGCGAGGCTGCCCTCACCGCCCGCGCCGCCGGTCGCTTCTCGCCGACGGAACTCGAGCACTTCATGAGGCGCCTGGAGCAGGGACTCGAATCCGGCCGGCAATGCGCGCTGGGCGCGGGCCCGAGCCACCCGACGGTGCCCCCTCCCGACAGCTTCAAGCCATACCCGCGACTGACATGCGTCGAGGGACAACTGCGCGTATGCCTGCTCTCGCCGGTGGAGACAGCGGGTAGAGGCGTGGACGACGACACGCCAGACGCCGACGAACTGGCGCGCAGCCTCGCTGCACAGGGTCACGAGGTGCATCTCCTGCGCAGGGGGGCCGGGCGGAACGTCGTCGAGTTCGACGGAGCTGCCTGGACCCACGACGTGCAGATACAGGACCGCGCCCTGGCGGCTCTCGCCGACGCGCCGGTCGCGGTCGCTCTGTACGCCGCCGCCGCCTACTACCAGGAGGTGCAGCGTCTGCATCGATATGGGCCGGTCGACACGGTACTGACGTCTCTCGTCGGCCGCGAGGGCCTGATCTGCTCGCTCGACGGGCGCTTTCCGGCGAGCAGGCGCCTACTCCCCAGCCATGGTGAAGCCGATCGTGACGGCCAACCCGTACACATAGACGAGCTTGCCGATGCGCTGCAGGGTGTCACCGCGATCGACCCGGCGTCCGCGCACCAGACCGCCGCCGACCTGCTCGACGGCGCCAGCTATCCGTTCGATCTCGTCGCCGCGATCGTCGCGGTTTGGGAGGCTCCCGCGACCCGCTTCGCTGACGTTGTCTTTCGTGCCGCACTTGGACGCGAGCCCGACCAGCGCACTCGCGCCGCCTGGCAGGCACACATCGCCGCCGGGCACTCCCGCCACCAGCTGCTCGAAGGCGCGCTCTGCTCGGCGGAGGCGCGTGAGCGCGGTGTCCAGCCGGACACGCTCGCCCGGTTTCGGCGGCGACTGGCAGCATGGGCCCCGGTGGAGTTGCGCCGAGCTTGGACGCTGCCGGATCGCGCGTTCATCGACGCCGCCTACCAGTGGACGCTGGGCGCACACCGGACCCGGAGTACGGAGCTCTCGCGATGCGCGAGCTGAAGGGCGGCGGCGCGCGGCTCGACCTGCTCGCCCGCCTGACGGAGTCCGCTGAGGCTCGCGAGAGTGGCATTCCGGCCGGCATGCTCGAGCTGCTGCGCAGCGAACTGCGCTCGACCCCGCCTCAACGCGTCGAAGACGCGCTCGGGCTGAGCGGCCTTGCGCAGGCGAGAAGATGCGCTTCTGCTTCGTTAGCACCCGCCGGGGCAGCCGCTTCATGACCGAGCTGCTGCCGGCCATCTCTGCGGCGACCGCGGAGGCAGGACAGACGACAGAGCTCGTCTTCGACGAGTTTCCACCATGGCGCGAGGATGTCGTCTACGTCTTGATCCCGCACGAGTTTCGCGCCTGGGGCGACCCGAACGGATTCCCCGACTCCCGGCAGCGCGCCCGCACGATCGCGTTGTGCACGGAGAACCCGGGGACATCGTGGTTTGAGGAGACCTACGAGCTAGTCCCCGAGTTCGCCGCCGCTGTGTCGATCAACCGCTCCAGCGCAGCGGAGCTTCAGCGACGCGGTATCCGCTGTGAGCACATCCAGCTGGGCTACGTCCCGGCGTGGGACACCTGGCGCCGCAGGAGAGCGTCCAGCGCCCGATCGACGTGCTCTACCTCGGCGCCGCCGATCCCGCGGCGCGACCCGCTCCTGGCCGGCCTGGGCGGCGAATTGTGGGCGCGCCAATGCCAGTTCCTGATCCCGCCCCTGGAGCCCCGGACGAAGCCCCGCCCTGACTTCCTGACGGGCACCGACAAGTACCACCGCCTGCGCTCGGCCAAGATCCTGCTCAACCTGCACCGCACGACCTCCGCAGCCCTGGAGTGGATGCGCTTCCTGGAGGCGATCTGCAACGGCTGCGTCGTCGTCTCCGAGCCCTGCCTGGACGGCGACCCGCTCGTCGCGGGCGAGCACTTCGTCGCGGCGAGCGCCGAGCACATCGCCGGCATCATCGACCGTCTGCTCGACCAGCCCGACCAGTTGCGCCTCATGCGCGAGCGGGCTTACGACTTCGTGCGTACAGAGCTGCCGATGCAGCCCGCCGGCCAGCGCTCGGCGAGCTCGCCGCAGAGCTTACCCGGCCATGCTGAGCACGCACGCGCCCTGTCCGCGAAGCGCAGCTCGGCATCCAAGCGCCCGAGGACGCGCGGCGCCATGCTCATGCTAAGCCACGCGTGAGCGGCATCGTCGTCGCCGGCCACGGCCATCGGTAACGAGAGGCCCCTCGCCGAGGCGCTATGCGCGGCGACACCGCTTCACTATCGCGGCCACGACGCGGGTGAGCGTCGCCCTGACCATCCACGCTCGCGGGGACGACCGGATGCGGCGCTCGCGAGCGTCGCCGCGTCCCGCGGTTGTGAGCTCGAGGTGCTCATACTCGACGACGCCCCCACCGACGATCCATGGCGGCGGTCCGAGACTTCCTCCACGAACACCCCTGGCTGCCGGCGGCGCGGCTGCACCGGCGGGTCGACCGTGGGCTCGCCGACTCGCGCAACGTTCTGGCCCGCTCGCGTGCGCGGCGAGTACCTGTTCATCCTCGACCCGACGGCGGCGATCTACCCGTCCACCCTGGACCGCCTGGTGAAGGCGCTCGACGCCGATCCAGGCGGCGGCCTTCGCCTACCCGATGGTCGCGGTCTTCGAGTCGGGACGCGCCGGTGGAGCTGCTGGGCTCGCTTCCCTGGGAGCCGGAGCGGCTGAAGCGACGGCAACTGGATCGACGCGATGGTGCTCATCCGGCGCGCGCGGCTGCTGGCGCTCGGCGGCTACAGCACCGACCCGCGCCTGGCCGGGTGGGAGGACTTCCATCTGTGGTGCCGATGCGCACGAGGCCGGAGATCGCGGCGTGCATGTGCCCCAGGTCCTCGGTTGGCATCGGCGGACCACGAGCCCCATGCCCCGAGCCCCGACCGGCGACGCGACCGGTGCACCCGCGATCTGGGCGTTGATGCAGGCGCGCTTCCCCCAGCTCCTGGAGGCCCCGAGCGCTGCATGACCCATGGTCTCGCATGAAGTTGGTGATGACGCTCCTGGTACGCAACGAGGCCGACATCATCGAGGCAAACCTCGACTATCACTTCGCCCAGGGAGTGGACTTCGTGATCGTGACCGACCACGGCTCGTCTGACGAGACCGCCGAGCTGCTGGGGCCCTACGAGCGCGCAGGCGTGGTCGAAGTGCTGCGCGAAGACGGCGAGGAGCACCATCAGAGCGTTCGCGTGACACGCATGGCGCGGCTCGCGCTCTCGCGCCATCGCGCCGACTGGGTGATCAACAACGACGCCGACGAGTTCTGGTGGCCGCTGTCGGGCAGCCTGCGCGACGTGTTCGCTTCGATCCCGGCGGACTACGGCCAGATCGAGGTGCAGCGGCGCAACTTCCTACCTCGGCCCGACTGCGCTGGCCCGTTCGCTTCCCGGCTGCTGTATCGCGACGCGCGGTCGCTCAACGGCGAGGGCGGTCCGCTCGAGCCCAAGGTGGCCCACCGTGCCCACCCGGACATCCTGGTCGCGCCTGGCAACCACTCGATTGCAGGTGCGGATCTGAGGCCGGCGCCGGCCGGCGAGCTGCTGGAGATCTTCCACTTCCCGATGCGCAGCTTCGAGCAGTTCGAGCGCAAGGTGATCCAGACGGGGACCGGCTATGAGAAGCTCGAGCATCGCTCTCCCGAGGTCGGTCGCGACCAGCTGAAGCTCCTGGCGATCCACCGCGAGGGCGCCCTGCGCGAGCACTACGACGATGCGCTGCTGAGCGACGCCGCCCTCGAGCGTGCGCTGGAGCAGGGCAGCATCGTGCTCGATCGGCGCCTCGAGGCCTTCATGGCGGTCCGGCCCCAACGCCCACCCCTGGCGGATCGTCCCGACGGGCCGTCGACGCGGGCGTTCCTCAGCAGGGCGTTGGGCGCGTTCCTCGAGCTCGACGAGCACCGCCACGCGCTGGCGCAGGCGCGATCCGAGACGTCCGCGCTGGAACAGCAGCTGGCGCGCCAAGGAGCCGAGCTGGCCGCTACGGGCGCGGCGCTCGAGTCGCTGCGCGCCAGCCACCTGGTGCGCTGGAGCGGCCCGCTGCGCCACATCTGGTACCGAGCTCGCGCGCGCCGGCTGCGACCCCGATGAGAGCCGAGGAGCTGACACATACCAGCCGGCACGATCTTGCCAAGGGCGATCGCTGCGTGATGGTGGCGCCCTCCGACGACGACGCGGGCACGCGTCGCTGCCTCGAGTCGCTGCTCGCCAACACCCCTCAGGACGTGCCGATCGCCGCTGTCCTGACGGCCCCGCTCGACCCCGAGAGCGAGCTCGGCCGGCTCCTGAACGAGCCGCTCGACGGCGAGCGACGGCTGTGGCTGATCCACCCGCAGCGCGATTCGCCGAATGATGGACCGCGCACCCCGGCGCCGCGCGACGATGGCCCACCAGGCAACGCAACCACCGCGGTCGTGGATCGTGCCCTGGCCCTCCTGCAGCCCGCGGACGTCGCGCTGCTGCGCCAGCCGTGCCGCGTAACGGACGGGTGGCTCGAGCGCATGGGCGACGCCGCGCGGGCCGACTCCAACACCGCAACCGCCAGCGCGCTCGCGGACATCGGCACGCCGCTTGCACTCCGGGAGCGCGACGATCCCGCAGAGGACCTCGAGCAGATGAGCGACACCCTCGCCGCGCACACGCTCAGGCTGCGCCCGCGCCTGCGCGGGGCGGTCGGGCCTTGCGTGTACATACGGCGAGAGGCGCTCGAGCTGGTCGGCGGGCTCGACGAGGGGCTCGACCTGCACTGGGCGCTGGAGGTCGACTTCGCCCAGCGCTGCCTGCTGTCGGGGCTGGCCCACGTCGCCGCCGACGACGTCGTCGTGCAGCGCATCGCGCCGGCATCCCACAGCCGAGGAGGAGCTCCCGCCCACGCTCGCCGAACGCTATCCATCGCTGCCCGAGCGCCGCGCGCTCGGCGACTCGGGCGTGCTCACGCTCGCGCTCGAGGCGGCGCGCGGGCCACGGGCGCAGATGGACGTGACGATCGACGCGCGCGCGCTCGACGGCGCCGTGACCGGTACGCAGGTGCACATCCTCGAGCTGATCCTCGCGCTCGCGCGCAGCGAGAGCGCTGCGAGCTGCGCCTGCTCGTGCGCGCACCGAGCGGATCGACCCCGAGACGCTCGAGCTGCTGCGCGCGCTGCCGGGCACCGAGATCCTCGCCGCCGAAGCGCTCGAGGCGGCGACGCCGCGGAGCGCCGTCTTCCACCGCCCGCAGCAGACCTTCTCGCCGGGGGACGTCGCGCTGGCGCTGACGCTCGGCGAGCGCTTCGTGCTCAGCCAGCTCGACCTGATCGCCTATCGCAACCCCGGCTACTTCGCCGACGCGGACGCCTGGCAGGACTACCGTCGCGCGAGCCGCCACGGCCTGTCGGCGGCCGAGCGCGTGGTCGTCTTCTCCGAGCACACCCGCCGCGAGCTGCTCTCCGACGCGCTCGTGGAGGACGAGCGCATCAGGTCGTGGCGCCCGGCCTCGACCACCGCTCGGCCGGCGAGCCCTCGCCCGGCCGGGCTCGCCGGCGCGAACGCCGGGCTCGAGCACCGGGCGGAGACGACCTGCCGCCGGACGGCTTCCTGCTCTGCCTCGGCACCGACTTCCGCCACAAGAACAGGGTGTTCGCGCTGCGCCTGCTCGCCGCGCTGCGCGCGCGCCACGGCTGGCAGGGGAGCCTCGTGCTCGCCGGCACGCACATCCCCACGGCTCCTCGCGCGAGCTCGAGCGCGAGTTCCTCGAGCGGCCACCGGAGCTGCGCGAGGCCGTGGTCGAGCTGGGCGCGGTCAGCGAGCGCGGAGAAGGCGTGGCTGATCGAGCACGCCGGCGCGGTCGTGTACCCGTCGGTGTACGAGGGCTTCGGGCTGGTGCCCGTTCGAGTCGGCCCTCGCGGGCGTTCCCTGCGTGTTCGCCGCCACAGTCCTCGCTGGCCGAGGAGACGCCCGACGGGCAGCCGCGACGATCGTCCCGTGGGACGCCGGCGCGAGCGCCGAGCGCCGTATACGCGCTGCTCACCGACCCCGCCGCGCGCGCGCGCCACGTGCGACGCCCTGGCCGCCGCGGCGCGCGGGCTGACGTGGGAGGCGCGGCCGCACGCGATGGTCGAGATCTACGGCGAGGCGGCGCTCGCGCCGGTGCGCGACGCCGCGACGCTGAGCCGCGATGCCGTGCGCGCGCGAAGCGCGGCTGAGCGTGGAGCACGAGCTCGAGGTCGGCACAGCTCGTGCGCGAGCGCGAACACGCCCAGCGCATGTACGACGAGCTGAACGCCGAGGTCGGCTTCGGGCTGCAGCCTGATCGGCCCGCACGGCACGCTGCCCGAGGGTCTGCAGCGCGCGCTGCTGGCGCTGAGCGCGCGTCCCGCGCTGAGCCGTCCGCTGTTCGGCTGCGCTCGGCGCGCCTGTTCGTGCGCGGCGCGGGCGCTCGGCGCGCGTCCTCGGCGCCGGCGCATGCGACCGGGCGGGCGCCGCTGAGCCGAGCAGGTGCGCGCTCGCGCGGTCGCGGCGTGGTCCATCGCTATACCCTCCAGTGATCGTGCCGCTCCGAGCGACTGAGCCATGCAGGGGCGCCCCGCGCTCGCCGCGCGAGGGCGTGCACAAGCGCTTCAAGATCCCCGAGGAGCGCAGCCACACGCTCAAGGAGCGGGCGCTGCACCCGCTGCGCACGCATCGCGCCACGAGGAGCTGCACGCGCTCAAGGACATCTCCTTCGCGGTCGCGCCGGGGGAGTTCTTCGGCATCGTCGGGCGCAACGGCAGCGGCAAGAGCACGCTGCTGAAGTGCCTGGCCGGCATCTATCGCGCCGACGCAGGGCAGATCTGGTGCAACGGGCGGATGTCCACGTTCATCGAGCTGGGCGTCGGCTTCAACCCCGACCTGGCCGCCTTCGACAACGTCGCCCTCAACGGGATCATGCTCGGCCTCTCCCCGCGCGAGGCGCGCGCCCGCTACAAGCGCGTGATCGAGTTCGCCGAACTCGAGGAGTTCCAGGACCTCAAGCTCAAGAACTACTCCTCGGGCATGCACGTGCGCCTGGCGTTCTCGGTGGCGATCCAGGTGGACGCCGACATCCTGCTGATCGACGAGGTGCTCGCGGTCGGCGACGCCGCCTTCCAGCAGAAGTGCTTCGACGTGTTCAACCGCATGCGCGACGAAGGGCGCACGATCGTGTTCGTCACCCACGACATGGGCGCCGTCACGCGCTTCTGCCACCGCGCGATGCTGCTCGAGCGCGGCGAGATGGTGAGCATCGGCGACCCGCGCGACGTCGCCGACCGCTATCTGGAGATCGCCTTCGGACGCGACGGTCGGCTACGACGACGCCGGAGCGTCGGCAGCGCCCGCATGGGCGACGGCGCCGCGCGCGTGACGCGACGTGTGGCTCGGCGACGAGCCCGAGGCGAGCGCGCGGCGGTCGCCCCAGTCCGAGCCGCTGACGCTGAAGGTGCTCGTCGACGTTCAACGCCGACGTGCTCGATCCGGCGGTGAGCATGACGCTGCTCAACGAGCAGCGCCAGCCGGTGATCGTCGCCACGACCGCGCAGCGAGCAGGAGCACACCGGCGGCTTCCAGGCGGGCGAGCGGCGCGTGTTCGCGTTCTCCTTCCACAACATGCTCGCCCCCGGGCGCTACCACCCGGTGCTCACGATCACCCACCGCGGCGAGGGCCTCGACGTGATCGACCGCTTCGCCGGCGGCATGTCGTTCGTCGTCTCCGGCGTGACCGCGAGCGGCGGCATGGTGGAGATCCCGGTGCGAGACCGAGGTCGCGTCGCTGGGGGCACCGGCCGCCGAGAGCTGCCGAGCCGAGGTGCAGCCAGCCGGGATGAGCCGCCGAGCACATCGAGCGCGGACCGCCGACCGAGCCGAGCTGCTCCGAGCCGCTCGGGCAGCCGATCCGCGGCCCGCGCGCGCTGACCGACAGCTGGTCGCGCTTCTGGCACCTCGACCTACAACATCGCGCGCAGCGAATTCAAACTGAAGTTCTTCGGCTCGGCGCTCGGCTACCTGTGGCAGGTGATGCGCCCGCTGCTGCTGTTCGGCGTGCTGTACGTGTTCTTCGTCGTGATCTTCCAAGTCGACAAGGCCCGGGCGCCGCCGGCGAAGTTCTACGGCGTCCAGCTGCTCGGCTCGATCGTGCTGTTCACGTTCTTCGCCGAAGCGACCAGCGGCGCGGTGCGCAGCGTCGTCGACCGCGAGAACCTCGTGCGCAAGATCCAGTTCCCGCGGCTGGCGATCCCGATCTCGGTCGTGCTGCTGGCCCTGTTCAACCTCGGCCTGAACCTGGTCGTGGTGATGATCTTCGCGCTGATCGCGGGCGTGCGGCCGATGCTCAGCTGGCTGGAGCTGCCGCTGATCATCGCGATGCTGGTCGTGTTCGCCACCGGCATGGCGATGCTGCTGTCGGCGCTGTTCGTGCGCTTCCGCGATATCCAGCCGATCTGGGAAGTGCTCTCAGCCAGATCCTGTTCTACTCCTCGCCGGTGATCATCCCGGTCGAAAGGTGTCGCGCGAAAGCTCGCGCCACGGACTCGACTCGACCAATTCCTCTACCACGTCTACACGCTCAACCCGCTGGTGGCGATCTTCCAGCAGTTCCGCCACGCGATGATCAACCCGCGCACGCTCAGCGCCGGGCAGGTGCTGGGCAGCTGGGCGGCGCTGCTCGAGCCGTTGGCGCATCGTGGCGGCGATCTTCGTGCTCGGCTTCTGGTCTTCAACCGCGCAGGCGCCGCACATCGCCGAGGATCTGTAGGCGCCGCCGGCGCGAACCTCAGCGCCGATCGAACGGCGCGACCGCCAACGCGTCGGCGACATCCTCGGCAGGCAGCGTGCGCACCGGCACCCGCGCCAGCGGCAGCCGCTCGAGCAGGCGATGCGCGGTGTGGTGGACGACGTGCCGGCGCAGATACGCGCTGGTGCGAGCCAATGCCTCCTCCTCGGTGATCGCCCGCCCCAGCACGCGCCTGCGCAGCAGCTCCGTCTCCTGCTCGCAGAGCGCCTGCTCGCGCATGGTCTTCTGCTGCTCGTGCACCCGGAACGCGCCCAGGTAGCGAGGCAGGCGCACCATCCTCGCCGCGGCGTCGCGCATACGCAGAAGCAGGTCCCAGTCGATGGCGAAGCTGAGGCTCGTGTCCATGCGCCCGCCCGCGCGCTCCCACATCGAACGGCGCCAGAAGAGCGTCTCCTGGGGCACGAAGTCGCGCACCGCGAGCGTGCTCCCGAGATGCGCGGGCAGCACCCAACGGCCGATCTGGCGGTCGTGCTCGTCGATCACCAACCGATGCCCGTACACGACGTCAACGCGGGGGTGCGCGATGAAGTAGCGAGCGACGTAAGCCAGCGAGCCCGGCAACAGCAGGTCGTCGGAGTTGAGGTAGGCCATGATCTCGCCCCCCGTGCGCGCGAAGCCGCGGTTGATCGCGTCAGCCTGGCCACCGTCGGGCTCGCTGGCCCAGTGGCTGAGCTTGCCGCCGAAGCGCTCGAGCACCGCGCGTGTCTCGTCGCCGGAGCCGCCGTCCTGCACCACATACTCCAGCCTGGGGTAGTGCTGGTCGAGCACGCTGCACAACGTGCGGGTCAGATAACGCCCCTGTTCGTAGGAGGGTGTGACGATCGAGATCGTGGGGGCGTGCGGCGGCGGCTCGGTGCGCAGGTAGCGCGTCGGCACGCGCAGCACCACCGGTGCGTGATGGCGCAGCTGACCCAACCGCGGGCTCGTCCACTGCTCGAGCAGCGTGCCAGGCGCACGGCGCTCGCGGCGCTTGACGTCCTCGCGCAGGGCGTGCTCGACCTCGATCAGGCGCTTGGCGATAGCCTCGCGCGAGGCCTTGCCCTTCAGGCCATGGGCGCAGTCCACGAGGATCGCCGCCAGATGCGTCTGTTCATTGCGTCGCACGAGCCCCACATCGTAGGGCGCCATATATTCAGGCAATGGCCTTGAGCGGACGGCGCGTACTCGTCACTGGCGGCGCGGGGTTTCTGGGCACACCCGTATGCCGCCTGCTCGAGGAGCAGGGGGCCGAGGTGACGGTCCCGAGGAGCGCCGACTGCGACCTCACGAGCGCAACAGCGGCGGCGCTCGTGCTCGCGAGCGCCCGGCCCGAGCTCGTGATCCATCTCGCCGCCGAGGTCGGTGGGATCGGCGCCAACCAGAGCCAGCCCGGCCGCTTCTTCTACGCGAACATGGCGATGGGCCTGAACCTGATCGAGGCCGCCCGTGTACACGGTGTCGAGAAGTTCGTACAGGTGGGCACCGTCTGCTCCTACCCCCGCGAGACGCCCGTGCCGTTCCGCGAGCGGTCGCTGTGGGACGGCTACCCGGAGGAGACCAACGCGCCGTACGGGATCGCGAAGAAGGCGCTGCTGACGATGCTCCAGGCGTACCGCCAGCAGTACGACTTCCCCGGCATCTATCTGATGCCGGCCAACCTGTACGGCCCAGGGGACAACTTCTCGCCGTCGAGCAGCCATGTGATCCCGGCGCTGATCGCGCGCTTCCACGAACGCGCTCGAGACCGGCGCCGAGCACGTCACCTGCTGGGGCACCGGCGAGGCTTCAAGGGAGTTTCTGCACGTCGAGGACTGCGCGCGAGCGATCGTGCTGGCGAGCGAGCGCTACGGCGATCCCGAGCCCGTGAACCTCGGCGCCGGAGAGGAGATCAGCATCCGCGAGCTGGCTGAGCTGCTCGCCGCGCTGATGGGCTTCGCGGGCGAGATCCGCTGGGACCACTCGCGGCCCGACGGCCAGCCGCGCCGCAGCCTGGACACGGGCCTCGCCTGGGAGCGCTTCGGCTTTCGCGCGTCCACGCCGCTGGAGGACGGCCTGCGTGCGACCGTCGAGTGGTACCGCCGGCGCGCCTCGCTGGCCGCGTCCGCGGCGCCCGAGCGCGCGTAGCACGATCCGCACCGCCACGAGCACCGGCGGCCGCCGTGCAGCGTCAGCGCGAGCGTCAGACGAGCGCTGCCCGCGCGGCGGCGACGCGCTCGCGGACCCAGGCGTAGGTGCGTGCGATCCCGTCCCGTAGCGGCGTGCTGGCTCCCAGCCCAGCCGCTCGCGGATCAGCGCGTTGTCGCTGTTGCGCCCGCGGACGCCGACGGGGGCCGACAGGTCATAGCGGCGGCGGCTCGTGATCCCCGCCGCCTCCTCGACGAGAGCGACGAGCTGGTTGATCGTCACCAGCTCGCTGCTGCCGAGGTTCAGGGGGCTGGCGTGACGGTCGGCGGTGATCCGCACGATGCCCTCGACGCAGTCCTCGATGTAGGTGAAGCTGCGCGTCTGCTCGCCGTCGCCCCAGACCTCGATCTCGTGATTGCCCGACGAGCACCGCCTCGGCGACCTTGCGGCAGACGCCGCCGGGGCCTTCTCGCGGCCGCCTCCGTAGGTGCCGTACGGGCCGTACACGTTGTGAAAGCGGGCGATCCGTGTCGGCAGGCCGCAGCTCGCAGGGAAATGCTGGCACATCTGCTCGCTGAACAGCTTCTCCCAGCCGTAGCCGCCATCCGGGCAGCGCCGGCAGCGCGTCGCGCTCCCGAGCGCGGTCACGGCCGGCGAGGTCTGGCTGGTTCGACCGGATACACGCACGCCGACGACGCGTAGAAGTACCGGCCGACCGCGCACTCGTGCGCCGCGCGCAGCAGGTTCGCGTTGATCAGCACCGAGAGCATGCAGAGCGCCCGATTGCGAGTGAGGTAACCGACGCCACCCATGTCCGCCGCGAGGTTGTAGACCTCATCGACTCCGTGCGTGGCGCGCTGGCAGGCGTCGAAGTCGCGGAGGTCCAGCCGCGAGGCACTCGGCCTGCGCAGAACGCTGCTGCCAGTCCTGCAGCGGGCGAATGTCGACGGCCCTGACGACGGTGTACCCATCGCTGAGCAGCCGAGCCACCAGGTGCCCTCCGATGAACCCTCCGGCGCCTGCGACGAGCGCGGTCTTGCCTGCTCCGTGCATTGGCTCGCGGGCGATCATAGCCACGGGACGGGGATAAGATCGCGCCGATGAGGCTGTGCGTTGTCGGGCTCGGGCGACTGGGGCTGGCGTGGGCGCTGGTCGCCGACGCCGCCGGACACGAGGTGCGGGGGCTCGACACAGATGGCGCGCGGGTGGCCGCGATCAACGGCCGCCGCGTGGACACACGCGAGCCGGGCGTGGGCGCGCTGCTCGAGGATCCACGCTGCGGCCTGAGCGCCACGACCGATCCGGCCGAGGCGTTGGCGCACGCGGAGCTCAGCGTCGTGACCGTACCCACCCCGAGCCAGGCCGACGGCAGCTTCGGCCTGGCGGCCGTGCTCGCCGCGGTTGGCGAGATCGGCGCGCGCGTGCGCCAGCTCGATGCCCGCCATGTGGTCGTGCTGAAGTCGACGGTCTCCCCGGGCGCGACCGACGGAGCGGTGCGCGCGGCGCTCACCGCCGCGAGCGCGCGGCGCTCCCCTGCCGGGGCCACGACGGACGGCGCGGACAGGGCCGCGAGGGCGCGCCTCGGCCTGGTCCACGCTCCCGAGTTTCACGCGATCGGCTCGATCGTGCACGACATCACTCACCCTTACCAGGTGATCCTGGGCGGCGGCGAGGAGTGGGCGCTGTCGCGGGCCCACGAGCTGTATGCGTCGCTGATCGAGGTCGGCGTGCCGATCGTGCGACTCGACGCGGCGGGCGCCGAGCTCGCGAAGCTCGCCAGCAACTCGTTCCGGACGATGAAGATCGCGTTCGCGAACACGCTGGCGGAGCTGTCCACGGCGTACGGCAGCGAGCCCCGGGCGGTGTGCGCGGCGGTCGCGGCGGATCCCCACATCGGCCGCGGCTACCTCGCCCCCGGCCTGCCCTACGGCGGTCCGTGCTATCCACGCGACAACCCCGCGCTGCGCGCCGCGGCGCGGGCGGCTGGTGTGTCGGCGCCGCTGCCGGCCGCGATCGAAGCGGCCAATGAGGGCCGTTTCGATGTGCTCGAGCGGGCGGCCCTGGAGGCCGCGCCCGGACCGATCGGGATCGTGGGGATCGCGTTCAAGCCCGGGACGGACGAGCTCGAGGGCTCGCCGGCGCTCGAGCTCGCCGAGCGCTGGCGGCGGGCGGGACGGGATGTGCTGATCCATGACCCGTCGGCTCGCGGACCGGCGAGCACGTCGGTCGCGCTGGGCACCCTGCTCGACTCGTGCGCGGTCGTGCTCCTGGCCGTGGCGGACGAGCGCCTGACGGCCCAGCTTCAAGTCGCGCTCGACGCCCGTGAGCAGCGCCCGTGGATGCTCGACCCGTGCGGCGCGCTCAACCCGACGCTGCCAGCGGCCGCCGCGAGACCCCGTCGAGCGTCGCCTCGCGGCGCGGGCTGAGCCTGGCGCGCACGGTGGCGGAAAGACCCGTGAGCAGCGACTCGCAGTAGACCATCTGCAAGCGCGGGTTCATGTAGCCGACGGCGGTCGCCAGGTTGCTGGTCGCGTGCAGCAGCACCTCGCAGCGGGCGAGCAGCAGCGCGTCGATGAGCGCCTGCTCGCCCATCGCGACACCCGGCGGCGCGTCCCACTCGTACTGCGTGTCGGCGACGGGAGCGCGAGCGACGCCGGGCTGCACGAGCAGGCGCTCGCCGAACGCGTCGCGGAAGGCGTCCACCGCCTCACGGACGTCGCTGGCGAGCACGACCGAGGCGGGTCCTGCACCTCTGAGCAGCCTGTGCGTCCGCGCGATGAAGGCGTCGAGCGTGGGCATCTCGCGGGGGCACTCGTGGGCGTGTTCGGGGTGGCGATAGTGCACGCCGATGCACCGGGCGCCCGCACCGCCGTCCCGCCAGAGCTCGTCCGTCCGAGCACGCAGCTCCTCGCGGACGCGGACGTGCTCGGCGAACGCCCGCCCGTAGGCCGTGCGCCAGCGCGAACCGCGCTTGTACATGCCGTAGGCGTGCAGCCCGGTCATGGACAGGTCGGCGTATTCGTAGCTGGCGCGCTCGGCGGCTGGGGCCTGGGGGAACTCGAGCGGCTCGAAGAAGCGCTGCCACAGCTCCCCGTCCTGCTCGGTGCCGTACACGAACAGCGGTGTGTTCTCGTTGATACGCCAGTTCACGCGGATGGCCGCACAGCCATCGTGCCCGAGCGTGTGGTGCAGGTGGTTGACGACGCGGTTGACGTGCGAGAAGAAGCCCGCGTTCCAGGCGATCACCACCAGCGTGTAGGGCTCCGCCGCGTTCACGCCAGCTCCCCTCCGAGCGCCATCCGCCGCGAGGCGGCCACCCGTCCGAAGAACGCCTCCAGCGCGTCGATGCGCCGCTCCCACGCGTACTCGCGGGCCGTCTCGATGCCGGCGCCGCCCGAGCCGCGCGCGCAGCTCGGGATCGCCGAGCAGCCGCGCGAGCGCGCGCGCTGACCGCGGCGGGGGTGGGCTCGGGCATCAGGCAGTTGACGCCGTCGACGCAGAAGTCGCGGTTGCCGTGCGCGTCGGTGCAGACCACGGCGGCGCCGGTGGCCATCGCCTCCAGCGGGGGCAGCGCGAAGCCCTCGTGCACGGAGGTCTGCACGAACACGGTCGCCTCGGCGAACAGCTCGCCGACCTGCTCGTCGCTGGGTGACTCGACGTAGCGCACGCCGTCGACCGCGCGACGCGCCGTCGCGGGCGAGCTCGGGCTCGATCCCGAACAGGCACAGCTCGGGACGCGGCGCGTCCCGGCGCGGCCGTTCAAGCGCCTGCCAGGCGGCGAGCGTGAGCGGGAGGTTCTTCAGCGGGTTGGCGCGGCCGAGCGCGAGCACCATGTCCTCGCGGCGCGCCACCTCGGGGCGCGGACGGAAGGTGTCGAGGTCGATGCCCGGCGGGATCAGCTCGGCGTCGAGGCCCAGCTCGCGCAGGCGCTCGCGGTTCCACGCGGAGATCGTCATGTAGCGGAACTCGGGCCGGTAGGAGTCGAGCACGGCGTGGCGGGCGTGCTCGTGGTCGGGGTAGTAGGAGGTCTCGATGTCCTGCACGAAGTACACGGGCAGGCCGCGGACGACGCTCGCGCGGAACACCGGCGCGGCGGTCATCCACCAGGTGGCGACCTTGATCGCGTCGAGCTCGGCGAGCGCGCGCGGCGAGCTCGTCGTAGTCGGCGAAGCTGTGCACGGGCGCGCGCAGGGGGAACCAGTCGGGCGGCGTGGTCGAGCGTGTACAGCGAGACCTCGTGGCCGCGGGCGGCGAGCCGGTTGAGGTGCTCGAAGATGTCGCGGTGCCCGCCGCCGACGCCGGTGCCCTCGGTGGCGTAGGCGATCCGCAGGCGCGCGATCGCGCGCGCGCGCTGGGTCCGGCGTGGCGCGTCCGGGCGGGCCGCGTCGCGGCGGCGTCGCCGCCGGCGCGACGCCGACCTCGCGCGCGTCGAAGAACGTCCGACCAGCGCTCCCAGAAGACGCGCTGGGACGTCGAGCTCGCGCTCGCCCTGGGCGGTGCCGCGGGTGGCGGACTCGTGGTGGACGAGCCGCGCGGCCGGGAAGTAGCAGGACGCCGAAGCCCGCCTGCCACGCGCGCAGGCACCAGTCGACGTCCTCGTAGGCCATCGCGTAGCGCTCGTCGAGCAGCCCGACGCGCTCGATCACCTCGCGGCGCACGTACATGCACGCGCCGGTGACGGCGAGCGCGGGGCTCGGTCGCCCGGCGGGGCCCCAGTCGCTCGGCTTGAAGCGGTAGCGGTGGTCGAACCACTCGGGCGCGGTCGCGGTTGCGCACGGTGCCGCCGAACTGGATGCGCCCGTCCGGGTACTGCAGCTGCGCGCCGACGATGCCCACGTCGCGGTGGCGGTCCTGGCCGCGTACTGCAGGCACTCGAGCCAGCCGGGCAGCGCCTCGACGTCGGAGTTGAGCACGACGACGTCGCGCTCGCGGCATCGCTCGCGCGCAGGCCGCGGTTGACGTTGGCGGCGAAGCCGCTGTTGCGCTCGGACTCGACCAGCACGTCGATCCCGTCGATCGCGCGCAGCGCGGCGAGGTGCTCGGGGCCGCTGCAGTCGTCGCTGACGATCACGCGCGCCATCCCCGGCCGCGACGGTCTTGCGGATGCTGCGCACGAGCGCGCGCACGCGCTCGGCGTCGCGGTAGCTGGGGATGACGACGTCGACGGGGCGGCCGTGCTCGCGGTACCAGGCGACCGCGCTGCGCAGTTCCTGGTCGCGGGCGTGCGTGCGCAGGCGCATGCGCCGCTGCGAGCGGGGTGAAGCGCAGCGGCAGCGTGAGCGCGCCGGAACAGCAGCGTGCGCAGGCCGAAGTGCGTGTAGGTGAGATGGATCCGCCGTCTGAGGTTCGCGAACGGACCCAGCGGGCGCCCGTCGATCGGGTTGTCGCTCATCGTCTTATTTATATGGAGAGGGTCGGTGGGCGGTGCAGTCGGAGCGCGCTGTCGAGGTCGAGCGGCGCGAAGCCCGCGCGACCCTCGAGCGAGAGCGCGCGCCGTGATCGCCGGCGGGCAGCCGATCGGCGCGCGAGCCGAGCAGCGCCCCGGCGACGGCACGAGCAGCTGGTGGCGGGCGACGCGCGGCGAGCGTCGCGCGGCGCGGCGCGCCGGCGCGGCGCCCTCGGCGCGTCAGCTGCTCGCGCGCGCCTGGCCGAGCTCGCCGCGCAGCTGCGCGAGCAGGTGGCGTGGCGAGGCGGGCTCGCGCCAGCCGTAGACCTCGCGCAGGCCGCGCCACTCGTCGAAGCAGCGGCGCAGCTGCTGGGAGGCGCTGTAGGCGTGGGAGTGGATGACGGCCGCTCGGGCACGAACGCCTTGGCGTAGCCCGCGCGCAGCATGTCGATCGCCAGCAGCGCGGTCCTCGGCGATAGGGCACCTCGCGGAACGGCACGCGCTCCCAGGCGGCCGCGCGCGAGGCAGGCGTTGGCGTCGGTGAAGAAGCCCCGCCGGCCGACGCCGAGACGGGTAGCGCATGGCCCCGGCGCGGACGGCGAGCGCTCGTGCTCGGCGCAGGCGCTCGACCCGCGGGGCCGCCGTCGGGCGAGAGCGAGCGAAACCAGCGTTCGAGCTCGAGGCGCACCGGCGCGCTGGCGTCGGCGCGCGGCCGGTAGGGCCCGTACGACGATGGCCACGTCGTCGGCGAGCTCGAAGCCGCCCAGCAGGCGCGCCAGCCAGTGCTCGTCGGCGGGCTCGGCGTCCTGGGTGAGCAGCGCCACGTGCGCGCCGGTGGCCTCCTGCATCAGCAGGTTGCGCGTGGCGCCGTGGTTGAAGCGCTCGGGGCGCGATCTCGAGCACGCGCGCCCCGTGCGCGCGCGCGAGCGCCGACCGAGCCGTCGCTGGAGCCCGAGTCGCACACGAGCAGCTCGTGGGCGACCGTCTGCGCGGCGAGCGCCTCGAGCACGCCGGCGAACAGCGCGCCGCCGTCGCGGACCGGGATCGCGACGCTCACGTCAGGCATAGAAACCCGTGAGCGTGAGCAGCTGCGCGGCGTAGCTGAGGGCGATCATCGCGATCGAGCAGGATCACGCCGGCGGCGAGCATGCGCCGCCGCCCGAACGCGTGCAGGGCGCCGACGACGAGCACGGCGAGCGGGCGCGATCGCGGGGAACACGTAGCGGCCGAATTCGGCGATGGCGGCCCTCGGGCGCGGGGGTGTAGTAGGCGGCCTCGAAGCCGAGGATCACGGCCACGGGCATCGCGATCAGCGCCAGCCATCTCGAGCCAGTGGCGGCGCACCCACGGCCACTCGCGGCGCGCCGCCCAGGCGCCGAGCGGGACGGTGAGGACCATCGCGAGCGAAGATCACGCACGTACACCCAGTGGCGGAACAGCACGTCGTACCAGCCGAACGCGCCCCAGCCGCGTTCGACGAAGATCACGAAGCCGCGGTCGTGGGTGAGCACGAAGCCGGGGGCGTGCGCCGGGAAGTAGCGGGTCATGAACGGCAGCCGCGGCAGCAGCGCCTGCCACACGTAGGAGGCGAAGCTGGGGATGTGGTGGAGCGCTTCGCTGGCGGCGCTCGCGTTGGAGCTGATCGTCGCCGATCCGCTGGCTCGCGCGATGCCCCCTGGAGCTTGTCGAGCACGTGGCCCGAGAACAGCTGCGCGGCGACCACGCGCCGCCACCAGGGCGCCCCACGCGCGCAGCTCGCGCGGCCGTGGTGGCGCCACAGCGTCGACCGCGAACACCAGCGCGGCGACCGGGTACAGCGAAAGCACCGTGCCCTTGACGAGCGGCAGCGCGATCAGCAGCGCGCCCGTGAGCGCGCCCCAGCGCGGATCGTGATGCCGCGCCGCAGCATGCGGATCAGCAGCAGCTCGAGCGCCGCCGCGCCGGCGTTGACGCCGACGTCGTTGTTGACGGCGCCGGAGATGAACCCGTACATCGGCTGGTAGGCGACGAGCAGCGCGGCGAGCACGGCCAGCCAGGGACGCCCGGGCGCCAGCTCGCGCGCGAGCAGGAAGGCGAACAGCGACGACCAGCGCGCCGATCAGCGCCGAGGTGAGGCGCATCAGCGTCAGCTGATCGAGCGGCGAGCTCGACGCGAGCGCGTAGGCGGGCGCGAGCGCCGCGTAGTAGATCGGGCCCGTAGCGTGGCCGCGGTCTCGTTGCCGCCGCCGTCGGAGGCGCTGGGATGCAGGCTGGCGGCGCGCTCGCCCGGTATTCGGGCCTGCTGGCGGCTCGTCCACGGCGGGCGCGTGTCGCCGACCTGGTGGTCGGTGAAGAAGCTCATGTCTTCGAGGCGAGCGTCTCGGCGCTCGACCAGCGCGCGAAGCGGCGAGTCGGGGTCGCGCGAGGGCGCCTGGCCGCGTTCCACGAGCGACTGCGTGTAGGCGAAGTGGTCGACCTCGTCGGGCGCCTGGAACGGCGGGCGTGATCAGCGCCCAGCAGGCGAAGTTGAGGGCCGCGATCGCGAACAGCCAGGCGCCGATGCGCCGGCCGCCGCCAGACGCGGCGAGCGCCAGGCAGCGCACGGCGGCAGCGCGAGCGCCGGGCAGCACGACGAACAGGATCAGCACGTACAGCCAGGGGCCGACGAAGCCCGGCCGAAACAGCGAGGCGCGGGTCGAGGATCGATCCGGCGCGCGCGAGGTAGCTGCGCTGCTGACCGGCGGGCGGCAGGTACCAGACGGCGATCACGCCCGCCGATCGGCCGTCCGCCGACGCTGGGCAGCGAGGGGCTCGGACGGCAGCGGGCAGCGGCGTGCCACCCCAGTTGACCAGGCCGCGCGCGCCGCACACACAGCGACGCGCCATGTTCGGCCGGGATGCGCGGGCAGCTGCGGGAATGGTCGAAGACGGCGCTGCTGATGCGGTTGGCGGGCGACCGTCTCCGGCCCGAGCCGGCTGGCGATCGAGCCGCACGCGTCGACCTGTCGTACGCAGGTCGAGCGTCATCGTGCAGCGCCGGGCGCGGGTCGCGTGCGCGAGATCAGCTGCAGGCGCGATGCGCGCGGTGCCGGCGGGGATGTGCAGGCCGGGCACGCAGACCGGCTCGCCGGGCGTGGCGCTTCGGCGACGTAGCGTGTAGGCCTCGACGTTGTCGGTGCCCGTGTAGTAGTCGCGCGGGCGCAGGCAGTAGAAGGCGATCAGCGCGAGCGCAGGCAGCGCCGAGCGACCGCGGCCGAGCGCCACACGCGGCGATCGCCGGCGAACACGACGCCGCCACGCATCCGGCGGACGCGGCGTCCGCACCGCTAGCGGCGGCGCAGACCGAGGATCGACAGCAGGAACGAGGAGAAGAAGATCTGGATGCCGACGATCAGCAGCGAGGCGGCGATCACCGCGAGGTGTTCGTCGGCGAGCGAGCCGAAGCCGTGCGAGATCCAGGTGCGCGAGGATCACCGCGCCCATGACGACGCCGACGAGCATGAACAGGCCGCCCAGCAGCAGGCCGTGCTCGAGCCGGAAGCGCGCGCGCATGCGGTCGAACCACGGGTCCCGCTCGCCCATGAAGTAGGTGCCGTAGGCGTGCGCGCACAGGCCGAGCGCGAGCACCTGCGTGCCGACGATCATCAGCAGCGCGCCGCCGATCAGCGCGTGCAGCGCCCCAGGCGCGGCCGAAGAAGTCAAGGCCGGCGCCGACGAACACGACGATCAGCGTGCCCAGGCCGGCGAGCACGGCTGCCGGGGACGATGAACAGGTGGTTGGGGCTGTGCACGAGCAGGAAGCGCAGGTGACGCCAGCCGTCGCGGAAGCTCGACAGCTTGCTCTCGCCTCCGCGCGGGTGGTATTCGATCGGGAACTCGGCGATCCTCAGGTTCTCCTTGGAGGCCCTGATGACCATCTCGGAGGCGAACTCCATGCCGGTGGTGCGCAGGTCCAGGCGCGGCGAGCACGTCGCGGCGCAGCGCGCGCATGCCGCAGTGGGCGTCGCTGATGCCGGTGCGGAAGAACAGGTTGAGCAGGCCGGTGAGCATCGGGTTGCCGACGTAGCGGTGCAGCCACGGCATCGCGCCGGGCTGGATGTTGTCCATGCGGTCGCCGATGACCATCTCGGCGCCCTCTTCGAGCGCGGCGACGAAGCGCGGGATCTCGTCGAAGTCGTAGGTCAGGTCGGCGTCGGCCATCACGATGTAGCGCCCGCGCGAGGCGGCGAAGCCGGCCAGGTAGGCGCTGCCGTAGCCGCGCCTGCGCTCGACGACCACGCGCGCGCCCGCTCGCTCGGCCAGCCGCGCGGAGTCGTCCTCGGAGTCGTTGTCGGCGACGACCACCTCGCCGCGGCACGCCCATGCGCACGATCGCCTCCAGCGCGGCGGTCACGCACGACTCGATGTTCTCGGCCTCGTTCAGGCAGGGGATCACGACAGACACCAGCGGCGCGCTCGGCGTCCTGGGCGTCGGGCGCCGCGGGAGGGGCGCTTGTCGGGGCGAGTGTGCTCATCGGCTGAGGGTCGCGCCGTGCCGCTGATGGCCGCCGGCCAGCCGGCGTCTCCCGCGTTTATAACGCCGCGAAGGGCGGAAAGTGGCGCAGATTCGGACCGCACCGACGAGATGGGATGCTAGCGGGGATGCGCGTATGCCTCGTCTACGACTGCCTGTTCCCGCACACGGTCGGCGGCGCCGAGCGCTGGTACCGCGACCTGGCCGAGCGCCTGTGCGCCGAGGGCCACGAGGTGACCTACCTGACGCTGCGCCAGTGGGAGCGCGGCGAGCGCGCGCAGATCGACCCGCGCGTGCGGGTGGTGACGCGCCGGCCCGCGCATGGCCCTGTACACGACGGGCGGCCGCCGGCGCACGCTGCCGCCGCTGGTGTTCGGCGCTGGGCGTGCTCGTGGCACCTGCTGCGCCACGGCCGCCGCTACGACGTGGTGCACACGTGCGCGTTCCCGTACTTCTCGCTGCTGGCGGCGGGCGCGGCGCGGCCGCTGGCCGCTTCGAGCTGGTGGTCGACTGGTTCGAGGTGTGGAGCCGCTCCTACTGGCGCGACTACCTGGGCGCGGTCGGCGGGCGCGTGGGCATGCTCGTCCAGCGCGCTGTGCGCGCGGGTGCCCCAGCGGGCCTTCTGCTTCTCGCGAGCTGCACGCGCAGCGGCTGCGCGAGGAGGGCCTGCGCGGCACGGTGACGGTGCTGCGCGGGCTGTACGCGGGCGCCGTCGAGCCGGCCACGCCGGCGCCGACGCGAGCCGGTGGTGGTGTTCGCGGGCCGGCTGATCCCGGAGAAGCAGGTGACGCTGGCGGTGGCCGCGATGGCGCTCGCGGCCGCAGCGGATCGAGGGGCTGCGGGGCGAGGTCTTCGGCGAGGGGCCCGAGCGCGCGGCGCTCGACGCGGCGATCGCCGCGCACGGGCTGCAGGGGGTGGTGCGGGCGCGCGGCTTCGCGCGAACGCAGGACGGTCGACGCGGAGATGCGCCGCGCGATGTGCATGCTGCTGACCTCGCGCCGCGAGGGCTACGGCCTGGTCGTGGTCGAGGCCGCCGCGCGGGCCACGCCGAGCGTGGTGGTCGCGGGCGAGGACAACGCCGCCACGGAGCTGATCGAGGAGGGGGTCAACGGCACGATCGCGCGCGAGCTCTGACCCGCGGGCGGTGGCCGACGCGATCGTGCGCGTGCACGACGCGGGGCTGGCGCTGCGCGAGAGCACCGCGCGCTGGTTCGCCGAGAACGCCGATGAGCTGTCGCTGGAGTCCTCGCTGGAGGCGGTGCTGCGAGCTAGCGGGTGAGCCCGACAGTCGGGCGGCCGTCACGCGCGCAGCGCTCAGCCGTAGCTGTCGAGCGTCAGCCGCGCGGTGCGCTCCCAGGTGAAGCGCCGCGCCTGGGCGAGGCCCAGCGCGCGCAGGCGCTCGCGCAGCGCCTCGTCGCTCGAGCAGGCGCGCGCAGGGCCGCGGCGATCGCCGCCTCGGTCGCGCGGGTCGAACAGCAGCGCCGCCTCGCCGGCGACCTCGGGCAGCGAGGAGGCGTTCGAGCAGGCGACGGGCACGCCGCGCGCCATCGCCTCGAGCACCGGCAGCCCGAAGCCCTCGTACAGCGACGGGAACACGAACGCGCGCGCGATCGACCACAGGCCCTCGAGCTCCGCGTCGGAGAGCCACGCGGGCAAGCGCACGTCCTCGGCGACGCCCAGCGCCTGCGGCGCGCGCGCGCAGCTCGGCCTCGTGCGCGGTCGGGTAGCCGGGGAGCACGAGCACCGGGCGCCGCTCGGCGGGGATGCGCGCGAGCGCGCCGATCAGCGCGAGCAGGTTCTTGTGCGGCCGCTTCGCCGACAGGCTCAGCAGCACGGTGGCGCTCGCCGAGCGCCAGGCGCGCGCGCACGTCGCGCTCGGGCAGCGGCGCGGCGCGGCTGGACCGCTGCCGAGGCCGAGCGGCACGACGTCGATGCGCTGCGGATCGACGCCGAGCAGCTCGACGAGGTCCTCGCGGGTGCTGCTGCGAGTCGGCGATCACGCGATCGGAGCGGCGCACCGCGCCCGGCACGAGCACGCGCATGCCCTTGTCGCGCAGGCCCGCGTGCGCCTCCGGGAAGCGCGCGTAGATCAGGTCGTGCACGGTCACCACGCGGCGAAAGCGCCCCCACAGCGGCGCGGTGCTGGCGAGGCTGTGCACGAGATCGACGCCCGCGCGGGCGGCGAGCACAGGCAGCAGCGTCTGCTCGCCGAGCACCCACTGCGCGCGGTTGCGCGCGCGCACGGGCACGGTCACCGACCGGCAGCAGCTCGCCCCACGGTCCGTCGCGCGGCGGCGGCCGCCTCGCGGTTGACGAACGCCGTGAAGCGCGTGTCGGCGGCGCGGCGGCGAGCAGCTCGGGGATCAGCTCGCGCGCCGCGACCTCCATCCCGCCGGTCTCGCCGGGCACGAGGAAGATCAGGTTGAGGCCGACGTGCATCGCGCGTCGAGGCTAGTCCTTGAGCACCTCGAACTCCGCGCGGATGTTCATGCGTGGGGCAGACAAAGGCGAAGTACTTCTCGTATGTCTCCTGCGACGCGGTTGAAGAGCAGCCCGAGGCCGAGCGCGCGGTAGGCCAGCCACATGTCGAGCGTGACGTGCACGACGCGAAAGCGGACGTCGGTGTAGTGGGCGAAGCGCGGCTCGGCAAGCGAACGGATGGCGATCGTGGAGAAGTAGTGGCGGTGGGTGGGGTCGCCGTAGGCGAGCGCCGAGGAGAAGTGCGGCGTGCGCAACTGCACGCGCGCGCCGGGACGGGCGATGCGGTGCAGTTCCTCGAACACGCGGATCGGCTCGCGCGACGTGCTCGATCACGTCCTGCAGCAGGATCTGGTCGAAGCTCGAGTCCGCGATCGGGTAGGGAAACCTGTCGAGGTCGTGGACGATGTCGGCGGCCGTGTCCGGGGAGATGTCGAGGCCGACCGCGCCGGCGAACTTCGCCGCCCCGCAGCCGACGTCGAGGATCGCGCCGGGACCGGTGGGGGCGAGGTCGAAGCGGTCGGGGGTCGGTCAGCCGTTCGAGCAGGTCGCCGGGGCGGCGGCACGGCCGTACGGTAGCGTCCGCCGGCCGCAGAGCCAGCGGCGACGATGACCGCCACCGCGAGCCCTCACGATCGGAATCGACGCCCGCGCGGCGGTCGAGGTGCCGCGCGGGCCGCGGGCGGGTGGTGCGCGAGCTGCTGCGCGCGCTCGCCGCGCGCGAGGACGACCCCCACCGCTACATGCTCTACGCGCGCGAGCGCGTGGAACGAGGTCGCAGCTGGACGAGCGCTTCCGCTGGCGCACGATCGCGGCGCGGCGACCCGCTGGTGGCATCTGCTGGCGGCACGCGCGGCCAACCGCGCGTGCGACGTCTTCCTGTCGTCCAACTCCTATCTGACGGTCGTGGTTCCTGCGCATCCCGGCGGTGCCGATCGTCTACGACCTCGTGGCGTTCGAGCCGGCGATGCGCCCGAACCGGCGCTCGACGGTCATCGAGCGCCTGACGCTCGGCACGGCCGTGCGCCGCGCGCGCGGCGCTGCTGGCGATCTCGCAGGCGACCGCCGACGCGCTCGCCGCGCGCTATCCCGGCGACGCGCGGCGCGGACCGTCGTCGCGCACCTGGGTGCCGCGCCGAGCGACGCCGGCGAGCTGCTCGACCGCGCGCGGAGGCCGCGGCGCTGCCCGCTCCCGGCTTCGTGCTCGCGGTGGGCACGCTCGAGCCGCGCAAGAACCTGCCGCGGCTGGTGGCCGCTTACCGCGCGCTCGACGAGCGAGCTGCAGGAGCCGCATCCGCTGGTGGTGGTGCGGCGCGCTGGGGTGGGACGCCGGCCCACGCTCGCCGCGCTGCGCTCGCTGGGCGAGCGCTGCACGATGCTCGGCTTCGTCTCCGACGCGGCGCTGGCCGAGCTGTACCGGCCGCTGCGCGGTGTTCTGCTACCCGTCGCTGGGCGAGGGCTTCGGTCTGCCTGTGCTCGAGGCGATGGCGGCCGGGCGCGCCGGTGGTCACCTCGAACGATCTCCTCGCTGCCGGAGGTCGGCGGCGACGCGGCCGAGTACGTCGACCCGCGCGAGGTGGCGAGCATCGCCGCGGGACTGCGGCGGGTGCTCGGCGGACGAGCCGCGCCGCGACGGCTCAGCCGCGCGGGACTCGCAGCGCGCGAGCGGAGTTCTCGTGGGAGCGCTTCGCGCAGCGCACGCTCGAGGTGCTTCAGGCCGCGAGCAACAGGTCGTAGGCGCCGGTCGAGGCGCTCGGCGGCGGCGGTCGTCGAGTAGCGGCTCACGATCTCCTGCGGGTAGGCCACGCGCGCGCCGCGGGCGCGCGCTGAGCGGACCGGCCGGCGAGCGCGCGAGCGATCGCGGGCCAGTCGCCCGGGCGCGACGAGCTCGACGGGCGCCCCGCGCACGACCTCGGGGATGGCGCCGCTGGTGGTGCGTGACGATCGCCAGCCCGGCGGCCATCGCCTCGGCGAGCACGAGCCCGAACTGCTCCTCCCAGAAGGCGCGCGGGACGTCGAACGGGTGCAGCGCAGCCGTCGCCGCGGCCTGGCTGGCGAGCACCATCGCCGAGGCCTGCGGCGAACACCGCGCGGCATCTCGCTCGTAGGGGACGCTGCGGATCTCCACCACGTCGCTCAGCCCGAGATCCGCGGCGTGCGCGCGCAGCCGCGCCTCCTTCGGGGCCCGCGCCGACGATCAGCAGGCGCGGGCGCACGCGTCTCGCCGCGCCGGGGTCGCGGACGATGCCGCGGTGCAGCAGCGCGAGCGCGCGCAGCACGTCCTGGTGGCCCTTCTCCCACACGAGCCGCCCGGGCGAGACGATCGTGTGCACGCGCGGACGCTCCGCCCGGCCGCCTCGTGCCGTCGGCGAAGCGCCGGCGGCGTGCGGCGCGAAGCGTGACGTGTCGATTCCCGGCGGGCACACCACGATCCGCTCGGCGGGCACGCCCTCGAGCTCGAGCGCGAGCGCGGCCCGCTCGGTCGCGGCCAGGAACAGGTCGGTGTCGGCGAGCACCAGCTCGCGGAAGCGCCGCGCGTGGCGGTTGCGGTAGGCGGCGAGCATCGGCAGCGTCTCCCACACGGTCTGCACGAGCCGGAAGCCGTGGCCGGCGCCGGCGCCGCGCGGCCTCGGCGGCGAACCAGAAGCTCAGCTCGGCGGCGTGCACGATGTCGGCCTGCGGCGAACGCCTCCTCGGCCGACAGGTAGCGGTCGCCCAGCACCCCGGCGGCCAACTCGCCGAGCGGGCCGCGAGGGAGCAGGTCGCGCAGCGCCCGCGCGCGGCACCGCGCGCAGCCGCTCGGGCGCGACGAAGCGGTTGGAGCCGGTGAGCAGGTAGGAGACCTCGTAGCGGTCGGGCAGCTCCAGCCACGGGCGCAGCTCCCATGGATTCGCTAGGTGGCCGCGCACGATCAGGACCGAGGGCACGGCCGGGCACGCTATCGCGCACCGCCGACGGCGACTACGATGCGCCGGTGTCCGAGCGCCTGCTGCACGCAGAGCTTTCTGTACGGGGGCACGGACAACGAGGACGTGCTGCGCGGGCTTGGAGCGATCGGCGGGACGCCTGCTGGACGTGGGCAGCGGCGCGGGCTCGTGGGCGCCGCGCCTGCGCCAGGCGGGCGCAGCCGAGCTCGTCGCGCTCGACCCCTCGCCGAGGCGATCAGCGATGGCGGGCGAGCGCTACGACGCGGCCGTCGATGGGCACGATCGAGGACACGCGCGCTGGACGGACCTCGGCGGCGGCGCGTTCGACGTGATCGTCGTGGCGGACGTGCTCGAGCACCTGTGGACCCTGGCGGGCGCTGCGCACGCTGCGCGCCTGGGCGGCGCGCGGGCGCGTTGCTGGCGGTGTCCGTGCCGAACCTGCGCTTCTACCGCCTCGTCGGCAATCTCGTCCTGCGCGGGGAGTTCGAGTACGAGCCGTGGGGCGTGCGCGACTGGACGCACCTGCGCTGGTTCACCCGCCGCAGCCTCGGCCGCACGCTGCGTCGCGAGCGCATGGGCGCCGCAGCGCTGGGTGAGCCTCGACGAGCCGCAAGGGACGGGCTGCTGGCGAGGCTCAGCGAGCAGCTCGCCAACGACTTCCTGCGCCAGCAGCTCACGGTGGTGGCGAGGCGCCTGCGTGCCGCCACCGCCGGCGGGGGGCACCGGCGGGCTGACGCGGCGGCGCTCGGCTGGCGCGCCAGCGCGCCTGCAGGTCGGCTGACGCGCACCGAGCCACAGCGGGCGCGCAGCGCGCGGCGGCGGGCGGCGACCGGCGCGCAGCGAGCCCAGCAGCGTGAGCACGGTCGCGTAGTAGTAGGGCTTGCGCAGGCTGCGCCGCAGCTCGCCGGCGAGGTAGTCGCGCAGGTCGGCCGGGTCGAGCAGCAGCGCCAGTGCGTGAGGCGCACGTTCTGGTAGGTGCGGAACTCGCGCACGTGCGGGTTCACGCGCGGCGCACGGTCGACCCGCTGGCGTGGTCGAAGCGGCGCGTCCGGGTGGAACACCGAGCGCCAGCCGTGCATCCAGGCGCGCAGGCCCAGCTCGACGTCCTCCCAGTAGAGGCCGGGCAGCGCGTCCCAGAAGCCCGCCGAGTCGCGAGGAACATCTCGCGCCGGTACAGCCCGGCGCCGCCGGACACGTAGGCGACGTCGATCGGCCCGCCGCGCTCCCGCGAGCCCGGTCGGCTCGAGCACCCACTGGCGCTCCCAGCGCGCGGCCGTGGGGCCCGAGTCGACCTCGCCCGTGGCGGTGTCGATGACCTCGCCGCCGACGGCGAACACGCTCGCGTCGGCGCGCATCGTCTCCCACAGCGGGGCGATGCACGTCGGCGGCGGGGCTGACGTCGTTGTTGAGCATCATGAACGCGGTGCAGTCGACCTGGCGCACGGCCTCGTTGTAGGCGTGCAGCTTGCGGTTGGTGGCGAAGGCGATCAGCTCGACCTCCCGCGAGCGTGGCGAGGAGCTCGCGCGAGTCGTCCTCGCTGGCGTTGTCGATGACGTACACGCGTGCGTCGACCGGGGACGCGCCGCGCCGCCTCGAGCACCGCCGGGCAGGTGGCGGCGCAGAGGTCGGCGCCGTTCCAGTTGAGCACCATCAGCGCGATCTCGGCGGCCGCGGCCATGGCGCGGGCACGATACCGCATGCGCGGGCTCTGCGCCGGGAGTCGACGGCGGATCCGCCGTTGCGGCGCAGGCGCCGGGCAGCAGCTCGCGCATCTCGGCCGGCACGGCGCGCATGAGCGCGATCAGAGCCCGTAGGCGAGCAGGCGCGAGCACGGCGCGAGAGCGAGGCAGGCCCGAGAGCAGCGCGATCGCCACCGCCGGGCGCCGCCGCCGAGCGACGACCTTGACGGGCGATGCCGACGATGCGGACGCAGCTCGGGGTGACGGTAGCGTCAGCGCCACCAGCGAGCCGAGCGCGAGCACGCTCTCGCCGGCACAGCGTGGCGACGCGGCGCCGGTGGCGCCGTCGCTGAGCTGGCGAGCGCGAGCGTGAGCGAGCAGCTGACGAGGAAGGCCAGCGAGGTTGTCGAGCAGCAGGCCGCGGTAGCGCTTGAGCGAGAGCAGCGCGAAGCTCCAGCCGGCGAGCAGCGAACGAGGCGATCAGCGCGAGCCCCTGGATCTGGAGCACGCTCGGCGGCGCCCGCGAATTCGCGGCCCGGCGACGACGCGGATGATGAACTGGGCGCCCGCGAGCAGTCGCGAGCGCGGCGGCCACGCCGAGGATCAACGACGACCTCGAAGATGCGCTGCAGCGCGTACGTGAGGCGCTCGACGGTCGTCGCGCGCGGCACGTGCGAGCAGCGGCAGCGCGCCGCCGACGAGCAGCCCGGGCACGGCGCCGACGACGATGAAGATCCGAAACGACGCGGCGAACAGGCCGCTCTGGTGGGCGCTGGCGACGAGGCTCGTGAGGATCTGCGCGGTGTAGATGTAGATCGTGCCGACCGCCGTGGCGAGCGAGAACGACACGGTCAGCCGCAGCAGCGCCAGCCAGTGGCTCGGGCCGCAGGCTCATGCGCAGCGAGATCTGATGGCGGGCGAGCGCGGCCGTTGGCGGGATCAGCAGCAGGTTGACGGCGAGCGCGCACGGCCAGCAGCGGCAGGAGCCCCGGCGTCGAGCACGCACGAGCGCGACGATCGCCGCCACGGTCAGCACCTGGCGCGCGAGTTCGAGCGCCGAGCAGCGTTCCCAGGCGCAGCGCGGCGCCGATGGGGATGGTGTAGCGTGTGCTGGACGACCAGCGCGATCGTGCCGAGGCTCGCGAGCACCGCCCCGGCGACCAGCGCGGTGTCATAGCCCGCCGCGAGCGCGAACGCCGTGACGAGCAGCACGCCGAACGCTCGTCAGCATCATCCGCAGCCCGAGCAGGTCGCGCATCAGCGCGTCGCGCTCGGCGCCCTCGCGCACGGCGAACTCGCGCGTGCCCAGCGCCGACATGCCGGCGTCGGTGACCGCGGCCACGATCCCCACGAGCGAGAGCACGGTCGTGTACTCGCCGAAGCGGACCACGCCCAGGTGGCGGGTGAGCAGCGCCGCCGAGAGCACCGACAGCGCGACCATCGCCACGTAGGTGCCGAGGCGCAGGACGCCGCCGCGGACGATCCGCCCGCCCGCCTCGGTCGTGTCGAGGACGTCGGGGACGCCCGCCGGGGCTCTGCGCGACGATCGCGCGCGTGCGCGTCATCGCCGTGAGCATGGGCGCGCGCACGCCAGGCACGCGCGTAGCTGGCGAGCGTGCCGCGCGCGGTCGCCTCCCAGGTGAAGCTCGCCTGGCGCTCGCGTCCGCGCGCGAGCCAGGCTCGGCGGCGAGCGAGCGTCGCAGCAGCAGCTCGAGCATCGCGCCGGCGATGTCATCGACGCTGTACGGGTCGAAGTAGCGGGCGGCGTCGCCGGCGACCTCGGGCAGCGCGGACGCGCGCGAGCAGGCGACCGGCAGCACCGCGGCGCATCGCCTCCAGGATGGGGATGCCGAAGCCCTCGTTGACGGAGGCGAACACGAAGCAGCTCGCCAGCGCGTACAGGCCCTCGAGGTCGGCGGCGTCGACGTACTCGGGGAAGACGACGCTCGTCGGCGATGCCCAGCTCGGCGGCGAGCGCGCGCAGCTCGCGCTCGTGCGGGGTCGGGTTGCCGGGCATCACGAGCACCGCGTCGCGGGCAGCGCTCGAGCACGCCGGCCATCGCGCGGATCAGCCGCGGCGAGGTTTTTGTTGGCCTTCTTCGCGGACACCGTCAGCACGACCGGGCCCTCGCCGAGACCGAGGCGCGCCCGCAGCTCGGCGGCGGGGGTCGGAGCGAGCAGGTCGCTGCGACCGGAGGCGAGCGGCACGACGTCGATGCGCTCGCGGGGCACGCGCAGGTACTCGACCACGTGCTGGGCGCCGGCCTCGGACAGCGCCAGCACGCGGTCGGCGCGACGCGCGACGGGCGGCACGACGACCCGCCACAGGCGCATGGTGCGCCGCCTCGCCGGGCTCGGGCGCGACGATCCACGTGAGGTCGGCGAGCGTGACGACGTTGACCGCGCGGGTGCGCAGCGGCGCGGTCAAGGCGACGCTGTGCAGCAGGTCCACCCGCCGGCCGGCGAGCGCTCCGAGCAGCGTCAGCTCCGACGCCGCCCGCAGCCCGCGGCGGCCCGAGCAGCGGGTGCGTGACGAGCTCGACGGCGTCCGCCCAGCCCTGCTCCTGCGAGGTAGTCGCGGCCCGCGCGTTGCAGAAGACGCTGAAGCGGACGTCGGGCGCCGAGCTTCACGAGCTCGGGCACGAGCGCACGCACATAGGTGTCGAGCCCGCCCATGCGAGGCTCGAGGAAGACCGCGTTGAGGCCGATGCGCGGCGGCAGCCCGGGGCGTCCGCACCAGACGGCGCGGCAGGGATTTCGCTAGAACCAGCCACGTGGCGGAGCTTCGCAGGCGCACGCAGATCAGAGCTGACCCGCGCCTTCACGCGGATCTGCGCGCCGTGGGCGCTGCGCGACCGGCTCGTGCGCTGGCGCCTGCAGCGCGCACGGCGCGCGGGCGGCGGCCGAGGCTCGCGGCGAGGACCGGCTGTCGCGTCCCGCGCTGCACGAACTGGACTTCAAGCTCGACGCGATCATCGATCGCGATGGCGGCTTCTACGTGGAGGCGGGCGCGACATGACGGGTTCACGCAGTCGAACACCTACTGGCTCGAGCGCTTCCGCGGCTGGCGCGGTCTGCTGGTGGAGCCGATGCCCGAGCTGGCGGCCGAGGCGAGGCTGTCCAGGCCGGCGGCCGATGGTGGTGCAGTGCGCGCTGGTGTCCGCCGAGGAGCCCGGGCCGCGAAGCTGCGGATGCACTTCGGCGACCTCATGTCGATGGTGGACGGCGCCCGCGAGTCGCACTGGCCCGGCACGGGAACGGTGCTCGGCTGGCGCGACCCACACGAGCTGGACGTGGACGCGCGGACGCTGTCCTCGCTGCTCGACGAGATCGACGCGCCCGAGGTGGACCTGCTGTCGCTCGACGTCGAGGGCTTCGAGGGGCCGGCGCTGCGCGGCCTCGACCTCGACCGCCACGCGCCCCGCTACGTGCTGGTGGAGATCCACGACCGCGAGCGCGACCGCCCGCCCGTGGACGCGGTGCTGTCCGAGCGCTACATCGAGCACGGCTGGCTGTCGCCCGTGGATCTGCTTTACGTACGGCGGGACGTGGCCGAGGGCGCTGGGGCGGCGCGTGTCGCCGCCGTCGGGACTCAGGCTGGGCGCTGATAACCTGGCTACGCGACCGACCCGGCCGAACCGGGACCGGCTGGAGGCGCTGCTCATCGAGCTCGGCGCCCGCCTGCGGCAGGACCTGGTGGACCTCGAATCGCTGGAGGTCGCCCGGCGGCGCCGGCGGCGCGGCCCAATCGCCTAGGCCCATCAGCCCTCGAACACGCCGACGACGTTAGACGCGCCGGTCGCGAACGGGTAGTCGGCCTCCGCTTCGCACAGCACGCGGAACTGGTAGCGCGCCGGCCCGGGGAACTTGAAGCGGTAGCTGCGCGTGCAGCGGCCACGGGCGTCGCAGCGGATCACGTCGAACTCGAGCCAGGCGCCGCCTGGGGAGCGCGCCTCGAGCACCAGCAGCTTGCCGCCCGTGGGGATCGGGCCGCCGCGCAGGCGACCGGAGAAGTGGATGCTGCGGCCCACGCTCGCCGTGCGCGGCGCGACGCGCAGGATGACCCCGCGCGCACGCTCAGCGCGAGCGTGCTCGTCACCACCGGCGGCGAGTCCGGCCCGGCGCTGTACTCGAAGCGCAGCGTGCGCGAGGACGCGACCGGCCGGCAGGCGCATGGTGAAGCGCCCGGCGGCGTTCGTGCGCACGCCGGCCATCGCCGCCGTCCTCGCGCCCGCGTAGTCCGGCGTCGCCAGCACGTTCACCCGCGCCGCCCCGATCGGCGGCCCCCCGGGGCCGGTCAGGCGGCCAACGACCGTCTCCGCGCGACCGTAGGCGATCGCCAGGCGTGCGCTTCTGCGCTGGCCGTCCAGCTCACCGCAGCGTCGCCTGCGGTGACGCGTTCGTGCCGTTCGGCGCCACCCGGCGGCGGCGGGTTGTCCACCGTGACGTGCCGGTCGAGAACCGTCGCCGCGTTGCCCGCCGCGTCGATCACGCTCACCACCAGGTGGTGCACGCCGTTCGCCACCCGCGTGCGTGTCGAAGCCCACGTCCGCGCTCACCGACGCCGGGCACGGCTGCACGTACAGGAACGCCGCCAGCCCGTCGCTCGTCTGCCCGACGTTCCTGCAGCGACCGCCGTCTTCGTTCAGCACCGTCGCTCTGCACGACCTGCCCGTCCACGCTGAACACCGCCTCGTAGACGCCCGAGCCCGGGTCGCTCGCGTCGAACGCAACGTCGCTCGTCCCCGTCACCGTCGGCGCGCTCGTCAGTTCGCCGCTCACGTTCGTCGCCGTCGGCGGCGCCGTCTGTTCGAGCGTCAGGTCGGCCGCGTAGAGGTAGACGACGGCGGCGTAGCCGTTGGGGTCGCCGTCGGCACCGCTTCGGCAGTTTACGGCGAGACCCGTCGCGCACGAAGCATTCGGCGTATAGATGGGCGCCGAGATTGGTCGCGGGCACGGTGACGCGGTTTCGGCTCGAGAGTGGCTGTCGCCGATGCGCCCCGGTCCGCTGCAGCGGCTCCAGATAGAGACAGTCGCTCAAATGGTTCGACTTCATCGTTGGGCCAGCAAGCCAGAACTGATAGCGTCGCGTTGACTGCCGCGCCCCCGTGGCGTCGCCGGCCCGCCACAGCGTCGCGCCGGCGATCGTCTCACCCGTGGGCGCGGTTCGAACGCCCACGTCGCCTGGTCGAGTTCGCGTCGTGCGGCGTGCGATCCGCGCGCAGCCCCGCGATCGAGCGCGCCGCCCGGCTGCGCGCACGTGTCTTCGGCGACGGCTTCCGTGCCCGACTCCGACCCGCTCCACCCATCGGCCGGCGCGCTTTCGCCGGAGGGCGTTCGGCAGGAGTACACGTGGTACGTCGCCCGCCGCGTGCGCTCGCGGCGATGCCGCCGACGCGATCGCGACCGACCAGGCCGATCGCCGACAGCGCCACCACGGCACAGTCGCCACAGCGACACCGTTCCGCATGCTGCCATCGCCAACCTCGTCTCGCCGAGAGGCCCGTCCGTCGCCCCGCCCAAATTGTTCCACTACTTGGGTCTTGACGCGGCTGCGGCACGGGGCCGGCGCCCTCCGAGGGGAACGGGCGAACACGCGTCCCGAGAAGGGACCTATCCGCGCTAGGCGAGCGTGAGCGCAGCGGCAGCTCGGCCAGCCCGTAGATGCCGAGGATGCTCTCGAACATCGGGCTCGCCGTCGAGCTCGATGCCGCGCACGCGCTCCGCCAGGAACGACAGCGCCTCGCGCAGCTCCAGGCGCGCGAGGTTGGCCCCCACGCAGTAGTGCACGCCCGCGCCGAACGTCAGCGCCCGCGCGCGGCCGCGCTCGGCGGCGATGTCGAAGCTGTCGGGCCCGCCCGGCCCCTGCTCGTCGCCGTCGAGGTCGCGGTTGCCGCGTGAACGCGCACACCATCACGATCGTGTCCGGCGGGAAGCGTCACGTCGCGGAAGGTCAACTCCTCGCTCGTCATCCGCGCGGTGAACGGCGTGATCGGCTCGAATCGCAGCGCCTCCTCCACGGCCGCGTCGGCCAGCGCGGGCTCGGACGCAGCGTCTCCCACTGCTCCGGGTGTTCGGCGAGCAGCCGCACGCGTGGGCCAGCTGGCTCTGCGTCGTGTCGACGCCGCCGGCGAGCACGTTGAACACGAGGTTGATGCACTCCACGTCGGACAGGCGCTCGGCCGGGCGAGGAGGGTCCGCGTCGTGGTCCGCGTAGGTGGCCTCGATCAGCTTCGAGATCAGATCGTCGCCGGGCGGCTCGCGCCGCACGCGTCGAGCAGCGCTTCGGCGTACTCGTAGAACTCCTCCACGGCCCGCTCGATGCTCGTCGCGCTCGCTGGCCATGCTCGCCGCGTCGAACTGCCGCTGGATCCAGTTCGACCAGTGGTGCAGCCGCGGCGCGTCCGCGAGCGGCGCACCCATCACCGTCGCGATCACCTGCGAGGGGTAGGGCTTCGCGAACGCCACACGAACTCGCAGCGCACGCCGCTCGGTGGCGTCCCCGTGCGCCCGACGCGGACGCCGCGATCGCGTCCCCGAGCAGCTCCTCCAGGAACGCTCGCATCGCCGGCCTGTAGCGCTCGACCGCACGCGGCGACAGCGCCGGGTTGACGAGGCCGCGCAGCCGCGCGTGGTCGGGACCGTTGACGTGCAGGATGTTGCGCCGCATCTGCTCGTACAGCGGCCCCTCGCTGACGCCGAAGATCTCCGCGATCTTCATCCCCGGGAACGTCGCCGCGCGCGTGCGCAGGAAGAACTCCGCCGCCTCGCGGTCGAGCACCATGTAGCCGTACGGCCCCCGCGCCAGCCAGCCGTCCTCGCGCAGCTGCGCCATCGCCGCGTGGAAGCGCTCGCCGCGCAGCGAGCGGGTCCGTGTAGTCGAACTCGCGGAGCTCCAGCTCGCTGACCAGCGCCATCGCTGGCCCTGGGGCGGGCGCTGCGCCTGTCTCGCGCTCTATTTCTTCGGGCTCACCGCCTGCTTCAGCCCGGCCCCGGCCGAGAACTTCGGGCGCCTTCGACGCCTTGATTTTGACACGCTCGCCCGTGCGCGGGTTGACGCCCTGACGGGCCGCCCTTTTGACGACCGAGAACTTGCCGAAGCCCGTGATGCTCACCTCGTCGCCTTTCTTCAGCGTCTTCGTCACGGTGTCCAGCAGCGACTCCACCGCGCGCGAGGAGTCGGCCTTCGTCAGCCCGCTGTCCGCCGCGATCGCGTCGATCAGTTGCGACTTGTTCATGTCCAGTTCCTTTCAAGTAGATGTGCCCGACGCGCCTGCGCCAGATCTGCCAGGCGAGCGCGCAGGGTACCGCGCCAGCTTCTTTCCCGGGTTGAGCAGGCCCTTCGGGTCGAACGCCCGCTTGAGCTGCTCGTGCAGCTCCACCGCCCGCGCGTCCCACTGCGCCGCCAGACGCCCGCGCTTGTGCCAGCCCACGCCGTGCTCTCCCGCGATCGAGCCCCCGAGCTCCACCACCAGCGCGAACAGCTCCTCGCCGACGGCCTCGGCCGCGTCCAGCTCCGCCGTCGTCGTGCGGGTCGACGAGCACGGTCGCGTGCACGTTGCCCTCGCCGCCGTGCCCCCACGCGCACGAGCGCATGCCGTGCGCGCTAGGCGATCCGCTCGAAGCGCTCGAGGCCCTCTGCAGGCGCTCGAGCGGGAACACCACGTCCTCGCTGACCTTGCCCCCGCGCACCGCCGTCACGGCCGGGTTGGCGCCGTCGCGCCAGCGCCACAGCGCGCGTGGGTCGCGCGGCTCGTCCACCGCCAGCGCGTGCGCCGTGCGCGCCGCGCATCAGCTCCAGCAGCGCGTCGCGCTGCGCGCCGCGCCTCCGCGTGCGAGCCGTCCACCTCGCAGATCAGCGCGAAGCCCGCCTCGGCGGGCAGCTCGCGAGGGAGCGAGCCCGGATAGGCGCCGGCGAGCATCGCCAGCGTCTCCCCGTCCATGAAGTCGAGCACCGACGGGCGCAGCCCTGCCGCGAACACGTCGCGATCGCCGCGCAGCCCTGCGCGCGCGTGCGCAGGAACACCACCAGCGGGATGCGCCGCCTCGGGCGCGGGCAGCAGCCGCAGCCGCACCGCGGTGATCACGCCGAGCGTCCCCTCCGAGCCGATCAAGCAGGCTCTTGAGGTCATAGCCGGCGACGTCCTTGCCCGCCCAGCCGCCCACGCTGCACGAGCTCGCCGGGCGCGAGCGCGACCTCCATGCCGGCGACCCAGGCCCCGGTCACGCCGTACTTCAGCGCGTGCGGACCGCCCGCGTTCGTGGCCACGTTGCCGCCGATCTGCGACTGCTCCGCCGCCCCGGGGTCGGGGGCGAATATCAGCCCGTTCTCGCGCGCGAGGCGCTGCACGTCGCGCGTGCTGACGCCCGCCTCCGCGTAGAGCCGCCACAGCCCCGGCTCGAGCTCGCGCACCCCGCGCAGGCGCTCGAGCGAGAGCACGACGCCGCCCTGCGTCGGCACCGCCCCGCCGGTCAGGCCGGTGCCGCCCCCGCGCGGTACGATCGGCACGTCGTGCTCATAGCACCACGCCGAGCACCGCCGCCACCTCCGCGGCGTCCCCGGGCAGCGACGACCGCGTCGGCGCGGCCCTCCATGTCGCGGCGCTGGGAGCAGTCGCGGTTGTACGGGGAGGCGGGCGCAGCGTCGAGGACATGCTCGGGACCGATCAGGCGGCTGAGCTCCTTGCGCATGGCGCTCCCCACGCTAGCGACCGGACCTGTTCACCAATTCAGCTCATCGCAGTGAGCGTCCCTCGATTTCACCGGTGTTGGCGTTCACGAGCAGGCGCAGCACCGTGCCGGTTGGTGGCGCGGCCCCAGGGGGCACCGGAGCGTTCTCGAGCGTGAAGCTGCCATGCAGTTCGACGAGGTCGGCAGCGCTCAGCAGATAGGCCTCCTCGGCGGGACCGGCGCTCACGAGCGCCGACGCCATCGAGCCCGGCTGCATCGCTTCGAGCGCACGGCCGAGAGCTCCTTCCGTGACGGTCGTGGCGCCGGCGTGCTCGTCCCCGTCGCTGGCGGCCTCCCGCGCGACGACCGCCGCGACGCTCGATACGCCGAGCGACCTCGCGGGCGCCGCCGGGCTGAGGCTCGCCGACAGGCAACTGCTGCCGACACCGAACCGCAGACTCCCGTAGTCGCGGCGTGAGAGCGGCGCCGCGCACGTCGCTTCACCGAGGCGTTCGCCGTCGACCTTGATCGGCGTGTGATGGCGCACGGCGTGGTTGCGTTCGTCGGTCACTTCCTGCCAGCGTTCGTCCTTGCCCGTGGCGGCAAAGCCTTCGGCCGTACCGCTGCTGGCCGGTTCGCTTTCGGTTGCCGCCTCCGCGCCGAGGTTGAGTTCGGTCGAGGGTCCGTACAGCCCCTGGTAGCAGCGGACGGTGCCTTCCTGCGAGATGGGAAACAGGGGACCTCCGATTTTGATGCACCAGTCTTCTCCGGGCAGTTGTTCGACTTCGCCCGGAACGTCGCTGTAGAACTGGTACAGGTTGCGCGAGTCGAAGGAGCTCGGCGGGCCGATGACTTCTTCGTATTTCGAGTTGTTGAAGACGGCGTAGAACGAGCGGATCGCTCGGGGATCGCTCTCGCGTCCAGCTAGCCGCCCAGCCTCGATCCAGTCGAACAGCGTGCTCCAGCTGGTCCACTGCTCGTTGGTCACGAAGTTCTCTTCCGGTTCGGGCACATACATTTCGGTGGTGTCGATGTAGCTCCACGTGTTGAGCACGCTGGCCGCCGCTGCGGGCCTCCAGATCGCCTCCGCATAGCAGTGCTCGCCGGCAATGTCCGCGCATCGTCCGTGCGCCCACGAGGCGTCCGCGGGAGCTGTTGCCAGTGCGAGCGTGCACATGCTCGCGCCGAGCGCTGACAGAAGCACAGACATGGTTCGTGCACGCACCGACGATCGCCTCCCAGCGTCCGCTTCACCCCGTCGCTGTCGGGGGGCGACGGCCCGCGCAGCACGATACACCGATCACGCGCCGCGCCGCCGGTGGCACACGCCCGCTCCCGTGCACGGACAACCGCTCCGCACGCAGCTGACCCGCGCACGGAACGCACGAGCGTGGGAGGATCCATTCGTGGACATGTTCACACTGCCTCGACGCAGCCCGGCGCGTCGAGCGCTGGCGGCGCTCGTCCCGCTCGCGCTGCTGTGCCTGGCGCTCGTCTCCTCGGCCGGTGCCCGGGCGCCGGCGACGGCGTGTCCGCCCGCCCCTGCACCCCCCCAGGCCGCGCCCCCCGCGCCCACGGGCACCCCCCCGACGGCGGAACCGGTGGTGGCGTGCGTCGGCTCGCGGTCGATCGAGGAGGCCACGTTTCTGCACTGGTCCGCGATCGCCGAGCGTGCCAACGGAAGTCCATCCGCGCCCGGGGGCGCCACCGGTGCAGCGCTCACGCAGGTGATGGGCTTCCTGATCTCGTCGGACTGGGTGATCGAAGAAGCACAGGCGCGGGGGATCTCGGTCTCCGAAGCAACGGTGCGCCGCAACTACGATCGCGTACGCGATCAGCAGTTCCCGAGGCGCAGGGAATTCAGGGCCTTCCTGAAGCGCTCGGGAGAGACCGTCCCAGATCTGCTGCTGCGCGTTCGCCTGAGCCTGCTCGCGAAGCGCATCCAGCGCGACGTGGTGGCGGGCCGGCGCAGCGCGCGCGCCCGCCAGCAGGCGCTGTCGCACTTCGTGCACGAATTCAAAACCAAGTGGATGGCACAGACATACTGCGAACCGGCGTACGCGGTCTCCGAGTGCGGTCACGTGCAGGCGGCCCTTTAGCCGAGCGACCGGGAAGTAGCATGAGCTGTACATGGCCGTGAGTCCCAAGCCTCACGCGGACGCCGAGCGAGCCCCGGACCGCGCAGGAGCGCTCGTTCCGCACCCTCTCAGACGAACCCGTCCGCGAGCTGTACACGCCTGCCGACCTGTCCCCCGGGGCGGGAGCGGGCGGCCCCGAGGACCCGATCGGCGAACCCGGCTCCTACCCGTTCACCCGCGGCATCCACAGCACGATGTACCGCGGCCGGCTGTGGACGATGCGCCAGTTCGCAGGGTTCGGCACGAGCGAGGAGACCAACGAGCGCTTCCGCTATCTGCTCGATCACGGCCAGACCGGGCTGTCCACGGCGTTCGACATGCCCTCGCTGATGGGCCACGACTCCGACAGCGTGCGCTCGCTCGGCGAGGTCGGCCGCGAGGGCGTGGCGGTGGACACGCTGGACGACATGCAGACGCTGTTCGCAGGGATCGACGTGGGCAAGGTGTCGGTGTCGATGACCATCAATGCACCGGCGGCGATCATGCTGGCCTTCTATGTGGCAGCGGCCGAGGCACGGGGCGGCGACGTGAATGGAAGCGGCGGCGGGCTCGATCCCGCTGGCCCCGAGCCGATCTCCCCCGAGCACCTGTCGGGGACGATCCAGGCGGACATCCTCAAGGAGTACATCGCCCAGAAGGAGTGGTGTTTCCCGATCGACCCGGCGATGCGCCTGTGCGGGGACATGATCGAGTGGTGCACGAGGCGCATGCCGCGCTGGCATCCGATCTCGATCTCCGGTTACCACATCCGCGAGGCGGGAGCGACGGCGCAGCAGGAGCTCGCGTTCACACTCAAGGACGGCCTCACGTACGTGGAGCAGGCTGTTGAGAGGGGCCTGGACGTGGACGAGTTCGCGCCGCGCCTGTCGTTCTTCTTCAACGCCCAGATCGACTTCTTCGAGGAGATCGCCAAGTACCGGGCGGCGCGGCGGATCTGGGCGAAGGAGATGCGCGAGACGTTCGGCGCCAAGGACCCACGCTCTTGGCAGATGCGTTTTCACGCGCAGACGGCGGGCGTGTCGCTGACGGCCCAGCAGCCGCTGAACAACATCGTGCGCACCACCGTGGAGGCGCTTGCCGCAGTGCTGGGCGGCACGCAGTCGCTGCACACGAACTCATATGACGAGGCGCTGGCGCTGCCCACCGAGCAGGCGGTGACGGTGGCGCTGCGCACGCAGCAGATGCTCGCCCACGAGACCGGTGTGACGAACACGGTGGACCCACTCGGGGGTTCCTACTTCGTCGAGTCCATGACCGATCAGATGGAACTCCGTGCGTACGAATATTTTAAGAGAATAGATGAGTTGGGTGGGATGGTGACCGCGGTCAAGCTCAACTATCCCCAGCGTGAGATCGCTGACGCGGCGTTTGCCCTGCAGCAGGAGATCGACGCGGGCGAGCGGATCGTGGTGGGCGTGAACAGCCACGTGGCCGCCGACGAAGTGCCCATCCCCACGCTGCGCGTGGACCCGGCGCTCGAACGCAAGCAGGTCGATCGCCTGAACGCAGCCCGCGGGCGGCGCGACGGCGCGGCGGTCGAGCGCGCTCTGGCCAGCCTGCGCGAGGACGCCGCCCACGAAGACCGCAACCTGATGGAGGCGCTGCTCGCGTGTGCGCGCGCCCATGCCTCGGAGGGCGAGATCGTCGAGTCGCTGCAACAGGTCTTCGGCGACTACACCGAGACGCCGGTCTTCTAGCTGCCGAGCAGCTTCGGTCGTGGTCGGGCCGGTCCGTGGTCGGGCCGGTCCGTGGTCGGGCCGGTCCGTGGTCGGGCCCGTGCAGAGAGCGTTCAGACTGCGACTTCTCCGGTCGATACGGGTTCTATGGGCATGAGGCGATGGCTGGGTGCGCTATCTCTGCTGGCGGCCTTCGCAGGTGCCGCGCCCGCGCTGGGCGCGCCGGCCTTGACGCCGAGCAGGGTCATCTCACCCGCGCGCGCGACCGTGATCGAACCGTCGTTGGCTGTGTCCGCGGACGGGCGCACGCTGGCCGCGTGGGTCGCGGTCCGATCCGAGCGCGAAGCCCGTGAGTTCCCGTCGTGCGGGAACTCCGGCTACGGCCCGATCGATGCGCGGTTGGGAGCGGTGGCTGGCGGCTGGGGCGGGGTGCAAGCGCTGGGCGCAGACGGCGAGCACCCGATCGCGGCGGTCGGGGCGAACGGAACCGCCGCCCTCGCGTGGTGCAGCATCGAGCGGGGCCACCCGTCGTTGTACGTGAGCATCGCCGGCCCGGGACGGCCGTTCGGCCGCGCAAGGCTCGTGCCGACAGGCGGCGAGTTCCCCGTCGGTCACCCGGAAGGCCTGGAGGTACAGCCGGACGGACGGGTCGTCCTGATCTGGTCGAAAACGCTCGAATACGAGCTGACCCCGCTCAAGACCCGGGTTGAATATGCGCTTCTGTCTCCGCGCGGGGGACGGCCGGTGACCGGCGCCATAGCGGCCAGTAGCCCGGGAGGCGCCGGCACGGCGGAGACCGAAGCGGGCGATGTGCTGGTCACATATGGCCCCGCGTCGGGGGAATACAAGTCGCAGGAGGTCGCGCAGCTCACTCCCGCCGCGCGGGCATTCGCGCCCTCGCAGGCAATTAAACCCAGACCCGGCGCCTCCATACGCGCCGCGGCCGTGTCGGCCGGTCCTGGCGGCGCCGCGCTCGTGCTCAACGCCTCAGAACAACAGTCAACCGAAGAAGACGGGATGTCCGAACAGCTCCCCAACGGCAGCTTCGGCCCGGCCGCGCCGACCATCCCGCCGCCGTCTCAATCGCCCGGCGAGCACTTCACGGACGAATACGAAGGCCCCGAGATCGCATTTCCGGCCGGCGGCGAGCGGGTTGCCGTATGGGACAGCTTCGTGAGGCGGCCAGCCCCGACCGGCCCACTCGAGGAGGGGGCGCTCGTTTCCGTGACCCTCCTGGCAGCCGTGAGTCCCGCGGGCGCCGGCGCCTTTCAAGCGCCGGTACAGCTGTCGGTCGGCCAGGGCCTCCCCTTGGAGTTCGCGGTCACCGCTGCCGGCACGGCCACGCTGGCGCTCTGGACCCAGGATGAACACAGCTGCAGGCAACGCGTCTACGCCGCCATTGGCGCGCTCGGCACTGCGTCCGTCCGGGTGCGCGCGCTGTCATATAGCTACAAGCTCGCGAAGGGCGAATGCATCGAAGGCGGACAGCTGGTGCTCGCCGGCTCAGGACCGTATGCGATCGCCGGATGGATGCAGGGCGACGCGCTGCACGTCACGACCACCAAGGGTGAAAGCTTCGCCGACGCATAGCACGAGTCAGGTGAGCGATTGCGGGAGCGCAGGGAACGCGCCTGTGACGAAACGGCCCGCGGCGTCGTAGTTATGGTGATGGGAGCCCTGGTGTCGTCTCTCGAGCAATCCTCGCCCCGCACGGCGAGCGGTCCGGCCACGCTGGACGGCGGCGCTTTCGAGGCCCTGTACAGAGAATGCGCAGGCGACGTGCACGGATACCTCAGCTCGTTGCTGCGCGACCGCTCGGCCGCCGAGGACATCACGGCGCTGGCGTTCGAGCGGCTGTACCGCTCGCGCTCGCGTCTGGATCGCCGCCGCGGGACACCCCGGGCGTGGCTGTTCGCGATCGCGCGCAACGCGGCCCTGGACGAGCTGCGCCGGCGCCGGCGCACGAGCGCCTACGCCGCCAGCACGCGCGACCCTGCTGACGACGGCGTGGGCGACGACGCCTTCGAACGCGCCGAGCGGCGCGCGACGGTCGCCGAGGCCCTGGCCGCGCTGCCGCTGCGCGAGCGTGAGCTCGTGCTGTTGAAGTTTCACGGCCAGCTCTCCAACGCCGAGCTCGCGCGAACCATGGGGATCAGCGAGTCCAACGCCGGCACCCGCCTTCACCGCGCGCTCACGCACCTGCGCGAGCACTGCGCACAGACCGAGGAGGACCAGGTCGCATGAGGATCATCCCGTTCCCATCAGAGCGCCCGCTCCCCGGCCAGGAGGCCTGGAGCGCCGAGCTCGAGGCGGCGCTCGCCGGCGAGCTGCGGGGCCCGAGCGCGAACGCGTGGCGCGAGCTGCGCGAGGACGTGCGCTCGCTCGCCGAGCCGATGACACCCGCGTTCGAAGCCCGCCTGCGCGAGGAGCTCGAGCGACGGGGGGCCACGCGCGAGCAGGGCGCGCCGACGGATGGGCGCCCCAGGCGGGGGTTCCGACTGGGCCTGGCCCGCCGTCGAAGCTTGCTGCTCGGCGCGAGCGCGGCTGCCGTGGCCGCGCTCGCGGTGGCGCTCGCCATCGCCACGCCGCCCGGCTCGCATGCGCCTAGCGCCCAGCCGCAGCCCTCGTCGAGCGCGGCGAGGACACAGAACGCGCCGGCGTTCGGCGCCAGCACCAACAGACACGAAGATATGGAGACGTCGCCTTCGGCGCCGGCGGCCTCCGCGCCGAGCGCTGCCGGCGCGGCCTCGGCCGCGGCATCCGGCGACGGTCCGGCGCCCGGACGCGTGCAGCAGCTGGCGGCGTCGATCACGCTGAGCGCAGCCCCGGAAAACGTGCAGGCGGTGTCCGACCAGGTGGCGCAGGTCGCGGTGCACGACGGCGGCTACGTGCAGACGTCCAACGTGCACGTCCAGCAGCAGGGCTCGAGCGCATCGTCCCCGGAGGGGGAAGCGACGCTCGCGCTGAGGCTGCCGAGCGCGCGACTGGGCGCGGCGCTGGCGGCGATCGGGCGGCTGGCACCGGTGCGCGCCCAGAGCCAGTCGCTCGAAGACATCACCAGCGGCTACGAAGCGGCGCACCAGCAGCTGAACGATGCGCTGGCCGAACGCCGGGCGCTCCTGCACGCGCTGGCGTCGGCGAGCACAGAAGGGCAGATCGACAGCCTGCGCGAACGGCTCGCCGAGGCCCGCACCGCGATCGCGCACGCGCAGGCGCAGGTGAACGCGATCTCCCGGCGCGCGAGCACGGCCGAAGTGGAAGTGGGCGTGCTCGGCGACGCGCACGCAGCTGCCAGCGGGCTGAGCCTGCACAGCGGGCTGCACGACGCCGAACGCGTGCTGGTGGCGGTGCTGAGCGCGATCCTGATCGCCGCCGCCGTGCTGGTGCCGCTGGCGCTCGTGCTCGCGGCGCTCCTCGCCGCGCGTAATGCGTGGCGCCGGGTGCAGCGCGAGCGGGCCCTCGACGCATCCTGAGAGCAGCGCGGACCGCGCTCGACGCCTGTCGAGGCGTTCGTGTCCTGGGTTCAGGCGGTGACGCCGCCGTCGATGGCGAGCTCGGCGCCGGTCACGTACACGCTCTCGTCGCTCGCGAGGTAGGCGATCGCGTGGGCCACCTCCTCGGGCGCGCCGATGCGCCCCAGGGGGATGCCCCTGATCAGCCTGTCGATCAGCTCGGGGGTCTTTTCGCGCTGGCGGGTGTTCATGTCGGTGTCGATCTGGCCGGGGTGCAGCGAGTTCACGCGCACGCCGAACTGCGCGAGCTCCTTGGCGGCGACCTTGCTCATGCCGCGCACGGCCCACTTGCTGGCGGAGTACGCCGTGAGCATCGGCGCTCCGGTGAGGCCGGCGACGGACGAGATGTTGATGATCGAGCCGCTGCCCCGCTCGACCATCGTGGGCGCCGCGGTGCGCATGCCGAGGAACACGCCCGTGACGTTCACATCCATCACCCGGCGGAAGTCCGCCACCGAGGTCTCGGTGAGTGGCGCCGCCAGGAACACACCGGCGTTGTTGACCAGCACGTCGAGGCGCCCGTGGGCCTCGAGCGCGTGTGCGAGGACGGCCTGCCAGCGCTCCTCGCTGGTGACGTCGTGCTCGATCGCATCCGCGCGCTCGTCCCCGAGCTTGTGCGCGAGCCGCTGCGCGCCCTCCCCGTCGGCGTCGCTCAGCACCAGCCGCGCGCCCTCCTGCGCGAGGCGCCGGGCCGCCGCCGCGCCGATCCCACCGGCCGCGCCGGTGATGAGCGCGACCTTCCCCTCGAGCCGTGACGGCCTGCCACCGAGCGACCCTAGCAACCGTGTGCTCGCACTTCTATAGGGCGATCGATGCGGCGATCGCTACACAGAAGTGGGCGTGAGGGGCTTGCGGACGGCCGCGAACGAAGCCTGCCGCGACATCGGCCGCTTGCCCCAGGCGGCCGCGCGCGCGTACGCGATCAGCCGCCCGAGGTAGTCCCGCGGGTCTGGCTTCTCGACGCCGGCCGCGCGAGCGGCGCAGCGCGCGCTCGTCGCCGAAGCGGCAGCGCACGTCGAAGTAGGGCACGAACGTCTCGGCGCCCGCCGGCAGGCCGCCGGTCGCCGTGGCGTGCGCGACGAAGCGCACGGGCTCGCGACCGGTGACGGCGGAGTGCAGCTGCGACGAGCTCGCCCGCGCTCAGCGCGCTCTCGCCGGCGACCAGGTTGTAGGTGCCCGACGCGCGCCTCGTCGTCGAGCAGCGCGAGGATGCCGTCGGTGACGTAGTCGACCGGCACGAAGTCCACGATCGAGTCCTCGCGGGCGGGCACCTCCGTCAGCAGCCCCCGTTCGAAGGCGCGCATCGGCCAGTACAGGACGTTGAACGCGGACGTCCAGCCGCTGGCGCTGTGTCCGACCACGATGCTCGGCCTGGCCACCGCCAGCGGCAGCTCGCCGGCCCCGCGCAGCAGCCGCTCGGCCTCGTTCTTGGAGCGCTCGTAGGTGTTGCGGAACTCCTGGCCGACGTCGAGGTCCTTCTCGCTGAACTCGCCCGCGTGGCGGCCGCTGACGTAGGCGGTGGAGACGTGCACCAGGCGGCGCAGCGTACCGCCCGCGGCGATCTCGCGCTGCCAGCTCGAGCACCCGCTCGACGCCGCCCACGTTGATCTCCCGCGCCTCCCCGAGCGGCAGCTCGAAGGAGATCGACGCGGCGCAGTGGACGATCCGATCGACCGACGCGATCAGGCGCGTGCGGTCTGGGCTGGATAGGCCGAGACCCGGCTCGAGCAGGTCGCCGCGCACCGCCGTCACGCGCGCGCACGCCGGCGGCGGCTCGTCGTAGAGCTGCGTGAGCGTGCCCCGCAGGCGCTCCCGCGCGCCCTCGTCGTCGCGCGCGCGCACCAGCACCACCACCTCCTCCTCTTCGCGCTCGATCAGCCGCGCGAGCGCATCCATCCCCAGGAAGCCAGTCGCCCCCGTCAGCAGGATCGCGCCGCTCATGCCGGCGAGCCTGCCCCGGCGCGCGCGGCGCCGACGGCCGCCGGCGCACCGTCGGCGGAGGGGGACGGGCAGCCCATCGCGTGGTAGCCGCCGTCCACATGGACGATCTCGCCGGTGATCCCGCGGGCGAGCGGGGAGAGCAGGAAGCACGCGGCGTCGGCGACCGGCCCCGGGTCCTCGACGTCCCACGCCAGCGGCGCCGTCTGCGACCACACCTCGGCGAGGTGGGAGAAGCCGGGGATGCCGCCCGCGGCGAGCGTCTCGATCGGCCCGGCCGAGATCAGGTTCACGCGGATCTCCCGCGGCCCGAGCTCGCGCGCGAGGTAGCGCGAGACGGCCTCCAGCGCCGCCTTGGCCACGCCCATCCAGTCGTAGGACGGCCACGCCACGCTGGCGTCGAAGTCGAGCCCCACGACGCCGGCGCGATCGCCGGCCTCCAGGAGCTCGAGCAGGCCCGCGACGAGCGCCTTCAGCGAGAACGCGCTCGTCTGGTAGGCGGTCACGGCGCTCTCGAGGGGCGTGTCCAGGAAGCCGCCGCCGAGCGCGTCGGGCGGCGCGTAGGCGACCGCGTGCAGGAGCCCGTCGAGCGCTCCCCAGCGCTCCTGGAGCTCTGCCCGCAGGCGCTCGACGTCGACGGGCTGTTGACGTCGAGCTCCCGCACCTCCGCCGTCGTCGGCAACTGCGCGGCGGCGCGTTCGGTCATCCGTTTCGTGCGCCCGAAGCCCGTCAGCAGCACCTCGGCGCCCAGCTCCTGGGCGCGCGCGGCGGTGGCGAACGCGATCGAATGGCGGTCGAGCACGCCCGTGACGAGGATGCGCCGTCCGTCGAGCATCACAGCGGCAGCGGGACGAACTCGTCTGGGGCCGCGCCGGCCCAGTGCGCGCCCTCCCCCCGCCACAGCACCTGGACGCTCGCGCGGCAGATCAGCGCGCCGTCCTGGTTGCGGATCTGCCAGGCGAAGTCGACGAGCCCGCCGGTCTCCTCTGGGACGCTGCATCGATCGGCCGCAGGGCGGTGATCTCGCCGGACACGCAGATCGTCTCGTTGAGGCGCACCGGACGCTTGAACACGACGTCGCTGACGCGTCGCAGCGCGAGCACGCGCTCGGGGTCGAGCGGCACGAGCCCGACGGCCAGCGAGAGCACGAGCATGCCGTGCGCGATGCGCTCGCCGAACGGGCTGCCGGCCGCCCACTCGGGGTCGCAGTGCTGCGGGTGCCAGTCGCCGGTGAGCGCGCTGAAGACGATCACGTCGGTGTCGCGCACGGTGCGCTCGGCCGAGTCGAAGCGCTCGCCCACCGACAGTCGCTCGAACGGATCTGACCAGCGCATCGTTCCTCCTCTACAGCGGGATGTTGCTGGCACGGGACTCGGGGCGGTGCACCCCGGCGAGCGCCTCCAGGCAGGAGGCGACGCGCGCCCGCGTGCCGTCGGGGGCGATCACCTCGTCGACGAAGCCGTCGGCGCTGGCGCCCTCCACCTGCAGGTGCTCGGACGAGTACGCGCCGGCCAGCCGGCGCCGGTGCGCGCCCGGGTCCTCGGCGGCGGCGATCTCGCGGCGGCCGAGGATGCCGACGGCCTGCTCGGCGCCCATCACGCCGACCTCGGCGCCCGGCCACGCGAACACGTAGTCGGCGCCGAGCGCCTTGGAGTTCATGGCGATGAACGCCCCACCGAACGCCTTGCGCAGGATCACGGTCACGCTCGGCACGGTCGCCTCGGCGAACGCGTGCACGAGCTTGGCGCCGTGGCGGATGACGCCGCCCGACTCCTGGCGCGATCCGGGCAGGAAGCCCGGCGTGTCGACCAGCACGAGCAGCGGCAGCCCGAAGGAGTTGCACGCGCGTACGAAGCGCGCCGCCTTCTGCGAGGCGCTCGCGTCGAGCACGCCGCCGAGGTGCCGGGGCTGATTGGCGACGATCCCGATCGCGCGCCCGTCGAGGCGCGCGAACGCGCACACGACGTTGCGCGCCCAGCGCGGGCTGACCTCCATCAGGCGTCCGCCGTCGACGAGCGCGCCGGCGACGTGACGCATGTCGTAGACCTTGCGCGCCTGCGCGGGCACGGCGCGATCGGGTGCGTGCCCGGGCGCGTCCACGCTCGGCCACATCTGCGGCGCGACGCCTGCGTGCTGGGGCAGGTAGTCGAGCAGGTCGCGCGCCATCAGCGCGCCGTCGACCTCGGTGGGCGCCGTGAAGTGGCACACGCCGTTGCGCTCGTGCACGCGTGGCCCGCCCAGCGAGGCCATGTCGAGCACCTCGCCGGTGACCTCCGAGACGACCCCCGGTCCGGTCAGGAACATCGACGCACGACCGGTCATGATCACGAAGTCGTTGAGCGCGGGGCCGTAGGAGGAGCCGCCCGCGGCGGGTCCGCACACGATCGATATCTGCGGCACGAGGCCCGACAGGCGCACGTGCTCGCGGAAGATCGCGCCATAGCCGGAGAGCGCCGCGAGGCCCTCCTGCATGCGCGCCCCGGCGGACTCCACGAAGCCGAGCACGGGCACGCGCGCGCGTCCGGCCAGGCGCAGCACCTCGATGATCGTCTGCGCGTGCGCCTCGCCCAGCGAGCCTCCCGCGAACGAGGCGTCCTGGGCGTAGCAGTAGACCTGGCGCCCGTCGACGCGCGCGTGCGCGGCGAGCACGCCGTCGCCCGCCCGCGCGCGCTCGCCCATCCGCCGCGAGCGCACCTGCGTGCGCAGCAGCTGCAGCGAGCCGGGGTCGGCGAGCACCTCGAGGCGCTCGAGCGGCTCGAGCCGCTCGTCGGGGCGCTCGAGCAGCGCGAGGCTCATGGCGCTGCCACGCCGCTCGGGGTCGCCGTCGTCGCGCTGCTCACGCGGCCTCCAGGCACAGCACGGCGTTGTGCCCGCCGAAGCCGAACGAGTTGGAGAGCGCGATCACGGCCTGGCCCTCGACCGTGGCCAGCGGCCGCGCGGAGTCGGGCACGTAGTCGAGGTCGAGCTCGTCGTCGGGCTCGGACAGGCCGAGCGTGGGCGGCGCCACGCGGTCGCGCAGAGCGAGCAGCGTGGCCACCGCCTCGACCGCGCCGGCGGCGCCGAGCAGGTGCCCGATCGCGGACTTGGTCGAGGAGACCGGGATGCGCGCGGCGTGCTCGCCCAGCGCGAGCTTGATCGCGTGCGTCTCCGCGCGGTCGTTCAGCGGCGTGGAGGTGCCGTGGGCGTTGACGTAGTCGAGCTCCTCGGCGCCTACGCCGGCGTCGTCGAGCGCGGCGGTCATCGCGGCCGCCTGGCCGGCGCCGTCCTCGCGCGGCGCGGTCAGGTGGTGGGCGTCGGAGCTCGCGCCGTAGCCACGGACCGTGCCCAGCACGCGCGCGCCCCGCGCCTGCGCGCGGTCCTCGCGCTCGAGCACGAGCACGCCCGCGCCCTCGCCCATCACGAAGCCGTCGCGGCGCGCGTCGAACGGGCGCGAGATGCCGCTCGGCGAGAGCGCGTCGAGGGCGCTGAAGGCGGCGCGCGCGAGCGGCGTGAGTCCTGCCTCCGAGCCGCCGGTGACGACCGCGTCGGCTTCGCCGCACTGCAGCATGCGCAGGCCGGTGCCGATCGCGTGTGCGCCCGAGGCGCATGCCGAGCTGACGGCGAACGATGGGCCGCGCAGCCCGTGGCGCATCGACAGCGCGCCGGCGCCGGCGTTGCTCATCATCAGCGGCACCGACAGCGGCGAGACGTACTCGCCGCCGCGTTCGCGCAGCGTGTCCTGGCCATCGACCAGCGTGCCGATGCCGCCGATGCCGGTGCCGAGCACGCAGCCGATGCGCTCGGGCGCGTAGGGAAGCTCACCAGCGCGTCCGGCGTCGCCCTCCTCGCTCCAGCCGGCGTCGGCCAGCGCCTCGGCGCACGCGGCCAGCGCGAGCTGCGTGAAGCGGTCGGCGCGGCGGGCGTCCTTGGCGGAGAGGAAGTCCTTGGCGTCGAAGTCCGCGCAGGCGCCCTCGCCGTCCTCGATCCCGCACGCGCCTGCGCACCAGCGCTCATGCAGCGTGCGCGCGCCCACGCCGAGCGGCGTGACCGCGCCCACTCCCGTGACGACGACCGCCTCCATCGTCAGAGGCGCGAGGCGATCAGCTCGACCGCGTCTTCGACCGTCTTGACCTCCGCCACGTCCGAGCCCTTGAGCTCCACGCCGAAGTGCTCGTGGACGATCTGCGAGAGCTCCGCGAGGTCGAGCGAGTCGATGTCGAGCGCCTCGAAGGTGGCGTCGGGGGTGATGTCCGCCGCCTCGGCGCCGAATGTCTCGAGCGATTCGACCACCACCGCTTCGACCTGCTCCTGTGTCACTGCTGTGCTCATTTCGATCCTTTCGGTCGTTGACTTCTATGGATGGGGACGGCGCGTCGGCGACCCCGGGTCAGGTGTGAGGTCACCGGCGGCCGGCGTGTGACAGCGGCGTTGGATGGTCTAGGCACTGAGGCCCCCGTCGACGTACAGCGTGGTGCCGGTCACGTAGCCGGCCTGCTCGGAGGCGAGGAAGCGCGCGCACGCCGCGACCTCCTCCGGGCGTCCGGCCCTGCGCGCGGGCACCGCCTCGAGCAGCTTGCCGTCCCCGTTAGGGGACGATGCGAGATCGGCGGTCATATCGGTGTCGATCAGCCCCGGTGCGATCGCGTTGACGGTCACGCCGCGGCGGGCGACCTCGACGGCGATCGTCTTGGTCATGGCGATCAGCCCGGCCTTGGCGGCCGCGTAGTTGGCCTGCCCGGCGTTGGCGCGTGGCCCGACGACGGAGGCGACGTTGATCACGCGGCCGAAGCGCTCGCGGATCATCCCCCGCAGGGCATGCCTGGTGGTGCGGAATGCGGCCGTCAGGTTGGTGTCGATCACCTGCGCCCAGTCGGCGTCGGTGAGCGAGATCGCGAGGTCGTCGTGGCGCACGCCGGCGTTGTTGACGAGCACGAGCACGCGGCCGAGCTCCTGCTCGGCAGCCTCGAACAGGCTCTCCACCTGCCCGGGCTCGGTCACGTCGGCGCGCACGGCCAGGGCCCGGCCGTCGCCGTGGTGGATGCGCCCGACGGTCTCCTGGGCGGCGTGCTCGTCGGCTCGGTAGTTGACCGCCACCGGCCAGCCGTCGGCGGACAGCGCACAGGCGATCGCCGCGCCGATGCCCCGTGAGGCGCCGGTCACGAGCGCGCACCCCTCCCGCAGCCGCGGCGAGCCCTGCGGCGCGGCTGCGGCGCTGGCGCGCTCCCCCTGCGCGGACGATGCCGCGACGCTCATGCGCCACCCCACGTGATCACGGTCGTGCCCCACACGAGCCCGGCGCCGACGGCGCCCAGCACGACGCGCATGCCCGGCTCGAGCGCGCCCATGCGCGCCGCCCGATCGAGGGCGATGGGCACGCTCGCGGCGCTCGTGTTGCCGAGCTCGGCGATGCAGTCGAACACGCGCTCGCGCGGCAGCTCGAGCCGCTCGGCCACGGCCGTGAGGATGCGGGAGTTGGCCTGGTGATAGACGAACAGATCGACGTCCGCGAGGGCCAGTCCGGCGAGCTCGAGCACTTCGAGGGTGCTCTGCGAGAACTTCTCGACCGCCATCAGGAACGTCTCGTGGCCTTCCATCTCCAGCACGCCCCGCTCGCGCGTCACGCGGATAGCCCGCTCGGCGCCCCCGTCGGCGCCGAGCACGAAGGGGCCGATCTGCCCGGCGGCTTCGGCGCTGAGCACGAGGGCGCCCGCACCGTCAGCGAACAGCGGCGCCGTGCGCCGATCGTCGTAGTCGATGAAGCGCGTGAGGACCTCGGCCCCGATCACCAGCGCGTTGTCCGCGCGACCCGCCTCGATCCACCCGGTGGCGAGCGCCAGCGCGGCGAGCGAGCCGGTGCACGCTGCGCCCACGTCGATCGCGGCCACGGAGCCCGCGCCCAGGTCGCGTGCGACGAGCGGCGCGGTGGAGGGCGTGATCTCGTCGGACGCGAGCGTGGCCACGAGGATCAGGTCGAGCTCGCCGGCATCGAGGCCGGCGTCGGCGAGCGCCAGGCGGGCGGCGCTCGTCGCGAGCTCGCTCACGCGTTGCCCCGGTGCGGCATAGCGGCGCGCGGCGATTCCCGTGCGCCGCTCGATCCACTCGCTGCTCACACCCAGGCGCTCGGCGATCTCGGCATTGGCAACGCTGCGCTCGGGCAGGGCAGCGCCGACGCCGACGATCCCCGCGCTGCGCACCGGCGCGCTACGGCGCAGCCGTTCACGCGGGAGCGCGCTGGGCTCCCCCTCCGGGGACGGTGCGAGCGTGGGCGACTCAGGCGACACGGCTCGTCTCCCGGTCGGCCCGCGACTCCGGACGCAGGCCCGGCTCCTGTGCCCCGACAGCGCCCGAGCCGGGGAAGTCCAGAACACGCGCGTCGGGCAGGTTGCGCTTGACCAGGCGGGCGAGCACCTCGCCCGGCCCGAAGTCCACGAACGTGTCCGCTCCCAGCCTGCCGAGCGCGAGCATCGTCTCGCGCCAGCGAACCGGGGTTACGATCGCCGCGGCCAGCTCGGCGCGGATGTCGCCGAAGGGCTCGGCGCTTGCGCCGGAGATCACCGGGATCGCCGGCTGGGTGAGCTCGACCTCCTGGAGTGCGGCGCGGAACGGCTCCACGGCTCCTGTCATCGCTGGGGTGTGGAAGGCGCCGGTGACGTCCAGCAGGATCGCGCGCACCCCATGCTCGCGAGCCGCTTTGGCCGCCTCACGCAGATGCTCGAGCGGGCCGGCGAGCACAGTCTGGCCGGGCGCGTTGTCGTTGGCCAGCAGCAGCCCGTGCTCCGCCGTGAGGCTCTGTGTCTGCTCCTCAGACGCGCCGAGCACGGCGAGCATGGTTTCCTCGCGTCCGCCGGAGACCTCGGCCATCAGCTCGCCGCGGCGGACGGCCAGGCGCAGACCCGCGCTCTGCTCGAGCGCCCCGCCCGCAACGAGGGCGCTGAGCTCCCCCAGCGAGTGCCCGGCGAGCGCGATCGGGCGCAGGAACGCGGGGCGCTCCTTCCAGCCGGCGATGCTCGCGCAGAAGATCGCCGGCTGCGCGAACCTGGTGCTCTCAGCCGCGCGCGCAAACGGATCCTCGCCCACGAGCGCCAGGCACTCCGCCAGCAGGCTCGGCGCGACCCGCTCGACTTGGTCGCGGAGCGCGCCGGTGTGGCTGCCCTGGCCCGGGAAGAGGCCTGCGATGACACCTGTAGACACTCGCTACAGGATTCGTCCCAGGCGACCATCCGATACACGGATACCCGCGCGAACCGCCCAAATGGGGGGTCAGGGCATGCCCTGGAGGGGTGCCCGGCGTGTGCGCGTCGGCTAGACCCGGGGGCCGGCCGACTAGCGATGCAGGCCGAGACGCTGGGCGCGCTGGACGGCGTCGGCGCGGTTGCGCGCGCCGAGCTTGCGATACAGCGTGCTCGTGTGCTCCTTGACCGTGTGCGGCGAGAGGAAGAGTGCCGCGGCGATCTCGCGATTGGTGGCCCCGCCGGCGATCAGGGCGAGGATTTCGCTCTCGCGGTCGGTGAGCGTGGGCGTGGGCCGCCCGGTGTCCCTGAAGACCTCCTGCCCGTCCCCCACCATGCGCACGAGCTTGGCGATCTCAGGCGCGGGCCAGTCCTTGGAGATGAAGCCCGCGGCGCCCGCCGCCCGCGCCGCCCGCGGCGAGATGCCGCCGGCCCCGGACATCAGCAGCACACGCGGGGCCGGCGCCTCGGCACGCAGGCGCTCGCAGATCTCCGGACCGGACTCGCTGCCGAGGAACAGGTCCACGAGCGCCACGTGCGGCTCGTAGCGACGGCACACGGCGAGCGCTTCGGCTCCCGTGCGCGCACTCAGGCAGCGCTCCACCCACGGCATCTGGCCGAGCATCAAACGAAACCCCCAGTGCACGACGTCGTGATCGTCGACCACCAGCACCCGTAGGCGCTTCTCCGGCGCGTTCACCGGCCGGTGGGCACCACGAGTCGCACCTGCCAGGCCCCGGGCTCGGGCTCTCCGTACTCGAGCACCCCTTCGTGCTGGAGCGCCTCGAGCGTCGCCAGGCGCAGGCCCACGCCGCTGTGGCGGCGCTCGCGCTGCGGGACGCCGTCCTGGCGCACGGGGACGCCGTCGTTGCGCACCTCGAGCACGAACGCGCCGCCCTCCCCGGCAGCGTCAGCCGGGTTGCGCACCGTCACCTCCACGGCGCTCGCGTCGGCGTGCTTGCGCGCGTTTCGCACCGCCTCCACCAGCACCGACTGGGCGAGCGCCTCGAGCCCGGCGGGGACCTCCTCAGCGCGCCCGTCGAGCGTTATCTCGAGGTCCGGGTACAGCGCCCGCAGCCGCTGCAGTTCTTCGGCGAAGGTCACAGCTGTCGCCCGCGCAGCGTGTCCGAGCGGGCGCTTGAGAGCCGTGCGCAGGTCGGTGAGCGCCGTCTGCACCTCGACCGCGCAACGCCGCTGGGAATCGGCGTCGAGCAGCTCCTCGCGCGAGAGCGCCAGGGAGATCCCGAACAGCCGCTGCACGACGCCCTCGTGGATCTCGCGCGCGAGATCGATCCGCTGCTGCAGCTGCCGGCGCTGCTCGTCGTAGGCGGTCACCTCGCGTGCGACCGAGGCCATGGCGATCGCCTTGCCGAGCGTCCACAGCAACTGGCGCTCGTCTTCGTCCATCTCCGGCACGCCGGGTTGACGCTCGGAGAGCACGACCCCCACATAGCGCCCTGCGGCGGCCATGGGCGTGCACACGATGCGCACGTCGGCGAGCAGCTCGCGCACAGATGGCGGCACCTTGAAGTCCTCCGCCCCGAGCACCTCGAGGACGCGATCCTCGACGAGCGCCCGGCGCGCGACGGGCACCGAGTCGACGGTCACGAACAGGTCGACGAACGCCTCCAGCTCGATCCCGTGGGCACCGACCGCGCGCACGCGTCGCCGCGCGCTGTCGTAGCGCACGAGCACGGCCCGCTTCATCGCGGTGAGCCGACAGATGGCCTCGCACAGGCTGCTGTAGAAGGCGTCCGCGGGCGAGCCCTCGCCGATCCCGGAGAGCAGGTCGGACATCACCTCGAGCACCTCGATGTGGCCCGCGCGCGCTCCGGGTTCGGCTGCCGGCTCGGTGCGCTGGATGCGCCCTTTGGCGAGGGAGTCTGACTGGGGCGAGGCGGCGCCGAACATGCCCGCAGAATCCCAGAATGCCCGCGTGCCGGTCGTGCCGTCCGGGGCGCCACTCCGGGATCGGCTCGCGCGCGCAGCCGAGGCCCGTCAGCGCGGCTCGCGCAGCAGGGACACCGACTGCGGGCACGAGCGGATGGCAAGGCCGACCGAACGACGTCTTCGCAACTTCTTCGCGAAGCGACGGGTTCACGACCTAGGATGACGCCCGCCCCCCAAATGCGAAGTATCCGGGCCAAGGGTGGTGGCATGCGCCGCCCGTGGTCGAGCGAAGTGTCCAGGATCAAGTACTTGCGCCCCCGAGCTGTCCAGTGATCAGCCACCCGCGCTCTGAGCGCCTGCGTCGCGTCGTGACGACGATGACGCTGCGCGGCGCGATGCTCGCCGGCGCGCTGCTCACGATCCTGGCCACGGCGACCACCCTGGCGGTGGCCTCCGGGAGCATCGGCGCCGACCGGGCCGCACACATCGCGTTGAGCACGGGGCGCTGCACGCCCACCACGCTCAATCGCTCGGCGGTGCTGCCTGGGACGGGTGTGGCGTTCTCGCCGCTCCCGGACTCCTACGACGCCTCACCGCTGACGCAGATCAGCATGCTCGGCGCACCCGCGAGCGCGATCACGGGCGTGCAGGTCGATGGCTCCCAGAGCGGCGGCCACACGGGCAGCCTGCGGGCGTACTCGCAGGGCGACGGTGCCAGCTTCGTGCCTTCTCGCGGGTTCGTGCCGGGCGAGACGGTGACCGTGCGGGGCAGGGTCAAGGTCGGCGCATCCGAGCATCCGTTCGCGTACCACTTCACGGTCGCCCACAGAGAGCCCGTCGATTATGCAGCGGGTGTGACGGTGCCGCTGGACTACGACGAGATGCAGCACTTCCACTCGCGCCCTGAACTCGAGCCGCCCGTGGTGCTCGTAACCGCCAGCACCGACCAGAGCGCTCCTGGCGACCTGTTCGCGGCGCCCTATGGCGGGCCCGGCCCGAGCGGGCCGATGATCTTCGAAGGCTCCGGCAACCTCGTGTGGTTTCACCCGCTGCCTCATGGCACCGAAGCGACCAACCTGCAGGTGCAGCGCTACGAAGGACAGCCCGTCCTCACCTGGTGGCAGGGGCGTATCCCCCCGCAGGGCTTCGGCCAGGGGGAAGAGATCATCGACAACAGCGCCTACCAGCAGATCGGACGGGTACAGGCCGGCAACGGCGATCTGGCGGACCTGCACGAATTTCACATCACGCCTCAGGGGACCGCGCTGCTGACGGTCTTTCAGCCGGTTGGCTGCAACCTGTCGTTCCTGGGAGGACCCAGCAACGGCGCGGTCACCGACAGCCTGTTCCAGGAAATCGACCTGCGTACGGGCCTCGTACGCCGCGAATGGGACAGCCTCGACCACGTCGGCCTGAGCGAATCGTACAGCTCGGCGACAGGCTCGAGCACGATCTGGCCCTTTGACTACTTCCACCTGAACTCGATCGACCAACTGGCGAACGGCACCACGCTGATCTCCGCGCGCAACACCTCGACGCTGTATGAGCTGAACACGCTCACCGGCCAGATCCAGACGCGCATCGGCGGCAGGCACTCGAGCGTGAAGCTCTCCCGGGGGGCGGCCACCGCCTATCAACACGACGCCAGCGTGCTTCCCAACGGCACGATCAGCGTGTTCGACAACGGCGGCGTACCGAAGGTCCATTCCCAGTCGCGCGGGTTGGTGTTGGCCATAGAAGCCAAGACGAACACCGATAGTGTGGTCGCCGAATACGCGCACAGCGCCCCGCCGTTGCTGTCGGGCAGTCAGGGAGACATGCAGACGCTGGGCAACGGCAACGTGTTCATCGGCTGGGGGGCCGAGCCGTACTTCTCCGAATACAGCGCCAATGGCCAGCTCCTGTACGACGCGCACATGCACGGCTCCTACCAGTCCTACCGCAGCTACCGCTTCGAATGGACGGGGGCCCCGAGCGAACCCCCAGCGATCGCGGCCGCGAAGCAGGGGGGCGCGACGGTCGTGTACGCGAGCTGGAACGGCGACAACCGCACGACCGAATGGCGCGTCCTGGCCGGGCCGACCCCGACGCAGCTCACGCCGGTGGCGAGCGCCGCTCGCAACGGCTTCGAGACGGCGATCACCGTACCTGTGGCGGAGGGCTACGTGGCCGTGCAGGCGCTCGCTTCCGGGGGCGCCGTGCTCGGCACCTCGCGCACGATCGCCGGCTGAGCGCCACCGGCGGCTCAACACCACCGTTTCGGCAGTCGCATGTGGTCGGTTCGGGGCTCCCCGAGCGCCGTTTCGACGCATGAGTTTTTGAGACGTTATAGGCTACACGACTCAATCTCCGAATCAAGGTAGTACGCACAGTTTGATAATCTCGACTTTCCGGGAGTCGAGCGGAGAGGTGCTCGGATGGCGGCTCGTAACGTCACAGGCAGGCCGCTTCGCGGCGCAGGGCGCGCGTCCGACGTCAACGGGGACGCGACGACGCCAGCAGGTGGACGCGCCAACCGTTACCGGCCGCTGCCCACGGGCACCCACGGTCTCGACCCCGAGCTCGTCAAGCGCGACCAGCGCGAGCGCCTGCAGCACGCGTTGATCGAGCTGGTGGCCGACAAGGGCTACCCGGCCGTGCGGATCGTCGATCTCGCCAAGCTCGCGCACGTCTCGCAGCCGACCTTCTACAGCCTTTATGCCGACAAGGAACACCTGTTCCTCAGCACCTACCTGGAGGTGGCCGCCCACGCGGCCAAGCGCGTCATCGAGGCCTACGACGTCGAGCAGTCCCACGAGCAGCGCGTGATGCTCGCCATGCGCGCGTGGGCCGAGCTCGCGGCCGACGAGCCCGACGCGGTCTCGCTGCTCGTGCTGGGCGCCTTCGGCGCAGGCTCGAGGGCGCTGGAACGACGGCGCCACATCCTCGACGGGCTCGAGGAGAGCATCCATGAGAGCCGCGATGGAGCGGCCAGCGGCGACCGCTCGGATCTGATCGTCAAGGCGCTCCTCGGCGGCATCCGGGAGGTCACCGCGACGCGCCTGCGGGAGGGCCGCGCGAGCGAGCTCCCGGGAGTCGCCGACGAACTGACGGCCTGGGCGAGCTGCTACCCGCGGCAGCTGCCCGCCGGACTGGGCGCCCCGCCGGCGATCGCTCGCGGGGCCGGCGAAGAGGCGAGCGCCCCGGCGCCGTCCGAGCGCGCGCGACGCGCAGAGGGCCGGCTGCCGAGCGGGCGCAGCACCATGCCCCGTCAGGTGATCGTCAAAAGCCAGCGCGAGCGGATCGTGGACGCGACCGCTGCGATCGTCGCCGAGAAAGGGCTCGCGGCGCTGACGGTCCCCGAGATCGCCAGGCGGGCCAACGTCTCCCATCAGACCTTCTACAGCATCTACGCCTCCAAGCACGAGGCCTTCCTGGGGGCGCTGAAGGTCGGCCTGCACCGGGCGCTGACGATCTCCGTCGAGGCCTACCAGGCCCACGGCGAGGACTGGCCCCGGGCCGCGCGGGCGGGGCTCGGCGCGCTGCTCGAGTTCCTCGCTTCCGAGCCCGCCCACGCCCACCTGAGCCTGGTCGACACGTTCGCGGCATGCCCCCAGGCGCTCGAGATCCGCAACTCCACCCTGCAGGCCTTCGCCGCGTACTTCGGCCCCGGCTACGAGCTCCCACGCGACCGCTTTCAGGCGCCCGCAATCGCCGGCGAGGCGATCGCGGGCGGCGTCTGGCAGATCCTCCACCACTACATCGAGAACGACCGCACCGCCGAGCTGCCCGGTGCGCTGCCCCAGCTGACCTACTTCGCCCTCGCGCCGTTCGTCGGACCGGCCGCGGCCACGGCCTACGCGCTGGCGGACAGCGCGTAGGCGGCCCTGCCCTCGCGGCTGGCTCGCGTGATCCTGCCGGCGGCCAGCAGGCGCCGCACGCCACCGCGGAGCTCGGCTGCGGAGATGCCGGTCACGATGCCGAGCTCGCCAAGCGTGTGCGAGCCGTGCTCGAGCGCGGCCGCGATCGCCTGCTCGACTGGCCCCACGCGCGGTTGGCGCGCTTTTCGCTGTTTTGCCACGCTCCGTTTCTGGGCCGCCCGCTGGGGCCGGCCGGCCGGCCGCGCATGTGCGCTGACGCTGGCTTTGGCGCGAGCCCCGGATGACTCGCGGCCCCCGGCCCCGGCACGGCCACGCACAGCGGTTGCCCGAGCGGGTGCTGCGGCCTCAGCACCCGGCTCGAGCGCATCGGCGGCTCCCAGGAGCCGGCGGTACTCGGCCATCGCGGGGCGCAGCTCGGCGATCCGCTCATCGATTTCCGCGCGGATCTGCGCCAGCAGCTCAGCGGCCATCGTGCTCCCCGCCCTCGGCACGGTCGTAGGGCAGTACGCGCGCGACGCGGGTGCGCCGCGGAGCTTGATCGGAAGCGCTCATTTCGGTGCCGGTTCTAGCAGGTATCCGCGCCGCCGCGTGAGCGATTAGTCGGCCACGCGCAGGTAGGCGAGCACGGCGAGCACGCGTCGGTGGTCATCGTCGCAGGCAGGCAGATCGAGCTTCGCGAAGATGTTCGTGATGTGCTTCTCGACGGCGCCGGAGGTCACCACCAGACTCTCGGCGATGGCCGTGTTCGATCGTCCCTCGGCCATCAGCGCCAGCACGTCGCGCTCGCGGGCGGTGAGCCCGGACAGCGCCTCCATCGCGCCGCCGCGCGGAGCGAGCAGCTCGGCGACGACCTGGCGGTCGAGCACGGTGCCGCCGGCGGCAACGCGGTGCAGCGCATCGACGAACGCCTTGACGTCGCCCACGCGCTCCTTGAGCAGGTAGCCGATCCCGGCGGTGTCCTCGCCGATCAGCTCGCTCGCGTAGGCGGTCTCGACATACTGCGACAGCACGAGCACGCCCAGCGCCGGTTGGCGCCGGCGTGCCTCGATCGCCGCCTGCAGGCCCTCGTCGCTGTAGCTGGGAGGCAGGCGCACGTCGACGATCGCGAGGTCCGGCTTGTGGCCGGCGATCGCGCGCAGCAACGCCGGGGCATCCTCCACCTGCGCCACCACGTCGATCTGGTTCTCACGCAGCAACGCCACCAGCCCCTCGCGCAGCAGCGCGAGGTCCTCGGCGATCACTACCCGCACGGAAGCCTCACCTCGAGCACGGTCCCCTCGCCTTCGGGGCTCTCCACGCGCATGTTGCCGTCGAGCGCCTCGACCCGCGCGCGAAGCCCGGCCAGGCCCGCTCCCTGTGCGTCGGCTCCCCCGCAGCCGTCGTCGCCGACCACCACCGCCAGCGTTCCGTGCTCCTCGCCGATCAGCACCCAACTGTGCGGCGCACGGGCGTGCTTGGCCGTGTTCGTGAGCGCCTCGGCGATCACGAAGTACGCGGCGCTCTCGACCGCGGGGGCCAGGCAGCGGTACGTACCGGCCTCGATCGAGGTGCCGAGGCCATAACGCGCCGCGAGCGATTCGACCGCGGCGGTGAGGCCGCGGTCGGCCAGCAGCGGCGGCACGATGCCCCGCGCGAGGTCGCGCAGCTCAGCGATCGCGTGGTGGGCCTCGCGCTGCGCGTCGAGGATCAGGCCGCGAACGTCCGGCTGGTCGTGGACGCGCAGCTCGGCCCGCCCGAGCTGGAGCGTGAGCGCGACCAGGCGAGCCTGGGCGCCGTCGTGCAGGTCGCGCTCGATGCGCCGCAGCTCCGCCGCCTGTGCGTCGACCGCCTGTCGGCGCGTGCGGGTCAGCATGTCGATCCTGGCCCGCAGGGCGCGTCGCCCGTGGGCGACCAGCACGCGGTCGTGCAGCGCGATCAGCGAGTACGCGCTGCCGGCGGTCGCCAGCCCGAGCAGCGCCCAGGTTGGCCAGAAGCTGTGCGCACCTGCCAGCAACCACGTCAACAGCCAGGTGAACACGAGGATCACCGCCGCCACGCCGACCACCGTCCACACACACGCCACGCGACGGACCGCACCCGGGGGATGCCGCCACGCCCAGCCCGCGCCGAAGTCGATCAGCACGAGCACACCCAGGCCGAGCCACGCCCACGCCGGCCAGAAGTAGCCCTGCCCGTCGAGCGCCCAGATCGACGCGAGCAACACGGCGGTCAGGAACGCGAGCCGGCGCTCCAGCGAGCGCGCGTACTCGCCGATCGAGAGGCCCGCGGCGAGCGCCGGCATCCAGCGCCGCGGCCGCGCGGCCGCCGGGATCGGTATGTCGATCGACACTCGCGCGCGCTGAGCCATCACCGCAATCGTCTCACGGCTTCGGCTCGGCCGAGCCGTCGTGCTCAGCGCGCGCTGAGCCGGCACCGCTGTGGTGCGCCCGCGGGCGCGGTCAGAGCGCCTTGGCTGCGAGCCGGCTGGCGCCGACCCGCTGCACGTCCCAGACCAGACCGGCGTGCTCCAGGCCGGAGATCAGCAGGCCCGAAAGGTCGAGCTCGCGCGCACCCATGCCGTGGAAGGCGGAGGTGGGAAAGGCGTGATGGTTGTTGTGCCAGGCCTCGCCGAAGGACAGGGGCGCCAGCCACAGCAGGTTGCGCGAGTGGTCCTCGGTGGCGAACCGCCGGCGGCCGAAGAAGTGGCACAGCGAGTTGATGCTGTAGGTGACGTGGTGCAGCACGAGGATGCGCACGACCCCGCCCCACAGCATCCCCTCCAGGCCGGCGACGACGGTGCCGCCGATCAGTACCCCCAGGCCGAAGGGAATCGCGAGCCCGACCAGCGACCACAGCAGAAACGTGCGGTCGACGAAGGAGACGACCGGGTCGGCGAGCAGGTCTGGGGCGAACCGCTCGCGCGAGCCGCGCTGGGTGTGGTCGAACAGCCAGCCGACGTGCGCATGGCCGAGGCCGCGCAACGCTCCCCGCCAGCCGCCGCCGTGATCGACGTGCGGGCTGTGTGGGTCGCCATAGCGGTCCGAGTACGCGTGGTGCTTGCGGTGGTCGGCCACCCAGGAGATCACCGGCCCCTCGACGGACATCGTGCCGAGCACAGCGAACAGGCCCCGCAACGGCGCCGAGGTCTTGAAGCTGCGATGGGTGAGCAGCCGATGGAAGCCGACCGTGACGCCGAGACCGATGGGCACGTACATGATCGTGAAGATCGCGATGTCGCGCCAGTGCAACTCGTGGTTCCACACCTGCCAGCCCGCGAGCACCAGCAGCAGCGGTGGGACGACCGTGATCAGGCCCGTGATCGCCCGGTCGAGGTTCTCGAGCACCGGCTCCTGGATCTCCGCCGGCGTCGGGCCCTCGTACGATCCCGGCTGCGGCCGCGCCTTCGCCGTCCTGATCGTCGAGCGCTCAGGCTCGACAGGCCTCCCGGCGGCGCTTGGCGGCGGCGGCGCTCATGCAGCCCGCGATCATGGGCGCCGCGTGCGCGGTTGTCGATACGGCCGGCCACCGGCCATGCGGGGGCTGCCCCCCGCCTCGAACGGTGGGGATAGCCAGAGGTCGCGGGGCGCGTCAGGCAGGACGTACGTCGAGCACGACCTTGCCGGTCGCGCGGCGCTCGTCGAGCATCCTCAGCGCGTCGGCCGCACGCTCGATCGGGAAGCGCTCACCGACGATCGGCGAGATGAAGCCGTCGTCCACCATGCGGTTGACCGCCGCGCCGATCTCGCGGTTCAGGTCGGGCTTGCTCATCACGTACGCGCCCCATCCGGCGCCCACGACCTCGGTGTTCTTCAGCAGCAGCCGGTTGACGCGCACCTCGGGGATCGACCCGCCGGTGAAGCCCACGACGACCAGCGCGCCCGCCCTCGCGCAGCGAGCGCAGGCTGTCGGTGAAGCGATCGCCGCCGACCGGGTCGAGCACCATGTCCACGCCGCCGCCCGAGAGCTCGAGCACCGCGTCCTTCCAGCCGTCGTCGAGCAGCAGCGTCTGGTCGGCGCCCGCCTGTTCGGCGACCGCCTGCTTGGCGTCGCTCGAGACGAGCGCGATGCGTCTTCGCTCCGAGACCCTTGGCGACCTGCAGCGAGGCGGTGCCCACGCCGCCAGCCGCGCCGTGGACGAGCACCGTCTCGCCCCGCCTGCAGGCGCCCGCGCAGCAGCAGCGCGAAGTACGCGGTGTGGTAGTTGAGGATCAGAGCGGCGCCCTGCGCGAAGTCCAGCCCGGGCGGCGAGCGGGAACGTGAAGAACTCGGGCGCCACGGCCGTCTCGGCGAAGCCCCCGAGCGCGCAGAAGGCCGCCACCCGATCGCCCGGGCGCAACCGAGGCGCCCGGGCGGAGCGCTCAGCACGATGCCGCCCACCTCGCTGCCGGGCACGAACGGCAGCGGCGGTTTCATCTGGTACTGGCCGCGGGTCTGCAGCAGCTCCGGGAAGGAGACGCCGGCCGCGTGCACCTCCACGACCACGCCGACGCCCGGCGTCGAGCATGTGCGAGGGCTCGGGCTCGGGCAGCTCGACCAGCGCGAGCGCGCTGTCGGGGCCGGACTCCTCGACGATCTGGATCGCCTTCATCAGTGGGAGTATTCCCAAACCTCGAGGAAGGAGCCTGGCCATGGCGAACGTGCTTGCGTGCTGTACGACGATCCGGTCGACGGATACCCGCCAGCCTACGCGCGCGATGACGTGCCGAGGATCGAGCGCTACCACGACGGGCAGAGCGCGCCCGACCCCGGAGGGCCTCGGCTTCACGCCGGGCGAGCTCGTCGGCTGCGTCTCGGGCGAGCTCGGACTGCGCGAGTTCCTCGAGGGCGCCGGCCACGAGCTGGTCGGTGACCTCCGACAAGGACGGCCCGGACTCGGTGTTCGAGCGCGAGCTGCCCGGACGCGGAGGTGGTGATCTCGCAGCCGTTCTGGCCGGCCTACCTGACGGCCGAGCGGATCGCCAAGGCGCCGAGCCTGAAGCTCGCGCTGACCGCGGGCATCGGCTCCGACCACGTCGACCTGCAGGCGGCGATCGAGCACGGCCTGACGGTGGCGGAGGTCACCTACTCGAACAGCATCAGCGTGGCCGAGCACGTGGTGATGATGATCCTCGCGCTGGTGCGCAACTACATCCCCTCCTACCAGTGGGTGGTCGAGGGCGGCTGGAACATCGCCGACTGCGTCTCGCGCTCGTATGACCTCGAGGGCATGCAGGTGGGCACGGTCGCCGCCGGACGCATCGGCTCGGCGGTGCTGCGGCGGCTGCGCCATTCGAGGTCGGTCTGCACTACACCGACCGCCACCGCCTGCCCGCCGAGGTCGAGCAGGAGCTGGGCGTCACCTTCCACGCGAACGTCGAGTCGCTGGTGGAGGTGTGCGACGTGGTGACGATCAACGCGCCGCTTCACCCCGAGACCGAGAACCTGTTCGACGCGCGGCTGCTCGCGAAGATGAAGCGCGGGGCCTACCTGATCAACACCGCGCGCGGGAAGATCTGCGACCGCGACGCGGTCGCCGCCGCGTGCGAGAGCGGCCAGCTCGCCGGCTACGCGGGCGACGTGTGGTTTCCCCAGCCGCCGCCCGCGGATCATCCCTGGCGCACGATGCCCCACCACGGCATGACCCCGCACATCTCCGGCACGAGCCTGTCCGCGCAGGCGCGCTACGCGGCGGGCACCCGCGAGATCCTCGAGTGCTATCTTCGACGGGCGCCCGATCCGCGAGGAGTACCTGATCGTCGACGGCGGCAAGCTCGCCGGCGCGGGCGCGCACTCCTACAGCGAGGGCGACGCCACCGGCGGCTCGGAGGAGGCCGCGCGCTTCAGCGCCGGCTGAGCGGCGGAGCGGAGCGGCTTGCGGGGTTAGCGTCACAGCTCGCTCGAGCGCGGGCACATTGATGGTGATGGCCGATCCCGGGGAGTTCGACGAGATGTATCGCAGGGAGAGCGAGGGGGTGCTCGTGTTCTTCACGAGACGCACGTTCGACGCGGAGATCGCGCTGGACCTGACCGCGGAGACGTTCGCGCACGCCTACATCGGCTGGCGGCAGGCTGCGCGGCGGCTCGCGCGAGGAGCGCCAGGCATGGCTCTACACCGATCGCCCGCCGGCGGCTGTCGCGCTACCTGCGCCGCGGCCGGGTCGAGCGCGACGGCCTGCGGCGCCTCGGCGTCCAGGTTCCGCCGAGCGCCGAGGACGACCTCGCGCTGATCGAGCAGCGGGCGGGGTTGGCGCAGCTGCGGGAGGCCCTGGAGCGTGGAGCTGGATGCGCGCTCAGCGCCGAGCAGCGGCGAGCGCTTCAGCTGCGGATCGTCGAAGAGCAGCCCTACGAGGACGTCGCCCGCGCCACCTGGGCATCTCCCAGCCGGCAGCGCGGGCGCGCGTGTCACGGGGCTTGCGCGCGCTCGGATGCGCGCCTCGAGCCGGGGCTCACGACGGAAGGGCGCTCGTGATGGCCGAGCTGCCCATGCTCGAGGCGCTGGGCGAGGAGTTTCGCCGCCTGCCGCCAGCCGCCGGGACGGGTGTGCTGCCCCGCACCGGGGCGGATGCTGATCGCCGTCGTCCTGCTGGTGCTGCTCCTGGCCGGTGTGGCCACGGCGGCGATCCTGATCTCGCGCGGCGCACCGCTCCCGGCGCGCGCACGTGCAGGACCTGGACGTCGAACGGGATGCCGCTACCCGCGAGCGCCCGCCTGGCCGGCCTGGACGTGCCCGACCCCGAGCCCGCAGCGCCGCCGTGGGACATGCGCCATGTCGCGGACGCGCGACGGCGAGACGTGCGCCGCCGTCGGCCAGGTGCTCGACGGACCGTTTCGGCATCGTCGGGCTCGACCACGTGTTCAGGCCGCTGCCGCTCGGAGCCGTCGACAGCTGCGGCATCGACTAGCGGTGACGGGCCGCATGCTGGCTGGCGCGCAAGGACTTCGTCGGCACCACGCCCGGCGAAGCGCGCACGATCGTCAACGGGCCTGGCCGGCGGCGGGGCGCGATCGGTCACCGCCTACGGCACCGGCAGGCCCGCGCGCCGTCTGAAGCCTGGGTCCGCAGGGAAGCTTCATCACCGTGTATCGCGGGCTACGTGGAAGAAGTACGCCCGCGCGTCGTGATCGTCGACGCGCGACGGCCGCGGCCGCTCGCTCGCGCTCGCCGCAGTCCGGGGCGTTCGAAGACCCCGGACCCCGAGGCGGCGGCTCGACCGTGGGCAGGTGAGCGGCGAAGCCGACCTCGAACCCGAGTGCGTTCCCCGACGAGGACTGCGCCCAGGCCACGCCGCGAGCCCAGCCACGAGCGAACCGAGCCACGTGGTCGCCTGCCCCTGACCCCCGAGGTGTGCGGCCGCCTGCGGCAGCCAGCCCGCTGTTCGTGCAGATGCGCCGGTTCGTGCCCGGCAGCAGCAAGACGCCGCGCCGTACCCATGGGGGAACAACTCGCCGGCCCGCACGATCGTGTACGGCATCGCCGCGCCGCGCGTGTCGAGCGCCTCGACGCTGAGCGGCTTCGGGCGGCTCACGGACGCGTCGCCATCGACCGCGCACGGCGGAGTCTTCATGGCCGTGCTCGACGGGCACGTCGATCCCCGCTCGCTCACGCTCAACGCGCGCGCTACGCAGACGGAGCCATGATCACCTATCGGGCGCTTCGGCCGGCCTGCTCGGCTATCGCGCCAACACGCCGACTCGCGCAAGCGCCGGTGCCCGCCTACCGCAACCGCCCGCGCCGGCCAGGCCGAACGCTGCCCCGCCGTTCGAGATCCCGCTGAAGAGCACCGTCGCGCGAGACGCTGCATGCGCCCGGACCCTGCAGGTGGGCCCGAGTGGGCGCTGCGAAGCTGGCAGGGCGTGCCCAACCCCCGCGCGCGGTTCGGGGGCCATCGGCGACACCGCGGTTCGTGTGCATCCAGGTCGGGCGTCGTGGACGACGGCAAGCTCTTCCAGGAGCGTCCGGCAAGGCGCCCTGCCGTTGAGCGCCGGCGAAGAAGGCGCCGGCATCGGCGGCTGCAACGAACCGAGCTACCTGGCTCACCGGCGCCCCGGTGGTCGCAGGTCGAGGGCTTCACCGAACACCCCTTCGCCTACGACACCGAAGCCGGCCCGCACGGTCGTCGCGGGGACGCTACCGAGTGCCGCCCGCGACGCGGTGCTGCTGGGAGCCGGCGATCCACGCCCGATCCGCACCGACGCCAACCACGCGTTCCTGCTCGTGCTGCCGGGGCGCTACTGGGACGCGCGCGTCTGCGGGTCTCCGAGTCCAAGAGGGCGCGCGGACGCTCGTGCCGAGCGCCGCCTCGGACGCTACCAGCGTGCCCGTAGACGCTCGCGGTCCCGCAGGCGCACGCGCCCGACCCGGATGGGCGGCGCCCCTTGGGGCACGGCGGCCACGGCGCGAGGGCAAGCTGCCTACGGACGCATCCTCGACGGGCCGGCTCGCGTACATCGATCGGGAACCGATGGGGCGATCAACTACCGGGCCCCGAAGGCTTACGGCAGCAACGACGCGCGAGCTGCTCGCTGCATCGCCGGCCGGCGTCGAGCTCGCGGCCTGGGGCGCACGAGCCCGTCGAATTCGATCAGCCAGAGCTGAGCAACGAAGAAGGACTCCCGCGCCGAGAGCACGATGCTCACGCCAGCCCGCAGATCGAGCGTCGCACGCTGCCCGGTCGCACGATCATCACCGGCCGCGCGGACGCGGACGTCGTGTCGGTGACGCTCGGCAACCCCCCGCGACGTGCGCACGCTGCGCCCGCCGGCCCCCAGCACGTGTTCATCGTCGTCTACGACGGACAGTTCTTCCATGGCGGCGATCACAGCGACGATCCTGCTGCGCGACGGCAGGAAGATCACACAGCCGGTGCTCGACGGCGCGAGCGAAGCCCTGCCTTCCGAACGGCTCTCGCTGGCGCGGCTGCTGGCGAGCGCGAGACGACGGCTCGCGCTGGCGCGCGCCCATCCCTTCCACCGCCCCGCGGGGCCGGGCCGCCCGTTTGCGCAGCTCGAAGGAAGCATCCACGCGATCGAAGGCCGCATCGCCTACGAACACGATCATCCGGGCGTCCTGCCCCAGGCGTAGCGGCGCTCGGCCGGTCTTCGTGAGCCGGCACGGTCGAGCCGCGGGGCGGATCGAGCCACATGCCGAGCCGACCCACAGGCCGAGCTGACCCACGGAGCGATCGAGCCACAGGCCGAGTCGACCCACGGACCGATCGAGCTGCAGGCCGCCGCGGTCGGCGACGGCCTGCGAGCCCGTGTACATCTGTACGTCTCTACTTCTCTACTTCTCTACTTCCCTGCGTCTCCACATCTCTATATCTCTACGTTTCCACTTCCCTACGTCTCTACGTCGCTACGGCACCGAGACCCCGCTCGCCGGGCGGAGCCGGCTGCTGCCCGGTGTACGGGGTGATCGGCGAGCTCGACGTCGGTTCGGTCATCAGCGGACCCCCGAACAGCACGATCTTGCCGTTTCGCATCTGACCCATCTCGACGCCGGCGTAGCCGCCGTGCTGGGTCTTGGAGTAGCGGTAGGGCACGAGCCCCGGACCCGCTCAGCTGCGCGCCCTTTTCGTTGACAGCGTTGATCAGCTCTTCGCGGGTGAGGTTCTTGCCCGCCATCTGCAGCGCCTGCGCGAGCGTGTACGCGTTTGCCATGCCGTACTCGACGTTGCCGTCGAACGGCGCGCTGGCGTCGTACTGGGCATGGACTTTCCTGAACAGCTGGATCCACGGGTTCGATTGTCCGTCGGGGACGGCAGGTAGCCGTCGGTGACCGCTCCTTCGATCAGTTCCGTTCCCGGCCTTGCCTTTGGAGAACGTCTTCAGCAGGCCGCCGACCGTGGTCGGGTCGATGCCCACGTTGGAGACCACCAGCTGCGGTTTGTAGCCGAGCGTGAACGACGTGAGCTGCCCGAGCGCGGTGTAGATCGGCACGGTGAAGTCGACCATCACTTCCGCGCCCGCGGCCTTGATCGCCGAGATCTGCGGTGCGACGTTCGTGCTGCCGGGCTGGTAGGGCTGCGGCGGAGACGATGCTGGCTCCCCGGGACCTCGAGCTTGATGCCCGGTCAGGCCACCCTTGCCGAAGTCGTCGTCCTGGTAGAACACGCCGACCTTCTTGCCCGGGAAGTGTTCCTTGATGTACTGCCCGAGGATCTTGCCCTCGATCGTGTAGTTCGGCTGCCACCCGAACGTGTACGGTTGCGCCGTGCCGTTGTCCCAGCACGGGCACCCGGACGCCACGAACATGTCGGGGACTTTCTAGCTGTTGAGGAAGCCGACGACCTTCGTGTGGGTGGGCGTGCCGAGGCCCTCGAAGATCCCGAACACGTTGTCGTTCAGCACGAGTTCGTGCGTGACGTTGACGGTCTGCGTCGGGTTGTATTCGTCGTTCTTGATCGATCAGATGGATCTTGCGGCCATAGATCCCGCCCTGGGCGTTGAGATAGTCGAAGAACGCCTGCGACGCCGGTGCGATCTCGCTGTAGCCGGGAGCTGCCGGGCCGGTGAGCGGCTGATGGGTGCCGAACGTGATGCTGTCGGACGTGACCCCGGGAGCGCTGCTGCTGCTGCTCGAGCCGCATCCGGCGATGGCCACCGCGGCGATCGCCGCGCACGCGATCCCCACCGCCCTGGCTTTGAATCTATGTGCTCTCATGAGTTCCTCCTCGTCGTGATCCTGGTGTTGGCCTTTTCAAGTTCTCTGTGCGTCGGTCCGCGCCAACGCCTCGCCGTGGGCTAGCCTCCGCGCGCCGGGCTTCGACGCGCGACGGCGATGATCCTGCGCAGCGCGCCCTGAATGCCGCTCGGCCAGACGAGCATCGCGACGATCAGACCGATGCCGTAGATCGCGAGCGGGAGGTTCGCGGACACCTGCGTGGACAGCGAGAACGAGTGCGCGATGTCGTTCGTCCAGCCGGGTAGCAGCACGAGCACGGCGGCGCCCCAGATCGCGCCGAGCTGCGAGCCTAGCCCGCCGAGCACGACCGCCGTCAGCAGCGAAAGCGACAGGCCAACTCGAAGGCGCCTGGGGCGGCGAGCTGCAGCACGACCGTGAGCAGGCCCCCGCCGAGCCCGGCGCAGCCGGCGCTGACGACGAACGCGAGCGTCTGCGCGCGCCCCACGTGCAGGCCGCACAGGGACGCCGCCATCTCGTCGTCGCGCACCGCGCGGAAGCGAGCGCCCGATCCCGCTGCGCACGAGGTTGTTCATCGACGAACACCACCACCAGCGCGCCGATCCCGGCGATCCATGCCTCCCAGCGCTCAAGCGGGAAGCTCTGGCCCAGCCACGAGGGCACGCGTCGGCGGGTTGATCACGAGCCCGTTGGCGCCGCCGAAAGTGCCCGAGTACTTTTCCGCGAGCGCGGGCAGGCCGATCGCGAAGGCGAGCGTCGCGCCCGCGAGATAGGGCCCGCGCAGGCGCGAGGCGGCGGCGCCGACCAGCACACCCACGGCAGCGGTGACGCCGACCGCGGCCGCGAGCGCGGGCACGAGCGCCCAGTGCTCGTTGCCCACCAGCAGGGCCACCGTGTACGCGCCGACCGCCATCAGCGCGCCATGCCCGAGCGAGATCTGTCCGCTCAGACCCGTCAGCATCGTCAGGCCGGCGAGCGCCGCGAAGTAGTAGCAGCCGCGCGCGAGCTCTTCGTTGTCGGACGGACTCAGCAGCTCGCTGGGATGAACAGCGCCACGCCCGCGAGCAGCACCAGGCCGAGCGAGCGAGCGAGCGTCGCGCTCGGCAGACGCACGCGGGGGCTGCATGCGCGGCTCAGCGCCGGCATGCGTGCTCATACGCGGCGCTCTTTGCGTCGTCGAGAACAGACCTCCGGGGCGCACCATCAGAACCGCGATCGAGCACGACGAGCGCCGCGAGCGTCACCATCGAGGCGCCCTCGTAGCCGGAGACGTAGGAGAGCACGAGGCCGAGGATGATCCCGCCGACGACCGCGCCGGCGGGGCTGTCGAGGCCCCCGATCACGGCCGCGGTGAAGCCGAAGATGAGGATCGGGTCGAACTGGTTGGGCCCGACGAACACCGACGGGGCGACCAGCACCCCGGCGAGCGAGCCGACGAACGCGGCGAGCGCCCAGCCGAGCGTGAACATGCGCCCCACGCGTACGCCGAGCATGCGCGCGACCTCGGGAGCGAGGGCGGAGGCGCGCATCCGCAGGCCGAGCGCGGTGTAGCGGAACAGGGCGGCCAGGGCGAGCGCCACGCCGATCACCACGAGCACGATGAAGGTGTCGTTGGGCGAGAACAGCAGGCGCGTGCCGCCGACCTCGTAGCCGCGGATGGTGAACGCGGGCGGGAACGAGTTCGGCGTGTTCCCCCAGATCATCCCGGCGATGGCTTCCAGCAGGATCAACAGGCCGAGCGGGACGATCACCGCGTTCAGCGGCGGGCCGCCCTCGACGCGGCGGATCAGCGACGCGCTCGACGATCGCGCCGAGCACCAGCCCGGACGCGAGCGCGACGGCGAAGCCCAGCCAGTAGGAGCCGCTCGAGGCGATCACGTCTGGAGGCGATGAAGGTGGTGATCATCAGCATCGCCGCCCTGGGCGAAGTTGACGATCCGCGTCGCCCTCCAGATCATCACGAGCGCGAGCCCGACGGCCGCGTACATCGCGCCGGTGGAGATCCCGTTGAGCGTGAGGTCGATGAAGCTCGTCATCGTTCAGAGCCCCAGGTAGGCGTGGCGGAGGTCCTCGTCGGCGGCGAGCGCGCCGGCGCTGTCGTCAGCGACCACGCGGCCGAGGTTGAGCACGATCGCCGCGGTCGGCGATCGACAGTGCGCTGCGCGCGTTCTGCTCGACCAGCAGGACCGCCAGGCCGCGCTCGGTGGCGAGCCCGCGAATCAGCTGCATGATCTGCGCGCTGACGATCGGCGCGAGCCCGAGCGAGGGCTCGTCGAGCAGCAGCACCCGCGGCCTGGCCATCAGCGCGCGGCCGATCGAGAGCATCTGGCGCTCGCCGCCCGAGAGCGAGCCGGCGAGCCTGCATGCGCCGCTCGCGCAGCGGCGGGAACAGCTCGTACATCTCCTCGAGGTCCGCTCCGTCGGCCCCCCGCCACAGCCCGCCCAGGCGCAGGTTCTCCTCGGTGGTGAGCTCGGTGATCACGCCTCGTCCCTCGGGGACCTGGGCGAGACCGCGCCTGACGAGGTCCTCGACCGCAACGCCGAGGATGTCCTGACCGGCGAGGCGTACGCGCCCCGCGCTCGCCGGCTGCAGCCCGGCGATCGTGCGCAGCAGCGAGGTCTTGCCGGCGCCGTTGGCGCCGAGCACCGCCGTGATGCTGCCCTCGTTGACGGCCAGCGTGACGCCGTCGACGGCGCGAACAGGCCCGTAGTCGGTGCTCAGCTCCTCTGTCTCGAGCGCAGCCTGAGTGCTCACGCATCCTCCGTGCCGGCGTTCGCGGCCTGGGCTCCGTGGGCCCCGGTGTCGGGCGATGGCGGGCACATCGGCGCCGTCCGCGGCCGCCTCGCGACCAGATAGGCCTCGAGCACGCGCGGGTCGCGGGCCACCGCAGCCGGCTCGCCCTGCGCGATCACGCGCCCGAAGTCGAGGACCACGACGCGGTCGCAGGCGGACATCACCAGATCCACGCGGTGCTCGACCAGCATCACCGACATCGAGCCGCGCAGCGCGCGGATGCGCTCGCCGAGCTCCTCCACGTCATCGGCGCCGAGGCCGCCGGCGGGCTCGTCGAGCAGCAGCAGGTCGGGTTCGGCGGCGAGCGCGCGAGCCAGCGCCACGCGCTTCTGCACCGGATAGGGGAGCGTCGCGGGCATGCGCTGCGCGACGTCCTCGCAGCCGAACTCGCGCGAGCATTGCGAGGGCGCGCTCGCGCAACGCGCGCTCGTCGCGATCCGAGCGCGGCAGGCCGAGCAGCGCGCTCGCCACGCCGGCGCGCCGGAAGCGCTGCGCGCCGGCCATCACGTTCTCGAGCACGCTCAGCCCGGCGAACAGGCCCACGCCCTGCAGCGTGCGCGCGATCCCCAGCTCGGCGAGACGGTTGGTGCGTACCTTCGTCAGCGGCTGACCCTGCCATTCCATTGCTCCCGAGCTCGGCTCGCACGAATCCGCAGATCACGTTGAACAGCGTCGTCTTGCCGGCGCCGTTGGGCCCGATGACGCCGAGCACCTCGCCGGCCGCCAGCTCGAGCGAGACTGCCGTCGAGCGCGGTGATGCCGCCGAACCGGACGGTCATCTCCCGCGCGACGAACCCACCTCCCCGGTGAGGGTCTCCCTTAACTCCCATCACAGTGGACGCTATACCCCCAGGCGGGGGAGTGAGTCAGATCCGAGCTGGCGTCTCGGCATGTGTGCGGCGAGGCGCCCGGCTACGCGGGCGATCACCGAGCCTCGGCCACCGCCGTGTACATCTTGGTGAGATGCTCGACGATCTCCTCCCTGCGTGGCGTCCACGTCGCCGTTGATCCAGTCGACGAGGATCTCCATCGAGGCGCCGATCATCGCGCGCGGCCGTCAGCACCGGGTCCATCGTCAGCTGCACGTCCTGATCGACGAGCGAGAGCGCGTTGCGCATCAGGATGTCGGCCATCGCGTGGCGGTTCTCGCGGCGCACCCGTTCCAGGCGCGCGCTCACGCCGACGACCTCGAGCACGATCACACGTGCCTTGCGCAAGTCGTCGGTGAGCACCGCCCACGAGGCCCTGAGACCCTCGCGCGACTGCTCTTCGACCGTCTGCACCTCCGCGGTCGCCTCGATGATCGCTGTCGCCACGTCCCAACCGCGCCCTGGTAGACGTGGAAGAGCAGTTCCTCCCTGCTCGTGAACGACTCGTAGAAGTAGCGCGAGTTCAGCGACGCCGCGGCGCTGATCGCGCGAATGGAGCTGCCGGCATAGCCCTTCGTCCCGAACAGCTCGAGACCGGCCGCCAGCAGCCGCTCGCGACGCTGTTCCTTGCGCTCGGCGACGCTCAGGCCGCGGTAGCGCCGCGGTCCCGGACCTGCGCTCGCGGCGACGGAGGACTCCACAGATGACATTCTCGCCCGCTCAACGATAGCCGGAGCGGGCGATTTGGGCGTTTGATTGAGACTCGAGCGACCGTCTGTACAAAGAGAATACAGCGTGCTACATTTTCGCCGGCCAAACAGGCATGACAGTGCTACAAACCAAGGAGAGGGGCTCGCAGTGTCAAGTTTCAGGGGAATTGCGCGGGGTGTCCTCGCGCTCGCAGCGGTGCTCGCGCTGGCGATGGTCTCGTCGGCCTCAGCGGCGCCGGTGGAAGGGCCAGCAGGTGAAGCGTTCTACACGCCGCCCAGCACGACGCCGACCGGCACAGCCGGTGAACTTGTCTGGTATCGCCCGGCGACGATCGACCTCAAGGTGTCGCTTCCCGCCAACAAGGCGTGGACGGTGCTCTACCAGTCGACCGCGCAACGCGGCGAAGCGGACTTCGTCACGGGCACTGTGATCGTGCCGACGGCCAAGTGGAGCGGCAAGGGATCGCGACCGGTGGTCACGATCGGCATCGGCACACAGGGGATCGCCTCCAAGTGCGCCCCATCGAAGCAGATGATCACCGGCAGCGAGTATGCGGGCGGTGAAATCATCGAGGCCCTGAAGGCGGGCTACGCCGTCGACGTCACCGACTACCAGGGCTACACAAACGGCGCGATCCCGACCTACACGGCCGGCAAGGCCGAGGGCCAGGCTGTGCTCGACATCGTGCGCGCGGCGCGCCAGCTCCCGGGCGCGGGTCTGACGGAAAGCGACCCGACCTACGCGTGGGGCTACTCGCAGGGCGGACAGGCAGTCGGTTGGGCCGGCGAGCTCCAGGCGAGCTACGCGCCGAGCGTGAAGCTGTCCGGCATCGCCGCCGGCGGCGTGCCTGCGAACCTGGCCGAATTCGGCGCCTTCAGCGGCGCGTCCGTCGGCTCGGGCCTGGGGATCATCTCAGCCATCGGCCTGGAGGCGGCGTATCCCGAACTCAAACTCGGCACGCTGACGGCGGCCGGTGAAAAGGCGGTGGGCGAGGCCCTGAGCGAGTGCGTGACCGAACTGCTGACGACGCTCAACGGCGCGAGCTTCCAGGAATTCACCACCGAACACAAGTCGCTGGAAGAACTCGAAAAATCAGAACCGACGTTCAAGAAGGTGCTCGAAGAATCGTCGCTCGACAACAAAGCCGTTCCCACACCCGTGTACCACTACCACGGCTTGGAAGACGAGCTCGTGCCTGTCGCCCAGGACGTGAACCTGCACTACGACTGGTGCAAACTGGGGGTCACGGACGACTTCCAGCTCTACGACGGCGAGCACCTGTTCACCGCGGGGATGGCGGCTTCGACGGCGCTCAAGTGGATCGAAGAACGAGTGGCGGGCAAGAAGGCGCCGAGCACCTGCGGTGAGCACGTAGCGGGCGACGCGCTGCCCGCGAACGCGCGTCTGACGCCGGAGGTCGGTGACCTGATCGTGAAACTCAACGAATGGTCGCTGACGGGGAAGGTGACCGAGAAGAAGTCGGGCATCTCCGAGGAAGTCCCCTCGGGCGCCACGATCAGCTCGACCGCGAACGCGACCACGGGAGCGTTGACGGCCACGCTGAACATCCCGCCGATCAACCAGACGTTCTGGATTGGGCTGGTCCCGGTGACGATCAGCGGGGGTTTGACGCCGACGGGCCCGGCGACGGGGACCTTCGGGTTCAGCGAAAACGGCAGTGAAGTGTTCGAGAGCGCCGAAGGCGCGGCGAACGAGGAAGTCAAGGGCATCAAAGTCGGGATCTACCCGGTCCCGATCGGTTGCAAGACGGTCACGCCGATCGCGCTGCCGTTGAGCATCCGCGAGCCCACGAACGCGTTGTCGACGGGGAACTTCGCCTTCAAGGCTGAAGTCACCGTGCCGGAATTCGGCGGCTGCGGGCTATACGGGCCACTGATCTCGGCCGAGACGTCGGGACCGGGGAACACGGTCGAAATGACCGCTTCGCCGCCGGCCCCGATCAACTGGTAGACGCACTGACGCCGCGGCCGGCAACGCGCCGGTCCCGGTGAGCGAAGGCGGGGGGCCCTCCAGGAGGGCCCCCCGTTTTCTATGCGCCGGCGCCGTCCTCGGGATCGCCGGCCAGGCGGGGCAGCACCAGCAGCGAGCAGCGAGCGTGGCGCTCCAGGAAGTCGGAGGTGCTGCCGAGCACGAGCCGCTTGACCGGTCCGTAGCCGCGGGAGCCGACGACCAGCAGGTCCACGTCCTTGCTGAACGCCGCCAGCTCCTCGCCGGGAAGGCCGTAGACGGCGCGACCCTCCACGCCCGGCAGTCGGCCCACACGCTTCTTCGCCTCGGCCAGCATCGTGTCGATGGTGTCGCCGATCGCCGGCGACACCACACCGCTGTACGCGTAGCTCGGCATCGAGACCACTTCGAGCGCTGTGACCGTCGCTCGCGTCGGCGCCGCGACCTCCACGGCCACCGCCAGCGCGTGCCTGCTCTCGGGAGAGTCGTTGTAGGCGACGCCGACGCGAGCCACCGGACTGGGGTGCGTGCTGTAGTCGTGCGCGGCCACGGCGACCGCGCACGGCGCGCCGTTCAGCGCGGCGCGCGTGTCGTCGCCGAGCATCACCCGGCCAAACGCGCTGCGAGCGCTCGAGCCGACGACCAGCAGGTCGGCCCCGAGCTCCTCCGCCTGGCGGTGCAGGCCGGCGCCCGGGCTGCCGGCCACCACGCTCTCCAGCTCGGCCTCGACGTGCGTGTCCGCGCGCTCGCGCTCGAGCAGCTGCACCGACGCGTCGTGCTCCTCCTGGAGCAGGCCGGGGGTGACGGCGTGCAGGGGGTGCAGCTCCCCGGCGCGCACGTGGGCGAGCGTCAGCCTTCCGTCCGTGGCCGTCAGTTGCGAGGCGAGGGTGATCGCATCCCGTCCGTAGCTGCGGCCATCCACGCCCACGAGCACGTTCTCGAACACTCGGGTCTCTCCTTGGATCGTTGCCAAGGATCCTAGGGCCAGCCTCGCTCACACAGCTCGCAGGCGGCGCTCGCGCCTATGGGGTTTACACTGCGGAGCCCCGCGGCACGAGCTCGCGCGGGGGTCGCGGCGAGCGATCCCCACCCAGCGGCGCGCGCTCCGGCGGGCAGGCGTTGAGGCTCCGGCGGACCGGCGTTGAGGCGTAGCATGGGCCGCGTGGGCGACGAATCAGGCACTGGCGAGAGCGGCGTAAACAGCGGACGCTCGGAGACCCATCCCCAGCTGCCGCGGGACAAGCGCGGCTGGTCGGTCGCGCCGGCACCCGACGGGCGTGGCATGCCCGAACACGCAAACCCCGCGCCGCCGCCGCATCGCATGCGCGGCTTCTGGATCTTCGTGCTGGCGCTGATCGCGCTCAACTGGCTGTCCGTTCTGCTGTTCCAGCCCTCGACCGGCGAACAGCGCGTGACCGTGCCTTTCAGCCCCTATTTCCTGGAACGCGTCAAGCACGACCAGGTCGAAGCGATCTCCTCCAAGGGCGACACCGTGCAGGGCAAGTTCAAGGAGAAGCTCCGCTATCCCGAAAGCGATCAGAAGGCCACGCCGACGAAGGAGTTCGCCACCGAGGTGCCGACCTTCTGGAACGGAAATCAGCTGTCCGCGCTGCTCCAGGAAAAGGGCGTGCAGATCAAGGCCGAATCGACGACCACCAGCGAGTCGCTGCTCGCCGAGATCCTGCTCGGCTTCGGTCCCACGCTGCTGATCGTCGGCCTGTTCGTGCTCATCTACAAACGCGCCGCCAAAAACGCCGGCGGCATGGGTGCGCTCGGCGGCTTCGGCAAATCGCAGGCGCGCCGGGTGGACCCCGCGAGCATCCGCGTCACGTTCGCTGACGTAGCCGGCATCGACGAGGCCAAGGCGGAATTGTCGGAAATCGTCGACTTCCTGCGCAACCCCGAGCGCTACGGCAGCCTCGGCGGGCGCATGCCCCATGGCGTGCTGCTGTCGGGCGCGCCCGGCACGGGCAAGACGCTGCTCGCGCGCGCCGTCGCCGGCGAGGCGCACGCCGCGTTCTTCTCGATCTCCGCCTCCGAGTTCATCGAGGCGATCGTCGGCGTCGGCGCCGCGCGCGTGCGCGACCTGTTCGCCAAGGCCAAGGAAGCCGAGCCGTCGATCATCTTCATCGACGAGCTCGACGCGATCGGGCGCTCGCGCCAGGGCCAGGTGTCGGTCACCGGCGCCAACGACGAGCGCGAGCAGACGCTCGATCAGATCCTCACCGAAATCGACGGCTTCGAATCCTCGCAGGCGGTGATCGTGCTCGCCGCGACCAACCGCCCCGACGTGCTCGACCCCGCGCTGCTGCGCGCCGGGCGCTTCGACCGGCGCGTCACCGTGCAGGCCCCCGACCGCAAAGGACGCGTCGAAATCCTCAAGGTCCACACGCGCTCGATCCCACTCGACGACGACGTCGACCTCGACGCGCTCGCCGCCTCCATGCCTGGCATGGTCGGCGCCGACATCGCCAACCTGACGAACGAGGCCGCGCTGCTCGCCGCCCGCCGCGAACACAAGAAGGTGCAGATGTCGGACCTCACCGACTCGCTCGAGAAGATCATGCTCGGCGCCCCGCGCGGCCTCGTGCTCGAACCCGCCGACCGCGAGCGCACCGCCTACCACGAGTCCGGCCACGCGCTTGTCGGGATGCTCACGCCCGGCGCCGACCCCGTGCGCAAGGTCTCGATCATCCCGCGCGGCATGGCGCTCGGCGTCACGCTCTCGACCCCCGACTCCGACCGCGTGTCGTATTCGCTCGAAGAGCTGCAGGCGAAGATCCGCGTCGCCCTCGGCGGGCGCGTCGCCGAGGAGGTCGTGTTCGGCAAAATCACCACCGGCGCCGAGTCAGACATCCAACAGCTCACCCAGATCGCGCGCCAGATGGTCGGCCGCTGGGGCATGAGCGAGACGATCGGACCGATCACCGTCCTGCCCTCCGAAAGCGAGGGCCCGTTCCTGCCGGGCGCCAGCGAGACCTCACAGGAGACCCAGCGCACCGTCGACCACGAGGTGCACACGCTCGTCGAAAACGCCCACGGCGAGGTCACGCGACTGCTCGAAGAACACCGCGACCAGCTCGAGGCTCTCGCCCAGGCGCTGCTCAAGACCGAGACGCTCGACGCGGCCGACGCCTACGCGGCGGCCGGCGTGCCGCTGGGCGAAGCGGAGCCGGCTCCCACGCCCGCTCCCACGCCTGTCTGAGCCGGTGCGGGCCGGAGCCGGCTCCCACGCGTGTGTGTGAGGGGGCCGGTCAACTCTGCCCGCAGCGGGTGCCGGTCTGCTCCGGCCCAGAGTCAGCGAGCCGTGCCCCGGCACCCGGCTGGGCCCCGGGCGCCAGCGACAGCCCCATCCACACGTGCAGGATGCCCGCGTCCTCGAACTCCTGGGATTCCACGGTGAAGCCCGCGCGACTGTAGAGCTCGGTCGCCGCGAGCTGCGCCGCGAGCCGCACCTGCGTGCACCCGTGCTCGCGCGCACCCGCCAGCGCGAGCTCGAGCATCCGCGAGGCGATGCCGCGCCGTCGCCACTCGCGCTCGACCGCCACGCGGCCGATCTTCGCGCGCTCCCCCTCCACCAGCAGGCGCAGCGTGCCGAGCACATGCCGGCCGTCTGCCGCCAGAGCGACGACGTGCAGCGCCTGCTCGTCGCGCCCGTCGAACTCCTCCTCGCGCGGTACGCCCTGCTCGCCGTGGAACACCCGTTCGCGTAGCGCGAACGCGCCCGCCACGTCCTCGTCACCGCGTGCCCAGCCGATCGAGATCTCGCGGCCAGCCATCGTAGGAGGGTAGTCGCGCCCCGAAGAACGCGTGCGGCGGCGCGGCAGATCGCGTCGCCGCCAAAAATTCGGAGGGGCCCTCCGTTTTTGCTACGGTCGTGCGATGGCGGCCCCCGACCTCACGATCTCGATGCGCTCGGATGCCCGTCGCAACCGCGAGCGGCTGCTGCGCGCGGCGGGCGAGCAGTTCGCGGCCGCGGGCTCGGAGGTCCCACTGGAGGCGATTGCACGCGCCGCAGGGGTTGGGATCGCAACCCTCTACCGGCACTTTCCCACACGCGACGCGCTGATCGAGGCCGTCTACCGCGACGAGGTCGACCGCCTCTGTGGCGCCGCCGAGCACCTGCTCGCCACCGCCGCCCCGGACGACGCCCTCGCGCGCTGGATGGATCGCTTCGTCAGCTACGCGACGCGCAAGCGCGGGCTCTCGGGCGCCCTGAAGTCGATCGCCGAGGCGCAGTCCGACCTACTCCCGAGCACGCGTGAGCGCCTGCTCGCGACCATCGGCCGGTTCCTCGAGGCGGGGCGCGCTACCGGCACGATCCGGGCGGACGTGCGCAGCGAGGACGTGCTGCGGGCGATGAGCGCCGTGTGGGCGATGCCCGAGGACGAGAAATGGGCGAGCCACGCCAAGCGCGTGCTGGGGCTGCTGATCGACGGCTTGCGGTTCGGGGCATGACCTCCACCGGCGCAAGGCGCACCAGCCCCACGCTGATCCTGGTGGTGCTGTCATCGGGCGGCGCGCGTACGCGATGCTCAGCTCCTCGGTCGTTCCGGCGCTGCCGACGATCCAGCACGCACTGCACACGACCGAGACGGGCATCACATGGCTGCTGACCGCCTATCTGCTGTCCGCGTCGGTCGGCACGGCGATCATCGGCCGCCTCGGCGACATGTACGGCAAGGAGCGGCTGCTGCTGATAACGCTGTTGATCCTCGTCCGCGGGCACGCTCCTGGCCGCGGTTGCCAACTCGCTGGCGGTGCTGATCGTCGCGCGCTTCATCCAGGGCGCCAGCGGCGGCATCTTCCCGCTCTCCTTCGGCATCGTGCGCGACGAGTTCCCGCGCGAGAAGGTCGCCGGCAGCATCGGCCTGCTCTCGGCGATCCTCGGCGTCGGCGCAGGCATCGGCATCGTGCTCTCGGGCGTGATCGTCGAGCACCTCAGCTATCACTGGCTGTTCTGGCTGCCGCTGGTGGCGACGCTGCTCGCAGCGGTGGCCACGTGGCGCTTCATCCCCGAGTCCCCGATCCGCGTGCCCGGGCGTATCAACTGGCTGGCCGCCCTGCTCATGACGATCGGCATCTCGACCGTGCTGCTCGGGGTCAGCGAGACCACCACCTGGGGCTGGGGGTCGCCGAAGGCACTCGGCCTGATCGCCCTCGGGCTCCTCGTCTCAGCGGCATGGGTGGCGGTGGAGGTGCGCAGCGAGAACCCCCTGGTGGACATGACGATGATGCGCATCCGCGGCGTGTGGACGACCAACCTGTCGGCCTTCCTGCTGGGCGCCGGCATGTACGCCTCGTTCATCGTCTTTCCCCAGTTCGCGCAGCTGCCCAAGAGCACCGGTTTCGGCTTCGGCGCCTCGGTGGTGGTATCCGGCCTGTACCTGCTGCCGGCGACGGTCTGGATGACGGTGCTGGGAATGTTCGCGGGACGCATCTCCGCGGCCTTCGGCTCGCGCGCCGCGCTGCTGGCGGGGACAGCGTTCACGACCGCGTCATTTGCGCTGCTGTGGCTCGCGCACGCCCAGCCGTATCAGCTGCTGATCGCCGCCGGCCTGCTCGGCGTGGGCATCGGCCTGGCGTTCGCCGCGCTCGGCAACCTGATCGTGCAGGCCGTGCCACCGGAGCAGACCGGCGTGGCCAGCGGCATGAACACCGTCATGCGCACGCTCGGCGGCGCGCTCGGCGGCCAACTGTCGGCGACGTTCATCGCCGCCAACGTCGCCCACGGTGAGCCCACGATCACCGGCTTCACCGACACGTTCGCGATGGCGACGGGCTTCCTGTTCATCTGCCTGCTCGCCGGAGCCCTCGTGCCGGACACGCGCGGACGTCCATCGGCGCTCCCCGCCCGCTCGAGCGTGCCGAGCCCCACGCTCGAAGCCCACGCGCCTCAGGAGACTGTGGAGATCACGTCCTAGCTCTCGCCCTGCTCCTGCAGGGCGCTGATCTGCTCGTGCACGTGCCAGATCCACTGTTCGCGGAGCGCCACGATCGAGGCCGGTTCGCCCTTGGCCCACCCTCGATGGATGACCACCGCGGCGAACAGAGCCTCGATCAGCAGGTTCGGACGGTCCCTGGCCGCAAGGCTGATGACCGCGAACAGGTCCGCCGGCTGGGTCACTTCGTAGAGCCTTTCCAGGCCACCATGACCGGCGTCCAGGGCGCCGACCAGGTCTGCCTCGGCGGTCGCCGCCCTCGCCTCGGCGAGGGCCAAGAGGGCATCCCTGCGCTCGAGCGGCAGCGCGTCGATGGCGGCGTCGCGCGCCTGCTCGGACATCGAAGCGAACTCGGATAGGAACCTCAGTAGCCAGTCTTCGTCAGCGTTCATCGCGTGTGCTCCTTCGTGACAGCGCGCCAGCAGCCGACGCCGCCCGTGCGAACCGATTGGGCAGCTTGGCATACTCGTTCGCCGTGCGGGCACTCGACGAGCAGACGATTCTGGTCACCGGCGCCACCGACGGTCTCGGGCGGGCGCTCGCCACCGAGCTCGCCGCGGCGGGCGCGACGGTGCTCCTGCACGGCCGCGACGAGCGCCGGGGGCACGAGACGCTGGCGAGCATCGAAGAGGCCACGGGAAACACGCGGCTGCGCTGGCTGCGCGCCGACCTCTCCTCGCTGGAGGAGGTGCGCGGGCTCGGTCAGGCTCTCGCCGGCGAGCTCGAGCGACTCGACGTGCTCGTCAATAACGCCGGCATCGGCACGACCGACGCCGGCGATGACCGGCGTATGGAGAGCCGCGACGGCTACGAGCTGCGCTTTGCGGTCAACTACCTCGCCGGCTACCTGCTGACGCGCATGCTCGTGCGGGGTGCTCGAGCGCTCGGCGCCGGCGCGCATCGTGAACGTCAGCTCGGCCGGGCAGGCGCCGATCGACTTCGACGACGTGATGCTCGAGCACGGCTACAGCGGCGTGCAGGCCTACTGCCAGAGCAAGCTCGCGCAGATCATGTTCACGATCGACCTGGCCGCGGAGCTCCACGAGCAAGGGATCACGGCGACCTGCCTGCACCCCGCCACCTACATGCCCACCAAAATGGTGCTCGCCGGAGGCATCGAACCGGTCAGCTCGCTGGAGGACGGGGATGCGTGCCACGTTGCGCCTGGTCGCCGATCCCGTGTTGGACGGCGTGAGCGGCGTGTACTTCAACGGGCAGCGGGAGGCCGAGCCGCATCCGCAGGCGCGCGACCCCGAGGCGCGGCTGAGGCTGCGCGAGCTGAGTGACCGGTTGTGCGGCTACTGACCGGGGCAGTACGGCGGACCCTCTGCCCACGAGTGTTCGTGCGGATGCCCCCGCAGCAGCGCTCTCCACGTGGCCGGCCCGAGCACGCCGCTCACCGGAAGGTGGTGTCGCGCCTGAAAGGCGCCGAGGGCAAGGGCGGTCTGCGCTCCGAAGTAGCCGCCGGCCGGCAGCCGTGCGCCGGCCGCGTCGAGTAGCTCCTGGGCACGCACGATCTCATCGCCGTCCGCGCCGGCGTGGAGCGTCGGCATCGGCAGTGCGCGCCGGGCGAGCGCAGCGAGCGGCGACGCCAGCGCGGCGAGCTCAGCGGGCGCGGCCGAATCGAGATCGAAGAAGCTGACGCCGTCTGAGCCATACGCGCCGGCGAGCGCGCGAAAGCGCTCGAGTTCACTGTCGGCGGGATCACCGGAGAGCTGTCCGACGGGCACGATCGGACGCCCGTAGATGCTGTTCGCGGGAAGCGACGCCGCGTAGGCTGCTTCGACGCTGAGCCCGAGTTCGAGCCAGTACAGCTGCGGCATGTCGAAGTCAAAGCCGCCTGGACCGAGGAACACCGAGTACGGGAACGTGGGGTGCTCGAGCACCTCCGCCTGGCCTGCCAGGCCGATGGGAAAGCTGCGCCCGAGCGCGGAGCGCAGCGCCCGCACGTACTCCTGCGCCGCGCGGTAGCGGCAGTCGTACTGGCCCTCGGCGTCGACCACCAGGCACTGGGCGCCGGCGCGCACGGCGGCGAGCGCGGCAGCGGCCTCGGCGAGCGGCTGTTCGCCGTACACGAACGTCCACGCGCACACCGACACGCCGCCCGCGCGCAGCCCGTCAAGCAGCGGGGCCGAGAACTGCGGTTCCGGCGTCGAGCCTTCCGCCGCCTTCACGAACACGGTTCGCGCACGGGCCTGCTCGGCCGCGGCCACGATCTGTTCGGGAGTGCTCGACGCGGGCACTTGGGTGATCCAGAGGGCCGTGCCAGCGAACGGCGTGGCACCGGCGGCGGCTGATGCGCATGCGGCAAACAGGCCGCCCGCGAGCAGGCACGCCATCGATGCGGTGGCGAACCAGCGGTCCGTGCACTGCCAGCGTCGCCTCACGACTTGCAATCGTAGTCAGCCGGCTGAGTCACCGCGCACGGGGCCGTCGTATCCTTTAGCGATGGCGATTGGGTCCGCTCACGGCGGCGCCGTACCGATTGCACATGGCTGGAGACGCACACTGCTCGGCGTGGCAGCAGGTGCGGCGGTCGTGCTGGTCGCCGTCGCGATCGCGGCGCTCGTGCTCTCGGGCGCAACGCTGGCCAGCGATCCGACGGCCCTCGCGCACGTGACGGTGCAGCCACTGGGAGGGAAGATCGAGCACATCGAGGCGTTTGGGCCCAACGGTCGGAGCATGCCGATGACGGTCCACAACGGCCGTCTGACGCCGCGACAACGTCTGACTCCCGGCGAGCAGCGTGTCGGTGGACGTGGCGGTCCGGCGGCCTGGCTGGATCGGCTGGGCGCTCGGCAGCGAACACACCGTGCGACTGACGCTGCGCGCCCCGCTCGCCCAGGTGACCGAACGCTGGATGACCGTGCCCGCCGGCTCGCCGGTCAACGTCGGCTTCGGCGAACCCGTCAGCGAAGTCGCACTACGGGGGTCCGCACGGCCTCACCCGCCGTACGTCCAGCGCCGAGCCGCAGCGGACGGTCTCGCTCGGACGCCAGGCGGCGACGGCGCAACGGAGATCGCGGCGGCGCCGCGCCCGTGGGAGCGGGTGGGCTCGCCCACGCAGGTGAGCTGGTTCCCGCCGTCGAGCTCGCCCGTGCTGGCGAGCATCCCCGCCGCCGGCGACCAGGTCTCTCCTACGGCGCCGATCTACCTGACGTTCTCGAAGCCGGTCAGCGAAGTCGTGGGCGATGGGCAGACCGCAGCTCTCACCCAGCACGCCCGGGAGCTGGCACGAAACGAACAGCCACACGCTCGAGTTCGTACCCTCGGGCTTCGGCGCCCCGCTCGGCTCCCAGCTGAGCATCCGACTGCCGAGCACCGTCGCGGTGATCGGCGGCCCGGGCGGCGGCCTGCGCAGCACCCGGCAGATCGAATGGACGGTGCCGGCGGGCTCGACGCTGCGCCTGCAGCAGTTGCTAGCCGAGACCGGCTACCTGCCCGTCGCCTGGCGACCGTCGGGCGCCCCCGTGGCGCACACGCCGAGCGCGCAGGCGCAGGCCGCGGTGGACCCGCCGAGCGGCAGCTTCAGCTGGCGCTACGGGAACACGCCACATCAGTTGCAGGCGCTGTGGAGTCCCGGCGAATGCGAGCGAGGTCACGAAGGGCGCGGTGATGAAGTTCGAGAACGAAAACAACATGACCGTCGATGGCGAACCCGGGCCGGCGGTATGGCGGGCGCTGCTCTCCTACGTGCTCGCCGGCAAGCGCCTGAGCGAACCTACAGCTACGTGTATGTGCACCGTGAAGTCCCGGAGACGATGACGCTGTGGAGCGCCGGGCGCACGGTCGAGTCATCGCCTGCCAACACGGGTATCGCCGGCGCGGAAACCGAACTGGGTACGTTCGCCGTGTTCGAGCACATTCCCGAAGGCACCATGAGCGGAACCAACCCCGACGGCTCGCACTACGAAGACCCGGGCATCAAATGGATCAGCTACTTCAACGGCGGCGACGCGCTGCACAACTTCGATCGCTCGTCGTTCGGCACGCCGCAGAGCCTGGGCTGCGTGGAGCTGCCGCTGGCGGCGGCCGCAGAGGAGTGGCCGTACACGACCATCGGCACGCTCGTCACGATCGAAACCTGAGCGCGGTGCAGCAACCGCAACACCCGGCCTCGCGCCGGGTTGTGCGCTTCATCGGACGCTTTCGGCCGCACACGGTCAGATCCTGCCGGAGGGCTCTGTCGAGCGCGCTGGCAGTGGCCACGCTCGCGGTGGTGGCGGTGCCGGTGACGAACGCCGGCGCGGCCTCCGTGAACTGGTCCTCACCGCGCGGCATACCGCTCGGCGGGAGCCTGAGCTCGGTCTCGTGTCCCTCGGAAGGGCTGTGCGTGGCGGTCGATCGCGAAGGCGACGCGTTCATCAGTGCAGATCCAACCTCGCCAACCCCTTCGTGGGACGCCGTCGCGATCGATGCCAGCGGAGCTGGGCTGAACACCGTCTCGTGCGCCCCCGCGGGACCATGCGCGGCGGTCGACCAGCTCGGCGACGTGTTCGTGAGCTCCTCACCCGGGTCGGGCTCGTGGTCGCGCACGGCGCTCAAAGGCGCACCGGTGCTGACCGGCGTCTCCTGCCCGAGCGCCTCGCTGTGCGTGGCCGTCGACGAAGACGGGCGAGGTGTGGACGAGCACAAGCCCCGGAACGGGCGGCTGGGCGCCGACCGAATTCGGGGAAGAGCACCACTGGACGGCGGTGTCGTGCTCCTCGGCCTCCCTGTGTGCGGCGGTGGACGCGGAAGGCGCCGTGGTCTCGAGCACCAACCCGACGGGCGGCCGTGCGGCCTGGCGGTGAACAGACGGTCGGCGCGGGCGGCCTGTTGGCCGTCTCCTGCTCCTCCTCGTCGTCGTGCGTGGCCGTCGGCGAAGGCGGCGTGGCGCTGGCGAGCGGCGACCCCGGTGAAGCGGCGCCGTCGTGGACGATCACGCCGATCGACGGCAATGAACGCCTCCGGGGCGTCTCGTGCGCGCCTTCAGGGCTGTGCGTCGCCGTGGATGGCAGCGGCAGGGCACTCGTGAGCGGCGACGCGAGCGCGGCGGTCCCGACGTGGAGCGCGCAGGCGAGCGGCGATTCGCAGCCACTCGACGGGTGTCTCGTGCCTGCGCGAGCGGCTTCTGCATGGCCGTCGACGCGTCCGGTGGGGCGCTCACGGGGCGCGTGCCGGTGCCCGCCGTCACGACGCTTCAGCCGGCGCAGGTGAGCTCGACCACGCGCCATACTCGCGGCGTCGTCGACCCGAACGAGGCGGTACTCGGGGCGTGTCACGTTCGAATACGGCGCCGGCGCGGTCCCGTACACGCAGTCGCTCCCCTGCGCGAGCGGCGCCGCAGCACGTCGCCGCCCGCCAGGAAGTCTCGGCGCAGATGGGCGGCCTGACGCCCAACACAGCTATCACTACCGGGTGCTCGCATCCAACCCGGCGGCACGGCGCACGGGCGACGAAGTGGCGTTCACGACAGCTGTCTCCTCGCAGATCGCGCTCGTCGCGCCCGCACCCGTCGATCACGGGCACCCCAGCGGTGGGACAGCGGCTGACGTGCCATCCGGGCACGGCCGCCGGCGCGCAAGTCGTCCAGCTCACCTACGCGTGGCTGCGCGACCTGATCCCGATCCCCGGCACCGACGGGTCGACGCTACACGGCCAAAGGCCAGGACAGCGGCCACCACCTGCAGTGCCAGGTGACCGCCACGGACGGCGGCGGCAGCGTGACGCGCGAAGAGCGCGTTCGTGACGATCCCCAGTAGGCGGCGCGCCGGCATCCGCCGGCGAGACGAGCGTGGGCAGGCGCACGTTCAGGCGCGGCAAGCGTGAGCGTGCCGATCGTGTGCTCCCCGTACGCCAGCGGCGGCTGCCAGGTCGCGCTGCGCCTCGACGGCGGTCGAGACGCTCAGCGGCCGGCACGTGGTGGCGGTCGCGGCGCGTGCCTCGCGCAGACCGCGCGCGAGCGCGCTGCTCGTGCGACACATGACGCTGACGCTCGCAAGCGCCCGCGCGCATCTGCGCGCGGGCGCGCGCGCGACGGTGGCGCCACGGTCGGGGCAGCCGGCGAGGCGCCTGCTCGCCTCGTACAGGCGCTTCACCGCCTACCTGTACGTGCCGCGGGACGGTCATCGGCGTGATCGACGCGCAGCTCGCGCGCGAGCGCGTGACGATCAGCGCATCCTCCGGCCATGCAGCCGACCATGGCGCGCGCCGCCGCTAGCGTCCTGGCACGCGCGCCGCGACGGCTCGCCCTCGGGCTGCTCGCGACGCTGAGCCTCGCGCTCGCCGGCCGGGGCCGGCAGCTGCCGCGGGGGCGCATGCCGCTCGCGGCGACGCCCTTACATGGGCTGGGATACCTACTTCGCTCTCGGCGGGAACTACAGCGAGGCGACGATCCTGCAACAGGCGAGCCAGCTGATCTCGCTGGGACTCGAGCAGGCGCGGGTACCGCTACGTGTGGCTCGACGTCGGCTGGTGGCACGGGACGCGCGCGTCCAACGGGGAGATCACGGTCAGCCCCAGGCAGTGGCCACACGGACTCGCGTGGCTGACGCGCACGCTGCACGCGGCAGGATTTCGGGTTGGCCTGTACACCGATGCCGGGCCGAACGGCTGTGGCGGCGCGGGGGAGGGCAGCTACGGCCACTACCAACAGGATGTCAACACGTTTGCCGCGTGGGGCTTTGACGCGGTCAAGGTCGACTTCTGCGGCGGTGCCGAATACGGTCTCGAATCCGGCGAGCGCCTACGCCTCCTTCCACGCCGCGATCGAGGCGAACTCGAGCCACCGGCCGATGCTGCTGTCGATCTGCGACTTCCTGCAGCCCGAACAGTACGGCGAAGGCAAGCCGCTGCTCGAGGAATCGGCCTTCTCCTCGTATACGTTCGGCCCCACGGTCGGCAACAGCTGGCGCACGGACACCGACGTGGGCCTGCCCGGGGGACGTGCCGTTCGCCGACGTGCTGCGCAACATCGATGCGGACGCGGCCGCGCCCCAGGCGGCTGGCCCTGGACACTGGAACGACCCCGACTACCTGGCCCCCGACCAGGGCATGTCAGCGACCCAGTTCCGCAGCCAGTTCAGCATGTGGGCGATGCTCGCGGCGCCGCTGATGATCAGTGACGACCTGCACGCGCATCAGCCGGGCGAGCCTCGCGGCGGTGCAGAACAGGGAAGTGATCGCGATCGACCAGGATCCCGCGGGCGTCCAGGGCACGCTGCTGTCCTCCTCCGGGGGCGGCGAGGTGTGGGTGAAGCCGCTCGTCGGCGGCTCGCGCGCGGTCGCCCTGCTGAACCGCGGGTCGAGCGCCACGCGGATCACCACCAGCGCGACGCTCATCGGGCCTGCCGGCCGCGGCGAGCTACGTGCTGCGCAACGTGTGGACGCACACGACCAGCACAACGCTGGCCGATCAGCGCCGAGGTGCCGGGCGACGGGACCGTGCTGCTGCGCGCCTCGCCGCGCTAGCGTCGATCGCCCGCCAAGCCCGCGCCCGCATGCCTGCGTGTTCGGACCGGGTGTTGCACAGCCGGCCGAGGCAGCGCCACATCACGGCTCGGCGCGGCCCAGCTGCACGACCGGCGCGTCCTCGCCGCCACCCAGGCCTGGCAGCAACGCGGCGCTCTCCGTCCCGGTGTCCGCAGGGGAGTAGGACTGGATATCGCCCTCGGTGACCGTCACGTAGGCGACCAGCGCGACGAACACGGCGAGCGAAATCGCGCTGACGGTGCCGTCGCCGAGCCCGAGGCCGGTGATCGACGGTGGCTTGCTGAGCCAGTCCGCGCATGAGGCGCCGAGTGGGCGGGTGAGGATGTAGGCGAACCAGAAGGCCACGATCGGGTTCATCAGCTTGCGCCACCAGGCGAAGGCGGGGATCGAGATGAGCGACGCGAACAGCACGATCGAGCCGGGGAACCCGAGGTTCAGGTAGGTCGCGGTCAGATCGCCTGCCGCGGTGCCGAGGGCGAAGGTCGCGAACACGGCGGCCCAGTAGTAGCGCTCACGCCGCCTGGTTGTGATGCTGTGGATCGAGAGCGTCCCCTCCGAGCGGTACCAGAAGAGGAACACCGCAGCGGTGAGCGACCCGTACAGCAACGTGGTGACGGGGTAGGGCAGGCTCGTCCCGTCGTGCAATCCGTCGGCGGCCATCGTGCCGAACACGGCGACCATCATCACGGCAAACCAGTAGAACGGCGCGCGATACTCGCGCGTGCGCAACTGCAGGCGCAGCGCCAGCCACAAGCCCGAGATCCCGACGATCCCAGCGAGCGGCACGCTCACGCTGCCCAGGAAGTCGGACATCGACTCACCCATCCCGGTGGTGAGGAGCTTCAGCACCCAGAACATGACCGTGATCTCGGGCACCTTCGCGGCAAGAGGCTCGAGGGCCCCGGCGCGCGGCGAACGTTTCAGCGCCATTGCTCTCCTTACATTGTCCGTGACCACGTGGAGACCCAACCCCGCTTGCGGTCCGAGGAGCGAGCGAGACTACAGCGACTGGCTTAGGCGTCAATAAAGGCGGGGCAGGATTGGCCGGCGTCTGCGCGAACCGAGGATGGGAGCTGCGGATGAACATCAGGGCACACACTCGACGGGCGATCCAGAGCGCGGTTGTGGCCGCGCTGAGCGCGGTGTCGATAGGCGTGGTGCTGATGGCCGCGCTGGCGCCGGCGAGCGCTGCCGGCTTCGGGCAGATCAGCGGTCCCGGCGGCTGTCTGATGGAATCGGGATCATCCCCCAACACCGAATGCGGCGCGGGCGAGGGGCTCTTTCACCCTGAAGCCGTGGCCGTTTCACCCGACGGCGCGAATGTGTACGTGGTGGGCGGCATCACCCACTCCACGATCTCCACGAGCTTCGGCTCGCTGACGATCCTGACGCGCAACCCGACGACCGGTGAAGTCACCGACAGCGGCTGTCTGAGCTCGGACGGCACCGACGGACGCGACGGGGCGAGCGGCTTGTGCACATCCATGCCGTCGCTGCTCGGTGCGGATGGAGTGACGGTGAGCGCGGACGGCAAGACGGTGTTCGTCACCGCACGCGACTCGGCGAGTGTGGTGGCGTTCGCGCGTGACCCGACGACGGGCGCGCTCACGCGTCTGGGCTGCCTGCAGGCCGGGCCCCGCCCCGGCTCGCCGTGCACGGCGGCGAACCTGTTCTACGGCGCCGAACACCCGTTGACGAGTGCCAACGGCTCGGCGCTGTACGTGACATCCGAGCAGGAAGGCACGATCTCGGCGTTCGCGCCGCCACCGGCACCGGCGGGTGAACAGCCCTCGACGAGCGGATCTGGCACCTCGGGCTCCGCCTCCTCTGGAGCGTCCGGGACATCGGGCGGCGGGTCGGGCGCACAGGGCTCAGCGGCTGTGGGGCTCGCCTCGCTGTTCACGAGCGCCCCCGGACCGTTCCTCGCGAACCCATGCATCGCGGTCAACGGATACGACGGCACCTGCGCGGTGGGCGTGGCCATGAAGGGCGTGGCCGGAGCCGTCCCGAGCCCAGAAGGAAATCAGCTCTATGCGGTGGCGACGATCAGTCGTGCGATCGACGTGCTCGCGCCGGCGGGCAAGGAAGGGCTGGTCCAGACCGGCTGTCTGATGGCGGACGCGCCCGCGGGCCTGTGCAGCTCGAGCGCACTGCTCCAGAGCCCGAGCGCGCTCGCGATCAGCCCGGACGGGCGCAACGTGTACGTGGCCGACCAGACCGAAGTCGGTGGGCGCATCGATGTGCTCTCGCGCAATGCCGCCACTGGCCAGCTCGCGGACGTCAGCTGCGTGGACTACCTGCCCGCGCCGGTGAAGGCGGAACCGGGTGAAGAAGAAGAACAGGAAGAACAGAAGATGGAAGCGGAACCGCCGGACACGTGCGAGCGCGTGCCTGGCCTGGAACGCGTGGAGACACTCGCGATCAGCGCCGATGGCTCGGCCGTGTACGCCTTCGGCAAGAGCTCGGCGGTCAGCTTCAGCAGGGACCCCGCGACGGGCGCGCTCACGGAGACCGCGTGCGCGAGCAACTCCGACCCCCGCTGCGCCGGCCTGAACGACCTCTCGGAAGTCGAAGGCGCGGCCGTGAGTCCTGACGGGCGTGACGTGTACGTGGTGAGCGCCGGCAAGCATGCCCTGATCGCGTTCGGCATCGGCGCAGCCGTCACGAGCGCGACCGCTGCTGCGACGCGCGCGGGTGTTGCGCTGGTCGGCGTCTCCTGTCCCGCGCACCTCGCGCGCACCTGCCGCGGCCGACTGGCCCTGACCCGCGTGCTCGACGTACGCGCGCGCGGGCGCACGCACGAGCGCCACGCGATGCGGGTGGCGGCGGGCAGCTCGGCCGCGTTTGCGATCGGCGCGGGGCGCCAGGCTGTGGTGGCCGTGCGCCTGGTGCCTTCCGCCGAGCGGCTGTTGCGAGCCCGCCGGAGCCTGCGCGTGACGGCGACCGTGCGCGCCGAGCCGCTCAGCGGCGGTTCGGGCCTCGGGCGCCGGATCGCGTTGCGCCTCGTCGGCCGGTAGAGCTAGGCGGTGCTGGAGCTGGCGTGAAACGCCTCGAGCGCGTCGTCCGCCGTTTCGTAGATGTGCTCCGCACCGATCCTGGGGGTGATTTCGAAGGTGTCGAGCTGCGTACGGAGTTTCTCGTACACGACGCACAGCGCGAGCTGCACCTTGCGTGCCTTGAGTTGGTCGGCGAGTTCGGCGAGGGTCTCACCGCCGGTGTAGTCGATGTCGTCGATCGCGGCGCAGTCGAGCACCAGCCAGCGAGGCGGGTCGTCGACCTCGACGAGGCCGAGCATCTCTTCGGACAGCCGGGTCGCATTGGCGTAGAAGACGCCGCCGCCGAAGCGGTAGATGACGATGCCCGGCTCCGAAGTGGCACCGGGGGTCGGCGGGATCGGGCGTATGTGTCCGTTTGCGTCGCGTGTGATGACGACGTCGACGGTCTCGTAGTGACGGCGAACGTGCAGAACGAGTGACAGCAGCAGCGCGAGGATGATCCCCTGCTCGACGCCGACGGCGATCACGACCAGTGCGGTGAGCGCCGCGACCCAGAACTCATCGCGGCGCAGCCGGTAGACCGAGCGCATCCCCTTGACGTCGATGAGCTTGACGCCGATGAGGAAGACGACCGACGAGAGCACGCAGTTCGGCAGATACTGGAGCGGCTTGGTCAGGAACAGCAGCACGATCGCGACCACGAACGCCGTGGTGAGCTGCGCGACCTGCGTGTGGCTGCGTGCCTCGTCAGCCATCGCCGTCTTGGTCGGACTGCCGTTGACGACGAAGGTGCCCGAGAGCCCGGCGACGATGTTCGCGAGGCTGAGGCCGACGAGATCGTTGTTCTCCACGAAATGCTCGTCGTACCTGATGGCATACGCGCGCGAGGTCGCGGCGCTCTGGGTGAGGATCACCAGGAACATTGACAGCGAGACCGCCACGAGGTCACCGATCTCGCTCCAGGAGACGTCCTTGGGCACGCCGATGTGCGGCAGTCCGCTGGGGACCGGGCCGAGGATCGAGATGTCGTGCGCGGAGAAGGTGAAGAGCTTGCTGAGGACGATCATGCCCACGACCGCCACGAGGCCGCCCGGGATCGCCTTGATCCAGCGACCGAAGATGATCAGGATCGCGAGCACTGCGAGCGACACGAGCGCGGCCTGCCACGCGCCGTCACCGATGTGCGAGAGCGTGAGTACGAACTTGCGCACGTTCCCGCTGAAGGCGTGGCTCGACACGTGCTGGGCGGGCACCCCGAGCATGCCCGCGACCTGCCCGATCGCGATCTGCACGCCGACGCCGGTGAGGAAACCGATGAGCACGGTGCGCGAGAGGAAGTTGGCGAGGAACCCGAGCCGCGCGACCCGCGCGAGCAGCATCAGCGCTCCCACGAGCAGCGCGCAAACACCAGCCAGCGCGACCCATTGCGGTGAGTCGGGCTGCACCCCGCTGAGCCCGAGTGCGGAGATCCCCGCGAACATGATCGCCGCTGTCGCCGAGTCCGCGCCGACGACCAGGTGCTTGGAGGAGCCGAAGATCGCAAACGCGACGATCGGGATCAGGATCGTGTAGAGGCCGGTGATCACCGGCATGCCGGCGATCTTCGTGTAGCCCATCACCTCGGGGATCGCGAGCGCCGCGAGCGTGACCCCCGCGAGCACGTCCTTCGAGAGCCACGAGCTGTCGTATGGCCGTATGCCTTCGAGCGTCGGCGTTCCTGGGATCCCCACTTCGGGCGGACCCTACAGAGAGCGACAGGGCCCGGGCGGTCGCGGACGCGGCGAGCCGGCGGCCCGGACAGCCTCCGCTCAGACCGCCACGCGTGCGCGCGGACGCCTTTGTGAAGCGACCGTCTCGACGCTAACGGCGCTGCGCGACGAGGCTCGCCTCTTCGCGGCCAGCGCGGCGGCCGCCAGCGCCACGAGGCCGGCCAGCACATACCCATCGGCTAGCACGAGCTGCAGCCCATCGAGGTGCAGCTCGGAGTGCAGGGGATGGTCGATCGGCACCCACCAGATCACGTGTGCATAGGCGATGGCCGCGATAAGCGCACACCCGGCCAGAGCGGCGATCGACCCGCGCCGGCGAGCATCGAGCGCCGCCAGCGCCAGCGCGGGCACCGCCAGTGTCCAGTGGTGCGACCAGGAGACGGGCGATACGAGCAGGCCGGTCAGCGCGCACAGCGAGAACCCGCGCGCCTCTTCGCCCCGCCGCGAAGCGGCGATCGCGAGGGCGAGCCCGACGAGCCCGACGAGCGCGGCGAGACACAGCCACAGGGCGCCGACGTCGGTGGTGTGCAGCACGCGTGCGAGCGCTCCGCGCAGCGACTGGTTGGCCGCGTTCTCGATCCGCCCGACGCGGTCGGGTTCGACGAACGCGCCGCCCCAGTATTCGCGCGAGTCGCCGGGGAGCGCCACGTAGGCGAGCGCCATGGTCGCGACAACCGTGGCGATCGCCACGACCGCGGCGCGCGAGCGGCGTGTCAACAACAGGTACACGATGAAGATGCCGGGGGTCAGCTTGAGCGCGGTGGCGAGGCCGATGCCCACCCCCTTGGTGCGCGCGCCGTCAGCACGGCTCAGGTCCCACACGACGAGCGTGGCGATCAGGAGGTCGATCTGCCCGTAGCGCAGCGTGGTCCACACAGGCTCGAGCCACAGGGCGCCGGCAGCCAGAGCGAGCGCGAGCGCAAGTCGCCCGCGCCCTTGCTGCGAGCGCGACCCTCGCGGCGTACGCGGCGGCGGCGGCGAGGCAGGTGCGAGCGAGCGTCGGTCCAGTCGCAACGCGAGGGCGAGCATGAGCGGCAGCAGCACGAGGCTCGTGGCGGTGAGGAGCAGCTCGAGCAGCGCGTTGGCCGGCAGCGTGACGCCGGCGAACAGCAGGGCGGCGAACGGCGGGTAGGTGAATGCCAGGGCGCCGGGGAAACGGAGCGCGTACAGGTGCGCGCCCTGGCGCACAGCCGCCCCCCCACGCTCGTACACGCGCAGGTCGACGAAACCCCAACCGTGGCCCATGTGGCTGGCGAGCAGAACCGCGATCGAGGCGGCGTAGAGCGCGCCGCAGGCCCATGGGCCCGGCCGGCGCGCGCCGACCCGCGCCCGCCAGGAGATCGCTCGAGCGCGCAGTCGATGAAGACGCCTGTCCCGCAGCGCTCCTCGCCGTCCAACACGCGTGCCCGCACTCATGCTCCTACGAGGGTAGAGGCATGCTGTCGCCCTCACGGCACCTGCCTCAGGGGCAATCTGCCCCGCAAACCGCACCCGTTTTCGCGTGTAGAGTCAGCCAGTTCGACTCAAGCCAATCGTGCTTGAGTCGATAGCTTCTACATGTCTCGTGCCGTCAGATCGTCCGAAGCGCGCATCGCTCGACATCGCCGAACGGTGCCACGGGGCGGGGCGATGCGTGGGCCCGCGAATTCGCAGGCCACGGCTGGCTCGACCGATCTCCAGCGAGCGATCGAGCTCGCGACCCTGATCGAGTCCGCTGGGGACGCGGTCCTCGGCGTCGCGCCGACGGGAGTGATCACCAGCTGGAGCGAGGGGGCCGAGCACCTGTTCGGCTACTCGCACGCGGAGGTCATGGGCGAGCCGGTGGCGATGCTCGCTCCGCGGGACCGGCACGCTGAGGTGGCGGCGATCGGCCGCGCCATGCACGCGGGTGAACGCATCAAGCGCCTGGAGACCGAGCGCCTCACCAAGGACGGGCGGCTGCTTAGGGTCGAGGTGTCGATCTCACCCATAAGCACCGAGGACGGGGAGTTCGCGGGCGCGGTGGCGATCATGCGCGATTGCACGAAGCTCCGTGAAACGCTCGCCGAACTCCACAGCGCCCGGCTCGAGGACCTGCGACGGCTGGCGCTGGTGGGCGAGTATCGCGACGACGACACCAACCGGCACACCGAGCGTGTCGCTCGCACCGCCGCGCTGCTGGCCAGCAACCTCGGCCTGGACATCGAGACGACCGAGACGATCAAGCGGGCCGCCCCCCTGCATGACGTCGGCAAGATCGGCATCCCCGACGAGATCCTGCTGAAGCCCGCCAAGCTCACAGCGGAGGAGTTCGATCTGATCAAGACACACACGGTGATCGGCGGGCGGATCCTGTGTGAAAGCAACTTCCCGATCCTGAGGGTGGCGACCGAGATCGCCTTCACGCACCACGAGCGCTGGGATGGGACCGGCTATCCGGCCGGGCTCAAGGGGGAGCAGATCCCGATCGCCGGTCGCATCGTCGCGCTCGCCGACGCATTCGACGCGATGACCCACGCCCGCCCCTACAAGAGCGCGTTCCCGGTCGAGCATGCGGTCGCCGAGATCCAGCGCTGCAGCGGTACCCAGTTCGACCCACGCATCGTCGAGGTGTTCATGACGCTCGACCACCACCCGCTCGTCGACGCAGCCTGAGCGGCGTCGGGCACGCCAGCTGGAGCCGCGCCGGGACTATCCGGCGGGTGGCTGGTCGATGCGCACGAGATTGCCGGACGGGTCGCGCACGGCAAGGTCGCGCGTGCCCCAGGGCTGCTCGGTCGGCTCCTGCACGATCTCGGCGCCCGAGGCGCGCAGCTGCTCGAAGCTGGCGTCGAGATCGTCGGTGTGGAAGTGGACGCCGTTCAGAGCGCCCTTTGCCACGAGGGCGGCAAGTGCGTCGGCGTCGGCGGGACCGCCGTTCAGATAGTTCGTGAGGACGATCGCGACGCCGGGCTGGGAGGCGGCGCCCACGGTGATCCAACGGAAGTCCTCGCGGGCGACGTCGTTGCGCAGTTCGAGGCCGAGCGTGTCGCGGTAGAAGGTCAGTGCGGCGTTTGGGTCATCGACGATGACGAAGCAGGTGGAGAGAGTGAGGTTCATGCCCCGAACGCTAATGGGCCGGCGCGCGCCGCGCTTCTCCGATCCTGCTCGGCCCGCTGGCCGGCTTGCTGGTCGGGCGGGTGAGGTCCTTGGCGATGCAGCCCGGTACGCTCGCGAGCGCGCGGTGGTCACGGGCCCGATAGGTCGTCGGCGTCTCGCCCACGAGTTTGGTGAAGCGCGCGCTGAACGAGCCGAGCGAGGTGCACCCGACCGCCATACAGACCTCTGTGACCGACAGCTGACCGCCGCGCAGCAGCGCCTTCGCCCGCTCGATTCGCCGCGTCATCAGGTAGGCGTAGGGCGTCTCCCCGTACGCGGCGCGGAACTGTCGCGAGAAGTGCCCGCTCGACATCAGCGCGGCGCGGGCGAGCGCGGCGACGTCGAGCGGGCGCGCGTACTCACGGTCCATCAGATCGCGTGCGCGGCGCAGATGCGCGAGGTTGGCGAGCTCCTCCCGGGTCACGATGCCAGCGTAGGAGGTGCCGGCTCGAAACGCGGATTGGCCCGAGCCACCGCGCCCGGTGAGGCGTGTAGTTCCATTATACGGTACAGCTACGACCGGGCACCTAAGCGCTCGCAACCTCCAGGAGCACGCCGCACCGTCCTGACGTCTCCTTCGTGTGCATAGGGCCGGTTTGAAGCCGTCGAGCGCACGATTCCACCGATACGAACTATCCTCGGCGCAGCAACACCAGTGATCGCGTCTCGGCGATACTTGACAGCGGGTGCCACGCGCGCGACAATGGGCAGCCTCAAGGTCAACGCCCCCAGGGGGGGGCTGTGTCGCAGTCAACACCAGCTGCGCGGCGCGGCGAAACTCGAGCTACTGGTAGGCGCCGCAAGTCTGAACGGGATCGGACACTGCTGCCGTGAGCAAGGACGTGGAGGGAGCCACCGTGAGCAGGAACTTGGAGGGAGCCAGTGTGGCCAGTGCCGAACGAACTCCCAGCCGGAGGCTCAGCGCTGTGCGCCAACTACCGCAAGCCGTCCGCGTCGACCCGTTGGTGAATGGCCGACGAGGCGTCAGCGGTAAGCGGATCAGCGTCGTCGTGTGCGACGAGCGCGAGATCCTGCGCGCCGGGCTGGTGGCCCTGCTCGCCGACGATGCGGGGCTGACGGTCACGGCGAGGGCGCCCGGACAGGCCATTGCATATGACACCGACGTGGCGATCGTCTCGGGCAGGGTCGCGCGATACGCCCGCTTTGCCTGTCCGATCGTGATCGTGAGCGAAGAACCGCCGGCCGCCATCGGCGCAGTCGCGGGGAACGCCGTGGCTGCGGTGCTGCAGCGCGGCTCGCTCACGGTCGCTCAGCTGCGGGCCACGGTCCATGCCGCAGCCACCGGGTTGCGGGTCGAAGCGCAACGCGAGCAGCGCTTGCATGCCGCCCTCGATCCACGTGCGGTACGTGTGCTCGAGCTGATCGCCGGCGGTTGCAGCACGCGTGAGATCGCCACGCTGATGAGCTACTCGGAACGGACGATCAAGAACGTGATCAACGAACTGCACGATCAGCTGCAGGCGCGCACGCGGGCACAGGCAGTCGCCCATGCGATGCGTCGCGGCCTGATCTGAGCACTCAGTGGTCTCCTCTGCGCCGATGGTGGAACGCAGGCACCGGTCGCGACCTCGCGCGGCCAACCAGTTGCTCCTTTGGGCATCCGTTGCCCGTAGGGGCAGCAAACTTGGCCGAGTGTCCCTTGCTGGCCGGTCGCCAGATGTAGAAAATCCGCCTATGCGAACGGGGGCTGCGACGGAACGCACATCTCACCGCATGCTCGGTGACGCCCGAGCACCTGTTCTGGTCGTCAAGGTCGACGCCGCTGGGATCGACTCTCGAGGCGGGTCGGAGCGGCGCTGTGACGTGCGCCTCATGCGCTCGGTGCGGGGGATGGCAGCGTTGCAGTCATCGGACTCTGGCGGCGGAGAGCTCACCGCCGTGGTGATCCTGCGGGACACGACGCCCTCGAATGTCGTCTCCTGCGTGCGGGCCGCCACGCGCGGCGGATCGATCTCGCCGGAGCAGCTGGGCCAGCTGCTGCCGGTGGGCGTGCAGGCACCGGCGGATGGGCGCGAGCCGCAACTGAGCGATCGCGAATATGAGGTGTTGCGGATGCTCGCCGAGGGCGAGAGCACGCGCGGGATCGCCACGCAGCTCAGCTACTCCGAGCGAACCGTCAAGAACATCGTGCGCAACCTGCTCGTCAAGTTGAACGGCAAGACCAGAGCGCACGCGGTCGCGCTCGCCACGCGCCAAGGGGTGATCTGAATCGGGCCGCGAGGCTGCTCGTGAGCCGCAGAGTGGCGGTGATCGGACTGGACTGCGCTGAGCCCCGGCTGGTGTTCGAGCGCTGGCGGGAGCAGCTTCCGAACCTGAGCCGGCTGATGGGCGCAGGAACGTGGGGACCGCTGCGTAGCGTCGACCCGCCGATCACCGTGCCGGCCTGGAGCTGCATGATGACCGGCTGTGACCCCGGCGAGCTGGGCATCTATGGTTTCCGCAACCGCAGCGCCTACGACTATCGCTCGCTGGCCGTCGCGGACTCTGGCAGCGTGCTCGTCGATCGCGTGTGGGATCACTTGTCGCGTGCCGGGCAGGCACGTGATCGTGGTCGGCGTGCCGCAGACCTCGCCGCCGGTGCCGGTCAACGGCGAGCTCGTCTCTTGCTTTCTGACCGCCGACACGCGCAAGGACCCGTACACATATCCAGCCTCGCTGCGCGCCGAGATCGAGTCGCTGGTCGGCGCCTACCGGGTCGACGTGCGCGACTTTCGCAGCGAGGAGCGCGACCGCATCCTCGCGGAGGTCTACGAGATGACCGAGCAGCGCTTCACCGTCTGCCGGCACCTGCTCGACACCCGCCCGTGGGACTTCTTCATGATGGTCGAGATCGGACTCGACCGCATGCACCACGCCTTCTGGCGCTTCCTCGACCCCGAGCGCACCCGCGCTACGAGCCCGATCACCGCTACCGCGACGCGATCCGCAGCTACTACGCCTACCTCGACGAAGAGATCGGCGAGCTGCTCGAGCGCTTCGACGAGGACACGACCGTGTTCGTCGTCTCCGACCACGGCGCGCGGCCGATGCAGGGCGCGATCTGCGTCAACGAATGGCTCGCTGCAGGAGGGATATCTCGCGCTCGAGCAGCCGCTCTGCAGGGCGCCGGTGCCGTTCAGCGAGGCGCCGGTCGACTGGAGCAGGACCCGTGCCTGGGGCGAGGGCGGCTACTACTGCCGGCTATGCCTAAACGTCGCCGGACGCGAGCCGCAGGGCATCGTCACCGCCGGCCGAGTACGAGCCGTTGCTCGACGAGCTCGCGGACCGCCTCGAGCGACTGCCGGGACCCGACGGCCAGTCAATCGGCACGCGCGTCTTCCGCCCGCGCGAGCTGTGGCGCGAGCAACGCGGGATCCCCCCGGACCTGATCGTCTACTTCGGCGATCTCGGCTGGCGCAGCAACGGCAGCCTCGGCCACGGCCGCCACTGGACGTTCGAGAACGACACCGGTCCCGATGACGCCAACCACGATCGCAATGGCATGTGCATCATCGCCGGTCCGGGCGTGCCGTCGCAGTCGGCGGGAGGACCTAACGATCTACGACATCGCGCCGACGATCCTCGCACTGTACGACCTCGAGGTCCCTGCACGCCTCCGTGGGAGGGTGCTCGTAAACGACGATTGCACTTTTGGGCAAGAATGTTTGCGGCGATCGGCCGGGCAAGGTACACATTGAGCATGGCTCGGCGTGCGCAGCTCGTGCGGGGCGTGGCCGATTCAGCGCTGATATTCGCGATCACCGCGCTTGCGGCCGGAAGCGCGTTGGTGGCGCTAGCACGGGCCCGCGCACAAGCGGCGGGGGCGACGGGCGTCTCGATCAGCACGCAGCCGGCGCTCCAGCCGGCCTTCGCGCCGAACATCTACGACTACGCGACCCGCTGCGAGCCCGCCGAGTCGGTGACGGTGGCGGTCTCAGACGGCAACGGCACGCCGGTCTCGGTCGACCAGCAACCGGTCGAACGGACGAGCTTCACGACGAGCCTGCCGATCGGCGGCGGCCAGAGCTACTCGTTTACGGTGGGAACCGGTGCGGGCGGCGCGACCTACAACGTGCGTTGCCTACCGGCGAACTTCCCCGGGTACGCGGCGCAGGAATTCAGCCAGCCGCAGGCGAGCTACTACCTGGTGACGCCGAGCGCTGCGGACGCGTCGGCGCCCGCGAGTCCGTACGTCGTGCTGTTCGACAGCAACGGCGTTCCGGTCTGGTGGTACAGCGAAACCACCGGTACGCCCGTCGACGCGAACCTGACGCCGAACGGTGATCTGTCCTGGGACGTCGTCAAAAACGTGATCACGCGCAAGACACCGCCCGCCGGTCCGTGGGAGATGACCGCGGGCTTCGGTGAGCCGAGCGGGGTCGACCTGGTCGTGCACAACCTCGACGGCACACCGCTGAACACGCTGGAAACAGTGGGCTCGCCGACCGACTTCCACGAGGGGCTGCCGCTCGCCGACGGGGACTTCCTGATGACGAGCTACGCGCCGCGCACAGGCGTCAGCCTCTCGCCCGTGTTCTACGCTCCCGGCGCCACCCTCGACGCGGGCTTCCAGATCGTGGAACCGAACGGCACCGTCCAGTACAGGTGGGACGCGGCCAACCTGATCACACCGGCCGAAAGCAAGCGCTGGTGGACTGCGCTCGATTTCGGCTACCCGGGCGTGCCCGGACCGATCTGGGACTACCAGCACATCGACTCCGTCGTCCCCGACGGCGAAGGTTACCTAGTCTCGCTGGCCCACGACGACGCGGTCTACCTGATCAATGCCAGTAACGGCTCGATCGAGTGGAAGCTCGGCGGCACCCAGACACCGCAGAGCCTGACGATCGTCGGCGATCCCGACGCCTCGACCGACTTCGGCGCCCAGAGCGATGCGCAAGTGTGGCCCGACGGTACGATCTCCGTGTTTGACAACGGCATCGACCGCAGGCGGCCTCCGCGCGTGCTGCGGTTCCGGATCGACCCGCGGAGCCGGACCGCGACCTTGATCCAGACGATCACGAATCCCTCGATCGTGACCTCCCCCTGCTGCGGCAGCGCCCGCCTGTTGCCCGGCGGCGACTGGGCCATCGACTGGGGCGGATCGCAGACGTTCGAAGAGCTCACACCCGGGGGGCCGCCGGCGCTGCGTGTTACGTTCGCATATCCGTACTTCACCTACCAGGCGGTCCCGATCCTGCCGGGGCAACTCATGCTGAGTGCGCTGCACACGGCGATGAACCAGATGGAGCCGCGGACCCCGAGCGGTGCGAGCCCGCCGACGCTGTCCAGGCTGCGGGCCTTCTACGCGGGCCGCGGGGTCAAAGTCCGCTTCGCACTCGCCTGGCGCGGGACCGTCAGATTCACGATCGGACGCGCTACCCCGGGCCGGCTCGAGGGATGGCGCTGCGCACCGCTCGCCCCCGGCGCGCCCCGGCCGGTGCACCCGTGCACGGCATTCACGGGCGTCGGTTCGCGCTTCTCGCGCGCCGCCGCCGACGGGTCGAACGGGCTCGCCATCGACCATCGCCTCGGCACCGGCAAGTACATGCTGAGCGCGACGCCGACCCTCGGGCGCCGGCGGGGGCTGACGGAAACCGCGATCTTCCGGGTCGGCTGACGGCGGGCCGCCGTGTCACTCGATCATCGCGCAGACGTCGTGCGCGACTCTCGGCGGACAACAGGACTGCACTTGGGTCGGCCGTGACGCCTCTTGCGGCACTGCAGCTTGGCGCAAGGCCGCAGCCGTCCGCGCTTTCCGGCACGTCTGCCGGGGGCGGGCGAGCTCGCGCACGAGTCGTCCCTGTGCCTCGAGACCGTCGCGTCCCGGCTGGAGCGCCTTCTCGTGCCGGTTCGGGCACTCGGCGCCGGCAGGACTTCGGCGTTGGGTGCGGGTTGCGGTTCGGATTGCGGTTGTGCTTCCGGCAGGTTGGTGGCTCCCAGGTTGATACGCCACGCGTTCACCTTTTCGCAGAGCATGTCTGGGCACGTCGCGGCCACCCAGGCACCGTTCTCCCAGGCCATGCTCGTGACGACCGTGTATGACGGCGCCGGCCAGCCCGGGATTGCAGCGGTGCCCCAATTCAGATTCAGGTTTCCGCCGAAGTAGCTGATTCGTGTGGGCTGTGCGAGCAGCCCATCAGATTCCTGGGTCCGCAGGTCGTAGGACCACAAATCGTCTCCAAGGGTGTTCGCCGCGATGGATGTGTACATGGTGTTCGGTTCGCCCGGCGCGAAGTGCGCAAACTCGTTGTAGACGTCGCTGGGGGACTGCCACGGAAACGAGGGTGGGAATTCGGGGCTGATGCGGGTTGGCGCCGTCTCGGGATCGAGTTCTTCCGGCAGCGTGAAGAGCTGCGCTGCGCCGAATCCGGTCGTGGTCGCCTGCGTGGTGGACATGAAGATCAGAAGATTTGTCTTCGGTATCCAGCCATACGCCTCGTAGAATGCCGGCTCGCCGTTGGGGTCCTGCCATTCGACGTTGTCGCTGAGGGTGCCTGTTTCGAGATCCACGTCGGCCACGTGCAGGGCCCACTCACCCACCGGCGGGTCTTCGAACTCCGACTTGACCATCTGCGACCACACGATCTTGGTGTCATTGGCATCGAACGTGGGCCATGAGCCCTCGCTGGGAGGGGTTGCCACCGGGAAGCAGAGTGGAGAGCCGGCCGGTCTGCGTGTCGTAAAGCTGGATCGAGTCTCCAGAACCCCGACCTGGGGAGGACTCGGGCAGCGCCCTGTCCCAGCCTTCAGCCGTGGTGAGCAGCACGTAGCGGCCGTTGGGGGTGATGTCTGCCGGGCCTCGGTTTCCGTTGTACGTCGCCAGCAGGGGCCTGCCCTCGCAGTCTTCGTTGCCTATGTAGGCGTCCCATAGGCCGGCGCTGTTGCGGGCGCGCCAGACCATCGTGCCGTCGCTGGCTGCCGCCACGGGCGCGCAGTTGCCGGCGATGAAGCTGCCACTGGCCGCGAACGATGTGCCGCAGTGCGCCCCCGCCAGGAACGCGAGGATCAGCGGCATGACGCAAAGGCGTGCGGGCCGGCGCATCCCGTGGCGTACCGTCCTCAGCATGTTGAGTTCTACGACACATGCGATCCGGCGGCCGCGTGGCGGGCTCGATCATGGACAAACCTATGAGCTGTCCTTCTCGCACCGCTCATGCTGGCGCTCCCCGCCCGGGCGCCGCACGCAATCCTTGGGTGACTCCTTAGCGTCGCCGGGCGCGGGTGTGTTTCGTGCGCCGGTGGTGACGGTGCCGGCGCACCGGTCGCGAGGGCTGCGTGCTGCGAATGGCGGCGCCGCTGGTCCAGCTGTACAGGGGGTCCTCGCTGGTCGTGACGGCGGGCGTGTTGACCACCGTCGGTTCGGTAGTGGGCACCACCGTCGGTTCGACAGTGGCAGGGTCAGCGTCCGCGGACCCGGAGCCGGAGTCAGCGCCTGCCGAGCCGAGGAGCGCCTGCTGCATCTGGGCATCGGGCTCCGTGTTCGCGAACTGGATGTCCTCGATGAAGTCGCTCATCCCCTGGTCGGCCTGCGCCGGCGTCGGCTTCGGCCGGCTGGTGTCGTCCATCCAATCGATCAGCATCGCCGCGTCCGGCGACTCCTGGATCGTCTGGAGTGCAGGAAATCCGGGCGACTGCTTCCAGGTCCAGTCCGCCCACCCGGCGATGAGCGGGTCCTGGTTGAACGTGGTCGTGTAGTGGGCGATTCCGCCGTAGAGGTCCTGGCCGAACTCGCCGAACCAGATCGGCGCGCCCAGCCGTTCTGCGACGGCGTTGTAACCCGGCATCCGAGTGGTGATGTCCTGGGTACTCGCCCACGAGTAGTCGTGGATCTCGAACATCTCGTTGCTGTCGAGCGGCGCCGTGAAGCCGCTGAAGTCGCGGGCCAGATCGTTGCCCTCGTAGATGATCAGGTGGTTCGGGTCGACCTGTCGGATCGCCGCGGTGACGCGCTGGTAGAGGCTGATCAGCTGCTGGTTGCTCGCGACCGGCTCGTTCAGCAGGTCATACCCGGCGATCACGTTGTCGTTGGCGTAGCGAGCGGCGATCGCCTGCCACAGCGCGACCATCCGGTCTCGGCACGCTTCCGATCCCCACAGATCGGGTCCGCCGACGTAGTCGGCGGTGAAGCCCATGGTCTGGCTGCAGGGCGCAGCGTGCATGTCCAGCACGATGTAGACGTTGTTCGCCTTGGCCTCGGCGACGAGCTGATCGAGCACTTCCCAGCCGGACTGCTTGTATATGCCGGGATTCGAGTCGTCCTCGAGCATCCGGTAGTTGAAGGGAACACGGGCGACGTCGTAGCCGTCCTCGGACATCGCCTTGAAGTCGGCCGCGGTGATGAAGTTGTCATAGACTTCGGTCTGGAACTGGTTGGCTTGGGTCGGCCCGACGAGGCTGGTGAGGTTGCTCATCATCGTTGACTCACCGACGTAGTCCATGCTCTCGCCCCAGATCCAGCCCTCCCAGCTGAGCCAGCCGCCGACGTTCACGCCGCGCAGCTTCAGCGGGTGGCCGGCGCCGTCGAGAAGCTGTGTCCCGTCTTGGTGGACGAAGCCGGCTGGGATCGGCGGATTGCTCGGGACGTTGCCGCCTGACGCAGGCGCCGCCGAGAGAGCGGCGGTGGCGACGAGCGCCACCAGCGGCATCGTGGTGGCGCGCATGCGCCTGAGGAGCGTCCTACTCGATCCACACGATGACATGTGCTCTAGTGATCGGGGCATCCGCTTGATGCCGTGAAGCCCGACGCCATGATCGGACATTCGTTCAGCGGCCGCCGACGACCAATGCCGCGGACCCGGCGGTCGTACCAGCGCATGGGGCGCTGTGAGCCGAAGCTCAGCACTTCCGCAGCGCGAAGCGCAGGTAAGTCCAGTCGCCCTCCGCGAACGCCCGGTACATCGGCCCGCCCTCGATCGCCGCGAACGCGAGCGCCTGGCCGCGCAGCGGCCGCGGGACGCGCCGCTCGATGCGCGCCCGCCGGCGAGGCGTGTCGAGTTGCAGCGCGTGCACGACGTTGGCCGTTATGTCCTCTTCCTCCGACGTCACGAACCCCGCGGCGTCGAGCTGCTCGTGGAGCCGCTGGACATCCTCCTGCGACACGGACGCGTCCGCGGCACCCACGGGGAGAAAGGTGTGCCGAAAGTCGGTCAGCAGCAGCAGCCCACCGGGCCTGAGCACCCGGCGGGCCTCGGTCAGGAAGCGCAGCGTGTCGGAGTAACAGTGGCTCGCCTCGACGCTGAGAACGGCATCGAACGTCGCGTCGGCGAACGGCAGGTTCTCGGCGTCGCCGGCGACGAAGTCGAGTCCCGGCCGGGCGTAGCGCGCGCGGCAGCGCGCGATCGCGCGCGTGGCGAGATCGAGCCCGGTGACCGACCGGGGCTCGAGCTGCTCGAACACGAACGCGGCGCCGCCGCCGCGCCCACAGCTGACCTCGAGCACGTCCTTGCCCGACAGGTCGGCAGCGCCCGCAACGGCTGCGTACAGCCGTAGGCCGAACTCGTCGTCGCCGCGGCTGGCGTCCGCTTCGGTCTGCTCGAGCGGCGCGTACCCGTAGTTCATCAGCGTCGCCCCCGGATCGCCGCGACCGAGGCTCGCGAGCTCGTAGAACGCGCGCCACAGAAGCTTTTCGACCGGGGGCGTGAGCTGCGGGGCGGCCCGCAGGAGAAACGCAACGGCGGCGCGGACCGGGCGCACGCGCCGGCCCTGGCGCGGCTTCGCGCCGTCGGCACCGTGCCCGGCTCCGGGCGTCGGCAGGACGCCGGTACGCACCTGTTCGGCACGCACCCGCTCCCAGGCCCGCCGCCACCTGCGGTCGAGCGCCCGGTGGACGAGCGACGACGACGCCGGCTCGATCCGCTCGGCGAACGCGAGCCGCGCAAACGCTTGCGCGAGCGCGTGTGGCTCGACCATATGCGCGGCCCACGCGGCACCGGCCTCGGGGTCGACGCGCAGCTCGTCGTAGGACAGCACCGCGATCCGGTCGGCAGGCAGCCGCCGGACACTCCCGGCCAGACGCCAGACCCGTCGGCGCAGCGCCAGCCGGTACCCCAGCAGCAGCAACGTCCGCTTCCAGCGCGACTCGATGTGCCCGTGGAAGCGCTCGTGCCCCTCGTCGCCGCCCTCCAGTGCGGTGGCGTACGGCGAGAGGCTGGTGCGGAGGAGAGCCTCGCCGACGCTCCGCTCGACGTCGGCGACCCGCCGGCGGAGGATGATGATCCGTGCGTCCGGGAAGTCCGCCAGCATCTGCGCCTCGTGGCCGAGGTCCCAGGGGTTCTTCAGGACGACCGTGGCGTGCGGCGCGGAGGCCGCGAGCTCTGCGACGTGCTCGGACAGCAGCGGCACACCCCTCGGGTGTCCGTACAGGGTCCGTGCTCCCGCCCGGTGGTGCAGCAGGAACCCGTACTCCTCGGTTGTGTCCGCGGTCACCTCCAGGCGGTCCGCGCCACGATCGCTGGGACCGCCGGTACTCAGAAACGCCTCCAGCGTCGGGATGTGGCGGGCGAGCGCCCCGACCGTCGTCGTGACGCCGCCCAGTGCCTGCGTCACGGCGGAGGCCGTCACCGTCGTGCCGCTGCGGTGGAACCCGTTGACGAACAGGAGCCGCGGCCCTGTCTCGCCGGACGGCCCACCGGGCATGCCGGCGCGTCCGTTGGTCAGCAGGGCTGCGGACGGGATGCTTCTCACAACTGCGATCGGAGCCAGTTGAGGTTGCTGATCAGCGACCACGGCGTCGTGCTCGGTGGCGCGAAGCCGGGATCGAGGCCGGCGATCGTCGGGCGCAGCGTGCAGCTGTAGTCGCTGAGGTGGACCGACTCCCAGTAGCAATGATCGGCGATGTGGTCGGCGACTTCTGCATTCGATACGACGTAGTAGCCCGAGCCGTCCGGCTGGAGGCAGTCGTACGTTGTCCCGCAGTTCTCGCCGGTCACCGCCTCGATACCGCTCGGTTCGAACGGGCCGCCGCCGCCCATGGTGAGGTCCAGCTGACCAATGTTCAGTCGGACCCTGTCGTCAGGCAGCCTCCGGATTCCGGCCGGTGGCGGCTCGATCTCGGGGATCGAGCCGTTGACGCCGATGACCCACGCCGCGTCGACGAGCGGGCTGTAGTTCGCGGCCAGTAGCGCAATCACGCCGCCCTGACTGAACCCGGCGACCAGCACGCCGTCCGAGCAGTTTGCCTCCGGGAGTGAACACGCGTAGGACTCGACATTGTCCGCGTTGCCCTCACCGAACATGCACGCGGCGTGCCCCGCGACTCCCGTGGCGTTGTTGGTGCCCACGCTGTCGTAGGTGGGGGCGACCGCGACAAACCCCTGCGCCGCCGCGAGATGGGTGATCACCTGGCCCTCCTGATTATCCGACAGGTTCGCTCCGGTGCCGTGCACGTAGATCAGCACGGGATACGTGCCGGTCGTGGCCGGCTCGGACCCATAGATCACCTGAGACTCGGTGCACTGCGGCTGTGGCTTCCACCGCTCCCACGCGGCCCACGGATCATATGCGGCGTATGTGCTCTGGAATTGCCGCGTCGGCGGCGTCGCGCTCGCGCTCGAGCTCGCCGCCAGCACAAGTAGGACCGCCAGCCCGATCAGTACTCCAAACGTTCTCGACGTCATGTCGCTCTCCAGGTTGTGGCTTGGCCGGCCGCGCACGCGATCGGTGAAGTGAATGACGCGCTCGGTCCGCTGGGGAAGCCCAGAGTGACCGACGACGTCCAGCCGCCGGAACACGCCGCGGGCGCGTGGATCAGATCATAATGCGTGCGAGTCACAACGGTGTACTCCTTGTGCGTCCGAGGATCTTTCTTGCGCTCGCGAGTGACGACCGTGCGGCTAGCACCGAGGTTGATCGTCACCTGTTCGAGTGACAACGTCACCCCAGGGAACCGCGGCGGCTTCGGCAACGGGTTAAAGCTCAGCGCGACACCGCCTGCCGTGGTGAGCGTGCCCGGCACCACCTTTGGCCCGCCTATGAACGCGACCCCCAGTACCGCCGTGTTCGTGCGCAGGTACATGTTGAGCGGGAACGTGGTAGTCCGAGTGAACGTGGTCGTGACGACGTGGACGACGAGCTTGCCGACGCCGATCAGGGCGCCCGATGGGCATTCGTCCAGCTGCGCCTGTTCGTGCGAGCAGCGCTTTGCGACGGCACGCGGATCGAATTCGAACCCGGTGGCCGCGAACGCCAGGGAGGATGGGATTCGCCCGCTGACCGGCGGGACGGTGGTGTTGACGTTGAAGTTCAGGGCGGTTCCGGCGCCGCCACTTGACGGCGCAGCGACGGTCGCCGCCGGTGTCACTGCGGCGAGCACCACCGCGGCAGCTGTGGTGGTGGCACATTTCAGGATCATTCGTCGCATACGCTCTCCTTACGCTTTGCCCAGGACTTCGATGTGGTTGGCGCGTGGACGCGGTCGCCCGCCGACGGGGTGAACGACGAGGCGTTCAAACGCCTCGACCGCGCGCCCGACTCCGTCTTCGGCACGGACCGCAGCGCCGAGCGTCCTGGCACGGAGGCGCATCTGCCGGTCGCTCGTCGCGCTGCGGATCACATCGGCGAGTCGCGGCACGGTGAGCTCGCGCCGCGGAATCGGCGGGGGGCTGACGCCGAGCTCGTGGAGCCGGCGGGCCCAGAAGAACTGATCGGTCATGTGCGGGATCGTGACCGCCGGCACGCCCGCGCGGAGCCCGGCTGCGGTCGTTCCGACAGCCGCGTGGTGGACGAGGAGCGCACATCGTGGAAACAGCCATTCGTGCGAGATCTCCCCGACGGCGAAGATGTCGGGAGGTAGCGAGGCGACTGGGAGCTGGTCGGCGGGCAGCTGGAGCACGCCACGCACGCCCGCGCACTGGAGTGCGTCGATCGCGAGCCGGGTGCGCGCCGCGGGGTCGTCGTCGATCATCGTCGAGAAGGTGATCAACACCGGCGGCGGCCCGTCCGCGAGGAACTCGACGAGCGCCACGGGCGGATCCGGGTCGATCGTGTCCTCGAGGATCCAATGGCCCGTGAGGAGCCCCGTGTTCTGCAGCGCGGGCAGCACGGGAGTGATCGCTGCACTGAACGCGTAAAGGACCGGCAGCCGCCGCCGATCGAGGTCCGCCATCGGCTCGCGCCAGGGTAGCGGACCGAGCCCGAGCGAGGTCCGGCGCACACGGTTGAACCACGGTCGGGCGCACAGCCACGCGAGCTGGCGGATTGCCGGAGCCACTCGCTGGATCGGCCGCTTCGTGAACATCCACGCGGGCGGCTCGAGGAACGCCCGCACCAGCGGCAGGCTGCGGTCGGTGGAGATCTGCCATCCGAGCACGAACGCCAGATTGCTCGCGACGATCGCGTCGGCGTCGCTGCAGGCGGCGACAGCGTCCATGAGCCGACGTGACGCCACCGAGCGCGCGTCGCGGACGAAGCCCACCCACGTCGGCAGGCGCTTGCTCCCGGTCTCGATCCACTCGCGGCCGGCCGCCGTCTCGGCGCCGCGGCTGAGATGGCCCTCGGCCAGCGGCGCGAACGCAATACCTTGCGCCGCGACGCTGTCCTCGAAGCGTCCGTGCGTCGCGAGCAGGACCTCGTGCCCGGCGTCCATGAGGCCGCGGCCGAGCGCGATCAGTGGCTGCACGTCGCCCCGTGAGCCGACCCCGAGCAGCGTCACCCGCACGTCAGGCTCCCCGTCCGCGGTCCGCCCGCGATGTTCTTGTACTCGAGCCGCCGCTCGAGCCGGTACGCGAGTTCGGCCACTTCTTCGTTCGTCGCTCGCGCTAGGGATGCGAGTTCGGCGAGCGTGCGCGGACAGCTACTCGTCGTCGCCAGATTCCGCGCGACGCTGGCGCGCGCCGGCAGCAGCGCCGTCAACTGCGTGAGCGTGGCGGGCGGCCGGGGGTCTGGGACCTCCTGGATATTCGAGGCCTGCGACTGGACGCCCGTGGGCGACTCGGCGAGGACCGTGTAGAGATACTTGACGCCGGGCCGGCGGGTGCGATCGACGAAGTAGCTGTCGCTCGTCGATGCCAGCGGTTCGAAGGAACTGGGGTACGACAGGATGGTCGTGTGACTCCCCGGCGAGCCCGTCTGTGCGGGGGTGGGGGTTGAGCCTTCCATCCTGAACCCGCCCGGCAGCGACGGCGAAGCGGTGAAGCTGAACGGCAGTTCCTTGTATTCCGCGCGCTCGACCTCGTAGCGCGCGGCGCTCGAGGATCGCACCCAGGAGAGGACGGTGCCATCGCGCTGGGTGTCGGTCAGCAGCTGCCCTGGCGCCGCCGGCTGCGCGCTGGCGGCGAGCGCGCGGCGCTTCGCGTTGTCAGCCGGGAACGCGTCGCACGCGTTGCCCGTGTAGTAGATCCGCGTTCCGTGCGCGTGGTCGGCGCTCCCGACATAGAAACCGTTGCCCTGGGGGACCATCGTGCGGACGCCGAAGTCGTAACCGTCGACGCCGAACGCATCTCGGGTCACGGGGAAGAAGTCGCGACCGTCGCACGTAGCCCAGATGTTGAATCCCACCTCGCCTGTCAGCAGCGCGGTCAGCGCCTGATATTCCTTCGCGATGCTTTTGTCCGCCTGTAGCAGCCAGCTCCAGTCGAGCGTCCCCACGTACAGCGCGTTGCCTTGCGTCGCGATGCGCCACATGTGCGAGTTGAAGATGTTGTCGAACCCGTCTTCGAGGCCGCTGATCGGGTACACGGTGCGCGACAGGGCGGGAACGAACCGGGGATTGCCGACGACCAGCTGCCAGCGACCGCTGGCGTTGATCCGGATCATCTCGGTGATCGGGAGCGCGTTGCAGGTGATGCAGTACCAGCCGACGGCGGAGACGTACAGAAAGCCACGGTATGGCTGCATCGCGATCACCGATGTCACATAGTGGCCACGCCCAGCCCCGCCCGTGACGATCGGCTGGAGGTGTCCGTCGCTCGGCATCCGCCACACCGAGTATCCGGTGGTGCCGTTGCCGGCGCCGAAGTAGAGGTCGCCGTGGAACGTCTGCAGCTCGAACACGACCATCCACGGCGGGCTGATCTGGGTGAACGTCGCGTGGCTGCTCCACGGGTGGTTGATGCGGAACACGGCTCCGTCACCGGTCAGCGACGTCGAGGCCAGAACGTAGAGCTGGTGGCGCCATTCGACGAGCCCGCGAAAGCCCATCGGGCGTGTGTCGGTGAACGCACCCGTGCGGTGGACGACGAACGACGAGCCGACGATGTTCTGGAAGTGGGTCCCGTCGTAGGTGCGGAGGATGCGGGGCGGATGGCTCTCGTAGAGCTCTGGGATGTACTCGTCCGACGACACACCGGAGATGAACAGCGCCTGGCGACCTTCTGGGCCCGTGACCACCGTCATGCCGCGGTAGGCGATGTCTGGGGAGATCGATTTGCTCGGATCGCGCGGGTTGCGGATGCTATCGGGGGCGCGGTACACGAGCTGCCACTTGCGCGTCTGCGGCGTGTACTGCCAGATCTCGGCCCTCAAGTCGAGGTCGTAGGGATTCTTTGGGCAGTGGACGCCCGGCTCGGGGTTCGTGCTGTACTCGTCCGCAAACGGGTAGTAGAAATCTGTGGTCTCTTTTTCCACGCACTCGACGTCGCGCCCGGTGCCGACGTACAGCTTGCCCTCGAACCAGGCCATGCCCCACGCGTAGCTGTTCGAGGGTTCGCCGAACCCGAACTGGGCGAGCACGGTGGTCGAATCGAGGCCGGGGGGGAGTTGTTCCGCGGCGTGCGCGCGCGCACGCGACGCCTGCGCCACGCCGACGGAGTGGGCAGACGCGCCTCCGAGCAGAAGCGCAACTGCGAGCGCTAGCGCTGCTGCGGGCAGCGCCAGCCAACGCGACTTCATGTGCGACTCCCTTCGTGTTCAGTGGCCACCGCGACGGTCGGCTCGTGTTGCGCCAACGCAAGCTGTTCGATCAGTTCGGCGGCCCCGTCGGGGCCGGGTGCCGCGGCGAGCCGCGCCGCCAACCGCCGGGCTCGCTCGCTGTAGCCCTGGTCGCGCACGACGCGGTCGACCGCCTCGCGCAGCCGCTCCGGCGTGCAACGGCGAGGCGCGAGGCGCACGCCGACGCCGGCATCGACGACCCGCTGCGCGATCGTCGGCTTGTCCCAGTTGGTCGGCACGACGACGAGCGGGATGCCGGCCCTGAGCGCGGCCATCACCGTTCCCATCCCGCCGGTGGTGACAATCGCGGCGCAGCGTGGCAGGAGCACGTCGTGGCTCAGCCATTCGGTCACGTGGACGTTCGGCGCCGGGGAGGCGAGCCCGAGCTCGTGGGGCGCACGACCACGGCCGGTGGTCAGGATCGCCTCGTACGGCGCCCCCGCGAGGCCGCCGGCGGCGGCGCTGAGGAGAATCGGCCGCTGGAAATGGGACGTGCCCTCGGTGACGTGCACCCAGGGGCGGCTGGCTGGGAGCCCGTCGAGCCATTCGCGCGTTCCGTCCGGCTCGCGCGGGTGCCACAGGCACGGGCCGACGTAGCGGACGCTCGCGGGCAGGTCGCGCCGGTTGTAGTCGAGCTCCGGAATGCTCAGGACGAGATACAGCGGCAACCGCCCGCCGGCAGCGGTGACGGCGCATCCGAGCGGCGCGAGCCCGTAGCGGGCGCGGATCGCGTCGATCCGCCGGCGCATGGGCCGCGCCGCTACCGCGGTCAGGCGCTCCGCGATCCGGTTGATCCGCTGCGCACGGGGAGTGCCTGCGCGCGCGAGCCCGCCCGCGGCCGGGGCGTCCGGACCGGGGAGCTGGGCGGTGATCAGGGGCGAGACGAGCGCGACCGGAACTGGCGAGCGCTCGGAGAGGACGAGCAGCGGCCCCCACATCGACGCCTCAGCGCCGATCACGTCCGGCTGCCAGTCCGCGGTCACGTCCTCGATATCGGCGACCTGGTCGGTGATCGTGCCGACGATCCACTCGCGCGACTCGCGCAGCAGCCGAATCGCGTCGCGGCGCCCGCCAGCGCCCTGCGCGCCCTCGTGGACGCGCCGCCACTTCGGGCCGACGCGCTTGAACGGGAACACCTCGAAGCCCTCGCCTTCGATCAGCTCGCGGGCCGAGTCATCCGTGTAGAACGCGACCTCGGCGCCGCGCTCGCGCAGCGCGAGCGCCATGCTGAGCTGCGGAAACACATGTCCCTCGAACGGCCAGCAGGCGAACAGCACGCGGCTCGTCATGCCGGCTGTCCCGACGTGGTCGGGGCCCGCGACGCCGCGACGCTCGCGCCCGCCGCCAGCTCCTCCAGCAGCTTGGCTGCACCGGCAGGACCCGGCGCGGCGGACAGCCGCGCGGCAAGACCTTGCGCCGCCACGCGGTAGGAGGGCTGATCGAGCACCTCGCGCACGGCCGTGCGCAATCTCTCAGCGCTCAGGCGGCGGGGCGACAGCCGGATGCCCGCACCGGTCACGGTGACCCGGCGCGCGTTGTCTGGCTTGTCCCAGGTGGTCGGTATGAGCACCATCGGCACGCCTGCCTGCGCCGCGGCGAGGATGGTGGCCTTGCCGCCGACGGTCACCAGCGCCGCGCAGCGTCCCAAGAGCTCGCCGTGGCTGACCCAGCGCCGGACATGGACGTTCGCGGCCGTCGCGCCGGATCCGAGCTGTGGGGCGTCGCGGTGCTCGCCGGTGGTGACGATCATCTCCACCGGCTCGTCGGCCAGAGCCTCGATCGCGGTCCGCAACAGGAACGGATCGCCGTATGCCAGGGTGCTCTCGGTGACGTGGACCCACGGCCGCTCGCTGGGAATCGCCTCCAGCCAGCTTGCGCTGTCGTGGCCGTCTGGATACCAGATGCAGTTGCCGACATAGTGGACGCTCGCCGGTAGGTCGTGGCGACCGTAGTCGAGCTCGGGGATGTTGCCCACGAGGTAGAGCGGCAGGCGCGCCGTGAAGCGATTCACCGATTCGCCCAACGGCGCCAGCCCCTGCTTGGCGCGCAGCGCATCCACGCGCCTGCGCATCGGGGTGGCGGCGAGCTCGGTCGCCCGCGTCAGCGCCGCCGCGAGGAGCCGGCCGGGCGCGCTGCGCGGGGGTCGCAGCCCGAAACCGAACGCGGGCGCGTCCGGTCCTGGGATCAGCGGACCCATGAACGTCGAGGACAGCGCCACGGGAATCTGCTCGGCCTCCCACAGCACGACCATAGGCCCCCACAGCGAAAGGTCCGTGGCGATCGCGTCGGGCCGCCAGCGCGCCAGCAGGCCCCGCAGATCGGCAACCTGGTCGGGGATCGTCTCGACCAGCCAGTCGCGCAGAAACGGCAGCAGCCGGCCACCCCCGGGCCTGGCGTGGCGGTCGCCGAGGTCGACGGCGCGCATGCAGGCAAAGGCGCGCTCCTGGTCGAGGCGCTCGAAGGCAAAGAACTCGAAGCCATGCTGCTCGATCGGGGCGCGGACCGCCTCGCCGCTGTAGAAGGCCACCTCGTGACCGCGCTCGCGGAGCGCAACGGCGATGCTGAGCTGCGGCAGCAGGTGACCGGTGAATGGCCACAGCGTGAACAGGAAGCGGCGGCTCATCGAGCCGTCTCCGCCGACGGGGCCGGGTCGATCGCCTGCGTGCGACCCTCGAGTCGCCGGATGTGCCCGCCGAAGTACAGTCGCTCGAACAGGCTCTGCGGCATGTGTCGCCGCAGAGCGATCACCAGCGACGCGCCGCGCCCGACCACGTAGCGCATCCGCGGCTGCTTGGCGGTCAACGCCTCGGTGATCGCGCGGGCCACATGCGCGGGACGCGTGGGTGAGCGCTCGACGAGCTTGTCCGCGATCGCCTCACTCGCCCAGAACAGGTCGTGGTACGGGCTGCTCGCATCGCTGGCGTGAGCCGCCGTGCCGCGGTGACGCGACCACCGGGTGGTCTTGATGATGCCCGGCTCGACGATCACCGACTGGATACCGAATGGCGCCAGCTCTTGCGCCAGTCCCTCGCCCAGCCCCTCCTGAGCGAACTTGCTCGCACAGTACATGGTGACGCCGAAGCCGCACACCCGCCCGCCCACCGAGGACACGGTCACGATCCGCCCGCAGCCCGCCGCGCGCATGTGCGGGATGACGGCCTTGGTGACGGCGATGGTGCCGAGCACGTTGGTCTCGAAGAGTTGCCTGATCTCCTCCTCGTCGCAGTCCTCTGTGCAGCCACGCAGCCCGATGCCGGCGTTGTTGACGAGCGCGAAGAGGCTGCCCGTCTGAGCGAGCACCGTCTCGATCGCCGCGGTGATGCTCGCGCGGTCGGTGATGTCCAGCCGCAGCGCCTCCAGCCCCACCCCGCGCTTGGACGCCTCGGCCAGCAGCTCCTCGCGCTGGTCAGGATTGCGAACGCCCGCGAACACGCGGAAGCCGGCCTCTGCAAGCTGCAACGCGGTCTCCATGCCGATGCCGGTGCCGCTGCCGGTGACGATCACCGCGTCGCCCGTTCGACCGGGTCTGCCCTTGTTGATTCCGTGCATCAATCCCTCACAATCTCGACAGATTCTGCCCGCGGCAGCCGCGCTGCGATGTGCTCGGCGACGACCTCGGGTTGCTCGAGGGGCCGAAGTGGCCCCATTCGGTCCTCGGCATCAGCACGGCGTGCGCGTTGGGCAGATGCTCGTTGAGGAACTCGAAGGTGCTGATGAAGGCGGAGTGCTCGGTGTACACGAGCACGACCGGCGTCTCGATCGACGCCACACGCTCGAGCGTGAGCGTGCCCACCTTGCGGTAGTCCTCTGGCAGCGTCGTCTCCTCGAGCAGCCGCAACAACGGCCTCGGGTTGCGCGGAAGCCCCTTGAGCGGCCCCCACTGCTTGGGAAGGTCGATCGTGGCCCTGATCATGTAGCGCAGATCCGAGCGCTTCTCGGGCGGCACGCGGTGTCCGGCGTCCTCGAGCGCCGTCGCCCAGTAAGTCCAACCTACCCAGTCCTCGCCTCGCCGGCTGCGCTCGAGCGCCGGCAGCGCCGCCTCGATCGCAATCACCTCATGGACGCGGTGCGGCTGGCGCAGCGCGTGGTAGAGGGCGATGTCGGCGCCGTAGCTGTGCCCGGCGATGAGTGGCCGCTCGATCTCGAGCACGTCGAGCAAATCGCGCAGGTCCTCGGCCATCGCGTCGGGGCTGTAGCCGGACGGCGGGGCGTCGCTGTGGCCGTGACCACGCAGGTCGTAGGTCAGAACCCGGAAGCGCTCGCACAGCGTCGGCACGATCTGCAGGTGCCAGACGGCCAGATTGCCGGTGAGACCATGGACGAGCACCAGATCCGGTCCCGTGCCCACCTGCTGGTAGTGGATTCGCACGCCGCTTGGGAGGGTGGCTTTCGGCATCAGCGCTGTTGCTCGCTTCTCACTCCACGTACCCCAGCGCGCGCAGGCGCTCCATCACGGCGGCCTGCTCTTCGGGCTCGAGCTCGAGCTCGGCGGCGGGGCTCGAGACGGGCGCCGCGGGGGCCGGTGCGGGTGCGCTGCGTGGTGGGCGGCGTTCGAGCTCGCCGGGCTCGAACACGGCCGTGGGGACGCTGCCGGACACGTCGTCGGGCACCGGCAGCCCGAGCTGGTGAAGCAGCAGCGGCGCGACGTCGACGATCGACAGTTCATCCACGGACGCGCCCGCACGGATGCCCGGCCCTGCGGCGAGGAAAACGCCCTCCCAGCGATGGTGACCGCGCGGCTCGGGGCGGCGCGCGACGAGCGTCTCGGAGGGGAGGATCGAGATCGTGCCGCCGTCGGCGAGCACCATCGAGATGTCGGGGCCGAGCGCTTCGAACGGCCCCGAGAATGCCTGCTCGCGCGTCCACACCTCATCGATCAGCGGACTGCCATCGTGGGGCCGGCGCACCTGGCGCAGCCCCTCGGCGATCTCCTGGGTGAGCTTCGCGCGGACGTCCGCGGGCATCGGCTCCTCGCCGCCGGGGAGGCGGTCGACGATGTGGATCCCCTGACTGGAGGGCGTCGCCGCATATGCGACCGTGCGCGACCAATCGAGCGCGTGCACGTGGCGGGTCATCTCCGCAAAGCCAACGTCGGTGTCCGAGCGCTCGCCGCCGTCCTCCGTGGGCGCCCATGCCAGGAACCCGGCCTGCTCGAGCCACGAGTTGACGTGAAAGACCTCGCGCGTCGGCCCGAAGCCGTGATCGGATGCGATCACCACGGTGGCCTCGGGACCGGCGAGCGCGACGATCTCCGCGATCAAGTTGTCGAGTGAGCGGAAGTAGCGCTCGCAGCGCTCGATCATCTCCTGCTCCCAGGCGTTCGGCCGCTCGGGCCGGCAGGCGGGATCGATAAACCGCCAGCACAGGTGCTGGAGCTTGTCGACGCCGTCGAACAGCACGGCCACCAGGTCGGCCGGCTGGGTCTGCATCAAATGGCGCAGGACCTCCGTCCAGCGCTGCTCGCGGCGGATGTGCAGCTCGACGAACTCGGCGTGCTCGTCCTCCGGGCAGCCGTCGATCGCCTTGATCTCCAGCTGCATGTCGAGCATCTCCCGCGGGTTGAAGCCGGGAAGCGTCTGCAGCTCGTCGAACAGACCTGGCGGGTGGCAGCCGAGACGAAGCTGGCGCCACGGCATCATGCCTCCCGGCACGATGGCGCCCTGCACGGGCGGTGCGGGGAAGTTGAGCGGGAAGTTGAGCGAGATCACCCGCCGCTCCTGTTCGCTCGCCAGCGTCCAGATCGTCGCGGCTTTGACCTCCTGCGAGCTGGCGAAGGAGAAGTAGATGCTCCCCGGCTCTTCCTTTTGGAAGAAGTCGAAGATGCCGTGCTGGCCGGGGTGCTTGCCGGTGACGAGCGAAGTCCACGCGGGGGGCGTGAGCGGCGGCATGATCGAACGCAGCACAGCGCGGGTGCCGCGCTCGCAGAGCTCCGCCAGGAAGGGCATCACGCCCCGCTCCATGTAGGGGTCCAGCACGGTGAACGTCGCGCCGTCGACGCCGATCAGCAGCGTCGGGGGGGTGGGTATCACTTCACACCTCCGTTTGTATCGGTTGACGGTGCTCGCAGACGAACGCCGTGAGATCCGCGACGCTCATGTCGCGCTGCTCCAGCGGGCGCTGTCCGATCTCGTCGAAGAACTGGGGAAAAGGCAGGCGCCCGTAGCGCTGCTGGATCATCGTGGAGAGGATCACGATCTCCAGCGACTCGAGCCCGAGGTCGGCGACGAACCGCGTGTGCGGGCCGATCTCGCCCGTGTACTCCCAGTCGCCCTGCGCCTCGTCGAGGAGCTCGAGGATTCCCTGCAGCACCTGTGGCTCGGGGGTCGTCATCGCAGCACCTCATATGGTCCGTCGGCGAACGCGAGCGCGGGGTGCGCGGCGGTAGCGACGATCTCCTCGTCCTCGCGGTGCGTCCATGCGAGCAAGCGCTCGCCGCCGGCGTCGACCGACACCGTCTCGCGCTCGAGGTCGATCGCGCGCACACACGGTGCCTCGGCGCCGCCGCCGAGGCCAGATCCGAAGGCCTTGCCAGCGGCCTCCCGCGCGCACCACATGCGCAGCAGCCACTCCTCGGCTACGTCCGCCGGCAGCGGCTCGAGCAGGGCTCGCTCGGCTTCGCTGAGCGCGGCCTGGGCGAATCCCTCGGGGCGCGGCACGAGCCGCTCGACGTCGATGCCGATGCCGTCCTGCGCTCCGGGTGGGGCGAGCGCGACGAGCGCCGCCGCCCGCCCATTGGCGTGCGTGAGCGAGACGAGGGGCAGCTCAGCGAGGCCCTCCAGCTCGCGGGCGACGACGTACGGGGCGCCCCGCCCGTCGGGGAGGATCTCGATATCCGCAGGCAGCAGCTCCAGACCGTACACGGCCCGCACCAGCTCTATTGCACACTCCTTTGCAGCGGTGCGCGCTGCGAGCCACTCGAGCCGCCTGTTGTCGGGCAGCGTCAGCGCGGCGAACAGCTCGCGCTCGCGGCGGCCGAGCACGCGGCTTGCCCACACGGGCTGCCACAACCCGCGGTCGGCAGGGAGTGCTGCGTCCAGACGTCGGCAGGCAACACGCTCGCCCCGATAGGGCGCCAGCGGCGCCTGCCAGGGCTGCGACAGCGGCGCGAGCTGTGCCGCGCGCGACAGCGGCGCAAACCGCTCTGGGACGGCGAAGCGCTTGTCCTCCCAGCCGGTGAGCCGCATCCAGCAGCCGCCGCTCGCGTCCAGCACGTCGATGTCCGAGCGCACGAGCTGCTCGCCCTCGAGCACGATCGCCGCTGTGCATGCAAGCCGTTCGCCCGCCGGCAAGGCCGGGCCGTACAGGTCGAGCGCCGCCAGGCGAAACGGGAACACGACCTGCGCCCGCTCGAGCATCTCGGCCGCCCAGAAGCCGATCACCTGGCCGGCCGCATCGAGCACCACCGGGTCGAGCACGAACTCCGGCACGCTGGTGCCTCGGAGCAGGCCCGTTCGCGCGAGCACTTCCAGCTCCGCGCTGGCGCCCGCGGGCGCCACAGCGTGGATGCTGCGGACCGCTTGCCACAGCGGCCCGTGGAACATCGCCTCGCCATAGAGGCGCTCTCCCGGCCCTCCCAGCCGCCGCGGCGGCATGCCGTCGCGCAGCGCGACCTCGGCCACTTCGGGCGGAGAGGGAAAGCGCTCCGACAACAGGACGGTCGCTTCCACCACCGGGTCCACTCCAGCGTCGCCGTCGTCGAGGCTGCGCAGCTCGACGCGCACGCGCTCGCAGCCGCCCTCGGCGGCGAGACGACGCACGGAGAGCTCGAGCGTCTGCGGGGTGTCGCCGAACGCCAGCCAGCGGTGCGCGCGCAGCTCGCGCAGTCCGGTGACCGTCAGCTCGGGCAGCAGGCAGGACGCGCCCTCGGCGAGGATCTCGATGCTCATGGCGAGAGGCATCGGCGCGAGCGCGTGCAGTTCCGGATCGGTGCGCGAGACGGTCCCGCCGAGCGTGTGATCGAGCAAATAGCGATCCTCGAGCGGATCGACCACCCGCTGTGCCACCAGCTCCACGCCCGGCTCCCAGCTCACGATCGTGCCGACGAGCGGCCGGCGGGCGTGTGCGACGGCCACCGCCGCGCCGCCGTTGAGATAGGCGCTCATGACCTGCTCGTTGGTGATGAGGAAGCGCTCCATGGTCTCTAGGTGGCCGTCGAGCGCTGCGGCCAGCTGGTCTTCGCTGCTCGCAATCGGCACCGCCGCGGCGGCTTCCGGCAGCGCCGCTGGTGCAGGCGCGGGGGGCGACGCGATCGCTTGGAGCGGTGTCGGTGCTTCTGTCCGCGCCCCAGGCGCCGCATCGCGCGGCGCTGTTTGTGCACGCCCGTTGGGAAAGGCGGTGCCGCCCGCGGCGCCCGAGTCAGGCACCTGCGCCGGCGGGGTGTGGTCGCCCGCTGACCCGTTGTTCACGCCGGCGAGAGGGCGCAGGCGCTCGAGCGCCTCGTCTGAGAGGTGCAGCATCGGCCACGTTGTCGACAGCGCGACCATGTGCGTGGCGTCGGCGCTCGCGCCGCAAGCGGGGTCGCGCCAGTCGAGCATCTGCGTGCGGCGCTGAGAGAACAGGTAGCCGAAGTCGAGATCGACGTTGTGCACAGCGAGCATGCCGACGAGGTGGTTCAGCTGCGCGGTGCCGGCGCGGCGGGGCAGGTCGGTGGCGACCGCGCACGCGGGGCGCCCGCGCAGGATGTCCTGCACGAAGGAGGTCATGTTGCCGCGCGGGCCGACCTCGATGAACACTCGTGCGCCGTCGTCGTGCAGTGCTCGGATCGTCTCGCTGAAGCGCACGGGCCGCGTCCAGTGCTCGACGAGCAGCTCGCGGATTGCCGCGGGATCGTCGGGGTAGGGAGCGGCGGTCGTGCACGACCACAGCGGTGTGCTCGCGCTGCGCATGGGCAGGCCCGCGAACGTCGCGCGCAGATCCTCTGCGAACGGCGCGAACAGCGGCGTGTGGACGGCGCGGTCGTAGGGGAGCTGTTCGCACATCAACCCGGCGGCGGTGGCGATCTCTCTGGCGCGCGAGATCGCCTGCGCCTTACCCACCAGCACGCTCTGGTGCGGGCAGTTGTCCATCGCCAGGAACAGCTCCCCCTCCGGGCCCGATGCGCCGCTGACTTCGGCTGCGATCTTGCGCGCGGCGTCGGCGTCGGCGCCGATCGCCAGGAGCACGGCAGCTGGCACGTCGTGACGCTCGGCGGCCTCGGCGTAGGAGGCGTACAGGCCATGACAGAAGGCCGCCAGGCGCTCGTCGGTGTCGACGTCGAGCGCGCCCGCCGCCATCGCCGCGGAATGCTCGCCGCTGCTGTGGCCGAGCATCGCGTCGCAGCGTGTCACCAGCCGCTGCATCACCGCATAGGCGGCGGCGTTGGCGGTGAGCACGGCCTCGACGGCGATGTCGAGCTCCATCAACCGCTTATCTGTGCGCTGCTTCTCCGCCTCCGAGAACGCCGGACGTGGATACACCCAGTCGCTCAGCAGATGTCCGCGTGGATGCTCGGCGTAGAGGCGGTCGACGCGGTCGAACGCGGCGCGTGCCTCGGCGAACTGCAGGCAGAGCTCGGCGAGCATGTGCGGATACTGCGCGCCCTCTCCGGGGAACACGAACACGACCTTGGCCTCGCGGCCCAGCGGCTCGGCCTCGTAGTAGATGCCGGAGGTCGTCTTGATCCGCCGGCAGTCGGGGTCGCGCAGCTTATCGATCGCCTGCCCGAGCTTGTTGCGCAGGTCCTCGAGCGAGGCGGCCACCACGGCCAGGCGTCGCTTGCCGACGCTGGTGCCGAGCGGCTGGCTGAGCGTGAATGCAAGGTCTGCGAGCGCGAGCTCGCGCTCGCCGTCGAGCGCAGCCACGAGCTCGCCTGCCGTGTCAACGAGTGCCTGCGGCGAGTCACCCTCGAGGATGAAGACCTCGCTCTCCCAGGGAGGACGGTGCTCGGCGGGCTGCTCCACGCTCCAGTCCTCGAGCACGGCATGGGCGTTGATGCCGCCGAAGCCGAACGCGTTGACGGCGGCTCGCCGCGGCTCAGCGCCCCCGTGGATCCACGGGCGCGTCTCGGTGTTGATGTAGAAAGGCGTCCGCTCGAGGCCGAGCTCGGGGTTCGGCTGCTCGCAGCCGAGCGTCGGCGGCAGCACGCGGTGGTGCAGCGCGAGGGCGGTCTTGATCAGGCCGGCTACGCCGGCCGCGGGGATGGTGTGGCCGATCATCGACTTGACCGTCCCCAGGGCGCACCGCGGCAGCTCGCCCGCGCGCTCCCCGAATACGCGCGTCAGCGCCTGCACCTCGACCACGTCCCCGACCGGTGTGGCCGTGCCGTGGGCCTCCACCAGGCCGACGCTGTCCGGCGAGACGCCGGCGGCGGCGTATGCCCGGCGCAGCGCCAGCTCCTCGCCCTCCACGCGCGGCGCCATCACGCTCATCCCGCGCCCGTCGCTGGCGACGCCAACGCCGCGGATCACCGCGTAAACGCGGTCGCCGTCGCGCAGCGCGTCATCCGCGCGCTTGAGCACCACCGCGCCGATCCCCTCGCCCAGCAGCGTGCCATCCGCGTCCTTGTCGAACGCGCGCAGCTGCTGGCGGCGCGAGAGCGCGCCGAGGCGGCAGAACAGGTTCAGCGTGGCGACCGGCATCCACACCTGCGCGCCGCCCGCGATCGCGAGATCGCAGTCGCCGGCGAGCAGGTCGCGCAGGGCGTGCTGCACCGCGACCAGCGACGAGGCGCACGCCGCGTCGACCGTGTACGCGGGGCCCATCAGATCGAGCCGGTTGGCAATACGACCGACGATGATGTTCGGGATCAGCGCGGGGACGGTTTCCGGTCCGAGCGGCGGCAGCACAGCCTGCAGCTCCAAGCGCAGCTGCTCGAGCTGCTCCTCGGGGCGATCGGGATCGAGCTGGCGCAGTAGCTCGAGCGTCTGGCCGATGACCAGGCCGCGCTGAACCGCGACCGCGTTGCCCCCGTTCAGGTAGGTCCCCTTGCCGAACACGATCGCCGTGCGGGCGCGAACCTCCTCGGGCAGCTCGGTCTTGCCCGCGTCCGCGAGCGCGTCGCTGGCGATTTTCAGCGCCAGCCACTGGTCGGGCTCGCCACCCACGGCAACCGGCGGGATGCCGTGCGCCAGCGGGTCGAACTGGGCCATCGCGCCGAGGTACCCGCCGCGCTTGCAGTACGTACGGTCCACGTCGGCGAAGTCGGGGTCGTAGTAGACGTCGGGGTCCCACGCCTCCGGCGGCGGGTCGGAGGTCGCGTCGACCTCGCCGAGGATGTTCCGCCAGTAGGCGTCGACGTCGCACGCGCCGGGGAACATGCACGCCATGCCGATGATCGCGACGCCCTGCGTGAACGGCTCGCCGGCCGCCGCGCTCACGCCTGCACCCCGGCAAGTCGGTTGAGCGCTTGCGTGCCCACGCCGACGACGTCCTGCAGCATCGCCAGCAGGCGCCCATCGGAGCCGTAGAACCAGTGGTCGGCGTGACACAGCGGCGGGCTGCTGGCCGGACGGATGCGCAACTCGTGACGCACGCGCTCCCCTTCGCTCGGCGAGCTCACCCGCACGTAGCCGCCGATCTCGGCAGGAAGCAGCGTCACATCCCACTGCAGGCGCGCCCACAGCACCTGCACCTGCAGCGCGCTGTCGAGCAGCACGGGGTCGAGCAGCCACCGTTGCCCCGCGGCACCGGCCACGCAGTGCGCCGGCTGCGAGGGGCGCAGCACGGCGCGTGCACCACGCTCATCCATGCCGTCGATCGCCGCGATCCCCTGGAAGATCGGGCCGTGGAAGAGCAGGTCGCGGTACGCGTCCTCGATCGCCAGCGGGAAGGGCGCGAGCTCCGCGAGCGGCGCAGGCGCCGGGAGATGTGCGCCGCCGTCCATCCCGGGGTGCTGGTGCGCCACCGCCGGATCGCGCAGCCGCACGAGCGAGCGATAGTGCCGGCGAACACCGCCCGCGCCTGCGACCGTGACCTCGATCTCGTCGGCGCCGGCCCGCGGCGCCGCGTTGACGCGGACGGTCCTCGGCCGGTCGTGCTCGAGCGCCAGGCCCGCCAGCAGACGGATCTCGCCCAGGCCGGCGAGCTCTCGCCCGGGCTGCCCAGCGACGGCGACCTCTGCCATCAGCTCCATCGCCACTGCGAACGGGAGCACCGGTTGGCCGTCGATGCGGTGATCGTCGAGGTAGCGATCACGCTCGAGGTCGAACGTGTAGCGCGCCTCGACGGAGTCGTTGACATGCGCGCGCCCATCGGACGCGCGCGCGAGGCTATTTGTGCCGGCGAGCAGCGGCAGCTCGGACGCGTTGGCGGCGGACGCCGTCTCGAGCGCCGCAGACGGGGCGGGCACGGAAGTTGGGCCCACGAAGGCGCCCTGGCCGGAGGCGGTGTCCCCGCGTGCCAGCCCGCTGCTCGCGCCGATCACGATCTCGGCCTCGCCCTTCTGTCCGCGGATGAGCTCCTCGTGTAACAGCCTGCAGCCCTGCTCGAGCCCGATCAGCGCGACGCCGCGGCGGTCGAACTCCCGCTCGAGCTCGGGCGAGACCATGCCCGCCGAGCGCCACGGCCCCCAGTCGACCGCCACCACCCGCGCCGGCCAGCGGCCGTCGAGCTCGTGTGCGAGCTTGGCGAGGACCTCGCTGGCGGCCGCGTAGTCGGCCTGTCCACGGTTGCCGAAGCGGCCGGATACGGAGCTGAACAGGACAAAGAAGCGCAAGGCGTCCGGACGCAGCCGCTCGGCCAGCGTTTGCGCCGCGCCCGCCTTGGCGGCGATCACGCGCTCGAGCGAGTCGCGCTGCTTGTCGCTGATCAGCTTGTCCTCGATCAACCCGGCGCCGTGCACGACGCCGTCGATGCGGCCGTGGCGCTCGTACACGGAGTCGATCAGATCGGCAAACGCGGTGCGATCGGCCACGTCGCAGATCGCGTATTCGACGCGTGCGCCGGTTAGGCGCAGACGCTCGAGGTTCTCGCGCGCCTCGCGGGCGCCCAGGATGCGCCGGCAGTCCCTCTCGACGATCGCGGGTGTCAGCATCATGTGCTCGCGCCGGCGTCTCGCGATCATCGCCTCGCGGAGCTGTGCCGGCTCGCTCAGATGTGCGGTCTCGGGGCTCTCTGGCTCGTCGGAGGTGCGCCCCACGATTACCACCGTCGGGCGGTAGCGCTGCGCCAGCGCATGCGCGACGCGGGCCGTGATCCCGCGCGCGCCACCGGTCACGAGCAGCACGCACTGCTCGTCGAGCGCCTGGCCGGCGGGGCGGTCGGCAAGCGGCGTCGGCACGAGGCCGAGCTGCGTACGCTCGCCGTTTCGGTAGCCGACCTCCACCAGCCCGTCCGCCGCCGACAGCTCGGCGAGCAGCTGTTCGGAGCTCTGTGCGTGGGAGGCAGCCGACAGGTCGATGGACTTGACGCGCACCGCGGGCCACTCGTGTGCGAGCGTCTTGAGAAAGCCGTGAAGCGCCCCTCCAGGCGCCGCACCGGGGGCGTGCTCCAGCCCACCGAGGCCGAATGCGCCCCCCAGGCGCGTCGCGCCGAGGATCGCGGCGCCCCCCGCCGCGGCCGCCTTCTCCAGGTCGGCTTGCAGCGCCTGGCAGAGCGCGAGCAGCACCGGTAGCTCGCCGTATTCGGACCCCGGATCGCCGAGCGCCGCGAGGAACACGAGGGCCTTCACGCCGTCGTGTTCCTCGCGCATGCGCACGGCGAGCCGTGTGGCCTGCTCGTCGTCGTCTGGCTGCTCCGCGCGAGACAGGCGCACCACGCGCTGGCCCTGCTGGTCGAGGGCGTCGGCGAGCGCCTCGCCGACGCCCGTCTCGTCATCAACGATCACCACAGCGCCCGCGGCGGCGAGCCCCGCTGCGGTGGTGATGGCGGGAGCGCTCGCGTGCTGCACGACGAACCGGCCGATGCGCTCCTCCTCGGCCGGCCCGGGTTCAAAAGGGCGCTGCTCTCCCGACCCCGCCAAGACGCCCGGTGGGCCCGCGTCGGATACCACCGGGCCCGCGTCAGGCGCCATCGGGCCCGCGATCGCGGCCTCGAGGATGTCGATCACGGCCCGCAACGTGCGGCTGGCAGTGAGCTGCTCGATGTCGATTGCTTCGCGCTCGGTTGGCGGCAGGCTCTGGGTGAACGTGCCGGCGATCTCCACGCGCTTGATCGAGTCGACGCCCAGGTCGCCCTCGAGATCGGCGTCGAGCCCGAGCATTTCCGTGGGATAGCCTGTCCGCTCGCTGACAAGTGCCAGCAGCCGCTGCTCGATCTGCTCGCGCGTGAGGGCCTGGGTCCCGTTGGCGGGCTGCTCGGGCGCCGACGGGGCAGCCGGTGGCCCAGCGGCCGAGGCAGCCCCAGCCGGGGCGGCCACGACCGGGGCGAGCGGGGGAGGTGCGGCGGCGTGGGGCGCGGCGGGGAGCGCCGGCATGGAGCGCCGCGGCCCCGAGACCACGGGTAGCGCAGCGGGTGTGCCCTGAGCGGCCCCGAGATAGCCGAGCATGACCGCGCGCTGGGTGTCGAGGAACTGCTGCATCACCTGCTGGTGGCGGAGCATCACATCCGCCATGCGTTCGCCGGCGCCCGGCGCGGGTGAGACCTCACCGGCGCCGAGCACTGGCCCAAGGATCTCGTCAACGGGCGGCCGATCGGCCAGCTCGAGCTGCTGTGGCGCGGCGGCGGCTATGAGCGACCCGTCACCGTTCGTGCTCGTCCTGATCACGACTGTCTGCTCCTCTGGATCGGTTACAGAAATTGGTCTCGCCAGCGGGCGCGGCTCCTCCGCTGGCCAGGCGCGACCGCCGTCGATCAGCCAGCCGGCGTCTGTCCGGCTGCGATCGCGGCCACCGCTGTGCAGATCGATTTGCGCCGCCGGACGCCCCGCGAACAGGCGCGCGGGTTCCAACGGCACGCCCTCAGCCGCGATCGCGGCGAGGCAGTGCAAGAGCGAGAGCACGCCCGAGCTGCCCGAGCGGTCCATCGAGACCGCGAGCTGCTCACGGCCCTCGAGGATCTCGGGAACCAGCCCCGTGAGCACCGAGCGCGGTCCGACCTCGATGAACACACGGGCGCCGTCGCGGTACATCGCCTCGATCTCGCGCACGAACTCGACGGGTCGGATCAGGTGCTCGGCGAGTAGCGGCGCGATCGCAGTGGCCCGCCCCGCGTGGGCTTCGCCGGTCGTGTTGGAGTACACCGGGATTTGCGGGTCCGCGAAGCTCACGCCCTTCAGCAGCGCGGCGAAGCGCTGCTGGGCGCCCGCCACGTGGGGGGAGTGAAACGCGCAGGCGACGGGCAGCATGCGCGCGCCTAGGTCGCGCTGGCGGCACCATTCGAGCGCCGCTTCGACGTGCTCGCGCGGCCCGGAGAGCACGGTCTGGCGCGGGGAGTTGAGGTTGGCGCTCACCACACCCCCGCCCGCGAGCAGCGAGGTGAGCGCGGCGGGCGGGGAATCGACCGCGAGCATCGCCCCGGCCTCGGCCGCGGCGGCCTCCTTCATGAAGCGCCCACGTGCCTCGGAGATCCGCAGCAGTTGCTCGGCGTCGATCCCGCCGGCAGCCGCGAGCGCGGCGAACTCGCCGTAGCTGTGCCCGGCCACCAGCTGGGGCCCGACACCGAGCGCCGCCAGCACGCGCGTGTACGCGAGCTCGGTCGCTCCGAGCGCCGCCTGGGCCACGTGCGTGTCCGTCAGGTCGGCCTGGCGGCCGCGCTGCTCCTCGGGCGTGAAGGACGGCGGCGGGAATATGTAGCTGCTGAGCGGTCGCTCATAGCAGTCGGCGAGCACCCTGTCGGCGAGCTCCAGCTGCTCGCGGGCCTCAGGAAAGGCGATCGCCAGCTCGCGGCCCATGTCTATGCGCTGGGAGCCCTGTCCCGGGAACAGAAACGCCACCTTGCCCTCGACGCCGAGTGGCTGTTCGGCGAAGTGGATCCCGTCGCGCTCGTGTACGCGTCCCTCGCCGGCCTCGAGCAGCTGCAGCGCCCGGGCCACCTTGGAGCGCAGGTCATCGAGCGATTCGGCGACCAGCGCGAGCGTGGGGCATCCGCGCTCCCGACCGCGATCCACGCTCGCCAGCTCGTGGGCGATCGCTTCGAGCTGTGGCTCCTCCCCCTGCGGGGACGATGCACCGGCCGCGAGCCTCGCCGCGAGACGCTCGAGCGTGGCCGTCAGCTCCGCTCTGGACCCGCGCCAAATCAGCAGCTCGCCGGGCCAGCGACGGACGGCGGCGTCTGCGTGCTCGAGGTAGGCGCCGTCGTACTCCTCGAGCGCTATGTGGAAGTCGGTGCCGCCGAAGCCGAACGCGCTCACCCCAGCGCGCCGCGGATGCGACCCGCCGCCGCTCAGCCACGGACGCGGCTCGCTGTTGATGTAGAACGGGCTGTCGGCGAAGCCGGCTTTGGGGTTCGGTTCGGTCACACCGATCGTGGGCGGCAGCACGCGGTGGTGCAGCGCGAGCGCGGCCTTGATCACACCCGCCACTCCGGCCGTCGCCTTCGTGTGCCCGATCATCGACTTGACGGAGCCGATCGCGCACCACTGGCGCCGCTCGGAGTGTTCGCCGAAGACGGTGCTGAGCGCCTTCACCTCCGCTTCGTCCCCGGCCACGGTGCCGGTCCCGTGCGCCTCCACCAGCCCGACCGTGTCCGGTGAGATGCCCGCCTGCGCGTAGGCGCGGCGCAGCGCGCGCATCTGGCCCTCGGGCCGTGGCGCGGTGAGGCTGCGGTCGCGGCCGTCGCTGGCGGCGCCGACGCCGCGGATGACAGCGTAGATGCGGTCGCCGTCCCGCTCGGCGTCGGCCAGGCGCTTGAGCACGATCGTCGCGAACCCCTCGCTGATCGCGATCCCGTCCGCGCGGCGTCGAAGGGGCGGCAGCGGCCGCTGGGCGAGAGGGCGTGCGTCTTGGCGAAGCACAGATAGGCGAACGGGTTCTGGATGGCGTCGACGCCGCCGGCGAGCACCATGTCGCTGGTCCCGACCTGCAGCTCGCGCGCCGCGAGGCCGATCGCGCCGAGCGACGAGGCGCAGGCGGCGTCGACGGTGTAGTTCGTGCCGCCGAAGTCCAGGCGGTTGGCGATCCGACCCGCGGCGACGTTCATCAGCAGGCCAGCGAAGCTGTCCTCGGTCCACTCGGGGAGCGCCTCGAAGATCTGCTCTTGAAGCTCGGTGTGCGGCGTCGCCCAGCAGTGACGGCAGCGCCGAGCGGACCGTGTAGCCGACAGACTTGTCGGCGCCGCCGCCGCCGGCGCCGAGGATCACCGAGGTGCGCTCCCGGTCGAAGGGGCGCGTCGCGTAGCCGGCGTCGCGCAGGGCGGCCTGTGCGGACAGCAGGGCGAGCAGCTGGAACGGCTCGATCGATTCCAGCGACTTCGGTGGCAGGCCCAGCGCGAGCGGGTCGAGCGCCACCGGGTCGATGAAGCCGCCCCAGCGCGAGTACACCTTGTCGCGCGCGCCCGGGTCGGAGTCGTACATGAGCCGCCAATCCCAGCGCTCGGCGGGGATCTCGCGGATCGCGTCGACCTTGTCGAGGATGTTCGCCCAGAACGTCTCCACGTCGGGGGCGCCCGGAAGGATGCAGCCGACCCCCACGATCGCGACGTCGGCGGGCGGTGGCGGCGACGGTTCGGCCTGCGGCGCGGGCGCGCGGCAGCGCTTCCAGCAGCTCGCTGCTGCCGTGTGAGACCTCGCTGTGCAGATCGGCGAGCGTCGTCACCGAGTCGCGCAGCGCCGCAACCTGGCCGATCATGTACATGCCCCGCTCCCACTGCTCGGCGCGCCTCGACGGCGACGAGCCCGGAGCTCGGCGCCGGTCCACCCCCTTGGCTGCGATCCGCAGGCGTCCGATGTTCAGCTGCTCCAGGCGTCCGCGCAGCTCCTCGGCGTCGATCCCTTCGGCGTGCAGCTTGCGCCGCTCGGCCTCGAACTGCTCGACGAACGGCGAGGCCAGGCAGCGGGTGGCGTGGCCGGGGCCGCTCTCCAGCAGCGCGGTGTCCGCGGCGGCGACCGCCGCCTGCTGGAACAGCGGCGTGATCGCGCCCGCACTCGGTGGCCTCGCGCGTGAACAGGTAGGCGGTGCCCATCAGCGCGCCGACGCGGGCGCCGCGCTCGCTCACGGCGGCGGCGCTGGCGGCGGCCATCGCCGCCGAGCGCGCGTCGTGGATGCCGCCGGCGAGCAGCACGTGGCAGTCGCTGGCGTCCGCGCGGCAGCTCCTCGAGCAGGACGCGAAACATCGTGTCCCACAGCACGAAGCTCGTGCGCGGGCCCGACGTGGCCGCCGCACTCGCGGCCCTCGAACACGAACCGGCGGGCGCCTTCCTCAGGTACAGCCTCAGCAGCGCCGGGCGAAGGGACGTGCAGGTAGGTGGCGATCCCGTCGGCCTCGAGCGCACGCGCCTGGTCGGGGCGTCCACCAGCGATCAGCGCGAACGGCGGCCTGTGCGCGCGCACGACCGCGAGCTGCTCGGCGCGCAGCTCGGCGCGGCACGAAGCCGAGCACGCCCACGCCCCAGGGCCGCTCGCCGACGAGCTCCGCCGTGCGCGCCAGCAGCGCGTCGGCGTCGCCTCCGCGCATCAGCGCAAGCGCCAGGAAGGGCAGCGCGCCGCCCTCGGCCACGGCCGCGGCGAACTCGGCTCGGTCGCTCACGCGCGTCATCGGGCCCTGCACGAGCGGATAGCGGGTGCCGTGCGAGCGTGCGAGCCCGGCGCCCTCCGCCAGCGGATTCGCGGCCGCGAGCGTCGGACAGGCAGCGGCGATCGCCGAGCGCAGGCCCTCGACGATGCCGGCGACGTTGCCAAAGCGTCGCGCCAGGTCGGCTGCGAACGCGGCGTCCTGCCCTAGCGGGAGCACGGCGTCCGGGCCTGGCCGGGCCCCGACGTGCGCCTTGACCGACCCTCGCCACTGCTCGCGCGAGGCGCCGGTCGGCTCGAGCGCTTGCTCGGCGTCGCGCAGCAGCTCGAAGCCGCACAGACCCGGCCGGCCGTAGGCCCGAAACGGCGCGCCGAGCGCGCCGCCGAGCGTGGCCGTCTCGCTCCCGTCCATTCCCGCGAGCGTGGCCTTGAGGCTCGCGGGTAGGGGCGACTCGGGAGTCAACAGGAGCTGCGCATCGAGCACCGCGCCGGCGGCGCCGGCCGCGTAGGCGGCGGCCACCGTATGCAGCCCGATGCCGCCGTGCACGAACACGGGTGTGCGCAGCGTGGAGAGCAACCGCTGCGAGAGCACGAACGAGCCTTCCTCGCCGATCCATCCGCCCGCCTCGTGACCCTTGGCGATCACCGCGTCCGCGTGGGCCGCGTGCGCCGCGAGGGCCTCGTCTGCTCGTGTCACCATGACGTAGGACTGCAGCCCCGCGCCGTGCACCATCTCCACCAGCCGGCTCGCCTGCTCGACCGGTGTGTGTGCCAACACGATCGTGTCGAGGCCGTCGAGCGCGGTGCCGAGGACGAGCTCGAGCGCCTCCTGTCCGTCGACGAGCGCACCGCGGCGTCCGTGCCCCAGCGCCGCGAGCTTGCGCAGCTGCGCGAGGGCACTGTCGAGATCGACCGCGAGCTCGAGGCTGACGACGCCGAGCGCGCCCGCTCGGCTGCCGGCGATCGGCACCGCGGCGTCCGCCGAGCCAGTAGGGCACAACACGATGAGCTCGAACAACCTGCGCCTCCGTTTTCCGCTTCAAGAGCCGTTGGAGAGGGGTTAAGATCGCTGGCTTTGCGCTGAGCTGAACGGCTCAGATATCGACTTTGCAGGCACTTTGGCCCAAGCGGACAGGCCTTTCAAGCGCTGTATGCCAACGTTGCCCAAAGGTGCAGACCGCATTGACCGTGCGTCGTGGGCGACCCTAACCTTGGCGGGACAACCCAGAATTGGGCGTCGGCCTCGCCGTAGCTACGGCCGAGTCGCTCGGGTCTGGCAGCACCGTCAGCCACCTGTGTTTCACGCGGGAGTCACCGGCTTATCTGCCATGTTGTCGCCGTCGCCGCAATCGGACCGTCCTTCGCCCCAGCAACTGCTGGAGTGGCTGTGCGACCCGCGCAGCCTCGAGCCGCTGGAGCCAGCCTCACTGCCGGACGCTGAAGAGGTGGGCGTTCATGCGGCGTGGGGGCGTGTCGGCGGGAAGGCCGATCGTCTGCTACGCGCAGAACCCGTCGATCGCAGCTGGGGCGGTCGGCGTAGCCGAGGCCGAGGTGATCGTTCGCGCGCTGCGCCACAGCCGTCGGGCGGGTGTCCCGCTGATCGGCTTTCTCGAGTCTGCGGGAGCGCGCCTGCAGCAAGGCGCGGCGGCGCTCGGCGGCTTTGGGCGGATCTTCTTCGAGAACGTGGCTCTGTCGGGCCGTTCGCCGCAGATATCGGTGATCACCGGCGTCTCTGCCGGCGGCGCCTGCTACTCGCCGGCGCTCACCGACTTCGTGGTGATGACGAGCAGGGCCTCGATGTTCCTAACCGGGCCGCGGATCGTCAAGCTGGCGCTCGGCGAGGACGTGACGCCATCCGCCCTCGGCGGCGTGAAGGTGCATGCGCGCAACGGCGTGTGCGACTCGGTCGCACTCGACGACCGCGACGCGGCTCGGCTGGCGCGCGACTTGCTCGGCTACCTCCCGCAGAACTCGGCCCAGCCCTCACCCGCTGCGCAGGCGGAGGACCCCGCCGAGTCCGATCCTGGGGGCGTCCTACCGCCGAGGAGCCGCAGCCATTACGACGTGCGCGAGCTGATCGCGCGCATCGTCGACGGGGGTCGCTTCCAGGAGCTCTCGGGGCTGTGGGCACGCAACATGGTCGTGGGCTTCGCGCGCCTGGAGGGACGCGTGGTCGCGGTTATCGCCAACCAGGCGCGCTACCGCGGCGGGATCATCGACGTCGAGGCGTCACGCAAGGCCACCAAGTTCATACGCACATGTGACGCGTTTCACATCCCCATGCTCGTGCTCGTGGACACGCCCGGATTCATGCCCGGGAGCCGTCAGGAGGCGGCCGGCGTGATCGGCCACGGCGCCGAGCTGCTACGGGCGTTCGCCGCCGCCCGCTCGCCGCGCGTTACGGTGATCGTGCGCAAGGCGTTCGGCGGCGCTTTCATCACGATGAACTCCAAGGATCTCGGTGCGGACGCGTCGTTCTGCTGGCCGCAGGCGGAGATCGGCATCATGAGCGCGGAGAGCGCCGTCGAGATCATCCACGCGCGGCGGCTACGCGCGGCGCGCAGCGCCGATCTTCGCGCCCGGCTGGCTCGCCGCTACGCGCGGGACAGCCTCTCGCTCGACGCCGCGCTTCGCTGTGGCGCGATCGACGCCGTCATCTACCCAGCCGAAACGCGTAGGCGCGTGGCGGCTGCTCTGCGGCTCGGATCCACGAGGAGCACCGGCTGGGGCACGCCGATGATCGCGCGAGCGCCGGCCGAGGAGGTTGAGCGGGTGGCTGTCGCAGCAGCCGTTCGAACCCCGCGCCGTGCGAGTGCAATCGGTAATAATCACACCCTGTCCACTGCCCCGGAGGGAACACAGCTATGAAGCATGTCCGCCGTGGAACGATCATCGCTCTCGTGCTCGCAGCAGCCATGCCGGCAGCGCTCGCTGCAGCCACGGTGAAGCTGTCGGGTACATACGAAACCAAGATCACGACGGATGGGAGCCTGAACGGCACCTACAAGGTCACGTTCAACCCGGGGCAGTTCACACTCCACGCCCCGTACGGGATACTCGGCCACGGCACCTACTCGGTCTCCGGCTCAAAGATCACCCTGCATGGCCCGGGAGCGTGTGAGGCGGCGGGCAGCTACGAAGTCAAAGTGTCGGGTTCCTGGCTGACGTTCAGGAAGCTCAAGGACCCGTGCCCGCGAGCGGCGATCCTCACCGCTCACGCGCTGAAGAAGGTCTGAGCGCGGAGCGCAAGCCGGCACGGTGGGGGGCCCACCGTGCCGGCGCCTCACTCGTACTGCAGCGCGGCCAGCACGTTGAGCCGCGCTGCGCGGCGGGCCGGGAGGACCGCCGCGAGCAAGCCGCAGACGATCGCGGCGATGACGAACACCACTAGCGTCCCCACCGGGATTGTGAACGCGGGATATTCGATCGCCTGCCCGACCATCAGAGCGAGGACGATCCCCACGGGGATCCCCAGGGCGGCACCGATCAGCGCCGTGATGACGCTCTCGTAGCGGATCATCCGCCGTAGCTGGCGGCGGGTCATGCCGACGGCGCGCAGCATCCCGAGCTCGCGCGTACGCTCGAACACGGTCAGCACGAGCGTGTTGACGATGCCGAAGATGCTGACGATGATCGACAGCGAGAGCAGCACGTAGAGGAGGTTGAGCAGCGTGTCGATGCCTTTCTCCTGGTTGTTCTTGAATTCGCTCTCGGTCTGGATCTTCGCGTCGGGGTAGTCGGCCAGCGCGCGTTCGAGCACGCGGGTGTTGGCGGCGGTGGCGCCGCCCGCCATGTCGATGAAGGAGTAGACGTTCTGCGGGTTCTCGTATTCGCTGTCGAAGCGGGCCGTCGAGATGGTGACGTCGCCGTAAGGGGAGCCCCCTTTCGGCGGTGCGTAGATGCCGCGAATCGACAGTTCCATGACGTTCCCCAGCGGCGTCTCGACCGAGATCGGCGAGCCGACGCGCAGGTGTTCGGCTTTGGCGTAGGCCTTGGACACGAACGCCCCGCTGCGGCCGAGCTCGCCGGGCACCGCCTGCGAGCCGTGCTGCCAGCGGACGTCGATTACCTTGCTGATCTGCCCTTCCACGCCGCTCACCTGGATTTCGCTGCCGGCTACGCTGCCGCTGCCGGCGCGCACCCCGGCGACGACCTGCACGCCGGGCACCTTCGCGAGCGCTTCCGCGGAGGCTGTGGAGAGCGGCGAGAAGTTGTTCGCAGCGGTGAGCGCGTAGTCGGCGTGGAACAGCTCGTTGACGGAGCTCTCGAAGGTCGACTTCAGCCCGGCGGCGAGCACGGCCACGAGCGTGACGAGCGCGAGCCCGATCATCAGCGCGGACGCTGTCGAGGCCGTTCGCGCGGGGTCGCGGATGGCGTTGGCGCGCGCGAGCCTGCCGGCGGTGCCGCCGAGCTTCGTCGCGGGCCAGCCGAGGGCCTGGGCGAGCGGCGGTACGAGCGTCTTCGCGAGCATCGCCACGCCGATGAACACGCCGGCGGCGCCGAGGCCGATCGTGAGTAGTCGCGTGCCCGTCGACAGCGAGCTGACGAACAACCCAACCAGCATCAGGGCGACGGCGAGCGCGAGCGTCGCCAGCGCGGCGTAGGTGCCGAAGCGCGCGAAGCGCGACGGCGGCAGCAGCGCGCCCTCACGCACAGCGGCGATCGGCGCCACGCGCGTCGCGCGGATCGCCGGGCGCAGCGCCGCGAGCACGGTGATGGCGACGCCGACGAGCAACGAGACGACGATCGTACGCGTGGCGAACACCGTCGAGGCCTGCGGCAGGTCGATGCCGAACGAGACGAACAGCGAGTTCAGCCCCTTTGCGAGCGCGAGCCCGAGGAACAGCCCGACGACGGCCGACAGCAGGCCGATGACGAAGGCTTCGAGCAGCACGGCGCGCAGGAGCTGGCGTCGGGTGGCGCCGATCGTGCGCAGCGTCGCCAGCTCGCGGGTGCGTTGGGCGATCGTTATCGACAGTGTGTTGGCGATCACGAAGCTGCCGACGAACAGCGCCACGCCGGCGAACGCCAGCAGGAAGTCCTGGATGATCGAAAGGAAGTTGCTGGTCGCTTTGGAGGCCTGTTTGGCCTGGGCTTCCCCAGTCCGCACCTGGGCGTCGCGGGGGAGCAGCGGCTTGATTTCCTCGACCACCTGCTCTGGCGTGTAGCCGGGGTGGTCGGCAATCGAGATCGAGGTCGAGCTTGCCCTCCAGGCCGAAAAGCCGCTGGGCGATCGGAGAAGTCGAAGATCGCCATCGTCGCCCCACCGAGCGAGCTGGCGCCGCCGATCGTCACGATCCCTGCGATGCGCAGGTGCTGCTCGGGGCCACGGGCGATCACCCCGATCGTCTCCCCCACCGTGTAGTGGTGGCGTTCGGCGGTGTTGGCGTCGATTGCCACTGCCCCGGGGCCTTCCGGCCACGTGCCCTTCACGAGCGTGAGGGGGTTGAAGCGCTGGCTGCCGTGAGGGTGGACGCTAAACGCGAGCCCCGGGGCGCCGCCGACCGAGAGCACCTTGCCTTCGCGCCCGACGAGCTGGGCGCTGTCCGAGATCCCCCCGTCGGCGACGGCGACACCCGGCAGCGCGCGAACCTTCGCGAGCAGCGATTCCGAGAACGCGGGGGCGGTGCCGCGGTTGTGTTCGGATTCCCCTTCGCCTCCGCCGCCGATCGCGCTCTTGCTCGTGATGATCACGTCGGTGCGCTTGTAGACTTCGTGGAACACCGTCCCGAACGCCGATTTGATGGTGTCGGTGAGGATGTAGGTGCCGCTGATCATCGCCACGCCGAGGACGATGGCGGTTGCGGTGAGGGCCGCGCGCAGCTTGCGTGCGGCGAGGCCTTTGAGCGTGACGCCGATCACGTCAGGCCAATCAGGCCGCGAGCTCGCTCATCACGTTCACGACCTCGCCGGCGGTCGCGCCGCCACCGAGCTCCTTGACGATCTGACCGTCGGCGATGAACAGGATGCGATCGGCGATCGAGGCGGCGCGCGGGTCGTGGGTGACCATCACGGTCGTCTGGCCGTGGGTGTCGACCGAGTGGCGCATCAGCTCGAGGATCTCCGCGCCGGTCTTCGAGTCGAGGTTGCCGGTGGGCTCGTCGGCGAGCAGGACCGTCGGACGCGTGATCAGCGAGCGGGCGATCGCGACGCGCTGCTGCTCCCCGCCGGAGAGCTGCGAGGGCCGGTGGCTGCGCCGGTGAGCGATACCCACTTCGTCTATCACCTGATCGACCCACGCTTTGTCTGGGTGCTCGCCGGCGATCGCGAGCGGGAGCACGATGTTCTCCTCGGCGCTCAGCATCGGCAGCAGGTTGAAAAACTGGAAGATGAAGCCGATGTGCTCGCGGCGCAGCCGCGTGAGTGCGGTGTCGTCGAGCCCGTTCAGCTCGATCCCTGCGATCGAGACCGTGCCCGAGGTCGGCTTGTCGAGACCCGCCAGCAGGTGCATGAGCGTCGACTTGCCCGAGCCCGAGGGACCCATGACGGCGACGAGTTCCTGGGAGGCGACATCGAGGTCGACGCCGCCCAGCGCCTCGACGGCGGTGTCACCCTCGCCATAGCGGCGCACCAGCGCCCGGGCTGTGACCGGTATGCCCCTGGGCGCCTTGGCGGCCGTGTCCTCGGCGGCGGACATCGGCCTCACGCTAGCCGATGCGCTTGAACGGTGCGGTGCTGCGCTGAGCCCGACGCCACCGCTCCAGAGAGACGACGCGCCACGACGTTCGAATAGCGGCTCGCCCAGCTCGCCGGGTCGCGCGGAAGCCTCTTACTAGGATGCCCTCGACGGGCGCCACGGTTCGGTTTGGAGGAGCGCCCCGAGTCGCAAAGGAGACTGTGATGGTCGCCCGGCCCAGGGCAGGCGAGCAGTACCCGAGGCGGACCGCCGTGGGCACGCTCCACGTAGCGTTCCTGTTGGCGCTGTTCGCGCTGTTGGCGCAGAGCGCCGCAGTGGCGCAGGCACGCACGGTCTGGCTGTGCCGGCCCGGTCTCGCCAGCGACCCGTGCGAGGCGTCGCGCACCGCGACGGTGGTCAGCTACGAAGGCACCGTCCGCAGGGAATCCCTGCAGCCGCAGGTCGACGGCGGGGCTCCACCGATCGATTGCTTCTATGTATATCCCACGGTGAGCACGCAGCGGGGCCCGAACGCGAACCTCGAGATCGAACCGCAGGAGACGAGGGTGGCCGTGGCCCAGGCATCACGTTTCTCGGAGGACTGCAGGGTTTACGCGCCGATGTACCCGCAACTGACGCTTAATGCGATCGGCACACCCGGGCGCGCGTCGCCGCTGGCCGCTCTCAAGGCCTACGCCGGGGTACTGGGGCCATGGCAGGAATACCTGCACAGGTACAACAGGGGTCGCGGGTTCGTGCTGATCGGTCACTCGCAGGGGGCACTCGTCCTGATCCAGCTGATCAGGGAACAGATCGATGCGAACGAGGCGCTCCGCAAGCGGCTCGTCTCCGCGATCGTGCTCGGCGGCAACGTCCTGGTGCCGAGGGGTCGGATCGTCGGACGAACCTTCCACCACGTCCCCGGCTGCCGATCGGCCGCCGAGACGGGCTGCGTGATCGCCTACTCGTCGTTCGCCAAAGAACCGCCCGCAGATGCGTACTTCGGACGTCCCGGAAGTCCGCTGCTGGAAGATGGCGAAGCGCCGGCGGGCACACAGGTGCTGTGCGTCAACCCCACCCTCCGCACCCAGGACGGCGGCGCCGGTGCGCTGCTGCCGTACGCGCCGACGACTTCGTCGCCGGCACAGGCGGTTGCGGGCTCGGCAGCGCCGCTCGCGCCGACGCCGTGGGTGGAGGAGGACGATCTCGCGACGGCCAAGTGCGAGCATCGGAACGGTGCGAGCTGGCTTCAGATCAGCGTGAGCGCAGCAAGCGAAGGCGTGCTCCAGGAACGGACAGCACGTCAGGAAGTGCCCACCGAAGCGCTCGGGCCGGAATGGGGTCTTCACCTTGACGACGTGAATGTGGCGCTCGGCAACCTCGTGAGCACCGTCGCCAGCGAGAGTGCAGCATACGTTCGGAGATCGAGTGGTGTCGGCGATTGACAACCGATCGGAAATGCTGGATGAGCGGGAGCGACGCGGGATCGCGGGATGCGCGATTTTCAGTAGAAATGCTGGATGAGCGGGAGCGACGGGACTCGAACCCGCGACCTCTGCCGTGACAGGGCAGCGCTCTAACCTGCTGAGCTACGCCCCCGCGATTGCGCGGGGAGCTTGTGGGCGCCCCGTGCCTCCTCAGTATGCCAAGCCTCGGCCGTCGGCCAGCCCGACGCTCAAACTGGCCAGCTGGCCAACTTTCCTCTAGTCTTGGTGCGTGGCGCTAGTCGGCCCTCCTCCAATGCTCAACTCGAGGCCGTTGTCGGTGATGCTGGAAGACCTGCGCGCCGAGCGCTCGGCCACGGTCCCCTTCCCGCCTGGAGACACGCGCCCGTCGATCGCGCGCACGCGCCGCTTCGCCAACGAACCGCTGCCGATGCTGCTCGACGCTTACGAGCGCTACGGGCCAGTGTTCACGCTGAGGATCTTCCACGGCAACGTCGTGTTCATGCTCGGACCGGCCGCGAACCACTACATCACGGTCTCGCACGCATCCAACTTCACGTGGCGGGACTCGCACTTTCGCGACCTGATCGGCCTGATGGGCGATGGCCTGCTGACGATCGACGGCGACTTCCACCGCCGCTCGCGGCTGATCATGCTGCCGGCGTTCCACCGCGAGCACATCGTTGCATCGGCCGAGGCGGTTATCGATGAGACGGTGCGGGCCGTTGAACAGCTGACGCCCGGAAGGTCAGTCGACCTGTACGCGTGGACGCGTCGCCTGGCGGTCCGCGTGGCCATGCGCGCGCTGTTCGGCGTCGACCCCGATGGCCGGCAGGCGCGCGCGATCGACGCCGCGACTCTGTTCGAAGAGGCGCTCTCGTTCTACTCCACCGAGTACTTCCTGCGCGTCCTGCGCGGACCGCTCACCCCGTGGGCACGTCTGCAGCGTGCCGCCGGCAAGCTCGACACGCTCATCTACTCGGAGATCTCCCGCCGTCGCGCCACCGGCGAGCGCGGATTGGACATCCTCAGCCTGCTCCTCGACGGGCACGACGAGGACGGCAACACCCTCTCCGACCTCCAGATCCGCGACGAGGTCATGACGCTTCTGTTCGCCGGTCACGACACCACCACGTCGACCGTGTCGTTCATGTTCTACGAGCTCGCGCGCCACCCGGACATCCTCGCCCGCCTGCTCGCCGAGCAGGACAGCCAGCTCGTCGACGGGCGCCCTACCGTCGCACAGCTCGTCTCGGGCGAGCTGCCAGAGCTCGAGATGGTGTTCGAGGAGACGCTGCGCAAGTACCCGCCGGCATGGGTCGGTCCGCGGCGCGCAGTGGAGACGTTCGAGTTCGAAGGACACACGGTGCCCGCCCGCGCGTTCGTCAACTACAGCTCGTGGGCGTCCCACCACCTCCCCGACGTGTTCCCCGAGCCGGATGAGTTCCGTCCCGAGCGCTTCGCCCCCGAGGCCGCAGCCGCGCTTCCCAAGGGCGCCTACATCCCCTTCGGCGGAGGCTCGCGCACATGCATCGGCATGCGCTTCGGCCAGCTCGAGGTGCGCGCCATCGCTGCGCTGATCCTCTCGCGCTGCACGCTCGCGTTGCCGCCCGACTTCACGCTGAGCATCCGCCAGATGCCCACCATCAGCCCCAAGTCCGGCCTGCCCGTGGTGGTCCGCCCGCGCGTGGCCGCCGACGTCGAGGGTGCCGGCGGCCGCTTAGGAGCGGTCGCTCCTAGCGCAGACGCGCGGTGATCGTCAGCCGGTAGCTGAGCGGATGTTCGCTGTGCACGCTCGCGCCCACGCCTTCCACATACACGTGCGGGTTTGAGAACAGCGTCAACTGGAGGGCTTCCACGAGGAACCCCAGCGGGTGGGCGACGAGCTTGCCTTCGCTCGCGCCCGCCACTGCGTTCACGGACGCGCCGAGGCCGAACAGCGCGCCGGTCGCCTGGACTTCCACCTCGCCGTCTTCGCTGCGTAGCAGGCGCACACCGAAGCCGGCAGGCAGCGCCGCCTTCACGTCCGCTTCGCTCACCAGCGCCTGCGCGCCGAGCGCGTCGCCGCGCTTTTGCAGGCTCGCTCCGGTCAACCGCAGCGATCCCAACCGCACGCTTTCCGCGCTCACGTCCATGTTCGTCACGCCCTTGGCTTCCGAGAGCAGCCCCGAAGCCTGCGCCGCGTCGAGCGACAGGTCCTCGGCCTGCACGTGGACTGACCCGGCGTGTCCCCACAGCAGCTCCACCGCCGGCCACGCGCTCACGCTCACGCTCTGCACGGCTCCGTAGCGGCTGACGCGCGAGGAGATCCTGCTGGCGGCAAGCCGCGGCAGCAGCACCTGTGCGAGCGCCAGAACCACGACGGCCGCGCCCGCCGAGCCAGCCGCGATGCGGGCCGTCTTCCCCATCCCAACAGCTTCGCAGAGGGGCTCGTTGCGACTCTCGCTAGCCTGTATCTGCCTCACGTGGGGCGCGTAGCTCAGCTGGTCAGAGCACCTCGCTTACACCGAGGGGGTCGCCCGTTCGAGTCGGGCCGCGCCCATCCTCCGCACCCCACGAGCCATGGCCCACTGCACTGCACCCAGCCGCTGATGACCGACGAGCCCCCCATCCGTGTCGCCATCATCGGCTCGGGACCCGCCGGCTTCTACGCCGCGGGTCATCTGCTGAAGGACCCTGCGGGGCTGTTCGAGGTCGACATGTTCGAGCGCCTGCCCACCCCGTGGGGTCTCGTCCGCTCGGGCGTGGCTCCCGACCATCCCAAGATCAAGTCGGTGAGCCGCGTGTATGAGAAGACCGCGGCGCACCCCCGCTTTCGCTACTACGGCAACGTCAGCTTCGGCGAGCACGTCTCGCGCGAGGACCTGCTCGCGCACTACCACGCGATCGTCTACGCGACCGGCTCTCCCTCCGACCGGCCGCTCGGCATCGCCGGCGAAGAGCTCCCCGGCTCGCACGCCGCCACCGAGTTCGTCGGCTGGTACAACGGGCACCCCGATCACACCGATCTGGAGTTCGATCTCCTGTCCGCCGAGCGCGCTGTGGTGGTCGGCAACGGAAACGTCGCGCTCGACGTCGCCCGCATGCTCGTGCTCGCTCCGGAGGAGCTCGCGCCCACCGACACGGCCGACCACGCTCTGGAGGTGCTCGCCAACAGCCGCGTGTCCGAGGTGGTCATCCTCGGCCGACGCGGACCCGCGCAGGCCGCCTTCACTAACCCCGAGCTGCTGGAGCTCGGCGAGCTCGCCGGCGCGGACGTGGTCGTCGACGAGGCCGAGCTCGAGCGCGCGCTCGCCATCGCCGACCCCGCCGCCGAGGCGGACATCACGTGCAGGCGCAACGTCGAGATCCTGCGCTCCTACGCGACCAAGGCCCCCGCCGGCCATGCCAAGCGCATCGTGCTGCGCTTCCTGCTCTCTCCGGCTGCCTTCCTCCCGGACGAGCACGGTCGCCTGGGTTCGGTCGAGCTGATCCGCAACGAGCTCGTCCCCGCGCCCGGAGGGGGTCTGCGCGCCCAGGCCACCGACGAGCGCGAGACGATCCCAGCGGGCCTCGCCTTCCGCGCCATCGGCTACCGCGGCATCCCGCTCCCGGGCGTGTCCTTCGACGAGCGCTCAGCCGTCATCCCCAACCGGGGCGGGCGTGTGCTCGATGCGGACGGCGGCGACCCCCTGCCCGGCGAGTACGTCGTCGGCTGGATCAAGCGCGGCCCGTCGGGCGTGATCGGCACCAACAAGAAGGATGCGCAGGAGACCGTCAACGCGCTGCTCGCCGACCTCACGCCCGCGAGCAACGGCAACCACGCGGCGTCCGCGAGCGCCGGTGCATCCGCGGCCGGCTCCGCGGCGCCGGCCACCGCGCTCGCGCATGTGCCCGCCACGCCTGACGCCGGCTCCATGGAGGCGCTGCTGCGCGCACGCCAGCCCAAGCTGGTCACCTATGCCGGCTGGGAGGCCATCGACCGCCACGAGCGCGCGCTCGGCGAGCCCAGCGGTCGACCCCGCGTGAAGCTCACGCGGATCGAGGAGCTCCTGCAGGTGGCCGCCGACGAACAGCCGTAGACTGTTCGCCCGCAAGCCCCGTTAGCTCATCTGGTAGAGCGCCGGACTTTTAATCCGGTGGGGCGGGTTCGAGTCCCGCACGGGGCATCACGACTGAGTGATCGCCCGTCGCGCGCCGGGACACCGGCACCCGCTCCAACAGCCAGTCCGCGGCCCGCAGCAGGCGCCGGTCGCGCCCGGTCGCGGCCACCAGCTGTAGGCCGACCGGCAGCCCGGCGGGCGTCCACGCCAGCGGCAGCGACACACACGGCACGCCCGCGAGGGTGAAGGCGCGGCAGAACAGCGGGTCGCCGGTGAAGTCGAGCCCCGACGGCGGGACACCCAGCGCGCTCGGAGCGAGCACGGCGTCGTAGGCACTCAGGAGCTCGTCGAGCGACCCGACCCACCGGCGGACCGTCGCGAGCGCGTCTCCGTAGCGGTCCCCGTCGATCGCGGCTCCCTGTTCCAGTGCCTCACGCAGCGGCGCGCTGAGGGAGTCGGGATGGTCGCGCAGCTCCGGCGCGAGCGCGGCCGCCGCCTCGACATGGTGGATCGTCACCTGCGCGTCGGCGAGGGCAGCGAGCGGCTCGCCGAGGTCGAGCTCCTGGAGCGTGACGCCGCCCTGGCGCGCAGCGTCGATCGCCTGATCGATCGCCTCGCGCGCGTCCGGCTCGATCCGCCCCCAGAACGGCGTGCGGGCAAACGCCAGGCGCGGCTCGGCTATGTCTCGATCGGCCGTCAGCGGCCGGGCGATCCGGATCGTCACCTCGCGAGGGTCGGCGCTCGCCAGCACGCCGGCGACGAGCACGAGGTCCTCGATCGTGCGGGCGAATACGCCGACCGTGTCGAGCGTCGCCGACAGCGGCATCACGCCGTCCCGGGGAAACGCGCCGAAGGTCGGCTTGAAGCCGAGCACCCCGCAGTAGGAGGCCGGTCGGATGACCGAGCCCGCCGTCTGGGTGCCCGTCGCCAAGGGAACATCCCCCGCCGCCACCGCCGCCGCCGAGCCGCTCGAGGAGCCACCCGGGGTGCGGGAGGCGTCGAGTGGGTTGACCGTATCCGGGGCCGTCATCCAGGAGAACTCGGCGCACTTGGTCTTGCCGGCGATCAGCGCCCCGGCCGAGCGCAACATCTGCACCGCCCCGGCGTCGCGCTGGGGACGGTGGCCGGCATACAGCTGCGAGCCGTACGCGGTCGGCAGGGTGGCCGTGTCGAACGCGTCCTTGATCGCGACGGGTACTCCGAACATCGCCAGCCGCCGGCGCGCCTCCAGGTCGAGTGCGTCGAGCGCGGCGGCCTGGGCCAGGAGATCCGTCTCGTCGACCGCGGCCCACGCCCGATGCGGATCCGCCGCCAGCCGCTCGGCAAGCGAGCGCGCCACCGTGCCGACCGAGAGCTCTCCTGCCCGCAGGCGAGCGGCGAGCGCGGCCGCCCCTTCGGCGCGCGGGCGCAGGCGCTCGTCGTGAGCGTCAGAGCTCGGACTCGACGGCACCCAGCTCATCGACGATTCAGGCCGACGCCGGCGCGTAGGGACTCCATCGCTGCGGACACGCCGCCGGCGCTCGCACACCCCTCCTCGACCAGGCCAAGCTCGACGGCGCCGAGCACGCCGATCAGCATCGCGTCGTTGAAGTCGCCGAGGTGGCCGATGCGGAACACCTCGCCCGCGAGCTTCCCGAGCCCGGCGCCGAGCGACACGCCGTAGCGCTCGCGGATCGCGTTGCGCAGATCGCGCTCGTCGACCTCGGGTGGCATGCGCACCGCCGTCAGTGCCGGGTGGTGTCGCTCGGGGACGGCGCACACGGTTTCGAGCCCCCAGGCGGCGACCGCCGCGCGGGTGGCCTCGCCGTGGCGGAGGTGGCGGTCGAGCACCACCGGCATCGTCTCCTGCGCGAGCATTGCCAGGGCCTCGAGCAGGCCGAACAGCAGGTTGGTTGGCGGCGTGGCGGGGAACATCCCGGCCTCGTTGGCCTCGATCACCGGGCCCCAGTCCCAGTAGGAGCGCCTGGAGGCCGACCGGCGGGAGGCGTCGAGCGCCCGCTCGCTGACGACGTTGAACGCCAACCCCGGGGGGAGCAGCAGGCCCTTCTGGGACCCCCCAATGGCGACGTCGATGCCCCACTCGTCATGGCGATACTCGGCCGACCCGAGCGAGGAGACGATATCGACGAGCAGCAGAGCGGGGTGGGCGGCCGCGTCGATCCCCGCTCGGCACGCGGGCAGGTCGGCGAGCACACCGGTCGAGGTCTCCCCGTGCACGATCAGCACCGCGGCGAGAGCGTGGGCACGATCGGCGCGGAGTGCCGACTCGACCTCCGCCGGGTCGACCCCGCGGCGCCAGTCTCCGGCCACGAGCTCCACGTCGAAGCCGAGTCGGCCGGCGACCTCCGCCCAGGTGCGAGCGAAGTGACCGGTGTCGAAGGCCAGCACGCGAGCGCCGGGCGGGAGCGTGTTCACCAGCGCGGCCTCCCAACCGCCCGTGCCCGAGCCGGCGAACATCACCACGGGCTGGTCGGTGACGAGCAGGACGCGCATGCCGCGTTGGAGTGAATGGGTGAGCTGCGCGAACGCCGGGCTGCGGTGGTCGATCGTGGGTACGCTCATCGCTCGCAGCACGCGCCCGGGAACGTTCGTCGGCCCGGGGGTCTGCACGAAGTGAAGACCCGCCACGGCAGGCGTTCCGTCGTCGGCCTCGAAGCTCACTGGCGCTGTCCGATCAACTCTTGTGACCTCCTCTGCGGCGTCGGCGACAGCAGGAATATCGCAGTCGACGGCCGTGCTCGGGCCACCGGCGGGCGGGCTGTAAGGTGACGCGATGTCCCGCGAGGAAACGCCCGTCAGGTCCGTGCAGCGTGCGCTCGAGCTGCTCACCGTGGTGGCAGAGGGAGAGGAGCTCTCGCTCGCCAAGCTCGCCGAGGCGACGCGGCTGGCGCCCAGCACGGCGCACAGGCTGCTCAGCACGATGCTCGAGCTCGGCTTCGTCCAGCAGGACCCAGGCTCGCGCAGATACGGCACCGGGCCGCGGCTGCTCGGACTCGTGTCCGCAGCCGAGCAGCGCCTCGCGGCCCTGCGGGCGGCCGCCCTGCCGCACATGACCGAGCTGGCAGGCGCGTGCGGGGAGACGGCCCATCTGACGATCCTCGACGGTTCGGAGGTGGTCTTCATCGACCAGGTGCTCGGGCAGGGCACGATCAGGGTGGATGTGAAGGTGGGCTCGCGGATGGACGCCCACGTGACCGCCGCAGGCAAGGCCCTGCTCGCGTGGCAGCCCGACGGCTATCTCGAGCCCATGTTCACGGCGGGCTTGAAGCGCTTCACGCCGCACACGCTGACCGAGCCCGACGCGCTGCGGGCCGACCTGGATGGCGTGCGAGCGCGGGGATGGGCGAGCGAGCTCGAGGAGCACGAGCTGGGCGCCGGGTGCGTGGCCGCGCCGATCATGCCGGGCGCCGGAGCACCGGTGGCGTCGCTCAGCGTGTCCGGACCGACCTCGCGCCTGCAGCCAGAACGGTTCGCGTCGCTCGGGCAGCGCATCCGCGACGCCGCCGATCGGGTCGCTGGCGCGCTGGCCTCGCCGGTCTAGCGCCGGACCGCGGACGGCGGCGGGCCGGGCGGACATCAGGCGTCCAGGAGCGAGCGGTCGACGGCGACGCGTACGGTCGGCCACGAGTTGACGACCTGGCTGAATTCGAGGTCCGCGCACAGGGTGAGCAGGACGTAGGCCTCGTCGCGTCCGAGGCTGGTAGAGCTCGCGAGCGCTTCGACCATGTCGGCAGCGGCGAGCGAGCAGGCGCGCTCGAGCGTCTCGGCGGACGCGAGCGTCATGAAGCGCTCGGCGGTGATCACGCGCGGGCGAGCGAGCGTGAGACCTTTGATCACCTCGACGCGGATTGTCACCTCGGCGTCGGTCTCCGGCGGCGCTCCCGTCATCTCGCCGTCGCCCTGGAGCACATGGCAGTCCCCGAGGACCAGGCCCGCCCCGCGTTCGAACACAGGCAGCACCACCCTCGCCCCGGGCGCGATCTGCCTGGTGTCGAGGTTGCCGCCGTGGTCGCCCACCGAGGTGCTCGGCGTGACGCCCGAAGGGGGCGACACGGCTATACAGCCCACCATCGGCTTGATCGGCAATGCGAGCGAGCCGACCAGGAGCTTGCCGTCACGCACCTTCAGGACGTCGACCGGCAGCGGGTCCCAGTCGAGCGTGCTGGCGCCCCTGATCGGGCCGATCACGGGATCGCCGACGAGCTCGATGCGCTCGATCTCGACCGCCAGCGCGTCGCCCACCTCCGCGCCCGCGACGTAGATCGGGCCCGTCAGTGGGTCGGCCCCGCCATCCTCGGCGTCGGCCACCTCGATGCCCGGGACCAGCTCGGCCTCGCCGAAAGCGCTACGCGTCTCCACGACGACCGTCTCGCCCGGCTGCACGGTGGCAGCCGGCGGCCTGCCCGGCTCGTAGGTGTACAGCAGGTCGGTTCTAGGAATGCGCTGCATCCACCGCCCCCCTCATGTCGATCAGAGCAGGTTCTCACGCATCGCCACCGTCGCCCCCCAGGTAGCGCTTGGCGATCTTGCACACGTAGGTGAAGTGTGGGTTGACAAGCTGGGTACAGCGCGCCTCAGCGACCTGCCCGAGCAGCAGCACGGCGTCTGCGACGGAGAACCCGTGGTCGTCGGCAAGCCACGTCGCCAGCTCGCGGACGGCCAGCCTGAAGGCGTCCTCCAGCGGGCGCCCGCAGGCGACGGCACCGATGTGCTCGCCGTCGTCGAAGCGCGGCCAGCGCATGCTTGCCGGCCTCGGCGCGAGGTCCACGCGGAGCGTGACGTGCGATCTGATCTCGATCGCGCCGAAGCCCGACAGCTCGCCGTCGCCCTGTACGGCGTGACAGTCGCCCACGTACAGCAGCGCGCCCTCGACGGCGACGGGAAGGTACACGCGCGTGCCGGGGGCGAACTCCTGGACGTCGAGGTTGCCGCCGTGGGGGCCGCAGTCCATCGTCGAGATCGCCTCGAGCGCCGGGGCGGTGCCCAGCACCCCGACCATCGGCCGCACCGGAATCCGCGTGCGCTCGTCCCAGATCACATGACCGTCGCGCACGTCGACGACACGGTTGGCTACTGCGCCCGGCGGGCCCAGGCGCTCCTCCGCGAATGGCCACAGCCCGGGCGCCAGCGCCGTGAAGCCTGGCGGTATCAGCTCCATCTGCTCGATGTCGCAGACGAGCACATGTCCGGGGCCGGCGCCCCGAACGTGGATCGGCCCGGTCGCGCCGTTGAGGAACGGTGCGACGGCCATCGAGATATCGAACTCGTCAGCCGGGTCTTTGAGGTGGTCCCCGATGTTCAACTCGGTCTCCACCACCAGCCGCTCGCCCGGGTCGACGCGGGCCACGGGGGCATGCGTCGCAGCGAGGGTGTAGCGCAGCTCCCCCTTCTCCACGAGCGTGGGCGGGGGCAGCTGCGCGGTCGAGGCATCGGGGTGGGGCATTACCGGCAATTCTCAGACGGTGCAGTCGGCCCGGGATACGGACAAGCGTCGAACGTTACGAGCCGCCGTTCAGCCACTCGGCCAGAATACGGAATTATGCACGATTACGATCCCGGAGTACGGAATCTGAGGGCCTCCACTCGCACTGTCTACCGCAGAGTGGAACGTCTTGGTCAAGATATTCCGATTTATGGCCCGTTGGCCAGAAGCGAGCCCGACGTGCTGGCCAGCGGTCCCTAACGGGGCGGGGGGGGCGGCGCTGATGATGAGCGCGACCTGGCGTCAAAGGAGAGCGCGTGGAGAGACCGACAGCCGTGGATCGGGAAGTGTACGTCGAAGGAGTTGCGGCCCGCAAGCGCCTGCGTGCGCGGGCCACGCCGCCTGGGTGCCGCGCGCGGTCGCTGCTCGCGATCGTGCTCGCCGGCGCGGCAGCGCTGCTGAGCGCCTGCGCCGGCTCCAGCGGATCGTCGTCCGGGTCTCCACTCGCGCTGAGCGCCTACACACCTGCGCCGAAGGGGGAGCTGTCGAACGTCACCTGGGATCTGCCGCTCGGCGAACCGGTGCCGCTCGATCCGACGAAGGACTGGAACCCCTCGGAAAACATCGTGCTCGCGCAGCTCTGCGACAGCCTGTTCCGCATCAACGCCTCGATGCAGATCGTCCCCGACCTCGCGGCGTCCTACAGCCATCCGACGCCGCTGACGTGGGTGTACAACATCCGCCCGGGAGTGAAGTTCTGGGACGGTACGCCGCTGACAGCCAAAGACGTCGTCTACAGCCTGCAACGACAGATCGAACCGTCGGTCGGCTCGGTGTATCTCGAACCGGCCGGGGTGATGATCGCGAGCGTCAAGCAGACCGGGCCGCTGCAGGTGACGCTCACCACGCACCAGCCCAACGTGCTGGTGAACGAGATGATGGCGACGGGGATGGGCGTGGTTACCGAGGAAGCGTTCACGAAGGCCGCCGGATCGAGCTACGGGACCGCGAAACGCGGTGTGATGTGCACGGGACCGTTCGAGTTCAAGAGCTGGACGCCCGGCAACGACATCGTCCTCACACGCAACCCGCACTACTGGGACGCGTCGCTGGAGCCGAGGATCTCGAGCCTCACGTTCAAGTGGGTGACCGACTCGAGCACGCTCACCGACGCGCTGCTGAAGGGGGAAATCGACGGCACCTACGAAGCCCCGGCGAGCTCGGTGAGCGAGCTGCGCAGCAGCTCGAGCGGTCACCTGTACGTCGGGCCGGCGACCGACCTCGCTGGGCTCGTGGCGATCGGCGGCGACACCTCTCGCGAGACACAGCTGCTGGCGGCGCTGTCGCTGGCGATCGACCGTGGGGCGCTGGCGAAGATCGCCTACAGCGGCGCCGCGGCGCCGATCTACTCCTCCTCGGTCTTCCCACTCCACTACCCGTATCCCGAAGCCGCCCACGTCTACCAGGCCTACAACGAAGAACTCGCCCGGGAATTCGGCAAGCACGAAGTGAACCTGGAACACGCTCGCCAGCTCGTGGCGCAGGTGGGGAACATCGGCAAGCCCCTGACGATGGTCTACACCGCCGGTATCACCACCGAGTCCGTGGTGGCGACCGCGATCGTCGCCGAGGCCCAGAGCGTGGGCATCCCGATGCAGGCGATCCCGCTGCAGCCCTCGGAAATCACCGAGCTCTACCTCTCGCCGGCCGCGCGCAAGAAGTACGACATCCTGCTCAGCTTCCAGCTGTGGACGGACATGACCGATCCACTCGAGGCGATGGCCGTCAACACGCTGCCCGGCCCGACGAACCTCAGCCAGTGGTCGCTGCCGCCCGCGGCGTTGCAGCAGTTCAACGAAGCCAACGCCTCGACGGAACCGACCAAGCGGGCGCAGCTGACCGTGGACGTGGACAGGGTGGTGGTGAAATCGCATCGCTACATCCCGCTCCTCTACACGCCCGAGAGGATGTACCTCGACAGCCGTGTCACGGGTCCGGCCGCGAGCTGGCCCTATGCGTTCCACTATCCCTGGGCCGCGCAGCTCGGCGCGGCCGGCTAGCCGAGTCCGGCCGGACGTGAGGGGCACGTGACGAGATTCATCCTTCGCCGCCTCGTGCACGGCGTGGCGGTGATCCTCGTCGCCAGCGTGGCGATCTTCGGTTCGCTGTTCCTCGCGCCGGGAGACCCCGTCACCGCGCTCACCGCGGGCCGGCCGGTCAACGCCCACACGCGGGAGCTGCTCGAAAGGCGCTATCACCTCAACGAGTCCTTCCCCGTCCAGTACTTCGACTGGCTCGGGCGAGCCATCCACGGCGACTTCGGGACCTCCTACGTCGAGGGGGAAAGCGTGTCGGCGCTGATGGCACCGCGGATCGGCACGACGGTCCTGCTCGTGAGCATGTGCTCGCTGCTCGTGATCCTCGCCGGGTGGCTGTCGGGGACGTTCGCGGCACTGAAGCGGGGGACGATCGGGACAGCCGTGGTGATCGCCGAGGCGATCGGCCTCGGGATCCCCACCTTCGTCGCCTCGCTGCTCTTGATCACGGTGTTCAGCGTCGAGCTCGGCTGGTTCCCGGTGTACGGCTCGGGGTCCGGGCTCATCGACGAAGTGCGCCATCTGGTGCTCCCGGCCGTCGCGCTCGCGCTCGCTCAGGTCGCCTACATCGGCCGCCTCACGCAGGCGTCCGTGGAGGGCGAGCTCGAGCGCGAGCACGTGACGACCGCCACGGTCAGGGGCCTTCCCCGCCAGCGGGTGATCCGAAGGCACGTGCTGCGCAACGCCGCGATCCCCGTGGCGACCGCGTCGGGGATCGTGATCGCCTACCTCGTCGTCGGGGCGGCCGTGGTGGAAACGGCCTTCTCGCTCAACGGTCTCGGGGCGCTGCTCGTGAGCTCGATCGCGCAGGAGGACTTCCCCGTCATCCAGGCCGTGTCGTTGATCGCCGTGGTGGCGTTCGTCGGCGTCGGCTTCGTAGTCGACGTGATCTGCGCTCGACTCGACCCTCGGATCACACTCGAGTGAGGGAGCGAGCGACATGGCGGCCGTAGGCGCCTACCTGCGTCCCCGCGAACGCCGGGTGTACCTGCGGGGGGCCAACAACATCGTGCTCGCGATCTGCGCCGGGGTACTCGGCGTGATGGCGATCCTGGTCGTGTTCGGACCCGCGATCGCGCCGTACAGCCCAAACGCGGTGAACCTCGAAGCCGCTCTGCAGGCGCCCTCCCTCGCTCACCCCTTCGGGACCGACGCGACCGGGCGGGACATCTTCTCGCGGGTGATCGTCGGCGCGAGGCCGAGCGTTCTCGGGCCGGTGCTGATCGCGGTCGGGGCGACGCTGTTCGGGACGCTCATCGGGGTGGCGGCGGCTTGGAGGCGGGGAGCCACCGACTCGCTTCTCTCTCGCGGCATGGAGATCCTGTTCGCATTCCCAGGTCTGCTGATGGCGATGATGGCGGTGGCGATCCTGGGCCGCGGGCTGACCGCGCCGGTCATCGCCCTGATCATCGCCAACACCCCGTGGGTCGCGCGCGTCGTGCGCAGCGCGGCTCTGCGCGAGCGCTCGCTGCCCTACGTCGCCGGAGCCACGGTGCTCGGGTTCTCCGGTCCCACGATCTGCGTGCGGCACGTCCTGCCGAACATCTCGCGCACGATCTGGGCGCAGCTCGGGCTCACGTTCGTGTACGGGATGACCGACCTGCTCGCGATCAACTTCCTCGGGCTCGGCGTACAGCCCCCGACGCCCGACTGGGGCGTGCTCGTCAACGAGGGGGAGAGCTCGATCTTCCAGGGCGCCCCGTGGGAGACGTTGTTCGCCAGCCTCGCGATCGTGTTGACGATCGTCGCCGCGACGGCCCTGAGCGCGCGCCTGGGCGAGGATCCGAGGGCCGGGCAGGGGCGGGCATGACGACGCTGATGGAAGTCGATGGCCTCGGCGTGGAGCTCCCGATCGAGGGCGAGCTGCGGGCGGCGCTGCGGGAGGTAACGCTCAGCCTGGACAGCGGCGAAGCGCTGGCGGTCGTGGGTGAGTCGGGGTCGGGGAAGTCGATGACGCTGCGGGCTGTCGGACGGCTGTTGCCGGCGAGGGCACGTGTGACGGGCCGCGTGTCGTTTCGTGGCCAGTCCGTGCTCGATATGTCCGAGCGGGAGCTGCGCGCCTACCGGACGGACGGGATCGGGATGATCTTCCAGGATCCGCGGGCGAGCATCAATCCCGTGCTGTCGGTCGGCGACTTCCTCACCGAGCCGCTCGTGAGCCTGCGAGGGATGCGCCGCGCCGAGGCCCGGCGGCGGGTGGTCGAGTTGCTCGACGATGTTGGCGTGTCGCGCGCCGAGTCGCGCCTACGCCAGTTCCCGCACGAGCTCTCCGGGGGGCTGCTGCAACGGGTGATGATCGCGGCGGTGCTGGCGATGGAGCCGAAGGTGATCCTCGCAGACGAGCCGACCACGGCGCTCGACGTGACGACGCAGTCGGATGTGATGAGCATCCTCGATGATGCGCGCCGCGGGCGGGGGATGGGACTCGTGCTCGTCACCCACGATCTCGAGCTCGCGGCGGCAGTGTGCGATCGGACGGTGGTGATGTACGGGGGGCGGGTGATGGAGGAGCAGGTCTCCTCACTGCTGCACGAGGTGGCGCTTCATCCCTACACCACGGCCCTGATCGCGAGCAGGCCGAGCCTCACCGAGCGACCCGAGCAGCTCGAGGTGATCCCCGGCCGGCCGCTGTCGGCCGTGGAGGCGCCCGACGGGTGCCCGTTCGCGAGCCGGTGCGCCCACGCCATGGCTCAGTGCAGCGAGGCTCCGCCGCCCGTGCGGGAGTTGCGAGGCGGGCGCACGAGCTGCATCCGGGCCGAGTCGCTGGCACCGTCGTTCGCCACGGTGGGAGAGGGATGATGAGCGACGCGGTGCTCGAGGTCATCGACCTGGAAAAGACCTTCACTGCCCACCGCGGCGGGCTGCGCCGAGCCGAGGTCACGGCGCTTGCAGGTGTGTCGTTCGAGCTGCGCGAGGGCAGGGCGCTTGGCGTCGTGGGCGAGTCGGGATCGGGCAAGACGACGATCGCCAGGATCATCGTCGGACTCGAGCAGGCGACCGCCGGCAGCTACCGGATCGACGGGGTCGATCCGGCCGGGCTCGGCCGAGGCGCCGCGGCGCGCAAGCGGCGGGCGCGGCTCGTGCAGATGGTCTTCCAGGACCCCTACTCCTCCTTCGACCCCCGCCAGCCGATCGGCGACGCGATCCACCAGGTGCTCAGGCTCCACTTCGATCTCACGGCGAGCGAGAGCGCGCAACGGGTGGCGAGGCTGCTCGAGCAGGTCGGCCTTGACGAGCGGCGGGGTCGGATGCTGCCGCGCGGGCTCTCGGGCGGCGAGCGCCAGCGCGCAGCGATCGCGAGGGCGCTGGCGGTGGAGCCCAAGCTCGTGATCCTCGACGAGGCGGTGGCGGCGCTCGACGTGTCGATCCAGGCACAGATCCTCAACCTGCTCGCCGAACTGCGCCGCCACAGCCCCGTCTCCTACATGCTGCTCACCCACGACCTGGCGGTGGTGCGCCAGGTGGCCGACGACGTGATCGTGATGCGCGACGGTGAGATAGTCGAGCGGGGCACCACCGAGGCGATCCTCGAGCGCCCGCAGCACCCCTACACGCAGCTGCTGCTGCGGTGCGTCCCGCGGCCGGGATGGAAGCCCCAGCGGACGAAGGAGGCTCGGAAGCTAGCCGTGTGAGAACGGCTCGGCGAGCTCGCGTGCCGGTCGGCAGACGCCGTGGAGGATCAGCTCGAGATGGTGGCGCCAGTTCGCGCTGCCCGGTTTGTAGTACATCGTGGAGGTGATGCCGCACATCACCATCCCGAAGTCATCGAACGTGAAATCGTCGCGGACGACGCCAGCATCGACGGCGCGCCCGATGACCCGCGTGACCACCTCCGCGAGGCTGGCCTTCTGCTCCTCGATGCCCTCCCACTCGAGCTCGTTCGACCCCATCATCGCCAGCTGGAATCCCACATCCCCCTCGACCGCTTCGGCGGATTTGATCATCGTGCTCTGCAGCGCCTCGAGCGGATCGTAGATGCCCTCGGCGCGGCTCGCGATCTCCGCGAACTCCTGGAAGCGTTCGCGGACCATCGCGGTCAACAGCGCCTCCTTGGTGGGGAAGTGGCGGTAGACGGTGCCGATGCCGACGCCGGCGTGCGCGGCGATCTCGTCCATCTGCGCAACGGGCCCTTGGCGGGCGAACAGCTCGCGCCCGGAGGACATGATCCGTTCACGATTGCGTCGAGCGTCGGCTCGCAGTGTTCGCTGGTCTGTGGACATGGGCTTGACAAACGGAATCGTAGCTCCGTATGATGCGAAAAGCAAGAGGAACCGTACTTCCGCTTCCGAATCATCTCGGCGCCCGACCCCAAGAGAGGATCACCACCATGTCCACGACCAAGATCCGGTCTGCGAAGCAGCAGGTGAAGGCTTCGAGCTCGCGCAGAGCAGCCCCCGACCTCAGCTCCGAGCGCGGCAAGAATCTCGCGCTCCTGCTGTTGGCGATGGCGCAGTTCGTGGTCGTGATCGACGCGTCGATCGTCAACGTCGCGCTCCCCTCGATCGGCGCCCACCTGCACTTCTCTCGGGACGACCTCTCATGGGTCGTGAACGCGTACACGCTCACGTTCGGAGGCTTCCTGCTGCTCGGCGGCCGGCTCGCCGATCTGCTCGGGCGCAGGCGCATGTTCATGATCGGCCTGGTCGTGTTCTCGCTCGCCTCGCTCGGCGGCGGCCTGGCCCAGTCCGAGGCATGGCTGCTCACCGCGCGTGCGATCCAGGGCCTCGGCGCGGCGATCGTCTCGCCGGCCGCGCTGTCGATCATCACCACCACGTTCGCCGAAGGTGCGGAGCGCAACCGCGCACTCGGCGTGTGGGGCGCCGTTGCCGGCGCCGGCGGCGCAGCGGGCGTTCTGCTGGGCGGCATGCTCACGAGCGGACTGAGCTGGCGCTGGGTGCTGTTCGTGAACGTCCCGATCGGTATCGCCGCCGCGGTGATGGCTCCCAGGCTGCTGCTCGAGAGCCATTCCGAAGACGGCACGGAAGGCTTTGACATTCCCGGCGCCGTGACCGTGACCGCCGGCCTCGCACTGCTCGTCTACACGGTGGTCGACGCGGTCAACGTCGGTTGGGGCTCGACGGGCACTCTGCTGCGGCTCGCCGCGTCGGGCATGCTGCTCGCGGCGTTCGTCGTGATCGAGCGCCGCCAGCGTCACCCGCTGGTGCCATTCTCGATCTTCCGGCTGCGAACGCTCCGGGGCTCTGACATCGTCGGCCTGCTGATCGGCATGTCGTTGTTCTCGATGTTCTTCTTCATCTCGCTCTACCTGCAGGACGTCCTGCACTTCTCACCGATCAAGACCGGGCTCTCCTACCTGCCGCTGGCCGTGGGCATCATCGTGTCGGCTGGCGTCGGTTCGCAGCTCGTGACGCGCATCGGCTTCAAGCCCGTCCTGATCGCGGGCCTGCTGCTGATCGCAGCCGCCCTGATGTGGTTCTCGCGTGTCCCGGCCGTCGGCGGCTCCTTTGCCGCCGACGTTCTGGGACCGTCGCTGCTCGCTGCGTTCGGCCTTGGGTTCTCGTTCGTCTCGGTGACGATCGGCGCGGTGACGGGCACCAGGCCCCACGAGGCCGGGCTGGCCTCGGGGCTGATCAACACCGCCCAACAGGTGGGTGGGGCGCTGGGCCTGGCGATACTCGCGACCGTCGCCAACAGTCGCACTCAGAGCCTGCTCGGTGCCGGTGTGCACAGTCAATCCGTCGCTCTCACCAAGGGATTCGAGCGTGCGTTTCTGTTCGGGGCGGGCTTCGCGATCGTGGGCGCGATACTGACCACCGTCCTGATCTCCTCGCGCGACAGCCGCGAGCAGGCCAAGGCTGCGCGCCGCGGCGAGCTCGACGTGCTCGCCATGTGAAAGCGCCCATCCGCTCGAGGTCCGCGGGCCGGCCACACAGAGCTCCAAGCTGATTAGCTCTCGGGCATGCTAGGCCTGCCCACAGGTGTGACCGCGTGCCTGTTCGACCTCGACGGCGTGCTGACGCGGACCGCCGAGGTGCATGCCGCCGCGTGGAAGCAGATGTTCGACGACTACCTCCGCGAGCGCGCCCGCCAGTCCGACGAAGCCTTCGTCGCCTTCGATGCGATCGGCGACTACGACCGGTACGTGGACGGCAAGCCTCGCTACGACGGCGTACGAGCGTTCCTCGAGTCCCGTGGGGTCAAGCTGGCGCAGGGCGACCCGAGTGACACGCCGGCGGCGGAGACGATCGACGGTCTCGGCAACCGCAAGAACGAGATCGTGCTCAGGATGATCCACGAGCAGGGGGTGAAGCCGTATGAGGGCTCGGTCCGCTACGTCAAGGCGGTCCAGGCGGCCGGGCTGCGACGCGCCGTCGTCTCCTCCAGCACCAACTGCCACGACGTGCTCGCTGCCGCCGGGATTCAGGACCTGTTCGAGGAGGTGATCGATGGAGTGCTCGCAGAGCGCGAGCACCTCAAGGGCAAGCCCGCGCCGGACACATACCTCGCGGGGGCGCGGGCCTTCGGCGTCGAGCCCGCCGAGGCGGCCGTGTTCGAGGACGCGCTGGCGGGCGTCGAGGCCGGGCGTGCGGGGCGCTTCGGCTTCGTGGTCGGGGTCGATCGGGTCGGCCAGGCCGAGGCGTTGAGCGCCCACGGTGCGGACATCGTCGTAGACGATCTGGCCGATCTGTTGCCGACGCCATGATTCAACATCCGGGCTTCGCAGTCGAGCCGTGGGCCGTGCGCGAGACCGAGCTCGACCTCGACACGCTCGCGCAGACGGAGTCGTTGTTCGCGCTGGCCAACGGGCACATCGGCCTGCGCGGGAACCTCGACGAGGGAGAGCCCTCCGGCTTGCCGGGCAGCTACCTGGCCGGCGTCTACGAGGTCGAGCCCCTTCCATACGCCGAGGCCGGGTACGGCTATCCCGAGGCCGGCCAGACCATCATCAACGTCACCAACTGCAAGATCATCCGCCTGCTGGTGGAGGACGAGCCGTTTGACATCCGCTACGGCAAGCTGCGCCGCCACGAACGGGTGCTCGATCTTCGCGCTGGAGTCCTCAACCGCATGGTCGAGTGGGTCTCCCCGACGGGACGCCCCGTACGGGTGACCTCCACGCGCCTGGTGTCGTTCACGCAGCGGGCGGTCGCGGCGGTCCTCTACCAGGTCGAGCCGCTCGACGGTGAGACGCCGGTCGTCGTGCAGTCCGAGCTCTTGGCGAACGAGAAGCTGCCGGCGAGCGACGGCGATCCACGCGCCGCGGCGGCGCTCGCCTCACCATTGCAGTCCGAGTACTTCGGCTCGCGTGACAACCGCGTGCTGCTGGAGCACTCGACCCGCGCGAGCGGACTGACCATCGCCGCCGCAATGGACCATGTCATCGACGCGCCGCCGAACATGACGGCCACGTCTGAGAGCTTCGAGGACAGCGGCCGCCTGCTCGTGACCGCGGACCTGGCGCCCAAAAGCCCCCTACGGATCGTCAAGTTCATCACCTACGGGTGGTCGGGCAAGCGCTCGCCGCAGGCGATCGTCGACCAGGTTGCAGCCGCGCTGGCGGAGGCGCGACACCGTGGCTGGGACGGTCTGCTCGCCGACCAGCGCGCCTATCTCGATGACTTCTGGGGTCGCGCCGATGTCGAGATCGAGGGCGATGCCGAGCTGCAACTGGCGATTCGCTTCGGCCTCTTCCACACACTCCAGGCCGGCGCCAGGGCAGAGCAGCGAGCGATCGCCGCCAAGGGCCTGACCGGACCGGGTTATGACGGACATGCGTTCTGGGATACGGAGACGTTTGTCCTACCGGTCCTGACCTATACGACTCCGCACGCCGCGCGCGATGCCCTGCGCTGGCGCCATCGAACGCTCGAGCTCGCACGCGAGCGGGCGGCCTCGCTGGGGCTCGAGGGGGCCGCATTTCCGTGGCGGACGATCCGCGGGCAGGAGTGCTCGAGCTACTGGCCCGCAGGGACAGCCGCGTTCCACGTAAATGCCGACATCGCCGATGCCGTCATCCGTTATCAGGCGGCCAGCGATGACGATCAGGAGTTCGCGACCGGTATCGGCCTGGAGCTGCTGATCGAGACGGCCCGGCTCTGGCGCTCGTTGGGGCACCACGATGCTGGCGGGCACTTCCGCATCGACGGTGTGACCGGCCCTGACGAGTACAGCGCGATCGCCGACAACAACGTCTACACGAACCTGATGGCCGAGCGGAACCTGCGCGAGGCCTTCGAGGCCGTAAGGCGCCATACCAAGCGCGCGAGCGAGCTTGGGGTCGACGAGGAGGAGGCGGCAGCCTGGCGTGACGCCGCTAAGGCGATGGTCGTCCCCTATGACAAGGGGCTCCGGGTCCACCCTCAGGCGGAGACGTTCACGGAGCACGACGTCTGGGACTTCGACACGACGGCCCCCGAGCAGTATCCGCTGCTGCTGCACTTTCCCTACTTCGACCTCTATCGCAAGCAGGTCGTCAAGCAGGCCGACCTGGTGCTCGCGCTGCATCTGCGCGGGGACTTCTTCGCCGACGAGCAGAAGGCGCGCGACTTCGCCTACTACGAGCGACTGACTGTTCGCGACTCCTCATTGTCGGCCAGCACCCAGGCCGTGATCGCCGCAGAGGTCGGCCACCTCGAGCTGGCCTACGACTACCTCAGTGAGGCCGCCCTGATCGATCTCGACGACCTCCAGCACAACACGCGCGACGGCCTGCACATCGCCTCGCTCGCGGGGACATGGATCGCAGCCGTCGCCGGGTTTGGAGGCATGCGCGACCACAACGGGATCCTGAGCTTCGCGCCCCGCCTCCCGCAGGCGCTCACGCGGCTCACGTTCCGCCTCGGCTTCCGGGGGCGAGGGCTGCTGGTGGAGGTCGATCCAGCGCAGGCCGCGTACTCGCTGCTTCACGGCCCCGCGCTCGAGATCGTCCATCACGGCGAGAAGGTGAAGGTCGGCTCACGACGCCCGCAGACCCGCCCGATCCCTCCGCCACCGACAGGCGAGACCCCAGCCCAGCCGCCCGGGCGCGCACCGGAGCGGCGAGGAGCGCCGACGTGAGCGGACTCACTAGGGTGAGGACATGTTCCGGTACGGTGCCACTTCGCGGAGCCTGTCTTTCGGACGACGATGAGGACTCCCCATGAGTAGACCTGTGTTGTTCTGCTACGACGGATCAGACGGATCGAGAGCGGCGCTGTCGGCCGCTGGGGAGCTCGTGAAGCACCATGCCGATGCCGTCGTCCTGACCGTGTGGACGCCCGCGGTGGTCAGCCTGGTGCGGGCAGGCTCCTTTGTGACCGCGGTGCCCAACGAGGGCGAAATAGACGAGCAAGAGGCCGCCTTCGCGAAACGAATAGCTGAGGAGGGCGCCGCGGGCGCCCGCGAGCACGGGTACAACGCCTCGCCGCGTATCGCCCAAGCCGACAGCTCGGTGGTGGCGACGATTGGTGAGTTCGCTCGAGAGATCGACGCGCGCCTGATCGTCTGCGGCCAGCGAGGGCGCGGGCCGATCCGCAGCGCCCTGCTCGGAAGCGTCTCGCACGGACTCTCGGGCCACGCGCAACGGCCGGTGCTGATCGTTCCCGAGCGCGCGGGGTAGCTACTTCACGGGCTCGCGCGGCTACCTGGGCGCTGGAGCTGGCGGATCCGCGAGCTCCGCCGGCGAGCTGGAACTGGACGCGGTCGCCCGGCTGTCCGGCGTGGCATCCAGCAGCATGATGTGCGTGATGTGCACGGTCACGCTGAAGTGACAACAGGGTCCGGTGACGAGGATCGCGGTCGGCGCCGGCGCCAGCGTCCCGGCTGCGATCCCCGGCTCGTGATCCGCGGCCCGCTCTGGTGCCGGAGAGCTGCTCTCGCGCTTGGACGGGAGAATGAGCAGCGCGAGCACCAGCCCCAACGCGAAGATTCCCGCGGCCCAGGCGAACGCAGTGGTGTAGCCGTGGATTGACGCGGCGTTCATGACCCCGGGCGTTCCGACGTGGCCGGAAGCGTAGGCGGCGGTCGCGCTGGCGAAGATCGTGCTCAGCAGCGCCGTGCCCACCGAGCCGCCCACCTGCTGTGAGGTGTTGACCATCGCCGAGGCGACGCCCGCCTCGGAGCCGTCGACGCGCAGCGTGGCGGTGCTGAACGCCGGCGCGAAGATGCAGCCCATTCCGAGTCCGGTGATGACCAACGAGGGCAGGACGTGGCTTGCGTAGCCGGCGCCGGGAGCAAGACGGGTGAGCAGGAGCATCGCGATCACCCCAAGCGCCATGCCGGCGGCCACGAGCGGCTTGGCGCCTGTGCGAGCGATCACCCTGGTCTGGACCGTCGTAGACGTGACCACGAGCACGCCGGTCAGAGGTAGGAACGCGAGGCCGGTCTTGACCGGAGAGAAGCCGAGGTTCTCCTGCATGTAGAAGGTCAAGAACAGGAACACCGCAAAGACCCCGGCGCCCGCCAGCAGGATCGAAAGGTAGGCGCCGCCACGGGCGCGGTCGGTCACGATGTGCAGCGGGAGCAGTGGATCGGCTCTGACGCGCTCCACTACCACGAACGCGACCAGCAGGACCACGCTCGCGCCGAGCGACGCGATCGTCAGCGGTGCCTTCCACGAGTGCGTCTCGGCGTTGGAGAACCCGTAGACGAGCGCGAACAGGCCGCCGCAGGCGAGTAGCACGCCTGGGATGTCGATCCGTGCGCGTCCCTCGGGGGGATGGTTCTGCAAGAGCCTCAGCGCCACGAGCACGGTGGGTATCGCGATCAACACGTTCACGTATAGGCACCACCGCCACGACAGCGTCTGCGTGAGCACACCGCCGAGGATCAGCCCGACCGACGCGCCACCGCCCGCGATAGCCCCGAAGATGCCAAATGCCTTCGCCCGATCGGACGAGCCGGCAAAGGTGACCGTCAGCAGCGACAGCGCCGAGGGCGCAAGCAGCGCTCCGAAGGCGCCCTGCAGCGCCCGCGCTGCGACGAGCATGCCGAAGGACTGCGCCAAGCCCCCGATCGCGGAGGCCGCCGCGAAGCCGATCAGTCCCGCGACGAATGTCCACTTGCGCCCGAACAGGTCACCGAGCTTGCCCCCCAGCAGCAGGAGGCTGCCGAACGCCAGCGCGTAGGCGGTGACGACCCATTGGCGGCTGTCGGTGGAGAAGCCCAGAGAGCGCTGGGCCGAGGGCAGCGCGATGTTGACGATCGTCGCATCGAGCACGACCATCAGCTGCGCGACCCCGAGCAGGGCCAGGATCGCCCAACGGCGATCCTCGGACGTGGAGTCCGCTGCGGCCGCAATCGGTGGGACCCCGATAGGCTCGCTGCTCGCCATCGGCGCCAACCACTCTACGCCACCGTCGCCGGCGTGATCTCGCCGGCAACTGTGCGATCTCTTGTGAGCCGCCGCCCTCAGTCGTCGGCTCGTGACACACGTCTTGGCTCCGCTCGGGAGCCTGTGAGTGGCCACTCCTTGCGCGGTACACGGGCGGTGCCGATCACGTTCGGTCCAGCTCCTCTGCTCATCGGATTAGGCAATGGCGCGTGCTGCATCGCGGTCAACCGTGTTTGTGCTCAGTGCTCGGCCCTGGCTCTTGGCTCTCGGTGAACAGCGCGCCCTGTCCCGCTCCCGAGCCCGAGGCGCCGCCGCCGCGGCCGCGCAGGACGAACGCGATGAAGACCGCGACCGCCGCCCCGGCGATCGGCCCCGCGACGTAGACGAGGTAGTGCGAGAAGTTCCCTCCGACCAGGTCCGGACCGAAGGTCCGGGCAGGGTTCATCGAGGCGCCCGAGATGGGGCTGCCCCACAACCCGGCGAGCGCGATATAGCCACCGACGCCGAACGCGCCGAACAGGCCGACGTTCTGGGCGCCGGACGCCGTGCCGAGGATCACGCTGACCAGCCCGACGGTCAGGATGAACTCCATCCAGAACGCCGAGCCCGCAGAGTAGGACGCGGCCACGTAGTTCGATCCGTAGGTCGCCGACACGTTGATCACCGCGTGCAGGAACAGCGCGGCGAGCGTCGCTCCGATCAGCTGCACGACGATGTAGCCGGGCACGCGCTGCCACGGGAAGTCGCGGCGCAGGGCGAACGCGAGGCTGACCGCCGGGTTCAGATGCGCACCCGAGACCTTGCCCATGAACAGGATGATCGCCATCACCGTCAGCGCCGGCGCGACGACCGCATCCGTGTGGCTGATCACGCCGGGAAAGGCGCGGCCCATCATGCCACCACCCGCCGCCGCCAAAACCAGGAAGAACGTGCCGAGCGCCTCAGAGACCAGGCGTCGCCACTCCTGGCGAGGATCCTTGAAATCTTCGACCCGGTCGACGAACTCCTGCTCGTAACGCGCGATCAGGCTCTGCGCCTGAACGCCCGGGGTCACGGAAGTGGGTGCGGCTGCCATCGAATCCCCCTTCGTCGCGAAAGAGTGGGGTCGTAGCCTTCCCACCTGCACGCCGGCTGTCGTCACCCTCATCGGGCGACCGACGCGAGGCGTCAGGTGCCGCCGCGACCGTCTACGCGCGGCACAGCGGCTTGACTTCGAGCAGCGCGACCCCCTGCGCGGGCACCTGCGCGGTCGACCTTGCTGGCGCTGTCGGTGCTCTGCCTGGTGGGTCCACAGGTTCTCCAGCGTGTAGCCCTGCTTGCACGGGGCGAGTCCGAGCTTGGACACGCTCGTCGAGAGCTGGCGTTCGGCGCTGCCCGTGTCGAACAGGCCCACGACCACCGCGCCCGCTGTCGAGCGCCTTGGCGACGACCTGTTCGTCTCTGCCACTGGAGACCGGCGAGGCGACGATCCCGTCCTGATCCACGGCCAGCACAGCGGTGTTCTCGAGCATGCTCAGGTCGGTCTGGCAGAGGCCGGTGAGGTTGGCGCCGATGATCAGCGGTGAAGAGGCCAGCGACCACAGGCTCAGCACCGTTTCCCGCGCGGGCAACGTGAGCCCATCGTCTTCGCAGTTGCCCACCTCGACTGAGTCGAAATCGTTGTAGGCGTTGAACTGGGTGCCGCCGAACGCGTGCCAGCTGGCGAGCGTCTTGAAGCGCAGCTTCACGTTCCTGTAGTCGGTCAGCGGGAAGGAGCTTTCTTCCCGCTCGCATTCGTAGCACTCGATGTCCGGGCTGGACTCCCACTGGGTGGCGTCTTCGTCGAGCGTGCCCGCGATCCCCGGCGTGAAGTGTCCCTCCGTGACGTCCAGCTGCATCGGCCGGCCGGACTGCCTGATCGCCTGTGACCAGGCTGCGATGTCCGGCGCGTTGGCGTTGGTGATGCCGTCGAGCTTGATGAAGTCGACGCCCCAGGCGGCGAGCTCGTCCGACGGTCGAGTTCACGAACGCCTGGGCCCCCGGCCGCCGGTAGTTGATGCCGAGCATCCCGCCGCAGTTGTAGTTGTTCTCGTGCTGCCCGGTGGCGATCTCGTCGGCGGTGTCGTCGGTGCCCATGATTGGCGTGTTCTCGGCCACCGCCTGCTTGGAGATCCCCGGCGTCACATAGATCCCGAACTTGAGCCCGAGTCCGTGGACGTAGTCGGCGAGCGCGGTGATGCCGTTTTCACCGTCCGGACCGGGGGGAAACAGCTGCGCGTCGGTCACCCATCGGCCGTAGGCGTCCACGCTCGGCCCCTGGGGGCCAGGGCACACATACCAACCGTCGTCCTGGTTGAAGTAGTCATAGCCGAGGCGCTGGAGGCCGCTGTCGCTCAGCGCCAGCGCCTCGGCCTCGTCCTTTTCCGCGCTGACGTTGAGCCTCAGAGAGCTCCACGTGCTGTAGCCGAGCACAGGGTTAGGTCGGTGCCGGGCGGGGGATTCAGCTCCGCCGTCGCCAGTCCCGGAATGCACAGCAGGACGGCGAGCGCCGCCAGCGCCGATGCTCCGATCGCGGTAGCTCTCGATCTCCACATCACGGCGATCGTACAGCTCCGCCGACAGCCCGTGCGCAGCTTGACGCGCGGCCGCCGCTGGGCCTTCACCTTCTGTCCGGGTGGCCAAGGAGTGGGAGGAGCGCGAGCGCGCCAAGCGGCTCGCAAGGCGGGCGGGCGGGCGTGTGTAACCGGCGCCTGCGGCGCCGCCGTGCCTTGCTCAGCTCGAGCCGGCGCCCGCCGCATCCCGCGCCGATACCGTGGGCACGGCATCCAGCGTCTGTGCGAAGAACGCCAGCGTGGCCGCCCACGCGTCGCGGGCGGCCTCCGGGCGATAGCTCGGACGCGTGTCGTTGAAGAACGCGTGCGGGGTGTCCGGATAGATGCGCAGGCCGTAGTCGGCGCCTGCGTCGGCCAGCGCGGCTTCGAAGTCGGGGAGCCCGTCGACGATGCGCGGGTCGTCCCGTCCGTAGAAACCGCGCAGCGGACAGCCGATCGAGGCGACCTGCTCGGCGCTCGGCGATGACCCGTAGAACACGACCGCCGCCGCCAGTTGCGGCTCCTCGCAGGCGAGCAGCGCCGACAGGCCGCCGCCGAGGCAGAAGCCCACGGAGCCGATCGCCCTCCCGCCGGTCGCGGGATGGGCGCGCAGGTAGGAGACACCCGCCCGCAGCGACGCCACGTAGCCCCCGAGATCGCGCATCCCCCCGAACAGCGTTGCCATCGTCTCGCCCACCTTCTCGCCCTCGCCGTCCGGGAGCCTGGCCAGCTCCTCGGCACGACTCGCGGCATCACCGAGCACCGCGCCCCACCGCTCCGACGGGAGTGTGTTGAGGAACCGTTTCGCCGCGTCCACACGCTCGACCGTCAGCGCCGCAGGGCGTCCCCCGCCGGCCGAGTACAGGTCGACCGCGAGCCCCACGTAGCCGGCGCCCGCCAGCCGATCGGTGACGTCTTCGATGTGCCCGTCCACCCCCCAGACCTCCTGGATGACCAGCACGGCGGGGAGCGGACCGCCCGCTGGGCGAGGCCGCGCCAGATACGCGGACACCGATCCCCCGGGGGCGTCACAGCTGACCCACTCGCTCACGAGCTCCATCGACCGACAGCGTACGACACCACATCCGGGCCGCGCTCTCATGTCGCGGGCCCTCGCGGCCGACAACGACATGGGATGTCAAGAAGAAACGGAAGCGCGCTAATCGGTCTTCTGCTCGGCGCACTGCTGAGCGGCTGCGGTGGGAGCACGCACGCCCCCACGGCCCAGGTCCAGGACGCGCGCTACGTGATCGAAGGCAACGCCATCTGTGCCAGGCAGCTGGCGCGCCTGAGCAGGCTCCCGCGCCCGACCACGCCCGAACAGACGATCTCCTACCTGCCGACGGCGCTCACGAGCATGCACGCCGAGGTCTCCGCGCTGCGCACGCTTGACCCGCCCGGTGCTGCGCACGCCGAGCTCGCTGCCGCGCTGGCCGACACGAGCCAGCTCGCCGCCATGCTCGCGCGGCTGCTGCACGAACTGCGCGACGGGACCGTCGAATTCACACGGTTGGGCTCGGTCGAGCACAGGAGCACGACCATGCGCGCCCGCTTGGACGCGAGCTTCCGCCAGGTCGGGCTGACGAGCTGCGCCGAGTAGCCACCTGATCAGCCCAGATATCCGCCGTCCCGCCGTACTTGACTCCAGCAAACATGTGACGGCTGGTATATCCAACATTTAAGGTCTTCACTGGGCCGACGAAGATAGTTCCATGCGGCAGTTCGCACTGATTGGCCTGGTCGTGTCGATCCTGCTCGGCGGCCTGGCGGTATTCGAGACCCGCGAAAACATCTACGCGCGACGCGACGCCCAGGACCGCTCGCTGCAGAGCGCCGTCGGCAGCGAGATGGGGCTGATCTCGGGAGGCGAGCGCCAGACGACCACAGCCCTCTCGCTGATGCTCGTCAACCCCGCCGTTCGCCAGCTGCTGGGCGAACACGGGCTCACGGCTGGCGCACGCCGCGCCGACCTCGCCAACACCGCGCTCAGCCTCGCCACGATCAAAGGCTCGTCGTTCGTGCCGCTGAGCGCCGCTTGCCTGGATGACGGCCAGGGCCACCAGATCGTGTGCGCCCCGGGCGCGCGACCCGTGGTCTTCCCGTCGGCCCTCGGGCGCCGCTTCGTGGCGCTCGCCGACAGCTCGCCCGTCGGCGCCGCCAGCGGTGCCTTCCTCTCGCCCGCCAGCGGTCAGCTGTCGGTCGCCTTCCTCGCCCCCTTCCGCCTCCACGGACACGCACTTGGCCTCGTGCATCTCGACATCAGCATCGCGGCCACACGCGGAGCGAGCCTGATCGTCGACGACACTCCCGACGTGAACGTCCAGCTGGGCAGCTACGAAGGCGGCCGCTTGACGCTGGACGGCCCCTCAACGACGCTCACCGAAGACAACCTTGCCTCCGCCCGCACGCTCGCCGTCGGCGGCCCGCTCGGCGAGCGTGCGCGATACACGGAGAACCAGGGCCGTCGCGCGATGGTGGCGACGCTGCCGCTGACCGTCGGCGGCGCTCGTCAGCACCTCGCCGTGGCGGTCACCGCCACCGCGGCCGACCCCGACCTGCTCAACGCCTGGACCCCGGGGCTGCTGACCGTGCTGGTGATCGCCATCATCACCCTGCTCGGCTCGGTCATCGGGCTGGTGGTGTCCAACCGCCGCGTCGAGCGCGAGCTCTCGACCGACCCCCTGACCGGCCTGCGCAACCGGCGCGCCCTGATCGAGGAGCTCCCGCGCGTGTGCCAGCGGGCCAGCGAGGAGGAGCCCGCGTACGTGTGGTTCTTCGACCTCAACGGCTTCAAGAGCTACAACGACTCCTTCGGGCACATCGCCGGGGACACGCTGCTCGCGCGCCTCGGCGGGCGTCTGCACGACGTCGTCCAGCCATATGGCTCGGTCTATCGGCTCGGCGGCGACGAGTTCTGCGCGCTGGTCACCGGCCGGGTCGGAGACCCGCACGCGCTGTTCCTGAAGGCGCGCCAGGCGCTCTCCGAACAGGGCGGCGCTTTCACCGTCACCTCTGCCGCCGGGGCCGTCGAGATCCCGCGTGAAACGCGGGATCCGACGCACGCGCTGCGCCTTGCCGACCAGCACATGTACCGCGAGAAGGCCACCAGCCGCGGCGGCGCCGCCGAACTGATAACCGCCGTCCTGCACGCGGCGCTCGCCCAGCGTCACCCCGATCTCGGCGAGCACTCCGACGACGTCGCCGGCGACGTAGAGCTGCTCGCGCGCACGATCGGCCTCGACGAAGAGACCATCGGCCTGATCATCAAGGCCGCCGACCTCCACGACGTCGGCAAGCTGGGCATCCCGGACGAGATCATCACCAAACCCGGCCCGCTCACGGACGAGGAGTGGGAGTTCATGCGCCAGCACACGGTCATGGGCGAGCAGATCATCGCCGCCGCCGGGCCTTCCCTCGACCGCATCGGACCGCTCGTGCGCGCGAGCCACGAGCGCTGGGACGGCAAGGGCTATCCCGATGGCCTCGCCGGCGAGGAGATCCCGCTCGGCGCGCGCATCATCACCATCTGCGACTCGTTCCGCGCGATGCTCGACGAGCGCGTGTACAAGCAGGCGATGTCACTCGAACACGCCCTCAGCGAGCTGCGTCGCTGCGCCGGCACCCAGTTCGACCCGCAGCTCGTGGAGGTCTTCTGCCGGCTCGTCGGCGAACAGACCACGCTCGAGCCAACCAAGACCGAGCTGACAGCCAGCTAGCGCGGCTACGCAACCTGGGCGAGCGGCGCACGGCGCTCGGCCCACGGGAGCGCCTCTTCGAGCTGGGCGGCCAGCGCCAGCAGGGCACCGTCCTGCCACGGCCCCGCCACGAGCTGCACGCCCACCGGCAGGCCCTCTTCGCTCCAGTGCGCCGGCAGGCTCACCGCCGGCAGGCCGGTGATGTTGCCGAAGGCCGTGAACGACACGCTGCGGATGACGTCGAACACCGGCTGGTCGGGGGCCGCGTGCTGGGCCTCGAGGATCGCCCCGGCCTGCGGCGGCAGCAGCGCCGTGGTCGGTGTGAGCAGCACGTCGAAGTCCCGGCCCCAGCGGGCTGTCTCGCGGCGGCTGAGCAGCTCCAGCGAGCGGGCGGCGAGCGCGTACTCGTAGGAGCCGACCTCGTCCGCGTGCGCGCGCTGCACAACGATGTGCGGTTCGGTTGCCGTCCAGTCAACCCCCTCGTAGTCGGCCAGGCCGGCGACCGTGAGCGCGATGAACGGGGGCGTCATCTCTTCGGAGATGGTCGGCACCTCGACCTCCTCGACCACATGCCCGAGCTCTTGCAGTGTGGCGGCGACCGAACGCGCGCCGGCGGTGCACGCCTCATCGGTGGGGATGCCCAGCGGCGCCTGCGCCATCAGCCCGATGCGCAGCTGACCCGGTGCTCGCCCCACCTCCTGGGCGAACGCTCGCGCGGGCGCCGGTGCGTTGTACCAGGCGTTCGGATCGGCGCTGGCGATCGCGTCGAGCACCGCCGCCGAGTCGGAGACCGTGCGCGCCACCACCCCCTCCACGATCGCTCCCAGCCAGCCCTGCGCCAGTCGCGGTACGCGCCCCCGGCTCGGCTTGAAGCCGACCAGCCCGCAGTAGGAGGCGGGGATGCGGATCGAGCCGCCGCCGTCGTTGGCGTGGGCGATCGGGAACATCCCCGCCGCCACCGCAGCGCCTGCACCGCCGCTCGAGCCGCCGGGGGTGCGCTCGGTGTCCCAGGGGTTGCGGCTGATGCCGTAGCGGTCGTTCTCCGCCGCCGTCAGCACCCCAAACGCAGGCGTGTTGGTGCGGGCGCACAGCACGAAGCCGGCGTCCACCAGCGCGTCCACCACCAGCTCGCTCTGCGTGCCCGCCCCCTCGGGCGCGCCACGCGAGCCGAACGTCACCGGCCAGCCCGCCACCGGGGTCAGGTCCTTGATCGGCAGCGGCACGCCCAGGAACGGAGCGCGCTCGTCTGGGGCCTCACCGGCGGCCAGGCGACGGTCGGCATCCGCGGCGCCCGCACGGGCGTCCTCGTCGTTGCGCCAGACGATCGCGTTGATCAGAGGGTCGCGCTCGTCCACCGCCGCCAGGCAGGCATCCAGCAGCTCGACCGCAGAGAGCTCGCGGGCGCGAAGCGCGGCGGCGAGCTCGAGCGCAGTCGAGGAAGGGCCCAGGGTGGCCATCGCGGCGACACTACCAGGCTGGCTGGCCGGGCGGCCAGTGGGCGGCCCGCGCTACCTGCGCGCTGCTCGGCGGCAGCGCTCGCGTCCACGGCGCGTCACTCGGCGCGGCTGAACTCGACGATCGCGATCGACAGCATCGCCAGCCCCAGCACGGCGATCACGGCCGCCTCCACCGCGGTCGGCACGCGCCACCCCCACCAGGTGACGCCCGGGTCGAGGGCATGGCGCGCCGCCGCGCTGATGGGCACGTGCGAGAAGATCGCACGCCGCATCGGCTCCACCGCGTAGGTGAGCGGGTCCAGGCGGTTGAGGACGGCCAGCCACGTGGGTAGCAGCGCCACGGAGAACAGCGTGCCGGAGAGAAAGAACATGGGCATGATCGCCATCTGCATGAGCGCCATGAACGACTGCATCTGGTTGACCCTGGCGGCGAACATCACGCCGAACGCAGTGATCGCAAACGCCAGCAGCAGCGCCAGCGCGAGCAGCTCGGCGATCAGCGCGGCGTTGTAGGGGATGCCTACGAGCGGGGAGATGGCGATCACGAGCAGCCCCTGGAAGCCGGCGACGGTGGCGCCGCCGAAGCACTTGCCGAGCACGATCGAGCTGCGCCTAACGGGGGCGACCATCATCTCGCGCAGGAATCCGAACTCGCGGTCCCAGACGATCGAGGCGGCGGAGAACATGGCCGTGAACATCACCGCCATGCACAGGATGCCCGGGTAGATGAAGGTTTTGAAGTTCACACCGTGCGTCCCGGCCGCGGCGAGCGACGAGATGCCCGTGCCGAGCACGAACAGGAACAAAAACGGCTGTATGAGCGAGGTGAGGATCCGCAGCCGGTCGCGGCTGAAGCGGATCAGCTCGCGCTTCCACACGACCTTGATCGCCCGCAGCTCGCTGCGCACGCTGCGCACCGGCACGCGCACTCGCGCCAGCTCGTGCGGGGGTTCGGAGCTGGGCAGCGCCTCTTCGCCGGCGCGTCGAATGCTCGTGTCGGTCGCCATCAGCGGCTCATCATCCGCCCGACGTTACGCCGCTGGTCGTCGTTCGAGGACTCGGCGTCGCGGATGGTCGTGCCCGTGTGAGACATGAACACGTCGTCCAGCGACGGCCGCGCGACACTCACCGAGCGGATCGCGGGATGGGCGGGATCCCATTCATCGAACAACCGCGGCACGAACTGCTCGCCCGCAGGCACGCCGAACGTGACCAGGCCATCGGCCACCGTGGCCTCGATCCCAAAGCGCTCGCGTATGGCCGCGATCGCCGCGAGATCGTCGTCGGTCTGTATCTGCACGCGGTCCCTGCCCACTTTCGCCTTCAGCTCCTCGGGCGTGTCGAGCACGATGATCCGACCCTGATCGATGATCGCGATGCGGTCGCAGTACTCGGCCTCGTCCATGTAGTGGGTGGTGAGGAAGATCGTGATGTCCTCGCGCGCCTTCAGCTCGCGGATGTAGCGCCAGATCGAGCTGCGCGTCTGTGGATCCAGCCCGACGGTCGGCTCGTCCAGGAACAGCACGCGCGGCGAGTGCAACAGGCCCCGTGCGATCTCCAGGCGCCGCTTCATGCCGCCGGAGAACGTGTTCACGAGGCTCCCGCGGCGCTCCCACAATCCGACCATCTCCATCACCTGGCGCATGCGCTCGCGCACGGCGTCGCGGGGTACGCCGTAGAGCTCGGCGTGCAGGCGCAGGTTCTGCTCGGCGGTGAGGTAGCCGTCGAGTGTCGTGTCCTGGAAGACCAGGCCGATGTTGCGCCTGACCTCGTCGCGTTCGCTGACCACGTCATGACCGGCCACAAGCGCCGAGCCGCCGCTCGGGCGAACGAGCGTGCAGAGCATGTTGATGGTGGTGGACTTGCCGGCCCCGTTCGGACCGAGGAAGCCGAAGATCTCGCCGCGCGCCACCGCGAAGTCGATGCCCTTCACAGCCTCCACCTCGCCGTAGCGCTTGACCAGGCCGTTGACCTTTACGGCGGACCCGCCGTTGCTCGTCGCGCCGCTGGCCGCGGCGGAGGCTGTACCAGGGGATGTGACGGTCGGCTCGCTCAACTCTCGCCATCTACGGTATCGTCGCCGGCGCCCGCCTCCTGCCCGCCGTGCGGGCCGGCGTCGGCGGTTCCCGCGGTCGCGCCCGTGTCGCCGTCCGCGAGGATACGATAAAGGTCACGGCGGGTTGCCGCCAGCACGTCGCGCGCCTTGGCGATCTGGGCGCCGCTGCCCGTGCGCATCACCTGCACGAACGCGAAGCCCACCTCGCGCATCAGGCGCCCGAGCTCGTGAACCGACTCGCCGCCGACGTCCTGCTGCTCCCACGGGGCCGGACGCTCGGCGTCGCGCTCCTGCACGACCATGCGTCCCTCGTCCGTGAGCGCGAACAGCTTGCTCCCGTCGTGCTCCTCCGTGCGGATCAGGCCCTCGTCCTCGAGCTGTGCCAGTGCCGGGTACACCGAGCCGGGGCTCGGGCTCCACATGCCGCCGCTGCGCTCCTGCACCTCCTGCATGATCTGGTAGCCGTTGCGCGGCTCCTCGGCCAGCAGCAGCAGCGCCGCCGTGCGGATGTCGCCCCGGCGAGCCCGCCGGCCGCGACCGCGCGGGCCGCCGCCTCCGCCAAAGCCGCGGCCGCCGCCGAACTCGCCGCGCGAGCCATACGCGGACCCGCGTCCGCCACCGTGACGGCCTGTGCGGCAACCGGGCCGCGCGCCTGTCGAATAGTCATTTCCGAACATATCTATTTCCTATCGTGAGCTATCAAAGTATCTACACGATATATCGTTATGTCGGTTTCGTCAAGTCCCCCCCCCCACCTGATTGCTCACAGGCGGGCCGGGGCCCGGTGCCGGCAGCCGGGGATCAGGCGGCGTAACGTTGCGCGGCCCGAGCCCGCGCCTTGGCGGCCTCGAGCTCGCGGTCCTTCGGCCGCGCGCTGGTCACCAGTTCGCCCAGCAGCCGTGTCGAGGCCTCGGTGACGGCGTCGACCGCGCGCTCGAACGCCTGCGAGTTGGCGGCCGAGGGCTTGGTGGAGCCTGAGATCTTGCGAACGTACTGGAGCGCCGACGCGCGGATCTCCTCGTCGGTGGCGGGCGGCTCGAAGTTGTGGAGGGTTCGGATGTTTCTACACATGCTTCGATCGTAGTCGATGGTCGTGCGGCGCCGTCGGCGCGGACACGACCATCGACTACGATCTCCGCTGGCTCACGGATGGCACGGGGCGGGCCGGGGCTTGTGCGGCTAGGTCGGTGGGCGCCTTGACCATGCCGACCGTGACGGCGGGCGAGGTCTACCCTGGCGCTCTATCGCTTCTTGTGCCGGGGGGGCCCGGCGCTCGCCACGTGCACCGCCTTGGAGGTCGAGCTGGCGAAGCCCTGCGCGTTGCGCGCGGTGACCTCGCAGGTGACGGGCGCGCCGAGCTCGGCCGTTGTGAGATGCAGGCTGCGGTGGGTGGCGCCGACGATCGTGATCCCCTTCGCCAGCCACTCGGTCACGTAGCGGGTGGGCGCCCCGGTCCAGGTGCCGGCGGTACACGTGAGCGTCTGGCCGACCTGCGCCTTGCCGTGGATGACGGGCGCGTGGCGCGCTCGCGGCGCCGACAGGCGCGCCAGCTTGGCCGTGCCCGCCGGGCCGGTGACGTCCGCGGAGGTCTGCACGGCGACCGACACCGACGCGCCCGTGCCGGCCACGCCCTTGAGCGTGGCGCGCGTCCCGCGGACCGAGCGCAGCAGATCGGCGCCGTCGGTCTCGTGCACGGTCAGCAGGTAGCGAGGGCCGCCGGAGGCTGCGTGCCAGCTGATCAGGAGGCTCGACCCCCTGCGGGTGACCCGCACGTGGGTCGGGCGCCCGATCGGGGGCGGCGGCGGCGCGACGAAGCTGGCGACGACCAGCTGCTTGCGGACCGTTTCTCCCTCGAGCACCTGGGCGAGTACCTGGCGCGTGCCGCCTGGGCCGTACGCGGGGGTGAAGCGCACGGTTCCGTGCGCGCCCGACACGCTCGCCAGCGGCGTGACCAGCTTGCCGCCCTTTTCCAGGAAGCGCACGGTCTGCCCTGCGACCGGGGTGATCTTGTAGCGAAGGACGCGTGTGCGCCCGTGGCCACTGACGTGCACGCTGAGCTGCGGTGAGGGGAGCACGGCGGAGGTCTGGATCGAGGAGATCGCCACCGCGCCCGTGGGGGTGAACGTCCAGCGCCCCGCGCTGGGCTTGCCGATCAGCACGTACGTGCTGTCGTTGGCGGGATCCTCCAGGATCAGGTCGTTGGCGCCCTTGACTGGAGCGCCGGAGGCGCTGCTCGTGAGCTGCTGACCACCCGGTTCGGTGACCGCGACCTGGGGCACGCCGCCGTCACCGATGATGCGCCACATCACACCGCGCTGGCCGGCGGGCAGGGTCAGCGACTGGCCGGGCGTGGCGAGCGCTGTGCTCGCCAGTGTGGCCGTGCGCACGCGCAGGTCGAGACCTTCTTTCTGGAGTTCTTTGAGTTCCTTGCTGCCGATCACCATTTCCGGCGCCGTCGGCCGGTAGGGGGACAGGTCGCAGCTCGCGCCGCCGGGCCCGAGCGAGACGTCGCCGAGCGGGTGGAAGCTCCCGCCCCATTCGTAGGCGCCGCCCACCGACACGTCGACGAGCAGCAGGCTGATGTTCGCGCAGCCCGAGATGGCCTTGGAGGAGACGTCCACTTCGCCGAGGCTGGTGGTGTATCCGAGGACGCCGATTTCGGCGTTGGCGTACGCATCGAAGGTGCTGTTGTGGAGATCGACCCAGCCTTCGATGCCAGCCTTCACGCAGAACAGGCTGCACCCGTCGACGTTGAAGTTGACGCCCCCGCCGAAGAAGATGTTCGGGGGCCCGCCCTTGGAGTCGATCTCCAGGTAGCCGTTGGCGAGCGGCACTTCGACCACCGACGCTTTGCCTTCGACGCGTACGTCCCAGCCGGGTTTCGGCACGATCAGGACGAAGCGGCCATCGAGGCCGATGGCGTTCGAGCCGCCGATGTCCGGGCCGATGCTGAGCCCGACGTCGCCTTCCAACCCGAACGGCTTGGCGTCGGCCGCGAAGCCGATTTCCTGCAGGAACACCGTGGGTCCGACGGCGATGTTCAGCTGTTTGACCTTGGCTTCGAAGAACTTGAAGTTGCCGTGTTCGAAGGCCGCGCTCGCCTTGATCGCGGTTCCCAGCGGTTCCGGCAGTTCCGCTTCCGCGCCTCCTTCCCAGGTTTCATCGGAAGCTTCGTACTTGACGAACAGGTTCTTGACCTCCACCGGGCCGAGCCACAGTTCGTCGTCGGTGATTTCCAGGCTGCTCAGTTCGAGGCCGTGTTCGAGGTCGGCCCGCAGCGTGGCTTCGCCGTGAACCACGTCGAACGGCGCCGGCAGTTCCGTGTGCACCACGACGTTGATGCCGTCGTTCACGGCTTCGAGGTTGATCTGCCCGACGATCGCGAAGCCCTTCAGGTCCGAGAACGCGCCCGCTTCGAGGTTGCCGACCAGTTCTCCGGAGGATCTCGGGATGCTCCACGCCAGCGCGCCGCGGAACAGCGGGATCCCGCCGAGCGAGATCGCCACCTCCCCTTCGCCACCCTGGTTGCACGCGCTCTGGATCGTTCCTGCGACGGGGTCGAACACGAGCGCCGTGCACGAGCTGGGCACGATCGACAGACCGTCGGCGTCGATGTCGCCGGTCGCGAGGATGCGCGAGCCCTGCATGAGGAAGCAGGCGCGAACCTGCAGCACGCCGAACGTCTTCACCGTCGTCGTGCACGTCGCCGGCGGGGAGCTGCCACCGGAGGAGTTCGGCGCGGGCGGCGGGGCGGTGGTCTGGCCGCCGGTGGTCTGCCCGAGTGGACCGAGATACCGGGCGAGCAGGAAGTCCTGTCTGTTGTTGTCGGGACCGTCGGCGCCGGCCGCCACGATCTCGCCGTTCGACTGGACGAACACGCCGGCGTAGTCGCCGTCGCTGTCGCCGTTGTCCAGCAGCGCCGTGCCCGGCTGCGGGCTGGACGGCGAGAAGCTGGTGTCGAGCGCGCCGCTCGATGACAGCCGCGCGACGAATGGCTCGATCGCGGGCTGCCCGCCGACGGTGTCGGCCGCATGGCCGGCGATCAGGAACCTCCCCGAGGAGTCGACGGCGATCGCGCTGGCGGTCGACGTTCCTTCGCTGCCGACGGCCACTTCGGTCACACCGCCACTGCCAAAGCCCGTGTCCAGGGCCCCGCTGGAGAGATTGAAGGCGGCGAGCATCGCGTTCGTGCTGCTGCGAACGGCGCTGCCGCTCACCACGATCTGTTCGCCGCTCACGGCGATGCCTTCGGCGATCGCGTCGGCTTCGCCGACGTGCTTGAGGACCGTGCCGCTTTTGCCGAAGCCGCTGACCGTCGCACCCGCGGTCGTACGCTCCGCCAGCACGAGGTCTTTGACGCTTTCGTTTTCGGCTTCGCCCGCCACGATCACGTCCGTGCCCGAAATCGCGATCGCGTTGGCCGCGGCGAAGACGCCGTTGCCGGCGGCGATCAGGCTGGGGGTGCCGACCGCCCCCGTGGAGGCGTTCACCTGCGTGACGAACATCTCCGTATCGGCTCCCTCGCCCGCCTTGCCGGCCACGTACAGTTCTCCCGAGGGAGCAACCGCGATCGCCTTGGCTTCGGCCTGTTTGTCATTGCCCTCGGTGAACTCGGCGGTGCCGGCGGGCCCGCTGCCGGAGTGAAAGCCCGTCACGAGTTTGCCCGCGGACGAGTACAGCGCGACGAGCACCTCGTCTTCGCCGCTTTTCGGTTCGGCCTGGCCGGCGATGGCGATGTCGCCGTTGGCGAGCACCACGACGGCGTTGGCGTGAGAGCCTTCCGCGGCGAGCGCCGCGCCCACCACGCCGCCGGAGCCGAAGCCGCTTTCCAGGGCGCCGTTGGAGGTGTAGCGAGCGAGCGCCACCTCCGTCTTGTTGTCTTCGATCGCCGACCCGGCCGCGACCTCGCCACCATCGGTGGTCGCGGCTACACCGCCCGCCTGCGCGTCATCCCCGCCACCGATGCTCGTGAACACCGTGCCGCCCGTGCCAAAGCCGCCGTCGAGCGAGGCGGGTTCAGCGCGCGCGGTGCTCGCGGCCACGCCGCACGCGAGCAGCGCACACGCGATCAGGCACACCCACCGCCGCCTATCCCGCATCACTTTGCGAGCCTCCAAGAACCCCCCAAGCGCTGTGTGCCTGCTTTGGATATGCCGTTGCAAGCTTCACGGGCTCGCGGGCGCACACGCTACCACGGGCCAGCGACCGCACTCCCCGGGCCAGTGGCCCCCGGGCCAGTGACTAAGCTCCGCCCTGCCTCTTCAACACACGCGCGCGGGGGCAGGGAGCCATTCGGCGCGCGATGGCCCGCCCCAATCCCACAGACCGAGAGGGAACGCCGATGAGCCCGAGCCGCCAGCGCAGCATCTTCCCCGCCAGCGCACTCGTCGCGCTGGCGCTCGCGCTGGCGGCGCCGGCCGCGTATGCGGGCTCAACGAGCTTGGGCGTGCCGGTGACGTCGTTCCCGTCGGGCGAGGCCGGGGCCGCGCCCTACCCCGACGCCGCGGCGGGCGCGCAGGGCGCGTTCACGGCGCTGTATGTCGACAGCTCCGGTGCAGCTCACGTCGCGTACGTGGCGCCCAACCGCCAGGACGTCGATCTGTGCACGATCCCGCTCGGCGGGAGCGCGTGCGGCGATGCAACCACGCTGCACACCGACGAGGACACGTTCAACGAGGGCGGGATCGACTCGATCAAGTACCTGCCCAACGGCAGCGGAAGTGCGGACCTGGCGGTCGGCATGTACAACCTCGGATCCAATGAAGACCTGCATCCGCCGTTCAATCCAGGCGGGGAGGCGCCCTGGAGCGAGACGGAGGTGTTCGCACCCGGAGCCACGAGCGGCCTCGCGACCGGTGAAGTCTTCGACCAGGGCGGCGACACGGGCGGCGACGAGATCCTGGAGCCGGACGGGAGCGGCCTCGACGTCGTCGGCGGCAACCAGCTGACGACGCTCCTCGGGACGGGCGTCGGCGGCGTCAACGAATACCAGTTCCAATCGCTGGCGTCGGGCGGAGGGGGTGCGGGCAACAGCGCCCCGACCGCGCTCGGCACGACGCCCCCCACGGAATCTGCGCCGAGTGAGTCGCTGCTGGGAGTGACCAAGCTGCCGCAGGGTCAGACGGCGGTGCTCGCCACCGACATCACTGCGGGCGCCACCGCAAGCCCGGACGGCATGTTCGTGCAGCCACCGTCGGGGGGCGCGTTCGGGCCGCTTCAGCAGCTCGGCGTCGCCGGCCCGCTCGAGACCGACTTCGCCCCGGGCGCCAGCGATCTCATCAACGTGGAGACCGCGGCGCAGTATCACCCGCGGACGTTCACGGACACCATCGGGGCGACGATGGCGCTGTATGAATTCCGCGCCTCCTCACTGAAGTCGCTCGGCGCGATCGGCTTTGCGAGCGACCTCAACGACAACGACACGGCAGAGTGGGACACCCTGCCCCCCAGCTTCGAGGACAGCGTCGGCGACCTGTACGTGGCGTGGCTCACCCGCGACGGCTTCGACGGCTGCCCGGTGCCGAGCCACGACCAGGGTGACAACCAGTACGACGTGAGCTGCGTGATGTACCGGCGTGTCGCTCCCGGGGGGATCTTCGGCCCGAAGGTGATACTCAGCGTCCAGGGCGCCTCCGAAAACGACCTGTCGTCCCCCGAGGACGTCGCCTCGCTCGGCGCGATCGCCGCCAACCCGGCCGGCGAGGGCTGGCTGCTCGACTTCCGCGACGTGTCCCCGACCGACAACGAAGTCAGGCTGTACGCGCAGCCCCTGACCAGCTCCGGCGGGGTGACCGGCGCGCCGGCGGTGTCCGGCTCGAGCGTGCACTTCCCGGTCGCCTGTGCGGGCGGCCCGGGTGAAACCTGCCAGCTCGCCGCCGAACTGCAGGCGCCGGCTGCCAAGGCCAGCGCGGCCGCGGCCGCCCGGGGCGCCAAGCGCTCCCATCGCTCGGCGCGCCCGACGGTGCTCGCGAGCACGCGCTTGCGACTCGCCGGCGGCGGCAAGGCCGTGCTCGTGCTGCGGCTGAACAAGCTCGGCAAGCGCCTGCTGGCGCGCAGACATCGCCTGACGGTCACGCTTGTGGTGTCGCAGACGGTCGGCGCGGTGAGCACCGGCACGCCGATCCTCACGAGCACGTTGAAGCTGCGTTAGTGCCTGAAGTGCCGGCGGTCGGTGGCGACCATGGCCACCCCGGCGGCGTCGATAGCCGCCACGACCTCCTCGTCGCGTACCGAACCGCCCGGCTGGATGATGGCGCTCACGCCGGCGTCGATGGCGAGCTGCGGCCCGTCGGCGAATGGGAAGTACGCGTCGGACGCGAGGGCCGCACCGGCGAGCTGGTCGGGCCGAAACGCGCGCGCCTTCTCGACGGCGATGCGCACGGCGTCCACGCGGCTCATCTGGCCCGCGCCGATGCCGATGGTGGCGCCGCCGGCGGCGATCACGATGGCGTTCGAGCGCACGTGCCGGCAGACCACCCAGGCGAACAGCAGATCGCGCCACTCCGACTCGCTCGGCTCCCTTGCGCTCATCGCGCGCATCTGCTCGCGCGTCTCGGAGACGACGTCGTGGGTCTGCACGAGCTGGCCGCCGATCACGGGCTTGGATTCGACCTCACGCAGGGCGCCGGCCAGTCGCCGCCTGTCGTGGGGAGCTCGAGCAGGCGCACGTTTTTCTTGACCCGCAGCGCCTCCAGCGCGGCGCCGTCGTAGCCGGGCGCGAGCAGCACCTCGATGAACTGCTTGGCGAGCTCCTCGGCAAACGCGAGATCGACAGGACGGTTGACCACGATCACGCCGCCGTAGGCGCTCTGGGGGTCGCACGCGAAGGCCCGAACGTATGCCTCGCGGGCGCTGGCGGCAACGGCGCAGCCGCAGGGGTTGTTGTGCTTGACGATCACGCATGCGGGCTCGTCGAACTCCTCGGCGAGCTCGCGTGCTGAGCTGAGGTCGAGCAGGTTGTTGAACGACAGCTCCTTGCCGTGCAGCTGCTCCACACCGGCGAGCAGGTGGGTGGGCGAGCCGACGCGCGCGTAGAAGGCGGCCTGCTGGTGCGGGTTCTCGCCGTAACGCAGATCGCTGACCTTCTCATACGCCTCGCGCCAGCTCGCGGGGAAGGTGCCCTCCTCGGTGGTGCGCTGGGCGAACCACGTGGAGATGGCGGCGTCGTAGCGCGCGGTGCACGCAAACGCCTTGGCGGCCAGGCGCTCGCGCGTGCCGAGCGAGAGCCTGCCATTCGAGTCGCGCAGCTCGTCCAGGACGCCGGCGTAGTCGCCGGGGTCCACGAGCACGGCCGCGAACCCGCTGTTCTTTGCGGCCGCCCTGATCATGGTGGGGCCGCCGATGTCGATGTTCTCCACGATCTCCGCGTCGCTGGCGTCGCCGCGGGCGAGGGTCTGCTCGAAGGGGTAGAGGTTCACGCACACCAGGTCCACCTGCTCGATGTCCTGCTCGGCGGCAGCGCGCAGGTGCTCCTCGTCGTCGCGGCGCGCGAGCAGGCCGGCGTACAACCGCGCGTGCAGCGTCTTCACCCGCCCGTCCATCATTTCGGGGAATCCGGTGAAGTCGTCGATCGAGCGCACGCCCACGCCCGCCTCGGTCAGCTCGCGGGCGGTGCCGCCCGTGGAGATGATCTCCACGCCGAGCTCTGCGAGTCCCTGGGCGAGCTCGACGACGCCGCGCTTGTCAGACACGGACAGGAGCGCCCTGCGCACCCGCACCTCGCCTGGCGCGGCGCGCTCGACGCCGCCGTGGGCGGCGGGCGCGGAGGCGGTTGCGAGCTCGTCCTTGGCGGCCACTCCCAGAGCCTATCTCGCGTCCGCGACGGCCGGGTCGTCCACGACGAGCGTCCGGCGCGGGTTCTCGGGGTCCGGGCGCAGGGCGCGGCGGGCGAACAGGGCGACGGCTCGCGGCAGCAGCTCGTGCTCCAGCGGGCGCAGCGCGGCGAGCACCTCGGCGGGCTCGCGCGCATCGGTCAGCTCGACGGCGCCCTGGAGGATCACCGGGCCGGTATCCACGCCGGCGTCGACGAAGTGGACGGTGACGCCGAACACCTTCACCCCGTAGGCGAGCGCCTGCTCGATCGCCCCGAGGCCGGGGAAGGCGGGCAGCAGCGATGGGTGCACGTTGATGACCGCCGCGGGGAAGCGCGCGAGGAAGTCCTCCCGCAGCAGCTCCATGTAGCCGGCCAGCACCACCAGGCGCGCGCCGCGCTCGGCGAGCCAGTCGGCGAGCGCGTGGTCGCGTGCGCCGCGGTCCGGGTAGTCGGCGCGGGCGAACACGGCGGCCGGCACCCCGCGCTGCTGGGCGCGGGCGAGCGCGGGGGCGCCGGCGACGCTGGAGGCGACGGCCACGACCTCGGCCTCGCGGCCGTGGACGGTGTCGAGGAGCGCCTGCAGATTTGTGCCCGTGCCTGAGACAAGCACGGCGATGGGCAGTCGCTCGCTCACGGGCGGCGGACGATAGCTGTGACCAACATCACAGAGCGCTCAGCCGCGATCGCCTTCAATGAACGCAGGGGGAAGAGGGCCTGATGAAGCTCGAAAGAACAGGACAGGTCCATGATCTCAGCAGCAGCAGTGACCGTGATCGTCGTCTTGGCGCTCGCGCTGGGACTGCGGTCGTCGAGTCGGGCAGGTGGCCCACTGGCGCACCGGCCCTACAACAACCGATACAGCGACGCGACAGGCGCGCGCGACGACACCCTCGGGTAGCCGAGCGCGCTACGCGCGGATGAGCGGGAGCGGCGGCGTGGGCTGGCGCACCTCGGGCTCCCCCGCTCCGTTCCCGTTGGCGACGGCGGTCTCGCCGTCCTCCAGCGAGTACTTGCCGGCCGCGGAGTCGGTCCCGGCGAGCGGGTAGGAGCCGGTGAAGCAGGCGTCGCAGTGGGTGTCGCGCGTGCCCCGCACCGCCTCGTAGACGCCCTCCAGAGACAGGTAGTGCAGCGAGTCGCAGCCCAGCTCGGCGGCGATCTCCGCGGTCGAGCGGCCGTGCGCGATCATCTCCTCGCGGGTGGACATGTCGATGCCGTAGTGGCAGGGGTGCTTGATGGGCGGCGCGGAGATGCGCATGTGGATCTCGGCGGCGCCGGCGTCGCGGAGCATGCCGACGATCTGGCGGGTGGTGTTGCCGCGGACGATCGAGTCGTCGACGACCACCAGGCGCTTGCCGGCGATCACCTCGGGCAGCGGGTTGAACTTCAGGCGCAGCCCGTGCTTGCGCAGCTCCTGCCCGGGCTGGATGAAGGTGCGCGCGACGTAGCGGTTCTTGACGAAGCCGTCGTCCTGGGGCAGGCCGGCAGCGCGGGCGAGGCCGCGGGCGGCGGGGTTGCCGGAGTCGGGGACGGCGATCACCAGATCGGCGTCGACGGGCGCCTCGTGCCACAGGATCTCGCCCATCCTCCCGCGCGCGACCTGGAGCACCTGGTCGTTCATGCGCGAGTCCGGGCGGGCGAAGTAGATGTACTCGAACAGGCAGAATGCGCGCCGCTGCCCGCCGAGCACCATGCGGCTCTGCAGGCCGTCCTCGCCGAGGGTGACGAGCTCGCCGGGCTGTACGTCGCGCAGGAAGCGCGCGCCGATGATGTCGAAGGCGCACGACTCACTGGCCACGCAGTAGTGGGTCGCGCCGGACGCACCCTCCTCGCTGTCCGCCTCCTGAGCGCGCTCACCTGCGCGCCCCTCGGCGGCGGCGCTCCCAGCGTGCGGGAGCACGCCGATGGCGAGCGGGCGCAGCCCGTGCGGGTCGCGGAAGGCGACCACCCGATCCTTGGTCATGGCGACGATCGAGAAGGCGCCGCGCAGGCGCGGCAGCACGTCGGCGATGGCGTCCTCGAGGCTCTCGGCGGGGTGGGTGGCGATCATCGCGGCGATGATCTCCGAGTCGGACGTGGAGCTGAAGCGGACACCGGCGTCGAGGAGCTCCTCCTGCAGCTCGAGCGCGTTGATGAGGTTGCCGTTGTGCGCGAGCGCGACCTCCCGCCGGGAGCCGTCCGTACCGGCGGAGCGCTGCACCGGCTGCGAGTTCTCCCAGGCGTTGGAGCCGGTGGTGGAGTAGCGCACGTGACCGATTGCCAGCTCGCCGGCGAGCGTGCGCAGGTCGTTCTCGCTGAACACCTGGTTGACCAGGCCGAGCTCGCGCCTCGTGATGATGTGCTTGCCCCGGTCGGCAGCGGCGATGCCCGCGGACTCCTGGCCGCGGTGCTGGAGTGCGTACAGGGCGAAGTAGGAGAGCCTGGACACCTCGTGACCGGGGGCGTACAGTCCGAACACTCCGCACTCGTCGCGCGGTCCGTCGCGTCTCACCAGCACAAGCTAGCAGGGCTCAGGAGAACCACTCCGCGAGCGCGGCGTGGGCGCTGGCGAGCTCGTCGAGGGTGAGGGTGAGCATCGTGCCGGCGACCGCGCCGGCCTCGACGATCGTGAGCGCTTCATCGCCCACCCGTCCGATGGTGAGCACCGTGACGCGCTCACCGGCGTGCCGGTCGAGCGCGAGCAGGGCATCGGCATCGCCGCTCACCACGAACCCGCCCGCGCCCTCGCCGAACAGCGCGGCGGCGAGCGAGCTCGACTGCCACAGCTCCGCGGTGAGCTCCACCTGCGCGCCGATGCTCCCCGCCAGGCAGCACTCGGCCAGGGCTATCGCGAGCCCGCCCTCGGCGATGTCGTGGGCGCTCGCCAAGAGCCCCTCGCGCACGCCGTGGCGCACGGCGGCGTGGGCGGCGGCGACGGCCTCCACGTCGATCTCGGGGAGCCCGTCGGGCAGCGGTCGGCCGAGCAGCTTGTGGAGCTCGCCGGCGTCGAGCGCCGGCGCGAATGGCCCCACGAGCGCGATGTGATGACCGTCGCGCACGAAGCCGAGCCGCCCTGCGCGGCGGGCGTCGGGCAGTCGTCCGACCATGCCGATCACCGGCGTCGGGTAGATGGGGCCGGTGGCACCCTCGTTGTAGAGCGAGACGTTGCCGCCGACGATCGGCGCCGCGAGCGCCGTGCATGCCTCGCTCAGGCCGCGCACCGACTCGGTGAGCTGCCAGGCGATGTGCGCCTTCTCGGGGTTGCCGAAGTTGAGGTTGTTGGTGGTGCCGAGCGGGTGCGCGCCGACGCACGCGAGGTTGGCGGCACACTCGAGCACCGCCTCGATCGTCCCGCGATACGGGTCGGCGGCGACGCGGCGGCCGTTGCAGTCGATGCTCACCGCCAGGGCGGAGCCGTCCGGGAGCGCGAGCACGGCGGCGTCGGCCTGCTCGGGGCGCCGGACGGTGCGCGACTGGACGATCGAGTCGTACTGCTCGAACAGCGGCCGGCGCGATGAGACGTTCGGAGCGGAGAGGATGGCGAGGAGGATCTCTCCGGGCGCCGACTCGAGCGTGATGCCGGCCGTGGGTGGCGGCGGCGGATATACACCCTCACCCACGCCGCTCGGCCTGCGCGGCTGCAGGTCGTACAGCGGGCAGTCATCGACGAGGGCGCTGACCGGCATGTCCCCGACGAGCTCGCCGTCGGCGTAAATGCGCATGCGGGCTGTGTCGGTGACCGTGCCGACGGCCGCGCCGCCCACCTCCCACTTGGCGCACACCTCGATGACGGCGTCGACGTCGGCGGGCTCGACCACGCACAGCATGCGCTCCTGGGACTCGGAGACCATGATCTCGAAGGGCTCCATGTCGGGCTCGCGCAGGGGCACGCCGGCGACGTCGAGGTCGATGCCGACGCCGCCCTTGGAGGCCATCTCGCAGGCCGATGAGGTGAGCCCGGCGGCACCCAGGTCCTGGAGCGAGACGAGCAGCCCGCGCTCGAGCAGCTCGAGCGAGCACTCCATCAGCTTCTTCTCCTCGAAGGGGTCGCCGACCTGGACCGTGGGGCGCTTGTCGGCGCCGCCGTCCGCGCCGTCGCCGAGCTCGGCGGAGGCGAGCACGGAGGCGCCGCCGATGCCGTCGCGCCCGGTCGAGGCGCCGAACAGCACCAGCAGGTTTCCGGGCCCGGCGGCGGCGCTGCGCACGAGCCGCTCGCGCGGGGCGAGGCCGAGGGCCAGGGCGTTGACGAGGCAGTTGTGCTCGTAGGGCGCCTCGAAGTACACCTCGCCGCCGACGGTCGGCACGCCGATCGAGTTGCCGTAGTGGCCGATGCCGGCGACGGCGCTGTCGAGCAGGTAGCGCGCCCGGGGTGCGGCCGGCTCGCCGAAGCGCAGCGAGTCGAGCACGGCGATGGGGCGCGCGCCGATGGCGAAGATGTCGCGCAGGATGCCGCCGACACCGGTGGCGGCCCCCTGGAAGGGCTCGACGGCGGAAGGATGGTTGTGGGACTCGACCTTGAACGCGCACACGAGCCCGCCGCCGACGTCCACGGCGCCGGCGTTCTCGCCGGGGCCCATGACCACGTGCTCGCCCTCGGTGGGGAGCGTGCGCAGCAGCTTCTTGGAGTGCTTGTAGGCGCAGTGCTCGCTCCACATCAGCGAGTACATCGCGAGCTCCAGTTGATTGGGTGGGCGACCGTTCCTGTCGCACACCAGCGCGTACTCCGCGCGCGTCAGCCCGAGCGCGAGCGCGTCCTCCACGGTGGGGATCGGGGTGTGCGGGTGTGACTGCAAGCCCACGGCCATCGTTACACGGCCGCGGCGCTCACGCGAGCGCTCCCTCGACGGACAGGCGCATCGACTCGAAGATCCTCAGGCCGTCGCTCGAGCCGCCGATGAGCTCGTCGACGGCGTGCTCGGGGTGGGGCATCAGGCCGAAGACGTTGCCCTCCGCGTTGCGCACGCCGGCGATGTCGCGCACCGAGCCGTTGAAGTTCTCGCCGTGCGCGTAGCGCAGCAGCACCTGGCCGGCGTCCTCGATCGCCGCGAGCGTGTCATCGTCGGCGTGGTAGCGCCCCCAGGCGTGCTTGGCGGGGATGCTCAGTCGCCGCCCCCCCTGGCCGCCACCGCAGGCCCGCGTGAAGGCGGTGTCGGCATCCACGACCTCGAGCTTCACCTGGCGGGAGGTGAAGCGCAGGTTGGCGTTCGGCAGCAGCGCCCCCGGCAGCAGGCGCGCCTCGCACAGCACCTGGAAGCCGTTGCAGATCCCCAGCACGAGCCCGCCATCATGAGCGAACTCGATGACCGCCTCCATCGCCGGCGAGAAGCGCGCGATGGCGCCCGCGCGCAGGTAGTCGCCGTAGGAGAAGCCGCCGGGCACGACGATCGCGTCGGCGCCCCCCAGGTCGCGGTCGGCATGCCAGATCAGCTCCGCGTCCCCGACGCGCCTGGCCGCTGCCAGCGCGTCGAGCTCGTCGCAGGAGCCCGGGAAGCGAAGCACGCCAAACTTCATCTGGCCGCTCCTGGGTTCATTGGGTCAGCAGCTCGACCTCGTAGTCCTCGACGAGCGGGTTGGCGAGCAGCTTCTCGCACATCGGCTCGATCTGGCTCTCCTCCTCGACGTCGAGCTCGATCAGCCGCCCGACGTGCACGTTCTCCACGCCTGTGAAGCCGAGGGCGGGCAGGGCGCGCTCCACGGCACGGCCCTGCGGGTCGAGAATGCCCGCCTTGGGGCGGATCAGCACGCGTGCCCTCACGCGCCTACCTCAGCGCCCGTGCGCTCCAGCCAGTCGGCGAAGGGCTCACCGGCGATGCGCTCGTAGGCCTCGATGTAGCGCGCGCGAGTACCCGCGACCACGTCCTCGGGTATGGCCGGCGCCGGTGGCTTCTTGTCCCAGCCGCTGGCCGCTGCCCAGTCGCGCACGTACTGCTTGTCGAAGCTCGGCTGGCCACGACCGACCTCGTAGCCCTCGGCTGGCCAGTAGCGCGACGAGTCGGGGGTGAGCACCTCGTCGCCGAGGATCAGCTGGCCGTCGTCGTCCAAGCCGAACTCGAACTTGGTGTCCGCCAGGAGCACGCCGCACGAGCGGGCGTGCTCGGCGGCGAACGAGTACAGCTCGATCGAGGCGTTGCGCACGCGCTCCATCAGCGCCTCGTCGCCGACGAGCTCGACCGCGCCCGCGAAGTCGATCGCCTCGTCGTGGCCGACATCGGCCTTGGTGCTGGGTGTGAAGATCGGCTCGGGCAGACGCTGCGACTCGGCGAGGCCCTTGGGCAGCGCGATCCCGGACACCGATCCGCTCGCCTGGTAGTCCTTCCAGCCCGAGCCGGTGATGTAGCCGCGCACGACGCACTCCACGGGCAGCATGCGCAGCTTGCGCACGACCAGCGCCCGCCCGCGCACTTCCTCGGGGACGCCTTCGACGGTCGAGATCAGGTGGTTGGCGACGATCTCGGTGGTCCGTTCGAACCAGAACACGGACAGGCCGGTGAGCACCTTGCCCTTGTCGGGGATGGGCGTCGGATGCACGGCGTCGTAGGTGGAGATACGGTCGCTGGCGACCATCAGCAGCGCGCGCGCGTCGCCCTCGACGTCTTCGAGCTCGTACAGCTCGCGCACCTTCCCGCTGGCGATGAGAGGCAGGTCGGCGAGCGTGCTCACGTGGCGCGATGCTACCAGCGCCCGGCGATCGGATCGCGTGCGGGCGCGTTTAGAGCAGGAGCGCGTCGAGCAGCCCCGGGAAGCGCTCGTCGAGGTCCGCGCGACGGAGCGTGATCCGCCGCTCGGTGCCCTGCGCGCGGGTGCGAGTGAGGCCGGCCTCGCGGAGCAGCCGCAGGTGATAGGAGCAGGTCGAGCTGGGCAGGTCGAGCTCGGCCTGGACCTCGTAGCAGGTGCGCTCGCAGTCGTCGGCCAGCAGCCTGACGATCGCCAGGCGCACCGGGTCGCCGGCCGCGCGCAGCACGCGCGCGAGGTCGAGCTCGCCGGTCGAGGGATGGTGGATGCGTTCCCCCTTCGGGGACGATGCGGCGACCGGGCTCACGTTTCTGGGTGGTGGGTGCGTTTTACGCGCATGCTCTCGTCTCCATGCTATAACCATATCTCCACAATCTTGGAAATATGGAGAAAGGAGCGCCCATGAGCTCCCGCACTCGACTGCCACTGCCTTTCGCCTTCGCCGCCGTCGCCGCCGTCATCGGCCTCGCACTGTTCGCGTCGGCGACCCCCTCCGCCCTGTACGGGCTGTACGAGGCGCGCTGGCACTTCTCCACCCCGGTGCTGACGCTCGTGTACGGGATCTACGCGATCGGCGTGCTCGCCTCGCTGCTGCTCGCGGGCGGTCTCTCCGACCAGGTTGGACGCCGCCCGGTGCTGCTGTCCTCGCTGGTGGCGCTGCTGATCGCCATGGGCCTGTTCCTGCTGGCCCGCTCGGTCGTGTGGCTGTTCCTCGCGCGAGCCCTGCAGGGGATCGCGACGGGGGCGGCGCTTGGAGCCGCAGGCGCGGCGCTGCTCGAGCTGCACCCGCGCAGCGACACCCGGCAGGCGGCATTGGTGAACGGCACGGTCAGCACGATGGGCATCGGCACGGGAGCGCTGATCTCGGCGATCGTCGTGCAGTTCCTGCCCGACCCGCGGCTGCTGCCGTTCGTGATCGTGGCCGTGCTGATCGTGGCGCTGCTCGTCGCCGTCCGCCTGCTGCCGGAGCCGGTGGCCGAGCGCCGGCGGATGACGCTCCGTCCCCAGCGCCCGCGCGTGCCGGCGCCCGCACGCGGCGCGTTCGCTCTGGCCGCGCTCGGCGTGCTCGCGTCGTGGTCGATCGGCGGGCTGTACCTGGCGCTCGGCCCGCAGCTCGCGGGGACGCTGATGCACACCCACGGGCAGCTGGCGGGCGGCGTGGCCGTGTGCGCCCTCGCCGTCCCCGCCGGGATCGCCCAGCTGGCCGGGCGCAACCTGTCCAACCGCACGCTCACCAGCGTCGGGGCGCTGCTGCTGGCGCTCGGCATGGCGCTGACGGCCGTGGCGCTGTCGGCGTCCTCAGCCGTCTTCTTCCTGATCTCCGCAGCGATCGCGGGCGTCGGCTTCGGGCTGGCGTTCATGGGCGCCCTGCGCCACCTGTCCGCGGCGATCCCCGACGGACGCCGGGGCGAGGTGATGTCGGCGTTCTACGTCGTCGCCTACCTGGCGATCTCGGTGCCCGCCATTGCCGCCGGCTTCGCCGTACCCCACCTCGGTCTGACGGACACCTTCCAGACGTTCGCTGTGGCGGTGGTGGTGCTCGCCCTGGCGGTGGCCGCGGGCGGACTGCGGATCGAGTCTCCGCGGGCGCGGGCCGCCGAGGTCGGCGCCTGACGGCGACCGGCGCCGGACGTTCGCTCGTCCCCCGTCACGCGGGCCCCTAGCCGATGTCCTCCAGGCGGGCGATGATCTCGCCGGCGTGACGCGTGTAGTGGCCGTAGTCGAAGATCGCGTCGAGGTCGAGCGCGGCGGCACGTTCGTCGGCGGCGAGCAGCTCGCGCAGCTGCACGCCCTCATCCCAGGCGCGCTGGGCGAGCTCCTGGACCACGCGGTAGGCCTCGTCGCGCGGGGAGCCCGCCTCGACGAGCGCGAGCAGGACGCGCTGGGAGTACAGGGCGCCGTGTGTGAGCTCGAGGTTCGCGCGCATCCGCGCTGCGTCCACGCTCATGTCCCGCGCGAGCGCGATCGCGCGGTGCTGCAGGTAGTCGATCAGGATCGTCGAGTCGGGCAGGATCACGCGCTCGACCGACGAGTGCGAGATGTCCCGCTCGTGCCACAGCGCGACGTCCTCGAGCGCGGCCTGGGCGTTGCCGCGAAGCACCCGCGCGAGCCCCGAGATCTGCTCGCTCTTGATCGGGTTGCGCTTGTGGGGCATCGCCGAGGAGCCCTTCTGGCCGGCGCGGAACGGCTCCTGCACCTCGCGCACCTCCGTGCGCTGCAGGTGGCGGACCTCGGTGGCGAAGCGCTCCAGCCCGGCGCCCGCGACGGCGATCGCCGAGAGCAGCTCGGCGTGGCGGTCGCGCGGGACGACCTGCGTGGAGACCTGCTCGCGCGCCAGGCCGAGACGCTCCAGCACACGCGCCTCGAACTCGGGGCTGGTGGCCGCGTAGGTGCCGACGGCGCCCGACAGCGCGCCCACCGCAACCTGCGCGAACGCGCGCTCCAGACGCTGGGCGTTGCGGTGCGCCTCGAAGGCGAAGCCGGCGAGCTTGATCCCGAAGGTGGTCGGCTCGGCGTGCACCCCGTGGGTGCGCCCCACGCACAGCGTGTCCGCGTGCTCGCGAGCACGGGCCGCGAGCGTGCCGGTGAGCTGGCGCGCGCCGTCGAGGATCACCTCGCCGGCGGCCCGCAGTTGCAGCGCGAGCGCCGTGTCCAGCACATCCGACGAGGTCAGGCCGAAGTGGATCCAGCGCCCGGCCTCGCCGACCGACGCGGCGAGCACGTCCACGAAGGCGGCCACGTCGTGCTCGGTGACGAGCTCGCGCTCGTTCACCTCGGCGACGGTGAAGGCGGCGCCGCGGATCGCCTGCAGCTCAGCGTCGCTCGGACCATCGGCTCCCAACAGGCCCGGGAGCTCCTCGCAGGCGGCGAGCTCGACCTCGCGCCACGCCTCCATGCGGGCCTGGTCGGTCCACAGCTCGCCGAGCTCGGGACGGGTGTAGCGGCCGATCACGCGCTGAGGATCTGTGCGGCGAGGATGGCGGCGTTGCGCGGGTTGTCCAGCCCGACGCACGCGACCGGCACGCCGGGGGGCATCTGCACGATCGACAGGATCGCGTCCAGCCCGCCGGCGGCGCTCAGCCGCCCGGACAGCGGCACGCCGATCACGGGCAGGTCGGTGTGGGCGGCGATCGCACCGGGCAGCGCGGCCGATATGCCGGCCCCGGCGATGATCGCGCGCAGCCCGCGCATACGCGCGTTCTTGGCGTATTCGGCCACGAGGTCCGGCTCGCGGTGGGCGGACATGACGCGGATCTCGTGCAGGATTCCGCGCTCTTCGAGCTCACGCGCGGCCTTCTCCATCGTCTCCATGTCGCTCTTGGAGCCCATCACGATGCCCACGCGTGGCGCATCGACGTCGATGTCGTCGAGTTGCGTCTGCACTTCGGACTCCTGCATCGGCTCGGGCACCAGTGAGATGCCCGGCGACCCGCTGGGCCTGCGCTCGTGCCCCTCGGGGCTGTTCTGCTCCATGCCTACTCCCGTGTGTGTTGGGCGACGATGGCGCCCATCGTTACAAAGAGGCGATGAAGTCGTCGATCGGGATGGCGGTGAGCGTCTCGTAGCGGGCCGTGCCGCGGGAGCCGAGCTCGAGCGACACGCGCGCCATGGTGCCCTCGTCGGGCGCCTCGACGACCGAGATGAAGTCGACATGGCCGAGCGTCGCCCACTGCGCCTTGACGGTCGCGCCGAGCTGTTCGACCTCCTTGTTCACCTCCAGGATCCGCTGCGGGTTGTTCTTGATCGTCTGCACGCCTTCGGGCGTGAGCGTCGTGAGCAGGACGTAGGTGGGCATGCGTGGTGGCTCCTCGCGTGGTGTCGGGCGATCGCGCGCGGTCGAGTGCGCTCACGTGGCGTTCTAGCGGATCGGCGGATGGGACGCGAGCCCGCCTGTGCGCGCCGCGGCTTCCGGCTCGCGGGCGCCTCCCGTTCGCCCCTGGCCGCGTGCGCCGGGCCGGTCCGAACATTCGTCCACTTCACGCTCTCTGGATTATTGGTCGACCTAGCCTGGAATCGGTGTGAGACCTCGGCGCAGAGCCCTCAGCTACGCGAACGTCACCTCGACGATGGCGCTCGTGTTCGCACTCAGCGGAGGGGCCGTGGCGGCCACCCACTACCTGATCAACTCGACCTCGCAGATCAACCCAAAGGTGCTCAGGCAGCTTCGCGGCGCCAGAGGCCCTGAGGGCGTGGTCGGGCCGGCCGGCAGCGAAGGCAGGCCGGGCAAGGAAGGCCTGCCGGGCTTCGAAGGGAAGGCCGGCCTGGAAGGCAAGATGGGGCAGGAAGGAAAACGCGGCGTGGAAGGCAAGACCGGGCAGGAAGGAAAACGCGGGCGCGAAGGACCCGAAGGCAAAGAAGGCCCACCCGGCCAGGAAGGCGGCTCAGGGGGTGAACCGGCGGGGCTCAAGCGCTGGCGCAAGACGATCAAAACGGCCGGCGCGAGCGAGGGAGAAGCCACGACGGTGGTGCTCGCGGAAGTGCCCCCGTTGACGATCAGCGGCCGTTGCTATGAAGAACATGGTGCGACGATCGCGCAGACCTACATCGCCTCCACCGAGACGGAATCGTTTCTGCGGGTCGCCAAGGAAGCAAAGACGCTGATCTTCACCGGCGAACGCCCGCTCACCGAGGATGCCGCCGAAGGGATCACCGTCGACAACGAAGCCGTGCTCGCGGGCGGCCCCGAAGGAAGCTTCTCGGCGACCGCGCACGACGGCTCGGTCGCGCTCGACGGGACCGCCGACCAGGGCGTCTGGCTGCAGGGTGAAATCGGCCCGGCGTGCTCGTTCTCGGGCTACTCGATCATCGACTGACGAGCGCTGGCGAGCGTCCGCAGCGACGTTCGCGACTATGCGACGCCGGCCACCGGCGCGCGCTTCTCCAGCGCCAGCTCCCCGTCCCGCGCGTCCACCTCCACCGCGTCGCCCTGGCGGATCCTGCCTTCCAGCAGCGCGAGCGCGAGACGGTCGGTGAGCTGCTTCTGGATCACGCGGCGTAGCGGGCGGGCGCCATAGCTCGGGTCGTAGCCGAGGTTGCCGATCAGCGTGCGCGCGTCGTCGGTGAGCGTCACCTGCACGCCGCGCTCGGCCACCCGCTCGATCACCCGTGCAACCTGCAGGTCGACGATCTCGGAGATCTGCTCGCGCGTGAGCGAGTCGAAGCGCACGATGTCGTCGAGGCGGTTGATGAACTCCGGCTTGAAGTGATCGAGCAGCGCCGTGCGCGTCTCCGATTCACTCGCCCCGGCCGGGATGGGAATGTTCGAGGTCATGATCAGGACCGTGTTCTTGAAGTCCACGGTGCGGCCCTGGCCGTCGGTCAGGCGCCCGTCGTCCATCACCTGGAGCAACGTGTTGAAGACATCCGGATGGGCCTTCTCGATCTCGTCGAGCAGCACCACCGAGTACGGATGGCGGCGCACGGCCTCGGTCAGCTGGCCGCCCTCTTCGTAGCCCACGTAGCCGGGGGGCGCGCCCACCAGGCGGGAGACCGAGTGCTTCTCCATGTACTCGGACATGTCGATGCGGATCATCGCGTCCTGCGAGTCGAACATGAACTCGGCGAGCGCGCGTGCGAGCTCGGTCTTGCCCACGCCGGTCGGGCCCAGGAAGAGGAACGAGCCGATCGGCCGGTCGGGGTCCTGCAGGCCGGCTCGCGAGCGGCGCAGCGCCGTGGCCACCGCCTCGATCGCCTCGTCCTGGCCGACCACCCGCTCGTGCAGGCGCTCCTCCATGTGGATCAGCTTCTCGGTCTCACCCTCCAGCAGGCGGCTCACGGGGATGCCGGTCCAGCGCGCGACGACCTCGGCGACGTCGTCCGCGTCCACCTCCTCCTTGAGGAACACCGGCCGGGAGGCCCCGGGCACGATGCGCTCGCGCGGGGCCTGCTCGCCCTCGCCGTCGTCGGCCTGCCCGGCCTCGACTTCCGCTGCGGTCTGGTCATCGACCTGCTGGGCGGGCTCGTGATCGCCGCCCTCCAGGGCGCTCAGCTCTTTTTCGATCGACGGTATCTCGCCGTAGCGCAGCTCCGCGGCACGTTGCAGATCGGCTTCGCGCTCGGCCCGCTCGGCCTCCGTGCGCGCCTCCTCGAGGCGGGCCTTCAGGTCGCGCACGCCCTGGATCGCCTGCTTCTCGGCCTGCCACTGAGCCTTCATGCCCGCCGAGCGCTCCTGCAGCTCGGCGAGCTCGCGCTCGATCGCCTCGCGCCGCTCGGCGGAGGCGTCGTCGGTCTCCTTGCGCAGCGACGTGAGCTCGATCTCCAGCTGCATCACGCGACGGTCCACCTCGTCGATCTCGGTGGGCAGCGAGTCGATCTCGATGCGCAGACGCGAGGCCGACTCGTCGATCAGGTCGATCGCCTTGTCCGGCAGGAAGCGATCGGCGATGTAGCGGTCGGACAGCGTGGCCGCGGCGATCAGGGCGCTGTCCTGGATGCGCACGCCGTGGTGCACCTCGTAGCGCTCCTTCAGGCCGCGCAGGATGGCGATCGTGTCCTGCACCGAGGGCTCGCCCACCATCACCGGCTGGAAGCGCCGCTCCAGGGCGGCGTCCTTCTCGATGTACTTGCGGTACTCGTCGAGCGTGGTGGCGCCCACACAGCGCAGCTCACCGCGGGCGAGCATCGGCTTCAGCAGGTTGGCCGCGTCCACGGCGCCTTCGGCCGCGCCCGCGCCGACGATCGTATGCAGCTCGTCCAGGAACAGGATCACGCTGCCCTGCGCCTCGGACACCTCGCCGAGGACCGCCTTCAGGCGCTCCTCGAACTCGCCCCGGAACTTGGCGCCGGCGATCAGGCCGCCGATGTCGAGCGCGATCACACGCCGTTCGCGCAGCGAGTCGGGGATGTCGCCCGAGACGATGCGCTGGGCGAGGCCCTCCACGATCGCGGTCTTGCCGACCCCCGGCTCGCCGATCAGCACGGGGTTGTTCTTGGTGCGACGCGAGAGCACCTGGATCACACGGCGGATCTCCTCGTCGCGACCGATCACGGGGTCGAGCTTGCCCTGCTCCGCGGCCTGTGTCAGATCGGTGCCGAAGCGCTCGAGCGCCTCGAGCTTCTCCTCGGGGGACTGGTCGGTGACGCGGTGCGAGCCGCGCACCTCGGCCAGCGCCTGGAGCAGCCGCTCGCGGGTGACGCCCACCCGTCGCAGCTCGTCCGCCGCGCGGCCGTGCTCAGCGGTGAGGGCCAGCAGCAGGTGCTCGGTGGAGACGTACTGGTCGGAGAGCTTGCCCGCCTCGGTCTCGGCGGTGCGGAGCACCGCCAGCAGTTCAGAGCCGGGTTGCGCGACCGCGTCCGCGGGCGAGGCGTCGCCCGCCACGGGCAGCTCGCCGAGCGCCTGCTCGACGCCGGCGCGCAGGCCGTCCACCTGCGTGCCCAGCTTGGCGAGGACCGGCAGCACCACGCCGCCGGGGGCGTCGGCGCTGGCGGCCGGTCCCGGCGTGCCGGGGGCGACGAGCAGCGCGGACAGCAGGTGCAACGGCGTGACCTGGGGATTACGGCGATCCTGCGCGAGCCGGCCGGCCGTCGCGATCGCCTCCTGGGACTTGATGGTGAAACGGTCTGCCTGCATATGCTCAGGTCCTCTTTGGAGCGGGTTTGAACGGTGAACGGGCGTCGGCGGCGCGCACGAGCTCGAGACCGCCGCGATAGGGGACGGCGAGCTCGGCGCGGAAGGAGCGGCGCACCTCCTCGAGCTCCTGCGCCAGGCGCACCTGGGCCTGCAGCGCCTCCAGCTCCATCGCCTCGATGCGCGCTTGCATGCTGTCGATCTCCTCCTCGAGGCGGAGCACTCGCTCGACGCCCGCCAGGTTGAGGCCGAGCTCCGCGGTCATCCCCTGGATGCGCCGCAGCTTCTCGACGTCCTCCTGCGAGTACAGGCGCGTGCCCTTGGGCGAGCGCTGCGGCTCGATCAGCCCGCGGGTCTCGTACACGCGCAGCGTCTGGGGATGCATGTTCGCGAGCTGGGCTGCGACGGAGATCATGAACACGCCGCGGTCGCTCGCCACATGGACAGTGCGCACCCTACGAGCCATCGCCGCCTGCCTTGGCCGCCCGTGACCCTCGACGCTGCTCGCCGTCCGCGGGCGCGGCGCCGTCGCGGGAGGAGCCGTTCTCGAACAGCCCCGCGCGGGGGTTGCGGTCGAGCGTCTTCGAGAGCTGCTCCACGGCGCTCTCCTGCTCCTCGCTCAGGTGCTGTGGCACGTCGATCACGAAGCGGTAGTGGATGTCGCCTTTCTCTCTGTTCGCAGAGCCCAGCTTCGGCGGTCCCTCGCCGCGCAGGCGCTGGACCGTGCCGTGCGCGGTGCCCGGCCGCACGCGCAGCGTCTTGGTGCCGTTCAGCGTCGGCACCTGGACCTCGGCGCCGCGCAGTGCCTCGGGGATGCTCAGCGGCACCTCCACCTCGAGGTTCTCACCCTTGCGGGTGAACAGCGGCGAGGGCGCGACGTGGGTGATCAGGTAGAGGTCGCCCGGCGGCCCGCCGTTGCGCCCGGGCTCTCCCTTGCCGGCCAGGCGGACACGGCTGCCGTCGCGCACACCGGCGGGGATGTTCACCCGCAGGCGCTTGACCGTGTGCACCGCGCCGGCGCCCTGGCAGCTGGGGCAGGGGTCCTCGATGATCGTGCCCGCGCCCCCGCACTGCGAGCACGGTCGGGAGATCGAGAACATGCCCTGACCCTGGGGCTCGATGCCACGACCCTCGCAGCGTGGGCACACAGTGGGTGTGGTGCCGGGCTTGGCGCCCGTCCCGCGGCAGGTCGGACAGGAGGTGCGCATGGGAACCTGAAGCGGCACCTGGGCGCCGGAGACCGCCTGGTCGAAGGAGATCGAGACCTGCGCCTCGAGGTCGGCACCGCGCTCGGCGCGTGGCTGCGTGCGCACGCGCCGCCCGCTGGTGGAGCCGCCGAACAGGTTGGACAGGATGTCCCCCATGGAGGCGCCGTCGAAGTCGAAGTTGCCGAAGCCGCCGAAGCCGCCTCCCGGCCCGGCGCCGGTGGCGAACGGCCCGGAGCCGCTGTCGTACTGCGCGCGCTTCTCCGGATCTCCCAGCACGTCGTGCGCCTGGGAGATCTCCTTGAAGCGGGCCTCGGCCTGCTTGTCGTCGGGATTGCGGTCGGGGTGATACTGGCGCGCGAGTTTGCGGTAGGCCTTCTTGATCTCCTCCGCGGTCGCTTTCTTGTCGACGCCCAGCGTCTTGTAGTAGTCCGGTCTGGTGGCCATCCGCGCCCTCCCTACGCCGCCACGACCACGCGCGCCGGGCGGACGACGCTGTCGCCCAGTCGATAGCCGGCCTGGTAGACCTCCACGACGGTGCCGCTCGGGCTGCCGTCGGCGCCCTGCTCGGCCGTGGCCACGGCCTCGTGCACCGCGGGGTCGAACACCTCGCCCTCGGGCGAGAACGACTCGATTCCCACGCGCGCGAGCGCGGCGCTCAGTTCCGAGCGCACGAGCCGCACGCCCTGCAGCAGCGGATCGTCGTCGGCCGCGGCCTCGAGCGCGCGGTCGAGGTTGTCGAGCGCCGGCAGGAGCTCCTTTGCGAGCGCGACCGCCCCACGCTGCTGCGCAGCGGCCGCCTCCCTGGCGACGCGCTTGCGGTAGTTCTCGAAGTCCGCCTGCGTACGCTGCGCCACGGCGAGGTACTCGTCGCGCTGCCTGGCGGTCTTCACGAGCTCGTCCAGATCGCCCTGCACATCCTTGGCCTCGTCGTCCGGCTGTTGACCGTTGGGCGCTGCCGGGACGTGCGCATCTCGCTCGTGTGCTCTCGCACCCGGAGATGCTCCCGCCCCTTCCCCTCCTCCACCAGCGCCGCGGCGAGCCGGCCGCGCCTCGTCCGCTCCAGGCCTACCGGGCGAACACGGAGCGCCGCTGCTCGCCTGTGCTGCTGAGCTGCCGGGCGTGGGGTCACCCTGAGCGGGACGAGGGGCGGCAGACCCACCGGCCCGCAACGAGTCACCGGCCCCACGCCCGGCCGAATCGGAGGAGAACTGCACCTTGATCTCCGTCATCGCGCGCCCTAAGCCTTCGGCTCTTCGACGACCTCGGCGTCGACCACGTCTTCCTCCTCCGGGGAAGACGCATCGCCGCCGTCGGATGAAGCGCCGTTGCCGGAGGCCGCGGCCTGCTCCTGGGCGCGCTGGTACATGGCCTCTGAGACCGCGTGGAAGGCGGTCTGGAGCGCCTCGGCCTTGGCGTTGATGGTCGCGGGATCCTCGGACTCGAGCACCTCGCGAACCTCCTTGATCGCCTCTTCGATGCGCGACTTGGAGTCGGCGTCGACCTGGTCGCCGAGGTCGGCGAGCTGGCGCTCGGCCTGGTATGCGGCGTTCTCGCCGTTGTTGCGCGCCTCGGCGAGCTCCCGTGCGCGGCGGTCCTCCTCCGCGTGGGACTCGGCGTCGGAGACCATGTTCTTGATTTCCTCGTCCGAGAGCCCGGAGCCGGCCTTGATCTCGATCTTCTGCTCCTTGCTGGTGCCGAGATCCTTGGCGGACACGTTGAGGATGCCGTTGGCGTCGATGTCGAAGGCGACCTCGATCTGCGGGATGCCTCGCGGCGCCGGCGGGATGCCGGTGAGCTGGAACTTGCCCAGCGACTTGTTGTACTGCGCCATCTCCCGCTCGCCCTGGAGCACGTGGATCTCGACCGACGGCTGGTTGTCCTCGGCCGTGGAGAAGACCTCGCCCTTGCGGGTGGGGATGGTGGTGTTGCGCTCGATCAGCTTGGTCATGACGCCGCCCTTGGTCTCGATGCCGAGGGTCAGCGGCGTGACGTCGAGCAGCAGCACGTCCTTGACGTCGCCGGCGAGCACGCCCGCCTGGATGGCGGCGCCGACAGCGACCACCTCGTCGGGGTTGACGCCGCGGTGGGGCTCCTTGCCGGTCAGCTCCTTGACCTTCTCCTGGACGGCGGGCATACGGGTCATGCCGCCGACGAGGACCACGTGCTCGATCTCCTTGACGCCCTTGCCTTTGGCGTCGTCCAGCGCCTGGCGCACGGGGGCGACGACGCGGTCGAGCAGGTCGCTCGTCAGTTCGGAGAGCTTGGCGCGGGTGAGACGCGTGTCGAGGTGCTTGGGCCCGGAGGAGTCGGCGGTGATGAACGGGAGGTTGATCTGCGTCTCCTGGGTGGTGGACAGCTCGATCTTGGCCTTCTCGGAGGCCTCGTACAGGCGCTGAAGCGCCATCGGGTCGGCCGACAGGTCGATGCCCTGTGACTTCTTGAACTCGGCCACCAGCCAGTCGACGATGGCCTTGTCGAAGTTGTCGCCGCCGAGGTGGTTGTCGCCGGCGGTGGACTTGACCTCGAACACGCCGTCGCCGATCTCCAGCACCGACACGTCGAAGGTGCCGCCGCCGAGGTCGAACACGAGGATCGTCTGGTCGGACTCCTTGTCGAGGCCGTACGCGAGCGATGCGGCGGTGGGCTCGTTGATGATGCGCTTGACGTCCAGCCCGGCGATCTTGCCGGCGTCCTTGGTGGCCTGGCGCTGGTCGTCGTTGAAGTACGCGGGGACGGTGATGACCGCCGAGTCGACGCTCTCGCCCAAATACGCTTCAGCGTCGGACTTGAGCTTCTGCAGGATCATCGCTGAGATCTCCGGCGGAGAGTGCTGCTCGCCACCGGCTTCCACGCGGGCGTCGCCGTTGGGGCCGGAGACGACCTTGTAGGGGACGATCGACTCCTCCTCCTTGACTTCGGCCTCCTTACGGCCCATGAAGCGCTTGATGGAGAAGACGGTGTTCTGCGGGTTGGTGACCGCCTGACGCTTGGCGACGGTGCCGACGAGACGCTCGCCGGATGCGGTGAAGGCGACCACCGAAGGGGTCGTGCGACCGCCCTCGGCGTTCTCGATGACGGTGGGCTCGCCGCCCTCGAGCACCGCCATGCACGAGTTGGTCGTGCCCAGGTCGATGCCTATGGTCTTGGCCATTGGGTGAATGCTCCTTCTGGAAAGCTTTATAAATCTAAGTGGCAGTATGTCAGATTTCCTGCCGGGCGTCAAGGCGTCCCCCGTCCAGGCCGCGGCGCCACCGGGCAACGCCCACGGCGCGCGCGGCGACCGTGCCGAGCGGGCGCCTGCCCGTGCGCGCGCCGGCGCGCGGGCGCACACCCCGGCGGTTGGCGCCGCTTAACGCTGCGCCGGGCGCTACCTTCAGGACATGAACCTCATCCCTGGGGGTCCGGCGAAGCCGCGCCTGCGGGGCGTCCTGCACGAGTACGCGTTCTTCGTGTCGCTCGCGTGCGGGGCGGCCCTGTTGTTGGCCGCGTCGGACGGGCGCGCACGGGTGGCGGCGGCGATCTACGCGGGAGCGGTATCGGCGCTGCTGGGCACGAGCGCGCTCTACCACCGCGTGACCTGGCGTCCGTCGGCGCGGCGCTGGATGCGGCGGCTGGACCACTCGATGATCTTCGTGTTGATCGCGGGCACCTACACGCCGGTGGCGCTGCTCGCGCTGAAGGGCGGACTGGCGAGCACGATCCTGATCGTGATGTGGGCGGGGGCGCTCGGCGGCGTGGTGTTCAAGCTGCTGTGGATCGACGCGCCCAAGTGGCTGTTCGCGGGCGTGTACGTGGCGCTCGGGCTGGTGACCGCCGCGATCTTCGGCGAGCTGCCCGCGGCGATCGGCTGGCTGGGCGTGGCCGGGCTGGCGACCGGCGGGCTGCTGTACCTGATCGGGGCGGTCGTGTACGCGAGCGGGCGGCCGAACCCGTGGCCAAGGGTGTTCGGCTACCACGAGGTGTTCCACGCGCTGGTGCTCGCGGCGGCGGCTCTGCAGTATGCGGTTATCGCGTTCGCCGTCCTGCCACGAGGCTGAAGCGGAACGCGCCTACACGAAGTCCGCTCGGCTCGGACACATGCGGGCGAGCGCGCATTCGTGGCAGGCTCGCCGTCCTGCCACGAGGCTGAAGCGGAACGCGCCTACACGAAGTCCGCTCGGCTCGGACACATGCGGGCGAGCGCGCATTCGTGGCAGGCAGGCGAGCGCGCGTGGCATGTGCGCCGGCCGTGGCGCAGCATGTTCACGTGGAGCTCGAGCTCCTGGCCGGGTGGCGTGAGGGCGAGCATCTGGTCGTGGAGCTCCTCGAAGGGCGCGCCTGGGCGGAGCAGGCGCAGGCGCATGCCCACGCGCGAGACGTGCGTGTCGACGGGCACGTCGCGCAGGCCGTAGGCGAACAGCAGCACGCAGGCGGCGGTCTTGCGCCCGACGCCGGGCAGCGACACGAGGTAGTCGCGCGCCAGCTCGATCGGCACGTCGGGCAGCCAGTCGAGCGACAGCCCCTCATCAGATCGATCGGCGCGAGCGTCCGACCTCGCGCCCTGGCCGGGCGGTCCCGGCTCGTCTGTGAGCGCCCGCAGGATCGCATGGATACGCGCGGACTTCACCTTGGAGATGCCGCCCGGGCGGATCGCCTCCTCGACCTCGGCGACGGGCGCGTCGCGCACGTGCTCCCAGGCGAAGTGCGGCCCTCCGAAGCGCTCGCGCAGGCGCAGGTAGGCGACGTCGCGGTTGCGGTCGTTGGTGGACTGCGAGAGGACGGTGAGCACGAGCTCGGCGATCGGGTGCCGGTGGGGGCGCATGAGCGGCACGCCGTAGACCTCGCGCAGGCGTTCGCGGACCCTCACCACTCGTGCGCGCGTCGGCGAGGTCCAGACGCGGGGCTCGCGGGGCACCGCTTCACGGTATCCGGCCCAGCACCTGCGGATATCCTCGGCCGGTGCCCGAGGTGAGCGACCACACCGGCGAGATCGAGATCCCGCCGGCCCCAGGCGAGAAGGGTTTCGGCGAACATGCGCCACCGCCGATCTTCTGGCGTAGCGCACCCGCGCCCGCTGACGGCGCTGCGCAGGCGGGTGACGGGGCGGTGCCGCTGTACCTGCACGGCGTGCCCAGCAACAGCGACGAATGGGTCGCCCCGCGTGCGCACCACGCGAGCCGCCCGGCCTGGCAGCGCTGGTGGCGCTCCAAGCGCCCCGACGACGAGTGGGTCGAGCCGCCCGGCTACGAGCGGGGCTTCCTCGAACAGAGCGGCGGGCTGGCGGTCGACCTGCCGGGCTTCGGGCGCTCGGGCAAGCCGGGGTTCCTGCGCTACACGATCGACGAGTACGACCGCTTCATCGAGCGCTTCCTGGACGAGCTGGAAGTGGAGCGGGTGAAGCTCGTGGTGCACGACTGGGGCGCGGTCGGGCTGGCGTTCGCCCAGCGCCTGCCCGAGCGGGTGGAGCGCCTGGTGATCATCAACGCGGTGCCCCTTCTCCCCGGCTACCGCTGGCACCGTACGGCGCGCGTGTGGCGCACCCCGGGGCTGGGCGAGCTGGCGATGGGCGCGACCGGCGGCTACACCATGCGGGTCCTCTCGCGGGAGTCCAACGTGGCACCGGGGCCGATGCCGGGGGCCTGGCGCGACAGCGTGCTCGAGCACTTCGACCAGGGCACCCAGCGGGCGATCCTGCGCCTCTACCGCAGCTCCGCGCCGGAGGTGCTCGAGGCGGCGGGGCGGCGGCTGGGGGCGCTGGAGATGCCGGCGCTGGTGGTTTGGGGCATGCGCGACCCGTACTTCCCCGCCCACTTCGGCCGCGACTACGCGGACGCGCTGGGGCGCGCGGAGCTGCTCGAGCTCCCGGACGCCGGTCACTGGCCGTGGATCGACCAGCCAGAGCTGATCGGGCGGGTCGTCGACTTCCTGAGCTCGGCGTGAGCGAGCCCGCGTCCGGGCTGAATGCATCGGCGCTGGCGAGCGGACGCCCGCCGCGTGTGAGCCGGCCCTCCGGCGCACAGATCGGCAGCCTGCGCGGATCGCTGCGGCGGGTGCCCGCGTGGGCGATCACGGCGGTGGCGGCGCTCGTGTACGTGATCGCCGCGCCCCCCAGTCCCGACCTGGCGGCGGCCAGCTATCGCAGCAGCCTGTTCTCCAGCGTGGGCTTCTCGCTGTGGGACAACTCGTGGTACGGCGGCCACCACCTGCCGGCGTACTCGGTGCTGGCCCCCGGCCTGGGCGCCCTGATCGGACCCCAGCCGCTGGCGGCGATCTCGATGGTGATCGCCACTGGCCTGTTCGCCGCCCTGGTGGACGGCTGCTTCGCCGCGCGGGCGGTGCGCGTCGGGGCCATATGGTTTGCGATCGGCGCGTCCATCGCGCTGCTCTCAGCCGCGTGCCGTTCGACCTCGGCCTGGCGGTCGGGCTGGGCGCGCTGCTGGCGGTGCGACGCGGGCACCGGTGGGGCGCGCTCGCCCTGTGCGTGCTGTGCGCGCTGGCCAGCCCGGTGGCGGGCGCGTTCCTGGCGCTGGCGCTGCTCACGTGGACGTTGGCGGGCCCGGAGCGGTGGTGGCCGGCGGCGCTGACCGTCGCGGCGCTCGCTCCGATCGCGCTGCTGACGCTGGCGTTCCCCGAAGGGGGCGCGCAGCCGTTCGTGGCCTCCGCGTTCTATCCGGCGCTCGCCGGCGTGGTGGCGATCGGCCTGCTGGTCGATCCGGAGGAGCGCCTGCTGCGCGTCGGCGCGGCGCTGTACGCGCTGGCGCTGATCGGCGCGTACGTGGTGCCCACGGCGGTGGGCGGGAACGCCGACCGCCTGGGCGCGCTGATGGCCGGCCCGGTGGCGGCGTGCGCGCTCGTGTGCGCGTCGCGCTGGCGCCGCCGCGCGCTGATCGTGCTCGCTCCGTTCCTGTTCTACTGGCAGGCGAACGCGCCCGTGGCCGACTTCGCGGCGGCTGCGTCCGACCGGTCGGTGAACGCCTCCTACTACGCGCCGCTGCTCGGCGAGCTGCGCGCGCTGGGCGTGGGCTACGGCGCGCACCCGGCGCGCATCGAGGTGGTGGCCACGGCCAACCATTGGGAGGCCCGCTGGCTGGCGCCGCACGTGATGATCGCCCGCGGCTGGGAGCGCCAGCTCGACGTGTACCGCGACGGCCTGTTCTACGAAAGCGCGCCGCTCACGCCCGCCCGCTACCGCTCGTGGCTCGACGCGCAGGCGATCTCCTACGTCGCGCTCCCGGACGCCCCGCTGGACTACTCGGCGAAGTCCGAGGCGCGCCTGGTGCGCTCGGGCACGGCCGGCTACCTGCGCGAAGTGTGGCGCTCCGCGCACTGGCGCCTGTTCGCCGTGCGCGGGGCGAGCGCGCTCGCGCAGAGCCCGGCGATCCTCACGAGCGTGGGGCACGACTCGTTCACGCTGCGGACGCCACGCGCGGGGGCGTTCACGGTGCGGCTGCGCTTCACGCCCTACTGGGCGCTGGCCGGCGGGCACGGCTGTGTGAGCAGCGGGCCGGAAGGCTGGACGCAGGTGCGGGCGCGGGGTGCGGGCGCGCTGCACGTGGTGATCGCCTTCTCGCTGGCGCGCGTGTTCGACCACGGAGCGCGCTGTCGCTGAGGGACGGCGGTCGCGAGCGCGGAGCATCGACTAGGCTTTACACCGATGCTCGCCCGCGCTCGCCTCCTGCAGGCGCGTCTACTGCCACACGGCTGGTTGGATGCGCTGAGGCAGGTCTCGCTCTTCGGCGCCGCGTATCTCGCGTACCGGTTGGTGCGGGGCCTGGTCGAGGGTGACGCGAACGCGGCGTTCGCCCACGCGCGCGACCTGATCACGATCGAGCGCACGCTGCACGTGTTCGTCGAGCCGTCGCATCCAGGCGTGGGCGTCGGGCAGCCACTTCCTGATGGTGCTCTCGAGCTGGCTGTACATCAATGCGCAGACGACGCGTCACGATCGGCGGCGCTGGTGTACCTGTACCTGCGCCACAACCGCAACTTCTACTTCGTGCGCAACATGTTCATGATCGCGATGGCGATCGCGCTGGTCGGCTACGCGATCTTCCCGACGGCGCCGCCGCGCTTCATGCCCGAGTGGGGCTTCATCGACAGCGTCGCCGACTTCACGCACCTGCACGTACCGCCGCGAGCGCTTCGCTGAACGAGCTGACCAATCTGTACGCGGCGGTGCCCTCGATGCACGTCGCGTTCGCGCTGATGATCGGCGTGGACGCTCGCGCGGCTCGTGCGCGTGCGCGCTCGGTGCGCGTGCTGTGGCTGCTGTACCCGCTGCTGATCGCGTTCGTGATCGTGGTCACGGCCAACCACTTCATCATCGACGCGTTCCTCGGGCGCGCTGACCGCGGCGGTCGTCCGCGTACGGCGCGAGCTGGCTGGCGCGTGCGCGACCGCAGGCGTGGCGCTTCTCGACCGTCCCCGGCGCGCAGTTGAGCGCCAGCGGCTAGGGCGCTCGAGCGAGGATGGCACCGCAGCGGCAGCACGCCCCCAGCAGGCGCACGAGACGCAGCGTCCTACGGCAGGAGCGCGCGGGGTGCCCGCGCCCAGCGCGTGGCGGGCGAACGGCGCGAGCTCGTCCGCAACCGCCTGATCGAGTCGCGCCTGACGCCCAACGCGATCTCGCTTACGGGCTTCGTGCTCAACGTGCTGGCGGCCGTGCTCGTGTGGGAGCAGCTGTTCTTCCTCGGCGGCATCGCCTTCATCGTCGGCTCGATCATGGACACGCTCGACGGGCGCTACTCGCGGATGTCGGGCAAGGGCACGCCGTTCGGCGCGTTCCTGGACTCGACGCTCGACCGCATCGAGGAGGGCGATCGTGCTGACGGCCGTCGCCGGCTACTTCGCGCTGCGAGGGACAACGAGCGGCGGCCGCCGCTGTGGTCGTGGCGGTGCTGGCGTCGCTGATGGTCAGCCTACACGCGCGCGCGCGCCGAGGCGCTGGGCGTGGAGTGCAAGGTGGGAATCGCGACGCGCCCGGTGCGCGTGGTGATCCTCTCGATCGGCCTGGTCTTCGCCCGGGGCGCCTCGCTCGGCCACTTCGAGCTGCTGCGCCGGCCGTGTACGTGCTCGCTGTGCTGAGCGCGTTCACGGTCGCGCAGCGCATCTGGCACGTGCGCGCCGAGCTGTCGCGTCCGGGCGCTCGGTGTGACCAGGCGCGCGCGGCGGAGTAGTTAGCTCGAACTTCAGCGAAGGACTTCTCTTCAATGAGCACACAGAGCAGCACCAACGGCCACGCCGCAAACGGCGCGGCGGCCTCCAAGAACGGCGCCGCGCGCTACCAGCCGACAAGGTCCGCGTGGCGATCATCGGCGTCGGCAACTGCGCGTGCTCGTTCGTGCAGGGCGTCCACTACTACCGCGACGCCGATCCCGACGAGCGCGTGCCGGGCCTGATGCACGTCGACCTCGGCGGCTACCACGTGCGCGACATCGAGTTCACGGCCGCCTTCGACATCGACGCCGACGAAGGTCGGCAAGGACCTCGGCAAGGCGATCTGGGCCGGGCAGAACAACACGATCAAGTTCGCCAAGGGGCGGGTGCCCGAGCAAGCTCGGCGTGCCCGTGCTACCGCGGCATGACCCACGACGGCCTCGGCAAGTACCTCAAGCAGAAGATCACCAAGGCGCCGGGCGAGACCGCCGACATCGTCGAGATCCTGCGCGACACGCACACCGACGTGGTCGTCTCCTACCTGCCGGTCGGCTCCGAGCAGGCGACCAAGTGGTACGTCGAGCAGGTGCTCGAGGCGGGCTGCGCGTTCGTCAACTGCATCCCCGTGTTCATCGCCCGCGAGGACTACTGGGACAGGCGCTTCAAAAAGGCCGGCCTGCCGATCGTCGGCGACGACATCAAGTCGCAGGTCGGGCGCGACGATCGTGCACCGCACGCTCGCGCGCCTGTTCGCCGAGCGCGGCGTGCGAGATCGATGCGCACCTCGCAGCTGAACGTCGGCGGCAACATGGACTTCTACAACATGCTCGAGCGCGAGCGCCTGGAGTCCAAGAAGATCTCGAAGACCAACGCCGTGACCTCGATCATGGACCACGAGCTGCCGGCCGAGCGACGTCCACGTCGGCCCCTCGGACTACGTGCCGTGGCTGACCGACCGCAAGTGGGCGCACATCCGCCTCGAGGGCCAGGCCTTCGGCGACGTGCCGCTGAACCTCGAGCTGAAGCTCGAGGTGTGGGACTCGCCCAACTCCGCGGGCATCGTGATCGACGCGGTGCGCTGCTGCAAGCTGGCGCTCAACCACGGCGTCGGCGGGCCAGCTCGACGGACCCTGCTCCTACCTGATGAAGTCGCCCCACAACCAGCGCCCCGACGAGCAGGCGCGCGCGGACACCGAGAAGTTCATCGCCACCTACGCGCGCGGCCGTGCCGAGGCCCGGCGCCACACGACCGCGGCAAATGCGCAGGCCGCGAAGCCTCGACAAGGTCGGCCACGCGGCAGCGCGGGATAATGGCCGGCTGGCGATGGCCCGACTCGTTCGCCATAGCCCACGTCACGCCCTATCCGTGGGAGGCGGAGGGCAACGAGGTCAACGACCACGTGCGCGCGGGTCGCGGGCGAGCTTCGCGACGCGGGCCACCGCGTGCTGGTGCTCGCCCCGTCGCGCTCGCAGGAGCGGGTGCGCGCCTCGCGCCGGGCGCTGCGCGCGGCGCGTGGCGGCTCCGCCGGAGCGGCGTCGCTGCTCGAGGGGACCGACACGGGCACGCCGCGCGTGCTCGCCGTGGGCGAGGTGCTTGAAGTCAGGGCCCACCCGGCCGCGGGACGGTCCGGCAATACCCGGCGTCGACCGGCGGCGCTGCCGATCGACGTGCGCGCGCACGGTCGAGGAACTGCTCGGCAGCGTGCCGCTCGACTTCGTCCACGTGCACGAGCCGTTCGCCCCGAGCACCTCGGGCGCGGCCCTGCGCCATTCGCGGGCGCTCAACGTCGGCTCCTTCCACTCCCCCACCGAGCGCCTGCTCTCGACGCTCGTGGCGCGGCGCTTCGTGGAGAGCTTCTTCGGTCGCCTGGACGCGCGCATGGCGAGCCTGCCCGCGACGGCCGAGCTGATGGACCACCACTTCCCCGGCGACTACGAGCTGGTGCGCGATGACGACGACGCGGCGGCGGAGCTCGAGCGATCTACCACCGCCTGGCCGCGCGCCGGCACTCGACCGCTCGCGACCCCGCGCTCGCCCGCGCGCTGGCGCGACGGCCGCTGATCGACGTCGACCTGCACATGCACACCGACCACTCCTACGACTGTGCGACGCCGGTCGAGGTGCTGCTCGCGACGCGCGCGCGAGCAGGGGCTGGGAGCGATCGCGGTGACCGACCACAACGAGATCTCGGGCGCCCTCGAGGCACAGCGCGCAGGCGGAACGATCGGTCCCAGCATCCCGCGCCCGCCCGTGAAGGTGATCGTGGGCGAGGAGGTCAAGACGGCCGGCGAAGGCGAGGTGATCGGCCTGTTCATCGAGGAGAGGATCCCGCGCGGCCTGAGCCTCGCGGAGACCGTCGCCGAGATCCACCGGCAGGGCGGGCTCGTGTACGTGCCGCATCCGTTCGACCGCATGCATTCGGTGCCCGACTACGAGCATCTGCTGGCGATCCTCGACGACGTGGACGCGATCGAGGTGTTCAACCCGCGCGTGGCGATCAGCGAGTTCAACGAGGAGGCCGGCGCGCTTCGCGGCCAAGTACCGGCATCGCCGCGGGTGCCGGCTCGGACTCGCATGTGGCGCAGGGTCTCGGCTCGGTGCGCATCCGCATGCGCGACTTCGACGGGCCGCAGCGAGTTCTTGCAGTCTCTGCGCGACGCCGAGATCGTCACGCGACCGTCCTCGCTGCTGTACGTCCAGGCGCTGAAGTTCCTGCAGACGCGCGCGACGCCGCGCTCGGCACGCAGGCGCGAGCAAGGCGCGCCGGCTGAAGCGGCTGAACCGCGCGCGCAGCGGCGGGCGAGGGGGCCGGGCGGGCGGGCACCGTTAAGGGGCACGCCCCCGGCGGAGGACAGGCTGGAGGTAGTCCGAGCGTGGCCGCGCACGCCTGCCGGGAGCCCGAGGGCCGCAAGTCCTGATGCACCGTCAAGGACAAGCAGCGCCCCGTCAAATCCCTCCGGGTCGATGCCCATAACCGATGACGAGATCCGCGAGAAGTACCTCGAGCGCGCCATCCGCGAGCTGAACACGCTGACGCGCGATCTGCAGTCGTGCCCGCACTGCCCGCGTGGCAACCTGATGCCGGTGCTCGGCTCGGGCACCCGCAGGCGGACATCATGCTCCTGAAGTACGCGGCGCTGCCCTCGGAGGTCGAGGAGGGGGTGGCCTTCTACGGACGGGCGGGCGGCGCGCTGATGAAGTCGCTCAAGCGTCTGTCGATCGACCCGCTGGCCGTGTACGGCACGCTGTGCGTGAAGTGCCCGCTGAGCGACGCCTCGCTGGCGGATTTCGCGTGCATCTCCCGCGTGGTCGAGGAGATCGCGATCGTGCAGCCGAAGATCGTGGTGGTGATGGGAGCCGACGCGCTGCTCGCGCTCGGCGAGATGGAGATCCCGCTCGCGCGTGCGCTGCACGACGCCGTCGGCGTGGTCCAGCAGCTGACGCCCACGATCGACGCTCTGTACGTGCCCAACATCGACGACTCGCTGGACGAGCAGGACGCCAAGCGCGAGTTCTGGGCGGCGTTTCGCGTGCTCGGCGACTGGTACGCGGCGCAGCCGCCGTACTGATCAGATCGATCAGCACGATCTTGCCGAGCTTGCCACCGGCGGCAAAGCGCTCGTAGGCCGCGGCGGCCTGCTCCAGCGGGAAGCTCCTCGGCGACGGGGACGCGCAGATCGCCGGACTCGAACAGCGGCAGCACCTCGTGCTCGATCAGGCGCGCTGCGAGCGCTTTCTGCTCGAGCGGCCGTGCGCGCAGCGTGGAGCCGTGGATGCGCGCGCGCTTGCCCATCAGTGCGAGCAGGTTCAGCTCGACCTTGGCGCCGGCCGACACGCCGATCACGCACGACGCGCCCGCCGGTGGCGAGCGCCTGCAGGTTCTCGGGCATGTTGGGCGCGCCGACCAACTCGAGGATCACGTCGAATGGGCCGTGCTCGGCGAAGCCCTCGGCATGCGATCACCCGCGCGCCGAGCGCCTCGACCTGCCCGCGTAGCTGCTCGTCGCGCACGGTCGCGGTGACCCGCGCCCCGCCGCGCTCGCGAGCTGGATCGCGGCGGTGCCCACGCCGCCGGCGCCGCCGTGCACGAGCAGGTGCTCGCCCGAGCGCAGCTCCGCCTGCGTGAAGATCGCATCGTGCGCGGTCGTGAAGACCTCCGGCAGGCCGCCGGCCGCCGGCCAGTCGAGGACGCGCGGGCACGGGCATCAGCGGCGCTCGTGGACCACGCACAGCTCCGCCTGGGCCCCGCCGCCGACGATCGCCATCACGCGCTCGCCCAGCGCGAACCGCCCGGCACCGTCCCCGAGGCCGCGACCTCGCCCGCGAGCTCCATCCCCGGGATGTCCTGGGCGAGCCCGGCGGCGCCGGGTAGAGCCCGCGCCGCTGCATCATGTCGCCGCCGTTGAGCCCGGCGGCGCGCACGCGCACGAGCACCTCCCCCGTGCCGGCATCGGATCGGGATGCTCCTCGATCAGGATCTCGCTTCTCGCGAATGGTCGCCGCGCGCATCGTCGCGCGCAGCCTATCTACGGGCACCTCGGGAAGCGAGTGACGGAGCCCCCGCTCGAGACCGACAGGCGGCAGCGGCGGGGCTCACTCGAGCAGACACGTGTCCTCGTCGCCGTAGCTCACCCCCCGCCCCTCTCTTCCCCCCCCTCCCACCACCATCTTCTCTCTCTCCCCCCCGCCCTTCCCCCCCCCCCCCTTCCCCCTCCCGTACGAGGTGACGTGCATCCTGCGGCCAAGCCTAAGCCCTGCGCGGGCTCAGCGCTCGAACAGCGCGACGCACTCGATGTGGTGCGTCTGGGGGAACATGTCCACCGGGCGGACTCTGCTGAGCGTCCACCCGGCGGCGACCAGTTCGGCGGCGTTGGGGGCGAGCGTGGTGGGGTTGCAGGAGACGTAGACGATGCGCTTGGGAGAGGCGTCGATGATGCGGTGCACGACCTTCTTGGACAGGCCAGCGCGCGGCGGGTCGACGACCACCACGTCTGGACGCCCCGCCCGGGCGATCAGCTCGGGGAGCGCCAGACGCGTGTCGCCGGCGAAGAAGCGCGTGTTGGTGACCCCGTTGCGGCGCGCCCCGGCGATCGCGTCCGCGACGGCCTGCTCGAGCAGCTCGATGCCCCACACCTCGCCCGCTCGCGGCGCGAGCGTGAGCGCGATCGTGCCGATCCCGCAGTACAGGTCGTACACGCGCTCCCAACCCTCCAGCGCGGCGTACTCTGCGGCGATTCCGTAGAGCAGCTCGGCCATCTCGGTGTTGGTCTGGAAGAACGCGTCCGCCGAGATCAGCAGGTCGAGCTCGCCCAGGCGCTCGGGCAGCTCCGCCTCGCCCCACACGAGCTCGGTCTCGCCGCCGGCGGTCGTCTCGGCGAGGCTGCGCGAGCGCGTCCACAACACGCCGCTGAGGCTCTCGCCGAGGCCCTCGCTCAGCGCGCCGGCGAGGGCGCCCGCGTCGAGCTCGCCCTCGGTGCTCACGATCCGCACCTGCAGCCTGCCCGTGCGCCGGCCCTCGCGCACCACCAGGTTGCGCAGGCGCGCGCGGCCGTCCGGCGCAGCGGCCGTGCGCTGCTCGCGGGGGTCTCCGGCGCGCGCGCCCCGCGAACCCCTGCCGGCGGCCACGCCCGCGACCCGCTCCTGGCCAGTATCCGCGCCATCCTGAGCCTCTCCCCCGCCCCCACGGCCGCGAACCCCGCCTCGGTCCCACGCGCTCAGGCCCTCGGCGCGGCACCAGCGGAAGGCGATCTGGCGTGCGAGGTTGCCGCGCTCGGAGGCCAGCAGGCAGTCCTCGATGTGCTCGACGCTGCTGGCGCCGGCGGAGCCGTGGAAGCCGCACACCAGCTCGGTGTCGCGCTCGGGGCCACCACCGAACGAGTACTCGAGCTTGTTGCGATAGCGCCATCGCTGCAGTGCGGGCACGATCTCCTCGAGCTGGTAGCCGTCGAGGTGGCCGATTCGCCGCAGCGCCTCGTCGACCTGGCCGCGCTTGATCTCGAGCTGATGCTCGTAGGGAATCACCTGCCAGGGCACCCCGGGGTGAGCGGCGATGGGCGCGAGCCGTTCGGGGCTGGGCTCGAGCACCTCCAGCGTGCGCGCGTGCGCGTAGCTGCGCTTGCGCTTGTGCACGACCGCGCGCACGCGATCCCCGGGGATCGCGCCGGCGACGAACACCACATAGCCGCCGGCTTGCGAATGGCCCTCGTCGGCGGCTCGCGACGCCTGGTCGTGCCCGGCGGGCGTGTCCAGCCGCGCCACCCCCTCGCCGCCGAACGCGAGCGACTCGACCTGCAGGTCCAGTACATCCCCGCGCTGCGGGCGGGCGGGAGCGTCGAGCTTGGTCATCGCTGCTCGCCCGGTGCGAGCAGCAGCTCCAGCAGCGCCTTCTGCGCGTGCCGGCGGTTCTCCGCCTGGTCCCAGATGCGCTGGCGCGAGCCGTAGAGCACCTCGGCGGATATCTCCTCCCCGGGATGAGCGGGCAGGTCGTGCATCGCAAACGCATCGGGCGCGGCGGCGTCGAGCAGCGCGTCGTCCACCCGATAGGCGGCCAACGCGCGGCGGCGTCGCTCGGCGGTGCTCTCGTCGCCCATGCTCACCCACACGTCCGTGTACACCGCCCGCGCGCCCTGCACGGCCTCGAGCGGGTCGGCGTGGAGCGTGACCGTTCCGGCGGCACCCTCCGGCAGGGGGAGCTCGTGTTCGAGCGCGTAGCCCGCGGGCGAGGCGAGCGACACGTGCATCCCCGCGAGGGCGCCGAGCAGCGCCAGCGAACGCGCGACGTTGTTGCCGTCGCCGACGTACGCCACGCGCAACCCCGCCAGTGAGCCGTAGGCCTCGCGCAGCGTCAGCAGATCCGCGAGCGCCTGACAGGGGTGGTGGCGAGGGCTCAGCATGTTCACGATCGGCACTGTGCTGAAGGTCGCGAGCTCTTCGAGCAGGGCGTCGGCCCCGGTGCGCAGGCCCACGGCGGCGACGTGCCGGGAGAGCACCAGCGCGGTGTCGCGCGGCGCCTCACCGCGCGAGAGCTGGAGCTCGTCGGCGCGCAGCACCACGGCATGGCCGCCGAGCTCGTCGATCCCCACCTCGAAGGACACGCGCGTGCGGGTGGAGGGCTTCTCGAAGATCAGCGCGACGGAGCGCCCGGCGAGTGCCTGCGAGCTGAGCGGCGCGCGCTTGAGCTCGAGCGCGCGCTCGAGCAGCACGTCCAGCTCGGCGGCCGTGAGCTCCATTCCAGTGAGAAAATGCCGAGGCATGGACGAGCCAGTCTAGGCTAGGGTGAGCGGGCCGATGCCGAGACGCTTGTCATCGCTGGCCCTCGCGGGCTGCATGCTGGCGCTGGTGAGCGCCTGCGGCTCCTCGTCCACCAGCTCGTCCACCACTGCCACGACCGGCTCGACACCGACCGGCACCAGCGCGGGCAGCTCGAGCATCCCGAGCGAGGGGATCAAGGTCGACAGCACGCCGAAGTTCGCTTCGCCCTCACCCTCGGCGCCCGTGCAGAGCGGGCTCGTGCAGATCGCCTACCGCAACATCGCGATCGACCCGGACACGGTCCGCGTGAAGTCGGGCAGCACGGTCCGCTGGACCAACTACGACTCCACGAACGCGAACGTCACCACCGTCAGCGGCCCGCAGCGCTTTGCCTCGAGGAACTTCGGCGAGGGCGGCACGTTCGAAGTGAAGCTCACCAACGCCGGGGTGATCCACTACGTGTGCACGCTGTACCCGGTGACGATGAACGGCACGATCGAAGTCGTGGGCTGAGGGGTCGCGGGCTGAGCAAAGTCTCGCGCCGAGCGCTATGGCTCGGCGGTGAAGTCGGCGAGCCCCTCGCTGGAGGTGGAGGCGCGCGCGTAGCGCCGGCGCGGGATGCGGCCCGCCGTGGTCGCCAGTCGACCGGCTTGCACCGCAGCGCGCATCGCCCCCGCCATCATCACCGGGTCCTCCGCGCGCGAGATGGCAGAGGCGACCATCACGGCATCGCAGCCGAGCTCCATCGCCAGCGCCGCGTCGGAGGCGGTGCCGACGCCGGCGTCGAGCACGACGGGCACCTCGACGGCCTCGCGGATGAGCGAGATGTTGTAGGGGTTGCGGATGCCCATGCCGCTGCCGATGGGCGAGCCGAGCGGCATCACCGCCGCGCAGCCGAGGTCCGCCAGACGCCGTGCCAGCACGGGATCGTCGGTCGTGTACGGGAGCACCACGAAGCCGTCGTCCACGAGCTCCTCGGCCGCCCGCAGCAGCTCGGGCGCGTCCGGCATCAGCGTGTCCTCGTCGCCGATCACCTCCAGCTTGACCCAGTCGGTGGCGAACGCCTCGCGTGCCATGCGCGCGGTGACGACGGCGTCGCGGGCGGTGTGACAACCGGCGGTGTTGGGCAGCAGCTGCACGCCCGCCTCGGCGAGCACGTCCATCAGCGAGCCCCGCTGTTGGCGAGGGCTGATATCCATCCGGCGCAGCGCCACCGTCACCAGCTCGGCGCCGCTCGCGGCGATCGCCTCGGCCAGCAGCTCCAGCGAAGGAAACCCGCCCGTCCCCAGCAGCAGCCGCGAGCGCATGTGCCTGCCGGCGATCGTCAGCACGTCGGTTGTGGGGGCGCTCAGCGACGAGGCCATCTCGTGATCATCCTCCCTGCATCGCCGTCAGCACCTCCACGTGCGCGTCCTCAGGCAGCGCGTAGGCGTCCCAGCCTGCGCGCGGAACGATCTCGCCGTCCACCGCCACCGCCACGCCGCGGGCACGCTCATCGAGCCCCAGCCGAACGAGCACAGCCAGCAGGGTCTCGCCGGGGCGCGTGTCCGAGCGCTGCCCGTTGAGCACGATCACGTGACCGGCTCCGCTGCCTGCGCCGCACGCACGGGCTCCGCTGCCTGCGCCGCACGCACGGGCTCCGCGGCCTGGGTCACACGTGCGGGCTCCGCGGCCTCGGTCACCTGCACGGGGTCCGCCCGCTCGGCCGCTGCCCGAAAACGCTCTGGCGAGCACACCGACAGCAGCGGGCTGGCCTCGCCGCGGGCAAGCAGCCCGACGACGAGCTCGGCGGTGAGCGGAGCGAGCAGGATGCCGTTGCGGTAGTGACCGGTCGCCCACACCAGTCCCCGTGCGTCGCCGGGGCCGACGACGGGGACGTTGTCGGGGGTTCCCGGGCGCAGGCCCACGGACAGCTCCTCGATGTGCAGCTCGCTGACGCCGGGCACGAGCTCGTGGACGTCCCGCAGCAGCTCGTACGCGCCGCCTGCGGTGGGCGCGAGCTCGAAGCCACGCTCCTCGACGGTGGCGCCGAGCACGTACGCGCCGTCCTCGCGGGGGACGAGGTAGCCGCCGCGAAAGCGGAGCACGCGCGCGAGCAGTCCCGGCCCGGCGGGATCGCGCAGGCGCAGGATCTGGCCCTTGACGGGCCGCACGGGCACACCCGCGCCCGGTCCCTGGATGTGCTCGCTCCAGGGACCGGCGGCGAGCACGACCTGCTCGGCGGGGACGGCGGAGCCGTCGGCGAGGGTGACGCCCGTGACCCGTGCCCGCCGGCCGCGGTGCAGCCGGGCTGCGTCGCCCGCCTGCTCGGCGGGTCCGCCCTGAAGCTCGACGCGGGCCACGGACGCGTGCTCGCGCAGCTCGACGCCCGCGGACCTACAGGCGCGCTCGAGCGCGGCGAGCGCCAGGCGGGGATCGACGGAGTGGTCGTCGGGGGCCTCGAGCGCGAGGCGCACGGTGGGCGCCAGCGCGGGCTCGAGCTCGCGCGCCTGGCTCGCGCGCAGGCGTCTGACGGCCAGTCCCAGCGAGCGGCGCAGCTCGAGCTGGCGCTCGAGCTCGAGCGCGTCATCCTCGTCGCGCGCTGCCACCAGCGTTCCCGTGGCCATCAGCCCGACGGACACGCCGGAGCGCTCCTCGAGCTCGCGCGCGAACGCGGGCCACATTGCGGCCGAGCGCAGCCCCAGATCGAGCACGCGCCGGCCGCCCTCGCCGAACTCGACCTCCGCGACCGGGGCGAGCATGCCCGCTGCCACGCGCGAGGTGCCCCACCCGATGCGGTCGCGCTCGAGCACCACAACCGACATCCCCGCCTGACGCGCGCGCCAGGCGATCGCCAGGCCGATAATGCCGGCGCCGACGATCAGCACGTCCACTCGCTCGTACTCGGACATTGTCGATGATGCTAGCCCGCACCGAGCGTCCGCTGCCCTCGATCGGGCATCGGGCGACGGCTGCGGGCGTGCCAGACTGCGCTCGTGATGAACGGCTCGGACACAGGCTCGGAGCGGCGCGCGCGGCTTGCGGCGGCGCGGCTTTACCTGGTGTGCGGCGCCGACCCGGACGGGCGCGAGCTGCCGGACCTGCTGCGGGGCGCGATCGCCGGCGGCGTGGAGGTCGTGCAGCTGCGCGAGAAGCACCTGCCGGACGAGCAGCTCACGGCCATAGCGGACGCGGCGCGCGCGCTATGCGAGCGCCTGGGGGCGCTGTTGATCGTCAACGACCGCCCGTGGGTGGCGCGGGATGCGGGCGCGGACGGGGTTCACGTGGGCCAGGAGGACCTGCCCGCGGCGGAGGTCCGCGAGCTGCTCGGCCCGGACATGCTGATCGGCGTGTCCACGCACTCTCCTGCGCAGATCGACGCGATCGACGCGAGCGTCGTGGACTACATCGGCGTGGGCCCCATCCACGAGACGCCCACCAAGCCCGGACGCGCGGCCGTGGGCCTCGAGCTGATCCGCTATGCGGCGGCGCATGCCCCCGTGCCGTTCTTCGCGATCGGAGGCCTCGACGCGGGCAACCTGGAGGAGGCGCTGGACGCGGGGGCGCAGCGCGTGTGCGTTCTGCGCGCGATCGCCGGCGCCGAGGACTTCGAGCTGGCGGCGCGCGCCCTGCGCGATCGGCTCGACACATACGGCACTGGGGCCTAGCTCGATGGCGGACGGCGGCGGGGACGCCGGGGAGACCGGGCCGACTCGCGAGGAGCGCGAAGCGCAGGCCCGCGCGGCCCTGCAGCCGCTGGGCGCGGACGAGCGCCCGGCCGCGCTGATCGCGGCCGTGGCGGTGTGCGGGCTGCTGGCGGCGGGGGTGCTGGTGGGCGGCCTGACGGTCCACGACCTCGCGAGCCGCGGCGGCTCGCTGCCGGGTGCGATCTTCCTGACGGGGATCTTCGCGGCGCTGGCCGTGGGCATCTACCAGCGCCGCTATCTGGCGGTGCTGGCGTTCGAGGCGCTGCTCGCCTTTCAGGTGATCGTCACCTCGCTCGCCCTGGTGGTCGCGGCGACGATCAAAGCGGCCGCTTTCTGCGTGCTCGCGATCGGGCTCGGCGGCTGGCTGTTCTGGAAGCTGGTGCGGGTGATGGGCCGCATACAGGCGGGGGAACGCTCGCCGCCTTCGATAGGCTCACGCGGCGATGGCTGAGAGCTCCTACGACACGATCGTGATCGGCTCCGGTCCGGGGGGCTATGTGGCGGCGATCCGCGCGGCGCAGTTGGGCCAGCGCACGGCGGTGGTGGAGCGCGACAAGATCGGCGGTCGCTGTCTGAACTACGCGTGCATCCCTGCCAAGGCCGTGCTGCGCTCGGCCGACCTGCTGTCGGAGATCCGTGAGAGCGAGGAGTTCGGCCTGAAGGTGAGCGGCGTCGAGGTCGACTATGCGGCCATTCAGGCGCGCCGCGAGAAGGTGGTGACCACGCTCACCTCGGGCGTCAGCGGCCTATTCAAGAAAGACGGCATCGACGTGCTCGACGGCAGCGGCAGGCTGACCGCGGACGGCGACGTGCACGTCGAGATCTTCGACTCGGAGCCCGAGACGATCACCGCGGGCAACGTGATCCTGGCCACGGGATCGGTGCCGCGGGCGATTCCCGGGGTGGCGTTCGGCGGACGTGTGATCGGCACCGAGGAGGCGTGGGCGCTGGCGCAGGTGCCAGCCCGCCTGGCGGTGGTGGGCGCCGGCGCGTCCGGCGCGGAGATCGCCTCCGCGTACGCGCGCCTGGGCAGCGACGTGCTGCTTCTCGAGGCGCTCGAGCACCTGCTCCCGACCGAGGACGCGGACATCTCGCGGCTGGTCGAGCGCGGTCTCAAGCGCCAGGGGATCGCGGTGCACACGAGCACGCCGGTGGCCGACGTCAAGGGCGCCGCCGGCGGCGTGAGCTTCTCCTACGGCTCGGAGACAGCAGAGGTCGACTATCTGGTGATCTGCGCCGGGCGCGCCGCGGACGTCGAGGGCCTGGGGCTGGCGGAGGCGGGCGTGCAGCTCGACGAGCGCGGCCTGGTGCAGGTGGACGGCGCGCTGCGAACGACCCGCGCTGGCGTGTACGCGATCGGCGACCTCGTGCCCGGCCCGGCGCTCGCCCACAAGGCATCCGAGGAGGGGATCATCGCGGCGGAGGACATCGCCGGGCGCAGACCCACCCGATCTCCTACCAGGACATCCCGCGCGCGACCTTCTGCACGCCGAACGTGGGCTCGTTCGGGCTGACCGAGGCGCAGGCGCGCGAGCAGGGCTACGAGGTCGTGGTCGGCAAGGCGAAATACGGGACCGTCGGCGGCGGGATCGTGTACGGCGACCCGGGCGGCCTGGTGAAGGTGGTGGGCGAGTCGCGATACGGCGAGCTGCTCGGCGGACACATCGTCGGCTCGCGCGCCACCGAGCTGATCCAGGAGCTGGTCAACGTGCGCGCGCTCGAGGGTGGCTTCCCCGAGCTGGCGCGCATCATCCACGGGCATCCGACCCTGTCGGAGGCCGTGATGGAAGCAGGCCGCGCCGCCGACGGCTGGCTGATCCACGGCTGAGGCGGGCCACTGGCCGACCGCCTGGCCTGGCGACTAATCTCGGCGACGTGCCCACTCAGTCGGCCTTCTACTTCGACCTGGCCAGCCCGCTGGCGTACCTGGCGGCCGAGCGCATCGTGCAGGTGTTCGCGAGCGCGGCTGCGCCCGCCCCCGTGGAGTGGCGGCCGGTGCTCGCTGGCGGGCTCGAGGCCGCGCAGACGTTCGACTCGTTTCGTTGCGCCGCGGAGCGAGATGCGTTCCGCGAGGACGTCGAGCGGCGCGCCGCGGCGCTCGGCCTGCAGCCGCTTCGCTGGCCGCAGCCGTTCCCGTTCGACAGCTCGCTGGCGATGCGGGTGGCCACGTACGCGGCGTCGATCGGCCGCGCGATCCCGTTCGCACAGGCGGCGTTCCGGCAGGCGTTCGCCGGCGGGCACTCGCTCGAGGATCCCGACTACGTGCTGATCGCGGCGGCGGCCTGCGAGATGCACCCGACGGGCTGTGCTGCAGGGCGCCGAGCTCGACACGGTGGCGCAGCGGCTGGCGAGCACGACGGCTGCGGCGCGCGAGTGCACGGCGTGCTGGGCGTGCCGGCGGTGGTGGTCGACGGAGCGGTGTTCCTCGGCGAGCGCGAGCTCGAGCGCGCAGCCGCCCGTTCGCGGGACGGGCACCCGGATGCGGTCGACGCCGACGACAGCGATGTTGTAGTACGCAACGACATCGCTGTCGCAAGCGACGCGGGCACAGGTGCGCCGGGCGAGCGCACGGAAGAAGCGGCGCGGCGTTGAAGGCCGGGCACGCGTACCGCCTGATCGTGACGCGCGGCGGACGCGCCCCGGCGCTGCTGGCGGACCCGGCGCGCGTGGACCACATCGAGGTCGTGGAGGTCGACAGCGGCGAGGTGGTGCTGTACTGGGACCGCTCGCCGCAGCCGGCGAGCAGGCTGGCGCGAGAGCTGCGGGAGGATCTGGCGCGGCTGCAGGCCGAGGACTTCATCGCGCGCTGGAGTACGGTGGAGCACTGATGGCGAGCACGCCCGAGCCAGCCCCGCCGCGAGCCCTCCCCGACGCGCAGCAAGCGCGCGAGTGGCTCGAGACGATGACGCTGATCCGCCGCTTCGAGGAGCGCGCCGGCGAGATGTATGCGCGCGCGAAGGTCGGCGGCTTCCTGCACCTGTCGATCGGCGAGGAGGCGACGATTGTGGGCAGCGCGCGGGCGCTGCGTGACGAGGACTACCTGATCTCGACGTATCGCTCGCACGGCCACGCGCTGGTGCGGGGCACGCCGCCCGGAGAACGTGATGGCGGAGCTGTTCGGGCGCGTCGACGGCTGCTCGCACGGGCGCGGCGGCTCGATGCACATGTTCGACCTCTCGCGCCGCTTCATGGGTGGCTACGGGATCGTGGGCGGGAACCTGCCGATCGCGGCCGGCATCGCCCTGGCGAGCGTGCAGAAGGGCACGGAGGAGGTCACGCTGTGCACGTTCGGCGACGGCGCCTCCAACCAGGGGACCTTCGGCGAGACGCTCAACCTGGCGGCGCTGTGGAAGCTGCCGGTGGTGTTCATGGTCACCAACAACCAGTTCGGCATGGGCACGGCGCTGCGGCGCCACTCGGCGGTCACCGACCTGCAGCGCAAGGGCGAGAGCCTGGGGGTGCCGGGGATGCGCTGCGACGGCATGGACGTGCTGGACACGCACGCGGTCGTGGCCGAGGCGGTGCGGCGCGTGCGCGAGGACCGCCGGCCGGTGCTGGTGGAGGCCGTCACCTATCGCTTCCGCGGCCACTCGATGGCGGACCCCGAGCAGTACCGCACGAAGGAGGAGGTGGCCCGCTGGCGCGATCGCGACCCGCTGCCGGCGTTCGCGCAACTGCTGATCACCGAGGGCGTGATCGATGAGGCGGACGTCGAGCGCATCGACGGACATGCCACGGCGCGCGTGGACGCGGCGGTCGAGTTCGCGGAGAGCTCCCCGTTCCCGGCGCCCGAGTCGCTGTACGACGACGTGTACGTGCTCCCGCGCTCGGGCACGGGCGAGGTGCAGGTGCGCGGCGTGTACTCGGTGCAGACCGCCGAGGATCTGTCCCGGGCGGCGGACCAGCGCGACGGCGTCGACGTGACGACGGCTGCCAACGACGACATCCCCCAGCAGTTGACGGACGCGCTGGCGGCCAGCGAGGAGGGCCGCGAACACCCCGAGGAGGTGCCGTGATGGCGGAGATGCGCTACCGCGAGGCGCTGAACATGGCGCTGCGCGAGGAGCTCTCGCGGGACGAGCGCGTGCTGTTGATGGGCGAGGACATCGGCGTGTTCGGCGGCGCGTTCAAGGTGACCGAGGGACTGCTGGCGGAGTTCGGCGAGGATCGCGTGCGCGACACGCCGATCTCCGAGAACACGATCGTGGGCGTGGGCGTGGGCGCGGCGATGACCGGCCTGCGCCCGGTGGTGGAGCTGATGACGATCAACTTTGCGCTGCTGGCGTTCGACCAGATCGTCAACCACGCGGCTCACATCCACTACATGTTCGGCGGGCAGGCGCGGGTGCCGCTGGTGGTGCGCATGCCCCAGGGCGCGGGCCACCAGCTCGGCCCCACCCACTCGCACTGCCTGGAGGCCCTGTTCCTGCACGTCCCCGGCCTGCTCGTGGCGGTGCCGGCCACGGCTGCCGACGCGAAGGGCCTGTTGAAGACGGCGATCCGCGACGAGAACCCCGTGATCTTCATCGAGCACGAGTCGCTGTACGGCGTGCGCGGCGAGGTTCCCGACGACCCCGACCACCTCGTCCACTTCGGCCAGGCGCGCGTCGCGCGCGAGGGCGCGGACGTGACCGTGGTGGGCATCTCGCGGATGGCGCGCACGGCGGAGCGCGCGGCCGCGACGCTGTCCTCCGAGCACGGCGTGGAGGCCGAGGTGATCGACCCGCGCACGCTGCGCCCGCTCGACCTGGACACGATCCTGCGCTCGGTGGCGAAGACCAACCGCTGCGTGACCGTCGAGGAGGGCTGGCCGCACGGCGGCGTGGGCGCGAACCTGGCGGCGCTGATCGGCGAACAGGCCTTCGACGATCTCGACGCGCCGGTGCGGCGGGTGACCGGTGCGGACGTGCCGATGCCGTACTCGAAGCCGCTCGAGGATCTCGCGTACCCGCACGAGGCGCAGGTGGTGGACGCGGTGCTGGCGACCCTGGGCCTCGATCGAGCGCCCACCCATCCCGAGGCCGCCTGATGGCCGACATCGTGATGCCGCGGCTGTCGGACACGATGGAGGAGGGCACGATCCTGCGCTGGCTGAAGGAGAACGGCGCGGAGGTGGCCCGCGGCGAGGAGCTGGTGGAGATCGAGACGGACAAGGCGACCATGACCTACGAGTCAGACCAGGCGGGGGTCCTGCAGATCCTCGCCGCGGCCGGCGACTCGTTGGCGGTGGGAGAGGTGATCGCGCGTGTGGGCGCGGCGGACGGCAGCGGCGCTCCCGACCGCGCGGGCAGTGGACCTGCGTCGGAAGACCTTGAGGAGCCGGCCTCCCGGGGGCCGGTGAGCGTGAGCGCGCGGGCTGCGAGCGCGTCGGCCCGCGGGTCAGACGCGCCGGCGGCGTCGCCCGCGGGCGCGGCGGGCGAGACAGAGGGGGTGCAGGCGCGCGTGAAGGCCTCGCCGCTGGCGCGCCGGATCGCCAGCGAGAATGGCGTGGACCTGCGGGCGGTGAGCGGCAGCGGCCCGGGCGGCCGGATCGTGAAGGCGGATCTGGTGGGCGCGCCCGCGGGTCGTGCAACGCAGACGCTCGCGACGGCGGCCTCCGCGGCGGCGGGCCCCTCGCCGGCGCGGCCCCGCGCCGGCACCTGACGGTGGCGCCGGGGCGCCGGCTTCCGCGTCGTCGGCGACCCTCGAAGGTGTGGCGACGGCCAAGGGCCACGCAACGGAGCTGGAGCTGTCGCGCACGCAGCAGACGGTCGCGCGACGGATGGCCGAGTCGAAGGCCACGATCCCCGACTTCACGCTGCAGATCGAGGTGGACATGGACGCGTGCGTGACGCTGCGCACCCAGCTCAAGCAGCTCTCGGCGCCGCGCGCCGGCGCCGAGGAGCGCTCCGACGCGCCCGACGGGCGTGCACACGACGTGCCGACCTACAACGACATGGTGGTGAAGGCGGCGGCGCTGGCGCTGCGCGAGCATCCGCACGCGAACGGCAGCTACCGTGACGGTCGCGTGCAGGTGTACTCGCGGGTGAACGTGGGCGTGGCGGTGGCCGCAGAGGGCGCGCTGGTGGTGCCGACGGTGTTCGACGCGGATGAGAAGTCGCTCGGCGAGATCGCCCGCGAGGCACGCACGCTCGCCGCGCGTGTGCGCTCCGGCGAGATCACGCCCCCGGAGCTCGGCGGCGGCACGTTCACGGTGTCCAACCTGGGCATGTACGGCATCCGCAGCTTCACCGCCATCATCAACCCGCCCCAGGCGGGGATCCTGTCGGTCGGCACGCTGGGCCCGCGAGCGGTGGTGCGAGCGGGCGAGGTGGTGGCGCGCAACACGATGACGCTGGTGCTCGCGTGCGACCACCGCATCCTGTACGGCGCCGAAGCTGCACAGTTCCTGGCCCGCATCCGCGAGCTGCTCGAGGCGCCCGCGGCACTCACGCTTTGAGGCTCGAGCGGAGCACCCGCACAGCCGCCTTCGCACTGGCGGGAGTGCTCATACTCGAGCTGGCGTTGCTGGCCGCGTGGCAGCGCAACGGCTACTGGGACTTCTCGGACGGCGTCTACGCCGAGACCGCCCGCTTGCTCCTGCACGGTCGCAGCCTGTACAGCGACACCGCCGCCGCGCAGCCCCCGCCCGCTTACCTGTTCGGCGCGCTCCTGCTCGCGATCCACGACGGGCTCGGGCCGCTGCGCGCGGGGCTGGCGCTGGTCGAGCTCGCGACCGCCATGCTGGTCGCGCTGAGCGTGTGGCGACTGTCCGGTCGCGCTCGCGTGGCGCTCGCCGCGGGCGCGCTCGCGCCGCTGCTGCCGATCACCCTGCACGAGCACGCGCAGCTGCTGCCCGAGACGCTGGCCGCGCCGCTGGTGATGGGCGGCGCCCTGTGGTGCGCGCGCCGCGAGCGCGCATACGCCGGGGGCGCGCTGCTGGCGCTCGCAGCGGCGTGCAAGCTCGCGTTCGCCCTGCCCGCGCTCGCGGTCGTGCTCGCGGCGGCCGCGCGACGGCGCGCGCTCGCCGGCTTCGCGCTCGCCGGCTTAGCGCTCGTCCTCGTCGCGCTCGCGGTGTTCGGCGGTGCGCTGTGGCGCGAGGCCGTGCGTGCGCAGCTGCAGGTGGGCAGCGCGTCCGTGCACTACGTCGCCCAACTGCTCGCCCAGGCCGCGTGGAACGAGCTGCCGCTCGTCGCCGGCGCCGCCGCAGCGCTGGCGCTCGCACACCGGGCGCGCGAGCGCCAGCTCGTGCGCACGCTCGCCGCGGCTGCGGGCGCCGGCCTCGCACTCGGGCTCACGCTGTTCAAGAGCGGCTCCTACATCGACGTGTTCGTGGTCGCCGAGCCGCCGCTGCTCGCGCTCGCCGTCTGCGGCGCGGTGTGGGCGTGGGAGCGCGGCAGGGCACGCTGGCTCGTGGCAATGCTGGGGGCGCTGCTCGCCGCCCAGTCGCTGTCGTTGCTGATCGCACCCGGGGATCCGGTGATCGCCCGCCGCCCGCTCGCCCACTCGGGTCTGGAATACGTGCTCTCGCCGGCGGCCGTCACGCGTGCCGTGGCTGCCGCGCGCAGCTGCCCGCCAGGGGTCGCCTACAGCGGCCAGCCCTACCTCGCGTTCGTCTCCCGTCGCGCGATGCCCGGCGACCAGCCGGACCTGTTCATCATCGCGCACGCCCCCCTCGACGCTTCCTTCGCGCGCCGCGCCGTCGCCGATCGGCCGCGCTGCCCGAGCTAGCTGGGCACCGTCACACCAGCTGGGCGCTGTAACACAAAACCGGTCGTTTGAGAACGTCAGCCGCGGGTATTTATAGCTCGGCGCTTGGGCTGCATGGCGCCACATCGAGGAGGCAGGCCGGCATCGCTCGTTGCGCCGCGGGTCCGTCGAGCATCGAACGCTCAGGAGGGAGAAAAGCGTGCATACGAGCACGGTTGTAAGGTTGGCAGGCGGTCTGTTGAGCGTGCTGTGTGTAAGTGCGATCGCAGCTTCGAGCGCCGCAGCGGGCCTTCCCGAAGTAGGGAGATGCGTGGCCGTGGAAAAGGTCCAAGAAGGAAAGAAGGCCAGCTTCCACGGTGCGTACACAAACCGCAAGTGCACGATTCCCAGCTCTGGGAAAACCGGGAAATACGAATGGGAATCCGGGCCGGGGGCGACGAAGACGTTCACCGCGGAAGCCAGCAAGGAACCGACCTTCGAAACCGTTAAGGGAGCAACCGTGACATGTCAGTCCGGGTCCCTCAAGGGCGGCGAATACACCGGGGCGAAAACGGAGACGTTCTCGGGAGGCCTCGCGCTCGATGACTGCGTCACCGTCGAGGGCGCGGTGTGTACCACCGACCCAGAGCACGCGGGCGTGATCGAAGACCTCCTACCGATCGAAGGAGAACTCGGCGTCGTCTCGGGCGGCGCGGACCCGACGGTCGGCTGGGAGCTCAAAGACCTCGCGCTCGCGTTCACGTGCGGGGACGAAGTCAAAACCGGCGAAGTGGGCGAAGCTGAGACGGTCGAGGGGTCGGTGATCGGCGTGGTCGTCAAGAAGAGCGGCAGCGACCTCAACCGCATGAGCGCCAACACGCACGTCCAGTTCGAGCAGCAGAGCGGCAAGCAGCTTCCGGAAGCATTCGAAGGGGGCGCGGCGGACACGCTCAGCACCACCGTCGTCCACGGCACCGGCAGCAGCGCGCAGGAACAGACCGGCCTGAGCGGCACCGAGGTGGCCGAGTACACCGAAGACCTGGAGATCAGAACCGAGGAATAGCCCCACCTCGACGCGGGGTGGGCGACCGGAGCCCGTCGCCCACCCCGCGTCGCGCATCTTCAGGGCCGGCGCCAACCCGCGCGTGCCGTCTCATCGCCGCTAGGCTGAGACGGCAGAGACATGAGCGACGCCGATCAGCGACCAAGCACGAGCGATGAGATCTGGGTGTGCCACCTCGGCACCGTCGCGTACGGCGATGCGCTCGCCCTCCAGGAGCTGCGTTCGCGCGCGGCGCCAGGCCGAGGAGCTGCCCGACACCCTGCTGTTGCTCGAGCACCCGCCGGTGTACACGCGCGGGCGGCGCTCCGGCGCCGAGGACCTGCCCTTCGGCGAGGACTTCTACCGCGCTCGCGGCATCGACGTGTTCGACACCGATCGCGGCGGCAAGCTCACCTACCACGGCCCCGGCCAGCTGGTCGGCTATCCGATCATGCGCATCGAGGACGTCGGACGCTACCTGCGCGCGATGGAAGGCGCGATCGCGGCCGCGCTCGCCGAGCAGGGCATTCTCGCCCGCTCGCGCCACGACGAGGGCATCGAGTACACGGGCGTGTGGGTGGAGGACCGCAAGATCGCGTCCATCGGCGTGCACGTCTCGCGCGGCGTCACCACCCACGGCTTCGCTGTCAACGTCGAGAACGACCTCGATCCGTTCTCCTGGGTGACCGCCTGCGGGCTCCCCGACGTGACCATCACATCGATCGCGCGGGAGCTTTGCGCGGGCCCCTCCGATCGGTCACTCCCGTGCTTTCGCAAGCGCATCGCGTACGCCTTCTCCCGCGCGCACGGTCGGCGCCAGCGCCTGGTCTCTGCGCGGCGCCTCGGCATCGCAACTACCAACGCATCCTCCATAAAGATAAAAGACGCATCCACGCCGAGCGGGGAGCCGATACCCGCATGAGCGATCGCGCCAGCCACGCGACCCGGCCGTCGCGGACCGACCGGGTCGACCGGGTTGCCACTCGCTCGCGCGCCAACCCAGGGGGCATGGACGTGCTGCGCGTGCTCGGCTCCGACGTGCGCCCGCTGCGCGAGCGCAAGCCCCCGTGGTTCAAGGTGCCGCCCCCCGGTGGACAGCGCTACCGCGAGCTGACCGAGCTGATCCGCTCGGAGAACCTCCACACCGTCTGCCAGGAGGCCGCCTGCCCGAACGTGGGCGAGTGCTGGGAGCGCGGCACCGCCACGTTCATGATCCTCGGCGACACCTGCACGCGGCGCTGCGGCTTCTGCAACGTGAAGACCGGCAGGCCCACCTGGAACGACCCGCTCGAGCCCGCCCGCGTCGCGCGCTCGATCGCGCGCATGGGACTGCGCCACGCGGTCATCACCTCCGTCGATCGCGACGATCTCCCCGACAAGGGCGCCTCCGCGTTCGTCGGCGTCATCCGCCAGGTCCGCCGCCAGGCGCCCGGCTGTCAGATCGAGGTCCTCACCCCCGACTTCCAGGGCCAGGAGATGCCGCTCGCGAAGGTCATCGCCGAGCGCCCCGACGTGTTCAACCACAACGTCGAGGTCGTGCCGCGCCTCTATCCCGTCGCCCGTCGCGGCTCGCAGTTCGAGCGCTCGTGTCGCGTGCTGCGCCTCGCGCGCGAGCTCGGCGACGATCAGGTGGTGACGAAGTCCGGGCTGATGGTGGGACTCGGCGAGACCCACGAGGAGCTGGTGGAGACGTTCGGAGCGCTTCGCGAGCACGGCGTGCGGGTGCTCACCGTCGGCCAGTACCTGCGCCCCTCCGAGCGCCATCTGCCGGTCGTGCGCTACTGGCACCCGGACGAGTTCGCAGCGCTCGAGCGGGCCGCCTACGAGCTCGGCTTCGACCACGTGGCTGCCGGCCCGCTCGTGCGCTCCTCCTACCACGCCGACCAGCACGTGCCACAGGCGAGCGCCGGCGAAGGGCCGCTCGCCGCACAGCTGTAGGAGGGCTCGAACCGGGGCGCCCGTTGGTGTAGCGTCTGGGCCGCGATGAGGAGGGCATCGGCAACAGCACTCGCAGTGACAGTGACGCTGCTCTGCCTCGTTGCCGGTAGCGCCACGGCGGAAACGATCACCGTCGCCAACCTCAACGACAGCGGCGCCGGCTCGCTGCGCGCGGCGCTGAGCGAGGCCGCGAGCGGCGCCACGATCATCGTGCCCGCGGGCACGATCATCCTCACCAGCGGACCCCTGTTGATCGACAAGTCGCTCACCGTCGACGGCGCCGGCTCGAGCCAGACCGCGCTCAGCGGCGACATGAAATCACGTGTGTTCGAAGTGAACGGCGCGGGCGTCCAAGCGACGATCTCGAGCGTGCAGATCATCGAAGGCAAGCCGGCGCCGGTCGAAAACAAAACGACCCACGAGTCCGAAGCGCTCGGTGGCGGCGTATCCGTCGAACAGGCCAGCCTCACGCTCTCCCACGCGCTCGTCACCGACAACGAAGCGAACGCCAACGGCGCAAAAGGGGGCGTGTCCCAAGGCGGCGGGATCTGGGGGGCACGGAAAGCAGTCTCACGCTGCTCGATGCACTCGTCACGGACAACCGCGCGCTCGCCGAAGGCGAGGTCGGCAACGGCGGCGTATCCCTGGGTGGGGGGATCGCGGCCACCGGCAAGCTCACCATCCGCGGGGGCGCGATCGAAGGCAACACCAGCGATGCCTCCGGCAACGCCAGCGGATCGATCGCCGAATCGGGGGGCGTGGACTTCCTCAACTCCACCGAAACGGAGACCGCCACGATCGAAGACGCCACGATCGCGGGCAACGACGCCATCGACAACGGCCTGTCCGCCGCGACCGAAGGCGGAGCCGCCGAGGGTGGCGGCATGGTGCTCATCCGCGGCTCCTCGGTAACACTCGCCGGCGACACCGTCACCGAGAACTCGGTGATCTCCGACGGCGGGTCGAACGCCGCAGGAGGACTCGCCGGCGGCGGCGGGATCGTCCTCGCCGAGTCGCCCGCCGCCAGGGTCGTCAACCTGACCGTGTCAGCCAATGTCGCCCGCGCGAACGGCTTCGGCGGCGCCGTGGGCGGTGACGCCTACGGAGCGGGAATCTCTACGGGCGAAGGCGTGTCGGTCACGAACAGCACGATCGTCGCCAACACGGCCGAAGCCACTGGACCCGGCGGCGCCGGCAACCCCCACGCCGGCGACGTCGACGACGGCGGCATCCGCTTCGAGAACACGATCGTGGCCGCCGGCGTGGCCGGGGCGGGAACCGAAAACTGCAACCTCGCCGACCCCGGCGCCTCCTCCTCGGCGGGCGGCAACATCGACAGCCTCGACCAGTGCGGCTTCCACGCCCCGGGCGACCACGTGAACACGAACCCGATGCTGGGAGCGCTCCAGCCCAACGGCGGGCCCGTCCAGACGATCGCCCCCCTCCCCGGCAGCCCCGCGATCGAAGGCGGGCAGAACAGCGGCTGCCCTGGCACGGACGCCCGCGGCGTGCTCCGTCCGGCCGGACCCGCGTGCGACGTGGGGGCGTTCGAGGTGGCGACGCCGAGCGCCACGACGGGGAGCGCGACGAGCGTGAGCTTGACCGCTGCCACGCTCGCCGGCAGCGCGCGCAACCCCGATCTCGCCGGCGGAGAAGTGGAGTTCCAGTACGGCACGACCAGCGCCTACGGCACCACCACCGCCGTCCAGACGGTCGGCGCGACCGTCGCCCAGGCGCCGTTCACCGCGGCCGTCACCGGCCTGACGCCCGGCACGACCTACCACTTCCGCATCGTCGTCAAGAACGCCGTCGGCACCGCGTTCGGCGCCGATGAGACGCTCACCACGGCCTCGCCCGCCGTCTCCAGTCGGACGGGGCCGCCACCGCCGGCGCCCGTACTGCTGGCGATCGTCGGCGCCCCGAGGCCGGCGGCCAGCGGCACGAGCCTAGCGCTTACGCTCTCCTGCAAGGACGCGGGCACGTGTCACGTGACCGTCACCGCCACCACCACCGAGCGGCTCCACCACGGCAGGGTCGTGGCGCTCTCCGCCTCGCGCACGCGCAAGCGCACGGTGGTCGTGGCCAGCGTGAGCCTGACGTTGCTCGGCGGCAAGGTCAAGGTCCTCACCATCAAGCTGAACGCCACGGGACGGAGGCTGGAGGCGAGGTTCAAACGGCTGCCGCTGACGCTCACCGTGTACGTGACCGACCAGGGCCACAGGAAGCTCGTCGAGCGCCTGCACCTCGCGCTCGCGCCACGCCCCCGACACGAGCACAAGCCGTAGCTCGAGTCGGGCAGGCGCGCTCCGGCCCGGCCGCCCCGGCGCTCGGGGCCGCGGCGCGGGCTACGCTCTGACTCCTCGCGCCCCGCGCCCGCCCGCAGCGACGTTCCCGCCCACAGCGCAGCGATGTTCCCGGTCAAAGACAACATCCCGCTCGCCCGGTTTCCGGTCGTCACCGTCGTGCTCGTGGCGCTCAGCGTGATCGCCTACCTGCTGCAGACGCGCAGTGGCCACGGCGGCAGCTTCCTCGGCGGGCCCACCGCCGCCGTCGAGCTCCGCTACGGCGTCGTCCCCCACCAGCTCACGCACCCCGACGCGCACACGCGCTGGGGCGCCGTGCTCACGTCGATGTTCCTCTACAGCGGCTTTCTGAGCATCCTCGCGGGCACGCTCGGCCTCGCGATCTTCGGCCCGGCCGTCGAGGATGCGCTCGGGCGCCTGCGCTATCCGGTCCTCTATCTGCTCGGCGGCCTCGTCGGCCTGTGCGTCCAGGTGGCGGGCGCTCCCAGCTCTACAGCCCCCGCGCTCGGCTCCTCGGGAGCGATAGCCGCGGTACTCGGCGGCTACATCGTGTTGTATCCACGGGCGCGCATCCTCACGCTCGTGTTCATCGTGTTCTTCGTCACCATCATCGAGGTCCCGGCCGTGTTGGCGCTCGGCGTGTGGCTCGCCGCGGAGGCCGTCCTCGGGCTCACCGGCTCGGTGGGCGGGGAAGGGCTCGCCCTGCTCGCGCTGATCGGCGGCTTCGCCTTCGGCCTTTTGAGCATCCGCCCGCTGGTCAAGCACCATGCGCCCGGACTGCCGCGGGCCGCTGCATGACGCGGCTGCTGGTGCTCGCGGCCGCACTGGTGTTCATCGCGGGCTTCGCCTTCCTCACCTACGCCGCGATCGTCCGTGAGGGCCTGAGCGTAGCGAGCGTGATCTCGATCTTCATCGTCGTGCTGCTCTCGGTTGGCATCGTCGGGGCATTGCGCAATCCTCCACGGGCGTGAGCTACTCGCCGTTCCTGACGCCGGGACACAGCCGCAACCGGCGCGCGCTCGCCGTACGTCGCCGTCGCCGGCGGCGACGCGTGATCGTGCTCGGGTCGCTCGCGCTCGTGATCGCGGCTGCGCTGCTCGGCGAGATGGCGCTCGCCAGCGGCTCGCGCAAGGACCAGCGCCGCAGCCATCGCACGGTCGCGGTGCTGGCGCACCGCCACACCGCGCCGGCCGTCAGGCTGTCCCCGCACGGCTTCCCGCTCGCGGCCCCCGCGCTCGCCCTCAGCGGTATCTCCTCGCCCCAGCACGACCCCGTCCAGGTCAGCTTCAGCGATCCGCCCCGCGCGGGCCTGCTCTTCAACCTGACCACCGGCCAGGTGCTCTGGCAGCGCAACCCCTATCTGCACCTGCCCATCGCCAGCCTCACCAAGATGATGACCGCGCTGCTGACCGTCCAGGCGGCGCCACCGGACGCGCCCGTGCTGATCACCCGGCAGGCCGTGGACATGCCCGGGTCGAAGGTCGGCGTGCTGCCGCTCGGACGCCACGTGCGGCTCGAGAGCCTGCTCTACGGCCTGCTGCTGCCCTCCGGCAACGACGCTGCCGTGGCGCTCGCCCAGCACGTCGCCGGCAGCGTCAACGAGTTCGTCCAGCGCATGAACCTCGAAGCGGCCAAGCTCGGGCTGGGGTGCACCCGTTACTCCTCGCCCTCCGGCTTCTACGACGCCGGCAACTTACTCCTGCGCCGCCGATCTGGCCGTGCTCGCGCACGTCGACATGCTCCAGCCGCGCATCGCGAGCGTCGTGCGCACGTACTCGGCGGTCATCCCCTTCCCCATCCCCGGGGGCAAGCTCTACCTGTACAACAACAACCCGCTGCTGATCTACGGGTACCCGGGCGCCACCGGCATGAAGACCGGCCAGACCGAAGCCGCCGGGCGCTGTCTGGTGGCCACCGCCGAGCGCCACGGCGTGCGCCTGGGTGCGATCGTGCTGCACTCCGAAGCCCCCGGCACGCAGGCGCGCCAGCTGCTAGATCTGGGCTTCGAGGACGTCTACCACCAGCCGGTGGTCCCCGAGACGCCCTTTCCTCCGGGGGCCTGAGCGCCACGCGTTCGACGCGCGCGGCGCCGGTGGAGTACCGTTGCAGCAGCTAGATTGACTGGTCAGTCAGCCAAAGGAGGCGATGTGGATCTCGACGACACACCCGAGCAGGCCGCCTACCGCGCCCAGGTGCGCGGCTGGCTGGACGAGCACAAGCACGAAGCGCCGATACTGCAGGGCGAGGGCGCGCTCGAGGACGAGGACGAGATCATCGCCGCCCGGCGCGTGTGGCAGGGCAAGCTCGCCGAGGGCGGGCTCGCGGGTGTGACCTGGCCGAAGGAGTACGGCGGACAGGGACTCGGCCCGATCGAGCAGGTGATCTGCAACCAGGAGATCGGCAAGGCCAAAGTGCCGGGGATCCTCGACGCGATCGGCGTCGGCATGCTCGGCCCGACGATCATCGCCCACGGCTCAGAGGAGCAGAAGTCCCGCTATCTCGGCCCGATGCTCCACGGCGACGAGGTCTGGTGCCAGATGTTCTCCGAGCCGGCCGCCGGCTCCGATCTCGCAGCTGTGCAGACCCGCGCGCGCCAACAGGAGGACGGCAGCTGGCGCCTGTCGGGGCAGAAGGTGTGGACCACGAACGCGCAGTTCGCCTCCTTTGGGCTGCTGCTCGCACGCACCGACGCCGACGTTCCCAAGCACAAGGGCCTGACGATGTTCATCGTGCCCATGGACGCGGACGGCGTGACGGTCCGCGGCCTGCGCCAGATCTCCGGCGAGGCCGAGTTCAACGAGGTCTTCTTCGACGACGTGACGCTCGACGAGGGCGCCGTGGTAGGCGGCGTCGGCAACGGCTGGGGCACCGCGCTCACCACGCTGATGTTCGAGCGCGTGACCATCGGCCTCGGCAGCGAGGGCATGGGCTACAACTCGACCCGCTTCGCCGCCGCGATCGCCGCCGACGAGCACGCCCGCCGCGACCCCGAGGTGCGCCACAAGCTCGGCGAGATCGCCAGCGAACTGCTGGCCGTCCGCTTCACCGGCTACCGCACGCTGACCGCCCTGCAGAAGGGACAGGTACCAGGCCCCGAGTCCGGCCTCGCGAAGGTCACGATCGTCAGTGGCGCGATCAAGGCCGGCGATCTGATCGCCGACGTGCTCGGTCCGGACGCGCTGGACGAGGACAGTCAGTGGGCGTACATGATCTCGTTCCTGCCCGGCCTGAAGTCCGCCGGCGGGACCGAGGAGATCCTGCGCAACACGATCGGCGAGCGCGTGCTCGGGCTGCCGCCCGAGCCGCGGCTCGACAAGGGCATCCCGTTCTCCGAGCTGCGCTCCAAGGAAGGAGCGGCGGCGTGAGCCGGTCGAGCACTACAGAAGGAGCGTCGACATGAACCTGTCACTCTCAGACGAGCAGGTGTTCCTGCGCGAGGCGGCCCGCGGCGCGCTCTCGCGCTTCAAGACCGTCGCAGCCGCCCGCGAGGCGCTCGACGGCGACGAGAACGCGCTTCCCGACCTGTGGCCCACCGCCTGCGAGGCCGGCTGGCCGGGCCTGTTGATCGACGAAGCCCACGGCGGCGCCGGGCTGGACGCGTTCGACGCGATGCTCGTGCTCGGCGAGTGCGGGCGCGTGCTCGCCGACGTGCCGCTGCTCGGCCACCTGCCCGCCACGGCCATCCTCGGCGACTCGCCGAACGCGGCCGAGTTCATGGCCGAGCTGGCCAGCGGCGAGCGGCGAGCGGCCTACCTGCCCTGCGAGCCGCCCGACGACGTGCACGAGCAGTGGAGCGGCGACCCCGCCTTCGGCTTCGGGCGCCGCTCGCTGCCGAGCGCCGGCGCCGTGGGCGCGGACGGTCGGGTGGCGCTCACCGGCAGCTTTGCGTTCGTGCCCGACGCTCCCGGTGCCGACGTGCTCGTCGGCGTGGCGGTGGACGAGAACGGCAGCGCGCTGGGCGTGGCCGTGCTCGCGGATGCACCAGGCGTGGAGGTCGAAGCGGTCACCCGCTACGACGCCACCCGCTCACTCGGCAACGTCACGCTGAAGGACGCGCCCGCCGTGGTGCTCGACTGCCCCGAGGAGTCGCTCGTCGGCGCCTGGCACCTGGCGCAGGCGCTGATCGCCGCCGAGTCGCTCGGCAGCGTCGAGACGGCGCTCGACGTGAGCGTCGCGTACGCCAAGGAGCGCTTCACCTTCGGACGCGCCATCGGCTCCTACCAGGCCGTCAAGCACGCCCTCACCGAGGTGCTGCGCGAGCTCGAGAACGGCCGCTCGCTGCTGTACTACGCGGGCTGGGCGCGAAACGGGGCGCCGCAGGAGTTCGCGCTCGCCGCCAATGCCGCGCGCTCGGTCGCCGGGCGGGCGCTCGACGACGCCGCCCGCACGATGATCTCCGTGCACGGCGGCATCGGCGCCACCTGGGAGCACGACGCGCCGCTGTACTTCCGCCGCGCCCAGCTCTCGCGGCGGCTGCTCGGCGGCACCGCTGGCGCGACCGATCGCGTGGCCGGCGAGCTGCTCACGCAGGCCGCCGCGGCCTGACGGCCTCGCCCGCGGCGAGCAGGCGCCGCGCGATGACGGCCAGGGTGGCATGCAGCTCGGGCGGACCCTCGACGCTGAAGTCCGCGCCGGCCAGGCCGATCCGCAGTGCCAGCCATTCGAGATCGTCATCGCCCGTGCGATACACGCAGCGGTGCTCGTCCAGCGCCTCGATCGCGCCCCAGCCGCCCGGCAGGCGCTCGCGCATGCGCTCGGCCGAGGCCTCGTAGGTGACGATCGCCTCGTAGCGGCTGCTCAGTGCGTTGATGCCGCGGCGTACGAACGCCGCGGGGTCCGCGCCCGGGATCGCCCGCACCTGAAAGCGCCGCCCGTGCAGCCTGGCCTGCGCCAGGCGGTCGACGCGAAAGGTGCGCCAGGCGCCGCGGCCGGGATCCCATGCCACCAGGTACCAGCGCCGACCCAGCGCCACGAGCGCGTGCGGCTCCACCACGCGACGGGTGCGCGCGCCCTCGCGCCCGCTGTACGCGAAGCGCACCAGCTCGCGCTCGCGGCACGCCAGCGCCAGCAGCGTCAGCGCCCTTGCGTCCACGCCGGGGTCACCGAGGGTCGCCGGGGCAGATGTGGACGCGGTGATCGCCTGCACGCGCCGGCGCAGCTGCGCAGGCAGGATCTGCTCCAGCTTGACCAGCGCGCGCAGCGCCGTGTCCTCGATCCCCGTCACCGCTGAGCGCGCGGCGGTGCGCAGGGCGATCGCCACCGCCACCGCCTCCTCGTCGTCGAGCAACAGCGGCGGCATCGCCGTGCCCGCGCTCAGGCGGTAGCCGCCCGCCGGTCCGCTCGTCGACTCGATCGGGTAGCCCAGCTCACGCAGGCGCTCCACGTCCCGGCGCACCGTCCGCGCGGACACCCCCAGGCGAGCCTCGAGCTCGGGCCCGGGCCACTCGCGCCGCGCCTGCAGCAGCGACAGCAGGCTCAGCAGCCGCCCCGCCGCGGTCCCTGCCTCGGTCACCGCCGCCTCGCCTCCGCCGACTTGCTCACCACGCCTGCCATGTTCCTGACAATTGCGGACAGAATCAGGCCGCAATGCTCCATAGCCTGGAGCGCGTCAAGCAAGCCACGCACGAAAGGAACGAACACATGGATTGGAAGCTCGAGCTGGTGTCGGTGCCCGTCAGCGACGTGGATCGCGCCAAGGCCTTCTACACCGAGCAGGCGGGGTTCGTCGCCGAACACGATCGCCAGGTCGACGACAGCCTGCGCTTCGTGCAGCTCACCCCGCCCGGCTCGGCGTGCTCGATCGCGTTCGGCACGGGCATCACCGACGCCGCACCCGGCTCCGCGCGGGGGCTGCAGCTGGTCGTCCCCGACGCGCACGCTGCGCACGAGGAGCTGGCCGCCCGCGGCGTGGAGGTGAGCGACGTGCAGGAGTTCCCGTGGGGCTCGTTCGTGTTCTTCAGCGACCCAGACGGCAACGCCTGGTCGGTGCAGCAGCTGCCCGCCCGCGGCTGAGACTCAGGCCCGCGGCCTGAGCGCAGCGGTGCTCGCCTGCGGCTTGGGCCGCGGCACGGTGGTGGTCGCGGGCTTGGCTTCTTCGGCCTCGAGCGCCGCGAGCACGGGCGCGCCGTACGCCGCGTACACGGCCTGCACCATCGCCGGTTCCACGCCGCAGTTGATGCAGAAGCCGTGCTGGGACCAGCCGATCGCGCGCGCCAGCACCTCGTCGGCGTAGCTCACGCCGGTGGCATCGTGGCCGTAGTAGTCGTAGGCGGCCCACCAGGCGGAGTCGTTCAGCGCGTATTCGGCTCCGTCCGCCGACAGCAGATGCGCGGCGGCCATGATCGCGTCGAAGTCGTCGTAGATCGACGGGTGCGTGCTCGTCATGTGGTCGTAGCGAGCCGGGCGCTTGCCGTACACGTAGGAGTCCGCCACCAGGTCCCAGGTCGTGACCGGACCGTTGGTCACGTTGAACTGCATCGGCCCGCCGCAGCAGTGCGCGAAGTTCAGGCCCTGGTAGGTGCTCTGCGCGGTCGAGAAGGCGCTCTCCTGCCTGTGGATCGAGGCGATCAGCAGCCAGTTGACGCCGAAGGTCCTCTGCGCGGTCGCGTAGATCGGGTAGAAGCCTTCCATCCAGCGCCTGGAGATGTGGACCTGGGTCGGGGCCAGCAGACGCTGCGCGTCCAGACGCTGCTGCTGCGGCGTCGGCCGGGCGACGATCGCGCCGGGGCCGGCCGCGCTGGCGGGCGAGAGCGCTCCCGCGAGATGCGCGGCGGGCACCGGCGTCGCGGCCGAGACCAGCACCGGCGGCGGCGCCACCGTGCTCGTGGTGGCGCCCACCACGCCGGTGAGCACCGCAATCAGGACGGCAAGTCCCAGCGCCCCGAGTGAGCAGGCGAGCAGCCACGCGCCCCGTTCCGACGGCGGCGCCGGGATGGACGCGTGTCGAGCGTCGGGCACACATCCCATCCTAACCGCGTGCCGACCGGGCCATCCCCGCTTCGGCACCTCCACGACACGCCCGCCGGGCGGCGGCGCACGGCCGCGCCCCCCCACAGCCGGCGGCGGCCCTACAGCCCGATCACCCGCATGAGCACCCGGTCGAACACGCGGTCGGGGAGCACGCGGCTGAGCAGCAGCTGGATCTTTGCGTCGGTGCCCACCACGTAGCGCGAGCGCATCCGCCGCGCGCCCAGCGCCCGCTCGATCGTCGCTGCCACGAGCTCGGGGGCGACGGCGCGGCCCGCTGTCTGCTCGATCAGCTTGCGCATCGCCGCGGGCACCTTGCCGTACTGCTGTTGGAGCTCCGGCGGAATGGCGACGTCGTCGGCGTCGCTGCGCGCCTTGTCCCAGATCTCCGTCGCCACGGCGCCCGGCTCGACCAGCGCAACCTGCACGTGAGAGCTGCGCAGCTCCACCCGCAAGGCGTCGGCGAGCGCCTCCACCGCGTGCTTGGACGCGGCGTACGATCCCAGAAACGGCGTCGCCACGCGGCCGCCGATCGACGATACGAACACGATCCGCCCGCGCGCCTCACGCAGCGCGGGCAGCAGCGCCTGCATGACCGCCACCTGGGCGAACACGTTGACCTCGAACTGCCTGCGCATGTCCTCCCCGGAGATCAGCTCCAGCGGGCCACCCACCCCGATGCCGGCGTTGTTGACGAGCGCGTCGAGCCGCCCGTGCGGGGACGCGCTCGCGGGGCCGGCCTGCTCGCGGACGCGCTCTGCGGCGGCGGCGATGTGCGCCGCGTCGGTGACGTCCAGCGTCAGCGGGATCAGGCGCTCGGGGGCGCGGGCGTCGGCGCTCAGGCGCGTGCCGGCGCTCGGATCGCGCACGCCCGCGAGCACCGTCCATCCGCCGGCCACCAGTTGCAGCGCCGTCGCCCGTCCGATACCGGTGGAGGCGCCGGTGATGAGCGCGAGTGGCACCGCCGCGACCCTATCCGAAGTGACGCCGAGGGAGCCCGCCCCCGCAGTTAGCGAGAACTTAGGATGACGCAGGATGGTTGGGAGTGTGGAGACGCCGACTGCCGTTCGCCGCTCGCGATTGGCCGGCCGCCTGCGGGTGGCTGGCCGTGCGCTGCGCAGCCACGGCCCGATCGGTGTGGCGGCGCTCGCGAGCCTCACCGTGCTCGCCGGCTGCGGCTCCACGCTGGACGCCGCGCCGGCCGCGAACGTGAGCGCCGCCGTGCCGCCGCCGCCGAGCGTCCCCGCGGTGTGTACCAGCGCCGTGCTGGGCACGCTCACGACGGTGCTCGAACGCGTGTACCGCGAGGGCGTGGCCAGCGAACGGACGGCCAGCGCCGAGTACCTGATCGCGAACTCCGTGGCGCTGCGCGCTGCGGTCGAACGCGGCGAACGCAGCGCGGCGCGCGCGGCCGCGCGGGCGCTGCTCGCGACCGGGCACATGACCAACGTGACGGTCATGCGCGGCGGCCAGACGTTCGTCGACGTCGGGGGCCCGGCGCTCGCGCCGCTGCACGGGACGCTCACGGGCGCGAACGGGGCGCCGATCGCGAGCTACGTGGCCAGCGTGTGGGCGGACAACGGCTTCCTCACTGAGGCCGGCGGCATCACCCAGGGCTTGGTCGCGCTGCGCGAGAACGCGCGCAGCGTCGGCGGCTCCCCCGCGCTCCCGGCCCGCGTGCTGCCCGACGCGGGGAAGCTCACGCGTGCGGGCGTCCCCTACGAGTACACGTCGTTTCCGGTGGCCGCGTACCCGGCCGGGGGCCTGCGCGTTTACCTGCTGATGCCGACGCGCACGGTCGCGTCGCTGTGCGGGTCGACCCCCGAGAACACCGCGGTGAACACGCTAAGGCGCGTGGCCGAACTGATCTATACCGCCGAGATCGGCCGCAGCGCGCAGATCCAGGTGCGGCGCGTGCAGCGCAACAAGGCGCTGCTGGAAGCGGTCGCCAACCACGAACCGGAAGCCGCGAGGCTCGCGATCGACGCGCTGCTCAACGAGCACATCGTGCGTCTGCGCGTGAGCACGGACGGAAAGCTGCTCTCGGACGTCGGCGGCCCGTACGTGCTCGCGCCCGTCAGCGCGCCGCTGCGCCTGCGAGGGCGTACGATCGGCACGCTCACGCTCTCGATCCAGGACGACGAAGGCTACCTGCGCCTGGCCAGGCGCCTGGCGGGCCTGGAGGTGCTGATGTACATGGACCCCGCGCATCCGCAGCTCGTCAAGGACAGCCTCGGCGCCACGCCCGGCCCCGGGCTCGCCGAAGTCCCCGCCAGCGGCGCCTATCGGCACGAAGGGCGCTCGTTCCGTGTGTTCACCGTCACCGCCCAGGCCTTCCCGTCGGGGCCGCTGGCGATTCGCGTGCTCGTGCCGCTGCCCTACCCGCCGCCGGCCGCCGCGGCAGCCCGCGACCGCTGACACGCGGCCAGCGGCTCGCGGCCGCCGTGCTCAGGCTGGCGCGAGCGACTCCTGCTTTGCGCCCAGTGCGGCCAGCAGCTGATCGAAGGACTCGGAGAATTTCTCGACTCCCTCGCGCTCGAGCGTGTCCGTCACGTCCTCGTAGTCGACCCCCACCCGCTCGAGGTCCTCGAACACCTGCTCGGCCTCGGCGATCGCGCTCTGCAGGCGCGCCGCGGGCACGCCGTGGTCCTGGTAGGCCTCGATCGTCTCCTCGGGCATCGTGTTTACGGTGTCCGGGCCGATCAGCTCATCCACGTACAGCGTGTCCGGGTATGCCGGGTTCTTGGTCGAGGTCGATGCCCACAGCACGCGCTGCGGGGTGGCGCCCTTGCCGACGAGGTACTCCCAGCGCGGCCCGGAGAACACCTCCAGGTAGTGGCGGTAGGCGAGCCTCGCGTTGGCGATCGCGAGCTTGCCCTGCAGTCGCTGCGCGTCCGGCTGCGTGGGTACGAGCTCCTGCAGGCGCCTGTCGGCCTCGGTGTCGATCCTCGACACGAAGAAGCTGGCGACCGACGCCACCGCGCTCGGGTCGCCCCCCTCGGCGACCAGGCGCTCGAGCCCGCGGACGTAGGACTCCGCCACCTCCGCATAGCGGCTCAGCGAGAAGATCAGCGTGACGTTGATCGAGCGCCCCTCGGCGATCACGTCCTCGATCGCCGCCAGCCCCGGCTTGGTGGCCGGGATCTTGACCATCAGATTGGGGCGGTCGACCGTCTCGTGGAGGTTGATCGCTTCGCGGAACGTCTTCAGCGTGTCGTAGGCCAGCCGCGGATCGACCTCGAGCGACACGTAGCCGTCGCGCCGTCCGCTGGCCTCCCACACCGCGCGGAAGACCTCGCAGGCGTCCTTGATGTCCTGCTCGGCCAGGGCCCAGAAGGCGTCAGCCGCGGTGCCGCCCCGAAGCTCGTGCAACTGCTCGTCGTAGGCGTTGCCCTCGCTCATCGCCTTCTGGAAGATCGTCGGGTTGGAGGTGGCGCCGACGACCGCGCAGTCGTCGATCAACTGCTGCAGGTGTCCGCCGCGGATCGACTCGCGCGAGAGGAAGTCCACCCACACGCTCTGGCCGAGGGCCGACAGTTGCTGTAGGGGTCCCTGATCGGGGGACATCTGGTCTCCTCTCACTGGCTCGATTGGAGCAGGGCCCGAGCGCGCGCGAGGATGTTCTCGACGCCGAACCCCAACTCCTGCAACACGGTACTACCGGGCGCCGACGCGCCGAAGCGATCGAGGCCGAGCACCTGGCCGTCGCTGCCCACCCACTTCCACCAGCTCATGCTCGCGCCCGGCTCGACCGCCAGGCGCGCCCTCACCGCGGGGGGCAGGACCTGGTCGCGGTAGTCCTGCGACTGGGCTTCGAAGAGCTCCATGCACGGCATCGACACGACGCGCACGCGGGCGCCGCCGTCGGCGAGCTGCCGGGCGGCGTCGAGCGTGCGCGGGACCTCGGCGCCGGTGGAGATCAGCACGATCTCGGGGGGCTCCTGCGCGGCCGAGTCCCACAGCACGTAGCCGCCGCGCTCGAGGCCGTCCGCGCCCGCGAACCGGTCGCGGTCGATCACGGGGATGCCCTGCCGCGAGAGCAGCAGCGCCACCGGCCCGTCGTCGCGTTCGAGCGCGACACGCCAGCCGACGACGGTCTCGTTGGCGTCAGCCGGCCGGATCACCCACAGCTCGGGGATCGCCCGCAGCGCCGCGTACTGCTCGACCGGCTGGTGGGTCGGGCCGTCCTCGCCGAGCCCGATCGAGTCGTGCGTCCACACCCACAGGACCGGCAGTCGCATCAGCGCCGACAGGCGCACCGCGCCGCGCATGTAGTCGGAGAAGATCAGGAAGGTGGAGCCGTAGGGCTTGACGATCCCGCCGTGGGCCGCGGCGCCGTTGACGATCGCCCCCATCGCGTGCTCGCGGATGCCGAACGGGACGTTGCGCCCGGCGTGCACGGGTGAGAACTCGCCCCCCCCGGGGAACACGGTCTTGGTCGACTCGACCAGATCGGCTGCGCCGCCCATCATCGTCGGCGCGAACTCCGAGAACGCGGCCATAACCTTCTGGCCGGCCGCGCGCGTGGCGAGCTCTTCGCCCGCGCTGAACGTCGGCAGCGACTCCCGCCAGCCGTCGCGCAGCTGCCCCGCCCACGCTCGATCCCAGTCCTGCGCCAGCTCGGGGAGCTGCTCACGCCACGGCGCCAAGCGCCCCCTCCACTGCGCCTGCGCCTGCTCGCCCGCCGACTTCAGGGCCATGTGCGCGTACACGCGCTCGTCGACCCAGAACCTGCGGTCGGGGTCGAAGCCCATCACCTGCTTTGTCGCCCGCACCTCGTCTTCGCCGAGCGGAGCACCGTGGGACTTGGCCGTGTCGACCGCGTGCGGAGCCGGGAAGGCGATGTGGGAGCGGATCGCGATGAACGACGGGCGCTCGGGTTCGTCGCGTCCGGCCGCGATCGCCGCCTCGAGCGCGTCGAGGTCCTCTGAGTCCTCGACGCGCTGCACATGCCAACCGTCGGCGGCGAGCCGGTCGCAGTGGTTCTCGGCGTCGAAGGAGATCGACGTGCTGCCGTCGATCGTGATGTGGTTGTCGTCGTAGCAGATGACCAGCTTGCCGAGCGCGAAGTTGCCCGCGACCGACGCCGCTTCCTGGCTGATCCCCTCCATCATGTCGCCGTCCGAGCAGATCGCGTAGACGTGGTGGTCGACGACGTCGTGCCCCGGACGGTTGTAGCGGTCGCCCAGGAAGCGCTCGGCCATGGCCATCCCGACGGCGTTCGCGAAGCCCTGCCCCAGCGGGCCGGTGGTGATCTCGATGCCGGGGGTGTCACCACGCTCGGGATGCCCGGGGCAGCGCGACCCCCACTGGCGAAAACGTTCCAGGTCGGCCAGCCCGAGGTCGTAGCCGGTGAGGTGCAGGAGCGAGTACTGCAACACGCACGCATGGCCCGCGCTGAGCACGAAGCGGTCGCGATCCGGCCACTGCGGGTCTGCCGGGTTCGCCCGCAGGAAGCGCTTGAAGATCACGTACCCGAGCGGCGCCAGCGCCATCGCCGTCCCGGGGTGGCCGGCGTTGGCCTTCTGCACCGCGTCCATCGACAGGGCACGGATGGTGTCGATCGACAGGCGGGCGATCTCTGCCTGCTCGAGCACCGAGGCGCCGGCCTGGCCGTCGCCTTCGCGGACGGGGCTCCGGGTCGACTGCGGTGAAGCCGCCATTGCCAGCGATCCTACTAACGATCAGCGATGGCCGAGGCCCGGGTATCGGTAGAGTTCGCCGATCGTGTCCGAGCAGTTCTGCGACGTGGGCCGGGGTATCACGCTCTGCTATGAGACCTTCGGCGAGCCGTCGAATCCGACCGCGCTGCTGATCATGGGACTGGGCACGCAGATGGTCGCCTGGCAGGAGGAGTTCTGCGGGCGCCTGGCCGCACGCGGCCTGTACGTGATCCGCTTCGACAACCGCGACGTCGGGCGCTCCACGCACGTCGCAGGCCGGCCGCCCACCACCGCCCAGCTGCTCACCCGCTCGCGCCGGGCGGCCAGCTACACGCTCGGAGACATGGCCGACGACGCGGTCGGCCTGCTGCGCGCGCTCGAGCTCGCGCCGGCACATGTCATCGGCGCGTCGATGGGCGGCATGATCGCCCAGGTGCTCGCGGCGCGCCATCCCCGCATGGTGCGCTCGCTGGTGTCGATCATGTCCAACACCGGCAGCATGCGCAACGGCCAGCCGGCGCTGCGCACGTATCCGATCCTTCTGGGCCGAGCACCGCGCGGCAGGGACGCGTATATCGCGCACATCGAACGCGTGCACGCCGCCGTGGGCTCGCCGGGCCTGCCCCGCGACACCGATGACCTGCGAGCCTTCGCGGGCGTCAGCTACGACCGCGACCACGACCCCAGGGGGCCGGGCCGTCAGCTCGCGGCGATCATCGCGTCCGGGAACCGCACGCCGGAGCTGCAGCGCATCACCGCGCCGACCCTCGTGATCCACGGCAGCGCGGATCGTCTGGTCGCGCCCTCCGGCGGGCGGGCCACGGCCCGCGCGATACCGGGGGCGAAGCTGTTGATGATCGAGGGCATGGGCCACGACCTGCCGCGCGCCGCCTGGCCGCAGCTGATCGAGGCGATCGGCGATCACGCGCTGCGAGCGGACGCCGTCGACGAGCCCAACCCTGCCAGCCAGCACCTGTCCCTACCGGCCCGTCCCCCGTCCCGGGCCGGTAGCTAGGACAGGCCCCGAACCCCTCTCCTCAACCGCCCTGCGGGCGGCGGCTGCAAACGCGCAGGCCCAGCATCGAGTGAGCGCGTCCGTTCGCGCACCAGCATCCCTGCGAGTGCACCCGCACGAGCCAATGGAGATCGTGCCGGCAGTGCGAGCGCCGGTAGGGCCAGCGGCCGTGCAGAGCACGGAGCATCCGCTGCTCGTGACACGCGAGCGGCCTCATCTCCATACTGCCGTCCCCCGCCGGGCGGCCGTGCACTCCCCGGTTGCCAGGCCAGGGCCGCGGTCATCGCCCGGCGCCGTCCCCGTGCCGCCGCGTCCCTCGGGCATCCGGTCTCGCCTCGTGCTTGACCCAAAGCGCATCATCCCATCCCTTCATCGAGTCGGCGGGGCATCTCCCGCCACCGACATATAAATCAGGTTTTACGCAGGATGTCAACTCAACTTTCGTGTATTGACATGCGCGCACGGGAGGGGACCCCGTGGCAACGCGCCCACCGCCCGCCGGGGCCACCCCGCGAGCCGCTCGGGCGAGCACCCACACCCAGATCGCCGGTGCAGGCAGGCCCTCGCCCGGGGGCGGAGCGGGCAGCGGGGCTGGCGGGGCGGCGGCCTGCGGCCGGCGCCCCGCCCGCCTCGATCAGCGGTACGTGAACTTGCTGACGGACGTCTGCGCCGAGCCCACCCCGCCCACGAACGCGACCACCTGCGTGACGCCCGGGGCGTGCGCGGGAGCCACGACCAGGCAGGTGCTCGTGGAGGTGCAGTCCACGCTCGTGGACCTCGTCGCGCCGAATTCGAAGCTCGTGCCGCTGCGCCCGGGGATGAACCCTGCGCCCGTGATCGTCACCGCGCTGCCCCCGGAGGGCGGGCCGCTGCTGGGAGCCAGCCGCGCGATCGACGGCCTGAACAGGTAGCCGTCGACTCCCTGGAGGTCGGTGGTTGCGCTCGGCGTGGTCACGCTCACGTTCACGCGCCCCACCGGCTCGGCGGGTGACACTGCTGTGATCGACGTGGCTGAGCTCACGGTGAAGCTCGCGGCGTTCGTCGAGCCGAACTTGACCGCGGTGGCTCCCGTGAAGTTGCTGCCGGTGATGGTGAGGACCGCGCCACCGGACGCCGGTCCCTGTTTCGCGGACAGCTCGCTGATGACGGGGCCCGTGACCGAGGGCATCGACGGACCGTAGGCGAAGCTGTCGTTGCCACTGGTGGCCGCGATCCCGACAACTTCCGTGAGCCCGCTGACGGGCACCGCGAGATCGGTGTCGACCGTGTTGCCGTCCCCGAGCTGCCCGGTGAAGTTTGCGCCCCAACCCATGACGACGCCGTCGCCGAGCAGCGCCAGATCGAAGCCGGAGCCCACGGAGACGGCGCTCGCCCCGTGCAGGCCGCTCACCGGCACCGGCACATCGCTGTTCGCGATGTTGCCGTCCCCGAGTTGACCGTAACGGTTTTCACCCCACGACATCACCGTGCCGTTGCGCAGCAGCGCCAGGCTGGAGGTGCCGGCGGCGATGGCGCTGACTTCACTCAGGCCCCGTACGGGGACGGGCGTGTTGGTCGCGGTGGTGCCGCCATCGCCCAACTGGCCGGCTTCGTTGCCGCCCCAGGCCATCACCGTGCCGTTGCTCAGCAGCGCCAGGCTGTATTTGCGTCCCGCAGCGATCGCGACCACGTTGTGGAGTCCGCTGACCGCAACGGGCACAGCGCTCGCGCTGCTGCCGCCGTCGCCGAGCTGTCCAGCGTCGTTTTTGCCCCATGCCATCACCGTGCCGTTGCTCAGCAGCGCCAGGCTGGTGTCCCCCTGGGCTGCGATCGCGGTAACGCCGTTCAGACCGGGCACCGGCCTGGCCACGTTGAAGTCGCCGCCCATGGTGCCGTTGCCGAGCTGCCCGTAGTGGTTGCCGCCGCAGTCCATGATCGTTCCGTTTCTGAGCAGCATCAGGCTGTCGTAGCCGCCGACGGCGACCGCCACCGCTTCGCTCACGCCACCGACCTGCACCGGCACGTCGGCTTTGATGTGAGTGCCGTCGCACAGCTCGCCCACGCCGTTGACGCCGAAGCCCATGACCGTGCCGTTGCTCAGCAGCGCCAGGTTGTTGTCACCACCGCCGGAGACGGACACCACTCCGCTCAACCCCTTCACCACGACCGGCACGTCGCTGGGGACGTTGCTTTCATCGCCAAGCTGCCCACCACGGTTGAAGCCCCACGCGGTCTCTCCGAAGGAGCTCCCCCACGCGGGCGTCGCCGTCGCGGCTGTGAACGCGACACCGAGGGCCGCTAGCACCGCTGCATGCGTACGCCGGCCTGATCCAAGCATTTGCACCCTTTCGTAGTTTCTCGCGAACCTCGACAGGCGCGAGCACTCTGCGCGTGAGGCCCGGGACGTTGGTCCCGGCGCCCTCTCTTGCTACCCTCGCCCCCCTATCGCCAGTTCCGAGCTGCAGCGCCTGTGGCGTGCGTGCAGCGCGACAAATGTTCGAGGTCGAGGACCGCTGGCAGCCGCCGGAAACTGGTCCGCGCTTCGTGAAGGGCCGTCAGCTCGTCACGTGACGGTAGATCGCGTCGGCGACCGCCTGCATCCCGGCTGCATTCGGGTGAAACGGCAGCGGGCGCATCGAGGCTCGGAACCCCGTCACCCACGGCTCGGATGAGCCGATTGCGTGCTCGGCGGTGCGCGCCGAGGCGGCGATCAGATCCGCGCCGGTGCGCTGCGCCGCCGCGGCGAAGGCATCTGCCAGACGGTCGGCGATGCCCACATCCTCCCACCGACCGGCCTGCAGCCATCCCAGTGTCGCGCGCTCGGCCAGCGTGTCTCGCACTCGGACACGCGTCTACCATGTCCCGAGACATGTGTCCAGCATGTCCCGAGACACAACAGGATGCGCCCGGAGGGAATCGAACCCTCGGCCTGCGGCTTGAAAGACCGCTGCTCTTTGGCTCCCCGAAGAGAACCGTTGACCACTGAGCTACGGGCGCGTGCTGTGCGACGAGCAGCCTATTCTACGCACGCCCGGCGTAGGGTGAGGCCGTGGCCAGCTACGTTGCGGCGATCGACCAGGGCACGACCAGCACGCGTGCGATCCTGTTCGACCGGACGGCCGGATCGTCGGCACTCGACCAGCGCGAGCACGAGCAGATCCACCCCCGTGCGGGCTGGGTCGAGCACGACGCGCGGAGATCTGGCGCGCACGCGCGAGGTGATCGACGGGCGCGCTCGCGCGCGCGGCGCGAGGCCCGGGCGACGTCGCGGCGATCGGGATCACCAACCAGCGCGAGACGACGGTGGTCTGGGACCGCGAGACGGGCGAGCCGCTGCACAACGCGATCGTCTGGCAGGACACGCGCACCGGCCGCGCTCGTGCGCGAGCTGGCCGGCGAAGAGGGCCCGGACCGCCTGCGCGAGCGCGTCGGCCTGCCGCTGTCGACGTACTTCTCGGGGCCGAAGATCGCGTGGCTGCTCGACCACGTCCCCGGCGCGCGCGAGCGCGCGGAGCAGGGCGAGCTGGCCTTCGGAACGATGGACACTGGCTGCTGTGGAACCTCACCGGCGGCGCCGACGGCGGCGTCCACGCCACCGACGCGACCAACGCCAGCCGCACGATGCTGATGGACCTGGAGACGCTCGACTGGCACGAGCCGAGCCTCGAGCTGATGGGCATCCCGCGCGCGCTGCTGCCCGAGATCCGCTCGCTCGAGCGAGGTCTACGGCGAGGCCGCGTGCAACCGCGCTGCGGGGCGTGCCGGTGGCCGGCATCCTCGGCGACCAGCAGGCGGCGCTGTTCGGGCAGACCTGCTTCGCGCGCGGCGAGGCCAAGAACACCTACGGCACCGGCTCCTTCCTGCTGGTCAACACCGGCGAGCGAGATCGTGCGCTCGCCGCGCGCTGCTGACGAGCGTCGCCGCCAAGCTTCGCGCGACGGCCCACCAGCTACGTGCTCGAGGGCTCGATCGCGGTGACCGGCGCCGCCGTGCAGTGGCTGCGCGACCGGCTCGGGCTGATCGCGTCGGCGGCGGAGGTCGAGGAGCTGGCGCGCAGCGTGCCCGACAACGGCGGCGTGTACTTCGTGCCGGCGTTCTCGGGGCTGTTCGCCCCGCACTGGCGCGACGACGCCCGCGGCGTGATCGTCGGCCTGACCGCCTACGCACGCGCCGGCCACATCGCCCGCGCGGCGCTCGAGGCGACCGCCTGGCAGACGCGCGAGGTGGTCGACGCCGTGCGACGCAGGCCGCCGACGCTCGCTCGGCGAGCTGCGCGTCGACGGCGGCATGACCGCCAACGAGCTGCTGATGCAGTTCCAGGCCGACGTGCTCGGCGTGCCCGTGGTCCGCCCCGCGGTGACCGAGACGACGGCGCTCGGCGCGGCCTTCGCCGCCGGCCTGGCGGTCGGCTTCTGGTCTGGCGAGCGCGAGCTGCGCGAGCGCTGGTCGGAGGAGCGGCGCTGGGAGCCCAGCATGGACGAGGACAGCGCGAGCGCGAGTACGCCCAGTGGCAGAAGGCCGTCAGCCGCTCGCTCGACTGGGTCGACTGACCCCGTGGCTCAGGGTGTGAGCACGACCTTCAGCGCTTCGCGGCGGTCGAACACGGCGTAGGCCTCGGGCGCCTGGTCGAGCTTCATGTGGTGGGTGACGAGCGCGCTCGGGTCGAGCACGCCGGCGGACAGCAGCGCGAGCACGCGGTCGACGTGGCCGATCACGTTCGCCTGCCCTCCGCGCAGGGTGAGCGTCTTCAGCCACAGCAGCCCCATGTGGACCTCGGCGCGCTCGGCGTAGACGCCGATGCACTGGATGCTCCCGCACGGGCGCGTCAGGCGGATGGCGCTGTCGAGAACCTTGGGGTCGCCAACGGCGTCGATGCTCACGTCCACGCCGCGGCCTTCGGTGGCGTCGCGGACGGCCTGACGGACGTCCTGCTCGGTCAGGTGCACGGGCTCGGCGCCGAAGGACTCGGCGACGGCCAGCCGCTCGGGGACGCTGTCGATGGCCAGCACCCGCGCCGCGCCCACCGCGCGGGCGGCCTGCACGGCGCACAGCCCCACTGGCCCGAGCCCCAGCACGGCCACCGCGTCGCCGGGCTGCAGGCCGCTCTCGACGACCGCGTGAAAGCCGGTGCCCATCACGTCGCCGGCGAACAGCGCGACCTCGTCGCTCATACCCTCGGGCACGCGGCGCAGCACGAGGTTGGCGTGCGGCACGAGCGTCATCTCCGCCTGCGTGCCCTGCAGCGAGCCGAGCGTGGCGCCGTGGCCGAACGTGCGCGAGTGCTCGCAGCGGTGGTAGAGGCCGCGCCGGCAGAACCAGCACGTGCCGCAGGCGGTCTGGAAGCAGCCGAGCACACGGTCGCCGACCGCCACGCGCGTGACCGCGTCGCCGGCGGCAACGCACCGTGCCGACGTACTCGTGGCCGATCGTGAAGCCCGGCTTCGATCTGCACGCGCCCGTGGAAGATGTGCAGGTCCGAGCCGCACACGCCGGAGGCTTCGATGCGCACGATCGCGTCGTCGGCGTCGATCAGCTCCGGCTCTGGGCGCTCCTCGACGCTGACGACGCCGGGGGCCTGGAAGGTGACGGCGCGCATGGCGCAGGGCAGCCTACTGCATCTACTTCGCGCAACGCGCCCGTCTCGGGGTCGAACACGAAGCCCCTGATGTGCTCGCGCGCCGGCAGCTCGGGGCTCGCACGCAGCCGCGCGAGCCCCCCTCGGAGCGCGTCATCGAGGTCTGAGAAGGCGCCGAGGCGCCACGTCGGGTTCGCGCCGTCGCGCGCGAGCGCCTGGGCGAAATCCTCGTCGCTCGCCCCGCACAGGCCGCAGCCCTCGTGCATGACGAGCACGATCTGCTCGGTCCCGAGCAGTCGCTGGGAAGCGCTGAGCGAGCGGATCGCGTCGTCGGTCACGAGGCCGCCGGCGTTGCGGACGATGTGCGCTTCGCCCCGCCGCAGGCCGAGCAGCGCGTACGCGTCGATGCGGGTGTCCATGCAGGTGAGCACCGCGAGCCTGCGGCTCGGACGTGCGGCGAGCCCCGGAGCGGCCGCTCGCCCGCGCGCGCGCCAGCCGCGCGCAGCATCTCATCGACTTGCGACATGTGGGCGAATCGTAGAAGAGCGCCCGTCTGGAGCCCGCCGACGCTCAGGCGGCGAGCAGGTCCTCGCCGACGCCCTCGAGCGTCTGCTCGAGCACGCGGTAGACCGCCGGGTGCACCGACATCCCGCAGTGGCTGCAGTCGATCTCGACGTTCTCGGCGTACGGGTCGACGCACGTGCGCCAGTCGACGATCCCGTCGCTGCGCGAGTACACGGCCACGGCGTCCACGCCCGGCGCGAGCGGAGCGGCCAGGTCCTCCCTGAAGTCGGTGCAGCAGTCGCCGTCGCGGCAGTCGGTCGAGAACACCCCCGGTACCCCAAGGTCGCCGAGGCGGGCGATCAGGCGCACGGTGCGCAGCACCGCGGCGAGACGGCGAGACCGTCGAGCACCGGCGATCCCAGCATCGCCGCCGCGCACACGAGCTCCGGATGGCGCACGGCCAGCGACGCGTGCGAACGTGCCGCCGCGGCTCTGCCCGATGAGCGCCACCCGCTCGTCCGCGCTCGGCGGCGAACTCCTCGAGGCGCCCTCGAGACGGGCCAACGCCGCTTCCGGCGCAGTCGACGTTCGCGAGGATCCCGCTCATCGCCACGGGATGTCCGCGACGGCGAAGCCATGCGCGCATCACGCCGAGCGACGCGTCGCCGGCCATGAAGCCCGGGATCAGCAGCACCGGCACCGCGTCCTCGCGCCGTTGCGGCGAGCGCATGCGCGGGTCGGCGAGCAGGCGCGCCAGCTCGACGCTGTAGCGAAGCTCACCCCATGCGGGCCCGGTCGTCCATGCCCCTCGCGCTGCCTTCGTCATCCATGATTGACATAGGGTACGGGCTATGGAGGTCGCAAACAGGCACATCGTCGTCACCGGCGGCGCGGGCGGGATCGGCCGGGCGCTCGTGCGACGCTTCGCCGCCGAGGGCGCGCGTGCGGTGGTGGTCGCCGACCGCGAGCTCGAGGGCGCCCGTGCGCTCGCCGAGGAGGTCGGCTCGAGCGCGCTGGCGGTCGCGTTCGACGCCGGCAGCGAGGGCAGCGTGCGCGAGCTGATCGCCGCGGCGAGCGAGGCCAACGGGCCGATCGACATCTTCGTCTCGAACGCCGGCGTCGGCGGCATGGGCGGCGGTCCGGAGGCGCCGGACGACTCGTGGGACGAAGCCTGGCGGGTGAACGTGATGGCGCACGTGTGGGCCTCGCGGGCGCTGCTGCCGGAGATGCTCGAGCGCGGCGAGGGCTACCTGATCAACACCGCCTCCGCAGCCGGCCTTTTGACGCAGGTCTCCTCGCTCGTCTACAGCGTCACCAAGCACGCGGCCGTCGCGCTCGCCGAGTGGCTGGCGATCGAATACGTGGACCAGGGCGTGCGCGTGTCGTGCATCTGCCCGCAGGGGGTGCGCACGCCGATGCTCGAACGCGGGATGCAGGAGGCGGCCGCCGCGGCGGCGCTGTCGGCAGGCGGGCTGATCGAACCGGAGGACGTGGCGGAGGCGGTCGTGGCGGGCATCCGCGACGAGCGCTTCCTGATCCTGCCGCACGAGAACGTCGCCACGTTCATGGCGCGCAAGGGCACCGACCCGGAACGCTGGATCAGGGGCATGCGCCGCCTCGTGCGCGAAGCCCACGCGGCGTCGAGCTGAAGGCGGCCCGGCGGCTACGCAGGCGCCTCGGCCTGGGAGCGCGCCCTGGCCTGTGCCGCATCGAGGTAGCCGGCGTCGTGCGAGCAGATCAGCTCGACCTCGCTCGCCGTGGCGCGCGGCGAGCTCGCGCAGACGCTCGACGTTGCCGCGCCGGGCCGTCCGTCGACCTCGTCGAGCGCGGCGAACGCGGCGATCGCCCGCGGGCAGTGGGGCGGCGTGGCCACCTCGCCGTGGTGGAAGAAGGCGTCGCCGCAGTGCAGCAGCCAGCCGTCCCCCCGTCGGACCGCCACGCCCGTGTGCCCGTGCGTGTGGCCGATCAGCGGGATCAGCAGGATCTCGGCGTCGCTGCCGGGCAGCACGCGCACGCTCTGGAAGCCGAACCACTCCTCCCCGCCAGGGTCGTGCTCGACCCAGCGGGGACCGTGGGCCCAGTGCGCGGCGACGTAGCGCGTGCGCTCGCGCCAGCTCGGGTGCATGGCGGCCCGCAGCTCCAGGCCGAGCAGGTGCACCTCGGCGTCGGGGAAGTCGGGCAGGCCGCCGGCGTGGTCGAGGTCGAGGTGGGTGGTGAGGATGTGGCGCACGTCACCAGGGTCGAAGCCGAGCGCGCGGACCTGGGAGATGGCGGTGCCGGCGACCTCCAGACGCGGGCTGAGGATGGCGTTGAACACGGCCCCGAGCTGGCGGGGGGTGCGCACGTCGTCGAGGCCGAACCCCGTGTCGACGAGCACGAGGCCCTCGGCCCCCTCGATCAGCAGGCAGTGGCACACGAGCCGCGCGCGCTCGCGCAGGCCGCCTTCGCCGCTGACCAGGAGCGCGCCCCGCGGGCACAGGGTGCCGCAGCTGAGGTGGTGGATGGCGCGCGGAGCCGCGTTCATCGGCGTGCAGCGCCCGCGGTCCTACTCGTGTGCGCGCTCACGCCGCGCTGAGCGCCGCGCTGGGCTCGGCGACCGCGCGACCGTGGCGGATCAGGTCGGCGGCGCGCTCGGCCACGGCGATGGTCGGCGCGTTGGTGTTGCCGCGGGGCACCATCGGCATCACCGACGCGTCGACCACGCGCAGCCCCTCGAGGCCGTTGACGCGCAGCTCGGCGTCGACGACGGCCTGAGCATCGGTGCCCATGCGACAGGTGCCGACGGGGTGATAGACCGAGTAGGTGGTGCGCGCGATCAGTGCTCGCGCAGCGCCTCGTCGCTGTCGTCCGTCGGCGCCGATGCACGGCTCGACGCAGTACGGCGCCAGCGCGGGCTGCGCGCAGATCGTCGAGCGTCAGGCGCATGCCGGCGATCATCCGCTGCATGTCATCGCCGGCCGTGTAGAAGGAGTGGTGGACGATCGGCTTGGCGCTCGGGTCTTTGGAGGCCAGGCGCACGTTGCCGCGGCTGTGGGGCGTGAGCAGGCACGGCGAGACCGAGCATGCCGTGGGCGTCCGGGTCGGTCATGCCCTCGTCGATGATCTGGATCGGCACGACGTGGAACTGGATGTCGGGCGCGGGAGCGTCCGGCGCGACGCGCGCGAAACCGCCGGCCTCCGCGAAGTTCGACGCGAACGGGCCGGTCTGCGTGGCTTCGTACTCCTCGCAGCGCCTGCGGGCTCGAGCGCAGCGCAGCAGGCTGACCTCCTCCGGCGTGGTCCACACGGCGTATGCGCCGGCGTGGTCTGAGAGGTTCTCGCCGACGGCGGGCTGGTCGAGCAGCACCTCGATTTCGCGCATCGTCAGGTGCTCGGCGGGACCGATCGCCCGAGAGCATCAGCAGCTGCGGCGAGTTGTACGAGCCACCGCACAGGATCACCTCGCGCTCGGCGCGCAGCTCCTGCACCTGCCCGAGCTGGCTGGCCTGCACGCCGACCGCGCGCGTGCCCTCGAACAGCACCCGCTCGACGAGCATGTAGGGCATCACCGAGAGGTTCGCGCGCTCGCTCACCGGGTGCAGGTAGGCGACGGCGGTGCTCGCGCGCATGCCGCCGCGCTGGGTCACCTGGTAGAGGCCGACGCCGTCCTGCTGCTCGCCGTTGAAGTCCTCGTTGCGGGCGAGGCCCGGCCTGCACGCCGGCCTCGACGAAGGCGCTCGCCATCGGGTTGCGCGAGCGACCCTCGCTGACCGGGAGCGGCCCGCCGGCGCCGTGCCAGCGCGAGGCGCCGCGCTCGTTGTCCTCGGACTTCAGGAAGTAGGGCACGAGGTCGGCCGCCGACCAGCCCGGGACGCCCCATTCGTCGTAGTCGCGGCGGTTGCCGCGGATGTAGACCATCGCGTTGATCGAGGAGGAGCCGCCGAGCACCCTGCCGCGCGGCAGCGGTATGCGCCTGCTGTTGCACTCGGGCTCGGGCGCCGTGCAGTAGTCCCAGTCGATCTCCGTACGCGGGAGCTGCAGGTAGCCGAGCGGGACGTGAATGTTCTGATTGGTGTCCGGGGGCCCTGCCTCGAGCAGCAGCACGCTGACGTCGGGGTCCTCGCTGAGGCGGTTGGCGAGCACGCATCCCGCCGATCCAGCTCCCACGATCACGTAGTCGTACATCTCTCTCCCCTTTGTCGGCGCCGATGCTCTCCTGCAGCCACGATACTCCTCCCGCTGCACGCTCGTGGCGATCAACTGGCCGTCTGGCCAATGCCCGCCCGAGCGCAGAAAAGCCTCTAGGAGCCGCCGTCCGCGAGCTTCGCGCGCTGGCGCGCAGGCGCGATGCGCACGACGTCCCACACCAGGCCCACGCGCTCCAGGGCTAGGATCAGCCAGGCGGACGGGTCGAGCTGCCACCAGCGCAGGCCGTGGCGGGCGGAGGTGGGGAAGGCGTGGTGGTTGTTGTGCCACGCCTCGCCGAACGTCGGCACCGCCAGCCAGGAGAGATTGCGCGACTGATCGCCGGTGGCGAACGTGCGCCGGCCGAAGTAGTGGCACAGCGAGTTGATCGAGAAGGTCGCGTGGTGCAGGAAGAACATGCGCACCGCCCCGCCCCACAGCAGGCCGGTCAGCCCGCCGACCAGCGTGCCGGTGAGCGCGTAGCCCAGCGCGAACGGGAGGGCCAGCCCGGCCAGCACCCACACCACGAACGTGCGGTCGATGAAGAGACACGACCGGGTCGGCGAGCAGGTCCTTGGCGTAGCGCTCGCGCGCAGCCAGGCCCTCGCCGTTGAAGATCCAGCCGACGTGCGCGTGGTACAGGCCGGCGAGCGCCCCGCGCCAGCCGCTGCCATGGTCGACGTGCGGGCTGTGGGGGTCTCCGTGCTGATCGGAGTAGCGATGGTGCTTGCGGTGGTTGGCCACCCACTCGATCACCGGCCCCTCGACCGCCGCCGAGCCGAGCGCCGCCAGCAGCGCGCGCAGCGCCGGGCTCGTACGGAAGCTGCGGTGCGTCAGCAGGCGATGAAAGCCGACGGTCACGCCGAGGCCGGTGAGCGCGTAGGTGATCGCGAGCACGACCAGGTCCTGCCAGTGCAGGGCTCCGCCCCACGCGCGCCAGGCGGCCACGCCGACGAGCGCGAGCGGAGCGACCATCACGACCACGTTGGCGATGCGGTCGACGGCCGCGGGCGGGCTCGGCTCGAACTCGCCCGGGGGCTGAGGGGCGGGCTCGCCGGCCGGCGCAGGGGCCGACACGGCGGCGGGGGAAGGGGCGGACACGGCCTTAGACTCTAGACGTGCGCTCTGGCGTACTCGCGCCGATGGCCGCATCGCCGTTGCTGTCGAGCGCCGCCCCGAGCAGATCGCACGCGAGCAAGCGGGCCGTGCACCTGTTCTGAGGCGCACGCTGTAACGCATCGCGGGCTGGTCGGACTGAATCTCGCAAGTCCACCCCAACCCCGAGGAGCATGTTCAATGAAAGCAATTTCACGCCTCAGTGTGGCGAGCGTCGCTGCGACCGCGCTGTTCGCCGGCGTCGTGGGCGCGACCCCGGCGCTCGCGACACCGACCTCGCACGCGGTGTTCGTCCAGACCGACAACCTCAAGGGCAACCAGATCGTCGCCTACGACCGCTCCGGCGAAGGCACGCTCACACAGGCCGGCGTCTATGACACCGACGGTCTCGGCGGCCAGCTCGAAGGCTCCGAAGTGGATCACCTCGCGTCGCAGGGCTCGCTCGCGTACGACAGTGCGAACGGCCTGCTGTACGCGGTCAACGCGGGCAGCAACACGGTGTCGGTGTTCGCTGTGATCGGCGACAAGCTGGCGCTGCGCCAGGTGATCGGCTCGGGCGGGACGTTTCCGGTGAGCATCGCCGTGCACGAGGGCCTCGTGTACGTCCTGAACGCCCTGGAAGGCGGCTCTGTGCAGGGCTTCGAGGTCGCGGCCGGCCGGCTCGTGCCGCTCGCAGGCTCCGCGCGCCCGCTCGGCCTGAACCCGACGGCCACGCCCCAGTTCACGCACTCGCCCGGCACCGTCGTGTTCTCGCCGAGCGGCTCGCAGTTGATCGTCACGACCAAGGCCAACGGCAACGATGTTGACGTGTTCTCCGTGGCCCCCGGCGGCCTGCTGTCGGGCTCGCCCGTCGTGAACCCGCTGCCGGAAGCCGTTCCCTTCGCGATCACCTTCGACCAGGACGAACACCTGATCCTGGCGGAGAGCGCGGGCGCGCTCGGTGACTTCAAGCTGGACGAAAGCGGCACGATCGAACAGCTCGACGTGGTGGCATCCGAACAGATCGCCACGTGCTGGGTGGTGGAGGCGCGCGGGCACTTCTTCACCTCCAACCCGGGCAGCGCCTCGCTGAGCGCCTTCCAGGAGAGCTCCGGCGGACAGGTGCTGGCGCTGCTGGGAGACACGACCACGGGAGGCGGCACGGTCGACGCGACGGCCACCCGCGACGGGCACGTCCTCTACGTCCAGACGGGCGCGGAAGGCGACGTGGACGAGTTTGCCGTGGGCGCGCACGGTGAACTGAGCAAGCTCGGGGAAGTCACCGTCCCCGGCGCCGTCGGCGGCGAGGGCATCGTCGCCGGCTAGCCACCGGACACGCCCTGCAGGTTGCGGCGCCCACGCGGGCGCCGTAGCCTGCCCGGCGAATGAACGGCATGCGCTGTGACTGTCAGCTTCGACCCCCTCCCCCACCGTGCGCCTGGGGTTGATCGCGGCGATCCTGGTGCCGCTGCCGCAGGCGCAGCGTCGATCGCAGGCGTGGACGCGGACGGCGAGCTGGTCGCACGCCTGCGCGCCGGCGACAAGAGGCGTTCGTGCACGCTCGTATCGCGCCATCACGCCACGATGCTGCGGCTCGCCCGCTCGCTCGTGTCGAGCACCGCGGTCGCCGAGGAGGTCGTGCAGGACACCTGGCTGGGCGTGCTGCGCGGGATCGACGGCTTCGCCGGGCGCTCCTCGTTCCGCACCTGGCTGCTGCGCATCCTCGTCAACCGCGCCAGGAGCACCGGCGTGCGTGAGCATCGCAGCGTGGCCATCGGAGACGCCGGCCCGGTGGTCGACCGCGCGCGCTTCGATGCGTCGGGGGCGTGGATGTCGCCGCCGCAGCACTGGGTCGAGGACAGCCGATGACAGGCTGCTCGCGGAAGGGCTCGCGGAGCGACATCGGCGCGCGCTCGACGGGCTTCCCGCGCGCCAGCGCGAGGTGGTGATGCTGCGCGACATCGACGGGCTGAGCAGCCGCGAGGTCTGCGAGGTGCTGGAGATCAGCGAGGCCAACCAGCGGGTGCTGCTGCACCGCGGGCGCAGCCACCTGCGGCAGGCGCTGGAAGCCGACTGGGGGGTGCATGAGATGTTCTGGGACGCCGCGAGCTGGTCTGCCAGGAGATGGTCGAGCTGGTCACCGACTATCTCGAGGGCGGCGCTGTCGCGCTCGCAGCGCCGGCGCTTCGAGGCGCACCTGGCGGGCTGCGAGCACTGCACGGAGTACCTCGAGCAGATGCGCGCGACGATCCGCCTGACCGGGGGCCTGCAGAGCGAGGACATGACGCCGGAGATGCGCGAGGAGTTCCCGACGCTCTACCGGCGCTGGCGCGCGGAGGAGGACGAGCTCGGATAGCGTGGGCGAGATGGCGGGCGCCTACGCCAAGGGCATCCAGGAGGTCGGCGATGGCCTGTACGCGTACCTGCGGCCCGACGGCGGCTGGGGCTGGAGCAACGCCGGGCTGGTGGTGGACGGCCAGAGCACGCTGCTCGTGGACTCGCTCTACGACCTCGCGCTCACCGAGGAGATGCTGCGGGCGATGCGTCGTGCTGCGCCGGCGGCGGCGCGGATCGACACGCTCGTCAACACCCACGCGAACGGCGATCACTGCTACGGCAACCAGCTCGTGGACGGGGCGCGCATCGTCGCCTCCGAGCGCACGGCGGCGGAGATGGGCGAGCTGCCGCCGGCGGCGAT